>NZ_CP136704.1:2987500-3565000 GCF_032924845.1 Tritonibacter scottomollicae
ATGAGCCACGACGGCACCCGGCGCAGGGCGGAATTCACAGAAGTCAGATCCATCAGAAGTTCTTGGTCAGATCCAGCCCCTCATAGAGGGAGGCGACCTCTGCCTCATAGCCATTGAACATCAATGTTGGCTGACGACGGGAAAACAGCCCGCCACCAATGCGCCGCTCCGAGGCCTGACTCCAACGGGGGTGATCCACCTCAGGGTTCACATTGCTGTAGAAACCGTATTCGCGCGCATTGGCCATGTTCCAGCTGGTCGGCGGCTCCTGATCGGTCAGGGTGATCTTCACCACCGACTTGATCGACTTGAAGCCGTATTTCCACGGCACCACCAGGCGCAGCGGGGCACCGTTCTGGTTTGGCAGTGGCTTGCCGAATATGCCGGTGGCCATGATCGTCAGCGGGTTCATCGCCTCATCGAGGCGCAGCCCCTCGCGGTAGGGCCAGTCCAGCACCGGGTAACGGGTGCCGGGCATCTCATCCGGGCGCAGCAGGGTTTCAAAGGCGACGTATTTCGCCCCCTCCTGCACGCCGGCCAGGTTCAGCAGGTCCGCCAGTTCAAACCCCTGCCAGGGGATCACCATCGACCAGGCCTCGACACAGCGAAACCGGTAGATGCGCTCTTCCAGTGTCATCTCTGACAGGATCTGGTCAAAGCCGTAGGTGCCGGGATTGTCGACCATGCCGTCGATCTCCACCTCCCAGGGCGAGGTGGTCATCTGGCCGGCATAGCTGGCGGGATCGGTTTTGCCGGTGCCGAATTCATAGAAATTGCAGTAGCTGGTGACCTCTTCCCAGGTGTTGGGGTCCAGCTCCGCCTCTTGGGCCTGCGCCAGACCGCCGCCGATAGCCCCCAGCCCGACGCCCCCCATGCCTGCGAGGATCTTGCGCCGGTTCCAGAACAGGGATTCCGGCGTGATGTCCCGGTGGGTCAGATCGTTTTGCCAGCGATGGGCCATGAAAGCGCTCCTTGAGATCGTGTTGATCCTTGAGGTAACGCCTTAGGCGCTCAGGGCAAAAACATATCCTCTCACATCTCCGCGACAGCACTGTAACTTGGCAGGATCTCATTCATCGGCCGCGAGGAGCCATCCTCCTGCACGATCCGCATGTGACGGCGGCGCATCTTGCGCGGTTCATCCACCCCGACCGAATGGGCGATGGTCTCCACCTCCTGGATCACTTCGCGAGCAAAGCGGGCGACCTTCTTGTACTTGTCCTCCACCACGAGCCCCTGCTGAAAGCGCGGGTCGTGGGTGGTGATGCCGGTCGGGCAGGTGTTGCGATTGCACTTCAGCGCCTGAATGCAGCCCAGCGAAAACATGAAGCCCCGCGCCGAGGTGACAAAATCAGCGCCCGCTGCCAGCGCCCAGGCCACATCGCCGGGGTTGACCAGCTTGCCGCTGGAGATCAGGCGGATGCGCTCCTTGAAGCCATATTCATCGCGTAGGTTGCACACCAACGGCAGGGCCTCGCGTACGGACATGCCAACAAGGTCAATCAGTGGCATCGGTGCGGCTCCGGTGCCGCCCTCACCACCGTCAATGGTGATGAAGTCCGGAACGTCATCAGGTCGCGCCGCGAAGTTCAGGAACATCTCCCGCAGGGCAACCTCAGACCCTGCGACCGTCTTGATCCCCACCGGCTTGCCAGAAACCTGGCGCACGCGGGCAACCATATCGAGAAGGTCGTCATAAGAGGCGATCTCCGGGTGCCGGTTGGGAGAAATGCTCGCCGTCCCTTCCGGGATGCCGCGGATCTCGGAGATTTCGGCATTGACCTTGGCGGCGGGCAGGATACCGCCCTTGCCGGGTTTTGCCCCCTGCGCCAGCTTCAACTCGAACATCTTTACCTGCGGGATCTCGGCGAGTTCCTTCAGGCGCGCATCACTCAGATTTCCTTCGGCATCGCGCACCCCGTATTTGGCGGTGCCGATCTGAAAGACCACATCACAGCCCCCATCGAGATGAAACGGGCTTAGCCCACCCTCCCCGGTGTTGAGCCAGATCCCCGCCTCGCGCGCGCCCCGGCTGAGGGCGGTGACTGCAGGACGCGACAGTGCGCCATAGCTCATACCGGAAATGTTGAAGAACGACGGTGCATTATAGGGTACCCGCGCGGTCGGACCGATCAGCATCGGTTCGGAACTGGCATATTGGTCATTCAGCGGTGGGAAGGCGGCGTTTACGAAGATCGGCGTGCCCGGCACCGCAGTGTTGCGGGTGGAGCCAAAGGCCACCGTGTTGGTCACACCGGCGCAGGCACGGGCAATCCACTCCCGCTGCGCACGATTGAACGGAAGCTCCTCGCGATCCATGGCGAAGAAATACTGGCGGAAGAACTCCCCAAGGGAACTGAAGAGATGCCGAAACCGCCCCAGCACCGGGTAGTTGCGGCGGATCGCGTCCTGGGTCTGCGTGCGATCTATGACAAACATCGCCAGTGCCGCCAGGGCAAACACACCCAGAAGGCAGATGAACACCACCGCAAGGATCGACACCGCATTCATCGCAAACCCCATGGAAAATCCTTTCTCTTCAATATCGCGGGACAGGCAAGGCGGCCTGACCAATCCGTATTATAGCATGCCGACACACGACAGACGCATGACGTTTCACAGGTGGGATTTCACATCCGGTTCAGCAATGGTTATCGGCAAAAGGGCCGCCCCAAAGGGCGACCCTCTATCTCATCATCACGTGCAAGCTCAGTGAACGACAGCCTCATCCGGGCGTGGCCGCTTGGTTGTGCCGAGGCGATCCCCGATAACCAGCCCTTCACTGCCCGCAGACACCGAAACGGTCTCTCCGTCCTTGATGTCCCCAGACAGCAGCGCCTCTGCCAGCGGGTTCTGCAGTGCGCGCTGAATGACGCGTTTCAACGGGCGCGCCCCAAACACCGGATCATACCCCTCATCCGCAAGCCACGCCTTGGCGCCATCGTCCAGTTGCAGTGTGATCTTGCGATCTGCCAACCGCTTGACCAGACGCCGGAGCTGGATCTCTACAATCCCGCCCATGTCGTGACGACCAAGCCGGTCGAAGATCACCGTCTCATCCAGGCGGTTCAGGAACTCGGGGCGGAAATGCGCCCGCACCGCGTCCATCACGTCCCGCTTAGCATCCGACGCATCCGCCCCGTCTGGCAGCTGGCTGAGGGCCTGCGCGCCAAGGTTGGATGTAAGGATGATCAGCGTTTGCTTGAAGTCCACGGTCCGGCCTTGCCCATCCGTCAGCACACCATCGTCCAGCACCTGCAGCAGCACGTTGAACACATCCGGGTGCGCCTTCTCAACTTCGTCGAACAGGATCACCTGATAGGGACGACGCCGTACGGCTTCGGTCAGAACGCCACCCTCATCATAGCCGACATACCCCGGAGGGGCACCAATCAGGCGGGCGACGCTGTGCTTTTCCATGAACTCCGACATGTCGACGCGCACCATGGCGCTGTCATCGTCAAACAGGAACTCAGCCACGGCCTTGGTCAGCTCGGTCTTGCCTACACCCGTTGGCCCGAGGAACAGGAAAGAGCCCAGTGGACGGTTTTCGTCACTAAGACCAGCCCGCGCCCGGCGCACCGCATTGGCGACTGCCGTCACCGCAGTGTTCTGTCCGATGACACGCGCATGCAGACCGTCTTCCATCCGCAACAGCTTTTCACGGTCACCTTCGAGCATCTTGGAGGTCGGGATGCCGGTCCAGCGCTCCACGACGCCCGCGATTTGCTCGGGACGGACAGCCTCTTCGACCATAAGCCCCTTTTGTTCGGTCTGCTCGGCCTCTGTCAGCTGCTTCTCCAAACCAGGGATGACGCCATAAGACAGCTCACCCGCCTTGGCGAGGTTGCCCTCACGCTTTGCGATATCAAGTTCAGCACGCGCCTTGTCCAACCGCTCTTTGATGTCCCGAGCGGAGGCCAATTTGTCCCGTTCCGCCTGCCACTGCGCCGTCATCTCTGCCGAGCGCTCCTGCAAGTCAGCGAGTTCCTTCTGCAGTGTTTCCAGGCGATCCAGAGAGGCGGTATCCTCTTCAAGCTTCAGGGCCTGTTCCTCGATCTGCATCTGCAGGATCTGGCGATCAAGCGCGTCCAGCTCTTCCGGCTTGGAGTCCACTTCCATTCGCAGGCGCGACGCGGCCTCGTCCACAAGGTCAATAGCCTTGTCGGGCAGGAACCGGTCCGTAATGTAGCGGTTTGACAAGGTTGCTGCCGCCACAAGGGCGCCATCAGCAATACGCACCCCGTGATGGAGTTCGTATTTTTCCTTGATGCCGCGCAGAATGGAAATCGTATCCTCAACCGTCGGCTCAGACACCATTACCGGCTGGAAACGGCGCGCGAGTGCTGCGTCCTTCTCCACATACTTGCGATATTCATCCAGCGTGGTGGCGCCGATACAGTGCAGCTCACCCCGTGCCAGAGCCGGCTTGATGAGGTTGGCGGCGTCCATTGCACCATCAGATTTTCCGGCACCGACCAGCGTGTGCATCTCGTCGATGAACAGGATGACCTCACCCGCCGCCGCCGTGACCTCATTCAGGATGCTCTTCAACCGCTCCTCAAACTCGCCACGATATTTCGCACCGGCTATCAGCGCGCCCATGTCCAGCGCCAGAAGTCGTTTGTCGCGCAGGGATTCGGGCACATCCCCGTTGATGATGCGCAAGGCCATGCCTTCGGCGATCGCCGTTTTACCCACGCCCGGCTCACCGATCAGCACCGGGTTGTTCTTGGTCCGGCGGCTCAGCACCTGCATGGTCCGACGGATCTCGTCATCGCGCCCGATGATCGGGTCAATCTTGCCCTCGCTGGCACGTTCGGTCAGGTCCTGCGTGTATTTCTTCAGAGCCTCATATGAGTCTTCAGCCGTCGCGCTATCGGCCGTGCGCCCCTGACGAATGTCGTTGATCGCCTCGTTGAGCTTCTGTGCCGTGACATTGCCCGCCTCAAGCGCTTCTTTCGCTTTCGATTTGACCAATGCCAAGGCGGTCAACATGCGCTCTACCGGAACAAAACTGTCCCCGGCCCTCTCTGCCACCTTGGTCGCTTCATCCAGCACCCGGGCGGTCTGACCATCAAGATAGATCTGCCCGGCATCACCGGACACCTTGGGCAGCTTGCCCATGGCCGCCTCGACGGATTCGGCCACGCGTTTCGGATCTCCTCCCGCACGGGAAATGAGATTCGTAACCATGCCCTGATCGTCGTCCAGCAATGCTTTGAGGATATGTTCCGGCGTCAGCCGCTGGTGACCCTCGCGAAGTGCGACAGTCTGGGCCGCCTGCACAAAACCGCGCGCCCGCTCAGTGAACTTGTTCAAGTCCATCTTCTTCTCCTTTTTCAAGCGCCCCTAGAATGACCCTGCCCGCTTGGCAGCACAGGATCGGTGTGGGCCTCGGGGTAAGATGTGGGTATTCACCGCACATCTTCAAGTCCCTGACTACCATGACAAGTGTTGATGAACCTTGACCGCGATCAAACCACGTAAGAAACCTCTGAAGGCCCTTTTCCGCAAGGGGCAAAGGCATTAGGAAGACGCAACCCAGCGCCCCAGACCGGAGACATGCCCATGACCACTCCCATCGCCGATGACCGCTTGATCGTTGCCATGGATGTACCCAACGCCATCGCCGGCTTGAAGCTGGCCGAACAGTTGGGAGATGCCGTCTCTTTCTACAAGATCGGTCTGGGCATGCTGACCGGCGGAGGCCTGGCCCTCGCGAATGAGCTGAAACAGGAGCTCGGCAAGAAGATCTTCCTCGACATGAAGCTCTTTGACATCGGCGCGACGGTGGAAAACGCGGTGCGCGGCCTGTCTCAGTTCGAGCTCGACTTCCTCACCGTGCATGGCGACCCGCATGTGGTGCGCGCCGCCAAAGAGGGTGCCGCAGGCAAGGACCTGAAGATCTTGGCCGTCACCATTCTGACCTCGCTCGACCGGAATGATCTGGACGATGCGCTCATCAAGAGCGGCGACATCACCGATCTTGTACAGGAACGCGCAGGCAAGGCGCTGGCTGCAGGAGCCGATGGCGTGATTGCCAGCCCGCAAGAAGCCGCCCTGATCCGTGCACTGCCAGAGGCCGAAGGCAAATTGATCGTGACCCCTGGCGTACGCCCTGTTGGCGCCGATCTGGGGGACCAGAAACGCGTAACCACCCCGATGCAAGCGCTGGAGGCGGGCGCCGACCACATCGTTGTCGGCCGTCCGATCTGGCAGGCCGAAGTTCCACGTCTGGCGGCGCAGGATATTCTGAAAGAGATGAACAGCGCACAGACGAAAATCCCCAACAAGGGGTAACGCCGCTCGATTGCGGGCTGCACTGCCCAAAAGACGGGCAAACGCAGACCTTAACACCCGTTCCAGCCCGCACCGTAAAGCCATCGTATATCATGGCGACAAGGTGCGGGGATCAAAGAACAAATCACGTAGAAACACTGACCGTTTCGAAAAACTGAATTTCATATTCGTGACATTGAAAGCACAGGTCGGAGCGAGAAATCCATCTCGAACCGGCTTGGAGCTTTGCGAAACATGGGTTCATAGGTGAATCTGGAGTGGAGACACTCCCCTGACGTTTACCTCTTCCTGAGAAACGTCACCTTCCCCCGCCACTTGTGCGGGGGCCTTTCTTTCCGAAACATCAATATTACCTGTGTTGCTGTACCGGAGCCTCACGCCCCGTCAGACTGAGAACGCTGCAGATAGTTCTGCAGCCGGTCCTTGAAACGCGGAATGCCCAGCGGGTGGGCAATATAGGCCGCCGGTGTCATGAGCTCCCACCCCTGCCCTTCATCACCAAACCGGATATCCGCCACCGTCGCTTCTGAAAGGTGGGCGGCAAAGAACCAGCTGTCGCCATCCGGCCGGGGATAACAGCGCGCGTAGGTCAGCTCTTCGGGCGCCAGGGCGAGCCCGACCTCCTCATACGTCTCTCGCAGAGTGCATTCCTTCGGGGTCTCGCCGTTCTCTCGCCCACCCCCGGGGAAATCCCAATGACCGGGAAAGGGAATATCGACAGTCTCGTCGCGCAGGATCACCAGCAGACGCGGGCCGAGAAACAGCGCCAGTTTCGTTCCCGTAAAGCTCATGGTATATTTCACCTCTGCGCAGAGGCGCCCCGTTGACGCCGGGTGCACGCTAACCGGAGCGGGCGTCGCGCACACCCCGTTTCTGCGCTTTTTTGTCGAGTCCGCCATGCCAGCCCTCTGCCGCGACTGTCTGCACTGCTTTGATCCCGGCGCGCTGCGTCCGGGGCACCGACGCTGTCCTGCTTGTCGCAGCCCGCGCATCAAGGCTCATGACGAGCTGTTCACGCTCTCCATCGCGCATATGGATTGCGATGCCTTCTATGCCAGCGTCGAGAAACGCGACAATCCAGAATTGGCGGACAAGCCGGTAATCATCGGCGGCGCACATCGCGGCGTAGTTTCGACCGCCTGCTATGTGGCCCGCATTCGGGGAGTCCGCTCTGCCATGCCGATGTTTCAGGCGCTGAAGCTCTGTCCGGACGCGGTGGTCATCAAACCACGGATGCATGCCTATGTGGAAACCAGCCGCGCAATCCGGGCCATGATGGATGAGCTGACACCAGAGGTGGAACCCCTGTCACTGGATGAGGCCTTCATGGATCTGTCTGGCACCGAGCGGCTACACGGCGCGCCCCCCGCGGTCATGCTGGCGCGGTTGGTCAGGCGGATGAAGGATGAGCTCGGCGTCACCGGCTCGATCGGGCTGAGTCACAACAAATTCTTGGCCAAGGTCGCCTCCGACCTCGACAAACCACGCGGCTTTTCAGTGATTGGTGAAGCCGAAACAGGGGAATTCCTGCGCGATAAACCCGTGCGCCTCATCTGGGGTATTGGCCCCGCCGCACAAGCATCACTGGAAAAAGCAGGGATTCGCGCCTTCTCGGACCTGTTGCGTTGGGATCGTCGTGACCTGCATGAGCGCTTTGGCAGCATGGGGGACCGGCTCTGGCATTTGGCGCGCGGCGAAGACCGCCGCAAGGTGTCCGCGCGTACCCCGGTGAAATCCATATCCAAGGAAACCACCTTCTTTGAGGACACGATGCAAATGGACGTGCTCGATGGGCATCTGTGGCGCCTAGCAGAACAAGTTTCGGACCGGGCCAAGGCCAAGGAACTCGCCGGTCGAGTGGTCACGCTGAAACTAAAACGCGCGAACCATTCAACGCTCACCCGGCGCCAATCCCTGCACAGTCCGACTCAGATCGCCGATCAGATCTATCGCACCGCGCGCCACCTGCTGGATCAGTCAGTAAACCAGGGCCCCTTCCGGCTGCTTGGATGCGGCATCAGCGAACTTGGACCAGAGGCACAGGCCGACACCACGGGCGATCTGCTCGATCCCAACGCGGAAAAACGGGCAAGTGCCGAACGTGCGACAGACGAAATCCGCAAACGGTTTGGCAAGGAAGCCATCCTGAAGGGACGCGCGCTACGCTGAGGTAAGTTTATTCTGCAGCCATCGGTTTTCTGTCGGAGCCGAGGGTCGCAACACGACTGAGCGCACGTGTGAGCTGTGCTTTTACAGTTGCAAATTGCGCATTTGGCGTGATGTCGGTCTCGTCCATATAGAGAGAGCGATCAATCTCGACCTGAATGGCATGCTGCCGCCGCGCCGGTCGCCCATAGGTCTGGGTGATATAGGCCCCTGCAAACGGCGCGTTTCGCGCCACACGGAACCCTGCCTCCGCAAAGGCCGCTTCGATCTCATCCACGATCCAGCCGTCAGCGGCCGCACCGAACCGATCCCCCAAAACGATTTCCGGTCGCAATGCTCGTTTCGGCGACACGCCTTCGACCGCCTCATGCGGCATTGAATGGCAATCGACCAGAATGGTTTCGCCGAACCGCGCATGAGAGGCATCAAGCAACTGCTGCAGAGCCGCGTGATAGGGCGTCCAGTACTGATCGATTCGCGCCTGCGCCTCGGCCATGCTGATCTTGCCGCGATAGATGGACCGCCCGTTGGAAACGACTCGGGGAATCACACCTAGTCCGGAGGCCACGCGGGGATTTTGTCCGCGCCGCCGTACCCCTTCGATCAGAGCAGGATCCAATTCACCGGACGAACGGTTCAAGTCGACAAACGCCCGCGGCATCTGCGCCGTCAGCATGGGCATCCCGAACTCAGGCGCGACAGCGAACAGCTGGTCGACAAATGCATCCTCGCTGCTGCGCAAGCGTTTTGCGTCGAGAACCGACTGAGAAACAAAGGTTTTCAGATAGTTCGAGCCGCTATGCGGCGATGCGATCACCACCGGAGACTGCCACATCTGTGGCATTTCAACCGAATATGCCTGACGTGACATGCCAGCTCCACTTTCCCGCCTGAGAGTCACAGCATAGAGTTTATATTTCTGTGGCAAAAGCTCTTGCGCCCACAATCGACTCCTTTTATACGCCTTTTCACTGACGCGAAGCGATGCGCCAAACGGCGTAGAAAATTGTTTTGTTGTCGGCATCATGGGCGGTTAGCTCAGCGGTAGAGCACTTCGTTGACATCGAAGGGGTCACAAGTTCGATCCTTGTACCGCCCACCATGATTTCATTGTTTCGGGCTCAGGCGCCGGAACGCCCGCTAACCCAGGCGCTGGTTCGCGCCGCAGACAAGGAGAGAGACCATGAAGGTCAAGAACTCGCTCCGTTCGCTGAAGAACCGGCACCGTGATTGCCGGGTTGTGCGTCGCAAAGGTCGCGTCTACGTGATCAACAAGACCCAGCGTCGGTTCAAAGCTCGTCAGGGCTGACATACAGCATATGACGCCTCTCACGGGGCTCCGGAAAACCGCATCTTCGGATGCGGTTTTTTGTTTTTGTGCCCCCAGTATCTCCCACAGAAGTTGTCTGACACGCCGCCTGGCCAGGGGGCGTCATTCAATCGTGAGGCATGACCTTCGCGACCGAAGAATTTTCTGACAGAATTAATCAGTTACCCCTTACATTTCGCGCGCAGTGTAGTAATTGACTAAACAACTTGGGTTTTGGCGCGAGGAGGTGCCACCCAGGAACAAGCGACATTCAGAGGGGTGAAAAGCTCATGAAAATCAACGTTTTTGCAACTGTAATCGCCGCGAGTCTTGCGACCACTGCCGTCGCTGACGGAGTAGTCAACCTGTACTCCTCTCGCCACTACGACACCGATGAACGCCTCTACTCCGACTTCGAAGAGGCCACCGGCATCACCATCAACCGCATCGAAGGCAAGGCTGATGAGCTGATCGCCCGGATGCAGGCCGAGGGTGCAAACTCTCCGGCGGACATCCTGCTGACAGTGGATACCTCCCGTCTGGCGCGCGCGAAGGATGCAGGTGTTTTGCAATCGATCGACAGCGACGTGCTCGAAGACCGGATCCCGTCCAACCTGCAGGACGCCGACAACCAGTGGTTCGGCTTTTCACAGCGCGCCCGCATCGTGTTCTACGACAAGGCCGACGTGGACAACCCGCCGGCGACCTACATGGATCTGATCAAGCCCGAGTACAAAGGCATGGTCTGCCACCGGTCCTCCAGCAACGTCTATGCCCAGACGCTGCTCTCTGCCATCATCGAAAACCACGGTGAGGAAAAGGCACGTGAATGGGCCGCTGGCATGGTGGAGAACTTTGCGCGCGCGCCGCAGGGTGGCGACACCGATCAGCTGCGCGGAATCATCTCCGGCGAATGTGATGTCTCGGTTGCCAACTCCTATTACTTTGCCCGTGCGCTGCGGAAGGATGTCAAAGGCCTCTCAGCCGACATCGACAAGATTGCGTGGGTTTTCCCGTCTCAGGACGCGGAAGGTGCGCATATGAACCTGTCCGGTGGCGGCGTTGCGGCCCATGCACCGAACCGCGACAACGCGGTCAAGTTTCTTGAGTATCTCGCATCCGATCAGGCGCAACAGTATTTCTCCGGTGGCAACGACGAGTTCCCTGCCGTTCCTTCGGTCGAAAAGTCTGAAAGCGTGGCAAAGCTGGGTGAATTTGTCGCCGACGATGTCGAACTGTCCAAAGTTGCTCTGAACCTTCCGACCGCGCAGAAAATCTTCAACGAGGTTGGCTGGGAATAAGCTACTCTAGTGTATTCGAGAGAGAGGGCGCAGTTTCGACTGCGCCCTTTTTTGCATCCGCTTTGCAAGAATCGGGAGCGGGAATCCCAATCTGCAGCGCGTGAACAAATGCAGAGAACTGAAGCCGCCCTCCAGAAATTTGAATTTTCATACAATTTTTCTGATGTGAAATCAGGCAGCAAGCTCGAAACAGGTGATTTGCTCCCCGCTTCTGCCGAATCTTTGTCTGGACCGAGCCGTCCTCAGAACCTATAGAGTCGCGCCAAGCAAGACATAGAGATTGCAAATTCATAAAGCGGGGAGCTCGGTTGACATGCCGATTGCGATGCACTTGATGCGCAGGGGCATGTCCTGATGCGCACGCCAGTTACGATCATCAGTGGATATCTCGGCGCGGGTAAGACAACGCTGATCAACGCGCTGCTTGGCGAGGATCACGGCTTGCGTCTGGCCGTTTTGGTCAATGACTTCGGCAGCATCAATATCGACGCCTCGCTTATTGCAGATGCGGATGTCGACAGGATTGCGTTGACCAACGGCTGCGTTTGTTGCTCGCTTGGTGATGACCTAGCCTTGAGCGTCAATGAGGTCCTGACCCGCGGAAAACAGCCTGATCATATCCTGATCGAAGCCAGTGGTGTCGCCGAGCCAGTTGCGATCGCCAATGCATTGCTCAATGACAGCCGCCTTAGCTATGCAGGTATTGTCACCGTGGTGGATGGTTCCAGCTTTTCCACCTTGATGGATGATCCACTGCTGAAACCTCAGGTGGCGCAGCAAATCTGCGCGGCAGATCTGGTTCTTCTCAGCAAACTCGACAGCGCGCCCGAAACAGAGTTGCTCGATCAGCTCCGTCAGGTGGGGGCTCGAACTCCAACTCGGATCGCCGATATGGAGTTGTCTCGCATGCTATTCGACATCGTGCCGCTCCCGCGCGGCATGACGCCTGCGCCGCACCCCGGATACGTCAGCTGGCAACATCGCAGCAAAACGGTCATGGACCGTCGGGCATTGGGTGACAAACTGGCCGACCGGCCAGAGGGGCTCTACAGGATGAAAGGCTTCGTGCTGACCTCAGGTGGTGCCTATGAGTTGCATATTGTCGGTCGTCATGTTGAGGCACGCCGCTGTGATGCAGATGAAACGCTTCTGGTTGCCCTTGGCCCGGAACAACGCGTGAGCCACGCCGAGATCGAGGCCTGGTGGAGCGGCCCCTGACCTCTGCGCCTTAAGTCCGGCGTCGCACTTGCCGACAGACCAGGATCACCGGAAGCAACCCCACCGCCATGATCACCAGTGATGGTACAGCAGCCCCTTCAAGCCGTTCATCCGCCGCCAGCCGGTGCGCCTGCACCGCCAGCGTATCGAAATTGAACGGTCGCATGATCAATGTTGCAGGCAGCTCCTTCATGACGTCGACAAAGACGATCAGCAGTGCCGTCAGCAGGCTCGGCGTCAGGATCGGCAGATGCACCCGGCGCAGCATGCCAAATGGGCTCTGACCCAATGAACGCGCAGCCGCGTCCATATTCGCATGAACCGTTGCCTGCCCCCCTTCATAAGCCCCCAGCGCTGCCGCCATGAAGCGCACAACATACGCCATCACCAGAAGCCAGATCGAACCGGTGACCAGCAGCCCTGTTCGAATGCCGAAGTTGGCTCGCATCCAGGCGTCAAGCGCGTTGTCGAACGCGGCAAATGGCACCATCAAACCCACCGCGATCACTCCGCCCGGCACCGCATAGCCAAGGCGCGAAAAATTCGCGGCTGTGCTCGATAGCTTGCCCGGGCGGAGACGTTGGTAGAATCCAAGGCTGACCGCCGCCAGCAGCGTTATAAGCGCCGCCATACTCGCCAGCGTCAGCGAGTTCTTGATGAAGGCAATATAGCGGCTGCTTAGCAAGTTCTGTTCAGACTCAAGCCCCATCAGCGTCAGGCTCACCAGCGGCACCAGGAACCCAAAGATCACCGGCAGTGCGCAAAGCACCCAAGCCGCAATCACATTGCCGCCGCTCAGTGTCGCCGGGGGCAGTGCGGCTTGTTGTTTTCCGGCGTGGTGGTAACGCGCCTTGCCGCGGCTGACACGCTCAGCCACCGCGAGCATCAATGCAAACCCTAACAGACAGAGGGCCAGTTGCGCAGCTCCCCCACGATCTCCCAGCGAAAACCAGCTGGTGTAGATGCCCGTGGCAAAGGTCTGCACCCCGAAATAGGCCACTGTGCCGTAATCCGCGATGGTCTCCATAACCGCCAGCAACACGCCCGAGGCCACCGCAGGCCGCGCCATCGGCAGGCTGACACGCCAAAACGCGCGCCAGGAGCTATCCCCCAACGCCCGCGCCGCAAGAAACGCGCTGGAGCTTTGCTGCAGGAAGGCGGCTCGCGCCAGCAGGTAGACATATGGGTAAAGCACCAGCACCAGCATCAGCGCCGCACCGCCAAGTGACCGGATTTCCGGGAACCAGTAGTCGCGCGGCCCCCAGCCTGTCACATCCCGCAGGGTCGACTGCACAATCCCCGGATGGTCGAGCAGAAATGTATAGGCATAGGCCAGAACATAGGCCGGAAACGCCAGCGGCAGCACCAACGCCACCTCGAAGAACCGCACGCCGGGAAACCGGGTCATGGTGACCAGCCAGGCCGCCCCCACGCCGATGGAAAATGTGCCCAACGACACCAGCAGCACCAGATAGACCGTGGTACGCGCATAGCGGGGCAGCACAGTATCCGCGAGATGCGAGATCGTCTCCACCCCGCCCGTCAGCGCCGCGATACCAACTGCAACCATCGGCAGCAGGCAGGACAGCGCGACGATCCAGGCCAGCAGTGCAAAGCCGCGTGTGCCCCTGCTCCGGGCGGCGCTTTGGCGGTGGGCTACTGGCGCCTGTGTCTGGCTTGCTTGCGTCATTCATCCTGCCTTTGAACAGAGTCGCACCTGTTTCAAGCATTTCTGTCGGAAATTCCAGCGCGAAACCGCCGCTGCGACGGCATGTCGGCAGCGGCGGCACTGTCGGGTCCAGCAAGAGGCTGCAGATCAGTCGTAGCTGCGCTGATCCTCGATCACGAGGCCATCCTTGGGCAGGCTCCCCGGGGCAACCACATCCACGGCGCCCTTCATCTTCAGCACATCAATAACCGAGCGGGCAAAGCTGATCTCGTCGCCGCCTTCGGCCTCGATCCGGACGGTCATCACATCCATCTCGCCTTCGCGGGAGGCCACGACGCGCGCCTTGACGATCTCGTCATGTTTTTCAACCAGCGCTGCCACCTGCTCGGGGCGTACGAACATGCCCTTGATCTTGGTGGTCTGATCGGCGCGCCCCATCCAGCCCTTGATACGCAGGTTCGTGCGGCCACAGGGGCTCTCACCGGGCATCACCGCGCTCAGGTCGCCGGTGGCAAAACGGATCAGCGGGTAATCGCGGTTGAGCGTGGTCACCACAACCTCGCCGACTTCACCCGGTGCAACTGGGGTGCCGGTGCCGGGCGTGACGATCTCGACGATGACTTGTTCGTCGACAATCATCCCCTCCATCGCGGCGCTCTCATAGGCGATATTGCCCAAATCTGCGGTGGCATAGCACTGCAGACACGCAATGCCGCGATCCGCGTAATCCTGACGCAAGCTGGGGAACAGCGCGCCGCCACCAACCGCGGCCTTTGTGAACCCCAGTGTCACCCCCATGGCCTCGGCCTTGTCGAGGATCACCTTCAGGTAATCTGGCGTTCCGGCATAGGTGGTCGCGCCCACATCGCGCGCAGCCGTGACCTGCAATTCGGTCTGGCCCGTACCAGCAGGCAGAACCGCAGCCCCCACCGTGCGGGCACCGTTCTCAAAGATCATCCCGGCAGGCGTCAGGTGATAGCCAAAGCAGTTCTGCACCACATCGCCGGGACCCACACCCGCGGCATGCAGAAAACGCCCCATGCGCCACCAGTCGTGGTCCACCCCACCGGGTTCATAGATCGGCCCCGGTGACTGAAAGATATGGGCAAAGCCATGCGCCGGTTTCACGGTGAAACCACCAAAGGGTGGATGCGCCGCCTGCGCCGCGCTCAGCTCCGCCTTGCGCAGAACGGGCAAGCGCGCAAGATCCGCAACCGTCGTGATCTGCGCCGGATCCACATCGCTCAGCAGGGCGGCAAAGCCGGGCGCCGATTTTGCGCGGGCGATCTGCTCTGGCAAAAGTTTGGCCAGATCTGCGGCCCGCTCATCTGAGCTGCGGGTTTCCAATGCATCAAAATAAGTCATGGTCATCTCTCCCCGCCTCAGCTCAGCCACCTCTTGCGACGGCGGTAGGACCGCACGTCACGGAAACTCTTGCGGCCTTCTTCGGACATCCCGAGGTAGAATTCCTTCACATCCGGGTTCTCGCGCAGCTCCGCCGCCGGGCCGTCCATTACCACCCGGCCGGATTCCAGAATGTAGCCATAGTGGGCATAACGCAGCGCCACGTTGGTGTTCTGCTCAGCCAGCAGGAAGGTCACGCCTTCGTTCTCGTTGATCGACTTCACGATCTGAAAGATCTGCTCCACAAGCTGCGGCGCCAGGCCCATTGATGGCTCATCGAGCAGGATCGTCTCCGGGCGGCTCATCAAGGCGCGCCCCATAGCGACCATCTGCTGCTCCCCGCCGGAGGTGTAGCCTGCCTGACTTTTGCGGCGCTCCTTCAGCCGGGGGAAATAAGTATAGACCATCTCCAGATCGTCTTGAATTTTGGCACTGCCATCGCCGCGCGTATAGGCGCCGGTCAGCAGGTTTTCCTCGACCGTCAGGTGCTCAAAACAATGGCGACCCTCCATCACCTGGATCACCCCCTTGCGCACCAGATCCGCCGGATCCTGCGCATGCACGTCCTTGCCGCGATAGCGCACCGAACCCTTGGTGACCTCGCCGCGTTCGGAATGCAGCAGGCTGGAAATTGCTTTCAGGGTCGTGGTCTTGCCAGCCCCGTTGCCCCCCAGAAGCGCGGTGATCCCGCCCTTGGGCACATTCAGACTCACGCCTTTTAGCACGAGGATCACGTGGTTGTAGATCACCTCGATATTATTGACCTCGAGCAGCGTCTCCGCCTGCACATCTGTGGTGTTCGCCGCGTCCAGCATCTCGAAAGCTATCCCTTTCGCCAGTGTCCGTTTGGGACGGAACCGATGCGGCGGCCCTGCGCCACATCATATGAGTTTTGAAGCCGCGCCGAGAGACCTCTCTCGGCGCGACAGGACCGCTTAGTTGCAGCGCTCTTCGATGTTGTTTTCGGCTGCATAGGACGCGGAGTCCTCGGCCACCAAGGCACCGATCACCTCGGAGTCGGTTGGGTTGAAGCCCGAGATCAGCGACCAGGTCTGCGTATCCGCATCCCATTGCGTCACCCCGACAAGCCCCGGACCGCCGTGGTTTTCACAGGACACATTGAAAGCAGGGCCGAAGTTCTGCATGCCCAGTGCCGTCATCTTTTCAGCCGTGAGTTCCAGACCTTCCATGCCGTCGATCATCATCGCGGCGTCGATCTCCGCAGTGCCGTGGATCTCCTGTGCGGTCTTGGCAGCCTCGACCGCCAGCATCGCTGCATACATGCCGCGGTTGTAGGCAACTTTGCCGATCTGATCGCCCGCACCTGCGGCCAGACCTTTGTCGACCACATGCGTCTGGATGTCGTCAAAGACCGGGAAGTCATCGCCGACGTTGTGGAAGGTCACGGCCTTGTAGCCATCCGCCTTGGCACCCGCCGGGATCACATCGTGATCGGAGCCGGACCACCACACGCCGATGAAGTTCTCCATCGGGAAGCGAATGTTGGCAGCTTCCTGAATGGCAACCTGGTTCATCACGCCCCAGCCCCACATCACGACATAGTCGGGTTGCTGGCGGCGGATCTGCAGCCACTGGGATTTCTGCTCCTGACCGGGATGGTCAACCGGCAGCAGGCTCAGCTCGAAACCATGCTTCTTGCCCAGCTCTTCCAGCGTGCGGATCGGCTCCTTGCCATAGGCGGAATTGTGATAGACTAGCGCGACCTTCTTGCCGTTCAGGTCACCGCCGTTTTCTTCCAGCAGGTGATTGATGACGCCGGACGCCCCATCCCAATAGTTCGCCGGGTAGTTGAAGACGTTGGAGAACACCTTGCCGTTTGCAGCCGAGGTCCGGCCATACCCCATGGTGTGCAGCGCAATGCCGTCTGCCGTGACCTTGGGGATCAGCTGATAGGTGATGCCGGTGGACAGCGGCTGGTAGACCAGAGCGCCTTCGCCCTTGGTAGATTCATAGCACTCCACACCCTTTTCGGTGTTGTAGCCGGTCTCGCACTCGATCACGCGTGCCTTGACACCGCCGATGCCGCCGTCCCGCTCGTTGACCAGCGTGAAGTAGTCGTTGTAGCCGTCAGAGAACGGGATGCCGCCCGCTGCATAGGGACCGGTCCGATAGCTCAGGTCCGGGAATACGAGGTCCGCCATTGCAGGACCTGCGGCCATCAGCGCACTCAGCGCCAGAGTCGTCAGTTTCAGTGTCATCGGGTATCATCCTCCCTTGAATTTTTTCCGATGGTGTCGTGATCGAGCCCAGCCTCCTCCTTCGCTGGACCCGGCGAGGTCGTCGCCCACCCCGATCAGTGCGGGAAGGGCCAGAGCCGGAGCTTCTCCTTGGTCACACGCCAGAGCTGCGCCAACCCGTGCGGCTCCAGAATCAGGAATGTCACGATCAGTGCGCCCACGATGACCAGCTGGAAATGCGCCACGATATCAGTGGGCCAGCCCAGCATGTCGACGCCGACAACCTTCAGCACCACCGGCAGCAGCACCAGGAAGGCCGCGCCCGCAAAGGAGCCAAAGATCGAGCCCAAACCACCGATGATGACCATGAACAGCACCAGGAATGACTTGTTGATGCCAAAGGCTTCTCCCACTTCGACCGCACCGAGGTAGACCGAAAAGAACAGCGCCCCCGAGATGCCGACAAAGAAGCCGGAGACTGCAAATGCGGTCATTTTCGCCTTCATCGGATTGACCCCGATGATCTCCGCGGCGATGTCCATGTCGCGGATTGCCATCCAGCTGCGCCCTTGGGTGCCACGGGTCAGATTGCGGGCGACGATCGCGCAGAAGGTCAGAAAGATCAGGCAGAACATATAAGTCGCCCAGGCCGGCGCATGAGGGCCGGTGATGATGATGCCGAACACCTCGCGTTCCGGCGCGTTGATCTGGCCGGAGGCAGAGTAGTTGTAGAACCAAGGCACTCGGTTGAAGAGCCACACCAGAAAGAACTGCGCCGCCAAAGTCGCCACCGCGAGGTAGAACCCCTTGATACGCAGGCTCGGCAGGCCGAACAACACGCAGACCAGCCCGGTGATTCCCCCCGCCAGCAACACGTGGATGAACATCGAAACCTCGGGAAAGGCCGTCATAAGCTTGTAGCAGGCATAGGCCCCCACCGCCATGAAGCCCCCGGTCCCCAACGAGACCTGCCCGCAGTAACCAACAAGTATGTTGAGCCCGATCGCCGCGATCGCATAGATCAGGAACGGCAGCAGGATCGCATTGACCCAGTAGTCATTCACGAGGAACGGGATCACCCCGAAGGCCAGCACCAGCACCGCGTAGTAGCGATACCGGTCGAACTTGATCGGAAAGGTCTGGCTGTCCTCGACATAGGAGGCTTTGAAATCCCCGGCTTCACGGTAGAACATGATTCAGAGGCTCCCTTGGTTGAATTTATCGTTTTGCATCAAACCTCTCCCCAATTCGACTGGGCTGCATCGCGCTGATCACGCGTCATGCGGTTTGAGGGTTGGGCGTAGCCTTTGCGCTCTGAAATCCGGACCAGCTTCAAATAGGCGAAGAGACCCGCAAACAGACCGGCGGCCGCAAGTATCGTGGCCATTGTCACCTGCCCTTTGGTGTAGCCATCGCCCGTCACGGCGAGGTACCCGAAGGCCCAGAAACCGGACCAGGCAATGACGTTGAGCAGGGCCAGAAATTTCGTCATCAGAGGCTCCTCCTGTTAACCATTTCGTCAGGTTTCTGCATTTCGCCACATTTTGCCCAAATCTCAGCGGCACGTTGCCCGTGGGAAAAGTGAGTGGGTGATATGACCGTAATGTTGGAGAGACTCCGGCAGCTGGATGCTGCGCGGAAGCGAGGGGAGCTGACGGACGCGCAATATGCAGACGCCCGATCAAAGCTTTTGTCTTTGGTTGAAGACGCCGACCTTGAGCCTGCGGGATCGAAGCCCTCTCGCCCACGGCCGCGCCGCTCTGCACCAGCTGCGGCATCCAGCCGGGCCGCACCAAGTGCAATGCCTGCCCAGGACCGTCGATCAGACACGGCCGAGAACAGCGACATGTCGTTTTTCTGGGGGCTATGCCTTGTCGGGCTCTGTGCCGCGGGGCTGATGACCTTCCTCGTGGGGCAGTTGATCGGTGACATCACCATCGCGCTGACATTGGCCGTCACGGTGTTTGCCGCTGTGGTCATCGCCGCCTTCCAACGCATGCAGGGCTGACGCTGCAGGCATTGGGAAGCGGGGCGGATATGCGGGTCAAACGCGTTCAATGATCTTCTCGCCAAACAGGCCCTGCGGGCGGAACACCAGGAAGATCAGCGCCAGCACATAGGCGAACCAATTCTCGGTTGCACCACCGACCATCGGGCCGATGAGGAACTCGAACAGTTTCTCGCCCACGCCGATGATCAGACCGCCGACGATGGCTCCGGGGATCGAGGTGAAGCCCCCGAGCATCAGCACCGGCAGTGCCTTCAGCGCGATCAGTGACAGCGAGAACTGCACGCCAGACTTTGTGCCCCACATGATGCCGGCCACCAGCGCGACAAAGCCCGCAACCGACCAGACCAGCACCCAGATGAAGTTCAGCGAGATCCCCACCGACAGCGCCGCCTGGTGGTCATCCGCCACCGCCCGCATCGCACGCCCTTGTTTGGTATACTGGCTGAACAGCACAAGGCCGGTCACCAGCAGCGCCGCGATCACCGTCGCCACGATATCAAGATTGTCGATAAAGAAGCCGTACCCGAAGATCCCGAAGGTCGTTTCGTCGATCCACAGGTTGATGCCCTGCGGCAGGCCGACGTCCAGCGTCTTGATCTCGGAGCCCCACATCAGGTCCGCCACCCCTTCGAGGAAATAGGCCAGACCGATGGTCGCCATGAATAGGATGATCGGTTCCTGCCCGACCAGATGCTTCATCACCAACACCTGCACCAGCCAGGCCAGCAGTACCATCACGGCCACCGTCATCAGGATCGCCACTAAGGACGGAACCGTCCAGCCGAAATGGGTGATATGCCCCCCGAACAGGGCATTAATCAGATGCGAGAACGGCACCTGCCCTTCCATGATACCGACCAGGGTCATAGCCGCGAACAGCGCCATAACCCCTTGCGCATAGTTGAAAATTCCCGACGCCTTGTAGATCAGCACGAAGCCCAGCGCGACCAGCGCATAAAGCACCCCGGCCATCAGCCCGTTCAGCGTCACCTCCATGGCAAAGATCAGTTGATCAGGCATGGTGCGCCTCCTTGTTCATTGCTTGCTTGCGGCCAAGATCAGTCATGAGACACCCCCAGATAGGCGTCGATGACGTTCTGATTGTTGCGCACCTCATCCGGTGTGCCGTCGCCGATCTTCTTGCCGTAATCCATCACCACGACACGATCCGACAGGTCCATAACCACGCCCATGTCGTGTTCGATCAGCGCGATGGTGGTGCCGAATTCGTCGTTCACATCGAGGATGAAGCGGGACATGTCCTCCTTCTCCTCGACATTCATGCCGGCCATCGGCTCGTCCAGCAGCAACAGCTTCGGCTCGGCGGCCAACGCCCGGGCCAGTTCGACGCGTTTCTTCAGCCCGTAGGGCAGGCGTGACACCGGCGTCTTGCGGATCGCCTGGATCTCCAGGAAGTCGATGATCTTTTCCACGACTTCGCGGTTCGCGACCTCTTCCTTTTCCGCGCGGCCCTTCCAGAAGGCCTGCTGGAACAGGCCTGCTTTCATATTGTTCAGGCGCCCGGTCATAACGTTGTCCAGAACGCTCATGCCCTCGAAAAGGGCGATATTCTGGAACGTGCGGGCAATACCCTGACGTGCCACCTCATAAGGGCGCATCGGCGGGCGCTGCTTGCCGTGGAACAGCACCTCGCCCTCCTGCGGCACATAGAAGCCGGAAATCACGTTCAGCATCGAAGATTTGCCAGCCCCATTGGGACCGATGATGGCGCGGATCTCTCCTTCGCGAATGTCGAAGGAGATATCCTTGATCGCCACCACACCGCCAAAGCGCAGGGTGATATTCTTCATTTCCATGACCACGCCACCGATGGTGCGGCCATCCTCGGTCACAAAGCTGTCGGAGGCATCAAGCATGGGTCACTCCTTGGGAATTCGCGCCACACGAAAGGGTGGCAAGGGACGGTGGGCGGGGCGATGTGCAGCTCGCCTGCACGAGCGTCGTCTCAACCGTCATTCTGCGGCCACCGCCCGGGTGATCGCCGATTGCACCTTGGCGTCGACGCAAGTCAGCGTCGCGCTGATCGCCCCCTTGCGCCCATCCTCATAGGTGACCTCTGTGCGGGTCGAAACCTGATCGGAGCCGTCGTAGAGCGCGGCAATGATATCAGCGAATTTTTCCTCGACGATGCGACGGCGCACCTTGCGGGTCCGTGTCATCTCGCCGTCATCGGCGTCCAGTTCCTTGTGCAGGATCACAAACCGGTGGATCTGACAGCCAGACAGCATCTCGTCCTGCGCCACCGAGACATTGACCGCCTCCACATGGTTGCGGATTGTCTCCAGCACCCGCGGGTGCCCGGCCAGCTCCTGATAGGAGGCATAGGCGATATTGTTGCGCTCAGCCCAGTTGCCCACCGCCGTCAGGTCGATGTTGATGAAAGCCACGCAGCGATCCCGCTCATTGCCGAACACCACCGCCTCCAAGATATCTGGGTAAAACTTCAGCTTGTTCTCGACATATTTGGGGGCAAACAACGCGCCATTGGCCATCTTGCCCACGTCCTTAGCCCGGTCGATGATCCGCAGGTGGCCGGAACTTTCTTCAATGAAGCCCGCGTCCCCGGTGGCGACCCAGCCCTCGGCATCCTTGGTCGACGCGGTAGATTCCGCGTTCTTGTAATATTCGACAAAGGTGCCGGGCGAGCGATAGAAGATCTCGCCATTGTCGGCGATGCGGAGTTCCACATCCGGCGCGGGCACCCCTACAGTGTCCGCACGAACCTGTCCGTCGGGCTGCACGGTGATGAACACCGTCGCCTCGGTCTGGCCATAAAGCTGCTTCAGGTTGATGCCGAGAGAGCGATAGAAATCAAAGATCTCCGGCCCGATCGCCTCGCCTGCAGTATAGCCGACACGAATGCGGCCATAGCCCAGCGTGTCCTTCAGCGGTCCATAAACCAGGATATTGCCCAGCGCATATTTCAGCCGGTCCATCGTGCTGACGGTCTTGCCATCCAGGATCAACCCGCCGACCTTCTTTGCATGCGCCAGGAAGTGATGGAACATGCGCCGCTTCAGCTTTCCGGCGTCTTCCATGCGGATCATCACATTGGTCAGCTGGCCCTCGAACACCCGCGGCGGGGCAAAGAAATAAGTCGGACCGATCTCGCGCAGATCCGTCATCATGGTGTCTTCGCTCTCTGGGCAGTTCACGCAGAACCCGCACCAGAACGCCTGCCCCAGCGAGAAGATGAAATCCCCCACCCAGGCCATCGGCAGATAAGAGAGAATGTCCTCTTGCGCCGTCAGATGATCGAACTCGCTTGCGTTCTTGGCGCTCTCGATCACGTTGCGGTTCGACAATACCACGCCCTTGGGCCGTCCGGTGGTCCCCGAAGTGTAGAGCATCACGCAGGTCGACTCGTAGTCGAGCTTGCCGCGACGGGCCGCCAGCTCGGCGCTCAGCTCATCGCGCGCGGCGCGCCCCTGCTCCTGCACATGGCTATACTGATGCAGATGGCTGTGATCATATTTGCGCAACCCGCGTGGGTCGATATAGATCATGTGTTTCAGGTTGGTCAGCTGGTCCTTGATCTCGACCACCTTGTCGACCTGCTCCTGATCCCCGGCGATCACATAGGCCGCGCCGCAGTGATCCAGCACATAGGCCATCTCCTCGGCGCCGGAATCCTGATAGATCGGCACCGGCACCGCACCGACGCTCTGCGCGGCCACCATCGACCAGTAGAGCGAGGGCCGGTTGCGACCGATGACGGCGATAAAATCCCCTTCAGAGACACCGAGGTTCAACAGACCCAGCGCAAGCGCATCGATCTCCTCGGCGGTTTCCTTCCAGGTCCAGCTTTGCCAGATGCCAAATTCCTTTTCCCGGTAGGCCGGGCGGTTGGCATGGACAGTTGCGTTCTTCTCCAGCAGGGCCGGAACAGACAGAAGCTGCCCGGCGCCAGACGATGTCTGCGCAGCGGTCTGAGACACGTATTTACTCCTCCCATATCCGGTCCTCCCCGACCGGATTGATCGCATCTCCCACATCTGTGGGGCGCAACCCTTATGTCCTCAGTAGGACAGCACCTTTGTAACAAAGCAAGTTTTTCGCGAAGATTTCTGAAATCTATCAAATTGTAACAAGCACCGCGGACGACAGGGGCGAACGGCCACAGGACGATATGGCCTCCAAGCGCACAAAGGTCACAAGCCGCTTTGCCTGTCTCGGTCAAACTGCTAGCCAAGACGCGGGGAGCACGTATGAGACAAACACACGCACAGCGCACGACAATGGTGGACGCAGGCCTCAACCTGATCGCACAGGCCCTGTCGATCTATGACAGCGACCTGCGTCTGTCGGCCTGTAACAACAGGTTTCGTGAAATGTTCAACCTGCCGCCCGAACTGGTCGAGGAGGGCGCAAGCTTTGCCGCCACCATCCGCTTTATCGCCGAACAGGGCGACTATGGGCTGATCGACGACATCGACCAGTTTGTGCAGCAGCGGGTCGATCAGGCCCGCGCTTTCGTTCCGCATTATGTCGAACGCCAACGGGCCAATGGGCAGGTGATTTCCATCGAGGGGGCGCCCCTGCCCCAGGGGGGCTGGGTCACCGTCTACACCGACATCACCCGCACCAAGCGGGTGGAGGCGCTGCTGCGCGCCCGCTCTGAGGAACTGTCGGATCAGGTGACCGGCTATACCGAAGAACTCTCCGCCACCAACCGCAAGCTGGCCGCAACCATCAAGACGCTGGAGGAAACCCAGCGCCAACTGAAACAGACCGAGGCCCGAACCCGCCTGACCACCGAGATGATGCCCGCCCATATCGCCCATGTGGACAGTGAAGGGCATTATACCTTCACCAACGGGCGGCTCAGCCGGGTGTTTCCCGGTCGTCCCTCCGATATCTTGGGCCAGCATATCTCGGACGCGCTGGGGCCGGCGGCCTATGCGCGCATCGCGCCACATCTCGAGGCCGCCTATCAGGGTGAGAACCCGGTGTTCGAATTCACCGAAGATCACGACAGCCGCCGCCTGCGCGTGGCCTTCACCCCTGACCATGAGGGCGGTGTGTTCATCCTGTCGATGGATGTGACCGAGGAGACCCAGGCCCGCGTTGCCCTGCAACAATCCCGCAAACGCGAGATCGCGGCGCAGATGACCAGCGGGCTAGCGCATGATTTCTCGAACCTCCTGACCATCATCCTCGGCATGCAGACAAAGCTCTCTCGCAGCGCCCTGCCGGAGGGCGCCGGGGAGCTTGTGGAAGCAACGCTGTCGGCGGCCCGCCGGGGCGGGCGTCTGCTGGACCGGATGGCGGAGATGACAAGCCACCGGGGCTTGCGCCCGCAGGCCACCGACCTGCATGCGCTGCTGGACGAGATGAAGATCCTCGCCACGCCCTCCTTGCCGCAGGGCATCGGCCTCAGCGTGCTCGACAACACGGGCGACGGGCGTTTTCTGCTCGACCCTGGACGATTGCAGGACGCGCTGTTGAACCTGATCCTGAATGCCCGCGACGCCTGTGGCACCAGCGGCCAGATCACCGTGGCCGCGCATCTGGTGGGGCAGACCTGGATCGAATTCTCCGTCGGCGACACCGGGTCCGGTTTTTCGCGCGACGCGCTCGACAATGCGCTCAACCCGTTTTTCACCACCAAGGGGCAGGAGGGATCCGGGCTGGGTCTGTCGATGGTCTATGACATGGTCAAATCCGCCGGCGGCGATATCCGCATCGGCAATACGGTCTCCGGCGCCATGGTCACCCTGCGACTGCCCTATCGCGACGCGCCCTTGGCCACCGGTGGCATCGCGCTGCTGGTCGAGGACAGTGACGGGTTGAGGGCCACCTATCGCCAGCTGTTGATGGACCTCGGCTATTCTGTGCTGGAAGCCACCAGCGTCGACGAGGCGGTGGCGCTGGTCGCCGATGTCGAGGGCATCGCCCTGATCCTGTCCGACATCAAGCTGGAGGGCGAGGCCACCGGTGTCGATTTCTGCACGCGCCTCGGGTCAAATGCTCCGCCTGTGGTTTTGATGACCTCGCTGCCGCACACTGACCCGCTCTACCGCGCCGCATTGGCCGCAGCGCCGCTCTTGCCGAAACCCTTTGAAAGCTCCCATCTGATGGCGCTCCTGCAACAGAAGGCCGACCATGCGTGATGCCAACCAATCCCCCCTGGTGACGATCCTCGATGACGAACCGGAAATCCGTCAGCTGCTGACCGAAACGCTGGAGGACGCCGGCTATCGCACCCAGAGCTTTTCCCGCGCGCGGGATTTCGAGGCTGCCTTGAAACGGGTGACGCCGGACGTCTGCCTGGTGGATCTGTCGCTGCCGGATACCGACGGGCTGGCGCTGGTGCACCGGCTGGCGCTGGAACAGGGGGCCAGTGTCATTATCATTTCGGGTCGGGCGCAGGTGCAGGATCGGGTCACCGGGTTGGAGCTCGGCGCCGATGACTACATCACCAAACCCTTTGATCCGGCGGAGGTTGTCGCCCGTATCCGCGTACGCCTGCGCGATGCCCCCCGGGGCGGACAGGCGCCGTCTGGAGATCGGGCACAGTTTTCAGGCTGGACCGCGCATTTCGACCGCTACGCGCTGGAAGACGAGGCCGGGGAGGAAACCGCCTTTTCCCACGCCGAAGGCGAAGTGCTGCGCCTGTTTCTGGAAAGCCCAAAGCGGCTGATCTCCCGCGCACAGATGATGGAACGACTAGGCGGCGGGGCCGGGGACAGTTTTGACCGGGCCATGGATGTGCGCATTTCCCGCCTGCGCACCAAACTGCGCGAGGATCCCAAGAACCCGCGCCTGATCAAGACGATTTATGGCGCCGGGTATATTTTCCTCGGAGATGTCAGCTGGAGTTGACCCGGCCTGCCACAAATCCGGTGTGAGGGAGGAGGGGCGCTCCCGCCGCCACAGAGGCCTTGCCTGCGGCAAATCCTCTTGGCGGAGTTGGGCCGGGCCGCTCGCCCCTCTTCGGGGCAAGCGGCAGCGCCGCGCCACAGGCGCGGCGCCACGCCCAACGGGAGCGGAGGATTTTCTCCTCCGGCGACGGGCGGGAGTACACCCGACCTCTTGCGGCGATGATTCGGCTCGCGTAAAAAGACAATATGGCCACCTGTCTGCTCTATAATCGCGCTGAAACCCGCCCTCCTCGGTTCTACCGGATCGAGCTCGCGATGAACCTCTTCGACGAGGTCTCCCTCCTGCGCGAATGGGGTGTGAAGGGTGGCAAGGGGCGAACGACCATCAATATCTTCGGAAACCTGCGCGAAGCCTCGGTGGCAGCAGACCGTCATCGCCACCGGATGTTGAAACGCGGCTACAACCGCGCCTGATGGCCGCGGGCCGCTCCGGACGGCGCCGCATCCCGCCCCTCTGCATCGCTTGCAGTTTGCCCCTTTCAACCCGGGCGCCCCTCCCCTAGTAATTCTGCGACAGGATCAAAGAGGCGCGCATGTCAGAGATCACGCTGGTCCGCCACGGCCAGGCCAATACCGGGGCACGGGACGAAATCAGCTACGACAAGCTGAGTCCGCTTGGCCACCAGCAGGCCCAATGGCTCGGCGATCACCTGCGCAGCTGCAAGGATCACTATGCCCGCATCTACTGCGGCACCCTCACCCGGCACGAGGAAACCGCCCGCGCCATGGGCTTTGACGCCGGACAGTTGATCCGGGATCCACGCCTCAACGAGATGGAATATTTCACCCTCGCCCAGGCGATGGAGGCCCAGCACGGTCTGGCGATCCCGCAGGAGCGCGAAGGTTTTGTCGCCCATTTGCCGCAGGTCTTCGCCGCCTGGGAAGCGGATCGCATTGCCGCCCCCTATGAAAGCTGGCGCGACTTTGAGAGCCGCACCAAGGCCGCCCTGTCGGAAATCGCCAAAGGCGACGGCCCGGCGCTGGTCGTGACCTCAGGTGGCTTGATCTCCATGGTGATGCGCCACTGCCTCGGGCTGGATACTGCCGCCACCGCCCGCATCGCCCTTGCCATAATGAACACCTCGCTGCACCGCCTGCACAATATCGGCGGGCACTATGCGCCGGTCCTCTTCAACGCGGTTCCGCATCTGGAAGAGCCCGACCGGCAATACGCGCGCACTCACCTCTAGATCGCCCCGCACAGGAGACCGCTATGCAACTCTACTACGCGCCCAATACCATCTCTATCGCCGTAGCCATCGCGCTTGAGGAAGCCGGTCTGGAGTATGAGGCGATCAGGATCGATTTTGCCGAACGTCAGCAAACCACCAGAGCCTATCACCAGATCAACCCCAAGGGCCGGGTGCCCGCACTGGTGGTCGAGGGCGGTATCCTGACCGAAACCGGCGCGCTGCTGGAATTGATTGCGGACATGGCCCCCGAGGCGGGTCTGCGCCCCAATGATCCGGTGCTGGCCGCCCGCATGCGTGAGGTGATGTTCTATCTCGCCTCTACCATGCATGTGAACCACGCCCACAAGCTGCGCGGCGCCCGCTGGGCCTCCAATTCGGCCTCGTTCAAGGACATGGCCCGCAAGGTACCCGAGACCATGGCCGCCTCCTGCGACTACATGTGCAACCACGGCCTGCGCGGTCCTTTCGTTCTGGGCGACAGCCCCAGCCTCGCCGACTGCTACCTCTATGTGGTCTGCACCTGGCTCGAAGGCGACGGGGTCAAGATTGCACGTTTTCCGAAACTCACCGCCTTCATGGCGGCGATGGAGGCACGCGACAGCGTCAAAGCCGTGCGCGCCAAGGATATGCTTTGAAGGACAAGACTATGACACATCTCTGGGTCCGCGCCGAACAGCGTCAGAACGAGGATCGCGTCGGGCTGACCCCGGCCGGCGCAGCCGCGCTTCTGGAGGCCGGCCTCCGCGTCACCGTTGAAGAAAGCGCCAGTCGCGCCATTCCGCTGCAGGGCTACATCGACGCAGGCTGCGAGATCGCGGCAGAGAATTCCTGGCCCGACGCCCCGCCGGACGCGATCATCTTTGGCCTCAAGGAGCTGCCTGACGACGGCACGCCCCTGCCCCATCGCCACATCATGTTCGGCCATGCCTTCAAGGGCCAGCACTCCGGCAAGGAACTGCTGCGCCGGTTCCGCGAAGGCGGTGGCACGCTCTATGATCTGGAGTATCTGGTGGACGAGACCGGCCGCCGGGTTGCCGCCTTTGGATATTGGGCGGGCTATGCTGGCGCTGCCGTCACGCTCAAGGCCTGGGCCGCGCAGCAACGCGACGAGATCTGTGGCCCAGTAGGTGTCTACAAAGACAAACATGCCCTGCTGGCCGATCTGGGTGGCGAGTTGGACGCGATCAGCACGGACCGCCCCACTGCCATCGTCATCGGCGCGCTTGGCCGTGTCGGCACCGGCGCTGCCGACCTGTGCGAAGCGATGGGGATCAGTGTCACCAAATGGGACATGGCCGAGACCGCAAGCGGCGGCCCTTTCCCACAAATCCTTGACCATGACCTGTTCCTGAACTGCATCTTTGCCCGCCCCGGCACACCGGTGTTCGTGCCGCAGGAGGCGCTTGGCGCGGTCCGTAAACTCACCGCAATTGGTGATGTGGCCTGCGACCCGGATAGCGACTACAATCCGGTTCCTGTCTATGACCATGCCACCAAGTGGGACGCACCCGCCCTGAGGGTTGCAGAGGCGCCCGTGCTCGACGTGATGGCGATCGACAATCTGCCCTCGATGCTGCCCGCGGAAAGCTCCGAGGACTATGCGGACCAGCTTCTGGCCAGCCTCCTTACCCTGCCCGACCTAGATGCGGGCGTCTGGGGCCGGGCCAAGGCGGTCTTTGACGAACATGTGGCAGGCTAAGCGGCCTGCCCCGACCAAGGAGAACTGACATGACTATTCACTGGTGCGGCACCGGCCTCTCCGCCATTCCCGGCCTGCGTCGCCTGCTCGAAGCGGGTCACGACGTCGCCGTCTGGAACCGCACGCCCGAAAAGGCCGCCGAGGCGATCGGCGATCTGACCACCAATATCCACAAATTCTCCATCGCGCGCCTGTCCGAGCTGCTGAGCCCCGCCGACATCGTGGTCTCCATGCTGCCCGGTGACTGGCATGTGGAGCTTGCGGAACTGGCGATCAACAACGGCGCGCATTTTGTGTCCTCCTCCTATATCTCGCCAGAGATGCGGGCGCTGGATCAAAAGGCCAAGGATGCCGGTGTCGCGCTGGTGAACGAGGTTGGTCTTGATCCGGGCATCGACCACCTGATGGCTCATGCGCTGGTGGCGGAATATGCCGAATCTCCGTCCTTCGACGCGGACAACGAGATCAGTTTCCTGTCCTATTGCGGTGGCATTCCCAAGACCCCAAACCCGTTCCGCTACAAGTTCAGCTGGTCGCCCCTTGGCGTGCTGAAAGCACTGCGCTCACCGTCCCGCTCGATCCGCAACTTCGAAACCTACGATGTCGCCCGCCCCTGGGACGCGCTCTCCACCTACGACGCGCCGCTGGCCACGCCGGAAACCTTCCAAGTCTATCCCAACCGCGACTCGCTGCCCTTCATGGAGCAGTATCATTTCGGCGCCGACTGGAAGGTGAAGACTTTCGTGCGCGGCACCCTGCGCCTGGACGGCTGGTCCGAGGCCTGGGCCGATGTCTTCAAGGAGGTCGAAACCCTCGAAGGTGAGGCAGGCGACGCCCGTCTCAAGGAGATGTCCGACCAGTTCTGGCAGGACAACGCCTATGACGAGGGCGAGCCTGACCGCGTGGTCCTCTGCGTGGATCTCAAGGCAGAAAAAAACGGCGAGACCAAGTGGCACAAGACCTATGTGATGGATGCCTGGGGCGATGATCGCGGCAGCGCCATGGCGCGTCTGGTGTCCTACCCGGTTTCCTTCGCCATCGAGGCGGCAATGAACGGCAAGATCGCCCCGGGCGTCAGCGCCGCGCCCAGCGATGCCGCGCTGGTCGACAGCTGGATGGGCCGTATCGGCGCGCTCGCGCAGCACCTTCAGGTGGTGTCACACCGTTCCTGAGGCGCACCATCCACGATTTGACACTAAGAAGCCCCGCCAATTTGGTGGGGCTTTTTTTCCTGTTCACAGTCTGGCGGCCCGACCCTGTGCAACGTCGCGCCCCAAGGCCGCTCAGCGCCCCATGACATCCTCGGCAACTGCCGAAACATCCACGCCCAAGGCCTCCAGCCCCGCCTCGATGTCATAGGCCAGGTTCGGCGTTGCCATCAGGTAATCCTCGGTTGGCGTGGTCTTCTCCTGGCGCGCCGTGTCCACAGCCTGAGTGAATTCCTCCGCCTCGAAAACCCCGCGCCCGACCCAGAGGATCGCCACCAGATCGGCCTGCTCATCCTCATTCATATCGGCAATGAAGGCGCGCAGCTCCGGCTCTGCACGGCTGATCTCGCGCGCCATCAGCGCCACCTGCTCCGCTTTGTTTGTTGCAATACCAACCATCGTGTTTGCCTCCTGCTGTCTCGCTGCTGAGGTCAGATGGTCGCGCAATGTTCGACTTGTGTCCTTGATCTGCGACAAGTCAGACCTGAGCCGACGCGCCCCGTGGTCGCCCAAAAAGCGCGAGCGGCTGACTGCGCCCGCGCAGCGGCTCCGGATCCAGCGTCACCCATTCCTCGCGCTCGGACATGGGCAGATTGGTGGCCTCCAGAACGGCTGCAGACACGATGATTTCCATGTCATTGGTCTTGGTCATCTGCTCCAGCCGCGACGCAGTATTCACCGTGTCTCCAAGGGCAGTGTACTCAAGCCGGTCTTCGTCTCCGACCACGCCGGAGAACACCTCGCCCCAGTGCAGCCCAATGCCGACATGCACATCCGGACGCCCCTCAGCATGCCGCAGCATGGACCACTCCTGCATCTCTGCCGACAATTGCATGGCACATCGCAGCGCCCGTTTCGGCGCCTCTGCGCCATCAAACAACAGCATGGCACCGTCGCCAATGAACTTGTCGACCATACCATGTGTCTGGCGGGCTGCGCGTTGAACGCGGATGCGATATTCGGTGACAAAGGCGCCGACTTCCGCCGGGTCACGTCCCTCTGCCCAGGAGGTGAAACCACGAATGTCGATGAACATCACCGCCATGTCCTGCCGCTTTCCCTGACGCAGATCATCCAGATCCTCTGTCTGCATCCGCTCGGCCAACCGCGCAGGCAGGTACCGGGTCAGCAACAGGCGTTTTTCTGTCTCGATCAGGGCGCGATGCAACAGGCCCCGCAGCGCTGCGGCCGCCACCACCAGCACCACCCCCGCGAGCAGGATCATCGCCAGTCGTACGATATTGGGCGGCACCGCCACCAGATGCTGCACACGGCTGGCGATGTCAGGTGTGATGGTAACCTCCGTGACAAAGCTGAGATACCCGAGGCCACCGACGATCAGCGCCACGCAATAGGCCTGCAAATAAGGGTTGAACCGCAACACCGCAAAGGCCAGCACAAGCGGCACCAGCCAGGTCGGAGGCAGCAGGAAGGTCAAGGCACCGGGCATCGACACGTTCTCCAGACCAACCCAGGCGTTCACCAACATGAACAGGCAATCCAGCGTCACGACGGGCCAGACCATCCAGCGCCGGAAGCGGCCACTGCGCGCCAGCCAGAGCGTCAGCGCGCCCAGCAACAGATACGAGAACATCGACAGGACCGCAAAGATCCACTGTTTGCGCAGAAAGTCCGCGATCTCCTCCGGCGGTTCGCCGACCGCGAGGAAGAAGACAACCATCAGCCCCAGTGCCACGAACATTCGAAGGATCGAGACAACTTTTTCGGCTCTCAGCTCTGCCTCGCGCAACAGGGCCGCATCAGGTGCAATCCGCCGCCGTTTCGGCAAGACCCTCATTCGCCTGGAGTTTCCAGTGCGACCACCTGGCTGACGCTGTCCTGGCTCAGCTCCTCGAAGTCGAAATTATCCAGCCGCTGCGCCCGGCGCCCGGCCTTGTCGGCGCTGATCTTGATGTCAGAGATGTCCTTTTGCGCCTGGCTGAAGTGGCGATCAAGATTGCCGACCCGATCCCCTAGCCGCTCCACATCCTTGTGCAGCAGGCCCAATTCCTTGCGGATGGCGCCAGCCTGCTCGCGCATGCGCGCGTCCTTGAGGATGGCGCGCATGGTGTTCAGCGTCGCCATGCAGGTGGTGGGCGAGACGATCCAGACCTTGAGCGCAAACCCTTCGCGCACCACATCAGAGAAATTGGCATGCAATTCGGCATAGACTGCCTCCGAGGGCAGGAACAACAGCGCGCCATCGGCGGTCTCGCCATCCAGGATGTATTTTTCCGAGATGTCCCGGATGTGTTTTCGGAGCGCGCCTTTGAGCAGCCGCGCCGCCTGCGCACGCGCGTCCTGCGTCTCGGCATTGCGCAACGCCTCATAGGGCTCCAACGGGAACTTACTGTCGATCACGATCGGCCCCGGCGGGTTGGGCAGATGGATCAGGCAGTCCGCGCGCTTGCCGTTCGACAGCGTGTATTGAAATGCATAGGCATCCGTCGGCAGCGCCTTGGACACGATATCGTTGAGCTGGATTTCCCCGAACGCCCCGCGCGTCTGCTTGTTGGACAGGATATCCTGCAGCGACAGCACATCGCCCGACAGCTTGGTGATATTGTCCTGTGCCTTGTCGATCACCGCCAGCCGCTCCTGCAGCTGCGTCAGTGAGGTGGCGGTGCGTTTGGCATTGCCATGCAGGCTCTCGCTCATGCGTTCCTGCATGTCGGAGATCGCGCGGGCCTGTTTCATCGCATTGTCCGCCAGCCGATCATTCATGCGCTGCTGCACATCGCCCAGGCGGGATTCCATCGTTTGCAAAATCTGCAGCTGCGCATTGGCCTGGGTGTCCGACACGGTCTGCAGATTGCCGCGCAGCGCCTCCTGTCCCGAAGAGAGCTGCTGCGCCACCTGGCTGAGGGTACTCATCTGCTGACCCAGCGGCTCAATCGCGCGAGCGGTGCGCGCGGCGCTGCGCATCGACTGCACAAGGAACACCACCAACAGCAGCAGCCCGGCCCCTGCGCCCAGCAGGATCAGACCTAGCGTATCCATATTGGCCACGGCATCATCCATGCCTTCCATCAGATGTTCCTTCAGCTGCGACCAAACAGGCGTTCGATATCAGCGAGTTTGAGTTCCACATAGGTCGGGCGGCCATGGTTGCACTGGCCGGAATGGGGAGTCTCTTCCATCTCGCGCAACAACGCGTTCATTTCCTCGCCGCGCATGCGCCGGCCCGAGCGGATGGAGCCATGACAGGCCACCCGGCTCAGGATCGCTTCCAGACGCGCCTGCACCAGCTGGCTTTCGCCTTGATCTGCCAGCTCGTCGAGGATGTCGCGGATCATCGCCTCTGCATTGACCTCGCCAAGGATCGCAGGGGTCTCCCGCACCGCCACGGCGTTGCCACCAAAGGCCTCGATGCCGAGGCCGAATTTCGCCAGTTCCTCCGCCACCTCCAGCAGCCGGGCACAGTCCCCCTCCGACAGCTCGATGATCTCCGGGATCAGGAGAGCCTGCGCGGCGACGCCGGTGTCCGCCATCTGGTGTTTCAGCTTTTCATAGACCAATCGTTCGTGCGCGGCGTGCTGGTCGACGATCACCATGCCGTCGCGGGTCTGGGCGATAATGTAATTCTCATGCACCTGACCCCGCGCAGCCCCCAGCGGCAGATCCTCGACGGGCTGCGTCTCCGGCTCGGCGCTGACAGGCTCTTCGACCAGGCGACCACTATAGGCGGCAGAAAATTCTGCAAAGCCCGCATTTTCCTCTGCCGGTGGCGGCGCAGGATAGGGCGGTGCGGGTGGCAGGCCGGGGGATTGCGCCGCATAAGCGCTGTTGCGCGCGCCGAGAGAGGGCCGGTCCATCTGGTAGACCCGTGGCGCCCCACTCGCGGTGGGCTGTTCGGGTCGCATCGCCCCCAAAGTGGCCCCCGCCACGGTGCTGGAAGCACGATGACCGGCCTCCGCCAGCGCATGGCGCAAGGAGGAGACGATCAGCCCGCGCGCCAGACCCGGATCGCGAAAACGCACCTCTGATTTTGCCGGATGTACGTTCACGTCGACCAGCGTCGGCTCACAATCGATGAACAGCGCCGCCGCCGGGTGCCGGTCGCGGCTGAGGAAATCCATATAGGCGGCCCGCAGCGCCCCCGTGAGCATCTTGTCCTTCACCGGCCGCGTGTTCACGAACAGGAACTGCGTCACCGCCGCACCGCGCGAATAGGTCGGCAGCGCCGCATAGCCGTAGAGGCGAATGCCCTCACGTGTGGCGTCGATCTTCAGTGCGTTTTCGGCAAATTCTCGGCCAATGACATGCGCCAGGCGCCCATGCAGCGCGTCAAACAGATCGCCACTCATGGGGTCGGCCCGGAAGGTCACGCGTCCCTCGCCACCGCCGGACACATCGCGCAGGGTAAACCCTACCGCAGGCTCCGCCATCGCCAGCCGCTTCACGGTGTCGGAGATCGCCTGGCTTTCGGCGCGGTCGGTGCGCATGAATTTCAGCCGTGCCGGCGTGGCAAAGAACAGATCGCGCAGCTCCACGATGGTACCCTGACGCAGGGCAGCGGGTTTCACCGCCTCCATCTGCCCGCCCGCCACACGGATCTGCGCCGCGTCATGCCCCTCGGCACGACTTGTAATGGTCAGCCGCCCAACCGCGCCAAGGCTGGGCAGCGCCTCGCCGCGAAAGCCGAAGGTGTGGATGTTCAGCAGATCCGAGCCGTCGATCTTGGAGGTCGCATGGCGCGACAGAGCCAGCGGCAGATCCTGAGGGGTCATGCCACAGCCATTGTCGGTCACCCGGATCAGCGTCTTGCCGCCATCGGCGATTTCGACCGTGATGCGGGTCGCCCCGGCGTCGATGGCGTTCTCCACCAGCTCCTTCACCGCCGAGGCCGGACGTTCGACCACCTCCCCCGCGGCAATGCGGTTGATGGCGCTGTCGTCCAGCTGGCGAATGACGGGAAGAGGGGCAGACGCAGCCTGAGTCACGGGATTTTCGCTGATTTGGGGGTCGATCGTAGACATAGCCCAAGATTTAGCATGCGCGAGCACGATTCTGCCACCCGGAATACACACGCCGGGTGGCCCGTGCAGCGAGCGCGCAGCCCTCGGCGGTTACACGCCCGACGGCGCCCCCGCACGCCCGCGGCAGGGGCCGAACAACGCGGCAATCGCCAGGATCACGCCGGAGATGGTGGCGATCATGCCCGCCGCGCTGACCGCATCCCCCATGCCAATCCAGAGCGGACCGTAACCCGCCAGAACATAGCCAATGATGGCCGATAGGGTGGCGAAAGCGACGCTCCAGGCGATCTGAAGTTCGAGCCGGTTGGTCATCATCCGCGCCGCGGCCGGCGGGCAGATGAACATGGCGATCACGATGATCGACCCAACCGCATCAAAGGCCGCCACGGCCGCGATCGCCGCCGTGATCACCAGCGCCAACCCCAGCAGATCAGTCCGCATCCCGATGGTACGGGCGAAGCTTTCGTCGAATGTCGCAATCTTCAGCGGACGCCAGAACAGCGCGATGAAGCCCGCCACCACCACCAGCGTCGCTGCCATGCGCGGCAGTTCGACTGGCAGATAGGCAAGCGCCTGCGGATCCAGCAGCGATCCCCAGCCGGTGCCATCCAGCCAAATCAGGCTCTCCAAGTTGCCATAGAGCGCATGTTCCACGTCCAGATGAACGGAGGACGTATCGCTCTGCTCCAGCAGCAGCACCCCGGCGGCGAACAGAGTGGTGAAGACAACGCCCATGGCCGCACCGGGTTCGATGCGGCCAAGACGACGGATCGCCTCGATCATCACCACCGCGACCACCGCCGCGCCCGCCGCACCCAGCATCATCGGCCAGGTGGAGATTGCGCCGGTCAGCAGGAAGGCCACGACAATGCCCGGCAGCGCCACATGGCTGATCGCATCGCCGATCAGCGCCTGCTTGCGCAGCAGCAGAAAATTCCCCGGCAGCGCGCAGGCCACCGCCGCAAAAATTCCGATCAGCAGCGGCGTGAGAGAGAGGGTGACGAATTCGCTGCCCATCAGAAGGCCTCCTTGGGGGTGCCGATCTCGCGATCAATCGCGGCGATCTGGTCCGGGGTCAGCACGGTTTCAATCTCGCGCAGCCCATCATAAAGCGCTGCCGCTGCCTCCTGTGCTTGATCGCGGCGCAGGATGTCCCAGCGGCGTTCGTCGCGCAGCGCCTTGGCGGCGCGGGCTTGGCCGGACCGTGTCGCAACACCATCGGCGCGCACCAACCCAGCTCGGGACAGCAGACGCAGGGTGAGCGGTTCATAGATGGTCTGGTCCTGCGCCAGCGCCAGCAGACCCTGTCGCATATGCAAGCGGCGCTGGAACCTTTGATGTCGCAGCACGGCGGCGAGCACACCTCTGTTGGGCGCCACCAGCAGCGACAGGGCAAAGAGCGCAAAGCTCATCAGAACGATGATCGGCCCGGTGGGCAGGTTCGGCGCAGAGGCTGAGATGGCCGCGCCGAGATAGGCCGCCAAAGCACCCAGAACGCCTGCAAGGATCACCACCTGGTCGGCGCGTTCGGTCCAGAATCGCGCAGCAACAGGCGGAATGATCAGCAGCGCCACGATCAGGATCAGCCCCACCACCTTGAGGCCCACCACGGTGACCGCCATCACCAGCCCCATCATCAGCATGTCGATCTTGCTGACCGGCAGGCCACGCGCGGCGGCATATTCGGGATCAAAAGCCACCATGGTCATGGGGCGTCGCGTCAACAGGACGAGGAACAGCACCGCCGCACCGCCCCCTGCGATCACCAGCGCATCGGTGTAGAGCATGCCTGCGGTGGAGCCCAACAGGAACCCCTCAAGCCCCGCCTGCCGTCCGACACCCAGCGTCTGGATCACAGTCAGCAGCACCACGCCAAAGCCGAAGAACACCGATAGCACCGCACCGATCGCCGCATCTTCGGCCAGGCGCGTGTTGCGGGTCAGCCAATTCATGCACAGCAGACCGAGGCCAGCTGATACGGCAGAGCCGGTCAGCAGAGCCGCAAGATTGCGGCCATCCCCACCCAGCGCCACGAGGACCAGGAACGCAACGCAGACGCCGGGCAGGGTGGCATGGCTCACGGCATCGGACACCAGCGCCCGCTTGCGCAGGAACAGGAAGGTCCCCGTGATCCCCGAGGCCGCGCCCAGCAGCGCCGCCCCGATCGCCACCAAAGTGGCGTTATAGCCCATTTGCAGGAACAGCGCGTCAATCAGCATGCTCCGCCTCTCTCTGTATCAATTAGATATGTCAGGTCGCAGTGGCAGTCACGCCGGCCGCGCGATCTGGTCGATCTGTGCAGTGGCCAGACGTCCGCCATAGGCCGACTGCAACGTGTCCGGAGTAAAGGCCTCAGTCACCGAGCCTTCGGCGACCTTGCGGGTGTTGATCAGGAACACATTGTCGAAGTAGTCCCGCACCGTCGCAAGGTCATGATGCACCACGACCACGGTCTTGCCCTCGGCCCGGAGCGCCTTCAGCACGCCGATGATCGCCTTCTCCGTCGCCGCATCCACCCCGGCAAAGGGCTCGTCCAGCAGGTAGAGATCCGCCCCCTGTGCCAGCGCGCGCGCCAGAAATACCCGTTGCTGCTGCCCTCCGGAGAGCTGACCGATCTGCCGGTCGGCAAACTCGCTCATGCCGACGCGATCCAGACAATCCGATGCGATTTGGCGATGGGTGCCGCGGATACGACCCAGCAGTCCCAGCTCGCGATAAAGCCCCATCATCACCACGTCGATCACCCGGGTCGGGAAATCCCAATCCACCGAGGCGCGCTGCGGCACATAGGCAATGCGCCCGCGCTGATGGTCCAGCGGGCGGCCAAAGACCTGCACCCGGCCCGAGACCGGCGGCACGATGCCCAGGGCGGCCTTCAACAGGGTGGATTTGCCGGCGCCGTTGGGACCGATAATTGCGGTCATCTGCCCCGAAACCACAGTCATGTCGACGGAGAACACCGCCGGTTTCTCGCCATAGCTGACGGTGAGGCCACGGATGGCGAGCGGACTGGTCTCCAGCCCCGGCTCGCGCGCAGCCTGTCCGTTCTGGCTGGCCAGTGAAAGTTGCATATTCAGTGTCCCGCCCCGAGTTTGCCATCCATGCCGCCTGTGGGAACATCCGCGCCCAACGCGCCGGCGATGGTGGTAAAGTTGTGGTCCAACATACCAAGATAGGTTGCCTCATAGGTGCCCTCCGCGCCCATGGCGTCGGAAAACAGCTCGCCGCCGATGACCACCTCATGATCCTTGGCCGCCGCGCCCTCGATCAAGGCACGCATGGAGCGATCCGCCACCGAGGTTTCGACAAACACCGCCTTGACCTGGCGATCCACCAGCACGTCGACCAATTCGCCGATACGGTTCAGACCGGCCTCGGACTGTGTGGAAATGCCCTGAATGCCCAGCACGTCAAACCCGTAGTCGCGCCCGAAATAGCCAAAGGCGTCATGCGCGGTGACCAGCACCCGGTTGTCATCCGGCACGCCGGCGACAACCCTGCGGCCGTAGTCCGACAGGCGGTCCAGCTCGCCCAAATGACGCTCCAGATTGGCGGCAAAGAGGTCTGTCGCCGCCGGGCGGGCCTCGGTGAGCGCCCGCGCCACTTCGCGCACCACATGTTTCCACATCTCCGGACTCATCCAGACGTGGGGGTCGAATTTGTCAGCGTAGTCATCATGGCCGCGCAGCAGGTCCTTGGGCATCGCCTCGGCCACCGGCACCACCACACGCTTGCGCGCCAGCGAATGGAAGAAGTCTTCCATCTGCGCCTCAAGGTAGAGCCCGTGCCACAGCACCAGATCGGCGCGGGTCATGGCGGCGATATCGGTGCGGGTCTGGCGATAGGCATGCGGATCCACGCCCGCGCCCATCAATGCGGTCACCGCGACCTCGGCGCCGCCGATCTGGCGCGCCGCATCTGCGATCATGCCGGTGGTGGCCACAACGGTAAGCTTTCCCTCGGCCGCCAGCCCCGGAGTCGCACTGGCCAGTGCGGCCACAGCACCCAGCCCCAGAAGAGTATGACGTCGGCTCAGCATAACGTGCTCCCTGCTCGCAAAATCTCGTTTCTCTTTCCAGCAATATGAGAACGATTCTCAACTTCGTCAATGAAAATGCGAATTATTCTCAAGAAAGGTCAATTTTTTGTCCTTTTGGTCAAAACAGAATGCGGAAAACCCATGGGAAACCTTGCATCAACGCGGTTTGGCGTGCGATTTTGGGGCAAATCTTTCGAGGACTCCCGCACATGGACAGCCAAACCGCAGACGCCCCTGCCAAAGCCGCCGCTGCATCGCCCTCAGGGGACGGTGCCGGCGTACATCTGCCCCGCAACCCCGGCATGGAGCTGGACCTGGATTGGGCACTCGGGATGGAGGCCAACACCTCCGCCATCGAACGCCGCTGCGCCAGCCTTCCCGGGCGCCGGTCGGTCAAAAAAGACCATCAGGCCGCATGGCTTTTGAAGGCGATCACCTGCATCGACCTCACGACGCTTGCAGGCGACGACACCGAGGCCCGCGTGCGGCGGCTCTGCGCCAAGGCACGTCAGCCGGTGCGCGCAGAAATTCTGTCGCAACTCGGTATGGAGGGCATCACAACCGGCGCGGTCTGTGTCTATCACGACATGATCCCGGCCGCTGCGCGGGCGTTGCACGGCACCCAGATCCCGGTCGCCGCCGTCTCCACCGGCTTTCCTGCAGGCCTGTCGCCCTTTCACCTGCGGGTCGAAGAGATCCGCGAAAGCGTGCGCGCCGGGGCCCGCGAGATCGACATCGTGATCTCCCGCCGCCATGTGCTCTCGGGCAACTGGCAGGCGCTCTATGACGAGATGAAGGCCTTCCGCGAGGCCTGCGGCGAGGCGCATGTGAAGGCGATCCTGGCGACCGGCGAGCTGGGCACCCTGCGCAACGTCGCCCGTGCCTCGATGATCTGCATGATGGCGGGCGCCGATTTCATCAAGACCTCCACCGGCAAGGAAGGGGTGAACGCCACCCTGCCGGTCTCGCTGGTGATGATCCGCGCCATCCGCGACTACTACGCACGCACCGGCTTTCACGTCGGCTACAAACCCGCAGGCGGCATCTCCAAGGCCAAGGACGCGCTGGTCTACCTCTCCCTGATGAAAGAGGAACTGGGCAACCGCTGGGTCCAGCCCGACCTGTTCCGCTTTGGCGCGTCCAGCCTGCTGGGCGATATCGAACGCCAGCTCGAACACCACGTGACCGGCGCCTATTCCGCCGGCTACCGCCACCCGATGGCGTGAGGACGAACAGATGACAATCAAAGAGATCTTCGACACCATGGACTATGGCCCCGCTCCCGAAAGCGCCGCAGACGCCTTTGCATGGCTGGTCGATCAGGGCAGCCGGTTTGGTCATTTCATCAACGGTGACTTCACCACCCCGGGCAAGGGGTTCGAGAGCAAGAACCCGGCCACCGGCGAGGTGCTGGCGGAATTGAGCCAAGCGACAAAAAAGGACGTCGACGCCGCGGTAAAAGCCGCCCGCACCGCGCAAGGCCCCTGGGCCGCGATGGGTGGATCTGGCCGTGCCACCTACCTCTATGCGATCGCACGTCTGATGCAGAAACACAGCCGCCTGTTTGCGGTGCTGGAGACGCTGGACAACGGCAAACCGATCCGCGAGAGCCGCGACATCGATATCCCGCTTGTGCAGCGCCACTTCTACCACCACGCCGGCCACGCCCAGTTGATGGACGAGGAGATGTCGGGTCGTGAGGCGCTCGGCGTCTGTGGCCAGATCATCCCGTGGAATTTTCCGCTCTTGATGCTGGCGTGGAAGGTCGCGCCAGCGCTTGCCATGGGCAATACCGTGGTGCTGAAACCAGCGGAGTATACCTCGCTCACCGCGCTGCTGTTTGCCGACATTTGCCGTCAGGCCGGCCTGCCAAAGGGCGTGGTCAACATCGTCACCGGCGATGGCGCCGTGGGCGAGATGATCGTCAATGCGGATGTGGACAAGATCGCCTTCACCGGCTCGACCGACGTCGGCCGCAAGATTCGCGAAGCGACCGCAGGCACCGGCAAGGCGCTGACGCTGGAGCTGGGCGGCAAGAGCCCCTACATCGTCTTTGACGACGCTGATCTGGACAGCGCCATCGAAGGGCTGGTGGATGCGATCTGGTTCAATCAGGGCCAAGTCTGCTGCGCTGGCTCGCGTCTCCTGGTGCAGGAGAGCGTCTCCGAGCGGTTCCACAAGAAATTGCGCGCCCGGATGAAGACCCTGCGCCTCGGCGATCCGCTCGACAAATGCATCGATGTAGGTGCCGTGGTCGATCCCGTGCAACATGCCGAGATCACCCGTCTGGTGGCCACTGCCAAGAATTGCACCGTGCATCAGAGCAAGGTCAACATGCCCGCAAAGGGCTGCTTCTTCCCGCCGACCCTGATCGAGGGTCTGTCGCCCGCCGATCCCCTGATGCAGGAAGAGATCTTTGGCCCGGTGCTGGTCACCACCACCTTCCGCACCCCGTCCGAGGCGGTCGAGCTGGCCAACAACACCCGCTACGGGCTGGCGGCGACGCTCTGGACCGAGAATGTGAACCTGGCGCTGGATATCGCGCCAAAGCTGGTCGCCGGCGTGGTCTGGGTCAATGGCACCAACATGTTCGATGCCGCCGCCCCGTTTGGTGGCGTGCGCGAAAGCGGCTTTGGCCGCGAGGGCGGTGTCGAAGGGCTGATGGCCTACACCCGACCCAAGGGCGAGACCAAGGCCCTGACACCGATTGCCGCCTTTGAGGGCGCAGAAGCCGCGACCGCCCCTGCAGGCATCGACCGCACTGCCAAGATGTACATTGGCGGCAAGCAGGCACGCCCCGACAGCGGCTACTCCAAGCCGGTCTACGGGCCAAAGGGCAACCTGCTGGGCCATGTCGGCACTGGCAGTCGCAAGGATGTGCGCAACGCGGTCGAGGCCGCCCATGCCGCCAAGGGCTGGTCCAAGACCACCGGCCACCTGCGCGCTCAGATTCTCTATTACATGGCCGAGAACCTCGCCGCGCGGGCTGGTGAATTTGCCGCCCGCATCGACGCGATGACCGGCAAGGGGGAAGGCACCGCCGAGGTCGAAGCCTCGTTGCAGCGCCTGTTCTCCGCCGCTGCCTGGGCCGACAAATACGATGGTCTGGCGCATGGTGTGCCGATCCGCGGCGTCGCGCTTGGCATGAAGGAACCTGTCGGCACCATCGGCGTGCTCTGCGCGGACGAGGCGCCGCTGCTGGGTCTGATTTCCGCCATGGCACCCGTAATCGCCATGGGCAATCGGGTGATTCTGGCGGCCTCACAAGCGTTTCCGCTGGCCGCCACAGATCTTTATCAGGTGCTGGAAACCTCCGATCTGCCTGCCGGTGTGGTCAACATCCTGACAGGCGCGCACAAAGATCTTGGCGACACCATGGCCAAGCACCTCAACCTCGATGCGGTCTGGAGCTTCTCCTCCACCGATCTGTCACAATTGATCGAGGTCGCCTCTGCCGGGAATCTGAAACGCACATGGGTCAACAACGGTCAGGCGACGGACTGGGCGCGCGATCACAGCAAGCGCTTCCTGCAAGCCGCAACCGAGGTCAAGACGGTCTGGATCCCCTACGGCGAGTGACCTGAGAACCAATCAACACAGAAACGGCGCGGCCCAGACTTGGGACCGCGCCGATTTCATTTTGCGTTGTTCGGGTGTTGATCTGCACGCGACCTCAGTGCCGAGTGCCGCAGATCAGTCCGTCGACTTCAGCCCAACGGGCTCACCGACGACCACAAACCGCAGGCCATCCGGGACCAGCAGCTCCCGTGCCACCCGGTTCACATCCCCCAGCGTCACCGCGTCGATTTTCTCATTGCGAGTCAGCACATAATCAGTCGGAAGATCGTCCATCTGCATCGACACAAGGATTGATGCAATCTGACCATTGCCGTTGAACCGCAGCGGGTAGGCACCGGTCAAATAGGTCTTGGCATCCTGCAATTCTGCCTCGGTCACGCCGTCCGCCACCAAAGAGGCCCATTGATCACGTACCACTCCGACGGCCTCTGCCATCTTCTCATTCGCCGAGGCGAGCGACCCCATATAGGTCGCGGCCAGATCGCGCGGCACCAGATAGCTGTAGACGCCATAGGTCAGCCCACGCTTGGTGCGAACTTCCTGCATCAACCGGGTCTCGAACGAGCCCCCACCCAGGATCTGGTTCAACACATAAGCGGCAAAGAAATCCGGATCCGTCCGGTCAATGCCCTTCTGGCCAAACAACGCAACCGATTGCGGCGTGGCAAAGGGCACCACCGTGACGCCACCTTCGATCATCACCTCAGCCGGACCAGGCATAGGGCTGCCCTCAGCGGGCAGATCACCCAGCAACTCGTCCAGCATCACACCCAGCTCCTCGGGCGTGATGTCGCCAACAGCACTGACATAGAGCCTGTCCCGAGCAAAAACCGCCTCATGTGCCGCAAACATGTCCTGACGTGTCAGCGCTGAAACGCTCTCCACGGTGCCGATGCCGTTTGTCCCATAGGGGTGGTCCCCAAAGGCAAGTTCGGCAAATTTGCGTCCGGCGATCGCATTGGGATCGCTCTCATCCGAACGTAGCCCCACCAAAACCTGCGCCCGGACGCGATCCAACGCATCCTGATCGAATCTCGGTTCCTGAATCGTCTGACGCAGCAGCTCCACCACCTCTTCGCTGTTCTCACTCAGAAAGCGAGCAGAAATGGAGACCGTGTCCTTATCTGCATCATAGGAGAAATTCGCAGCCAGCGCTTCGAGCGCGCGTGCGTAATCCTGCGCGCGAAGCTCTCCCGACCCCTCCTCAAGCAATCCGCCCATCAAATGTACCGCGCCCCGCTTTCCGGGCGCATCCAGTGATGTCCCGCCGCGAAAGCGCATCTCCAGTGCGGAGAAGGGGATCGTGTGATCCTCCACCAGCCATGCCTTGATGCCGCCCGGCGAGGTGACCTCTTGGATGTCGATCTCCGCCCGCGCCATCTGGGCCGCCATCAGCAGGGCAAACCCGGCCACAAGCGCCAGTGCCGCACGCTTCAGCGGGCGTAGATCCACGGTTTTTGCGCGCAGCGTTGTCATGTTCCGGCTCATTGGTCAGCCTCCTGCTGGCTCTGGGTCAGATATCCGGTGACAGAGGTCTCGGGCCGCATCACCTCTCGCGCGACGGCAATGATCTCATCCTCGGTGATCGACTGCAGCACACGCGGCCAATCCTGCACATCCTCCACCGTCAGCCCCGAGGTCAACGCACGGCCGTAACGGTTGGCGATCCGGTCCACATCATCACGGGCATAGATTTCGGAGGCGCGCAGCTGCAACTTGATCCGCTCCAACTGCTGACTGTCGACGCCTTCGGCCAAAAATTGCGTCACGGTCCGGTCCAGCGCAGCCTCTGCTTCCTCAAGCGTCACACCGTCGGCGGGCACAACAACAAAATCAAAGGTCGTGTCATCCAGTGATACCCCGGAATAGAAAGCAGCCGTATAGACCGCGACCTGCTGCTCGAATTGCAAGGCGTTGGCGAGATAGGAAGTTGTGCCCCCCCCCAGCAATTCCGACAACAGATAGAGTGCCGCAGCTTTCTCTTGGCTGGCGTGATCCCGTTCCGGTGCCAAATAAGAGCGCTGCACATAAGGCTGCGCCACCCGCGCGTCGGCAAAGGCTAGACGCCGCGCCGCGCTCTGCGGCGGTTCCTGACTGCGCAGGCGTTCGGGCAAATCGGGATTGGCGGGAATGACACCGTAGTATGTCTCGGCCAAGGCCCGCACCTCGTCTGGCCTCACATCCCCGGAGACCACCAGAATCGCGTTATTGGGCGCATAGTAGGTGCCGTAGTAGGACAGCGCGTCCTCCATCGACAGCGTTTCCATCTCGTGACGCCAGCCAATGACTGGCTGGCCGTAGCGATGATTGAGATACTGAACCGCCCGCATCTGCTCCCGGAACAGCGCCGAAGGATCATTGTCGGTGCGCTGATTGCGCTCCTCAAGGATCACTTCGCGTTCTGTCACGATGTCAGTCTCGGTCAGGCGCAGGTTCCGCATCCGATCCGATTCCATCTGCATCATCAACTCAAGGCGATCCGCCGCAACCCGCTGAAAATAGGCGGTGTAATCATAGCTGGTGAAGGCATTGTCGCGGCCACCATTGCGCGCGACGGTGGCCGACAACTCGCCCGCCTCCAGCGTATCCGTGCCTTTGAACAGCAGGTGTTCGAGAAAATGCGCAACACCGCTCTGCCCGACGGGTTCATCCGCCGATCCGGCCCGATACCAGACCATATGCTGAACAACTGGGGCCCGATGATCCTCGACAACCACAACCATCATGCCGTTTTCCAGCGTGAAGGTTGTCACCATTTCGGCCCCTGACTGTGCCTCTGCGGGCGCGGCCTCAGCAGCGGGTGCGGTCTCCTGGGCGGACAGCATGGGCGCACCAAGACCCGCCGTCATCGCCAGGGCACAAAGCGCAACCCGCCAGCTGGCCCGAAGCCCGGACCGAAACGCTGCCACAGATGTCATATGTTCTATCCTCCAGATCGATCATCCCGGCACATGCCATGGCATGCCCCAGCGCAGAGTCGGTTTCGTCTGCTGAAGATCAAGTTACGGTGCAAAACGCCAGCCACAAGCCGGTTTGCCGAAATTGTGAAGGATTATTCGCCTTCTGGCGGCGAAGAGGGGGTCGGCACACCGGCCCGACGGTACGCCGTACTCACATCCTGAGGGTCCAGCGCCTGACGCTCGTAGGTCTCGGCGTAGCGGTCGACCGGGAACAGCTTGATGTTGGCAAGAATACCGGCCCGTTTGCGATACTTCGCATCCTCTGTTGCCAGCGACTCGCGAATATCACCCTGCACGCCATATCGGCTGGCGGCCGTCACAAGCGCGCCATCGCCGGCAGGAATATCCGTGCTGCTCGGGCGTCCGCCCAAGGCCACCACTGCTTCTGCCTTGGGGTCGCGATCCGTGCGGTTGCGTCCGCCGGGGGTCGGCTCCGGCAGAGCCGCATAGCTTGACGGTTCTTCCAGCGGCTTGCTGGGCAGCACAAGAAACTCATCGGGACTGTTGCGGCGCGCATCAAGATCATGCAGCGGTTTGTTGCCACAGGCCGACAACAGCAAAACGGAACCCAGAATGATCGGTGCAGTCGCAAAGCGCATGGGGCGCGGTCCTCTTAGACGTTTCAGTCACCTCTAGCGCATATCGCGCAGGAGGTCACGCGGGCTTTTTCGCGCGGCCTTCGAACAGGATCAACCCCGCCGCGCCCGCAAAGATAAAGATATCCGCGACGTTAAAAACAAAGGGATTGTTCACGCCGCAGCAGGACATGTTGAGAAAGTCGAGCACATAACCATAAAGCACCCGATCCACCACATTGCCCAGCGCGCCACCGATCACAAGGCCGGCACAGAGCTGCATCATCCGGCTCTGGCCATGGCTGCGGCGCACCCAAAGGAACACCGCAACGCAGATCACTAGTGAGATCACCACCAGCGCCCAGCGACTTGCGTCGCTGCCGCCGTCGAACAGGCCGAAGTTGATGCCGCGGTTTTCGCCATACCGAAAAGTCAGGAGCGGCGGAGCCACGTCGAGTCGCAGCCGATTGACCAGATCGAGGCCGAACACGACCCCGATCTTGGTTGCCTGATCAATGATCAGGGCAACAAAGGCGGCAAGGTAAAGCACGTAGCTCCGCATATCAGTTACTGCTCCGGACTCAGTGACGGAAGTGACGCATGCCGGTGAAGACCATCGCCAGACCCGCCTCATTGGCGGCCTTGATGACCTCATCATCGCGCATCGAGCCACCGGGCTGGATGACGCAGGTGGCGCCATTGGCCGCCGCTTCCATCAGACCGTCGGCAAAGGGGAAGAACGCATCGGACGCCACGGCAGACCCTTTCGCGAGGCTTGCGGGCAGCTCCATCGCATCCGCCATCCGCTGCGCCTTGACGCCGGCGATGGTGGCAGAGTCCACACGGCTCATCTGGCCTGCACCAACACCCACGGTCTGACCGTCCTTCACGTAGACGATCGCATTGGATTTCACGTGTTTGGCAACTTTCCACGCAAACAGCAGATCCGCCATCTGTTCCTCGGTGGGCGCTTTTTCGGTTACCACCTTGAGGTCATCCATGGCGCGGTGGCCAATGTCCTTGTCCTGCACCAGCATGCCGCCCGAGACCTGACGGGTGGTCAGGCCTGCGTCCTGCGGGTTGGGCAGACCATCGGTGATCAGCAGGCGCAGGTTCTTCTTGGCGGCAAAGATCGCCTTGGCCTCGTCGGATGCGCCCGGCGCGATAACCACCTCGGTAAAGATCTGGGCGATCGCCTCGGCGGTTTCGCCATCCAGCGGTTGGTTCAGCGCCACGATGCCGCCAAAGGCCGAGGTGCGGTCGCAGTCGAAGGCCTTTGTGTAGGCCTCAATCAAGGTCGCGCCCCGGGCCACACCGCAAGGGTTGGCGTGTTTGATGATCGCCACCGCAGGGCCGTCCTCGGGGGCGAATTCACTCACCAGCTCAAAGGCCGCGTCGGTGTCGTTGATGTTATTGTAGGAGAGTTCCTTGCCCTGCAGCTGCTGTGCGGTGGCAACACCCACGCGGTCGCTGCCATCGGTGTAGAAAGCTGCGTCCTGATGCGGGTTCTCGCCATAGCGCAGCGTCTGCGCGATCTGTCCAGCAAAGGCGCGGCGACGCGGCGCTTCCAGGCCGATGGCACCGGCCATCCAGTTCGACACCGCCGCATCATAGGCCGCTGTGCGAGCATAGGCGTTCTGCGCCAGCCACTGACGGAACACGAAAGAGGTCTGACCGTCGTTCTGGTCCAGTTCCTCCAAGAGTACACCGTAGTCTTCGACATCCACCACGGTGTTGACGAACGCGTGGTTCTTGGCCGCCGCGCGGATCATCGCCGGGCCGCCAATATCGATGTTCTCGATCATCTCGTCATAGGCCGCACCGCGCTTCAGCGCCGCCTCGAACGGGTAGAGGTTCACCACCAGAAGGTCGATCTCGCCGATGCCATGCTCGGTCATCGCCGCCACATGGGCGTCATTGTCGCGCAGCGCCAGCAGACCGCCATGCACCATCGGGTGCAATGTTTTCACACGACCGTCCATCATTTCCGGGAAGCCGGTCACATCAGACACATCCCGAACGGCGAGACCCGCATCACGCAGCGCTTTTGCAGTGCCACCGGTCGAGAGCAGTTCAACCCCGCGCTCAGCGAGGGATTTGCCCAGCTCGATCAGCCCGGTTTTGTCAGAGACGGACAGAAGGGCGCGGCGGACGGGGTGGAGGTCGGTCATCGGTGTCAGAATCCTTGTTCAGGTTCACTCTTCGTAGGCCATGGGTTCGTCGCGGGCCAAATCGCGCACGGCCACGGCCGTTTCCTGCGCCTTGCTGAGGGTCCAGCGGATCTGGGTCGCGTATTGAATGGCCCGACCCGACAGGACAATTTGCAGCGATTGACGCGGCTTCAAGCGGGTCTTTTCCAGGTAAACGCTGGTTTCCAGCTTCAGGTCGCATTGACCGTCGTGACGGAATACCCAGATTTCCCCACTCTTGAGCGCCATGGATACTGCCGCGCCCCCCAAGTCAAGGGCCGCATCCACATCCGGGTGCAAATGGAACCGCAAATCATAACCGATTCCCTGCAGCCCGCCGGAATCCAGCGCCTTGTCGAAGCGTTTCTTGGCCGCCCCATCCAGCGCGAGCAACATATCCTCGCCCGAAACCATCCGCCCATCCACGGACAGCTCCAATGCGCGGGCGACAGTTACCCCGAAGTGGCGGGAATAACCATCATGCGCGCCCTGAAACCGGTAGCCATCATCAAGGTCTTCGCGCTCGATCGGCACCTCAGTGGGCGACTCGATCAGGAATTCATGGCCGGTGCCCTTCTGCGGTTGCGCCAGCCGGGCGCTGGAATGCCCTTCGACACAGAGGGCAGAATGCGATGGTGTCGCCCGCCCGGCGCGACGCCACTCGAGACCAAAGTTCTCACCCGCGCCGCAGTTCACGATCAACGGACGCCGACCAGAGGTCAGCTCGAACGCCAAGGTTGAGGCATGTCCGTTATAGGACGCTTTGCTCACCGGCGGCACGGTGGCATCAACAATCACCGAAGTCCGCCTGGCGGAAAGCCGGGCAAACCCCATCGCCAATCCATCAATGGCACGCGCTGGCACATGTGAGGCCGCCAAGGCATGGTCGAGCCAGCCTTCCTGCCCGCGCCCACCGCCGTGAAACCGCGCAAGCCCTCCATCGCTATGGCGCAACGCGCGCAGGGTGGGCGCGATCCTGTCCAGAGCGGCGTGATGTTCGCGAGGCACCGAGCGCCCGGCTTCGTGCAGGGCCGCCGCCGCCCAGGTCAGCAGGGTGAAGACATCGAGCAATTCTTCCGGGTTGCGAGTGGGCAGACCTCCGTCGGCATTGATCTGCGTTTCGCAGTCCTGTGCCAATGCCCGCACAGCCGGGTCCGCCAGCTCCTCGCAGCCCTTGAGCGCCAGCCCGGCATAGATCAGCCCCGTGAGTGCCTCGAAGCGTGGCAACCCAGGCGAAGCCCCTTTCCAGCGCTGCGACAGGAACCAGGTTTGCTGCGACAGTGACCGATAAAAGGCGTCCGAGGCTGGCTTGTCCTGCCCGCTGAGCAGGAACAGCGCGTGGTTGATCCATCGAATCACGCGGCGACCAGTCAGATCCGGTGACCAGCCGGGGCCAGTGCCATTGCCGAACTCGTCAATCCAACCCCAGACCCAATGCTGCGCCTTGCGACGTGCCTTGATGTCGCCGACGGCTGCCAGATCGTCGAGCCAGGTGCAGCCTTGCCGCTCCGCCTCGAAGGCGAAATCTGGCGCGTCGACATCCCATAGCCCTGTGGTATTGCTTTCGACCAGGTAGCCCGCAAGCAGCAGGTTGCCGGCCACCAGCTGGCGCCCGCGCGCAAAGCTGCCGATGGTGCGCGGCTCCGGCTGCGACACGAATCCCGTGGCCGCAGGCTGCTTGCGCGCCTTCCAGGCGGTATAGCGGTTCAGCAGACGCGTTCCGCGACTGGCCATTCGATCGTATCTGGACATGCTCTCTTGCCTCACACGCCTTTGGCGTTTTGGCCAGAGGATAACGCGCGGTGGCGCAGGTGTCATGCGCTCTGTGTCACAGCTGCGTCGGAGAACCATGAAACCGGAGCTGACACACCGTCGGGGACGCTCCCGCCCGTCGCCGGATCATGCGGAGATGCTCCGCTCCCGTTGGGCCTGGCGCCTTGCAGGCCAGATGACCCGCAAGGCGGGACCCGTGACCCTCCCATGGAGGGTCACGGGTCGGGCCCAAGACCGCCAAGGGGGCTTGCCGCCGGCAAGGCACCTGCGGGCGCGGGAGCCCTCCCCCCGGTAACCGTTGTTGCAGAAAAAATCAGTCGCTAGACGTCCGCTTTCACAAGCTCCGCCATGTAGAACCCGTCCATGCCGCCGACCTCCGGCCAGTAGTCCGGACGCAGACGCAGACCGCCTTCCTCAGTGATCCAGCTTGCATCGATTCCCTCCAGCGTCCTGACGCCATCGCCAACCCGCGCCTCAGGGAACATCTCCAACGCATCCTCGATCTGACACTCGCCTTCATCCGGCAATAGCGAACAGGTGCAATAGACCAAGCGGCCACCGGGTTTCACCAGCGTCCAGGCATGCGCCAGCATCTGCGCCTGCAGCTCGATCAGCGCACCAAACCCGGCACCGTCCTTGGCATGGGGCAGATCCGGATGGCGACGGATGGTGCCCGTGGCGGAGCAGGGCGCATCCAGCAGTACCGCGTCGTATTGCCCGCTCTGCGCCATGACATCACCGGCAATCACATTCGCCGACAAGCCGGTGCGCGCCAGGTTCTCTTGCAAACGTGCCAGACGGCCTTCCGAGATATCAACCGCCGTGACATCGGCCCCCGAAGCCGCCATCTGCAAGGTCTTGCCGCCAGGTGCGGCACACAGATCAAGCACCCGTTCGCCGGGCTGCGCATTGAGGATCCGCGCGGGGAGTGCTGCCGCCGCATCCTGCACCCACCAATCGCCTCGCTCGAACCCCGGCAAGGCTGAGACTTGGCCGGCCTCTTCCAGCCGCAAGCTGCCGGTTGGTGTCAGCCCGCCGCCCAATGCCGACAGATCCACGCCGGGCTTGGCGCTCAGGTCCAGCGGCGCCCCCCGCAGATGAGCCGCCTCGATCCCCAGCATGGCCTCGCTGCCCCAGGCCTGCGCCAGCGGGCTGCGCAGCCATTTCGGCAGGCGTGGCACCCGCAGCTTGGCCCATTCCGCCGGACCCTCCTCGGCGACCTTGCGCAGGACCGCATTGACCAGCCCCTTGAGCTGACCGTGGCGACGGTGGCGCGCCACCAGATTGACGATGTCATTCACAACCCCATGCGCCGCACCGCCCGAGCACAGCTCAACCGTGCCCAGACGCAAGGCATTGCGCACAAACAGCGCCGGTGGTTTGCGCAAGTGTTTCTGCAACACTCGGTCCGCTCGTTCCAAGGACCGGAGCACCTCCAGCGTCAACCGCTGCGCCCGGGCGCGGTCCGCCGGTTCCAGCTTGTCCAGAACCTGCGCCTGACACTCGGACAGCAACAGCCCCTCACCCAGAACCTTGTCGAGAAGCGCTACCGCCGCGCGGCGGGCATCGGTTGCGGATGTTGGGCGGTCACTCATGCAATTGCTCTCCTGATGGGGCATCGGCTTGTCCACAGCGGACGCGGGCGTATATCATGGCGCAAGCATAATGAAACCCACCCTGCGGAGAAGACCCCATGAGCGACGCCCCCGAAGCCCCCCGCGCAGAGGATCTGCCCCCCGCCGCCCAGCGCGCGCTCGCCGAAGCCGAGGCGCGCCGCAAAGCCCGCGCAGCAGAATCAGCGCAGCCAATCGAACTGGGCGGTCGCGACGGCCCCGACCCGGCCCGCTATGGTGATTGGGAGAAAAAGGGCATCGCTATCGACTTCTGAGCCGTCGCGCAGAGGGGCGCTGCCCCTCGCGCCCGGCTCGGGCGCTCACCCCGAGATATTTTCAAAAAGATGAAACAGGGCGCCGCTACCTTTCATCTTTTGCCAAATACCTCCGCCGGAGGCAGCCGCCCGCAAGGGCGGCCCAGAAACCTCAGAGGCCGAGCACGTCGATCATGTCATACTCACCAGGCGCCTTGTCCTGCCCCCAGAGCGCCGCTTTCAGCGCACCGCGGGCAAAGATCGCGCGGTCAGTGGCCATGTGGCGCAGCACGATACGCTCGCCGGCGGCGGCAAACAGCACGTCATGCTCGCCCACGATGTCGCCGCCCCGAATGGCAGTAAAGCCGATATCGCCCGACTTGCGCGCGCCGGTCATGCCATCGCGGCCCCGGTCCGCAACATCCGCAAGCGTGACACCCCGGCCCTCGGCCGCGGCCTCGCCCAGCATCAACGCAGTGCCGGAAGGCGCGTCGACCTTGTGGTGGTGATGGGCCTCGATCACTTCGATGTCGAAATCCTCATCCAGCGCGGCAGCGACCTTTTTTGTCAGCTGCACCAAGAGGTTCACCCCCAGAGACATATTGCCCGCCCGCACCAGCACCGTCTGGCGACCAGCTGGCTGCAACCGCGCGATTTGTTCTTCCGTCATGCCGGTTGTGCCAATCACATGCACGCAGCGCGCCTGTGCCGCGAGTTGCGAAAAGGCGATCGTTGCTTCAGGCGCGGTAAAATCGATCACCGCTTGCGCCCCGGAAAAAGCCTCCAGCGCGTCATCAGTGACAATCACGCCTCGCGCGGCGCCGCCCATGGCAATACCGACGTCCTGCCCGATCCAATCGTGGCCCTCGCGCTCGACCACGCCCGCCAGCTCGGCCTTGTCGCTCTCCAGCACCGTCTTGATCAACATTTGCCCCATGCGCCCCGAAGCGCCGGTGATCACGATCCCTGGTTTATCCGTCATGGCCTCACTCTCTGATTGGACTATCCGCTTGAATCCTCCTACCCTGACCGCGACCGCTTGGCAAAGGGCGGGTTTCGGCATAGATCGAGTTTCATGGCTAAGAACAAATTTCACGACGGTCCCGGTCCCTCTCAACGTCAGCTTCGCGTCGGCGAAGTGATCCGCCGCACCTTGTCCGAGGTGCTGGCGCGCGGTGATATCCACGACCCGGAGCTAAACCGTCTTTCGATCACCGTCGGCGAGGTCCGCACCTCCCCCGATCTGAAAATCGCCACCGCCTATGTGCTGCCGCTTGGCGGCAAGGGGCAGGAGGACGTGCTGCAGCTGCTGGCCCGCAACAAGGGAGAGCTGCGCCGCGCCATCGGCAAGAAGACCGGGCTGAAATTCACACCGGATCTGCGCTTTCAGATTGACGAGACCTTCGACCGGATGGACGACACCCGCCGGATCTTCGAGCAGGACGCGGTGCGCCGCGACATCGAGGACTGAAGCGATGTGGGCCCGTGCCTCCCTGCTCGGTCTGTCGCTGAGTCTGTCCATGTCTCTGTGGGCACATGCGGCCCGCGCCGTGGAGTGTCGCGATGAGAGCTACGCTGGCAATCGCTATAGCCTGTGTGAAGTCGATGCCGCGAGTGAAGACCTGCGCCTGTTCTTGCGCGATGACGATGGCGTGGTTATGGGGCATTTCTCCACCATCGAGGCGCATCTCGCGACCTCAGGCAAACGCCTCGCCTTTGGCACCAATGCGGGCATGTATCACACGGACCGCTCACCGGTCGGGCTCTATGTCGAAGACGGCGCAGAAGAGATGCGACTGGTCACCAACCCCGGCCCCGGCAACTTCGGCCTGGTGCCCAACGGGGTGTTCTGTCTGCGCCAGAACCGCGCCGACGTGATCGAAACCTTGGCCTATGAGGCCAGCGACACCACCTGCACCAGCGCCACCCAATCCGGGCCGATGCTGGTGATCGACGGCGATCTGCACCCGCGGTTCCTGAAGGACAGCGATTCTCGCTACATTCGCAACGGTGTCGGCACCAGTGCGGACGGCAGCCGCGTGGTTTTTGCGATCTCGCGCAACGCTGTGAACTTCCACGATTTCGGCAGCCTGTTTCGCGATCATCTCGGCCTGCCGCAAGCGCTCTATTTCGATGGCAATATCTCCCGCCTGCACGCGCCGGAACTGGGGCGTTCGGATGTGGGGTTCATGATGGGGCCTGTGGTGGGTGTGGTCGAGGATATCCCGGATACGGAAGCAGACACGCTGCAGAATTGACAGCCCCCGCGTCCTGCGTTACCCCGCCCGCCTTATCCGACATTTTAGGGGACTCTGATGGGACGCAAACGCAAGGGACGCGATATTTCCGGCTGGCTGGTGGTGGACAAACCCGCAGGCCTGACCTCGACCGCCGTCGTGAACAAGGTCCGCTGGGCGTTTGACGCAAAAAAGGCCGGTCATGCCGGCACCCTCGATCCCGAAGCCACCGGCGTGCTTGCCGTGGCCCTGGGCGAGGCCACCAAGACGGTTCCCTATATCACCGACGCGATTAAGGCCTATACCTTCACCGTGACCCTCGGCGCGGCCACCAACACCGATGATGCAGAAGGCGAGGTGCTGGCGACCTCCGAAACCCGTCCCACCGACGCAGACATCAAGAATGCGTTGCAGGGCTTCATCGGCGAGATCCAGCAGGTACCGCCGAAATTCTCCGCGGTGAAGATCGACGGGCAACGCGCCTACAAGCTGGCCCGTGATGGCGAAGAGGTGGAGCTGTCCGCCCGCGCCCTCTGGGTCGAGGAGCTGGTGATGCTGGACCGTCCCGACGCCGATCACGTGGTGCTGGAGATGACCTGCGGCAAGGGCGGCTACGTGCGCTCCATCGCACGCGACCTCGGCGAGAAACTCGGTTGCCTCGGCCATGTGAAGCAGCTGCGGCGGGTCTGGTCCGGCCCGTTTGATGCCGAGGATGGCGTCACGCTGGAGCAGATCGACGCGCTGGCCAAATCCCCTGAAATCGACCAGTTCCTGCGCCCGCTCGAAGAAGGCCTGATCGACCTGCCGGAACTGAAATGCACCGCGCAGGGCGCGGTACGTCTGCGCAACGGCAACCCTGGCATGGTGATTGCCTCCGACGTAGAGTACGGCGAAGAGGCTTGGGCCTCTCTGGACGGCAAGGCCGTTGCCGTGGGCAACTACAAGGCGGGTGAATTGCATCCCTCCCGGGTGTTCAATCAGGACTGACACCCCGGGATCGAAGGCCACTCACATCCGCGACAGACGAGTTAAGATCTTGCGAATGAAAGGGACAGCTCCCTGACCCATCGTTTCGCGCGCGAAACATAACTTCAACTGTGCTGACCTATACCTGCAGGCCTCCGGTGAAAACGCCGGGGGAATTGCGCATTCCGCCGGGATGCGGCAAAACCGCTGGCATGATCACCCGCCATCACGTCAAGGGCGATGCGCCCTCCACCGCCGTCTATTCCGATTGCGAGACCTATCGCTACAGCCTGAGCCGGATCTGGGATCCGGCTGGGCAGAAGGTGATGTTCGTGATGCTGAACCCCTCGAAAGCCACCGAGGTACAGAACGACCCCACCATCGAGCGGTGCGAACGTCGGGCCAGGGCGCTGGGATTCGGCGGGTTTCAGGCCACCAATATCTTTGCCTATCGGGCCACGGATCCGCGCGACATGCGCGCCGCGGCGGACCCCGAAGGGCCGGATAATATGGATGTGCTGCTGCAGGGCATGGACTGGGCCGACATGGTGATCTGCGCCTGGGGCACGCATGGCGCGCACCGCAATCAAGGTCCGCAGGTGGCCGCCACTCTGCGCCAAAGCGGTCGCCCCCTGCATCACCTCGGTCTCAGCAAGGCCGGACATCCCAAACACCCGCTTTATATCGCGTATGCCGAAGCGCCCCGGATCTGGCTTTCGCAGGTCGATCCATAGGGTTCATTAACCGATGTTCCTGTTTTGTATTCTGCTTTAAGCTATTCTGTGCCATCCTTCATACTGGTTGAGTGTATCTAGTACGAAGTGGACCAGTACCGTGTTGTGGTTGGCCAGTATTCTTGGAATCGCTGCTGTTGGCAGCGCGATCATGATCGATTTTGACTCCGACGAGGACGATGATGAGACCTCTGACGAGGATGTGACACGCACCGGAAACAACGTTGTGTCACCTGACGTATTTCTCTCTGGCTCCGATCCCGACGGCGATACAGAGGATGGCGGCGGCACTGATGACGAGGACGGGACCGAGGGAAGCGCAACCAATCTCGGCACGACCCACATTGGCACCGACACGCTCGATCACCTGTCAGGCAGCACCGCGAATGATACGCTCCTTGGCCTCGGCGGGGATGATCAGGTCAATGGCTACGCCGGAGATGATTCACTCGATGGCGGAAGCGGCAATGACGACCTCTATGGCAATGAAGGAGACGACACTCTGACCGGGGGGACCGGCGCCGACACACTCTATGGCGAAGAAGGTTCCGACACGCTGGCGGGCGAGGATGGCAATGATGCCCTCTATGGCGGCTTTGGCAGCGATCAGCTTCAGGGTGGCAGCGGCGACGACACGCTTCATGGCGGTCAGGGCGATGACACACTGACCGGTGGCGAAGGGTCTGATGCGGTGCATGGCAACGATGGCAATGATACCCTGTCCGGCCGCGAAGGCGAAGATGCGCTGTTTGGTGGCGCCGGAGATGATCTGGTCAATGGCGCCGATGATGGCGACACGCGTGACTTCGTAAACGGCGGAGACGGAGATGATACCCTGATCGCAGGCGCCTCTGACGTGCTGACCGGCGGCGACGGCGCAGATCAGCTTTTGCTGGGCGACTGGATTGCGCAGGGCACTGTCGACCTTATCGACTTCGACCGCGACGAGGATCAGCTCCTGCTCGTTTACGACGGCACGGAGGCCCAACCGTCGCTCGAAGTCGAGGCAGACCCGGATGTGCCCGAACAAACCATCGTCAGGCTTGATGGTGAAGAAGCGATACGCCTGACGGGCGCCGAAGGGTTGACCGCTGACGACATCATCCTGGTCGAAGCAAACGACGAAGACGTCGCCTATCTGCCGATCCCGACCTGACAGTCGCCCGCGTGCCCTGCCGATCCTTGCGCCCGCACCGCTATTGGCAGACTGCGCCCACATCCCTGTCACGCTTTTCCTTTGCAATACTGCCCCGGATCCCGTAGTGACCCGCATCCGCGCGTGGAATCAAACCTCGTGAGCTTCGTGCGTGGATTTCTCCATGGGCCTGTGCTGGACGACATCCCGGCCTGCGCCATCAACTCTAACCTTATGAAGGAGACCCCGATGTCGATTACAGCTGAAGAAAAAACACGCTTGATGAAAGAATTCGCGACCAAAGAGGGCGACACCGGTTCTCCGGAAGTCCAGGTTGCAATCCTGACCTCGCGTATCACCACGCTGACAGAGCACTTCAAAACCCACAAGAAAGACAACCACGGTCGCCGTGGCCTTCTGAAAATGGTTGCTCAGCGCCGTAAGCTGCTGGACTACCTGAAGGGCAAAGAAGAAGCGCGCTATCAGGACATTATCAAGAAGCTGGGCATCCGTCGCTAAGACATCCGCCCGGACTTCGGTTCAAAGAGCGCCCGTTCCTGCACAGGAGCGGGCGTTTCTTTTTGCTCCAACCGCATTGGCAGATCGAAACGCGTGACGCGCTGTCTGTGTCTCCCGATTGTGAGTCTGGCGTGAATCGCGTTCCGGATCGGCGCGCGGCTTTTTTGATTTCGGGGACTTGTTATTGCAATCGCTTCGTGGTTGTTACGTTATAACACATCACACAGGAGTCGCAGATGTCCGATCCCCGCCTTCCCGTCACCGTGCTCTCCGGCTTTCTCGGCGCTGGCAAGACCACGCTGCTGAACCGCATCCTCAACAATCGCGAGGGCCGTCGCGTCGCGGTCATCGTCAACGACATGTCCGAGGTCAACATCGACGCCGATCTGGTGCGCGAGGGCGGCGCGGATCTGAGCCAGACTGAGGAAACCTTGGTGGAGATGTCCAACGGCTGCATCTGCTGCACCCTGCGCGATGACCTGCTGGCGGAGGTGCGTCGCCTGGCGCAGGAGGGGCGCTTTGACTACCTGCTGATCGAATCCACCGGCATTTCGGAACCGCTGCCCGTCGCGGCGACCTTTGATTTCCGCGACGCCGAGGGCGAGAGCCTGTCGGATGTGGCCCAACTCGATACCATGGTGACCGTGGTCGATGCGGTAAACCTGCTGCGCGACTTTGCCAGCCACGACCTGCTGGCGGACCGGGGCGAGACGATGGGCGAGGAAGACGAACGCACATTGGTACATCTGCTGACCGATCAGATCGAATTTGCCGATGTGGTGGTGCTGAACAAGGTGAGCCTGGCCACGCCGGAGCAGGTCGATGCGGCGCGTAAGATCATCCGCAGCCTCAACGCCGATACGGACATCATCGAAGCGGATTTCAGCGCCGTGCCCGCAGACAGGATCCTCGACACAGGGTTGTTTGATTTCGAGAAGGCGCATGAGCACCCGATGTGGGCCAAGGAGCTTTATGGCTTTGCCGATCACGTGCCGGAGACCGAGGAATACGGCATTGCCTCTTTTGTCTACCGCGCCCGGGCGCCCTTTGACCCGCAGAAAATCCACGATGTGCTGAACGGCAGCCTGCCCGGGGTGATCCGCGCCAAGGGGCATTTCTGGATCGCCACCCGCCCCGACTGGGTTGCCGAGTTCTCGCTCGCCGGTGCCTTGTCGAGCGTGGCGCCGCTGGGCACCTGGTGGGCCTCGGTGCCGATAGACCGCTGGCCCACACATCAACAGGCGCAGGACTACATGCGCACCCATTGGCAGGAGCCCTTTGGCGACCGGCGGCAGGAACTGGTCTTTATCGGCGCCGGCATCGACTGGCCGGCGCTGAGCGCCAGACTGGACACCTGCCTGATGCAGGAGATCACCGCCGAGACCCTGCCAGACTGCGAAACCCTAGCAGATCCCTTTCCGCTGTGGCGGCGCGCCGAACAGGCGGCCTGACCATGGCCAGGCGGGACCGGGATGGCAACCGGGGGGCAGTGTCCCTGCCCACCCGGCGCAGGCAGGAAGACCCGATGGCGGCCTATGACCGGCTGCCGCCGCCCCTGCGGGCCTGGGTGCGCGAGGCCTCTCTTCCATGGTCGGCGCAGTCCTGCCGCCGCATCTGGCAGGCGGCACGCCGGGCCGGTCTGGGCGAGGAGGCCGCGCTGGCCCACCTCGATGCGGTCGAACAGAAGACGCTGGCACAGCCCCGCAACCGCTGAGCCGCGTAACACGACACCACAGCGAACGCTTTCTTTTTGCGCCGAACTCCTGTAAGGGCGGATCTATCTGAGACGATGTGCCCAGACCCCGGCACGCGAAAGCAAGATAGCATAGGGGGTCGGCGGCAATGGGGCCGCTACGCAATATGGAGACCCGGGATACGCCCGGGAGTGCTCCGACTTAGGATACGATAGATGTTCAATGTGACGACGAAAACAATGCAGTGGGGCGAAGAAACGCTGACACTGGAAACGGGTAAGGTTGCGCGCCAGGCAGATGGCACCGTGATCGCGACCCTTGGCGAAACCTCGGTCATGGCCAACGTGACCTACGCCCGCGCACAAAAGCCCGGTCAGGATTTCTTTCCGCTGACCGTGCACTACCAGGAAAAATACTACGCCGCCGGCAAGATCCCGGGCGGCTTTTTCAAACGCGAAGCGCGTCCGACTGAAAAAGAGACGCTGACGGCCCGTTTGATCGACCGCCCGATCCGCCCGCTGTTTGTTCCCGGCTTCAAAAACGAAGTTCTGGTGATGTGCACCGTGCTGTCCCACGATCTGGTCAACGACCCGGATATCGTCGCGATGATCGCGGCCTCTGCCGCGCTGACCATCTCCGGCGTGCCCTTCATGGGTCCGATCGCCGGTTGCCGCGTTGGCTATGAGGGTGGCGACTACGTTCTCAACCCGACCGTGGACGACATGCAGGACCTGCGCCTGAACCCGGAGCAGCGTCTGGACCTGATCGTCGCCGGCACCAAAGACGCCGTGATGATGGTGGAATCCGAGGCTTACGAGCTGACAGAAGAAGAAATGCTCGGCGCGGTGACCTTTGCCCACGAGCAACTCCAGCCGGTCGTCGACCTGATCGTCTCGCTTGCGGAAGAGACCGCGAAAGAGCCGTTCGACTTCACCCCGCCGGATTACTCCGACCTCTATGCTGCGGTCAAAGCAGCTGGTGAAGAGAAGATGCGCGCCGCCTATGCGATCTCCGACAAGCAGGAACGCGTGACCGCCGTTGGCACCGCCAAGGACGAAATCATCGCCGCTCTGAGCGAAGAGCAGCAGGAAGACGGCAACCTCGGCTCCGCGCTGAAGAAGCTGGAATCCGTTGTTCTGCGTGGTGACGTGGTCAAGAACGGCCGCCGCATCGACGGTCGTGCGCTGGATCAGGTTCGCGGCATCGAATGCGAAACCGGCCTCCTGCCGCGCACCCATGGCTCCGCCCTGTTCACACGTGGTGAAACACAGGGTCTGGTCGTGACCACGCTGGGCACCGGCGATGACGAACAGTTCATCGACGCGCTGCACGGCAACTTCAAATCCAACTTCCTGCTGCACTACAACTTCCCGCCCTACTCGGTTGGTGAAGTGGGTCGTGTTGGTGGCCCCGGTCGTCGTGAAATCGGCCACGGCAAACTGGCATGGCGCGCGCTGCAGGCGGTTCTGCCTGCGCCGACCGACTTCCCCTACACCATCCGCGTGGTTTCCGAGATCACCGAATCCAACGGCTCCTCCTCGATGGCGTCCGTTTGCGGTGGCTCCCTGTCCATGATGGACGCGGGCGTTCCGCTGAAAGCACCGGTTGCCGGTGTTGCGATGGGTCTGGTTCTGGAAGAAGACGGTTCCTACGGCATCCTGACCGACATCCTCGGCGACGAGGATCACCTCGGCGACATGGACTTCAAGGTTGCGGGCACCGAAGCGGGCATCACCTCCCTGCAGATGGACATCAAGGTTGCAGGCATCACGCCTGAAATCATGAAATCCGCGCTGGCTCAGGCCAAAGCGGGCCGTCTGCATATCCTTGAGGAAATGTCCAAGGCGCTGACCGAAGCTTCCGAGTTCTCCGAGCACGCGCCGCGCATCGAGACCATGCAGGTCCCGACCGACAAAATCCGCGAAGTCATCGGCTCCGGCGGCAAGGTCATCCGCGAGATCGTCGAAGTCTCCGGTGCCAAGGTCGACATCAACGACGATGGCATCATCAAGATCGCATCCGCCAACGGCGAGGCCATCAAGAAGGCCTATGAGATGATCTATTCGATCGTTGCAGAGCCGGAAGAAGGCGCGATCTACACCGGTAAGGTCGTGAAGATCGTCGATTTCGGCGCCTTCGTGAACTTCTTCGGCAAGCGCGACGGCCTTGTGCACGTCAGCCAGATCGAAAACCGCCGCCTGAACCACCCTTCGGATGTTCTGAAGGAAGGTCAGGAAGTGAAAGTCAAACTTCTGGGCTTTGATGATCGCGGCAAGGTGCGCCTGTCGATGAAGATGATCGATCAGCAAACCGGCGAAGAGATCGTCGAAAAGAAAGAAGACGCTGAATAAGTCTTTCCCCGCATGATGCGGATCTGACATAAGATGCCCGGGGCCATTGGTCCCGGGCATTTTTTATGGCGCGCCTGTCGCGCCGACCGAGGATCTCATGAGCCGCGTCACCGTCATTACCGTTGCCTATAATTCATCCAAGATCCTGCCGGGGTTGTTGGCCTCCCTGCCTGAGGACGTGCGCTGCATCGTGGTGGACAACGGATCGGCAGATACCGATGCGACCCGTCGGCTTGCAGAAACCCATGGCGCGGAATTGGTGGTCTCTGAGACGAATATCGGCTTCGGGCGAGGGTGCAATCTGGGCGCTGCACACTCCAACAGTGAGTTCCTGTTTTTCGTGAACCCCGATGCCAGTCTGGCCTCCGGCGCCATTCAGGTGCTTTTGGCGGCGGCAGAGGCCCATCCTGAGGCCAGCGCCTTCAACCCACGCCTGCGCGAGGGGGATGGCAGGCTCGCGTTCAAGCGCCGCAGCAAGCTGCTCCCGAAATCCCACTGGTTGCCACGCAGCGCGGCGGAGGCCGATTGCGAGCTTCCAGTTCTGTCAGGCGCCGCCATATTTGTGCGCCGCGCGGCATTTGAAACCATCGGCGGCTTCGACCCGAAGATCTTTCTGTTTCACGAAGATGATGACCTCAGCCTGAGATTGGCGCGGGACTGTGGCCCCTTGCGCTTGGTCACCGGCGCTGAGGCGACACATCTCTTTGGAGAGTCCACCGTGCGCTCTCCCCGTACCGCTTCACTCAAGGCCTGGTACATGGGACAGTCGCGGGTCTATGCGGCCCGCAAACACGGCCTGCCAGGGGCATATGCCCGCGCGCTTTCAGATGCGCTGTTGCAGCTTTCGTCACCGTTGACGCTCCTGTCGAAGCGCAAACGCGCGAAACATTGGGCCTATCTTCGCGGCGTTCTCGTGGCTTACCAGCAAAACACCGCCAACCTGCCCCTGCCCTGGGGCTGACCACGCAGTTGTCGCCTCCTCGGCAACACGCTATGAATTGCGCCTCTCTTCTGGCCGCCCGTTATCCTACTTTGTCTGTGGTGAACTGATACGGCCTTTCAAACAATTGAGCCGTTTGCCACCACGTCTCGGCAGTCTGTTCTTCGCGCAACCGTACTATGATCACATTCTGGCGCGTAAAAAGCGGACCCATATCGGCGCCGCTCCACAAACCAACAAGGTCGCAATCTACCTTATTTTCCCACAAACCGGCGTTCTGGCCTCGCACAAAGTGGCGCTGCGCTATCTGATCGACAATGGCTATAGCCCGGTGGTTGTGTCGAACCTACCGCTATCTGACACCGATAGGGACGAGTTGACTGCACTGTCATCGCGCATCATCGAGCGTCCGAACTTCGGCTATGATTTTGGCGGGTATCGAGATGGGGTGCTTGAGGTCATCAACGAGTTCAAATCTGTTGAACGGCTTGTCTTGTTGAACGACTCCGCCTGGTTCCCGCTCCCGAACTCTGGTGATTGGCTGCATGAGGCCGAAGCGCTGAAACTGGATTTCGTCGGTGCGGCCAGCAACTATGGCCATGAACGCGTCGATCTCGAAGACTACAAGCAGATCCGCTGGAGCTATAGTTGCGATCACCGCAACTTTCACTATTGCTCATTTGCGCTGATGATCTCTGAAAACGTTCTGAAGTCACCGGCCTTCCGGCGCTTCTGGCGCAAATTCCCGCTGACGAACAACAAGACGGTGACCGTTCGTCGGGGCGAGATCGGGTTGAGCAGCTGGATTATCTCACATGGGTTCAGTCATGGCAGTACGCTGGATATTTCGGACCTCGACACGGAGCTGGCCGGCCTCTCGGACACGGAATTGACGGCCGTCGCCCGGGACACCATCATTCCCGAAATGCCGCGCGCCAAGGCGTTGAGAGAGGAGCTCATGTCCCGTACGGCCACACGGGAAGAATTGATCGGCTTCATCCTGACGGCCGTCGCCCGTCAAGGGATCAGCTACACCCAGCCGCGCCTGATGCATCAAAGCCGTGGTTTCGCGTTTCTGAAGAAATCGCCGATCTGGCTGGACGAAGACGCCTCCGATTTGACGCTGCGCTTTGTTCGCGATCTGGACGGCCCGTTTGGTGACACGATCCGAGACGAAGCCCTGAACCTGAGACAAACCCGCGGCAAAGCTTTTGCTGCCTCAGCCGACGCGGCATAACGCGGCAAGATCGGTCACCGCATGCAGCACACGGTGACCGATTGAGATTTTACTCCGGCGCCTTTGTCTTGCGCAGGTAGGGGAATATCGTCTCGAACTCGCCGAATTTCGCTTTTGCATCCTCATTGGACACCGACGGTGGGATGATGACATCTTCGCCCGGCACCCAGTTAGCCGGGGTGGCAACCCCCTTGGCGGAGATCTGCAAACCGTCCAACGCCCGCAGAATTTCCGCGAAGTTGCGGCCCACGGTCATCGGATAGGTCATGGACAGCTTCAGCTGCTTGTCCGGACCGATGATGAAGACGGACCGCACGGTTGCGCTGTCGGCGGGGGTACGGCCATCAGGCAGATAGGCCTCGGCGGGCAGCATGTCGAAGGCCTTGGAAACCGCAAGACCCTCATCCGCAATGATCGGGAAACCGGCTTCGGACTTGCCGTAGCTCTCGATGTCGCTCTTCCACTTGCGGTGGTCCTCGGCGCTATCGACAGAGACACCGATGACCTTGGTGTTGCGCTCTGCCCACTCCGTGCTCAGTTGCGCCACTGCAGAAAACTCTGTGGTGCAAACCGGAGTAAAGTCCTTGGGGTGAGAGAACAGAATGGCCCAGCTGTCGCCGATCCAATCATGAAAAGTAATGGTGCCCTGATCGGTTTCTGCCGTGAAGTTCGGCACTACGTCATTAATACGCAAACCCATTTGAGTGCTCCTCCTGTATCAAGTCGCGTGAATCGCTGCGCCAAACCTACTCCGTTTCTGTCCGGGTGAAAGCATATTGCCCATTCACGTCCGTTTTTGTCGCAGGTCACCAAATCTTCCGCAGAAAATACAAGTTCAATACGCTGACGAAACACGGTTTCATGAGGCGCGAGATCTGACGCCGGAATTTGATCAAAAATCCGACTTGTAGAGAGCTGCGGTCACTGACACACTGCCCGCAACGCGCCGAAGACCGGCCAGATTCAATACCTGATAGGGGAGCTGAAACATGCTTGAGAAACGTGATTTTTACATCAATGGTCAGTGGGTTGCCCCCTCTGCAGCCAACGACTGTGCCGTCATAGACCCATCCACAGAAGAAGCCTGCACGGTGATCTCTCTGGGCGCACAGGCCGACACGGATGCTGCCGTTGCTGCTGCGAAGGCAGCATTGCCCAGCTGGATGGCGACCCCTCCTGCTGAACGTATCGCGCTCGTTGAGAAGCTGATCGAGGTCTATAACACCCGTACCGAAGAGCTTGCGCAATCCATGTCCACGGAGATGGGCGCGCCGATCGATCTGTCCCGCAGCGGCCAGGTCGGTGCCGGCAGCTGGCACCTCGATGGGTTTGTGAAAGCGGCGAAAAACTTCGAGTTCGAACGCCCCCTTGGCGATCATGCCCCCAACGACCGGATCATTTACGAAGCGGTCGGCGTGACGGCCCTGATCACGCCGTGGAACTGGCCGATGAACCAGATCACGCTGAAGTTTGGCGCCGCGGCAATCGCGGGCTGCACCATGGTACTGAAACCGTCCGAACAAAGCCCGCTGAACGCGATGATCTTTGCCGAGATGGTCCATGAGGCGGGCTTCCCTGCCGGTGTGTTCAACCTTGTGAACGGCGATGGTGCGGGCGTTGGCACGCAGCTGTCGTCGCACCCGGATGTGGATATGGTGTCCTTCACCGGCTCCACCCGCGCGGGCACCGCGATCTCCAAGGCGGCCGCTGACACGCTGAAAAAGGTGCATCTGGAACTGGGCGGCAAAGGTGCGAACCTCGTGTTTGAGGACGCCGATGAAAAGGCCGTGAAACGTGGTGTGCTGCATATGATGCAGAACACCGGCCAGAGCTGTAACGCACCCTCGCGGATGCTGGTCCAGAAGGGCATCTATGACCGTGTGGTCGAAGAAGCCGCCACAGTCGCCAACAAGGTCGAGGTCGGCCCCGCCTCGCAGGAAGGCCGCCATATCGGTCCCGTCGTCAATGAACTGCAGTGGACCAAGATCCAGGACCTGATCCAACAGGGCATCGATGAGGGCGCACGACTGGTGGCAGGCGGCACCGGTCGTCCGGATGGGCTGAACAAAGGGTACTACGTGAAGCCCACGGTCTTTGCCGATGTGAACAACCAGATGACCATCGCGCGCGAAGAGATCTTTGGCCCGGTGATGGCGATCATCCCGTTCGAGACCGAGGAAGAGGCGGTCGAGATCGCCAATGATACGCCTTATGGCCTGACCAACTACGTCCAGACGCAGGACGGCGCGCGCGCCAACCGTCTGGCGCGAGCTCTGCGCTCCGGCATGGTGGAAATGAACGGCAAATCCCGCAGCGCCGGTGCGCCCTTTGGAGGCATGAAGCAATCCGGCAATGGTCGCGAAGGCGGCGTTTGGGGGCTTGAGGACTTCCTCGAGGTGAAGGCCGTTGGCGGCTGGACGCCGGAAGCCTGATCCCGCACGAAGATTGACATCAGGAACCGCCCTTCGGGGCGGTTCTTTTTTGCCGTGGTGCAGTCATCAGCAGGGCGTCTTTAAACATTCATCAAAACTTGCAAGACTTTGACCAACGGTACAGCGTTTTAGCACCGTGGATTGAGCCCAGCCCTGCGCCAGGCTTGCCTCAGTGAGGAGGTGCGCAATGGATTTTAGCGATGCTCTGGGCGTGGATCTGTCCGCCGACCAGACGGCGGAGACAATTATCCGATCAGTGGCCAGTGCCGAGGCACCCGTGGTCACCGCACTGGTTGCAGTCCCCGACCCGGCGCTGATCTGCGAAAAACTGCTGCGGTTGCAACGGTACTGCAGCATTGTTCCTCGCCTTGAGATTGCCGAGGTGACCACGCAGGCCATCACCCTGGCAGCGGGGCCACACGACGAACCACCGGACCTGAAATGCGCCGCAATTCTGCAGGGGGTTCTGGAACGGGCGGGGTTCAAATTTGTTTCGGCCCAAGGGCGGAAAATCCGGTGGAAGAATGCCCCGGGCATTCCCACGCCGCCTCCCTGCGAATCTGCGCAACTGACGGATCATCTGGTTCAATTGATCGCCTCGGACCTTTCACGCGCCTGGCGCATCGAGGACGCAGCCCTGCATCTTGGCCTCTCCACCCGCAGCCTGCAGCGTTATTTGCACGCCGAAGGGGGGACATTTTCGATCACCTTGCGACAGGCGCGAACGGACCGGGCAGCCGCACTTTTGCGGACCAGCAGCCTGAGCCTCGCGGAAGTTGGATTTTACTGTGGCTATGCAGATCAGGCGCATTTTCAGCGCGAGTTTCACAGACAGATCGGCACGACGCCGCGCAAGTACCGGATCAAACAGCACGCCCAAAGGCGTGTCGATTAGAATGGGGCTTTGCTACGGAACTTGTGAGAGGCGCCACCTTCGGGATGTTTGAGCCGCAGCTCCTCCGAGTGCAGCATCATACGTGAATGCTCTCTCGCCGCACCGCTGGCATAGAGCGGATCCCCGAGGATTGGATGACCAAGTGACAGCGTATGAACCCGCAACTGATGCGACCGCCCGGTTTTGGGAGACAAGCGCACACGGGTTTCGTTTTCGCCGTAGCTGACGACCTTCCACTCCGTCTCCGCCGGTTTGCCGGTCTCAGCGCAGACTTTTTGCAGCGGACGGTTGGGCCAATCCACGATCAGCGGTAGATCCACCGTCCCGCTGCGCGGTTCAAGATGTCCAACCAGACGCGCGACGTAGGTTTTCTTCGTCATACGCTTTTCAAACTGCAGGCCAAGATGCCGTTGCGCATGCGGTGTCATCGCAAAAACCATCACCCCTGAGGTATCACGGTCCAAACGATGTACCAAAAGCGCCTCCGGAAAGGCGGCCTGAATGCGGGAGATCAGGCAATCGGCCAGATGCGCTCCCTTGCCGGGCACGGAAAGCAAGCCGGCAGGTTTGTTCACCACAAGCAACTGCGAGTCGTGATGCAGAACATCAAGCGGGTCGCTCGGCGGGCAATATTCGCTGGATACGGTCATGAGCCGCTGCCTAGCTGTGATCGGCGTGCCAAGCAAGCATCAGTCTGCGCGCGGGCCTCAGGCCTCACGTGCGGGTGCCGCCTCGGTCAGGGCCGCGCGTCCCTTGCGCCGCATCTCCCGCAGCAGAGAGACCGAATAGATCACCAGCGCCACCCAGATCAGCGGGAAGGCTACCATGCGAGCGCCACCAAAGGGCTCCTTGAACACAAAGACCGCGACGAGAAAGATCATCGTCGGCGCAATATACTGCAAAATTGCGATGGAGGAGAGCTTCAGCAGCTTGGCGCCATTGGCATAGATGATCAGCGGCACCGCCGTGACCACACCGCACCCCAGTAGCAGCAGCGTGTCGAACTGCACGGAGGCAAAATGGCTCTGCCCAGTGGCGGTCAGATAGCCGATGTAGCCCAGCGCCGGAATGGTGAGGATCAGCACCTCCAGCAGGAAGCCCTGATTGGGACCGATGGGCAGGGACTTCTTGAAGAAGGCATAAAAGCCCCAGGATACAGTCAGCCCCAGCGCCGCCAGCGGCAACCGCCCGGTTTCCACGGTCAGGATGATCACCGCAAGGCTGGCGAGGCCAACCGCAACCCACTGCGCCCGAGTGAGGCGTTCGCCGAGCAGAAGCGCGCCCAGCGCAATCGAGAACAGCGGGTTGATGTAATACCCCAGCGCCGCCTCCAGAGCGTAGCCCGACCCGACGGACCAGACATAGATGCCCCAGTTCACCGAAACGAACGCCGCGGTGACGCAGCCCATGGCCAAAACGCGCGGGCTGCGCAAGGCAGCCTTCAGATCCGACAGACGGCCCAGCATGATCAGCAGGATACCGGCGATCGGCACCGACCAGATCACCCGATGCGCGACCACTTCGGTGGGGGGAATATGGGCCAGCAGCTTCATGTAGAGCGGTAGGAAGCCCCAGAGGATATAGGCCGTCAGCGCAAAGGCGAGGCCCTGGGGCGTATCCACGTTTTCTGGTTTGCTGCTCATCGCCGGGCCTCCTCCCCAATCCGAATCGACCGTCCGGCAACGTGCCGTCAACGACTTAACAAATAAAAGAAAACCGCAGCGCCGCCAAAAATATGGGCGCTGCGATCGTGTCGGCGTAGCAGATGTATCAGGCTTTTACACGCTCCGACTTGGGGTCATACAGCGGTTTGAGGGAGACCTCTGCCCGCACCCTCGTGCCGCAGACATCAATCTCGTAGGTGGAGGCCAGCACATCCGCCGCGGCCTCGCCCTTGCACGGCACATAGCCAAGACCGATCGCCGCACCAAGGGTATGACCGTAGTTGCCCGACGACAGGTAGCCCACGCATTCCCCGTCCCTCAGGATCGGCTCGTTGTGAAACAGCAGGGGCTCCGGATCGGTCAGGCGGAATTGCAGCAGACGATTGTGCGGTCCGCTCTCCTTGCGTTCGGCCACGGCAGCACGACCGATGAAATCGCAGCCCTTGTCGAGTTTCACCGCAAAGCCGAGCCCCGCATCCACCACGTGATCCTCGCAGGTGATGTCATGGCCGTAATGGCGAAAGCCCTTCTCGATCCGGCAACTGTCCATCATATGCATGCCGCAGAGTTTCAGGTCGAGGTCCTGCCCGGCCTGCCACAGGGTCTCGAACACATGCCCGGCCATGTCGGAAGAGACATAGACCTCCCAGCCCAGCTCTCCCACATAGGTGACCCGATGGATGCGGGCGAGGCCCATGCCGATCTCGATCTCCTGCGCGGTGCCAAAGGGGTTCACGGCGTTGGAAAAGTCATTGGGCGAGACCTTCCGCAGCAGCGCGCGTGCATTGGGCCCCATCACCGCCAACACGCCCTCGCCCGCCGTGACATCGGTGATGACCACGTTGAAGGCACCGCGGTGGCGCATCATCCAGGTCTGATCCGCCAGCCGCGTCGCAGCGGGCGTGACCACAAGATAGGCCGTCTCAGACAGGCGGGTGACGGTCACATCCGCCTCGATCCCACCGGTGTGGTTGAGGAATTGGGTATAGACGATCTTGCCCACAGGCACCGAATAGTCTCCACCACCGATGTAGTTCAGGAAGGCCTCCGCATCCGGCCCCTCGACGCGGATCTTACCAAAGGAGGACATGTCGTACATGCCGACATTCTCGCGCACGGCACGATGTTCTTCGGCAGAGTTCTCAAACCAGTTCTGGCGCTTCCAGCTGTATTTATAATCCTTGTCCTGTCCCGGCGCGGCAAACCAGTTGGCGCGTTCCCAGCCCGCCAACTCGCCAAAGACCGCGCCCTGTTCTTTCAGCTGATGATGGAAGGGCGTGCGGCGCACCCCACGCGCGCTGGCCTTCTGGCGATAGGGGAAATGGTCCGCATACAAGAGCCCCAGCGTTTCCTTGGAGCGTTCGAAAAGATAGTGCCTGTTGCCCTGGAAAGGCTGCATTCGGGAGATGTCCACGTCGCCGAGGTCAAAGGGCTTCTCGCCCGCCTCCATCCACTGCGCCAGCGCCATTCCGGCACCACCTGCAGATTGAATACCGATGGAGTTGAAGCCGGCGGCGACCCAGACATTGTCCATCTCCGGCGCGAGGCCGAGGTGATAGGCATCATCGGGCGTGAAGCTCTCCGGCCCGTTGAAGAAGGTATGAATGCCTGCCTCGACCAGCATCGGCATGCGGTTCACGGCGGCCTCAAGGATTGGCTCGAAGTGGTCGAAATCCTCCGGCAGCTGGTCGAACTCGAAACTTTCGGGGATGCCCGTCATGGCCCAGGGTTTGGCGTTGGGCTCAAAAGCGCCAAGCAGGATCTTGCCCGCGTCCTCCTTAAAGTAGGCGCATTCATCCGGCACCCGCAGCACCGGCATCTGGGTCAGGCCCGCAATGGCTTCGGTCACGATGTAGAAATGTTCGCAAGCATGCAGCGGCACATTGGTGCCCGCCATGCGGCCCACTTCATGCCCCCACATGCCAGCACAATTCACCACCATATCGCATGCAATGTGGCCCTGCTGCTGCCCGTCATCAGAGTGCCAGTCCACCCCGGTGACACGGCGGCCCTCCCGCTGAATACCGCTGACCTTGACGCGTTCTTGAATGATCGCGCCGCGTTGCCGCGCGCCCTTGGCCAGCGCCAGTGCGATATTGGCCGGGTCGCCCTGCCCGTCCCTGGGCAACCAGACCCCGGCGGTGACATCCTCGATATTCAGGTGATCATATCTGGCCTTGACCTCATCGGGCGAGATTTCCTCCACCTCGACTCCGAAGGCCCGCGCCATGGCGGCCTGACGGAATATCTCCTCGCGGCGCTCCTCGGTGAGGGCGACGGTGATCGAGCCGCAACGTTTGAACCCGGTGGCAACCCCGGTTTCCGCTTCCAGCGCGCCGTAAAGCTCCTGACTGTATTTGGCGAGCTTGGTCATATTGGCTGTGGCGCGCAGCTGCGCGATGAGGCCTGCGGCGTGCCATGTGGTGCCGGAGGTGAGCTGTTTACGCTCCAGCAGCACCACATCCTGCCAGCCCAGTTTGGTCAGGTGATAGGCGACGGAGCAGCCCACGACGCCGCCACCGATAATGACAACACGGGCCTGTTGCGGAAGTTGGTTCATTGGTCTGCTCCTTCCCGTTCGGAAAATCGTATCTGGGGCGCACCACCGCGAGCGGGGCGCCGCCTCTTGCCACGAGGTCGCAGTGCGGCAAGTTAGACGAGGCGATGCCCTGCGGCCCTGAGGCGTCGGGCCAGCTCGGCGATGTGGTCGGGACCGACCTCGCAACAGCCGCCGACAATTGTTGCGCCCGCGGCAACCCATTCCATTGCATGATCGGCATAGTCCTGCGGACCAAGATCAACCCGTCGGCTGAGGGCGTCGACGGTGGGCGCGTCCTGCAGAAACCCTTCGGCGATGCCGTCAAAGCCATTGGCAAAGGCCCCAAAGGGCAGATCGGAGGTCTTGAGAATCGCAAGCGCCGGCAGGATGGCCTCCGGGCGGGAGCAATTGATCAGCACCGCGGCGACCTCATAGGTCTGAAGCAACGGCAGAACATCCGACAGCGGCTCGCCCGAACGCAAGCGCGCGCCATCCTCATCCATCACGCTGAAGGCCATCCAGACGGGTTTGCCCAGATCAGAGATGCCGCGCAGTATCCCTTCGGCCTCCTGCACCGAGGACACCGTTTCCGGCAGCAGCAGGTCGACGTGCGGCGCCATGTATCGGGCGATTTCCCGAAAGGCGGTTGCCGCGACCTCCGGGTCGGGCTTCAGATCAGGCCGATAGGACGCATAGAGCGGCCCCAGCGCCCCGGCCAGACGCGCCCCCGGATACGCGGACTGCGCCGCTTTGGCCTGTGTCAGAGCCGCATCGAGCAGGGGAAGCAGTTGCTCCTCCTCGTCGATCCGCGCCAGCCGCGACCTGTGTACGGCGTAGGTGTTTGTGGTCGCCACCGTTGCCCCCGCCGCGAAATAGTCGCGATGGAGCGTGCCCACCAGATCGGGCGCCTCCATCATCACGGCGGTGGACCAGAGCGGCGTGGCCTTTGCCCCTCTGCGGCGAACCAGTTCCTGCCCGATGGAGCCATCCAGAAGCGTAATCTCGGTCATGCGCGCAGCCTTTCGTTGTGAGGATCCCAAAGGGGTTGGTCGGGCTGTACGGTGGCGCGGTGCTTGCGGCCGTAGATCTCCACCTCCAGCTCCGTGCCCGGCGTGGCAAGATCGGCGCGGACCATGCCCAGCGCGATGGAGGTTCCCACCCGGTAACCCCAATCACCCGAGGTGGTTTCGCCGACGATCTCGCCGTCCTTCCAGAGGCAGGACATATAGGGCGCGTCGGCCTCGCCTGCCTCGACCACCAACGTGACAAAGCGTTTCTGCGCCCCCTGCTGCCGCTCCTGCTGGAGCGCGGCCTTGCCGGGGAAGTCCTGCGGCTTGTCGAGTTTCATAAAGCGGTCCAGCCCGCCCTCAAGCAGACTGTAGTCGGTCGAGAGATCACCCTTCCACGCACGGTAGCCTTTCTCAATCCGCAGGGAATTCAGCGCATACATGCCGAATGGCTTCGCGCCCGCCTCCCGGATCGCGGCGTAGATCGCGGGCATGTGGTCGTTCAACGCGTGAACCTCCCAGCCAAGCTCACCGGCGAAGGAGACTCGGACCAGATAGGCGGGGTGACCCGCCACCGTGGCGGCCTGATGGCTGAGCCAGCCCAGCGAAAGATCGGCGTCGGTGAGCGGCGCAAGGATTTCGCGGGATTTGGGGCCGGTGACGATCAGCGTGTCGCGGCAGGTGCTGAGATCCTCCACCGTGACGCCGGCGGGCATGGCGGCGCGCAGTATGTCCCGGTCGTGCCATTGGGCCGAAGCGGCGGTGATCATCGTGAACTCATCCTCGCCGCTACGCAGGCAGGACATTTCCGTCAGGATACGCCCCCGGCTGTCGGCGATATAGACGAGGTTCATCCGGCCCGCCTTGGGCAGGCCGCCGGCGATGAGGCCGCGCAGGGCCTCTGCCGCGCCATCACCCGAGACTGCAAACCGCGAAAACCCCGGCAGGTCCAGCACGCCGCAGTGGTCGCGCACCGCTTCGCATTCCTCGCGGATGCGCTGCTGCCACGGGCCAGCGCGGCCCCAGGTATGGGTGGCCTTTTGCGATATGTCATCGCCCGGCTGTGCAAACCAATTGGCGCGCTCCCAACCGTTGTAGGCGCCCATCTGGCCGCCCTGCGCGATGACCTGTTCGTGCACCGGCGAGCATTTCTTGTTCCGCCCGGCGGGCCATTCGTGACGGGGGAAGTGCATGGCGTATTCGTTGCCGTAGACCTCCATGCCCTTTTTCACGCAGTAGTCGTGATCGGTGTAATCGGTGAACCGGCGCGGATCGCAGGACCACATGTCCCATTCGGTCTGCCCGTCGACAATCCATTCCGCCAGCACCTTGCCCGCGCCGCCACCCTGGGCGATGCCGAAGGTGAACACACAGGCCTCAAAGGCATTCTTCACACCGGGCATGGGGCCAAGCAATGGCAACCCGTCCGGCGCGTATGGAATGGGGCCGTTGATGACGCGCGACACGCCGGAGGTGGCCATCAGCGGCACCCGCTCCATGGCGTCGGTGACGATGTCCTCGATCCGGTCGAGGTCATCCGACCAGAGCTGGAAGGAGAAATCCTCCGGCATCGGATCGCTGTCCGTGTCCCAATGGGCGCAGCAGTTGGGCTCGTAGGGGCCGAGGTTGTAGCCGTGTTTCTCCTGCCGCAGGTAGTAGGAGACATCCACATCGCGCAACAGCGGCAGCTTGCGCCCGGTTTCCTTTGACCAGGCCTCGATATCCGGGATTTCCTCGGTCAGCAGGTACTGATGCGACATCACCATCATCGGCACGCTGCGACCGCCGTAGGGCTTGAACCACTCCCCCACGCGCTGCGCATAATATCCGGCGGAATTGACCACGTAGTCGCAGGCAATATCGCCCTTGTCGGTGTGCACGACCCAGCCGTCGTCGGTCTGGGTGACACCGGTGGCGGGGCAGAAACGGATGATCCGCTGCCCCATATCGCGCGCGCCCTTGGCCAGCGCCTGGGTCAGCTGCGCCGGGTCGATGTCGCCATCGTTGGGATCATAGAGAGCCCCGGTCAGGTCGTGGGTCTCGATGAAGGGATAGAGCTCCTTCACCTCCTCTGGCGTCAGGATCTTGATATCCATGCCCTGATAGCGCCCCATCGCGGCGGCGCGCTCGAACTCCTGCATGCGCTCGGTGGAATGCGCCAGCCGGATGGATCCGGTCTGATGGTAGTTCATCGGATAGTCGACCTCGTCGCCGAGGCGGGCATAAAGCTCCGTCGAGTAGCGCTGCATGTTCATGACCGACCAGGAGGTCGAGAAGGTCGGCACATTGCCCGCCGCATGCCAGGTAGATCCCGCCGTCAGCTCGTTCTTTTCCAGCAGGACACAATCGGTCCAGCCTTTCTGGGCCAGATGATACAGCGCGGAGCAGCCGACAACGCCGCCCCCGATGATGACCACGCGGGCCCGTGTTGGAAAATCAGACATGGTCGGCTCCCTGTTGACGTTTATCGGGGGTCAGTCCTGTTGCGGCAGCCCGTCGGCGATCTTGTAGTAGTCGCCCTTGTCCGCAACGAAGATGTGCTTCTCCAGCGTGAGGCCGGTGGAATTGCTCACCGCCCCGAGGGCAAAGCTGGTGGTGTCCTCATCCAGCGCTTTCCAGAACAGGAAAGACCCGCAGGTGGCGCAGAAGCCGCGCTTGGCGTTTGGGCTGGAGGCAAACCAGGACACGGTGCCAGTGATGGTCAGATCCGTGTCCGCCACATAGGCCGAGGACCAGATGCCGCCCGACTGGCGTCGACACTGGCCGCAGTGACACATGGATGGCCCCATGGGGGCGGCCTCGGTTTCGAAATGGATATTGCCGCAGAGACACTGGCCTTTGATCATGAGGAAACCTCCAGATTTGGTGTGCTGCTGGCACCCAGAAGAACACCGTAAATGATGAAACAGATCGCCAGCAGACGGCGGATCCAGATGTTGAAAACCGCTGCCAGTGCTGCCCGGCCCATAATCACGCCAAGGAGCGTGAAGCCGGTGTAGCTGAGCGTGGTCAGCGTCAGCGCGGTCGGCATGATGACCGCCATCTGCGACCAGATCGGCACGTCCGGCTGCACGAATTGCGAGAATGCTGCCAGATAGCCCGCGACGCTCTTGGGATTGATCGTCGCCACCGCCAGCGCGTGCAAATAAACATGCCGCGCCGGGCGCTCGGCGGAAGGCGCGGGTTTGGCCGCATTGCGCCACCCCCGGATGCCTTGAAAAATCAGGAAACCCGCCCCGATCAGTTTGGCCACAAAAAACGCGCTCGGTGAGGCCGCGATCAGCGCTGTCACGCCCAGCGCCGAAAGGATCAGAAACCCCGAGGCCTGGGTCAGGATTGCCAGCACCCCGAGCATCGCCTTGCCGAACCCGAGGTTCATGCCGTTGGAGATGCAATTGACCGCATTGGGCCCGGGTGTGGTCACAAAGACCAGCCAGAACAGGGCAAAGAGGGTCCAGGCGTCAAAGCTCATGTCAATACACCGGCGGCGCGATGACCCAGACGGCGACACAGGCCTCGTCATAGGGGTTGGCCCATTGGAACGGCTCATTCCGGATGCGGAAACTGTCGCCGGGACCGACGGTAAAGCGACGATCCGCGATCTGCAGGTCGAGGCGGCCGGAAATCACATAAGCGACCTCCTGCGTCGGGCGATGGGCCCGCGCCTGCATGCGCGCGTTTGGGGCGAAGGTGGAATGCACCATCTCGAAGTCATCGGTCAGATCGGGGGAGAGCAGTTCCTCGATCAGCCCTTCTTCACCGGAGCCCATGGGCCGCCGGGCCTCTGCGCGCACGATGTAGCCCTGCTCCTCGACCGGTGCGGAGGCATGGGCAAACAGCATCGACATCGGCACTTCAAGACAGGTCGCCAGCTGCCGCAGGTCAGAGATCGACGGTTCCGACAAGTCCCGTTCCACCTGGCTGATCCAGCCCACCGACCGGCCCATGCGCGCGGCCAGATCGGCGATGGTGATCCCCCGCGCCCGTCTGAGCGCGCGCAGATCGGCGCCAAGCGTTGTGAGAGCCGGGGTGTGATCGTTCAAGGCGACCTCCGCAGAATGGTGAAATTTACCTTATAAATTTCATGATGCCTGATTCCTATGAAATTTGAAAGGGAAATTTCACAGGAGGGTTGGAGGGGTCATCTGTCGTCAGACAGGCAGAAAAAAACCGGCACTGAGGCAGCGCCGGTTATTGTACTAACGACGGGAGCATTCAGAGCCTGCCAAACACGCTCTCCAGCAGTGCAGCCAAGCAATCCGCATCCTCCTGCGTAAATGCGCCGGGCTGGTCGCTGTCGATGTCGAGGACACCGATCACCGCTCCGACACCGTTGCGCACCGGCAGCACGATTTCGGATCGGGTGGACGACGAGCAGGCGATGTGACCGGGAAATGCCTCAACATCCTCGACCAGCTGTACTGTATCTGTGCGCGCCGCCGCGCCACAGACACCGCGCGCGAAAGGGATGACCAGACAGCCGTGCCCACCCTGATAGGGGCCAATCTTCAAAACCTCCGGCTCGGTGACGCGATAGAAGCCGGTCCAATCAAAGCGATCATCAGAGTGATGCAGCTCGCAGGCCAGCGTCGCCATCAACGCCACCTCGTCGGTTTCGCCTTCGGTCAGCGCAGCCACTGTCTTGGCCAGATCCTGGTAGTTCACCCGCATTTCAGATTTGCCTTTCCTGAATGTGACAGGAAGAGGCGCGCCCCTCCCTGTCGTGATGCGTCAACCGATAGGATGCGCCAGAACCGAGGTCAAACCCGTTCAATCGCGATGGCTGTACCCTCGCCGCCACCGATGCAGATTGCTGCGATGCCGCGTTGCAATCCGCGCTTCTCCAGCGCGTTCAGCAGCGTCACCATGATCCGCGCACCCGAGGCCCCGATCGGATGACCAAGCGCACAGGCACCACCGTTCACATTGATCTTCTCGCGCGGCACGCCCATTTCGCGCATGAAGGCCATCGGCACCACGGCGAAGGCCTCGTTCACCTCCCAGAGGTCCACATCCTCCACGTCCCAGCCGATCCGGGTCAGCAGCTTTCGCGCCGCCGGCACCGGCGCGGTGGTGAACCAGCCCGGCGCTTGTGCGTGACTGGCGTGGCCAAGGATATACCCGCGAACCGGCAGCCCACGCGCCGCGGCGGCCTCTTCGGACGCCAGAACCAATGCCGCTGCCCCGTCGGAAATCGAAGAGGCATTGGCCGCCGTCACCGTACCATCGGCACGGAACGCCGGTTTCAGGGTCGGGATCTTGTCGGGGCGCGCCGCGCCGGGCTGTTCATCAGTGTCGGTCACCACCTCACCCTTGCGGGTTTTGACCGTCACTTCAGTTATTTCGCCCTCGAAGGCACCACTTTCCTGCGCCGCCAGGGCGTTGGATAGCGACCCCAGCGCAAATGCATCCTGATCTTCGCGGCTGAATTGATAATGTTCGGCGCAATCCTCGGCAAAAGTGCCCATCAAGCGGCCCTTGTCATAGGCGTCTTCCAACCCGTCGAGGAACATATGGTCGATGACCTGACCATGGCCGATCCGGGCCCCGCCGCGCATCTTGGGCAACAAATAGGGGGCGTTGGTCATGCTCTCCATGCCCCCCGCAACCATCACGTCGGCCCCGCCAAGCGCCAGACGGTCAAACGCCATCATCGCCGCTTTCATGCCGGAGCCGCACATTTTGTTGAGCGTGGTGGCCGGCACCTCTTCGCCCAGCCCTGCGGCAAAGCCTGCCTGCCGCGCCGGGGCCTGCCCCTGCCCTGCTGGCAGGACACAGCCCATCAGCACTTCGTCGACGGTGGTGGCCCCTGCTCGCTGCAGTGCAGCCTTGATGGCCGCCCCGCCGAGGTCTGCCGCTGTCACCCCATCGTAAATTCCCTGAAAACCGCCCATCGGTGTTCGCGCCGCGCCCGTGATCGCAATCCTGGCCATTCCGTCAACTCCTCCAAATTTCTGAACTATCCATACTGAATGATAACATTTAAGGTCTAGGGTGAGTTCCAAATATGATGACCCGAGGAACACTCTATGAGCCTTACAAGCACGGAAGCAGACGGCGCACAGGTGGTGACGGTTAACGCCCAGCGCATTGATGCAGCCATGGCCATCCAATTCAAAGAAGACATGCGCACGGAGACGGAGGCGGGGCCGACACGTGTGATTCTCGACTTGTCTTGCGTGGATTTCATCGACTCCAGCGGTCTGGGCGCAATCGTCGCCGCGATGAAGCAGCTTGGCAAGGATCGCAAGCTGGACCTGGCCGGCCTGACCCCGAAGGTCGACAAGGTGTTTCGGTTGACCCGAATGGACACGGTTTTCAATCTTTATGACACGCTGCAGGACGCGCTCGATCCTGAACACGTCGAGACTTAAACCGACCAAGATCGTCTTTGGAGATCGAACTATATGGTTGAAACTTTTGCCTGTTCCTTCAGGGCGACCGAGCTGGATGCCAGGCGTGGCGTCATTTCGGTGGTCCATCGGTTGAAGGACATGGGTGTCCCCGACACCCGTGTCGACGAGGTGCAGATCGCCCTCGCCGAAGCAGTCAACAATGTCGTCGAACACGCCTATTCCGAAACCACCACAGGTGATGTGCTGATCCGATGCAACCTACACTCGGACCGTCTCTGGGTGGAAATTCGCGACGCGGGTATGCCTTTTCCGGACACAAAACTGCCGGAAGGAAAGCCCGCACATGTCGACGCGAGCACACCGCTAGAGGATCTGCCCGAAGGGGGGTTTGGTTGGTTCCTGATCCGCGAGTTGGCCAGTGACATTCAGTACAAGCGCAATATGGACAACAATCAGTTGTCGCTGTGTTTCGAAATCCAACTCACGAAGTGAACCGGGCAAATTGCTCCAAACCGCTATTTGCGCAGCATTTGTTTCAGATCCGCATGAACTCGCTCACCCAGCCACAGATCCGACACATTAAAGGCCCGCGAGCGCCCAAATGCTGAGCAAAAACTCAACGTAGAGCTGATCTATAGCTTGCCCCGGCGCCGTGTATTTCTGCCCCCACCTGTCGCGTGGCGCCGGGGTTTCGGCAGTCTGCGCAGTGCCACGCATTCAAGCGCAGCAATCCGGCCCCTCCCGCGTTTTGCCATTGCCTCCAGTTTCAGGACCACTACGCTTCGGTCCCAAACAGGAGAAAACAGGAATGCGTGATTTCCAGAAACCGGGCCGCTCTGCGGTTTTCGCCCAGAATGGCATATGCGCCACTTCGCATCCCTTGGCTGCCCAGGCCGCCATCGACATTCTGAAGCGTGGCGGCAATGCGATGGATGCGGCAATCGCTGGCGCGGTGCTATTGGGGATTTGCGAACCACAGATGACCGGCATCGGCGGGGATTGCTTTGTCCTCTATAATCGGGCGGGCGAAAACAGGGTGCGCGCCCTGAACGGATCCGGTCGGGCCGCCGCAGCCGCGCATGCGGACCACCTGCGCACTCAAGGGCGCCAGACCGTACCGTTGAATACCTCGGATGCCGTCACCATCCCCGGTGCCATGGATGCGTTCTGCCGCTTGGCGGAAACAGAAGGAAAACTCGGCCTCGATGCCATTCTGGCCCCCGCCATACACTATGCAGATGAAGGTGTGCCCGTTGCCCCGCGCGTTGCATTTGATTGGGGCAATGAAGCGTCTACCCTGCAGGGCTCCGCGCGGGAGGCCTATCTCTTTGACGGCAAGGCGCCGACACAGGGCGACATCTTTCGCGCTCCCGGACAGGCCGAGGTGTTACGCCGGGTCGCCAAGGACGGGCGTGATGCATTCTACACCGGAGAGATCGCGGACGACATGATCGCCGCCCTTGCGGCGCGCGGTGGTGTGCACACCGCAGATGATTTTGCCGCGACGGAGGCCACGCCCACAGATCCGGTCTCGGGTCACTACAAAGGGACAGACCTGCTGGAGCATCCGCCCAACGGTCAGGGCGCCACCGCGATCCTGATGCTGAACATCCTGAAGCATTTCGACATCGCAGCCATGGACCCCAACGGTGCTGAGCGCGCTCATATCGAAGCTGAGGCAGCAAAACTCGCCTATGATGCCCGAAATCGCTTCATTGCGGACCCGGATCACATGTCCCGTCTCGACCATATGTTGGCATTGGACACGGCAGAGCGTCTGGCCGCATTGATCGACCCGAAACGGGCCATGGCCGCGCCGCAAGGCGTCAGCGAGGCAGTGCACAAGGATACCATCTACATCACCGTTGTTGATAGGGACCGGATGGCCGTGTCGCTGATCTACTCGATCTTCCACGGATTCGGATCCGGCATTGCGTCGGAAAAGTTTGGGATCCTGCTACAGAACCGGGGCGCGGGATTCTGCCTCCAGCCCGGGCACGCCAATGAACTCGCAGGCGGCAAGCGCCCCATGCACACGATCATCCCGGCGATGCTGGCAGAAAACGGTCGCATCACCATGCCATTCGGCGTCATGGGCGGCGCGTACCAGCCCAACGGGCATGCGCGGTTTGTGTCTAACCTGAAGGATTTCGGCATGGACCCGCAGACCGCAATGGACGCACCACGGGCGTTCTCCGATGCAGGCACGCTGAAAGTTGAGCGAGGTTACTCGGATAAAGTGAGAGCCGAGCTCACCGAAATGGGTCACAAAGTCGACGTTTCAACCACCGCGATCGGCGGCTCGCAAGCCATCCAGATCCACGCCAATGGCGTTCTGGAAGGGGCAAGCGATCCCCGCAAGGATGGATGCGCGATCGGATACTAACGCGACAGGACAGGACGTCGGGGGACGCCCCCGGCACCTGTCTCGCGTCGAACGGCGTCAGTTCAGATGATACTGCAGCTGATAGTTGCCGTCATTAAACCCGGTGAACATCTCGTGCAGGTCAGGATGACTGACCGGTTCGCCGGAATAATCCGCAACCAGATTTTGCTCTGAGACATAGGCAACGTAATAGCTCTGATCGTTTTCGGCGAGCAGGTGGTAATAGGGTTGTTCCTTGGCCGGACGGCTCTCCTCCGGGATCGCCTCATACCATTCCTCGGTATTGGAAAACTCCGGGTCCACGTCAAAAACGACGCCGCGGAACGGGTGCTTTCGATGACGGACGACCTGGCCAAGATTATATTTTGCGCGCGTCTTCAGCATGTTTGTCGGCCCTCTTCTCTCCCTGTACTAACGGTTTCCGTCCTCGGTTGTCCAACCTTGGTGGTGACAATTTGCAGAAACAGTCTGTCAGGCCGCCAACGACAGTTCCACAACCCCCTAGTTTCACGTCAATTTTTAACAATCGGCGGGAAATGTGAGCGCTATTCATTGGGGATTTCCTCCCTGATCGCAATTGGCTAAACTGCCAAAAAAACAGAGGCAGAGGCAATGAGCAGAATCATAAGTGCCCTGGTGCTCCTGTTGGCATTGGCCGCCTGTGGTGGTGGATACAAATCCCCACCGCGAAATTTGGACAACGCCTGCAGCATTATCAACGAGCGCCCGAAGTATTTGCGTGCGTTCCGCGCGGCAGAACGCCGGTGGGGTGTGCCGGTGCATGTGCAGATGGCAACCATACATCAGGAAAGCCGCTTTGATGGCAGGGCCCGCACACCGCATAAATATGCGCTCGGCATCATCCCGATGGGCCGCATTTCCAGCGCCTACGGCTATGGCCAAGCTCTGGACGGCACCTGGGAAGACTACAAGAAAGACACCGGCCGTCGCTCTGCACGCCGGGACAAGATTGATGACGCCACGGATTTCATGGGTTGGTACATGACGCGCAGCTACCAGCGCAATGGCATCCAGCTAAGCGATGCGCGCAATCAGTATCTGGCCTATCACGAAGGTCACACGGGCTACGCGCGCGGCAGCTACAACAGAAAGAGCTGGCTGCTGGGCGTCGCGAACAAGGTCGAAGCGCGCTCCAATGCCTATAAGGTTCAATTGGACAGCTGCCGAAAATTCAGGTGAAGAACTGCCCCACGCCAAATGGTGTGGGGCAACCTATATCAGCGGTCGCGTCTTGGACGTGAGATGCTGAACAGGCTGGATTTAAACGACATCCCCGTTTTCATATCACCGAGAATGACCGTGGTCGTCTCGCCAGCGCTGCCGTGGATAACCCATTTTCGCAGCTGTACCGGCGCATCGGTGAACATCATTTCGATGCTGCCATACTCAGGGTTCTTAGGGTCCTGCGCACGCACCACGGTGGACACCCCATCAAACCCATGTCCGACAACCATATTCGCGCGCCCCAGATTCACGTTCCGCGCCAGGATGATCGACAACGGCGTACGGCTGAGCGGATAGGTCTCTGGTGGCTGGTTTGATTTCGGGTCCATGATCGCGACGGTCCCGGCCTCCGCCAGCACCAACCCGGAATGTGGCGGATCATATTCAAACCGCACCTTGCCCGGACGGCGAATATAAAGCTTTCCGGTCGACAGGCTGCCGTCATCGTTCACCTGAGTGAAGTCTGCCTGGGCAGTGGCAAAACTGTTCATATAAGAGGAAATCTCGTTCAGGCTCAGCTTCTCCGCCGCGGTTGCAACGGTGGAAGCCAATGTGGTCGCGCCGAGCGCGAGAGCAAAGACAAACTGTTTCATAACTTAGAAGATATGCGCCTCAGGGCCAAAGTGAAGAGGCCGGGCACAGCGCCCGGCCTTTTGTTGCTCATTGCTCGGGAACGAGAATTTCCCTTTTACCAACGTGGTTTGCAGCAGAGACGAGACCTTCTTCCTCCATCTGCTCCACCAACCTCGCGGCCTTGTTATATCCGATACCCAGTTTGCGTTGGATGTAGGAGGTCGAACACTTGCGATCCTTGATGACGATCCCCACCGCCTGATCATAGAGCGCATCTTCGCCGTTGGTGTTCCCACCGGTATTGAGACCCAAGACCGCATCGATGTTGTCGGCTTTCGCATCATCCGGACCTTCAACCACGCCACCGACGTAATCGGGCGGGCCGAATTGTTTGAGGTGGTTCACCACCTCTTCGACCTCTTCGTCCGACACGAACGGGCCGTGGCAGCGGGTAATACGGGCGCCGCCCGCCATATAGAGCATGTCCCCCATGCCCAGAAGCTGCTCGGCCCCCATCTCGCCCAGAATGGTACGGCTGTCGATCTTCGAGGTCACCTGGAAGGAAATTCGGGTCGGGAAGTTCGCCTTGATGGTGCCGGTGATCACGTCAACTGACGGACGCTGTGTCGCCATGATGAGGTGAATGCCTGAGGCCCGCGCCATCTGTGCCAGCCGCTGAATACAGGCTTCGATTTCCTTGCCTGCCACCATCATCAGGTCTGCCATCTCGTCGACGATGACGACGATGTAGGGCAGCGACTTAGGTTCGAATTCCTCGGTCTCGAAGATCGGCTCGCCAGTGTCCTCGTCAAAGCCGGTCTGGACGGTGCGCGAGAACATCTCACCCTTGGCGAGCGCCTCTTTCACGCGACCGTTGTAGCCCGCAATGTTCCGCACGCCCATCTTTGACATCTTGCGATAGCGGTCTTCCATCTCGCCCACGACCCATTTGAGGGCAACAACCGCCTTTTTCGGATCGGTCACAACGGGGCTCAGGAGGTGCGGAATGCCGTCATAAACGGACAGTTCCAGCATCTTCGGGTCGATCATGATCAGGCGGCATTCATCAGGCGTGAGCTTGTAGAGCAACGACAGGATCATGGTGTTGATCGCCACCGACTTACCAGAACCGGTGGTCCCGGCGATCAGCAGGTGAGGCATCTTGGCGAGGTTGGCGACCATACTGTCACCACCGATATCTTTGCCCAGCGCCAGCGGCAGGTTCTGATTGCCGTCGCCGAAGTCGCGACTGGCGAGAATTTCGCGCAACACCACCTTTTCACGGTTCTCGTTCGGCAGTTCGATACCGATCACCGTGCGGCCGGGCACAGTGGACACCCGCGCCGACAGGGCAGACATCGACCGGGCGATGTCGTCAGACAGACCGATCACACGAGAGGCCTTGAGACCCGGCGCTGGCTCCAGCTCATACATGGTGACAACAGGGCCGGGGCGAACCGATACGATCTCGCCCTTTACGCCATAGTCGTCGAGGACGGTTTCCAACATGCGGGCGTTTTCTTCCAACGCTTCATCGCTGAGATGCAGGCGTTCAACACCCGACGGGTTGGTCAGCAGTGACAGCGGTGGCAATTCGAAATCGCTGTCGCTCTCCTCGTTGAACAAATTCGGTTGCGCCTCCGCCTGCGCCCGGGCTGAGGGCTGAACAGGTTTGCGCTGAGGCTGTTCCACGACCGCCTTGCGAGGTTCTGCGACCGGGATTTCCATCGACACATTCGCGGCGGGCTGAGGATCAGCGCGCGGTGTGATCTGGACCCGAGGTGCCTCAGCAGACGGCATGGCTGGTGCGGGACTGGTCATGGCAGGTTCTTCGGGCAGGTTCTCCGTCGGAACCTGGTCGGCGAGGAACGCATCCGGCATGTCCGGCGCAGCTTCGGGCGTGTGCAGTGCAGAAGCGACTGGCGCCTGCGGGATCGCTTCCGGTGTCGGGGCGGCAGGAATATCAGGGACAGATGAAACACCGGCAGTAAGCTGCGGCTCGCTTGCGGGGGACGCCTGCGGCGCGCTTTGATTGAAAATCAGCGGTTCGGGCCGTTTGCCACGCCCCTTTGTCAACGACAGGTCCGACGGCGGCGGTGTCTTGGATCGACGGATACGGACGGCATTGGCGATCTTTTCGGCGATACGCTCGTCACCCGGAACATTCGGAACGTCGGCGACCGGTTCGGGATCCACCAGTTCTGGTGCTGGCATGTCCGTCGCCTCACCCCGCCGGATGAGATTGGTTGCACGGCTGAACAGACCTGTGCGCTCCTCGACAGGGGGGGCCGCGACGGGCTGCGGCGCCGGTGTATGCAGACCGAATTGCGGTTCGTTGCGGACAAATTCAGTCTCGTCCATAGGGTCGCTGTAGACCAGTGGTTCATCTTCTGCGTCGAGTGCCAGAGTGCGTTGTTCTGCTCGGCGGTTCTGCCATGAACGCGCGGCCTGGAGGCCGCCATTGGCGCCACGGCCCAAGAGGTTTGCCAAGGCACCATAGGCCAACACCAGTCCGATCAACAGGAAACGCCCGATGCGCGTCACTTCGGAACGGGTAAACCCAAGAACAAACGCCCCCAGCGCCAGCACGGCGATGGCCGTCAGGAACGACAGGAACTTTACCAGGAACGCAAGACCGAAAGGCAGGAGCGCCAAAAGGCCGCCCAGGGCCGTATTGCCGATCATCCCACCAAGACCAAAGCTGTGGAATGCCTTCCATTCGTCACCCGGCACCAGTGTCTCAAAGTGCAGCGCCACAATGATCAGCCAGAACACCAGCATCAGGGCCGGCCAGAGCACCCGGTCCTCGCCCCTGTGCAACAGGAAGCGCGCACCCCATGCAAACAGAAACACGGAAATCGCCCAAGCGCCCTTGCCAAGAAATGTGATCAGCAAAAAGGCGATCGAGGCCCCGGTCTGACCAAGCCAGTTTTGTACCGGCGCGTCTGTGGACACCATCCAGTTACTGTCGTCCGGCGTGTATGAGCCGATCATCGCGGCCACCAGCAGGCCAACGCCAATCAACAGAAGCCCGATCAGCTCCTTGCCACGCTTTTCGATAGCCGCCTGCATGTTGCTGTCCAGAAGCGGATCTCTGCTGCGGGTCTGAAATGCCATGCCTACCTCGGTTCGCTCGCGCAGGGCATCGGCTGTTTCGCTCTTGGATCAGCCCCGCGGGTGTTTCGTCTTGCTCTTGGCCTGTTCCCGGCTTTGGGAACAGGCGATCTTCTTATTCTCAATAGAGACAATCGCGCAGCAAAGTAAGCGCTGCACGTGTCTGTTCCGCAGAGGCCACAAGTGCCACGCGGATATATCCATGCCCGGGATTCTCTGCCCCCTCGCCCTGCGCCAGGAACGAACCCGGCAGCACACGCACGCCGGTTTCCTGCCAGAGCTTCAAGGTCGCCGCCTCAGCATTCTCGACCGGCAGCCAGAGAAAGAAGCCGGCTTCAGGCGACATATATCCGTTGAGACCGGCAAAGACCTCATCCGCAACGCGATATTTTTCCTGATAAAGCGCACGATTTTCGACAACATGCGCCTCATCCGCCCAGACCTTTGCGGCCGCGGCCTGCAACGGACCGGGCATTGGGGCGCCGGAATAGGCACGCAGTTTCTTGACCTGCACCAATGTCTCGGGTCCGCCAGCCAACAAGCCGGAACGCAGCCCCGGCAGGTTGGAGCGTTTGGAGAGCGAATTGAACAGAACAATCCGTTCGGGATCCGCGCCCAGCTCGTCAGCGACCGTCAGCGCGCCCACCGGGGCGCTGTCTCGGTAGATCTCGGAATAGCATTCATCCGCGAAGATCTTGAAATCATATTTCTCCGCCAGGCGGATCAGCTGCTCCCAATAGGCGCGCGAGGCCACGGCCCCCTGCGGATTGGCTGGCGAGCAGATATAGGCCACGGCGGTGCGGTTCAGCACCTCTTCGGGCAGTGACGCATAGTCGGGCAGATGGCCGGTCTCATCGGTGGCGGGCACGAACATCGGCTCAGCGGCAACCGAAATCGCCGCGATCATGTAGACCTGATAGAAGGGGTTCGGGATCAGCACCACCGGGCGCTGGCCGTTCTTTTCCTCGGGGCAGAGCGCCATGGCGGCATTATACAGCCCCTCGCGGGTGCCGTTGAGCGCCATCAGCCGGGTGGCCGGGTCCAGCGTCACGCCATAGCGCTGCGCCGCCCAATCGGCCATGGCCCCGCGCAGGGCGTCGGTGCCTTCGTTCTGCGGGTAGCTGTTAAAGCCTGCCGCGTTCTCCATGATCACATCGGTGACCCAAGACGGGAATGCGTGCTTTGGTTCGCCAATGGTCAATTGCACCACATCGCCACCGGGCGCGTGATGGTCAAGAAGCGCACGCAAACGCGGAAACGCGTAGGGCGGCAGATGGGCAAACCGCTCGGGAAACTTCATGTCTGTGCCTCAATACCGGGATCGTAATCGCCCCGTTTTGTCCCGCAAGTTACAGGCCAAAGGAGCATGCGTCCACCCGCTGATGGCACGGGTGCAACAGTGTGTCTTTCAGGCCAAAGCCGCCTCAACGCCAGCGCCCACGCGCAAAAGCGCCTCTTCGCAGTTGGGCTGACCAATCACCTGCAGCCCGCAGCTGGGCGTGCCGGTGGGCAGCGACAGCGCGCAGATCCCCATCAGATTGCCGATCCGCGTGTTCCGGAGCGCCATGAGATTCGAGGTGACGTAGTAATCGTGATCACTTTGGAGCCGGGCGAGGTTTGGCGGCAGAATCGGGGCTGTCGGCGCCAGCACCGCGTCAAAGCCGGCGACCGCCTGATCCCAGATCATGCGCACCTGTTCCAGCTTGGCCCATGCAGCGACGTAATCCGCGCCCGCGAACTCCGCGCCGGAGCGGAACCGGGCCAGAATTTCCGGGAACATCAGATGAGGTGCGGCCTCGATCACGTCCTTCCACAGGCCATAGGCCTCGGTGGTGAACAGGATCGGCGACAGGACCATCGCCTCGGGCAGTTCCGGCACCTCCAGCGGCACGATGTCCGCTCCGGCCTCGCGCAGCTTGTCCAGCGCGGCGGCATGGGCCGCGGCCACCTCGGGTGCAAGATCATCCTGTGCCACCGTGCGCAGGTCGGCAAACCGCTTGCCCTCGACGCTTGCGCCTTCCAGATCCGGCGCGGCGGCGGAGCCTTCAACAAGCGCCAGCATCAGCGCCGCATCCTCGACCGTGCGGGCCAGCGGGCCGATGGTGTCAAACTTCAGACATAGCGGCACCACGCCCTCAAGGCTGACGCGCCCGGAGGTGGTCTTGAGCCCGACCAGATCGTTCCAGGCCGAGGGGATGCGCACAGATCCCCCGGTGTCCGAACCGATCGCCCCGGCCGCCAGACCAAAGGCCACCGAGGCGGCCGCACCGGACGATGACCCGCCGGGCACCGCGTCGGGATCATTCACGCAGGGCGGTGTTTCCTTGATCGGGTTCAGCCCGAGACCGGAGAAAGCCAGCTCGCTCATATGGGTTTTGCCGAGGCAGACCGCCCCCATGGCGGTTGCGGTCTCCAGCACAAGCGCATCGCGGTCCGGCACCCGGCCTTTCAGCAGATCGGAGCCGGATTCGGTGCCCACGTCGGCACTGTCGAACAGGTCCTTCCAGCTCAGCGGCACCCCGTCGAGCGGCGAGCGGCGCAGGCCGGATTTCGCGCGATCCTGTGCGGCCTTGGCCTCCGCCAGGGCGCGGTCTCGGGTGACTTGCGTGTAGATACGCGCCGTCGCGGGATGGGCATCAATCGCTGCCAGATAGGTCTCGGTCAACGCCAGCGGGTCGATCTCTCCCGCGTCGATACCGCGGCCCAGTTGCGCGGCGCTCATGGTCAGCCAGTCCTGCATCAGTTTTGCCTTTTCGTGATCCCCGTGCCGGGGGCAGATTTGCGTTTGCGGCCACCGTAGCGACCGCGCATGGGGCGCACAATCCCGACTGACCCGGATCGCAGCCCCTCGACGGGACTGCGGCAGCGTGCCTCTGGACATTGGCATGGACAATTGCCCGGCAGGGCGCATATTGCGGGGCATGACTGATATGCGTGAAATCCTGATCGTGGGCGGTGGCCTCAACGGCCCCTCGTTGGCTCTGGCACTGGCCCAGGCTGGCCATTCCGTAACGTTGATCGACGCCCTGCCCGCGCCGCTGCGCGAAGAGGCGGGCTTTGACGGGCGATCCTACGCGCTGGCGCTGGCCTCAACCCGGCTGCTGCAGCAGATCGGCGTCTGGTCCCGCATCGCGGATCGCGCCCAGCCGATGAATGAGATCAAGGTCAGCGACGGCACCGCCGGGCGCGGCCCGTCGCCGCTGTTCCTGCACTTCGAAGACAGCGATCTGGACGAGGGCCCGATGGGCTACATGGTCGAAGACCGCTATCTGCGTCGCGCCCTGCTGGAGGCGATGGCGGTGGAACCCCGGATCACCCAGATCTCCGGCCAGCGCGTGGTGGCGCAGTCTGTCAGTACCGATGCGGTCACCGTGACGCTTGAGGATGGCACGAAGCTGTCCGGAACGCTGCTGGTGGGCGCCGATGGGCGCCAGAGCGGCACCGGTGAACGCGCGGGTATCAAGCGCACCGGCTGGGACTACGGCCAGACCGCGCTGGTCTGCGCCATCTCACATGATTTGCCGCATGACGGGATTGCACATCAGTTCTTCATGCCGCCGGGCCCACTGGCGATCCTGCCGCTGCCGGGCAATCGCAGCTCCATCGTCTGGAGCGAGACCCATGCCGAGGCGGCGCGCATCCAGGCGCTGGGGGATGCGGATTACCTGACCGTGCTGCGCCCGCGATTTGGGTCGTTTCTCGGAGAGATCGCGCTGGAAGGCAAACGTTTCAGCTATCCGCTGAAGCTGAGCCTCGCCAATGCGTACTACGCTGAGCGGCTGGCGCTGGTGGGAGATGCGGCGCATGGGCTGCATCCGATCGCCGGTCAAGGCCTGAATGCAGGTCTGCGCGACATTGCCAGCCTGGCCGAAGTGCTGACAGACGCCGCGCGACGGGGCGAGGATATTGCAAGCCCCCTGGTCTTGGCGCGCTATCAGCAGTGGCGACGGTTTGACACCACCTCGCTGGCGCTGGCGACGGATGTCTTCAACAAGCTGTTTTCAAACGACAATCCGATTCTGCGTGCCACCCGCGACCTTGGCCTTGGACTGACAAATGCCTTGCCCGGACTGCGCCGTGGATTTGTGCGCGAGGCGGCGGGACTGTCCGGGGATCTGCCGAAACTGTTGCGCGGGCGCCCGCTCTGACCGCGCGCTCGCGGCACGCTCACTCCAGCGGGCGCGCCTCATCCGTTAGCATCACCGGGATACCGTTGCGGATCGGGAAGGCCAGATTGGCGGCGCGGGAGATCAGCTCCTGCTTTTCGGCATCATATTCCAGCAGCGTCTGGCTCGTCGGGCAAACCAAAGCTTCAAGCATGCGCCGATCAAAGGCGGGGGCCGTATCTGTCATTGCAGTTTTTCCTCCAAAGAGCCACCGGAGCCGCCCCGCAGGGCAAACTCCATCAAGGTGACCAGTGTTTCGCGCCGGGTCGACAAGCTCGGCGCCTCCAGTAGGGCCTGTTTGTCCTCCGGTTCGAAATCCAGCAGCATCGAAAGCGAGTTGATCAGCAACTCGTCCCCCGCCTCGTCCAGACTGCCCCAATCGGTCGACAGGCCGCGCGCGTCAAGGTAGCGCCCGAGAAGGCCCATCAATGCAGCGCGGTCAAAGACCTCGTCGCATTCCGTTTGCCCTAGATCGGCATCGAACCCTGCCCAATCCACCGCGCAACGGCGATAGGGGGTGAAGCCCTCGACCTCCGTTTTCACGCGAAACCGAGACAGTCCGCAAAGCGTGATGAAATAGCGCCCATCTTCTGTTTCCGAGAATTGCGTTACCCGGCCTGCACAGCCGATGGTTTGCAGGCCGGAGCCTTCACCATTGCGCTTGCCATTGGGCTGGATCATTCCAATCACCCGCTCAGGCGTTTTGAGAGCATCCTCCAGCATCTGCAGGTAGCGCGGTTCAAAAATGTGCAGCGGTAGTTTCGCCCGCGGCAACAGCAGCGCCCCGGGCAAAGGGAAGACAGGGATAGTGTCCGGCAGATCAGCGGGTTTAATCATGTTGTGCAACCTAGTGCCGCAACAGCATCAGGCAAATATAATAGAGCTGAGCTTGCGGCGGCCGTTCAGAACCACCGGATCATTGGGCTTCAGCGCCTCGAAGATGGTGAAAAGCTGCGCCTTGGCCGCGCCGTCGTTCCACTCGCGATCACGGCGGAACAGCTCCAACAACTCCTCCACGGCGGCCTCGGCTTCGCCTGCGGCATGCAGCGCCTGCGCCAGATCGAACCGGGCCTGCAGATTGTCCGGATCCGCCTCGACAGCCGCGCGCAACTCGGCGACCGGACCGGCGTTTTCGGCCTGACGGGCAAGCTCGATCTGCGCATGTGCGGCCTCGATTTCGGGAGCCGTTGAAATCTCGGCCGGGGCACCGTTCAGAACCGCCTCGGCCTGGTCCAACTCGCCCATCGCCACGTGACAGCGCGCCAGTCCACTGTAGGCCGGAGCACTCTTGTCGTCCTCACCGAGGATCGCCGCAAAGACCTGCGCCGCGTCAGAGGCCGCGCCTTCTTCGAGCATCTGCTCGGCGGTTTCCAGCGCTTCGCCCAGTCCGCCATCGGCGGTGCTGCCAGCGGTTTCGGCCAGTTTCTGCAGGAAGGCGTCGATTTCGGATTGCGGCAACGCACCTTGGAACATGTCCACCGGACGCCCCTGATAAAAGGCAACGACACTCGGGATCGACTGCAGCGGCAGGCCCTGTTGCGCCAGCGCGGCAGCCAGACGCTGGTTTTCATCTACGTTGATCTTCGCCATCTTGACCGCGCCCTTGGCCTTGGTAACGGCTGCCTCCAGCATCGGGCCCAGCGTCTTGCAGGGGCCACACCAGGGCGCCCAGAAGTCCACCACGACCGGCACCTCCATGGAGCCATCAACCACCTCCGCCATGAAGGTTTCTTCGGTCACATCCTTGATAAGATCGCCTGCAGACGCTGCGGCATCGGCTCCGCCCAGAATGTCCATCATTGTTCCGCACTCCTTTGAGTCTTGCTTGAGCCCTATATGCGATTTCAACGCCGGAAAACCAAGGGATGAGTTTCGCGAGAGTCTTTGCGGCGTGCCCCCGCCGCGCCGCCAGGCGCGGCGCCCGGCCCAACAAAAATGCGCGCCCCCTCGGGCGCGCGTCTTTTGGCGGGAGCGCCCCCGCCCTGCTTGCACCAAACTTAGGCGGGATCAGAGATCGAAGGTGGCAAAGACCGGCGCGTGATCGCTGGGCTTTTCCCAACCCCGCGCCGCGCGCAGGACCCGGCTCGAGTGTGCGGCATTGGTGATATCCGACGTGGTCCAGACATGGTCGAGCCGACGCCCCTTGTCGGCGGCATCCCAATCCTTGGCACGGTAGCTCCACCAGCTGTAAAGCTGCCCCTCGGGAATGTCGTTGCGGGTGACATCGGCCCAGCCACCGGCCTCCATCACCTGCGCCAGGTGCTCCACCTCGATCGGCGTATGGCTCACCACCTTCAGCAGCTTCTTGTGATCCCAGACGTCATCCTCGCGCGGGGCGATATTGAGATCGCCCACAAGCACCGATTTCTCGGGCCGCTCGGCGTGGAACCAGTCCCGCATCTCGGTGAGGTAGTCGAGTTTTTGACCGAACTTCACGTTCTTTTCGCGATTCGGCTCATCACCGCCCGCAGGCACGTAGAAATTGTGGATGGTGACGCCGTTTTCCAGCCGTCCCGCCACATGGCGGGCATGGCCGAGGCCGGCGAAGTCCTTGTCGCCCGCGTCCTCGATGGGAAGCCGGGACAAGATCGCCACTCCATTGTAGCCCTTCTGTCCGCGCGCAACCATATGAGTGTAACCCAGCGCCCGGAACGCCTCCATCGGGATCTTGTCCACCGGGCTCTTGCACTCCTGCAGGCACAACACATCCGGCCCCTCCTCTTCGAGAAGCTTCAGCACGATGGGTTCGCGCAGGCGCACGGAGTTGATGTTCCAAGTGGCGAGGGTAAAGGACATGCGGGCTCTCAATCTCTGGCAAGTGTTCGCACGGATATTGCCTCCGCAGCCGCCTTGATGCCAGCCCTTGACCGGTCATTCTGCACAAACACTTTCAAGTACCGCCGCTCGCGGAACAAAAAAAGACCGGGCACGAAGCCCGGTCCAGTCCAACAGGGAGGGTGCATATCATAACCCGGACATGCACGGGATCTCTTCAGCAGAGCAACCGTTCAACGTGTGTGTGCGAAAGTTGTTCCACCTTTAATTGTTACTCAGGCGACCAGCCGGTAACCGCCTGATTCCGTCACAAGAAGTCTCGCATTCGACGGATCCGGCTCAATCTTCTGGCGCAGGCGATAAATATGCGTCTCCAACGTATGCGTTGTAACCCCGGCGTTGTAACCCCAAACCTCGTGCAGCAAAATGTCGCGGGGCACCACGCCATCGTTTGAGCGGTAGAGGAATTTCAAGATATTCGTCTCTTTCTCCGTCAGGCGGATCTTGCGCTCATCTTCGGTCACCAGAATTTTCATCGCCGGCTTGAAGGTATAGGGGCCAAGCACAAACACTGCGTCCTCAGACTGCTCGTGCTGACGCAACTGCGCGCGGATACGTGCCAGAAGAACCGGGAATTTGAATGGTTTGATGACGTAATCATTCGCGCCAGCGTCCAACCCGAGAATGGTATCGGCATCGCTGTCGTGCCCGGTCAGCATCAGGATCGGCGATTTCACCCCCTGCTTGCGCATCAGTCGGCACAGCTCACGCCCGTCCGTATCCGGCAATCCAACGTCCAGGATGATCAGATCATAGATCGCCTCTTTGGCACGTTCCATGGCGCCCTGCCCGTCGCCAGCCTCGAAGACGTCGAAATCTTCGGTCATCACAAGCTGCTCACTAAGAGCCTCTCGCAGATCCTCATCGTCATCCACGAGCAGAATTTTCTTCAACTGGGCCATCCGGTCTCTCCTGATCTCTTGCCATCACAGATGTGCCCGTGCTCACAAAAGAACAAGCTTCGCGACATGAGGTTCACGTCGACGTGTCCGGTGGCGCGGAAATATTTCACTTTTGCAGCAATTGGGCGTAGGAAAAAATTCCTGATGTTACAGCCGGGATCGTGACCTGATGAGCCTATTGCCAACAATGCTGGAGCGGATCGCACGTGCGCGAGTCGATCTGAGGATGGGATTGCCAGTCATCCTGACCACCGGCGACACTGCCATCCTCGCGATCGCCATAGAAAGCCTGACCCCGGAGCGCCTTGCGGATCTGCGCGGGCTCGGCCCGGTTGCCCTGGCCCTTACAGCACGCCGTGCAACGACCCTGAAGGCCCGCGTCTATGATGATGATCTGGCACGGGTGGAAGTTCCCATCGACGCGGATCTAAGCTGGCTTCAATCCCTTGCGGATCCCGCCGACGATCTCGCAGTCCCCATGAAAGGGCCGCTCACCAGCCTGCGGAGCGGAGAGGCCTCTCTGCCCCGGCTGGCTCTGGCGCTTGTGAAATCGGCGCGCCTGTTGCCGTCTGCCGCCTATGTTGACCTTCAGGACGCCGGATCCTTTGCGCTAAAGCACGACCTGACCCTCCTGCCCCGCTCTACCGCCGAACCGCTACTGAACCAAAGCTCCCCGCTCCATCCAGTGGCGGCTGCCCGGTTGCCAGTGGAAGCCGCCGAAGCTGGCCGATTGCACATCTTTCGCCCCGAAGACGGCGGCGAGGAGCATTACGCCATCGAGATTGGCCGACCGGATCGTGACAAACCGGTGTTGGCGCGGCTGCACTCCGCCTGTTTCACCGGCGACGTCCTCGGGTCACTCAAATGCGATTGCGGGCCACAGCTGCGCGGGGCGCTTGGCCAGATGGGCCAAGATGGCGCTGGCGTCCTGCTTTATCTCAACCAGGAAGGGCGCGGTATCGGGCTGGCCAACAAGATGCGCGCCTATTCATTGCAGGATCAGGGCTTTGATACGGTAGAGGCGAACCATCGTTTGGGGTTCGAGGATGACGAACGGGATTTCCGCCTCGGCGCGTCGATATTGCGAGAGCTGGGTTTCTCCGCAGTACGGTTGATGACCAACAACCCCGGCAAGATCGCCATGATGGAGAAAACCGGGATCTCGGTCGAAGAACGCGTCCCGTTAAAAGTGGGCGAGAACGAATTCAACCGTCACTATCTGGCGACCAAGGCCGCGAAGTCAGGGCATATGTTATGACCCCTGCAGACCTTGTCCTAACCCCCACCGGCCTCCGCTTTATGGGCCGTACATTTGCCTGCTCGATCGGCAGAGGCGGCATTTCAGACAGGAAAACAGAAGGGGACGGCGCCACCCCGGTCGGCGAACACCGCATTGTGGGCATGCTCTATCGCCCGGACCGCATCTGCCCACCGCAGGACTGGGCCATGCCAATCCTCCCCGGAGACCTCTGGTCTGACGACATCGAGGCGATCGACTACAACCACATGGTGCGCGCGCCGTATCCACATAGCCATGAGCGGCTTCGGCGCGCCGACCCGCTTTATGATCTTATTCTGCTAACCGATTGGAATTGGCCCTATTCACAAAAGTCGCGCGGCTCTGCGATCTTCCTGCATCAATGGCGCAGGCCGGGCTACCCCACCGAAGGGTGCATTGCGTTCTCTCGCGAAACCCTGCGCTGGATCGCAGAGCGACTGCAGCCCGAAGCACGGGTTATTGTCCGCTCACGCTGAATAGGTGCGGTCACCAAATATCGCCGAGCCGACACGAACATGGGTGGCACCCAGTGCGATTGCGCCTTCAAAGTCGCCGCTCATCCCCATCGACAGACCGGCCAAGCCATTGCGATCCGCGATTTTGGCGAGGAGCGCGAAGTGCAGGCTTGCCTCTTCGTCGACCGGCGGAATGCACATCAGGCCTTTGACCGGCAGGTCGAGATCACGGCAGTCCTGAATGAACCCATCTGCATCAGCAGGTAGAATACCGGCCTTCTGCTCTTCTTCGCCAGTGTTGACCTGTATGAACAGATCCGGACACTGCCCTAACTCCTGCGCAAGACGCGCAAGCGTTGTGGCAAGCTTTGGGCGATCCACGGAATGAATGGCATTCACCAGCTCCATTGCCTGCCGCGCCTTGTTGGTCTGCAATGGGCCGATCAGATGCAGGTCGACGCCCTGAAACCGCTCGCGAAACTCGGGCCATTTACCCGCTGCTTCCTGAACGCGGTTCTCACCAAAAACCCGGTGCCCCTCTTCAAGAACGGCCTCGACGCGTTCGTTCGGCTGTACCTTGGACACGGCGATCAGCTCTACCGAGCCGGCTGTGCGATTGGCGGCAGCTTCTGCGGCGGCAATACGGGATTTGATCTCACTCAGCGACATCTCGGCCTCATTTAGCTAGGGGGCTGTTTGGCCGGACAAAACACTGTTTACGCACAAAAGAAAAGGGCGAGCTCCGAAGAGCCCGCCCCAAGAACCGAGTGGTTCCGTTCTCCAATTAGAAGGAGAAGGACACACCGAGGTCTGCTTTGGTGTTGCTGGAGGAGTCGGAACCAACACCACCTGCGAGGGTCACACCGCCGCCGAGACCGTGACGGAAGCCGATACCGTATGCGGTGTCTGCGCCAGTCATACCACCGTCAGCAACCAGCGCGCGGATGGAGGTCGCGGAGGACACTTCGTAGTTCATCGAAGCGGAGATGGAGGTGTCCTGCTGGTTGTCGCCGTCACCAACCATTACGGTGTAGCCGATTGCGCCGGCGGTGCCGTTCAGGCCGATTACCCAGTAATCGCCAGCAATGTCGGAGTCGGAGTAAACCGCGCCGAGGGACATGCCGTTGGCCAGGGTGTAGCCGAGACCCAGTTGGTACTCTTCGTCTGCCGCAACTGCGTCATCGTTGTAAACGACAGTGGAAGTACCACCGGTCGCCGCGCTCCAGAGAGTGGTCGCGGTACGAGCCTGCGCACGGGTCTCTTTGTAGGAGAGCGATGCGGAGAAGTCACCAACGGTGTAACGTGCTTTGATGGTGGTTGCGTCAGCGGAACCTGCACCGAAACCGGTTGCCGGGCCGTTGAAGTTGGAGTTCGCTTCCAGGAAGGAAGTGAAGCCGATGCCGTAACCGTAGTAGTCAACCTGGTCACCGGAATCCAGAACGTTGGATACGTTACCAACGTCAACACGCAGACCGCCGAAGGACACTGCGAAACCGGCTGCGCCCGGGCCTTTGCCGGAGATGGAGTTCTCGTGGTCATCTTCGTTGGCTTCGAGACGGAAGCGAGCTTCCAGTTTCACGCCAGCGTCGGTTTCCGCGATACCGGTGATGTTGACGCGCATACGCTGTTCGATGCGGGTCTCGTTGGTTTCAGCTTCGTTGTATGCCAGACCAAAGCGTGCGGAGCCGCCGATGGTGAGTTCTGCTGCTGCGACACCTGCGGTCGCGACCAGAGCGGTCGAAGCGAAGAGAATCTTTTTCATGGTTTACCCTCGGGTTTGAATTTCGAAAGAAGCAATCGGCGTCTGCCACTTCGCTCCTCAAGTACGCACATCCTCTCGCTCGTTTTGGGGTCTCGAAGCAAGCGTGCGCTGAAAGCTGAAAACCATTCATCAACCAAATGATGCATCAAGGTCACAGTCGATTTCACCGGATAGCTCCGCAAACCGCAGCAGGCGCGAGTCTATTAAAGAATAGGCTTGTTGGCGCATCCCGCCTTGTCTAGGAGTAGTTCAACTGCAAATTCTGGAACAGGCCCGGCCAATATGCGTGGTATAAAGACTTTCGTTCTTCTATCTTCACTGACCTTTGTGACCGCCTGCGGGGCCTTTAGATCGCTGGACACCAGCACTGAGGTCGATGACCGCGACACGATCGTGCTCGCAGGCGAAGGCCGTGAAGCAAACGATGACAAGACCACGATCTGGGAAGCCTTTGGCCCCCGCAAAAGCGAACAACGCGTTCAGGTGAACCGCTATCTGTGGGCCGCAAGCCTTGATGTGCTCGAATTTCTGCCTGTTCAGTCGGTCGACCCGTTCACCGGCGTGATCGTGACCGGGTACGGCACACCGCCGGGTGGCGGGCGCTCTTACCGGGCAACCGTTCACATCAAAGATCCCGCGCTTGAGGCACGGTCGCTCAATGTTGCGCTGCAAAGCCGTGGTGGCGCCGTGAGTTCGGCAACTGCACGCGCCGTCGAGGATGCGATTCTCACCCGTGCCCGTCAGCTACGCATAGCTGACAAGAAGATCTGACGCCTGCGCACTGGAACCCAATAGAAATTACACGTATCAGAAGCGCCGGGTCTAAAGCCCGGCGTTTTTAGTCAAAGGACCGCTCACATGTCGCGTTACGAAGCCTCGGACATCGAAGCCAAATGGCAAAAAGCCTGGGAAGAGGCTGCCATTTTCCAAGCGAAAGAAGATCACGGCAAACCCAAGTACTATGTGCTTGAGATGTTCCCCTACCCGTCGGGCAAGCTGCACATGGGCCATGTGCGCAACTACACGATGGGCGACGTGATCGCGCGCTACAAGCTGTCTACCGGCCATAACGTGCTGCACCCGATGGGGTTTGACGCCTTTGGCATGCCTGCGGAAAACGCCGCGATGGCCTCGGGCGGGCACCCCAAGGACTGGACCTATTCCAACATCGACACGATGGTCGAACAGATGAAGCCGCTGGGCCTCTCGCTCGACTGGTCGCGCATGTTCGCCACCTGCGACCCCGAGTACTACGGCCAGCAACAGGCTTTGTTCCTCGATTTCCTTGAAAAAGGTTTGGTCTACCGCAAGAACGCCGTGGTCAATTGGGATCCCGTGGACATGACCGTTCTGGCGAATGAGCAGGTCGAGGCCGGACGTGGCTGGCGCTCCGGTGCGCTGGTGGAACGGCGTGAACTGACGCAGTGGTTCTTCAAGATCTCCGACTATTCGGATGAGCTGCTGACCGCGCTCGATGGGCTGGAAAACTGGCCCGCCAAGGTGCGCCTGATGCAGGAAAACTGGATCGGCAAGTCCCGCGGGTTGCAGTTCAGCTTTGAGCGCACCGATGGTGAAGAGGCAATCGAGGTCTATACGACTCGCCCCGACACGCTGATGGGCGCAAGCTTTGTTGGCATCTCTCCCGATCACCCGATTGCCAAGCAGCTCGAGGCCGAATCGCAAGAGGTCGCCGATTTTGTTGCGGAATGCCGCAAGGGCGGCACCACGGAAGAAGCCATCGAGACCGCGCCGAAGCTGGGCTACGACACCGGCCTGCGCGTGCGTCACCCGCTCGACCCGAACTGGGAACTGCCGGTCTGGATCGCCAACTTCATCCTGATGGATTACGGCACCGGCGCGATCTTTGCCTGCCCGGCGCATGACCAGCGCGACTTTGAGTTCGCCACCAAATACGACCTGCCGATCATTCCTGTGGTGGAGCCGGTCGAAGGCGCAGATGAGCTGACCGAGGCCTATGTGCCGACCAAAGCCGAGAAGGTCCGCTATGTGCGCGGCTTTGCAGGTACCGAGGAACAAACCGGCGAGGACGGCGTCAACACCGCCGTCGACAAAGCCGAGGCTGAAGGCTGGGGCGAAGGCGTCACCAAATTCCGCCTGCGCGACTGGGGTCTTTCGCGTCAGCGCTACTGGGGCTGCCCGATTCCCGTCGTCCACTGCCCTGACTGCGGCGTGGTGCCGGAAAAGAAAGAGAACCTGCCCATCGCCCTTCCTTACGACGAGGACGGCAAGGCGATTGATTTCTCGGTCCCCGGTAACCCGCTGGACCGTCACCCGAGCTGGCGCGATTGCGCCTGCCCGTCCTGTGGCAAGCCCGCCCAGCGCGAGACCGACACGATGGACACCTTCGTGGACTCCAGTTGGTATTTCGCCCGTTTCACAGCACCCCGCGCCGAGACGCCGACGGATCTGGAGGCTGCGAGCTACTGGATGAACGTCGATCAATACATCGGCGGCATTGAGCATGCGATTCTCCACCTGCTTTATTCGCGGTTCTTTGCCCGCGCGATGGAGATCTGTGGCCATCTGCCCGAGAGCGCCAAAGAGCCGTTTGATGCGCTCTTTACGCAAGGCATGGTGACCCACGCGATTTACGAGAATGCCGAGCGCAAAGACGAGAACGGCCGCTCAATCTACCACTACCCGAATGAGGTTGAAGAGCGGGATGGAGGCGTCTTCGTCAAGAAGACGGGCGAGCGGATCAAGGTTATTCCCTCGGCCAAGATGTCCAAGTCCAAGAACAACGTGGTCGACCCGCTGGCAATCATCTCGACCTACGGGGCCGATACCGCGCGTTGGTTCGTTCTGTCCGATTCGCCACCCGAGCGGGATGTGGAATGGACGGCATCTGGCGCTGAAGCCGCCTATAAGCACCTGAACCGGGTCTGGAACCTTTGTGATCGCATTGGCGAGATGGACCCGAATGCGAAAGGCGAAGGCGACGAGGATCTCTTGCGCGAGATGCATAAGGCGATCCGTGATGTGACGCTGGGTGTCGAGAGCTTTGGCTTCAACGCCGCCATCGCCAAGCTTTATGGCTTCACCAACACCCTGTCCAAATCCAAGGCCAGTGCCGCGGTGCAAAAGCAAGCTATCAAGACTTTGGCGCAGCTGATGTCGCCGATGACACCGCATTTGTCCGAGGATATCTGGGCGCATCAGGGTGGCGAAGGGCTGGTTGCCAACGCCCCATGGCCGGTCGCGGACGACTCCATGCTGGTCGAGGACAGCGTCACCCTGCCCATCCAGGTGAACGGCAAACGGCGCGGCGAGCTGACCGTTGCCAAGGATCTCGACAAGGCGGAGGTTGAAAAACTGGCGCTGGCGCATGAAGCTGTACAACGGGTGCTGGAAGGTGCGGCGCCCAAGAAGGTGATCGTTGTACCGGGGCGGATCGTCAATGTCGTTGCCTGACCGACGCAGATTCCTAGGCCTGATGCTGGCGCTGCCCCTTGGCGCCGGCCTCTCTGCCTGCGGATTTGAACCGGTCTATGGGCCGAACGGAGCGGGCACAGCCCTGCGCAACCAGATCGCATTTCAGGCGCCCGAAACCATCGGCGCGCCGAGCGACACTGATGCCTACTACTTCGTCCGCCAGCTGGAGACACGTCTGGGCCGTGCGGGAGCGCCAGCCTACCGAATGGACCTGACGCTGAACACGAGCGAAGTCGGTCAGGCGATCACCGCCGATGGCGACATCACCCGGTATTCGCTGACCGGCACCGCGGGCTACAGTCTCGTGCGCCTGTCGGACGGACAGATCGTTGCCAGCGGCGAGGTGGAGAACTTCTCCGGCTATTCCGCCAGCGGCACCACGGTACAGACCCTGGCTTCTGAGACCGACGCGCACGAGCGCCTGATGGTGATTCTCGCCGATCAGATCGTGACCCGGCTTTATGCGGTGCCCGGTTTGGGCACGACGACCGGCACATGAAACTCAGCCCGCGCGAGGCCGAGGGCTATTTTGCCCGCCCCGACCCCGGCAAGACCGGGATGTTGATCTACGGGGCGGATGCGATGCGCGTCTCGCTCAAACGTCAGCAGATGCTGGCGGCACTCCTTGGCCCCGCAGCCGAGGAGGAGATGCGCCTGACCCGTATGGCGGCGGGCGAGTTGCGCAAGGATCCGGCCCGACTTCTGGACGCGGTGAAGGCCGTGGGGTTTTTTCCCGGCATCCGCGCGGTGTTTGTCGAGGATGCCAATGACACTGCCACCCCGGCGATCACCGCCGCGTTGCAGGAATGGCAGGCGGGTGATGCGCAAATCGTGGTCACCGCGGGCCAGCTGAAAGCCTCATCAAAGCTGCGCAAGGCCTTTGAAACCCACAGCAACGCCTACGCCACCGGCATCTACGACGACCCGCCCTCCCGCGCGGAGATCGAGCGTATTCTGGGCGAGGCGGGGGTACGCGATGTGCCCGGCGACAGCATGTCGGCGCTGACCGACATTGCCAATGAGATCGGTCCCGGCGATTTCTCCCGCATGATTGAAAAGCTCAGCCTCTACAAACACGGCGACAGCAGCCCGCTGACGCTGGAGGATATCGACGCGGTGGCGCCTCAGTCCACCGAGGCCGCACTGGACGATCTGCTCAACGTGGTGGCCGAAGGGCGCAGCACCGAGATCGGCCCTGTGCTGCGGCGTCTGCAGGCGCAGGGCACCAACGCGGTCAGCCTTTGCATCGGGGCGACCCGGCATTTTCGCACGCTTTACACCATCGCCTCTCATCCCGGCGGCCCAGCGCAAGGCATCGGTGGCCTGCGTCCGCCGCTCTATGGCAAGCGGCGCGACCGGATGTTGCGGCAAGCCCAGGGCTGGGGTGCGCAGAAATTGCAAAACGCGCTGACTTTGCTGACCGATACCGACCTACAGCTGCGGTCTGCCGGGCAGAGCGCTCCGGCGCAAGCGCTGACTGAACGCGCCCTGATCCGGCTGGCGATGCTGGCCCGGGCGCGCTGATCACCATCCCGCGACGACGTGACGGGCCGCTTGACCTCTTTCGCGCGTGCAGCAAACCTGCCTGCAACCAAGGAGGACACACATGATGTACAAAGTGATCGGCAAGCCGATGACCCGCACGTTCCGCGTGCTTTGGGCGCTGGAAGAACTGGAACAGCCCTACGAGTTGGAAGATGCGGCGCCGCAAAGCGCTGAAATTCGCAACTACAACCCATCAGGCAAGGTGCCCGCCCTTGTGGTAGACGGCACGACCGTGACTGATTCCGTTGCGATCATCACCTATCTCGCTGACAAGCACGGCGCGTTGACTGCGCCCGCCGGCACTTTAGCCCGCGCGCGGCAGGATTCGGTCACCAATATGCTCAACGACGAAATGGATGCGCTTCTCTGGATGGCTGCGCGGCACAGCTTTGCCCTGCCAGAAGAACAGCGGGTGCCGGCGATCAAGGACTCGCTGCGCTGGGAATTTGCCCGATCCGTCAGCCGCGTCGAGGCCCGCTTGACCGATGAATTCATCGCAGGCGAAAGTTTCTCCATCGCCGATATCCTGCTGACCCATTGCCTGAACTGGGCGCGCGGGGCCAAATTCGAGGTCGAAAGCGAGGCGTTGCTGGCCTATGGCAAGCGCATGCGTGACCGGGCGGCGTTTCAGCGCGTCGTGACACTCGCCAAGTAACGCGCCGCAGCCTGCCCGGCCCAGCGCCCGGTGGCAAAACAGGCGGTCAGCAGATAGCCGCCCGTCGGCGCGTCCCAATCCAGCATCTCTCCGGCGCAAAATGTGCCGGGGAGCGCCTTCAGCATCAGCCCGTCATCCAGCGCATCGCGCCGTACACCTCCGGCGGTGGAGATCGCCTCGTCCAGTGGACGCAGCCCCGCATGGCTGACCGGCAGGTGCTTGATGATCAGGGACAGAGCCGCCGGATCCTGCGGCAGCGGACGCCCGAATTCCTGCAGGAGTGCCGTTTTCACCGGACCCAATTTCAGCCCCCGCCGCATATGATTGGCCCAGCTTGCCTTGCCGCGTGGCTTTGCCAGACGCGCGGTCAGTTCCGCCGCGGCCACGTCCGGCGCGAGGTCCAGATATAGCGCATGTCCGTCACGCAAGGCCGGGGTCAGCGCATAGAGCCCGCCGCCTTCTAGCCCACGCGCCGATAGAGTTGCCTCTCCGCGTCCCGTCAGATGCCCGGCCTGCCAGCCTACCGCCTTGATCGCCGCCCCGAAATGCGGCACCATGTGATCGCTCCACGCCACCGAAAGTGCTGCGTTGGAGGGCTGGAAGGGGGCCAGTGCCACACCCTGGCTGGCCAGCATTGCGGCCCAGGCGCCGTCAGACCCCAACCGCGCCCAGCTGGCCCCGCCCAGCGCCAGAACCGTCGCACGGGGCGAGATCCACTGCGGGCCATCCGGCGTGTTGAAGCTCAACTGACCATCCTGCCAACCGGTCCAGCGCCAGCCCACATGCCGGGTCACACCAAGCTGATCCAGTTCCGCCAACCAGGCGCGCAGCAGGGGCGAGCCTTTCATCGCAGTGGGAAACACCCGCCCGGTCGAGCCTGTGAACAGCGCCTGCCCCAGCCCCTGCGCCCAATCCTGCACAGCCTGCGCGTCAAAGGCGCGGATCATCGGGGCCAGCCAGTCCTCGGCATCGCCATAGTGGGCAAGCAGCGCCCCGATCGGTTCGTCCTTGGTCAGGTTGAGGCCGGATTTGCCAGCCATCAGAAACTTGCGTGCCGGCGAAGGCTTGGCCTCGACCAGCGCCACCCGATGCCCCTGACGGGCGATTTCACCCGCAGCCATCAGGCCCGCTGGCCCGCCTCCGATCACCACCGCATCCCACTCATGCATTCGACTTTGCCTTTTGCTGTCTCCGCCGCATCTTGCGCGGTGAGCATCCCAACTTCGCAGCCCATCATGACCGACCCGGACACCAACCCGATCTGCCCGCTCTGCGCCCGTCCGATCCCGGAAGACGCCCCACGGAGCCTGCACCACCTGATCCCAAAGCTCAAAGGAGGCAAGGGCGGTCCGACGGTTTTGCTCCACCATATCTGCCACAGGGAGATCCACGCCAGCCTGAGCGAAGCGGAGTTGGCGCGCAATTACAGCACCATCGCAGCCTTGCAACAACATCCGCGGCTGGCGAAGTTCATCAACTGGGTGCAGAAGCGCCCGCCGGACTTTTCCTCCCGCGTGCCGGGCAAGCGACGGAAACGCTAGGTCGGTGCGCAGGCTTGCAGGATCGCGCGGGCAACTTCGGGGTCCGCCGCCAAGGACGGTTCCACCAATGCTTCGGCGGTCGGCAACAGGTCCTCCGGCGCCACGATGCGGTCGATCAGCCCGTAGTCATAGGCCTCCTGCGCGGAGAGTTTCTGTCCTGCCGCCAGCACCATCTTGGTGCGCGCCGGGCCGATCAGTGCCCGCATCCGGGCCGCATCCGAGGGCTGTGGCAGGTAGCCCAGTTGCATCACCGGATAAAACACCTTGGCCGTAGGCACCGCAATGCGGAGATCGCAAGCCAGCGCCATGCCATTGGCACCGCCCGCAAGCGTGCCGTTGAGGGCCGCAACCTTCAGGCAGGGCATCGCCGCCAGCGTCGCGGACAGCTCCTCCCACAGGGGCGAGGTGGCCAGCCCGGCCTTCGCGGCATCAAGATCCGCACCCGCGCTGAACACCTTACCCGTGCCGGTCAGGATCACGGCCCGCGCGCCCTCGGCCCCACGCAAGACTGCAATCAACTGCTGCAGCATGTCCGGCGTCAGGGCGTTGGCTTTCTCCGGACGGTTGAGGCGCAGGGTCAGCAAACCGCGCGAATCCTGATGGCGTTCGATCATGTCAGGCCGACTCGCGTGCGGATGGTCTCATCGCGCAGGGAGATCTCGGTGCCGATGAATTCGTCGGCATCGGGGCTGCACATCCAAAGAAGCGTACGCGCAGGCCATTCCGCCGGGATGTGATCCTCCCAGTCCAGCTGGCTTACCGGATTGAGACCGCTGGCCTTGATGTCGCGCTGCATCTGAGTGGCCACCGTGCCCGGCGACAATCCCATAACCCGAATGCCGTTTTCACCCTCCTCAAGGTGCAGCGCTTCAGTCAGCATCGCCGCGCCCGCCTTGGAGGTGCAATAGGCGCTCCAACCTTCCAGAGGCCGCTGCGACGCGCCAGATCCGATGGTCAGCACAGAGCCGCCACCCGCCGCCTTCAGATGCGGCAAGCCTGCGTGCATCATATTGAAAACGCCGGTGATGTTCACGTTGATCAACTGCGCCCAATCCGCCGGGGATGCATCCGCCAAACGGTCGATCGGGTCGATCAGGCCAGCGTTGCAAATCAGCACATCAAGGCTGCCGAAAACGTCCTTGGTTTTGGCAAATGCCGCCTCAACCGCCGCGTAGTCGGACACATCGCAGGCCAACGCGAGCGCTTTTTCGCCTATCTCTGCCGCCAGTTCGGTGAGCGCATCAGCGCTACGCGCAAGAAGCGCGACATTCGCACCAGAAGCGGCGAAAACCCTTGCTGCATCCGCTCCGATGCCCCGGCTCGCCCCTGAAATGACAACTGTCTTACCCGCGATATCCATAAATTGTCTCCAAATCTTCGTTTGCTTATGTGTTAATCTGCTTTGGGGGGAACGGTCCAGTCATTGGCTCCCTTGACCACACCCGCGCGAGCGGAGAGGTTCGCCCCAACTCTTCGCTAGGAAAGGTTCTTCTTATGTCTGTTTCTCTTTTTCGTGGCCTGGGCGCCGTTGCCCCAATACTGCTTATCGCTCAGGCGGCGCACGCCGATCTGAGCGCTCAGGATGTCTGGTCTGACTGGAAATCCTACATGTCCGACACCGGATATGACGTGACCGCATCAGAGGCGTTCGAAAACGGTACACTCAAAGTCACCGACATCGCAATGTCGATGGACATCGACGGTGATACCGTCTCCGTGACCATGGGCGCGCTGGATTTCATTGAAAATGGCGATGGCAGCGTGAATGTCGTGATGCCAGCCGAATTCCCGATGGCATTTGATGTCAATTCCGATGGCGAAGCCGTCACCGGCAGCTTGCTCTACACCCATGACGGCAGCCCGATGGTCGTCAGCGGCGACACTTCCGAAATGGAGTATAGCTACGCTGTCGATAAAGGCACCATCACGCTCAACGACCTCGTGATCGAAGGCGAAGCCGTCCCCACTGACGTCGCGGCCCTGACCCTCACCATGAATGACATTGCCAGCAACACGGTGATGAAAATTGGTGACTTGCGGTCCTACACCCAATCCATGACCGTCGCATCCCTTGCCTATGATTTCATGTTCCAGGACCCTGAAGGTGACGACGGGGCGGCCTTCAACGGCGTGATCGAGGGTGTGAACTTCGACGGCGACGCCATCGTGCCCGAGCTTGAAGATCCCTCTGATGTCGCGGCGATGCTGAACGCAGGCATGGCCTACGATGGCAAATTCACCTTCGAGTCCGGCAGCAGCAACGCGAAAGGCTCCGACGGGTCTGACAACTTCGAGATACAGACCACCTCGAACGGCGGCGAGTTCAACATCGGCCTCAGCCCCGAAGGCCTGACCTACGACGTCATCCAATCCGACACGACGTTGAACATGACCGGCTCCGACTTCCCGTTCCCGATCTCGCTGAGCATGGCCGAGATGGGCGTGAACTTTGCGATGCCGCTGACAAAATCCGAAGAAGAGCAGGATTTTGCTCTCGGTCTCGCGCTGCGCGAATTTGCGGTTCCGGAAATGCTCTGGGGTCTGATCGACCCGACTGGCGAGCTGCCGCATGACCCGGCCAACCTGGTTGTTGACCTGACCGGTACCGGCAAACTGTTCTTTGACCTGACGGATGAAGAACAAATGGCTGCAGTCGAGGACGGCGAAGAGGTTCCGGGGGAAGTGAACTCGCTGAAAATCAACGAAGTGCTGCTGTCCGCCGCGGGTGCAGAACTGACCGGCACCGGTGACTTCACCTTCGACAACACCGACCTGGAGAGCTTTGACGGGATGCCGGCACCTTCAGGTGAGGCCAACCTGCAGTTGGTGGGTGCAAACGCGCTGATCGACAAGCTGATCGGAATGGGTCTCCTGTCCGAGGATGACGCCATGGGTGCACGCATGATGATGGGCATGTTTGCCGTCCCGGCCGGTGATGACACGCTGACCTCGAAAATCGAAGTCAACGACGAAGGTCACGTGCTCGCCAATGGTCAGCGCCTGAAGTAATCGCATCGGGCCTTTGCCCACATGTGATGGGGCCGCTCCTACCGGGGCGGCCTCTTTTTATGGTGCACAGCCCTTGCGGTAGCCCGGCGGTCTGGCTAGCTCTGGAGCATTGCCGCTCATACGTGAAGGTGCACATGACCCAAACTCCGCAAACCCTCTGCCACGCCCTGCTCGACGCAGCGCGCAAGGCGGGCGCTGATTCCGCCGATGCAATGGCCGCCGAGGGCAGCTCCCTCTCCATCGAAGTCCGCGACGGCACCCTGGAACACGCGGAACGCTCCGAAGGGGTGGATATCGGGCTGCGCGTATTTGTCGGACAACGACAGGCGCAAGTGTCCTCGTCCGACACACGCACCGAAACACTGACCGCCATGGCGGAGCGCGCTGTGGCGATGGCGCGCGAGGCACCGGAAGATCCCTATGCGGGATTGGCGGATGCCGAACAGTTGGCCCAGTCCTGGGATCTGGCCGCACTTGAGATGGCAGACCCCAGCGCGGAACCGGCACCGGACCAGTTGCAGCAAGACGCCTTGACCGCCGAGGCGGCCTGCGCGGCCATCGAGGGGATCACGCAGGTCCAATCCGCCGCTGCGGGCTACGGTCGGCATGACATCCATCTCGCCGCGAGCAACGGGTTCTCCGGAGGCTACGCGCGCACCAGCCGGTCGGTCTCCTGCGTTGGCATCGCGGGGACCGGCAGCGGCATGGAACGCGACTATGATGGCGATTCCCGCACGTTTCAGAGCGACCTGCGCGCAGCCGGGGACGTCGGGCATACCGCAGGCACCCGTGCAATCGAACGTATCAATTCCCGCCGCCCCAAGACCGGGGCATATCCGGTCCTGTTCGACGAACGCATCTCGTCCTCGCTGATCGGCCATTTGCTGAGTGCCGCCAATGGCGCGGCCATCGCGCGGGGCTCATCGTGGTTGAAGGATGGTCTTGGTACGCAGATCCTGCCAGACAGCCTGTCAGTGATCGAAGATCCGCACCGTGCACGTATGTCCGGCTCTCGTCCCTTTGACGGCGAAGGGCTTCCGACCCAAAAACGTGCCATTGTTGAGGACGGGGTCCTGACCGGCTGGACCATGGATCTGGCCTCCGCTCGCAAGCTGGGGATGGAAAGTACCGGCAACGCCGCCCGTGGCATTGGTTCCGTCCCTTCGCCGTCCAACTGGAATATCGCACTGACCCAGGGCACACGGACGCGCGCCGAGTTGATCCGGGACATGGGCACCGGCCTGTTAGTCACCTCGATGATCGGCTCTACGATCAATCCCAATACCGGGGACTATTCGCGCGGCGCTTCGGGCTTCTGGATAGAGAACGGCGAGATCGCCCATCCGGTCAACGAAGTCACCATCGCGGGCAACCTGCTCGACATGCTCAAGACGCTGGTGCCAGCCAATGACGCCCGGACCTACCTGTCCCGTGTTGTCCCCTCGCTGCTGCTCGAAGGAATGACACTTGCCGGAGAGTGATCTGTCCCTTCTCATTTCGGCGGCGCAGCGGGCAGGTGAGATCGCGGGGCAATTTGTTGGCACCGAAGCGCAGAAATGGGACAAGCCCGATGGTGCAGGGCCGGTTACCGAAGCCGACCTCGCCGTGAACCGCTATCTCGAGGATCGGCTGCAGGCCGCGCGCCCCGATTACGGTTGGCTGTCGGAGGAGAGTGAAGACAATGATCTGCGCCTGTCGCGGTCACATGTCTTTGTCATTGATCCGATCGATGGCACCCGTAGTTTTGCCGATGGCTCTCGAACCTGGGCGCATTCGCTCGCGATCGTGAGGGATGGCGCGCCCGTTGCCGCCGTCGTCATGCTACCGCAGCGCGACCTGCTGTTTGCCGCGGCCGCCGGTCAGGGCGCACGCTGCAATGGCACGCCAATTCACGCCAGTCCTGCTCAAGATGTCGAAGCTGCTCATGTGCTGAGCGCCAAATCCGCGCTGGATGCCCACCATTGGACCGATGCCGGACCACCTGCATTTGAACGCAGCCATCGCCCATCGCTGGCCTATCGAATGGCACGTGTGGCCGATGGCACTTATGATGCGATGCTGACCCTGCGCCCCACCTGGGAGTGGGATATCGCCGCAGGTGTGTTGCTCCTGGAGGAAGCGGGAGGTGTGGCAACCAATCGCTTTGGCGGGCGCATGATTTTCAACCGCCCCGACGCGCTTCAAGACGGCGTCGTGGCGGGCGGACCGAAGGTGCATCGCCAATTGCTCTCCCGTCTGGTCTACAGTTCGGATGAGAACCGGAGCTGATGCCCTGGCGCGAAGACGAATATAGATTTGGTACCGCCCCCCTGAGCCGCCCTGACGGCGAGCTGGTCTGGGCGCATGCGACAACACAGGAACGGTTTCTGGGCCTGTGCGATGTGGGGCATCGTCTGAAGACCATGCGCCCTGACCTCTCGATGATGTTCACCTGGGAGGAGGATGCGCGCCCCTCTCACATTCCGGAAGGTTGCGATATCGCCTTGGGGCCGCTGACTGTCGAGCAGCCAACTGATATCCGCAGCTTTCTTGATCACTGGAACCCGGTTGTCTGCATCTGGGCGGGCGGTCATCTGCGCCGGGTTTTGATGCGCCAGATACGCGAACGCAAACTCCCCTCCGTTCTGGTCGACATCGATGCCGATGAATTGCCAGGACGTACATCGCGTTGGTTGCCCGATCAACGGCACCGGCTATTGAATGGGTTTTCCGAAATCCTCGTACCTGGCACCGAAGTCACGGAGCGGTTGAAGCGCGCTGGTGTTCCGGCTGAACGCATCCGCTCGTCCGGTCGCCTATTCGAGTCGACCAGCCCGCCTGGCTGCAACGACGAGGAGCTGGCACGGCTGCAATCTCAACTCCATAGCCGCCCCGTTTGGCTCGGCGCGCGGCTGTCGCTGACCGAGTTGCAACCGGTGGTAAAGGCGCATCGCGCCACGCTCCGACTATTGCATCGTTTGCTTCTGGTCATCACTGTCGACACGTTTGAGGATCTCGACGCTGCGCGTAATACTTTGAAAAAAGAGGGGCTTGTCTTTGCCGACTGGGATATGGGCGAGGAGCCGGAGGATCACACCCAGGTCATAATCGGGCTTACCGAAGACCTCGGCCTCTGGTACCGGCTGTGCCCGCTCTGTTTTCTCGGCAATAGCCTGATCAGGGGAGCGCAGGGCATCAACCCATTGAACGCAGCGGCCTTGGGATCTGCAATTCTACATGGTCCGGGTGTTGTCACGCATACACAGGCCTACCATCGCCTGGCGGCACTGGGAGCTGCCCAGCGCATCCATGGCGAAGAGGAACTGTCCGAAGCGGTCTATCAGCTCTCCTCCCCTGACAAGGCAGCAGAAATGGCGCTTGCAGGTTGGCAGGTCGTGACCGAAGGTGCGGTCATGACAGACAATCTCCTCGACAAGATTCAGGATCTTCTGGACCAAGGTGAAATCAACGATGCGGCCACCTGAATTCTGGAACAGGCCACCGGGGGTCTTTGACCTGCGGGCCTACGCTCTGTCACCGTTGGGTGCGCTCTATGCGCGCGCCACTGCTGCACGTCTGCGCAAGGGCACAGCGCTGCAAGCCACGGTTCCGGTGATCTGCGTCGGCAACCTGAACGCGGGCGGCACGGGCAAGACTCCGACAGTCATCTGGTTGATGGAGCAGCTCGGCGCAGCCGGACATTCCGTTCACGTCGTGTCACGCGGCTATGGCGGGCGGCTCGACGGGCCGGTGCAAGTGGACCCGAGGCACCATTCCGCAGCAGATGTCGGCGATGAACCACTTCTGATGGCCGCCTTCGGCGAAGTCTGGGTGGCCAAGGAGCGGAGCGCAGGCGTCGAAGCTGCGGCAAACTCTGGCGCCAGCGTGATCCTGATGGACGATGGGTTCCAAAACCCATCCGTCGCAAAGGATTTTTCGATCATCGTGGTCGATGCCCAACGCGGATTCGGCAACGGGCGCTGCCTGCCGGCAGGACCATTGAGAGAACCAGTCGATGTCGGATTGAAGCGGGCGGATGTTGTGCTGTCACTGGGTAACACCGCTGCACAGAACGACTTTCGCGCCCTTTGGGGACCGGCGATCACCATCCCTCATGTCGAGGGGCACGTCGCCCCGTTGCCAACCGGAATGCCATGGCAAGGCACCAAGGTGCTCGCCTTTGCCGGCATCGGGCATCCGGAAAAGTTCTTTGCCACCCTGCGTGGCCTTGGCGCAGACCTTCGCCGCGCGGAGGCGTTGGATGACCATCAAACGCTGGCTCCGGCGCTGCTGACCCGGCTGGAACAGGAAGCGCGCCTGCTAGGTGCGCAACTCGTTACTACGGAGAAAGACGCCGTGCGGTTGCCTGACAGCTTTCGACGCAAGGTAATCACCCTGCCGGTCCGCCTACAGATACCCGAGGCCGACATGCTGCTCACCCGCCTGAAGGAAATCGCGCCGCCCCCTGCATGAGAGAGCGGCGCGGATTATCATAAGAACGATAGAAGGTTAGCCTTCGAGCTCTGCGTCGATCAGCGCCTTCATGTCTTCGTAGGACTGGTTCGACACCTTGGTTCCGTTCAGGACGAAGGACGGTGTGGACTGCACTTCGTCTTTGGTCGCGTTTTCCTGATACCAGGCCACCAGTGTCTGAGCCTTGGTAGCGTCCTGCATGCAGGCCTCCAGCTTGTCATTGTCGAGGCCAGCCAGGCGACCGATCTTTTTCAACGCCTCGACCATCTCGGTCGGATTGCCGGCGCGGGTCCACTCGGACTGCTGTTGGAAGATCAGATCGGTGATGCCGAAGAACTTCTCCTCTCCACCGCACCGGGCAACCATGGATGCCCACAGGCCAAAGCGGTCGAAGTAGACCTCGCGATAGATGAACTTCACTTTGCCAGTGTCGATGTAGTCCGCCTTCAGCTTCTTGTAAGCGTCCGCGTGGAAACTCGCGCAATGCGGGCAGGTGTAGGATGCATACTCGATCATGGTGACAGGTGCATCTTCCGCGCCCTGGACCATCTCGACGATGGTAGAGGTATCGACTTCGGCAGCCTCAGCACTCTCCTGCGCGTTGGCTGCGCCAATCAGTTGGATGTCCAGCAAGCTCGTCTCGCCTTGACGGGTCGAGAAGCTGTTCATGGCATAAACACCTGCGGCGACGGCCACGGCCGCGCAAATACCTGTCATCGTACGGGTCATTTCTACCCCTTTCGGTTTGTTTTTTGTCGTGTCATCACATTGCGCCCAAGCCGCTCGAGTGCTGCGCGCAATTCGTCGTTCTCTACACCGGTGGCCGTCTCCCGGGCTGCCGCAACATCCTCGGGCGCGGGTTCGGCCTGTTTGCGGGTTTTCGGCGCATAGCGAAAATCCACCTGGCCATCCGCAAAGCCGATCGGGGCTGTCTGCGTGATGTGAAGCTTGGAAATGGCGTTGTAGCCATAAACCGCGTTGACCTTGTCACGCAGCGCCGCTTTTTGCATTTCCAGCATCGGGGCCATGGCGCCCGTGGTCAGCACAGTCAGCGTTGCACCGATACCGCCACGCCCGTAGCCGACCTTGACCGGGCGCGCCATCGCCGCCAGATCCGGACCGACGATGTCCTCCCAATGGGTCAGCAGCCGCGAAACCGCGAAACCACGGGTCTCTCCCGCCTTGCGAATCTGGTCATTCAGCAAGGAGCCTGTTCGTTTAAAGCCGCGTGTGGTGGGTCGTCTGTATGCCATGCCGGTGGTTTTGCGTGTGTGTTCGCCCTATTGTAAAGGGCCGTACGTCAGAGACCAGCCAAACCATAAGCCAAAGGATAAAGAATGCGTGACCTCTCCGTGCATCCAGAGACACTCAGCCAGGAACTGTTGGCCTGGTATGATGTCCATGCCCGCCAGATGCCCTGGCGGGTTGGCCCGGGTGATCGCGCAACCGGTGTGCGCCCCGATCCCTACCGGATTTGGCTGAGCGAGGTGATGCTGCAGCAAACAACCGTGGCCGCCGTAAAGGACTACTTTGAGCGTTTCACGCGGCGTTGGCCGCGTGTCACTGATCTGGCCGCAGCGGCGGATGCCGACGTCATGGGTGAGTGGGCAGGGCTTGGCTACTATGCCCGTGCCCGAAATTTGCTGAAATGCGCCCGTGTGGTAGCGGCCGATCACGCGGGGGTCTTTCCTGACACATATGATGGTCTGATCGCACTTCCGGGCATCGGACCTTATACGGCGGCGGCGATATCAGCGATCGCCTTTGACCGGCAGGAAACGGTGCTGGATGGCAACGTCGAGCGTGTCATGGCCCGTTTGCATGACGAACACACCCCCTTGCCCGGCATAAAACCCGTCCTGAAAGATCACGCCGCACAGCTGACGCCCGAAAACCGCCCCGGAGACTATGCGCAGGCGGTCATGGACCTTGGCGCGACGATCTGCACCCCAAAATCACCGGCCTGCGGCATCTGCCCCTGGCGTGCCCCATGTCAGGCCCGCGTTGAAGGCACCGCTGCCGAACTGCCAAAGAAAACACCGAAGAAGCCCAAACCGACAAGGCTCGGATACATCTACCTCGCTCGATCCTCGGAGGGTGACTGGTTGCTGGAACGCCGCCCGGACAAGGGGCTGTTGGGAGGGATGCTCGGGTGGCCCGGGTCGGATTGGAACGAGAGCCCACAAGAGGCGCCCCCCTTCGCCGCCAATTGGCGAGATCTCGGTGCCGAAGTTCGCCATACCTTCACCCATTTTCATCTTATCCTGCAGGTACGCGTCACGGAATTACCTTTGAACTTTCAGCTCTCTGCCGGACAAGAGATCGTCAAACGTCACGATTTCCGACCCTCGGACCTGCCAACCGTCATGCGAAAGGCATTTGATCTGGTTCAGGCTGAAATGCGCTAATGCGCCCTATTGGGTTGGCGACACTTCAGGATTAGGCTCGACTCATCTCTTGTCCGCAGACCCGGAGCCATTCGATGACCCAGTTCATTCCTGCCGCTCAGCTGCGCGATTGGCGGCGTGCCCTGCCCTTCTGGCTGTCGCTGACATTGCTGCCACTGGTCTGGGTGGGTGCTGTTTTTGGCAGTTGGTGGGTCCTGCTGCCGCCGCTGGCAACCTGGTATCTTTTTGCTGTTCTTGATGGCTTTCTCGGCCTCGAACTGGACAACGCGGATCCGGAGTCATCCGACGCGGATCTGACTTGGTATATTCGCCTGACCACGGCCTGGGTGCCCTTGCAATTCATCACGCTCTTCGGCCTGATCGCCTATGTCACCGGCGCCGACCACCTCAGCAGCATTGAGAAATTCGGCGCCTTCTTTGGCATGGGTGTGGTCGCCGGTACCATCGGGATCAACTACAGCCACGAACTGATGCACCAGACCAACCGCTGGGAGCGCTGGATGGCCGACATCCTGTTGGCGATGGTCCTGTATTCGCATTTCCGGTCTGAACATCTGCTTGTTCACCACCGCTATGTCGGCACACCGCGTGATCCGGTTACGGCCCGCTATAACGAAGGCTTCCACAGGTATTATCCCCGCGTGTTGAAGCAGTGCTGGCATTCGGCATTCAACGCGGAACGCCAGCGCCTTGCGCGCAAGGGATTGCCCTGGATGCACCGCAGCAATCCCTTCATGCGCTACTGGGCGCTGCAGGCTGGCATGATGTTGCTTGCGCTGTTGATTGGCGGCATCTCAGGCGGGTTACTCTTTCTGGTCCAGGCCGGTGTCGCGATCTGGCAGCTGGAGCTGGTCAACTACATTGAGCACTATGGCCTGACGCGCAAACACCTTGGCGATGGCAAGTATGAGCATGTCAAACCTCATCATTCGTGGAACGCGGCGCAGAAGGCATCAAACTGGCTGCTGATCAATTTGCAGCGCCATTCGGATCATCACTACAAACCGGACCGACGTTTTCCGCTGTTGCAGAACTTTGCCAAATCCGAGGCCCCACAGTTGCCCTATGGATATCCGGTGATGACCGTGGCCGCGATGATCCCCCCGCTCTGGCGCCGGGTCATGAACCCAAAAGTGAGACTCTGGCGCAAACAGTATTACCCGGAGATCACCGACTGGACCGCCTATAACAGAGTGACCAACCCAATGCCCCGCTGATACTACGTTTCGGCATGGCCCCAGAAAACCGAGCCTGTGCATAGACGTATAGACAACGCTGCTATCTGTCGCGCGGCAACGCCCAGACGGACATCGGCCCGTCCAGCCCTCGGATGGTTTGATCTGGATGAAAGGTGAACCCCTCCAACAGATCGTCGGCCCCACCTTCCTGCTGAAGTTGCGTGCAGAGTGCGTCACTCATGGCAATCCGCGCTGACAGCGCGCGCGTCATCGCCTCCAGCCGCGACGCGACATTCACCGCTGTCCCGATAACCGCGTATTCCAGCCGGTTGGCCCCGATGTCGCCTTGTACTGTCTCGCCGAAATGAATGCCGATGCCCGCGTGGATTTCCGCGGCTCCGATACTGCGGCGCTCTTGGTTCCACTGATCGAGCACACGACACATGGAGCGGGCACAGGCCAGCGCTTGCGATGCGTCATGTTTGCCGGGCATGGGGGTGCCGAAGGTCGCCATCAACCCATCCCCCAGGTACTTATCCAGCGTCCCGCCGAAACGGAACACTTCCTGCTCCATACGCCCATGAAACCCGCGTAGCAGCTCAATCACCTCAACGGCATCCTTGTCCGCCGCCAGTCGGGTAAATCCGACAATGTCGATGAATAGCACCGCAATATTTGACATGCGAACCTGGTTTAGCGGATCATCATTATGCGACAATTGCTCCACAACGTTGGGCGAAAAATACCGTGATAGATTCGCGTGTTCGCGGGCCAAGTCTGCATTGCGATCCAACATCAGATAGAACCGGCGGGTAGATTGCGCGAGGATCGCCGCCACCATCAGAAAGACCATCGCCTCCTGAATGCGAAAGCGAAACCCGACATCGTTGGGATCATATAGCGCAAGGACATGCGGCCACTCCGCTAGAGCCTCGGTCAGGCGTTGCGCGATCTCGTTGTTTGGCGTCATGAAGTACCACATGAGCGCTGACCCGCTGAGCCAGATCACGCTCGCCCAAACACCAATTCCAATCACCGTGCGCCAACTGTACGCGAGGGTGCCAAAGGCGAGAATGATAAAGAAGTACATAAAGTTATCGTACTGATACAGCATAGGAATTGGCATTTCCTGCTGATCGAACGGGTTCGGGAAAACCATGCCAAAGGTCATCAGAACAAGATCGAACATGATCAGTGCGACTTCTGCATGCGAGCGCCCCACGCGGGCAAATCGTCGAATGAAGAACCCGTTGACGCATAAGATCGCAAGAAGGGCGATGTAGTAGAGCTGCGAGGGGTGCGGGTAGACTAGGGCAAGGAATACGCCAACGATCGGCATGATGATCCAGCGGGCCAGCACCGCCATTTCCACGCCGCGGCGTTTATGCTCTTCCAGCGCCTCTCGGATGTGTCTCGTCTTCAACGCATCATCCTGCAGGATCGGGTCCAATGGTGCGCGCCCGGGCGCTGCGGATGCAGGTGTCGCGGCTGAGACCATCCTGACCTCCCCTTATGAAACGTGGTTTTTATAGGTTGCTTGGCTGCAAAATAGGCAGGCTGCAATTGAGTTGCACGCCTATTCCCAGAAGATAATGCAAAAAACCCCGCCAGAACGGCGGGGCAAGGTGCAGTGTGCCGCGCTCATTGGGCAGCACACCGTCGGCGTTCGAATGTTCTGTAGAACCGTGGCTCAGTTTTGCATTTCCGCCCGGATCTGCTGGCGCAAGACGTCGATCGGGACGGTTTTGCCATCCTTCTTGAAGCACCAGTAAGTCCAGCCGTTGCAAGAGGGGGCGTTTTCGAGATGTGCGCCCACCTGATGGATCGAGCCTTTGATGTTGTCCCCGATCAAGGTGCCGTCTGCCCGAACCTTGGCCTTGTGGCGGCGGTTCATGGAATAGAGCTCCTCGCCCGGGCGTAGCATACCGCGCTCCACCAGCTGACCGAAAGGTACGCGTGGCTCCGCCCGTTTGGAGGCCGACACCTGCAGCGCCTCACGGTCGAATTTGCGCACGCCCTTGATGCGGGCCTCGGCCACCTTACGATAGCTCTCTTCACGCTCGATGCCGATGTATTCACGCCCCAGCATCTTCGCCACCGCACCGGTGGTGCCGGTGCCGAAGAACGGGTCGAGCACCACATCGCCGGGATTGGTGGAGCCCACCAGGATACGATGCAGCAATGCCTCGGGTTTCTGCGTCGGATGCGCCTTGTCGCCATTGGCGTCCTTCAGGCGTTCGTGCCCGGTGCAGATCGGCATCACCCAGTCGGAGCGCATCTGGATACCCTCGTTCAGGGATTTCAGCGCCTCGTAGTTGAAGGTGTATTTTGCCCCTTCGGACTTCGACGCCCAGATCATCGTCTCATGCGCGTTGGTGTAGCGCTTGCCACGGAAGTTCGGCATCGGGTTGGATTTGCGCCAGACCACATCGTTGAGGATCCAGAAGCCCTCGTCCTGCAGCGCGGAGCCGACACGGAAGATGTTGTGGTAGGACCCGATAACCCAAAGCGCGCCATTGGGCTTCAGAATGCGGCGGGCCTCTTTCAGCCAAGCGCGCGTGAAGTGGTCATAGACACCGAAGCTGGAAAACTGGTCCCATTCGTCGTCGACCGCATCCACCATGGAGTTGTCAGGGCGGTGCAACTGCCCTTTGAGCTGAAGGTTGTAGGGCGGATCCGCGAAGATCATGTCGATCGAGTTGGAGGGCATGCTTGCCATCCTCTCGATACAGTCGCCATCTAGAATCGTGTTTAAAGGGAGCGCCGTTGCGGCGCCCTTCGCGATGGTTTTGTTCATTTGCTCTGCCTCGATAACCACGGCGCTTATGCGCTCATTCTGGTTGTCCACAGGATGAGTCATCCCGGATTCGAGGTCAATTTGTTTTTTGAATCAGCTGACTACGGTTCACTCTTGATACAATATCTTGTGTACCGGCTTAAAGGATCTTCTATGATGAGGGGTCACCCCTAGTTTCACCAAAGCGTCACGATGTTGTTTGGATGGGTAGCCGGCGTTCTTCTCCCATCCATATCCGGGAAACTGTTGCGCTAAATCCACCATGACCCGATCTCGGGCTTCCTTTGCAAGGATCGAAGCCGCTGCAATCGACACGGAGCGACCATCCCCCTTGACCACGGCTTCGGCAGAAATCGCCAGGCCGCGCGGAATCAGGTTCCCATCAATCAGAAGATAGTCCGGCAGCGGATCCAATGCCGCCACGGCGCGTTCCATTGCCAGATGCGAGGCACGCAAGATGTTGTGGTTGTCGATCTCCTCGACACTCGCATGAGCAACAGCCCAGTCGGCGCGCGCCTGTATTTCGGATTCAACTGCGACACGTTTCTTGGCACTCAGCTTCTTGGAATCATTCAGCCCAGCAGGAATGTCAGCAAGGTTCAGAACGACCGCGGCTGCAGTCACGGGGCCGGCAAGCGGGCCGCGACCGACCTCATCAACACCGGCAATGCGCAGATAGCCACGGCTCAGCGCGGCCTCTTCCAAAGAGAAATCAGGGTAATCCATGCGACCCACAGACCCGGTTTTGAAGGGCCGTGCAAGGGAGATTGACACAAAAAGGGGCGCACAGGGCGCCCCAGTTTTTTGCTCGATAGCTTGGTTTCCGATCAGCTTATCGGCGAACTAAACGATACCCATGCTTGCGCAGGCAGCCCGGACGATACCCACGACGGCTCTTGTGCCGGTTCTCCAGCTCTGCATAGCACCGATTGGGCAGCTTGCGCACAAAGTCATAATTGCGGTTCAGGCAGCGCATCCCAAGGAGGCGACGATCCTTGCCGCGCACTCGAATATTGGTCAGACACTTGGCTGGCAGATCGTAGCGGCGAACACGCGGTGGTAGCGGCTTTGGGTGCGGTTTGGGATCGACATGCGGGCGCTCGCGGCGATCATCTCGTCTGTCGTTGATCGCAGCACCGATGATCCCAAGGATCGCGGCACCGGCGATGAATTTCGCGATGTCGTCGCTGTCAGCACGTGCCGGAGCGGTCGAAAATCCGGTAATCGCGACGGCAGCTGCCAAAATGACAGCGATGAACTTGCGATGAGCGTTGCGAGAGTTTTGAGGAACTTGGGTCATAACAGTCTATCCTGTGTCAGGTGCGTGGGTCGGCTGGACGTCAACCGGATGACCCAACCTTCGCCCCGACGCTGAAGGACAGGCAATAACGCCCGCTTGTTATCGAATATCAGCGCCCCAACACCTTGTTGTCATTGAATATCAGGGCCCCCGACTGCATGATGGGCGCATGACACACATTCGCAAAATCCCCGCCCTTCTGCTGCTCCTCGCAGCCCTCGCGCAGCCCGCGCATGCGGCCGGGTGCTATGCCGATTACAAGGCAAAGCAGGACCAGCCGCTGAAGCTCCATTACGGTGTGATGGAACTCTCCGGGGCCTGCTCCAAATCCGCCGCGCGCGATGAGGTGGCCGCCCGTCTGCAACGCGCAGGCTGGACGCTTCTGAACGTCCTGTCCGTTTTTGGCCCCGAGGGGCTCGACAAAAGGAAAGCGGATGCCGGATCCAACTTTCTCCGTTTCTGAGGTTCGCAACGCCGGATCACGGGTGATCGCATTGGGTATTGGCGCCATCGTTGCGCTGTTGGTGATCGCAGGCACGGTGTTGTTGCTCACTTTGCCCGATGGCAATGCGTTTAACGCGCGCGTGGAACGGGTATTCGTCGAGAACGACCTAACCACCCAAGCCGAGGTCAAGCTCTTGGAGATCCTTGCGCAATCCGGCACCGCCTTTGCCGACACATTGGCCAGCTACCGGATGGTGATCTTCGTCCTCCTGGTGTTTGCAACGGCGATGATGATCGCGGCACTGGTGGTGCTGGCGATGCTGGTGATGCTCAACCGCCGCATGGCGCAGATCGAGCGGGCCGGTATCCAGGTGACCGAACTGCTGATCAGCCGAGAGGAACACACCGTCTACCTCAACAACATGGGCTTCAAACTCACCAAGGCCGCGATGGAAACACTTTCGGTGCTGGCCGAGGCGCGGCTCGATGATGATGTGCTGTCAGGTGCGGAGATCGAGGCGGTGATTTCCGGCAAATCAAGCAGTGATTGCGAAGAGGCCGCCGGGGCCACGCGGATCAAACGCCTGCGCGACACGCTGGGCAATCAGATGATCAGTGAGCTGTTGGTCAAGAACATCGCCAAACGCGGCTATGTGCTGGCGATCAACAAGGATGTCATCCGTATGGTGTGACGCCCGCCCCGGTCCCCCTCCGTCACCCCGGATACGCAAAAGGCGGCGCGCTCCCGCCCGTCGTCTGTGAATTGAAAATTCCCATCCGCCCGTTGGGCGCGGCCTGCTCCCCGGCGACGTGCAGCGCACGGCGCAATCCCTCAAATGTGATCCCAGCAGCGGGCGAGGGGCTGGAAATCTGCCGCAAACCTTCCCATATTAGGAAGGCTAGCTTTGGACAGATACACCCCATGAACATTCAGGTCTCGCCGCGCAGCGGTTACGGTATCCTTGTGGAACAACTGGACGGCCCGGTTGCTGCCTATCACGGCGACACGCTCCTCGCGCAGAGCAGCCGTGCCAAGGTGATGTATGAAACCCGCCTCTCCCCCGTAGTCTATTTCCCCAAGGAAGACCTGCTGGTGGATATGGACAAGGCCTGCAGCAAGACCACCTTCTGCCCCTTTAAGGGCACCGCCCATTACCGCGACCTGATCCTGCCCGGCAAGAAGGAGCTGTGCAGCGCGGTCTGGAGCTATGACGAAACCCTGCCCGAGGCGCGCCAGATCAAGGGCCATGTCGGCTTCATCCCCGAGGCGCTCGACCGGCTGGATCTGGGCCCGAACCGCCTGCAAGCGCCCGATGACGGCAATATCTCCGGCCCATTGGTGGACTGGCTCCTGCGCGAGGCGGCCTTCCTGCCCTCGCCCGAGGATTTCACACAGGCCTTCGTCGCCAAACTGCACGAACAGGGTCTGCCCGTCAGCCGCCTGACCATCCTCGCCTGGGCCCTGCACCCCCGGATCGCGGGCCACCATTACCTGTGGGAAAAAGGCGTACCTGGGGTGGAGACGTTTTCGCCCTCCTACGAAATCCACGAAAAGCCGGAGTTCAAGAACTCTCCGCTGCGCCATGTCTCCAAGGGGCTTGGCGGGCTGCGCTATCGATTGACCGGCGCGACTCCGCCCGAGGACTTCCCGATCCTGCGCGACCTGCGCGACCGCGGCATGACCGACTATGTCGCCATGCCGCTGCCGTTCTCGGACGGGCGGATTAATGTGCTGACCGTCGCATCAGACGCCCCCGATGGCTTCAGCACTGCTGATCTGGGCTTGATCTTTGAATGCTCTGCGGTGATTGCGCGTTATTACGAGGTCTTCATGCAGCGTGAGAACGCGCAGGCCGTGCTGGAAACCTACGTGGGCAAACGCTCCGGTGCGCGGGTGCTTGGGGGCAACATCCGCCGAGGTGATGGCGATGAGATCGACGCCGCGATCATGTTCTGCGATCTGCGCGGCTCCACCCTGCTCGAAGAAACCCTGCCGCGCGACAAATACATCAAGCTGCTGAACAGGTTTTTCGAGACCACCTCCGATGTGGTGCATGAAAACGGTGGCGAGGTGCTGAAGTTCATCGGCGACGCGGTGCTGGCGGTCTTCCCCGCAGGCCAGAATCCGGCCGAAGCCCGCGCGCAGGCGCTTGCTGCCGCACGGGGTATTGTCGCCGCGCTGGCCGAGATCGAGCCCTGCCCGTCGCTGCCCAATCTGGACTGCGCCATCGGGATTGCCTCGGGGTCGGTGCTCTATGGCAATATCGGCTCGCAGGAGCGGCTGGATTTCACCGTGATCGGTCAGGCCGCCAATATCGCCGCACGTCTGGGTGATTACGGCAAAACCATTGGCCACCGCATCGTGGTGTCGCGCGACATCCTGACGGAGACCGCCGAGGCAAAGCCGCTGGGACATGTGAAGCTGCACAATGTCTCGCAGCCGGTCGAGAGCTTTGCCATCGCGGCAGACTGACAGAAACCTCCCCGCCGCAGTCGGCAGGGAGGGAAACCCTCAGACACTCGTTACCATCACACAGCGTGTCCCGCCGCACTCTGGCGGGCGCGCGGCTGCCGATTGCGCGACAGCCAAATCAGGACCGGCCCGACCTTAGATGTCGAACTTCACACCCTGCGCCAGCGGCAGCTCTGCGGAATAGTTCACGGTGTTGGTCTGGCGGCGCATGTAGGATTTCCACGCGTCAGAGCCGCTCTCGCGCCCGCCGCCGGTTTCCTTCTCGCCGCCAAAGGCACCTCCGATTTCCGCGCCCGAAGGCCCGATGTTGACGTTGGCAATGCCGCAATCGGACCCGGCTGCGGTGAGGAAACTCTCCGCCTCGCGCATATTGAGCGTGAACACACAAGAACTCAGCCCCTGCGGCACGTCGTTCTGCATCTCCACCGCGTCCTCAAAATCGTCATAGCCCATGACATACAGGATCGGCGCAAAGGTCTCTTCTTTGACCGACGCACTCTGACCGGGCATCTCGACGATGGCGGGCGCCATATAGACACCACCGGCCGGCACGCCCTCAGTGACACGCGCGCCACCATGCACGGTGCCGCCCTCACTCTCGGCCGCCTTCAGCGCCGAGGTCATCGCATCCCCTGCGGCCTCGTCGACCAGCGGTCCAACCAGAGTGCCCTCGGCTTGCGGGTCACCAACCGGCAGACCCGCGTAGGCGGCCTTCAGGCGTTTCACTAGATCCTCGCGGATGGAGTTATGCACGATCAGACGGCGCAGCGAGGTGCAGCGCTGACCGGCGGTGCCCACGGCAGAGAACACGATCGCCCGCACCGCCATTTCCAGATCCGCCGAGGGGGCCACGATCATCGCGTTGTTGCCGCCAAGTTCGAGAATGCATTTGCCGAACCGCTCTGCCACCACAGGCGCCACCGCGCGGCCCATGCGGGTCGAGCCCGTGGCGGAAATCACCGGCACGGATGGGCTGGCGACCAGCACCTTGCCCAGTTCCGCATCGCCAATCAGGGTCTGCAGCAGGCCCTCGGGCGCGTCGTCGTCAAAGCGGTTTACCGCGCGTTCAAAGATCTTGGTGCAGGCCAGCGCCGTCAGCGGTGTTTTCTCCGACGGTTTCCAGATCACCGGATCGCCGCAGACAATCGCCAGCGCCGCATTCCACGACCAGACCGCAACCGGGAAGTTGAACGCCGAGATCACGCCCACCGGCCCCGAGGGATGCCATGTCTCGCGCATGCTGTGGCCAGGACGTTCCGAGGCGATCGTCAGACCATAAAGCTGGCGCGACAGACCAACTGCAAAGTCACAGATGTCGATCATCTCCTGCACTTCGCCAAGGCCCTCCGAGGTGATCTTGCCCGCTTCCCAGCTGACCAGCGCGCCAAGGTCATCCTTGGCCGCGCGCAGCTCTTCGCCGAGCAGGCGGATCAGCTCACCGCGCCGCGGGGCCGGCACCACGCGCCATGCCTTGAACGCGGACTGCGCGCGTTCCAGAATCGCGGGCATCTCGCTTGCGGCGGTGTCGTGGACCTCGGCCAGCGTGCTGCCATCAATGGGCGAGCGCACCGCGCGGCTGCCACCGCTCAATTCTGCTGCCGTCAGGTCGAGGTTCTTCAGGATATCGTCTGCTGTTTGTGTCATGTCTTTCATCACTCAGCTGCCAATTTTGTTGTGTCTGTCATGTGGTCAATGTCGCCCGCCCGGTAGAGCTGGCCGAATTCGGTCTCAAGGAACGCCTGAAGGTTCACCTGCTCCTGACGCACAAAGCCGCTGGAAGGCAGCTCGCCGCGCCGCACCAGATCCACAACCCCCAGAACGCCTGCGGTGGTGGTCACTTGGATCGCGCTCCATGTCTTGCCGCCGATCTGGCGGGAATAGCTCTTGTTGATCAGGCTCTTTTCACGCAGCTCCCCATTGATGCGGCCCCGCGCGGTGCAATAGACCAGCACCACGTCCTGATCGGTGCGCGGCAGGGCGCTCTCGAAAATCTCTTTCATCAGGTCGCGGCGGCGTTCCAGCCCCAGATCATGCAGCAGCATTTTCAGGATGTCGCAGTGGCCGGGATAGCGGATCGACCGATAAGAGACCGCCCGCGCCTTGCCCTCCAGCGTCTCTGGCAGGGTGCCAAGCCCGCCCGAGGTGTTGAAGCATTCATACTCCACCCCATCCAGGCTCAGACGCTCGTAATCTTCGAGTGGCGCGGTCTTGGTGCGCGCGCCATTCACGATGGCATCGCAGGGGTTGCAGTACTCGTTGATCAGCCCGTCGGTTGACCAGGTGAGGTTATATTTCAACGCGTTGGTCGGAAACTTCGGCAGCGCGCCAACCCGCATGTGCAGGCTGTCCAGCTCGTCAAACTCCGCCGCCAGCGACGCGCCCGCGATGCCCACGAAACCGGGCGCAAGGCCGCTTTGGGGCATGAACACCGTCTTGCTGTCCTGCGCCAGTCTGCGCACGGCATCGGTGGCGGCCACATCTTCGGTAAGGTCGAAGTAGTGCGCGCCAGCCGTTTTGGCGGCCTGGGCAATCATGGGCGTCAAAAAGAACGGCGCGGCAGAAATCACCGCGTCAAAGCCCTGAAGCCCCTTTGCCAGATCCACTGGATCCTTGGCGTCGATCTGCCGGGTCGGCACGCCCAGATCCGCAACCGCGCTCAGCGCGTTCAGATCATGATCCGCGAGGGTGACCTGATAATTGGGGGATGTCTTCAGGAACGTGGCGATCGCCTGACCGATCTTGCCCGCGCCCACGACACAGATGTTCCATTGCATGTGACCTGCACCTCCTTGTTTTCAAACAGGGTGCAGGTTCCATTGTTTGTTTTGTAGGGATTGGATTGTCGGACTGACGTAAATTCGCGCCGTTATGACGGATCAATCGTCATATCGTTCAAACGCGATCAATCCGGCGGCCGAAGACCACCAGCGTATTGGTGCGCTGCACGCCCGGAATGCGGCCCACTTCATCGACCAGAATATCCAGATCCTCAATCCGCGGCGCTTCGGCCGAGACCATCAGATCGTATTCCCCATTGATAGACAGGCACTGGCGGATCTCGGGGTAGGCCTCCAGCCGCTTGGTGATGCGACCAGTTTCCTTCTGCTGTACCTCAAGCAACACGACCACCATGACAGTATTTCCCTCATCGGGATCGCGCAGCACCACGGTGTAGCCCGCGATGATGCCACGGTCCTCCAGCCGGGTGATCCGCTCATGCACGGTGGTCCGCGCCACGCCGAGCTTTGCCGCCAGCTTGGTCGTGGATTCGCGTGCGTTGTGCTGTAGTGCCGCGATGATCCGGCGATCCAGATCGTCCATGGTGCCTCCGATGTGGTCTGCTGAAAACTTCTGCAAACCCTGCGCCCGGGACGCAAGCGCTTTGTGCACGCAAGCTGATACCACAGCACGCGCCCGACGCCCAATCGCGAGCAGGCGCGTGACCCCGGGCTCAGGTGTCCAGCTTCGGCGCCCGCGCCTGATCCTCGACGACGTTGAGGTCCATGTGGTTGCGCATATAGCGTTCTGAGGCCTTTTGCAGCGGCTGGTAGTCCCAGGGGAAATAGCCGCCCTCACGCAAGGCCTCATAGACCACCCAGCGGCGGGCCTGGCTGGCGCGCACATCGGCGTCAAAGCGGTCCAGATCCCAGCGGTCAGCGGCAATCGCCTTCAGCGCGGCGTAGCCGTCGGCATGAGCGGGATCCTCGGCCAGGTTGGTCAGCTCGTGCGGGTCGACCTCGAGATCGTAGAGCTGATCGGGGTCCAGCGCGCAGAGGTTGAGCTTGTAGCGCCCTTGCCGCAGCGAGACCATCGGCGCATAGGAGGCCTCGGCGGCATATTCCATCGCCACCGGGCTCTGCCGCTCTGCGCCCTGGCCCAGCGGCACCACGCTTTCGCCCGCGGTCCAGGGCATGACCTCGTCCATGCTGACCCCGGCCAGATCGCAGAGCGTCGGACAGACATCGATGTTGGAGACCGGATCGGTGACCAGTCCCTGGGTCATGTTGGGGGCACTGATCATCATCGGCACCCGCGACGAGCCCTCGTAAAAGCTCATCTTGAACCACAGCCCGCGCTCGCCCAGCATGTCGCCGTGGTCGGCGACAAACAGGATGATGGTGTCCTGATCTTGACGGGTGCCGCGCAGGGCCTCCATCACCTCACCGATCTTGTCGTCGAGATAGGAGATATTGCCGAAATAGGCCCGGCGGGAGCGGCGCACGTCCTCTTCGGAAATGTCGAAGTTGCGCCAGTCATTGGCGTCGAAGATCCGTTTGGAATGGGCGTCCTGATTGTCATAGCCGAGGTCGCCTACTTCCGGCAGCAGGTGGTCGCAGTCCTCATAGAGATCCCAGTATTTCTTGCGGGTCACGTACGGGTCGTGCGGGTGGGTGAAACTGACGGTGAGGCACCAAGGCCGGTCGTCCTTGCCTCGTGCCAGATCATAGATCTTCTGGGTGGCGTGAAAGGCGACCTCGTCGTCGAATTCCATCTGGTTGGAGATCTCGGCCACCCCGGCGCCGGTAACCGAGCCCATGTTGTGATACCACCAGTCGATACGCTCGCCCGGTTTGCGATAGTCGGGCGTCCAGCCGAAATCGGGCGGGTAGATGTCGGTCGTCAGCCGGTCCTCAAAGCCGTGCAGCTGGTCGGGGCCAACAAAGTGCATCTTGCCGGAGAGGCAGGTGTAATAGCCCGCACGGCGCAGGTGGTGGGCGTATGTCGGGATGGAGGAGGCGAATTCGGCGGCATTGTCATAGACGCCGGTGGCGGAGGGCAGCTGTCCGGACATGAAGCTGGCCCGCCCCGGTGCGCAGAGGGGGCTGGCGGTGTAGCAGTTTTTGAACCGGGTGGAGCGTTGTGCCAGTGCCTTCATGTTCGGCGCGTGCAGCCAGTCCGCCGGGCCATCCGGAAACAGTGTTCCGTTCAACTGGTCGACCATGAAAATCAGGATGTTGGGAGATGTCATCTGGGCGTCTTTCTGGTGGCTCAATGGGGTGCAGGCCGCTCTGAGAGAGTTGAGAGCAATGATTGCTGCCTGCCGCCAAGCCGAGTCAACCGGATCCGAGATCCTGTCGTGTGGTTGCTTCAGCGGCTTCTTGGTTCATGGTGCACCCTATCTAGTTATTGACTGATCAGTCAATCAAATCATTTTCCACTTGCGTGTTTGGCGCATTCGACTGGCTGCCGAACGAGTGAGGAATCTGCGCCCACGTGAGGGCTCCGCCATGGGTGCGGAATAGACCCAAGCTGCACGGTCAGAGCGATTGCGCCCGCGTTGGGTATTTAACGGTATTTTTATCAACAACCTCCAGTTGACAGGTGAAGCTTGGATGCTACGGTTCTAAAAGATCGGGAGGCTATCAATGCTCTGCGGCAGAATGCGGCGACGGACGGCGTGGAAAAAAGTCTCTCGACGGATTGGCACGGTCTGCGCTCAACCGCTTCTCGTGTTTCTCCTTGTGTTTGCGGCGACGGACACCGCCCGCGCCGAGAGTGGCGAGGCCAGTCACCAGAAAACGGGGTTAAGCGGCCCCGACGCCATGGGCGCACATACCGCCCCATCTGGAACCACAATCACGGAAGCGTTTTACGCACAGCAATCACCGGCTGTGGGCGTGCTCTATCTAGTATGTGCCGCCATAATTCTTGCACTGCTCCTCGCAGAGACTCTTCGACGTCTCCGGCGCGTGCCGGAACAGAGATCGCCGCCTCTTGCTGCAACCTCCCCCATCGCCGTTTTCCGCCCCGGCACAGATAGCGTTGCCATTCTGGATGCGGAGGCGCGTGTCATTGACGCCAACCCACAATTTCAGTCCGAAACCGGATTGCCACTGGCCAAGATCCGGGGACGACCCATCTGGGCGCTTCACGCCAAAGGATTTGGCAGACTATTCTGGGACAGCGCGTTGGATGAGGCACGACGCAGCGGGTCTTGGAACGGCGAGGCACGAACACTCGATCACGGTCATCTGCCAGAAACAGAGAACATGTCGGTGCGCGCTCATAACGAGAGCGGCGGCGCCGATATAACCTTTGAGTTCCGGTCGCGCCGGCCCTTCAAGCCAACGCCAAAACCAGCGTCTTCAGTCGAGACAAAAATGCGCGATGCGCTCACCGGTCTTCCAACTCGGCGGGCGATGAAGGCACAAGTGGAACTTGCAATTATCCGTGCGAAGGCCGCGCATACTGAACTGGCGTTGATCACCATCGATCTGGACCGGTTTCGAGATATCAACTCCATTTTCGGCGACGACATCGGCGATCGCGTTCTGGAGCGACTTGCGAATGCATTACGCACCGTTGAATCCTCGAACATCACGGCGGGTCGTATCGGGGGGGATGAATTCATTCTGCTGGTCGAGCACATCGCCAACGCTGAGGCCGTCCTCAACATCGCGCACGATATCAGCACCACACTGGGGGATGAAGTTGCCGTTGACGGCCTGACGTGCAGATTAAGCGCCAGCATGGGCATCGCTCAATACCCCAAGGATGGCGAAGGGCAGCGAGGCCTGATGCAGGTGGCTGGCGTGTCGCTTTGCCACGCCAAAGCGAAGGGCCGCGGTCAGATTTGCTTCTATTCCGAACACATGGAGCAACGTTCCAGCGACAGCCTGCAGATGGAAATCGATCTGCGGCGCGCAATTTCGGACAGCGAATTGCTGATGTTTTACCAACCCCAAGTTGACCTGCGCACCGGGAGCTGTATCGGTGCCGAAGCCTTGTTGAGATGGCAGCACCCAAAGAAGGGGTTGTTGCTACCCGGCGGTTTTGTTCCCCTCGCCGTCGACGTGGGTCTGACCACAGCGATTGACAATTTTGTCATACAGGAAGTCTGCGCTCAGATCGGGCAGTGGAAGGATGATGGTTTTGCGCCGGGCAAGATTTCGATCAACATATCTGCAACCACGCTGCTGATTCCGGACTTTGCCAGCGACCTGAAGGCCACGGCAGATGCCCACGGTCTGGATTTGAGCCAACTGGAAATCGAAGTCCTGGAAAGCACGCTTTTCCCGCGTATGCGCAGTTCCATGAATACAATAGAGGAGCTGCGAAGCCTGGAGGTGACCCTTGCCATTGACGATTTCGGGACCGGGTACTCTTCTCTTGCGATGCTGAAGGACCTGCCGATTGATCGCATCAAGCTCGACCGCCGCTTTATAAAATCCCTGCCCCACGATAGCAAAGATGATCGTATCGTCGCAGCGATCATTGCCATGGGCCGCAGTCTCGGAATCAACGTGATCGCAGAAGGTGTTGAAACGCGTGAACAGCGGGACAGGTTGATCTCGCTCGGGTGCACCGAAGCCCAAGGGTTCCTGTTCAGTCGCCCGATCAAAGCGCATGACTTTTCCAACGGCTGGCTGAAATGCAATCGCCCACACGCCTTCATCGGCACCTCTACCTGACGGCGCATGTGACCGCCACCAAAGTGAAATTCGCGCAAAAACACCCCACCTCTTCCGTTGATAGTTACAAAAGCACCTAATAGCCCTGCATCAAGGGCATTTGGATGGCTCAGCTTCATGCGTGCTCAAAAAACGGGCACGACATCGAGATCTCATGCGGTAAGGTTGCCGTTGAGGAGCCGTAAATGGTCCCGGTCAAAGGGAGGAAACGCATGACCACTCGCAGAGCAATTCTCGGTGCCGCCACCGCACTGGCAATGTCCGCCATGGGCGCATTGCCCGTTGCCGCACAGGAGGTGACACTAAAGATGCACCAGTTCCTGCCCGCGCAGGCGAACGTACCAAAGCTGATCCTGGATGTCTGGGCCGACAAGGTCGAAGAGGCGTCTGGTGATCGGATCAAGATTGACCGTTACCCGTCGATGCAGCTGGGTGGCAAACCGCCAGAGCTGATCGACCAAGCGCAGGACGGTGTTGCCGATATCGTCTGGACCGTCGTCGGCTACACGCCGGGCCGTTTTCCGTCGACCGAAGTCTTTGAATTGCCCTTCATGATGACCAACGCGCGCGCCGTCAGCCACGCGTATTGGGATATGATGGAATCCCATTGGCTGGACAGCGAGTTCAAGGATTTCAAAATCCTGGCGGGGTGGGTTCACGGCCCAGGCATGTTCCACACATCTGACCCGGTTGAGACGCCGGAAGATCTCGAAGGCGTGAAAATTCGCGGCGGCTCGCGCTCCGTGAACGCACTCCTGACGGAAATGGGTGCGACCCCCGTTGGCATGCCCGTGCCAGCCATCCCCGAAGCCCTGTCGAAGGGTGTGATCGACGGGACAACGATTCCGTGGGAAGTCACCACCTCATTGAAGGTTCCGGAGCTGGTCGAAAACCACACCGAGTTCGAAGGGCGCGCGCTTTATACCCTGACCTTTGTTCTGGCGATGAACAAAGAGAAGTATGACAGCCTGCCGGATGACCTGCAGAAAGTCATCGATGACAACTCCGGCCTTGAAATGTCTGTTTTTGCTGGCGGCACCATGGCGGATTCCGACATGCCCGCCCGTGAGAATGCGCTGGATCTTGGCAACAACGTCATCACTCTGGACGCAGAACAGACCGCCGTATGGCGCGAGCGGTCCCAGCCCATCTACGACAACTGGCTGGCTGACATGACCGAGCGCGGAATCGACGGTCAGGCGCTTCTGGATGAGGCAACCATGCTGATCGAAAAATACACGCCGCAGTACGAGAACTAATCGAGACATCCATTGACGGGGTCCGCCTGCCTGTGCAGCGGGCCCCGTCGCATGCAATGGTGCTGTATAAAGCCAAAGGTGGGCAAAGGCATGCATAACTACATGATGGGGCTGGCGCGGATCATGGCGATGATCGGCGGCGCGGTCCTGACACTTCTCATTCTTCTGACCTGTATCTCGATCGCCGGGCGCCTGCTGAATGGCGTGTTTCACAGCGACGGGATCGAAGCCATGATGCCCCAATTCGCGGACTGGATGACGGCGCATGTCGGCCCCGTGAACGGGGATTTCGAACTGGTCGAAGCGGGCGTTGCTTTCGCGATCTTCTCGTTCATTCCGCTGTGCCAGATTACTGCAGGTCATGCAGCGGTTGATGTCTTTGCCAATAGCTTTCCGCCCAAGGCAAACCGGATACTGCGCATGGTGACCGAGATAATCTTCGCCCTTGTGCTGGTTCTGATTGCTTGGCGACTGGGTGCAGGCACGGTCAGCAAATTCGAAAATGGCGAGACGTCGTTCCTGTTGGAGTTCCCCACCTGGTGGGCCTATGGCACGAGCCTTGTGGCCGCTGTAGTGGCCGCAATCGTCGGAATATACATGGCCGCTGTTCGCAGCATCGAAGCCCTTACTGGCCGGATCCTCGTCCAGGACGGCGTGGAGACACAATCATGAGCGCACTCGAAATCGGTATCTGGTCTTTCCCCGTTCTGATGGGGTTGATCTTCCTGCGTGTTCCGATCGGTCTGGCAATGTTCCTGGTCGGACTGGGCGGTTTGGTTGCCGTCACTGGCGACACCCTGGTGGCTTTTGGTCGCCTGAAGAACGAGACCTACTCGACCTTCTCCTCCTATTCGCTGTCGATCATTCCGATGTTCTTCCTGATGGGGCAATTCGCAACCTTGGGCGGCATGTCCACGGCTCTGTTCAAGGCCGCCGAAGGCTTTATCGGCCACCGCAAAGGCGGCGTGGCCATGGCTGCCATCGGCGCCTGTGCCGGCTTTGGCGCGATTTGCGGCTCCTCACTGGCGACCGCCGCCACCATGGGACGCGTCGCCCTGCCCGAGCTGAAGAACTATGGATACGCCAGCGGGTTTTCCACCGCTACGCTGGCGGCCGGCGGCACCCTCGGCATCCTGATCCCGCCCTCTGTGGTTTTGGTGATTTACGCCATTCTGACCGAACAGAATATCGCCAAGCTGTTCCTCGCGGCCTTCATTCCCGGCCTTCTGGCAGCAATCGGGTATGTCATCGCAATCTCCGTCTACGTGCGCCTCTTCCCTGAAAGCGCGGGCACCCGGGAACCGATCCCGTGGCGCGAACGGTTTGCGCTGCTGATCGCAGTCTGGCCGGTGCTTCTGGTTTTTGGCCTTGTGGTGGGTGGCATCTACGCCGGTTGGTTCACCCCGACCGAAGGTGCCGCCGTGGGCGCGTTGGGAACCGGGTTGATCGCATTGGCAAACGGGGGCCTGACTCGCAGCACGCTGACCGATAGCTTTCTGGTCACCGCACGCTCCACCGCGATGATCTTCTTCATTGTGCTGGGTGCCGCCTTCTACAACGGCTTCCTCGCTCTGACGCAGGTGCCACAGGAACTGGCGAACTTCGTGGTGGCGCAAGGCCTCAGCCCATGGATGGTCCTCGCACTGATCCTTGTGTTCTACCTGTTCCTAGGTTGCCTGATGGACAGCCTTTCGATGATCCTGCTGACAATCCCGATTTTCTATCCGGTGATCTCGGCGATGGATTTCGGCCTCGTATCGCTCCCTGCCATGCAGGCGGAGGCCGCGATGGAGGTCCTTCGAAATGGTGTGCCGGAGGGCATGGGTGCAGAAATGCTCGTCTCGATTCAGGACGCGATCGCCAATGGCGCAGAGCTGACCCGCGAGCAAATGAAAGAACTCGGCATTCGCGTGACGCAAGGCATCGCAAACCGGTTGGAGACTGAATATGTCGCCATCTGGTTTGGCATTCTGACGCTCATCGTCGTCGAGGTTGGCCTCATCACGCCGCCCGTGGGAATGAACCTCTTTGTCATCAATGCGATGGATCCCAAATCGCGCATGGTGGACACGTACAAGGCGGTCATGTTCTTCGTCGGATCCGATCTGATCCGGGTGGTGATCTTGGTGTTGTTCCCTGTGATCACACTCTTGCCCCTGATGCTCCTCTACTGACGGTGCACACATCCAAAAAAGAAACGCGCGACCCATCAGGGTCGCGCGTTTTTCGTCATCCAAACGAGTTGAATCAGCGTCTTTTCAGTGTATCGCCGTATGAAATCGTCGGCGTCAGCGTCACATGCTTCTCAAGCTCCACATCCGGATCTTCGAGTTGCGCCGCGATGATCTGCGCGGCCTTCATGCCGATTTCCTGACGGCACGCATCCATCGTAGCCAGCTGACGCGGCAAACCCGCGAGCAATTCGACTCCGTTGAAGCCTGCGAGCCCAATCTGGCCAGGCACGTCGATTCCCTGATCTATCAAGGACAACAGCCCGCCGGCGCCGATCATGTCATTGGAATAATAAAGAAAATCGAGTTCAGGCGAGCGTTCAAGCATCGCCTGCGTCATTTCACGCCCCTTCGCAAGCGCTGAACCGCCGGAGTAAAACTCGCGATCCTCGATCTCGATACCCTCTTTCGCCAGCGCTTCGGTGAACCCTTCGAACCGTTTGCGGGCGCGATGGTCCAGCGGCATTTTGGTCCCCATGAAGCCGATATGGCGGTACCCCGCCTTGAGGATCGCCTTGGCCATCTCTCGCCCTGCACGACGATGGGAAATCCCGACCATGGAATCCACAGGGTTCCCGTCGGTATCCATGATCTCGACCACGGGGATGCCAGCAGCCGCCAGCATCGCGCGCGCTGGATCTGTATGCTCCAAACCTGCGATGATCACACCGGAGGGCCGCCATGACAGCATCTCGTAGAGAACTTTTTCTTCTTTCTCAGGCTGATAGTCAGTGACACCGACCACGGGCTGTAACTCGGTATCCTCCAGCACTCGGTTGATACCGGTCAGGACCTCCGGAAAGACCATGTTGGACAGCGATGGAATGATCACGGCCACGAGGTTCACCCGCTTGGAGGCCAGAGCGCCGGCGATCTTGTTGGGAACGTAGCCAAGTTCCTTTGCGGCAAGCAACACTTTCTGACGGGTCTTCTCTGACACATCCCCGCGGTTGCGAAGTACACGGCTGACGGTCATTTCCGACACACCGGTGGCATCGGAAACATCGCGCAGCGTCAGCGGACGCTTGGAGTCGTTGGTCACGTGCTTGGCCTCTTTGCTTTGTTGCATCGAGGTTAGCCAGTCCCGCAGAGGGACACAATGGCCCTTGCACGCGCGGCATGAAGCTTGTGGTGGTAATGGCTATTTGCTATCGCCTCCCCAACGGCCCCGTGGCTCAACTGGATAGAGCAGCCCCCTCCTAAGGGGCAGGTTGCAGGTTCGAATCCTGCCGGGGTCACCATTTCCCTATGTTTGTGCCATTGCACCATAAGTTTGCACGTTTTGGCGGTTTTCATACCCCCTCCATATCAAGGGTTCTTATGTGCCGCTGCACAAGGGTGCTAAGGTCTGTGTTGGCGAATAGGTAGAATGAGCTCGAAGCAAGAACCTGACTTTCGGATCCTGTGCGGTGAAAGTCTCAAGTGAGCTATAGCTACCGCACGCGCGCCGAACCTTCGCTGCGGGTGCAATCGGCGGCTCCAAGCCCAATCGCGACATTCATACGAAGCGCAGCGAAGCCTCCGTTGAAAGAGCCAACAAACCCGAAAGATGCCCGAGAGCGGACCTTCAGTTTCGCTCACCTGAACACCCAAGAAACAACGCGTTAGCAAAGCCAATGACGTGATGGAGTATCCTTCAGCAGCAACGACCAGGATACTCCGTCAAATGTAGTCGGTGTTTTTGCTCGCAAAGCAGTAAGCAACCTGATCTGCGGATCCCATCAGGGCCAGCGGTCAAAACTTCACAGCCGAGCCGGACACAAGAAGACGCAAAGGCATTCAGCCACGTTTAATCCGTGCTATGCGGGCGCAATCCACAGAGGATGTTCGCATTGTGCCGCGTGGTAATCACTAAGCTGCCCATAGCGCAGAACGGTGATTTTTTGTCCGGGCTGACTTGGTTGTCGTGCGGTGTCTGACAGTGTGGTCAGATCGAAGCAGCGATCCCATTCGTGGGGTTTGCCTCAGGGTGCCGCCGCTCAAATCTGCAATACGTCAACGACAGGACAGAACCAAAAACGATCAGCGCGTAGCCGAGCAGTTCCAAGCCTTCCTGCACGATGGTTTTGAATGTTGCGTTGTACTCCGCCCCCATGGCCGCCTGCCAAAGAGCACCTGTGCCAAACAAGCGGCTGAACACCAGAACAATCAAGAGCCCCATAAACATGAAAGTCGAGTGACGTTCTTCGATTTGACTCGTAAGTGGTTCGACTAAGGTGGCTTTATACCGCCCTATCAACACGGCGCCAGCTACCGCGGCAATGCCCACCGGCACCGCCCAAAAGCCATGGTAAACCTGATCAAGGTACGCATCGTTTTCCCGTATGAACATGCAGGTAAATAGTGTTGCAAGCCCGATCAGGTACCCCCGCGCCTCGACCTCACGCATCGCGCGCCAGATAAATATGAGCGCGGAAGCCAGCACAAGCACAGCTTGCAGCGCTTCAGTGAGAGATGCTTCTGACACGGAATTCTTGAGGAGTTTCAAATCAATCATCACGGCAAGAACGACGCCCACCAGCAGCCCCGTCAGCGCCAGAAATTCAATTACGACAGATCTTAGCTTGCGACGTGTCTCTAACAGCGCAGGCTCTAGGAAATCGATGTGACTGTCCGAAATTGTGCTCATTCACTCTACTCCAATATTTGGTGGGCCTGTCAAAGACCAGGCGGTCAGGATGAAGTAGATGTAGCCGCCAAGCTGCTGGGCTATCGTCCGGTACCAAAGGCAAGGACAGATTCACGCGTCCTTGCCTGTACGCAAGGACAGATACTTGGATGTGCAAAATGATCTGATGCCGCTTTTAAGCGGTTTTCCATCGCAGCAGATCGTCGACACGATTAATCTTGTCGCTTGGAATGCGGGCGAGCGCGTCTGCCAGCCAAGCTTGTGGGTCCCACCAGATCATCTTGATCGGTCACCTTGCCGGCCACGAAACACAAAAGGACAGATCCACCTCCAGTGTCTGTTAGGCAGCGCCGCCGGCTTCGTAAAGCCGCGTATCTGCCGACACGATGTCCGCTATCAATGGTGGTCCCTATCAACACACTCTATGATGCGCCTGAGCAGGGGGGCTGTGCGCCAACCGATCAGTCATATCATTGCTGAATTGAATGAGCCGATTATGAAAAGCGCAGAATTATTGCATCTTAGCTTTGGCAGCTTCATGGTCGGCTTATCATTGTTTTGCGCCAGCCTTTTATTTGCTCAGAAAGAGTATCGGCAAGCGTACTGGCCCTTGGGGCTATTCTTCCTGTCGCAAGGCATCTCATCCCTGACATTGGTTCTAGATGCGGTCGCAAATGTCTATGATATCAGGCAGGTATCCAGATATTATTTGCCGCTTAGCATGCCCTTCGCCCTACTGCAGGTACCGCTGTTCTGGATGTATGTGCGCGGCTTGACGACTGAAGCCAGCCATCTTGATATCAAATACAAGGGGTGGCACGCCGCGCCAGCGCTCTGCGCGTTCGTGTTAATGTTTCTCTTCCTGATGCTGCCAAACGATGTGTATCAGTCCTTCGAGCGCAGTGAGACAGTAGATCATCCTTTGATGCCGGTTGGTATTTTCGGAGTTTGGGCGCTGACAATCATGTTTTACGCTCAGATTCTCATTTACCTATTTTTGATCGTTCGACTGCTCACATCTTACACCACCCGGCTCAAAGATCTGTTCGCCAGCACCGAAGAGCGAGAACTTCACTGGCTCTGGTGGATCATTGTTGCCCTGATGGCGTTTTTGATTTTTGACATCGACGATTCACTGGCCGCCTTATCGGGCATACATATTCTTCCTGCTAGGTTGGTGGAATCGCCTGTTGTTGATCTGACATTCAGCGCTGGGACAATCTGGCTCCTTGCACTTTGGGGGCTGCGTCAGAAACCCGGTCTTGCCTGCTTGTCTGCATCAGCTGCAGCGAAGGAGGTTAAGGCTGCAGAAGCCGCACCAAAGTATGTACGCTCTGCTTTGTCTGACGAACAAGCGCAGCGCCTGGCCCGCAAGATCAACTTGGCGATGGAAAATGACCATTTGTACCGCAATCCAAATCTGTCGTTGTGGGACCTTTCAAAACACATTGGGGTTACGTCCAATCATCTTTCCCAGACCCTAAATGAAACGATAGGAAGCACGTTTTTTGACTACGTAAATCGCTGGCGCGTTGAAGAAGCGGCCAACCGGGTGCGAGACAGCAGTGATACCATTCTGGCAATCGCATATGACGTGGGGTTCAATTCAAAATCATCCTTCTACTCTGCCTTTAAGAAGCACCTTGGCGTAACGCCTTCTGTCTTACGACACTCTGCGGCGCCTAGCTGTTCAGTCCCGGCATCTGGTGGATCGGATTGATGATAAATCGATCTGGCTCTGGAGCCCCGACTTTGCAGGTGTATTGGTTGGGTGTGAGGCCGTTCAGGGTCTTTAGCCTGCATGCGAAGTTGTATGCGGCCATGACATCGGTGAGGTGCGTGCGCAGCTGATGATAGCTGTCGTAATGGGAACGTTTGACTGTCGCTTCCTTAATCGTTCGTTCATCCGCTCGACTTGGCCATTGGTCCACGGATGGTTCACCTTTATCAGTTCCACTCGATCCCATTCACGTCGCAGATCATGTCAAAGCGCATCTGCCGGGGGTATGCTGTGTTCCGCTTGCGAGGCTGTACGGCGAACTTGATGCCCCTCGCCATTGTCTCTCGGACCAATGGCGTTCCAATGGCTCAGTCAGTCAGGATCGTGTGAGTTCGACTGGGGACGGCCTCTAACAGATTCTCGAGTAATTCACTGCATGAATCCAGTATGATAGCTGGATCACATGAGCAGTTGGGCGCCTACGACGTACAAAACCACGAACCGGCCGGCTTACAATGACGCTTTGAAGCGGCGCGGATCGCTGACGATCTGGTTTGAGCCAGAAATGACATGGAGAGCGCCACCGCCCGCAAACACGGCCGACAAGCGCCGCATCTGGCGAAATATGCGCATAGGAATTGACGAAGAATCGCTGGTAGTGCGAGCGGTGGACGTCACGACCAGCAATGTGGGTGCCGCGCCGATGCTGCCGAGCTACGCGATCAAATCCCACTCGATCAGAGCGTTGGATCGGTTCCCGCGGACGGCGCCTATGACAGGCAGCCCAGATTTTGATCCGGACTGCCTTCTGGGCTATGCCGTATCTTGGCCGGGCTTTTTGCCAAGAATGATCATCGACAACAGATCGTCATCGGTCACATCATCGATGTCCACGGTGCCGACCAGTTGACCGTTCTTCATCACCGACGCCCGGTCACACAGCTCCATCACGGCGTGTACATCATGATCGATCAGGAAGATCGCGATGCCTTGTGCCTTCAGCTGCTGGATCAGCTCCGCCACCATCTGCGTTTCATGCGGTCCTAGCGCCGCAGTGGGCTCGTCCATGATCAGGATCTTGGCGTTAAAATAAACAGCGCGGGCGATCGCCACCGATTGCCGCTGCCCACCCGAAAGCGCCGAGACCGGTTCGTTGAACTTGCGGAAGTTCGGGTTCAGGCGGCCCATGATCTTGCGGCACTCAGCCTCCATCGCAGCATCGTTCACCAGACCCGTTGCGGTGACGATCTCGCGCCCCAGAAACAGGTTGGATGCCGCATCGAGATTATCCGCCAGCGCCAGCGTCTGATAGATCGTCTCGATATTGTGGCTGCGGGCATCACGGGGGTTGGTGATCTCCACCTTGTTGCCGTTGATGCGGATCTCGCCGCTGTCCATCTTGTAGGCGCCTGATAGCACCTTGATCAGTGTCGACTTGCCGGCGCCGTTGTGGCCAAGCAGGCCAACGACCTCGCCGGGGTGCAGATCGACCGAGACGTCGTCCACCGCCTTGATGCCGCCGAAAGAGATGGAGATATTGTTCATCTCCACCATCGGAGTTGCGCCTTGGGCGCGGAGTTCCTTGGGAGTGGTCATTACTTGGCCCCCACGCGTTTGCGATAGACGATGTCGATGAAGACGGCTGCGACCAGCACGGAGCCGACGACGATATTCTGGAACGGCGCGTCGACACCGACCATGGCCATGCCGGACTGCAGGCTCTGCATGATCAGCGCGCCGAGGATGGCGCCGTAGATGGTGCCAAAGCCGCCCGACAGCGCAGTACCGCCAATCACGGCTGCCGCGATCACCCGCAACTCGTCCAGTGTGCCGATGTCGTTGGAATGGTTGGCGAGACGGGCCGAGGCCACGACCGCCGACAGCGCACAGAGAAAGCCCATGATGGCAAAGATCTTCACTGTCAGCAGGCGGGTGTTGATGCCCGACAGCTCTGCCGCGTCGGGGTTGCCGCCTGTGGCAAAGATGTAGCGGCCCAGCCGGGTGCGGCGGGCAACGATGGTCATGACCACCGCGACCGCGATCAGGATCAGTACCGAAATCGGCAGGCCGTAGCCCATGGTTAGACCTTCGGGCATGACCTCGCCGCGGGCTTCGAACAGGCGCGCCAAACGGCGGCTGGGGATTTCGTAAGCGTTGAGGATGCCGACAAACCCGAGGATCGCGCCGGAGACGATGACAGCCATAACCGCCTCGGCCCAGAGAGGTTTTACCGGGAATTCATGCGCGAGCTTGGCGCGACGGCTGTTCCAGAGGGTCAATAGTGCAAGCACGGTCGCCACGATGCCGAGGATCCAGCTGAGCGAGACACCGAGAGTGCCATTTATGCCCCCGAACATCATGAAGGTGGAATCCAACGGGCCGATGGTCTGGCCGTCGGTCAGGTACCAGGCCACGTTGCGCCAGACCAAGAACCCGCCCAGCGTAACGATGAAGGCAGGGATTGTCAGATAGCCGACCATCCAGCCATGAAACGCCCCGATCAGTGTGCCGGTCACCAGACCAACCAGAACGGCGACGACCCATGTGATCGGGTGGTTGAGGCCAAGTCCCAGAACATGCGGCACAAATTCGGTCTGGGTCATTGCCATCACCGCCGAGCAGGTGGCCAGCAAGGCCCCGACACTCAGGTCGATATGGCGGGTGACGATCACGAACACCATGCCCGAAGCCATGATCGCCACGGAAACAGTCTGGATCGTCAGATTGAAGATGTTGCGCGGCGTCAGGAAGCGCCCATCGGTCACCAGGTTGAACCCGATGCAAAGAATGATGAAGGCACCAATCATACCCAATAGCCGCACATCCAGCTCAAGCTGCTGGAAGATATTGCGTTTGGTTTGGGGGGTGATTGGCTGAGACGTGGTGTCGGTCATATCCGGCTCCAGTAATCAGCGATTTTATGAGGTGGGATAGGCGCTCCGGAAGATGCCGGAGCGCCCGGTTGTGGTGATACGAAGATCAGTTACAGGGTGCAGGGCCGCTTTCGACACCTTGGCAGAGCGCTTCTTGGGTGATCCAGCCCGCGTCCACGACTGCGGAGAGATTGTCCTGGGTCACCGGCATCGGCGCCAGGAACTTCGCGGTCATGGTGGTGCCCGCCGGAGAGGTCCAGGAGGTCGCGCCGTCGATCTCTTCCATCGCGGTGCCGCTTGCCATGGCCACCGCGATCTCGCCCGCTGCCGCGCCGAGGTCACGGGCGTCTTTCCAGACGGAAACAGTCTGGGTGCCCTTGGCGACACGGTTCAGTGCGGCGTGGTCGCCATCCTGGCCGGAGACCGGGATGCCTTCCATGCCCTGCGCGGTCAGCGCGGCGACAACACCACCAGCGGTCCCGTCATTGGAGGCCACAACCGCGTCGACGTTGTTGTCATTGGCGGTCAGGATCTGCTCCATGTTGCGCTGCGCGTTCGCGGGCAGCCAACCATCAGTGTAGGCCTCCGCGACGATATTGATGTCACCGGAGTCGACTGCGGCCTGGATGACCTCCTGCTGACCGCCACGCAGGAAATCTGCGTTGGGGTCGGTGGGAGAGCCTTTGATCATCACGTAGTTGCCCTTGGGCATCGCTTCGAACACGGCACGCGCCTGCATGCGACCTACTTCGACATTGTCAAAGGTCAGGTAGAAGGCGCGATTGTCTTCGATCAGGCGGTCATAGGCGACCACCGGAATGCCTTCATCCGCTGCGGCTTGAACCGCCGGACCGATGGCTTGCGCGTCCTGCGCGAGGATGATCAGCGCATCCACGCCCTGTGCGATCAGGCTTTCGATGTCAGAAAGCTGCTTGGCAGAGGAGGATTGCGCGTCGGCAGAGATATACTCAGCCCCGGCTTCGTCCAATGCGCCCACGATGGCTGCTTCGTCGGTTTTCCAGCGTTCTTCCTGAAAGTTCGACCAGCTTACGCCGACGGTCAGATCCGCGGCAAAGGCCGAGGATGCTGCAAATGCACTCAGTGCGATAACGGAAAGTCCGTTCAAGAATTTCATATTTTCCTCCCTTGGCGTGCGGCCCATTCGTTTGCTGACCTGCACGGTGATTCATGTGTAGCAATATTTTTTTTGAGTTTCAAATTAAATCATGTATCCTCTCTCGAAGGGAGAGATTGCCGGAACCTGCCCAGAGTGTCATACCCTAGCGCGTCTGGGCCGGGCTGGTAGTGGAGGAGCATCGATTTGGCACGATCAGGACGGCTGTCGCCAAGCGGCGATCAGCGCGAAAGCGGGCGTCAGCAGATACTGGATGTGATCCGTGCGGCCGAGAGCATTGCCCGCATCGACATTGCCAAGGCCACGGGCGTAAGTCCTGCTACGGTTACAGCGATCACCGCAGAGCTTCTTGCTGCAGGCCTGATCGAAGAGGTTGCCCCCGAGAGCTCCTCCGAAGCCCGTCGCGGACGCCCACGCGTCGCGCTGAAAATCCGCGGCGGCGCGCATCTGATCGCCGGCCTCAAGGTGTCTCACCATGTGATTTCCACCGTGATTACAGACTTTGTGGGCGAGGAACTGGCGAGCCATGAGATGCCGCTTGCACAGGGCCGCATGCCGGTGCCCGTCCTATGTTCGCAAATCCGCCGCGCGCTGGAGCTGACGTGTCAAAAGGGCGGCTTCACGATTGACGATCTGTCTGGCGTTGGGCTTGGTCTTGCAGGCATGATCGATGCGGAGCGCAGCTTTATATATTGGTCCTCTTCGCTGGAGGAGCGCAATGTCCCCTTTGGTGAGGCCATCGCCAGGGAGCTGCCCTGCCCGGTCTTCCTCGACAACGACGCAAACCTTGTGGCCAAGGCCGAACATCTGTTCGGTGAAGGGCGCACCTGCGACAACTTCATCGTCATCACCATCGAGCATGGCGTCGGCATGGGTATCGTAATCGACGGGAAGATCTATCGCGGCACACGTGGATGCGGCGCGGAGTTTGGTCATACGAAGGTCCACCTGGAAGGCGCTTTGTGCCAATGCGGCCAGCGCGGCTGTCTGGAGGCCTATGTGGGCGACTACGCATTGTTGCGAGAGGCCAATATCTCCAGCGGCAGCGAACGACACCGCACCTTGGCCTCGCTTTTTCAGGCCGCAGAGAAGGGCGACGCGATGGCGCTGTCCATCCTCGACAGGGCACGGCGCATGTTCGCCATGGGATTGGCGAATGTTGTCAATATATTCGACCCTACAAAGATCATTCTTGCCGGTGCGCGACTGTCCTTTGACCACCTTTATTCCGGCAAAGTGATTGGTGAGATGCGCCAATGGGTGGTGCAGGTCGATGCGCCCTTGCCCGAGGTCATCGTGCATGACTGGGGCGATCTGATGTGGGCCAAGGGCGCCGCGGCCTATGGAATCGAGGAAGTCACGGCGCGTACCGTGAAGGAGCTTGCCAATGCTGCCGCGTAGCTGGATTGCCCTAACTGCGATCATATGTGCCCATGCGGCGAATGCCGGCACGCAGACCCCAAGCTTCACGCCGGTCGCGATGAGCGAACACATATATGGCGGCGGCTGGGAGCACTATGTTGGGGGCGGCCTTGCGGTCTTTGACTGCAACGGCGATGGCCTGCCAGAACTTTACGCTGCCGGCGGCGAAAACACAGCGCAACTGTTTCAGAACACCCCCCCCACCAATGGCGCGTCCCTGGCTTTTACTGCCGAAACACCGGCGTCCCTGGCCCTGACCGGCGTCACCGGAGCCTACCCGCTAGATATTGACGGCGACGGGTGGACCGACCTTGCGATCCTGCGGGCGGGACCGGACCTCCTGATGCAAGGCTCCGGCGAATGTCAGTTCCAGCCCTTCGATCACCTCGGTTTCGTGAGTGATGATCACTGGACCACCGGCTTCTCCGCAACCTGGGAGGGCGACAATACTCTGCCGACGCTCGCCTTTGGCACCTACGTGGACCGCCAGGACCCCAACGGCCCGTTTGGCACCTGCGACGACACCCTTCTGTATCGCCCGGACGGCGAAACATACCAAGCCACGCAATCCCTAGCTCCGGGTTACTGCGCGTTGTCGGTCCTGTTCAGCGACTGGAACCGGACTGGTCACGCAGACCTGCGCCTGTCCAATGACCGACACTACTACGTGCGCGGTGGACAGGAACAGATGTGGGCAATGGAAGACACGCCGCGGCTGTACACGGCCGACGAAGGCTGGAGGCCATATGCTCTATGGGGCATGGGCATCGCCTCGCGTGACATAAACGGTGACGGGTTTCAGGATGTCTACCTGACCTCGATGGGGGATCAAAAATTTCAGCTGCGTGACGCCAAAGCGAAGGGTCCGGTCTGGGAAGACGTGACCTACGGCTTCGGCACCACCGCCCATCGGCCCTACACTGGCGGAGATGGGCGCCCGTCAACCGGCTGGCACGCCGCTTTTGGCGATGTGAACAATGATGGGCGTGACGATATTTTTGTGACCAAAGGTAATGTCGAGCAGATGCCCGACGCCGCGCAGAAAGATCCCAACAACTTGATGCTGCAGAATATGGACGGTACGTTTTCAGAAGTCGGTGACGCAGCCGGAGTTGCCAGCCTGCATCGCGGTCGTGGCGGCGCTCTGGTGGACCTGAACCGTGACGGGTTGCTGGACATCGCAGTCGTCAATCGCCGCGCCCAGATGGAAGTGTGGGAAAATACCAGCGATCTGGACGGCAACTGGCTGCTGCTACGCCTGCGGGCAGGCGCCCCCAACCCAGACGCCATTGGTGCGTTTGTAGAAGTCAAAACCCAAGACCGGACCCTCACGCGCGAGATCACTGTTGGCGGCGGGCATGCGGGCGGGGATTTGGGGGATCTACACTTCGGCCTTGGCCAGGCCAACACCGTTGATCTACGTGTCACTTGGCCGGATGGTACGCTGAGCGACTGGCAGGCGGTTCACGCCAATCAGCACATCACCCTGTCTCCGCAAGACTAGCGCCCCTAACGGTCCACAGGCAAGCCACTGGGCACACTCTCCGGGACGCCCAGCCGACCTTTTGCAGCGTCCTCATCTGTCAGCGCTCGCAGGAACGCCACGATATCGTCCACTTCGGCTGGAGACAGCGGCTGTGGCGTCAGATCCACCGCCCGAAGTACTGCCTCGCGCTCTGCCGCTGCGCGATAAACGCGCCAATCGTCCTTGCCCTCCAACGGCGGCAAGACAACGGACGCAATATCGAAACTCTCCAGCGAGGCCTCGGGCGACAGGTGATGCTCAACCATCGCCTCCAGCGTCGCGAACGCGCCGGAATGTCCATAAGGCGCTGTCAGGCTGACATTGCGCAACGACGGCGTGCGAAAGGCATAGGCATCCTCCGCTGCGCCGGTCACCCGTAAACGCCCCTCATCGCGGTTGTGGGCTTCGAAACGTGCGGCCTTGCCCGGCCCCAACTGAGGCACTGCAAGAGCGTGAAAATCGTGATCTGTCTGCAACCAGCCGGAATGGCACTGACTGCAGGCCGCCTTGCCATAGAACAGCTTCATGCCGCTCTGCGCATCGGGCAGCAGTTCACCCTGCTGCAACATATACGCATCAAAGGCACTCATATCCGCGCGCCATTCGAAGCGGATGAAATCGGCAAGGACATTGGCGATATCGGCAAAGGTGATCGCCTCCCCCTCTGCCAAGACCGTATCGAAACGCGTCCGGTATTCCGGTATGGCCTCGACCCGCGCCGCTATCAGGTCCCAAGCCCCACCCGGCGTGGAGAGCTGCCCCAACCGCACCGCCTGCGCCACATCGTTCTCCGAATAGTGGCCAGCCATTTCATCCGCCGAGAGCACCGGGAACATGGCTTGCGCCGCAAGGGCGTCGTCAAATCCGGAAAGCATGTCCTCGCCCAAGGGAGTGCGAATGCCATTGCGAAACGCAGGATCATCTTCCAGTCTACCATCATGGAACATCACGGTGAATTCCGGCGCACCGAGGTTCCAAAGACCCGGCGCATTCCGCGGAATGCGTTGTTCGGGTATATTCAAGGGGTCGGGCGTACGATCCGGGCCGAGGCCAATGCCGCCCTCACCAAGCCCAAGCGCAACACCATCCCCCGTGCCGAATTTCGGATGATGGCATGTGGAGCATGCGATATTGCGGTTTCCCGAAAGAACCGGATCATAGAAAAGCAGCTGCCCCAGCTCGACTGCGGCCATATCGACGGCAGGGAAGACTGGCCGCGGGCCGAGATCCGGCAGCTCGTCAGCGCGAACCGCAGAGACGACCAGAACACCAGTACAGATCACAACCGCCCTCAGATCCATCCGAAATCCAGACGCAACTTTTGAACATACGGCACATCTGGCGACACGATCACCGACGGGAAATCTGGCTGGTTTACCGCGTTTGGAAAGCCCTGCGGTTCAAAGCAGACCCCCATGGCGGGACCAAGTATTTGCCCTGAATGCCCCTCGGGCTGTGTCGGCAAACCACCAGCTGTATAAATCTGCGCGCCGGGCTGATCGGTCGTCACCGTCATTTGCAAGCCATCAGGCGCAGTCAGTTTTGCCGCCGGGAGCGCCTGTGTGCGATCTGTGTCGAAGACAAGGTTGATATCACACCCCTGGTGTTCGGGGTCCAACTCTCCAAAACTGCGCCCAAGACGAAAGTCAAAACCGGTATCGGACAGGTCAGCGATTGTGCCGTTCGGCACATTGGTATCATCCAGCACGAGATAGCCTGTGGCATCAACCTGCAAGCGATGATCCCAGATTGCCTGCTGACCACCCGACAAATTGTAGTAGCTATGCTGTGCAAGGCTGATCGGGGTTGGCTGGCTGACGGATGCGATCATCTCGTATTCTACCGAAAACTCGTCAAGCGTAACGGTGACAGTGAAATCTACTGCGCCCGGATAGCCGTTTTCCCCTTCGGGTGAGTGATAGGTGAGACGCGCGCTGGCAGACGTCAGCGGCTCGATACCCCACAGCACATGAGACAGCCCAGAGGGACCACCATGAAGCTGGTTGCCTCCTTCGTTTTCGGCCAACCGCACCATCTGCCCGTCAAGCGCAAAGCGGGCATTCTTGATCCGGCCCGCGACGCGCCCCGCGATCACCCCCATGTATCCGGGATTGGTTAAATAGTCCGCAGGGTTGCGAAAGCCGAGCACAAGAGATCGGTTTTCGCCTTGGTCATGCAGGCGCAGATCGCGCGTCACCGCACCGAAGTTCAACAGACTGAGGCTGAGCCTGTCACTTCGCAGACAGACCTCCTTCAGTATATGACCTTGGTGAAGGCCGTGATTGACGATCTGCGCCATACTCATTCAGACGAACCGATTAACGACATTCTCCAGATACTCCTGGCGGCCGGACCGCGGCCTCGGGTTGATGCCCTCGGCCTCAACCTTTTCCGCTATGCTCTCAAGGGACAGCTTTCCGTTCAGCATATCCTGCGCGCTCGCGCCCTGCCAACCAGCGTAGCGGTCGGCGACGAACTGATCCAATGTGCCGTCCTCGACCATCGCGACAGCGGCCTTAAAACCACGAGCGCAAATATCCATGCCACCGATGTGCGCCATCAACAGATCTTCGGGGTCGATGGACTGGCGGCGCAGTTTGGCATCGAAGTTGGTGCCGCCGGTGCTGAACCCTCCGTGTTTCAGGATGTGGTAATACGCAAGCGCCACCTCAGGGGTGGTGTTCGGGAACTGGTCGGTGTCCCAGCCGGACTGGTAATCGTTGCGGTTCATGTCGATGGAGCCAAAGACGCCCAGCGCCTGCGCGGTGGCGATCTCATGCTCGAACGAATGGCCCGCAAGGATTGCGTGTCCCTGCTCCAGGTTCAGTTTGACCTCGTTTTCCAACCCGTGACGCTTGAGGAAGCCGTAGACCGTCGCCGCATCATAATCGTATTGGTGCTTGGAGGGCTCCTGCGGTTTCGGCTCCACTAGGATCGCACCCTTGAAGCCGATCTTGTGCTTGTACTCGACCACCATGTTGAGCATGCGGCCCATCTGCTGATCTTCTTGCGCAAGGTCGGTGTTCAGCAGCGTCTCATAGCCCTCACGACCGCCCCAGAGCACGTAGTTCTCGCCGCCGAGACGATGTGTTGCATCCATGCAGGTCTTGATGGTCGCCGCCGAGAAGGCAAAGACATCCGGGTCCGGGTTGGTCGACGCCCCCGACATGAACCGCGCGTTGGAAAACAGGTTGGCGGTGCCCCAGAGCAATTTGACGCCGGTTTCTTCCTGCTTTTGCGCGAAATACTCGACGATCTCATTCAGGTTGCGGGTGTTTTCCGCAAAATTTGCCCCTTCTGGCCGCACATCGGCGTCGTGGAAACAGTAGTAGGGCGACTGCAACAGGGTGAACATCTCAAACGCCACATCGGCCTTGAGCTTGGCGGCCTCCATCGTGTCCTTGAACCATGGGCGATCAAAGGTCTGGCCACCAAAAGGATCGCCGCCCGGCCACACAAAGTTGTGCCAGTAGCAGGTGGCAAAGCGCAGATGCTCTTCCATCCGCTTGCCGAGGATCACCTCGTCGGGGTTGTAGTGGCGAAAGGCCAGCGGGTTGGTGCTGTCTGCGCCTTCATATTGGATTTTGGAAACGTCGCCAAAGAAGCCGGTGGTCATGTCATCAGTGCCTTCATGTTGGGATAGAGCGCGCGATACCGGGCGTATGAGGCGTCATAGGCCTCAGTCAGATCGCTGCGTGGATCAATGGTGTGGGCGATGGGCGGTGCAGTCATCACGGCGGAAATGTCCGCGCCGGTGGCTGTCATCGCAAGTCGGGCGGCGCCCAATGCCGCGCCAAACTCGCCCTTGTCGGGAATGTCGAGGGATACGCCAAGAACGGTGGCGAGGGTCTCCACCCAATAGGGCGAGCGGGTGCCGCCCCCCACTGCGAGCAGGCGCGTGAGGTTGGTATCGGTGCCTTTCAACGCCTCAAGGCAATCGCGCAGTGCAAAGGCCACGCCCTCCATCACCGCCTGTGTCAGCTCTGCCGGGCCATCGCCAATATCAAGCCCTGCAAGCGTGGCGCGGATGCTGGCATCGTTATGCGGCGTACGCTCGCCAGAGAGATAGGGCAAGAACGTCACCGAAGAGGGGCCGGAGATCTGGTTCGGCAGCAGTCCCGCCAGCGTCGCCGGGGTCTGCCCAAGCGTGCGCGACAGCCAATTGAGACAGTCCGTCGCCGCAAGGATCACCCCCATCTGATACCACGTATCAGGCACCGCGTGGCAGAAGGTATGCACAGCCGAGGCCGGGTCAGGTTTATAAGCAGATTTGGCGGCCAGGAGCACGCCGGAGGTGCCAAGGCTCACAAAGCCCTCACCTTCACGGAAACACCCGGCCCCGCAGGCGGCAACTGCATTGTCGCCACCACCCCCTGCAATAACCACCGGGCCGTCGATGCCCCATTCATCGCGAAGCGCGTCACGCAAATCACCACCGGCGGCGGAGCCTTCGACCAGGTCGGGCATCTGATCCCGGCGCATGCCGGACACTTCCAGCAACTGCTCCGACCAATCCCGCGCGCCCACGTCGAGCCACGACGTCCCGGCGCTGTCTGACATATCAGAGACATATGTGCCGGTCAGCCAGTAGCGCAGATAGTCCTTGGGGAGCAGCACCTTGGCGACCTGAGCAAAAATCTCCGGCTCATGCGCCTCGACCCAGGCCAGTTTCGGGGCGGTGAAGCCCGGAAACACGATATTCCCCGACAGATCCCGCACGCCTTCTGCGCCATCCAGCTGGGCTGCCTCGGCAGCCGAACGCGTATCGTTCCATAAAATACAGGGGCGCAGAACCTTACCCGCCGCATCCAGCAGGGTTGCCCCATGCATGTGGCCGCTCAGGCCAATGCCGCGCAGAGCGGCCAGTTCGGCCGGATGGTCCCCACGCAGAGCTGCAATCGCGGTCTGGCAGGCGGTGATCCAGTCCTGCGGGTCCTGTTCGCTCCACCCGGTATGCGGGTGTGAGACCCCATAAGCTGCATCCGCCACGCCAATGACATTGCCACCCTCATCGGCCAGCAACGCGCGCAGCCCCGACGTCCCCACGTCAAGACCCAGAAACATTCGATGTCCTCCCAATCGCCAGATGCACACGCCCATCAGGGTCGTATACATATTTATTTCGGCAAATAAAATAAAACAGGTTTGGCACAGCCTGTCAATCAGCGAGCAAGCAACCGGCACAGGGATCTCCCCGGTGGCCCGGTGCTAAGGAAACAGGTTTTGGTGGAAAGAGCATTTGGCCGAACATCGCATGGTGTCATGAGCACAACAGCCTGCGGTATCGGAAGTGCCTGCATGCGTGCGGCACGCGGGTGCGTCAATCAGTGGCGACGCCAATACATCCGCATTTCTGCGGGGGTGCCTGCGGAAACAAACTCCGCAGGCATATCGTGGTGGCTTAGGAGTTCATTTCTTCCAGCAGACCATCGTAGTATTCGCACACTTCGGAGAGATCATCGGCGTTTTCGAACATGGCGGATTTTTCCATCATCTCGGTCGCCACTTCCTGCATGCGCTGCGGATCTTTGGCCGCCAGCTTCTGCAGACCTGCGTTTACTTCCATGGATTTCGCCTGTGCGAGTTCCGCGGTGCACTCTTCAGCCAGAGCAGGTGCGGAGAAAGCAACGGTCAGTGCAAGTGCGACAAGTTTCGTTTTCATAACAATAGCCTATAAATCATATGGGATGGTGATGCGCCGGACAATCCGGGCCGCGCCCACCTACCCAGATCACGCGTAGCGTTCCAGAGGTGAATTGATCTCAACTGAAAGAGGAGCGGAATCCCGCCAGTGATGGCGAGAATTCCTCACACTCCCAAAATGCAATATGGCGGACCCAAGTCACGTCTCAGCCCAGATACACATCACCCTTGGGATAGCGCACGCGCGGCCTGCTGTGCGTGGCAAGGAAAAAGCCCAGTGTCAGCGGCCCGACCCGCCCCAAGAACATGATTGCAATGATGACTGCGCGACCAAAACCATCGAGCTCTCCGGTTGCGCCACGCGACAGTCCAACGGTGCCGAAGGCAGACGTGGCCTCAAATGCAAGATCGAGGAATGCATCGTCATGTGAAACGGAGATCAGGAAGATCCCCACCAAAACAACGAAAATGCTGATGGTGGTCAGCGCCATGACCTTCATCACATCCTCCACCCCGAGGCTGCGGCCAAAAACATGCAGCGCGGTTTGACGGCGAAAGAAGGCAACGGTGCCGATCAATAACACGATCAGCGTGGTCACCTTGATACCGCCCGCGGTGGATGTGCTTCCGCCGCCCACCAGCATCAGCGACATGGTCATCAGGGAGGTGCTGTCGTGCATCCCGCCGGTGTCGATCGTGTTGAAGCCAGCCGTGCGCGGGGTCACCGCCTGAAACCAACTCGCCCAGAGGCGGCTGGCCGTGTCGGGCATACCGCCAAGCGTGGCGGGGTTTGTCCACTCAAGTGCGGCGAAACCTGCCCAACCAAAAAGGATCAACGACAGGGTTCCCGTCAGCATCAACTTGCTGTGCAGGCTGAGCCGCCGCCATGAACGTGCGCGGACCAGATCGCCTACCACGATAAAGCCCAGGCCACCAAGAATGAACAAAGCCGGAATCGTGATGTTGATGATGGGGTCATCTGCATAGCCCGACAGACTGTCGGGATAGAGCGCAAAACCTGCGTTATTAAAGGCCGAGATGCTGTGAAACACCGCATGCCATAGCCCCAAGGACCAGCCCAGTTCCGGCACAAACACAAAGGACAGAATCGCTGCCCCGGCCAGCTCGCACACCAGCGCCACCAGCATGATGGTGCGCACGATGATCGCCAGCCCGCCGAGGGTGCGCTGATTGAGGTCCTCGCGCAGCACCAGCCGTTGCGGCAGCCCAACAGGCAGGCCCAGCGCCGACAACAGCAGCACCGCAAAGGCCATCAGCCCCAGTCCCCCAAGCTGGATCAGAAGCGCGAGAATGGCCTGCCCGATCAGCGTGAGATCGCTGCCGGTATCCACCACTGCCAGCCCCGTCACCGTCACCGCCGAGGCAGAGGTGAAAAACGCATCGCCAAAGCCGACCGCGCCGGTATGCGACATCGGCATCCACAACAGCAACGCGCCGATGAAGATGCTGGAGAAATAAAGGAGTGCCAGCACCAATGGCGGCGGCAATCCGCGATCAACCGGTGGAGCGGCCTTTACTGCGGGGCGTTTCAAGACAGGCTGGCCGCAAAATTTCGCAAGTCGGAGCGTTTCCCGAGCAGGATCAACAGATCGTCCTGCGCGAGGGTGCAGTCAGAGCCATCCTGTCCGAGGAACTCGGTACCGCGCATCACGCCAATGCAGCGCAAGTTGTGGCCGGCGGCATAGGGGATATCCACCAGCGCCTTGCCTTCCAGCGACCGTGGGATCTTGAAGTTCACCACATGGTAGCCGTTGCCAAGGCTCACGTAATCACGCACCAGCGGATTGTGCAGAACCTGTGCGATATGCATGCCCACGTCGACCTCCGGGTGGATGATCCGATCCACCTTCAGCTTGCTGAGGATACGGTGATGAGTCTTGGTAGTGGCCTTCGCCCAGACCACAGGCACGCCGAGGGTCTTGAGGTTGATGGCCGCCAGGATGGAAGCTTCCAGATCGGAGCCCATCGCGACCAACGCCACATCGCAATCCGCAATTCCTGCCTGTCGCAGGGCAAGATCGTCGCGGGCGTCGATGATCAATGCCTGAGACAATTCATCAGCATATTGACTGACCCGCGCCTCATTGGAGTCTATTCCGATCACATGATTGCCGAAGCGGCTCAGTTCCTTGGCGACGGTCGATCCGAAATTTCCAAGGCCGACGATCACAAAGGTCTGACGTCGGTCCGGGTTCTTGCGTATTGCACCCAGCATGCGCATTTTGCTCTCTATGGCGTTGCCGGTTAACCCCGGCAAGAACGGGACAAAGCAAAGGCGCGGTATCTTGGCAAGCCCTCGTCGAGAGTTTGCGAGCCGTCAACTTGGCAACAGACGTCTTGAACAAGCGGAAATTATGCGCCTCACCTTGCCCAAGACACACCGGGGTAAGGCAATGAATTATATAGGGTATGCCAAAGAAACCGATAGAGACGCCTGTCGCTGTACGATCAGATATAGACCGCCGAGCCTGCGATGCACATATGTCCCGCCTGCAAGACTCGTGCCCGTATTTCGCATGTCGGGCGCAGTTGGCGACCCGATCATGACTTAGACATTCTGCGGCGCGACATGCAAAGGATCGGCAGAAAATACGCGCAAACTCACCACAGGTACTGATCTGACCGCCTGTTGAGTTTAGACCATAAAGCGCCTATGTCGGCGTTAACCCGCACCCTAGAAATCCTCGCAGGATCAAGGACAGCCACGTGGCCACGCATCTTTACCAGAATGATCTTCCCGACACCCTTGACCTTGGACCTGTTGTGGCCATCGACTGCGAAACCATGGGCCTCAACCCGCATCGGGACCGGCTTTGCGTGGTGCAGATGTCCAGCGGCGACGGCAATGCGCATCTGGTTCAGATAGCCAAAGGGCAGAGCGAAGCGCCGAACCTCACACGCATATTGACAGACCCCAAGGTGCTGAAGCTCTTTCACTTTGGGCGCTTCGATATCGCTGCCTTGTATCAGACCTTCGGGGCCCTAACCGCCCCGGTGTACTGCACCAAGATCGCCAGCCGCATGGTGCGCACTTACACGGATCGTCACGGGCTTAAGAACCTGACACAGGATCTGCTTGGCCTCGATATCTCCAAACAACAGCAGATGAGCGATTGGGGCGCCGAGACCCTGACGCAGGCACAACGTGATTATGCCGCCTCTGATGTGCTCCACCTGCACAGGCTGCGCGAGGAATTGGATCTCCGCCTGGAGCGAGAAGATCGCCGAGATTTGGCTCAGGCATGTTTCGATTTCCTGCCCACCCGCGCACGGCTTGATCTGGCCGGATGGCCGGACACCGACATCTTTGCCCATTCCTGAGCAACATCACGTTTCACGTCCCTGACGGGACCACCGCATACTAGAGTTTGAGAGGAGGCACGGACATGGTGGATCGCTATTCGCGTATCGTTGCCTATCTCAAGGTCGCATTGCCGCTTGCGGCGCTTGCGCTGCTTTCGACCCTGTTTCTCATTTCACGTCGGATCGAAACCGATTCTGCGATACCATTTGCAGAGGTCGACCTCGAAAGTCGTCTGCGCGGACAACAAGTCACTGCCCCATTCTTCACCGGTACAACCAAGACCGGGCACGAAGTCACTATCGCAGCGACCAAAGCCTTGCCGGGTGGCGAAGGAAACACTGCATCGGCAAGTGATCTCGAAGCCGAAATCCGCACGTCTGACGGGCGCAGCATCCTGATGCTGTCAGACGCGGGTTCTGTTCGTCCGGACAAGAACACCGCAGTGCTGACTGGGAATGTTCGGATCATCACGGCAGATGGCACACGTGTCGAAACGGAAACACTGAATGCGCTGCTCGACGGGCTGGAGATCACCAGCCCCGGAACCGTCACGGCAACCGGCCCGTTGGGAGATTTCGAAGCGGGCACGATGCGGATATTCACAAATTCTCAGAACGGTCCCGTACATATTGAGTTCACGGACGGCGTAAAGCTGGTGTACGATCCTGCAAAAGTAGAAAGATAGCCCGTGCTACGACTGACATTCGTTATTCTTTTTGGCCTTACAACACTGCTCCTTTCCCCTGTCGCAATGGCACAAGGGACAGGGGTCTCATTCGGCGTTCTCCAAACAGACACGTCGCAACCTGTTGATATCACATCCGACAATTTGAGTGTGAATCAGGAAGACGGTTCAGCCTTGCTGACCGGAAACGTGTTGATCATTCAAGGTGAGATGCGACTGAGCGCTGATAATGTGTTGGTGGTCCGGAAAACGGATGGCAACGGGATCGAACGGCTCGAAGCGCGCGGAAATGTACTGTTGGTCAGTGGTGAGGATGCGGCTGAAGCCAGAACCGCAGACTATACCATCGAAAACGGAACGGTCGTGATGCGGGGCGATGTCCTCCTCACGCAGAAGGGCAACACCCTGGGCGCGGAACAAATGACTGTGAATTTGACAACCGGCAACGCAACCCTCAACGGGCGCGTGCGCACCACCTTGCCAGGTAGCGGCGGCGACTGATGGCCCGTCCAGATCTGAAAGTTACCTCAGGCTCATCTGGTTTGCGTATTGAGAAGATGCGCAAGAGCTACCGTAAGAAAGTGGTCATCCGCGACGTGTCGATGGAGTTGAACCGCGGCGAAGTTGTTGCGTTGCTCGGCCCCAACGGTTCCGGCAAAACCACGAGTTTCTACACGATTGCAGGCCTCGTCTTTCCGGAAGCAGGCAGCGTCACCATCGACGGTCAGAATGTCACCACCCTGCCGATGTACCGCAGGGCACGTTTGGGTATCGGCTATCTACCGCAGGAAATGTCGATTTTTCGCGGCCTGTCGGTGGAGGACAATATTTCTGCCGTGCTCGATATTGCGGTTTCGGACGAACACAAACGCCGGGAGCGTTTGGAAGAATTGTTGTCGGACTTTTCGATAGAACACCTGCGCCGCGCCCCTGCGCTTGCGCTGTCGGGTGGCGAGCGCCGTCGTGTCGAAATCGCCCGCTGCCTTGCGGCTGATCCAAAATACCTCCTTCTTGATGAACCCTTTGCCGGGGTCGATCCGATCTCCGTTGGAGACATCCGCGGCCTCGTTTCTGATCTTAAGACCCGTGGAATCGGTGTTTTGATAACGGATCACAATGTGCGCGAGACTCTGGAAATCGTGGATCGGGCTTATATCCTTCATGATGGACAGGTACTGATGTCAGGCAGCCCAGCAGAGGTTGTCGAGAACGAAAATGTCCGCCGCGTCTACCTCGGCGACAACTTCCGCATCTCCTAGATAGCCCTACAGCGATCCACACCGGCGAGCGCTCGCCGAAAGGTTGTTGGGACACCTCCTTTGCACGCTGAATTACATTGACTCCGTGCAGGCTTTGTCATCGAATTGAAGCATGGCACATGTGCGACCCGCTGCAGTCTCCGCGATGATCCTGTCTTCAGGGTCCGGCACGCTGCATGCCGCACGTGGCGCCCATCCTTCCTGGCAATCCTAAGACAGACTGAGCAAGTTCCTTGCACCGTTCTGCACGGGTCCAGGCAAAACAAAAAGGAGATCACATGCGTTACAAAGTCAGCGGAAAACAGATCGACATCGGCGAATCTCTACAAACTCATGTAGAGACCGAGCTAAGTGCGGTCTTGGAGAAATACGCAGGCCGACCTACCGACGCGCAGGTCGTTTTCTCCCGCAATGCGCATGAATTTGTCTGCGAAGCAATTGTTCATCTGTCGACAGGCCTGACCTGTCAGGCCAAATCCCATGCCACTGAAATCTATAGCTCCTTTGACGGATGCTTGGAAAAAATGGATAAACAGCTGCGGCGCTACAAGCGGCGGCTGAAGGACCATCACCGGGATCGAGCCGTTCCGGTTGAACTTATGGGGGCCAGCTCGTATATCCTCGCGTCTGATCAAGTGGAATCCGACGCGGAGCCGGAATCGCTGCAACCGATCATTGTGGCTGAGATGGAGACCAAAATCCCATCTTTGTCGGTCGGTGAAGCCGTGATGCAAATGGAGTTGGCTGGCTCTCCCGTTCTGATATTCCGCAACGAAGGAAAAGACGGACTGAACGTGGTGTATCGGCGCGAAGATGGCAACATCGGCTGGATCGATCCCTGATTGAATTTCGAAGGGGCCTCAGAACGGCCCCTTCACCCCGAGTGGAGCAGTGGCAATGCAGATTTCGAACATCCTCAAGCAGGAGGCCGTCCGAGTCATCGGAGCGGCATCGAGCAAGAAGCGCCTGTTTCAGGAAGTCGCCGAAGTGGCCCATTCAGCCTATGGGCTTGACGCATCTCCAACCGTAGAAGCGCTGTTGGATCGCGAAAGCCTCGGTCCCACCGGCGTTGGCCATGGGGTCGCCCTGCCGCATGCCCGGCTCAGTGGCATTGATCGCGTGGTCGGTGTGTTTGTTTCACTAGAGAAGCCTTTGGATTTTGGCGCGGTCGACCGCCAGCCAGTCGATGTGGTCTTTGCATTGTTTGCGCCGGTGGACGCCGGGGTCGAACACCTCAAGGCACTGGCTTTGGTCTCCCGCACCCTGCGCGAACAGAGTTTTTGCACCAAGCTGCGGGCCAATCCGGACCCGTCGACGCTCCACACAATCCTGACGGAAAGCCAATCGGTGCAAGCGGCCTGAACCCGATAACGCCGGCGCTGCAGGCATGCCGTTGCCAGGTGTCCGCACAGCTGCCGACGGCGGCTACGACCAATCTCCGAAACCATAGGTAAGATAGTCGCGCGCGTAAATCGATCGGCAGATGGCCTCCAGCTTGTCATCATAGATATCCGCCAATGAGAATGGCTTCCCGGTGCCACAGGCAGGGACGGAGGCCGGCTTCATGCGCCCCAGCTTGCGTGCAAGCCACGGCAGATCCTCTGTCATGTCGGCCTCTCGGAAGATAAAATCCGGTGCACCCAACTCAGAAAACCCTTTGATGATCTGCGTTTGGCTTGCCCAATGCGGATCTATGCGAATTGCGGTTTGGCCGGAAAGATTTGCTTTCAGGAAGATCAGGAATTGCTCAAACGCTGCACGATGCTGCGCGCGCGTGTAGGATTGATCTGGCTCACCTTCCGGTACAGTGAGGTCAAAACGTCGGCGCAACGTGTTGCGGATCTGGGTCATACTTCCTGTCGCCGTCGTCAATATCTTCCTGCAAAACACGTCATGTGCCCGCGCCAATGGATGCCGCACAACCGTAAAGCTGCGATGATCGGGGGTGCCGCGTCGCCATTGCCGCAGCTGTTTCTGGTTCATGCCGCAGATCAGACCCTCAGCAGACACATGGTCCAACTCACCCATCCAGTTTGTCACCACTTGCTCAAGCCCGTTGCGGATCGGCATATAGAGGAGCGGCGTCACAACTCCCGCAACATATCCTGGCACTGCAGGACCACGACGTGGTTCAAAATTTGGCGTTCGCGACAGATTGAACCGATCCAAACCGGACAGCGCCGCCGCCATATCCTCAGGGTTCGTCACCTTTGATGTCACCGGAGCTGGGTTTTGCCGCTTCAAGCTGTCATCCAGAGCCTCCAGACGATCTGAAACACCAAGCCAAGCTGCTAACCCATTCATCACGTCAAGGTTCTGCAGGTCCTCATACGCAATGTAGAATCCCGTCTGCCCCGTGCGTTGCATGTGGTTCAACAGCTGCACCTGAAAGGCCTGCTGATCGTCGACATGCGTACTGAATTCCGTTGCATCAAAGGTCGCCTTGGCATCTTTGCGCCTGGCCACATTTGTCAGCTTCCACTGGCCGGTGGCCTGCGCGATTTTCCATGAGACGTAGCTGTCGAGCGGATTGCGGGTCAGGATGATCTTCGCGACGCGAGGATCATCGAGAACCTGGTCCAGAATTCGAGGATCATGATCGTGAAAGTAACGAAATCCACGTAGTGCACCCGCATCCGACCGGATCGCATCCAAGAGCTGCAAAGGCTCTGCGTCACGGATATCTTGTGTGATGCCAAGGATCTCCGTCCGGTTTGGGTAGCCAATAAAATGCGGATTGAACGCTTCACCGTGGCAAACCACGCCCTCAAGTGCATTGAGGTTCGTCTCGAGAAAATTCGAACCTGTACGCATTTCAGCAAACACGACGAATGAGGAGAAGCTGCCGGTCATATGCTTTACTTTACCAGATAGACTTTACGCGGGCGCTGCATCGCACGGGAGGGCGTAGCCTCCACCGGGAAATCACCCATCAGATAGGGATGCATCCCCTGGTTTTTCAAATTCTGAAGAAACTGACCAAACCCGTCCAGGTCAACCAGTTGGGGCGCCTCGCCGATGTGGTTGGTGGCAGATGGCCCAATTTCGTCAATGATCGTTTGCAGATTCTCCATCGGCGCCTCGATAAACTCCGCCATGCTCCAGATGCGAATACGAGCGCTCGCCCATTGTGAGCGAAGCAGCTTCAGATGATTGGCTTCAATCCACTGCAGACGCGCAGCCTCGCGACGCAAATCGGCGAAGTTCCGGTTTGATCGGAACAGGCTCACAGCCCATGCCCCGGAAATCACCGAAATTTGCGCGTTGGTATCGCGGCTCATGAAACTGTTGGCCTTCTGCGTATCCCGCGGGCCAAACTGAAAACACTGCCGCTCTCCGCGCGTGTTCCAGATCAAATTGGCAAGAAAGCTCTCGGGGTTGTGGTCACGCTGCACCGCGCTGTCGCTGAGGCAACCATTGAACAGCGGCTGAGCGCCGGAAAATTCCGCCCGCTCAGGCGCGAATAGATGCCCGTGCACCCGTGTGCCGGTTGCACGCCCGAGCCAGATTTCGAAGTCCTCGAACAGCTCCGCAAACCCCTGAAACACCGAATAAGGGCCCGAGGTCAGGCCGTTCTCCGCACCGTGTCGCGGAAATCGGCTCTGCATGTAGAGCCCACGGCGGCCGCGCGTGCGTCGCTCCACCGCCTTGGCAAAGATCCTGTCGATCTTGCCGGGATTGGGCTCCGTGCGCTTCGTTTCAGCGGATGGCGGCGAGAGAAACGCCTGATAGAGCCGCTCAGCCTGAGGCCATATCTTGCGCGCAACAAAGCAATCAGACCGCCGCAACAGCTGCAAGTGGTCATCATAAAAGATGTGCGGTTTGCCCTGGTAGTCAAATTTTGACAACGTCAGTGAGCGGCTCTCGATCTTGCTGGAATGCAGGCGTGCCAGAGTCTGATAGTAGCTTTCATCTGGAATCCACACATACCGGAAATAGGCGTCGTTGCGGGGCCGCTCCGGATCGTTAAGAATGGCCGACAGCGTCTTTCGCGTCAGGCACCACCACTGACTGCCCATATGCGGGACCAACCCGGCCGGAATGCGGCGACGGACCTTCAGTTTGCGCTGAACATTCACATAGGCGTCAAACAGCTTGCGCTGACGCTTCCAGGAAATGGGAAAGTGAAGCGTGAAACGCTCCGTGCTCAAGCCACCCACGATCCACGGCACATCCGCGGTTGTCGCACTTTCGATAAAATCGGTTTCGGGTCGCTGCTGCAGGTAGTCTACCAGCTCCTGCACCGGGCGCAGTGGCAGACAGGACCCAGAGGCCAGATACACGTGACCCACATCCGGAAACTCCTTAAGCAGCAGCTCCGATGCGGACTGGGAAGCGGATACAATCCCCCATGTGCCCCATTCACAGCGATGTCGGCGGGAAAATCGCACCAGTGGGTTCTTCGATAACCGTTCGCGAAAGGCCTGGAACGTGCGCGCTTCAACCTTACGATCCACATGTATTACGACGGGGCAGCCCCCGGCCGTCCAGTGGCGCGTCACCTGCTCTGCGCGGTCAAGAGCCGTGTGGACCAGCATGACGATACCCACGGTGCTCATGCCCAGTTCCCCTTGGACATCAGGCCGAGGATCTCCAGCTGCCGCCAGTTGATGTATTTCTCACTCCACTTACACCAAAGCTCAGGCCGCTCCTGCAGCAGCTCGGCATAGGCCTTGTACTCGACCGAGCCGGCATAATGCTCGCGGCGGCGCAGCTCTTCCTGTGCCTTGGCGGAGAACGTATCGAGAAATTTCGTGTGCAGCAGGATGCCGCTGGCTTTCTCGCCACCATTGTCATCGTAGACCTGGTTCAATCCGCGCGGCAACAGCATGTGGGTCGAACTGACATAAGCGTATTTACGACTCCACTTGACCAAAGGGATCTTGTTCAGCGCCGGAGCAATTTTGGGCCGATCCGCAAAGAAGACCCTCGCCCGCGGCCCACCCTGAATCCAGAGGTTTCCAAACCTTTCATTCTTGCGAATGGTGTAGTTCCCGCTGTCGAACCACTGAACAATATCAAGCGGATCCTGCCCCGCCTGATATGGTACCTCGTCGATACGTCCCTTGGGATAGAGGTCCAGAAGCATGGCCGAGAAACTGCGAATACGGGCTTCATCAAGCCAGTCTGTAAGCGCCCGCACAGGGCGTGTATCGCAAAAGGGGTAAACGAAAAGCTCATCCGGATCGACAACGAGCGACCAGTGGCCATCGGCGTATTTGCGCAGCAAGTAGTTCATCCAGTCGACACCAAACGTCGCCCGCTTGTAGCTGGACTTGCTGTGCCAAACCGACACGTCGGGCATGCCCTTCAGGTAGGACAGGCAGCCATCGTCTGAATCATTATCCACAAAGAAGAAGTGATTTACGCCAAGGCTACGGTAGTACTGCAGAAAATATGGAAGGCGAATGGTCTCGTTGCGAAATGTCGAGAACAGCAGGATATCACCCGGACGAATTCGACCGGTACTGTCCTGCACCGTACGCAACTCACGCGATTTGCGCAGCGCCCGAAGGAGCCGACGCTTCCGCTTCAGGCGCATGCGATACGAGTCCCAGCCCTTCACCAGTAAACTGCCCCCAACTGAACACCGCTGGCCAAACCATCAGCCAGGCTATTATCTCTTTTCAGCCATGTATCTCATGTAAACATAATGGAAACAATGCGTATAGAAACCATTGCCGACCTCACATAATCGGTCTCAGCCTGACCAGTTGCCACGCGTCATCAGCCCTAGCGTTTCCAAATGCTGCCAGCCTTGATATCGCTCAGACTCGCTATGCCAGAGGGTCGGGTTTTCGCTCAGACGATCATAGTACTCATCATATCGGTCCGCGTGCGTGAAATGCTCTCCACGCGTCTTCTCCGTGACTGATTTATCGACGATTTCATCCAAGAACTTTGTGTGCAAGAAGATGCCAGTTGGCATCCCGCTGCGCGCGTCAAAGACTGCATTCAGACGTCGCGGCAGCGCGATATGGGTTGAGCTGGCGTAGGCGTAACGTCGGTTCCAACGGACCAACGGCACCTTGTGGAGATGCGGTGCGAAGTCGGGACAGTCCGCAAAGAACAGCCGCTGCCGAGGGCCGCCCCGGATTGAAATATTGCCGTATTTCAACTGGCGTTCCCATGTGTAACCCCAGCCGTCGAACCAGTTCAATGTGCGGGCGGGGTCATCGCCAACCGTATAGGTCTGCTCCGCAACTGGGCCGTTGGGGTACATATCCAACATCATTGCACCAAATGCGGGAACCCCCTGCGCATCCAGCCACGCAGTCAGATCCCCAAGGCCGCGATGCTCCATATGCGGGATCACCAGCAGCTCATCCGCATCCGCCGTCAGGCACCAATGCCCGTGGCCATAACGGATCTGTAGCCACGTCAGCCAATCGACGCCAAATCGCGCCGCCTTATAGCTGGCCCCGGTGATCCAAAGCGACACATCCGGCTGCTCAGCAAGAAACGCCCGCGTATCATCAGTGCTGCCGTTATCGACAAAGAGAAAATGCCCGACTCCCAGTCGTCGGTAATGTGTCAGGAAATACGGGAGCCGGCGGCATTCATTGCGCACCGTAGACAGGCACAGGATACTATCGGTCGCGCGTTGATCGGTGCGATCCGCGATCACCCGAAGTGCATGACGGGCCTGCAGACCGCGCCAAAGAAAACGCCGTCGTTTCCATCGCATACGGTAGGCCGCGAGAAGCGCACTATGCCACCCATGGCCAACCGACATATCAGCGCTCGTACTGGCCGACTTGATGCCATTGCCATGCGTCTGCGATCATCTTCTCAAGCGTTGAGCGCTTTGGCTCCCAGCCCAGTTCCTCACTGGCCCGCGTCGAGCCCGACACCAGTTTGGTGCAATCACCGGCCCGCCGATCACCAACGGAATATGGCACCTCCTGATTGGTGACCGCACGGGAATGATCAATCACTTCGCGCACCGAGAAGCCCGATCCTGTACCAAGGTTGAATACCCGGCTGCCCTTGCCGTTTTCCAGCCACTTCAACCCAAGGACATGTGCGTCAACAAGGTCGCAGACATGCACGTAATCGCGAATGCAGGTTCCATCGGGCGTGTCATAATCCGTCCCAAACACTGTCAGCGCTGCACGTTCGCCTCGGATCGCCTGGATCATCAACGGGATCAAATGTGTCTCCGGTTGATGAAACTCACCAACCTCGGCCTCTGGATCCGCACCAGCGACGTTGAAGTAGCGAAAGATCACCGACCGCAGCCCATATGCAGCCTCGAAATCTCCAAGGATGTCTTCGACCGCGCGCTTTGATGCGCCATAGGCGTTCAGTGGCTTTTGCGGAGTTGCCTCATCCAGCACAACATTGTCGTGCTCACCATAGGTGGCACAGGTCGAGGAAAACACGAAATTCATACAGCCCGCATGAACGGCCGCTTCAATCAGGCATAACGAGCCACCGACATTGTTTGCCCAATACCGACCGGGCTGGCTCATAGCCTCGCCAACCTGACTCAGTGCCGCAAAGTGCATGACAGCGGCTGGTTGGTACTTCGCAAAAACCTCATCAAGGCGGGCGCGATCCGTCAGTTCGCCGCGTTCAAACGGGCCGAATTTCACCGCATCCTGCCAGCCCGTCACGAGATTATCGTAGGTGACGGGTGTATAGCCAGCCAGTTTCAGTGCCTTGCAAGCATGAGAGCCGATATAACCAGCCCCTCCTGTTACCAGTACATAGGTCAATGAGGGTCTTCTCCTGCAACAATAGTTCGCCTGCACTTTGCACAGAAAGAGCCGTCCCTTCAAACAGGGCAGGCTCGAACTGTCGTGTAGAAATGCGAAATTTACTCGGCGGCCCGACGATCTTGTGTGATGGTCGTGATGTAATTCATCAGGTCATCACGCAGTTCTTTGCGTTCCAACGCGAAAGCCACGGTTGCCTGCAAGAAGCCGGATTTCGAACCACAATCAAACCTCTCGCCTTCAAAGCGGTAGCCATACACTGGCACATCGGATGAGATGTCCGCGGCGATAGCATCGGTGAGTTGGATCTCCCCGCCAGCCCCTTGCTTGAGTTGGTTCAAATTGCGCAAAACCGAAGGGGACAGGATATAGCGCCCAATCACCGCGAGGTTCGAAGGTGCATCCTCAGCTTTGGGTTTTTCGACCATCCCGTTAACCGATACAACGGACCCCATGTCCTCTTTTACGTCGAGCACGCCATAAGACGACGTTTTCTCGGGCGCGACTTCCATAGCCGCCACCATGTTGCCTCCAGTCTCGGCATAGGCCTCGACCATCTGCTGGAGGCAGGGCTTTTCTCCCGCGATGACATCATCAGGCAAAATCACCGCGAATGGCTCATCTGCGATCAGGCGACGCGCACACCATACAGCGTGGCCCAACCCCAGAGCCTTGTGCTGGCGAATATAGGCGATGGCTCCAGAATCCATATTGGTGGATTTGAGCACTTCGAGCAGATCATCCTTGCCCTTCTTACGCAGCTCCTGCTCAAGAACTGGAGAATGGTCGAAATAATCCTCCAACGCCCCCTTGCCGCGCGACGTAACGAAGATGAACTCCTTGATCCCTGCAGCCCGCGCCTCATCAATGGCGTACTGCACCAACGGACGATCAACCAGCGTCATGATTTCCTTTGGCACGGACTTTGTTGCAGGCAGAAAACGTGTCCCCAGACCGGCGACTGGGAAGATAGCTTTGGTGACTTTTCTACGCATTTAAACTCTCAATTTTCTAAGGACACGAGTGCGCATTCCCATTGCCTCGCAAGAGGATCGCATCTCGGGTACTACAATTCGCGCAATGCATGGCTCGGATCAGGGCTCCCGGCACCACTGCACAACTCAATTTAACATGGTGAGACCCATAGGGTTCTAGAAAAACCAACCTAGCTCAGGCCCATTTTTCGCATCATGTGCTCAATTTTTGGCATATCTTGCGGATTGTTGAGTTCCCAGAACTCTCGACCACGCGCCTCGACCTCGACGCAGAGGATCTTGCGCCCATTCTCCAGAAACCGCAGCTGCTCCAACCCTTCGAGTGTTTCAAGCGGCCCCACCTTCCACTGCGGATAAGCCTTTAGCGCGTCCGGACGATAGGCATAGACACCGACGTGATGGAACACTGGGGTCTCATCCGCATCTTGGTAGGTCTCGGCACAGAACGGGATGACTTCCTTCGAGAAATAGAGCGCACTATGATCGCCAGAGAATACGGCTGTCGTCCCACCAACGCGCCCGGACCGGCGATCTTCCAACAAACTGTTGAGTGTGCTGCCGTCACACCGCAGAACCGGCGTCGCCAGCCCCATGCCGGTTGCATCCTTCAACCCAGAAATCAGGTCCTCGATGAACCATGGCGGCGTCAGAGGCGCGTCCCCTTGCAGATTGACCACAATTTCGTAGGCTCCGCCCAGTGCCGCATGGGCCTCCGCACATCGTTCAGTTCCGTTGGCGCAGTCTGCAGACGTCATAACAACTTCTGCTCCGAAGCCTTCCGACACGGTTCTGATCCGGTCGTCATCGGTCGCAACAACAACCCGGTCCACACCCTGAACCTCCATTGCAGCGCGCCAGGATCTCTCGATAAGCGTGCGCGCCTGGCCAGATGCACCGGTCAGCTCCGCGAGCGGCTTGCCGGGAAAACGAGAGGACGCATAGCGTGCCGGGATCACGATGAGAACGGACATTCAGGCCTCTTTCAATTCGACACCAGGGGCATAGGCGATGAAAAACGGATTGGCGTATCCCTCTTTTCCATACCGCAGCGGGCTGTGATCGTCGTAACGGACAACCGCGCCTCCTGCACCGCTCAGGACCGCATGACCTGCTGCCGTATCCCATTCCATCGTGCGCCCGACGCGCGGATAGAGATCAGCCTCACCAGTCGCGACAAGGCAGAACTTCAAAGACGATCCGGCGCTCTTCATGTCCTTTACGCTGTATCTATTGATGTAATCGTCCGTGGCTTGGTCCCGATGCGATTTAGAGGCGACCACCATCAGCGCGTCATTGTCGCTCGCGGCCACGCGGAGTTGCGTTGTGGTGCCAGCGGCTTCCAAGCCAAACGGACCCTGCTCCTCAACCGAAGAGCCGTCAGCAAGAGTGTAGAACATACGATCACGCGCCGGGGCGTACACCACACCGCGGGTCGGAACACCGGCCTCGACGAAGGCAATATTCACCGTGAAGTCGCCACGACGGTTGATAAACTCCTTAGTTCCATCCAGCGGATCCACAATCAGGAACGTATCACCCTTGCTCTTGTGAGAGTCGGCCTGCTCCTCGGTCACCAGCATGATATCCGGGAACGCTGCGCGCAGACCGGCCGAGATCAATGCATCGGCTGCCTCATCTGCCTCGGTAACCGGACTGTCGTCTGATTTGACTTTTACGTCGAAATCATCCGCCTCGTAGATCTCCATGATCTTCTGCCCAGCTTCCAGCGCAAGACGTCGCATCGCGACGACCAGATCGTCATAATTCACCGTAAGACCCCCCAAAGATCCACATGTTGCCACAAAGAATTGCGCTTCTTATGCTTACTTCGCAATGGGTCAGCAAGGAATCCATGCGATTATAGGCAACACACTGCTGAAATTGAGGCCATGTTTCGATATCGCACCGATAGATCATCGCTGTCCCGCGCCATTACGCTGAGTGAAGTTGTCTTCCACTCGGTCGTGCGCAGCATTCGCTCGAAACATCACAACGCATTTTTCGCGTTGGGTATGAACATCATTCAGGCTGTGATGTTCGTGATGTTCTTTTACTTCATGTTCACTGTCCTCGGCATGCGTGGCGCTGCAATCCGTGGAGACTTTCTTCTCTACATGATGTCAGGCGTCTTCCTGTTCATGACACACACCAAAACCGTCGGCGCGGTTGTTGGCGCTGAAGGCCCGTCGAGCCCGATGATGCAGCATGCGCCAATGAACACAACCATTGCGATTCTGTCCGCAGCGATCGGGGCACTCTATGTCCAGGTGCTGTCGATGCTGATCATCCTGTTCATCTATCACGTCGCCTTCACGCCGATCCAGATTGAAGAGCCCATTCCGGCCTTTGGCATGTTGCTGCTCGGCTGGGCGTCGGGTGCGGCCATTGGCCTGGTTCTATATGTTCTGAAACCCTGGATGCCGGGCCTGATCGGGATTATATCAACGGTCTATCAGCGCTCCAACATGCTGTTTTCCGGCAAAATGGTGCTCGCCAACACGCTACCCGGAAACATGTTGCCGCTGTTCATATGGAACCCCCTGTTTCACGTCATCGATCAGGCCCGCGGCTATATTTTCATCAATTACAACCCGCATGTCACTTGGTGGGAATACACGGCGTGGTTGGCACTCGTGTTCTTTGTCCTTGGCCTGATGGGCGAGTTTTACACACGCCGTGCGGTCTCCCTCAGCTGGAGCGCCCGTCGCTGATCCCGGCATTGCGATTGTCAGGTCACCACCCTCAGTGTGAGATTGACCCGCCCTCCCTTCGGCAACAGGCGCGACGACTTGAAACGAATACGGTCAACGCCGTGATAGGCCAGCCGAGCCGAACCACCCATCACGACCACATCGCCTGAATTGAGCCAGATCGACTCGGTCTTTTCCTTGCGGCTTGTACCTCCAAGCCGCAGCAACCCGTCATCGCCAAGCGAAATCGAAACCACAGGATAGGAAAAATCCGCCTCATCCTTGTCCTGATGCAAACCCATCCGCGCGCCTTCACCGTAGTAGTTGAACAGGCAGCACTCCGGTGCGCGTTCCGAATCAACCAGCCCATGCCAGACATCGAGCACCTCAGCGGGGATGCCGGGCCAGGGCCGTCCGGACGGATGCTCGGCCTCATAGCGATATCCGCTGCTGTCACTAAACCAGCCGAAGGCGCCAGCCGACGTCATGCGGACTGACATCTTCCCCCCCCCCGGCACATCGGGCGCGAACAACGGCGCAGAACGCAGAACCGGGCGCAAAGCTTCGATGAGCGCGCGCTGCGTCTCTGGGGGCAGGAAACCCTTGTGAATTTCGAATCCACGCACCTTCAGTCGCGTCATTTACCCAATCTTCACTCTGTTTGTCGCAAAAGCGTTCAGAATTGCCCATAACAGGGCAATCGTGCGGTTGCAGGGGTGATTTTCGCTCCCTATATACGCCGGGAAGCGGTCGGGTGCAGACCCTATCGCAACTGAATCGGGGCCGGAATGCCAAAACGGGTTTCGGCTTCGGGTAATCGCCTTGTGAAGTAAAAGGGATCAAACACAATGAGCAAAGTGATCGGGATCGACCTCGGTACCACCAACTCCTGCGTTGCCATCATGGATGGGTCTCAGCCCCGCGTGATTGAAAACGCTGAAGGTGCGCGCACCACCCCCTCCATCGTCGCCTTCACCGATGAAGAGCGCCTTGTTGGCCAGCCGGCAAAACGCCAGGCCGTGACCAACCCGGACAACACCATTTTTGGTGTGAAGCGCCTCGTCGGTCGTCGGTTCGACGATAGCGACCTCGCCAAGGACAAGAAGAACCTGCCGTTCGCCGTCGTTGACGGTGGCAATGGTGATGCGTGGGTAGAAGCCAAGACCGAGACCTATTCTCCCTCCCAGATTTCCGCTTTCATCCTCGGCAAGATGAAAGAAACCGCAGAGAGCTACCTGAGCGAAGAAGTAACCCAGGCGGTCATCACCGTTCCGGCCTACTTCAACGACGCCCAGCGTCAGGCCACCAAAGACGCCGGCAAGATCGCCGGTCTCGAAGTGCTGCGCATCATCAACGAGCCGACCGCGGCTGCGCTTGCCTATGGCCTCGACAAAGCTGAGACTCAGACCATCGCAGTCTATGACCTCGGTGGTGGTACCTTCGACGTCACCATCCTCGAAATCGACGATGGTCTGTTCGAAGTGAAATCCACCAATGGCGACACGTTCCTCGGCGGTGAAGACTTCGACATGCGCATCGTGAACTACCTCGCTGGTGAGTTCAAAAAAGAGCATGGCGTTGACCTGACCAAGGACAAGATGGCGCTGCAGCGTCTGAAAGAAGCCGCCGAGAAAGCAAAGATCGAGCTGTCCTCCTCCAGCCAGACCGAGATCAACCAGCCGTTCATCTCGATGGACTCCTCCACCGGCCAGCCGCTGCACATGGTTATGAAGCTGACCCGTGCGAAGCTGGAAAGCCTCGTCGGTGACCTGATCAAGAACTCCATGAAGCCCTGCGCCGCCGCGCTGAAGGATGCGGGCCTCTCTGCTTCCGATATCGATGAGGTGGTTCTGGTCGGTGGTATGACCCGGATGCCGAAAGTCATCGAAGAGGTGACCAAGTTCTTCGGCAAGGAACCGCACAAGGGTGTGAACCCGGACGAAGTGGTCGCCATGGGCGCCGCCATTCAAGCTGGCGTTCTGCAGGGTGACGTGAAGGACGTTGTTCTTCTCGACGTGACCCCGCTGTCGCTGGGTATCGAGACCCTCGGTGGCGTCTTCACCCGCCTGATCGACCGCAACACCACGATCCCCACGAAGAAGTCTCAGGTCTTCTCCACCGCTGAGGATCACCAGAACGCCGTGACAATCCGGTGTTTCCAGGGTGAGCGCGAAATGGCGTCCGACAACAAGATGCTCGGCCAGTTCAACCTTGAGGACATCCCGCCGGCACCGCGCGGCATGCCGCAGATCGAAGTGACCTTCGACATCGATGCCAACGGGATCGTTTCCGTGTCTGCTAAGGACAAAGGCACCGGCAAAGAGCAGAAGATCACCATCCAGGCCTCCGGTGGTCTCTCGGACGACGACATCGAAAAGATGGTGCAGGACGCCGAAGACAATGCCGAGGCGGACAAGGAACGTCGCGAGCTGATCGAAGCCCGCAACCAAGCCGAAAGCCTGATCCACTCGACCGAGAAATCTGTCGAGGAGCACGGCGACAAGGTCGATCCGTCCACCGTCGAAGCGATCGAGCTGTCGATTGCCGCGCTGAAGGATGATCTGGAAGGCGACAAGGCGAACGCCGAGAAGATCAAATCCGGCATCCAGAACGTCACCGAAGCGGCGATGCGTCTGGGCGAGGCGATCTACAAGGCTCAGGCGGACGAAGGTGGCGAGGCGGATGAACCCGCAGCAGCCGATGATGAAGCGTCCTCTGGCTCTGCAAACGATGACATCGTTGATGCCGAGTTCGAGGATCTGGACGACAACAAGCGCTAAGGCTGCACCTTGGCCAAAGGTGGGCCGGTCCGATCCCGGGCCGGCCCTCTTTCGTTGAGGCAGAAGGGATTTTCCGATGTCAAAACGTGACTACTACGAGGTGCTCGGGGTCTCTAAAGGGGCCAGCGCCGACGAGATCAAAAAGGGCTTTCGCAAGAAGGCCAAGGAACTGCACCCGGACCGAAATTCCGACAATCCGGATGCAGAAGCACAGTTCAAGGAAGCCAACGAAGCCTATGATGTTCTGAAAGATGCAGAACGCAAGGCTGCCTATGACCGCTATGGTCATGCCGCCTTCGAAAACGGCATGGGCGGCGGCGGTGGCGGCGGACGTCCCGGCGGCCACCCAGGCGGTGACTTCTCCTCCGCCTTCTCCGACGTGTTCGACGACCTGTTCGGAGATTTCATGGGCGGTGGCGGACGCGGAGGTGGGCGCCAACGCGCATCTCGCGGGGCAGACCTGCGCTACAATCTGCGCCTGTCCCTTGAGGAAGCCTTTGCCGGGCTACACAAGACCATCAACGTGCCGACCTCTGTCAGCTGTTCCTCCTGCGAGGGCACGGGGGCCGAGGGTGGTGCAGAGCCCACAACATGCCCCACCTGTTCCGGCATGGGCAAGGTACGCGCTCAGCAGGGCTTCTTCACCGTCGAACGCACCTGTCCGACCTGTTCGGGTCTTGGTCAGATGATCAAGAACCCCTGCAAGACCTGCCACGGTCACGGCAGGGTGGAAAAGGATCGTTCGCTTTCCGTGAACATCCCCGCAGGTGTTGAAACCGGCACTCGCATTCGACTTGCCGGCGAAGGCGAGGCAGGCTTGCGCGGTGGCCCGCCCGGCGACCTCTACATCTTCATCGAGGTTGCACGGCACGAGCTGTTCGAACGTGAAGGCAACAATCTCCATTGTCGCGTCCCGGTCTCCATGGCCAAGGCGGCGCTGGGTGGCGCCATTGAGGTGCCCACCATCGACGGTGGTCGTGGCCGCGTGCAGATCCCAGAGGGCAGCCAATCTGGCCGTCAGATGCGCCTGCGCAACAAGGGCATGCCTGCGCTTCGCGGTGGTGGCGTTGGTGATATGTTCATCGAGCTTGCGGTGGAAACGCCAGTCAGCCTGACCGCCCGTCAGAAGGAGATCTTGAAGGAGTTTGATGAGCTTTCGGAGGAAAACAACAATCCTGAAAGCCGTAGCTTCTTCTCTTCCGTCAAAAGCTTCTGGGACGGCATGAAGGGCTGAACCACGAGGCAAACACCAAGTAGCCGGGCCATCGAATTCGAAGGCCCGGCTTATTCTGTAAAACGCCCATTGGGCGTTTTTCTTTTTGATAGTATCACGCGGACAATCGCAGGCGTTAAGAACTCGCTAACCATATCGCCCTCACCATGGAGTGATGGGAAAGCCTGGTCATTTCAACGAACAGATGCTCCCCTTATTCGGGGACGATGACGAAGCTCCTGCGACTTCTGTGCCGCAAGGGCGCCTCCCATCTTACATCAAGGATCATCGCGCCCGATTGCGCGCACGTTTCATGAGCGGTGGTGCGGACGCCATGCCCGACTACGAGCTGTTAGAGTTGATCCTGTTCCGCTCTATCCCGCGCAAAGATGTCAAACCTCTTGCCCGCGCGTTGCTGGACCAATTCGGTGACTTCAATCGCGTCATCAGCGCCTCTCCGGAACGGCTTTCGAAGATGTCTGGCATTGGTGACGCAGTCATCTGCGATCTAAAGGTCATCCAATCTGCCGCCCAACGCATGTCCCGGGCCAGAATCATGCAGCGACAAGTGATTTCCAGCTGGGACGCGCTTCTGGATTACTGCCACACCACCATGGCCCACCGTGAAACCGAGCAGTTCCGCGTGCTCTTTCTCGACCGCAAGAATGTTCTCATCGCCGATGAAGAGCAGGCAGAGGGCACCGTGGACCACGTTCCGGTCTATCCTCGCGAGGTTGCAAAACGTGCGCTGGAACTGAACGCCAGTGCGATCATTCTCGTACACAATCATCCATCTGGCGACCCAACTCCGTCGCAGTCCGACATAGCGATGACACGCAAAATTGAGATGGCCCTGGAAGCGCTCAGCATCACGCTACATGATCATCTGATTATAGGTGCCTCGGCGGAACTTTCCTTTCGATCTGACGGGCTTCTTTGATCCGACACCCAGAATGCTACACATTGGGCGCAATGGACGTGCCCCGCTCGCGTGCCATCTCTGGTGCTCGTTCAGGCCAATTTGCTTTCGAAACCGACCGGACTGTTGTCACCACGCTGAGTGCCTCGGGCGCAGATAGAAAATGCGGCTGATGTGCTGGAGTATTGCCACTTCAGTGGATCGGCATCTAACCGTCTTGCATCGACGGAAGTGCCTACAGGCGCAGTTTCTCACACCTGAACCCGAGGCAAAGGTATGAAAAACTCTCTGATAACTGTGATCAAGGCACTTACTCAATTCTAGCAAGGGCCTCAGTATCAGATAAGAGCTCAGCGCGGAGGAACGGATAGAACACACCGCTTTCGGCGCTGAAAGCGCGATCACTGGCGCACAGTAGAGAGACTCCCGTCAGCGACCATTGCCAGCCCTGCGCAGGAGAAGCGCCAGTCGGTTGAAACTGCCCTTAACCCCATCTGCTTCTGCACGGCCGAAGAAACCGTCGAGTTCCGGCCAAATCTTCACAGCCTGATCCAGGACAAGATCGTTCCCCTCTGAGTAAAGGCCCGCACGGATCATCACCTCGGATTGCTCATAGGCGCCAAGGAATCTGCGAACCGCAAGAATCATTTCATTCTCATCCTTTGTGGCCGCCGCTGGAAGACTTCGCGATACCGAGCGGGAGACATCAATCGCCGGGAAGCGCCCACGTTCGGCGATTTCACGGTTGAGTACAATGTGCCCGTCCAAAACCCCGCGCAGGATATCTGCTATCGGCTCGTCCATATCCGAGCCCGCGACAAGAACACTGAACACCGCTGTGATGTCGCCCTGCCCGTCCGAACCGGGCCCAGCACGCTCACACAAGCCTGTGATAAGCGGCGTTACGGAAGGGGGAAACCCACGCAAAGCCGGCGCCTCGCCGGAGGCGACGGCGATCTCACGATGCGCCTCTGCAAAACGTGTGATCGAATCCGCCATGAAGAGCACGTTGAGACCCTGATCTCGGTAGTGTTCTGCCACGGACATCGCGGCCCATGCGCACCGGCGGCGCACCAACGCCGATTGGTCCGATGTCGCAGCCACAACGACTGCACGCTTCATACCCTCGGGGCCCAAAACCTCTTTTACGAAGTGATTGACCTCGCGTCCGCGCTCGCCGATCAGCGCCATGACAACCACGTCTGCTTCCATGTTCTCGGCCAATTGCGCCATCAGGGTGGATTTCCCGACACCGGAACCTGCGAACAGACCAATACGTTGCCCTGTCACGATCGGCAGCACCGTGTTGAGAATCGCAAGGCCAGTGGACAATCGTTTCCCCAAACCGCGGCGCGCCGCTGCCTTGGGTGGGCTGGCCATGAGATCACGACTGTCGACCCCGCCCAACATCGGCTTGCCGTCCAGTGGCTCTCCAAACGGATCAATCACGCGACCTATCCAACTGTTGTCCGGCGCGAACTCCGGCGTCTGGAACAGCAGCACCGCATCACCGATAGACGCACGTTCGGGCGCGGTGTCTGGCAGCATTCGAATATGCTCCGCACCGATCGCCAGTACCTCTCCATGCAGATCGTCCCGTTTGCCGCGACGCAACACCAGCCGGTCCCCGATGCGCGCCTGATCTTCGAGACCTGATACTTCGATCTCGCCACCGGAAATTCCGGTCACCCGTCCCATTGGGGCCGCCAGCCGAGTATTGGCCAGTTCTTGGCTGAGCGCCTGGATCGATTTCATCATCTGCGGGTTCTCCAACATTCCTCTGAAAACAATTTCTAAAGGAATCAGGGTTAAGCCTTGATTGAAATTAATCGAGGGAGAAGCCCCGGTGTTCGAAAGACTGAATGTTTTTAACGTCGCATTTTCCATGGCGACACATGCGGGTAAGCGTCAGGCGCTTATCTCAGAGAATATCGCAAATGCGGATACCCCAGGGTATCACGCAAAGGATATCAAACCCTTCAAGGAAGTCTTTGCCGCTGGCGAAGCGCAGGGCGACATGATCGCCACACGCGGGTCGCATATCAACGGCGCCGACGGCTCTGGGTTCGATTGGGCGGTAACCACGAACGATTCGTCCGTGGACCCCAATAACAACTCCGTTTCGATCGAGGAACAAATCCTCAACGGGGTAGAAGCCAAGCGGCAGCATGACCGCGCATTGGCAATCTACCGTTCATCCATGAACATCCTGCGCGCCAGCCTTGGCCGCAGTTGAATCGGAGTATGAATCATGAATGAGTTTTCCAAATCCCTGGCAGTAACTGCCAGCGCACTGCGTGCTCAGGCAGCCCGTTTGACCCACGTCTCCGAGAATATCTCGAACGCGGATACGCCAGGCTATCGCCGTAAAACCGTTTCCTTTCAGGCCGTACGTGACCTGGAAACGGACGTGAGCCAGGTCAAGGTGGGCCGTGTCTCGCTGGACCGCAGTGAGTTGGATCAAATTCACGACCCTTCACACCCTTTGGCCGATGAAACTGGTCACTACGAAGGGTCCAACGTCGATCTGATGATCGAAGTCGCCGACGCGCGCGAAGCGCAGCGTACCTACGAAGCAAACTTGAAAATGTTCGATCAGACACGGCAAATGTCGTCCTCTCTGATGGACTTGTTGCGTCGCTAACCTGAACAGATTGGAGATCCAGAATGGATATTCGTTCACTTACCGCCACCTCCGGCTATGCCGCAGCCCGCCCTGCAACCAAGATCGACCCAAGCTACACGCCTGGTTCCATTCAGGAGCAGGCAAAAACCAGCTTTGAGGACTTCACCAACACACTGAACAACAGTGAACAGGTGTCCGTTCAGGCGATGACCGGTAATGCGGGGCCGCATGCCATGGTCCAGGCGCTGGCGCAAACAGAGCTAGCCGTTGAGACAGCCGTAACCGTCCGCAACAAGGTCGTCGAAGCCTATCAAGAAATCCTCCGGATGCCGGTCTGAGCCATGATGAGCGAAGGCGTATTTTACGACACGCTGCGCCAGGCGATGCTGGCGGCGATCACCATGTCACTGCCAATCTTGGTTGTGGCCTTGGTGATCGGCCTCAGCGTTGGTCTGTTTCAAGCCCTGACCTCGATTCAGGAAATGACACTGACCTTCGTGCCGAAATTGGCGGGAATCCTCGTCGTATTCTGGCTCACCATGGGAATCATGACGCAAGCGCTCGTCGCGTTTTTTGACGGGCACGTCATTCCCCTCATTCATGGAGGAGGTCTTTAATGGGATCTATCGGTTACACCACCCTATCACGCCAGTCGGGCCTTCTGAATGAAATTCAGGTCGTGGCCAACAACATCGCGAACTCGTCCACGACAGGCTACCGGTCTGAGGGGCTGATCTTTTCGGAGTACGTGAAGTCTGCGCCGGGGCAGGAGAGCCTGTCTATGGGGCGTGCGAGCATTCGCAACACCTCGCTGGAGCAGGGCACGCTGAACCAGACCAACGGCAGCTTCGATCTTGCGATCGAGGGAGACGGGTTCTTTATGGTGGAAACACCTGCAGGCAACCGCCTGACCCGGGCCGGGAATTTCACCCCGAATGCCGAAGGCGACTTGGTAACAGCTGACGGCTATCGTGTTCTGGATGCCGGCCAAGCGCCCATGTTCGTGCCTGGCGATGCAGAAACCATCGCCTTCGGATCAGATGGTACACTCAGCGCAGACGGGCAACAGCTTGGCCAAATTGGGCTCTTCATGCCCGATGAGGAAGCGCAAATCCTGCGTGAAGATGGCGTGATGTTCCGCGTCGAGGGCGAGACGCTCGCGGCGGACGGCGCGCAGGTTCTGCAAGGGTTCCTCGAAGGCTCAAACGTGAGCACGATTAACCAGCTTGCCCGCATGATCGAAGTTCAGCGCGCCTATGAAATGGGCCAGAGCTTTCTCGACAATGAAGACAAGCGTATCCGCGCGGCAATCGACAATCTGATGAAATCATAGGAGATAATCATGCGTGCACTTCAAATTGCCGCCACGGGGATGAGCGCACAGCAGCTGCGTGTCGAAACGATCTCCAACAACCTCGCCAATATGAACACCACCGCCTACAACGCGCGACGCGCAGAGTTTGCCGATCTGCACTATCAGCAGGTTTCCCGCGCCGGCACCGTCAACGCATCCGATGGCACTGTTCTGCCAACCGGTGTTCAGGTTGGCCTGGGCGTGCGACCCTCTGCCGTGTCCATCTACCTGAACCAAGGCGCCCTATCGCAGACCGGGAATGACCTGGACCTGGCGATCGACGGCAACGGGTACTTTGAGGTCACACTGCCTTCGGGCGAGACTGCCTATACCCGTGACGGCTCCTTCAAACGTTCTGCCGAAGGACTGGTCGTGACCAACGACGGCTACCCCGTGTCACCCGAAATCACCGTTCCGGAGGATGCGACCTCCGTCTCCATCAACGCCGAAGGTGAGCTTTATGCCTACTTCAGCGATACGGTGGAAGCGGAACTACTTGGGCAATTCACCATCTCCGGTTTTACCAACCCCAAGGGACTCGAAGCGGTCGGCGGCAATCTGTTTAAACAGACCGAAGCCTCCGGTCAGCCCACCACGACAGACCCCGGGTCAGACGGCGTGGGGACCTTGCGCCAGGGGTATCTGGAAGACAGTTCCGTCGATGCGGTACGCGAGATCACTGATCTGATCGAAGCCCAGCGCGGCTACGAAATGAACTCAAAGGTGATTTCCGCTGTTGACCAGATGATGTCGGCAACCACGCAGGTACGCTAACATGAGAATCCTGCTCATCCTTATCGGGATTGTCTTTGCCCACTCTGCACTGGCCGAAATCCTCGTGCCGGTTCGGACCATCCGGGCCAAGGAAATCATCGCGGCCGAAGATCTGGTGTTCAAGAACATCCAGTCTCCTGGCGCGCTGAGCAGCCCCGAGGAGGTCATCGGGCAGGAAGCGCGGATTGCGCTTTATGCGAGCCGCCCCATTCACGCTGGCGACATCGGGCCGCCGGCGCTCGTGGACCGCAACGATCTGGTGAAGCTCATCTTTCGTCACGGCGGTCTCGAAATCTCCACGGAGGGCCGCTCGCTTGGCCGCGGCGCGGAAGGCGAACTGATCCGTGTCATGAACTTATCCTCGCGCACCACGGTCACCGGCCGGATCAGGGCGGACGGAAATATTGAGGTAAATTGATGAAACCTATTCTCGCAGTCAAATGTGCAGTTCTCGGCCTGGGGCTCCTTGGCGGATGCGCGCGTCTTGACCATCTGGGCAAGCCGCCGAGCTTCACGCCAGCAAATGAAACCCAGGAACATGTCGCCATGCTTTACCAGGGTCTACCGCTGACCTCACAGCAGCAACGTGCGGTCGACAACGCCTCGCTCTGGAGTGGCTCGCGCCAGTCTCTGCTCGGGGATCGTCGTGCAACCAAGAAAGGCGATATCCTTACGGTGGTGATAGAGATCGACGAGCAAGCCTCCATCTCCAACGACACTGAACGTTCCCGGAATTCGTCGGAAAGCATGCAAGTGCCTCAACTTCTGGGCCTGCCGCAGCGTCTCGACGACTCGCTTCCAGATGGAGCATCCAGCGCCGACCTGGTAGATTTGGGCAGCTCGTCTTCCTCCGGCGGCAGCGGATCCGTAAGCCGCAGCGAGAAGCTGGAGCTGCGGGTGGCGGCGACCGTTGTAGACGTGCTTCCAAACGGTGTTCTGGCGATCAGTGGCTCTCAGGAGTTGCGCGTGAACTTCGAGCTGCGCGAACTATTGGTCTCCGGCTACGTGCGCCCGGATGATATCACCCGTCAAAACGAAGTCACCTATGACAAGATCGCCTCGGCGCGCGTGTCCTACGGTGGTCGCGGTCAAATTACCGACGTACAGCAACCCCGCTATGGCCAGCAGGTGCTGGACGCAGTCCTTCCTTTCTGAGGTACAAACATGTTGTCGAAACTGCTTCCCATACTCATGCTGGTGATCGGCATCGGCGGTGGCATAGGTGCGGGCATCATGCTCGCACCGCCCCCTGAGGATACACAATCCGCCGACGGCGCCGAGGGTGAAGGCTCTAGCGAAAATCCAGAGATGGCGGCGGATGACAAGGCCGACGAAACCATGGCCGCTCAGGACGATGAGATACCGAACGATTTCATAAAGATCAAAAACCAGTTCGTGATCCCCGTCGTGGAGCGCGAACAGTTGACCTCGATGGTGGTTATCTCCCTCAGCCTTGAGACCAAGCCCGGAATGGCCGGCAAGGTACACTCCTTCGAGCCCAAGCTGCGCGATGTCTTTCTGCGCGTGCTGTTCGATCACGCCAACATGGGTGGATTCCGCGGTGCTTTCACGCGTTCCGAGGTTCTCGATCCGTTGCGCACCTCATTGCGCGAAGAGGCACGGCGTTTTCTCGGCTCGGATCTGATCGATGTACTCATTCTGGAAATCACCCGCCAGGACGTCTGATCACAATCGCGCGCACCACTTAACAAGAGAGGCCGCCTTCAACTTCGAAGGCGGCCTCTCTTGGCATCTAGCTCTTTGCCAGGGCTGTTCCCAGGCCCGCCTCAGTCGAGGTTCATCAACCGATCAAACAGCATCTTGTTGCGACGTTCCTTGGCATCCGATTTATGCTGATTTTCCATAGTCTCTACCGCATGTTTACGGCCGAAGGCGTGACGCAGCTTGTCCATTGCACGAAACTTCTGTGCCGTGACCTGAGCAAGGTCCTGATTGATATCCCGGCGTGCATTGGTGTGCCATCTCTGCCATTGCAGATCGACACCGAGAGTCTTCATCTCATGGCTTTCGTCAATCAGGGACCTGGACTCTTCCACTTGCTGTTTCAACATTGCCAGCTTGCCGCGCAGCTGTGCCTCACGGTCAAGAATGGGTTTAACTTTGGCGTGTTCCCGCAGGTAAACGGCATTCGTCACCGCCTTCATCTGCGCAAGCATCTTGTCCTGTTTCATACGACACTCTCCTTCGCCTTCTTACGCATCTCTTCGGCAAAACGAACCGCAGCCGCCACTGGAGCGTAATGTTCCTCGGAAATTTCCTCACCGACCTCAACCGTTGCATAAAGTGCGCGTGCGGTTGGTGGATCACTGTGCAGCGGTACGCCATTCTCCTGCGCGATCTCGCGGATCATGGCAGCAACCTCGTCGACCCCTTTGGCAACGCACTCAGGCGCGCTACCCGCAACCCGGGTCCATTTCAGGGCTACCGCATAGTGCGTCGGGTTCACGATAACCACATCCGCATCGGGAACCGCAGCGGCAATCTGTTTGCTCACGATCTGACGCCCCTTCTGCTTGCGCTGGCCTTTCATGTGCGGATCGCCCTCAGATTGCTTCATCTCATCCATGACATCCTTGCGCGACATCATGTTTTTCCGAATAAATTCAGATTGTTGAAATGATGCATCCACAAGACCGATCGCCAGGGCAATGATCAACGTCAGGATCAGGAACTCCATGGCAAGCTGCGCCAGGAATGGAACAACCGTAAAAGGGCTGGTGCCCACAGATGCGATCATCTCAGGCAACCGCCAAGACAGGTAAACTCCCAGAGCAACAGAATACAGAACCAGCTTGAAGAAGCTCTTAGCAAATTCAAACAGGCCGGAGCGACCAAACTTGTTCTGGGCGTTCTTGATGATGGAGAGGCGCGAGAGCTTCGGTTCAATCCGCTTTGGGGCAAAGACCATGGCCTTTTGTGCAAACACCGCCAGCAACACAAGTGCCGCCGGGACAACAAACCACGACAGTATTGATCCAAACGCTGCAGATATGAACTCCCCCGCAATGGGGGAGGCGCTGCCATCGCCGAAGAATACCGGGACCAGTCGATCAGGCTGGTCGATCATACTCATCAAGACGGTGCCGAGTTCTTCAATGGAAGACCGTCCGGCCGCGTAAAGCGCGATTAACAGACCCAGATATGAGGCCGCCTGCAGCAGGTCGTTCGACTTCGGGACATCGCCGTCCTGACGTGCCTTGCGCAGCTTTTCGGGCGTTGGTTCAAATGACTTGTCTGAGTCTTCGCTATCGTCGCTCATGGCATTCCAACACCCGGGTCTGCAAAGAACATCAACAGATTGCGCCCCCAGACCTGAAGCATCATCGGCGCGCCAATCATCAGGATCGACAAGCCACCAAACGTGATCACTGGTGCACCGACAAAAACCACCATCAGCTGTGGCATCGCACGATTGATGACTCCAAGCGTGAGGTTGTAGATAACTGCAGTGATCAGGAACGGCGCTGCCAGTGTGAACGCGATCGAAAACGTTTCCGACACGCGGTGGACTCCCCATTCCGATAGCCCCGAGGCATCCGGGAAGACGCCAATGGGAAACAGATCATAGGACCTGATCATCAACTCTGCCGCGTGAATGTGAAAATCCAGCATGACCGCTACCGCTATGCCGGAGATCCACAAGACAGCACCAAGCGCCGGCATCGGATCGGCCCCTGCACCGCCTAGCACTTGGCTGAGCGAGGTACATTGAGCCGCAATCGACCCTGCGGTCTGCAACATATGCATGAACATCCGCAGCGCGACCCCAAGCGACAGCCCCACAACCGCCTCTGTCGCAACGAGCCCGGCGTACTGCATGGTCGATTGCGGCATCGGTATCTGGGGCAAAGTCGGGGCGACAATGGCGGTAAACACCAAACCTGAAACGAGTCGGATCTGAGTCGGGACGAGCTGTTCCCCAAACCCGAGCATGACCGCAGTCATTGCTCCGATGCGCAGGAACACAATGGCTCCTTGCCAGAACCCTGCACCGAACAGTGCTAGCAATTCAGGAGTAATGCCTTCAAAGTTCATGCCGCGACCATACCTACAAGTGCCGGGCGGGCCTCCAATCCGATTTCCTCAAAGGACAATACCGGATTTTGAATGCCGCGGGACCGCAGGATCGTGCGAAGATACCGGCGACGTCGCGTGGAGGTGACGATGGCGGCGAAGATACCTTGCTCGGTGACCTGGTTGATCTTGTCGCTCATGGCATCAACAAGCTTGTTGAACGTGTCCGGGGGCAAGGCAATATCAAGGCCGGACTGGGTTTCAACCTGGTAAGTGGTGAACGCATCTTCCCATTCAGGGGCCAGCTGTACCAGCGGAATGGTACCATCGTCACGCTTCATTTCTGCCACCAACTGAAAGCCGAGGCGTTGACGCACATGCTCTGTAATCAGCTCCGGCGACGTGGTTCGCATGCGCGCTTCGGCGATGGACTCAAGGATCAGCGGCATATTTCGGATCGACACGCGTTCTTCGAGCAGAAGGCGCAACACTGCGTGCAGAGTATCGATCGGCACCTTGTCCGGGATCAACTCATCCAACAGTTTCTTGTTGGCATTGGCGCGAAACTCATCTGTCAGATCCGTCATCTCGCGCAGCAAGCGGCGCAGGGCCTTGAGCGTGAACAGGCGCGGGAAGCTTTGTTTGACGACTTCCAGAAGATGCGTGGCAAGGATCTCCGGCGGTGACACCACAGTCGCCCCCATCAGGGCGGCGTCTTCTTGATGCTTGGTCGAAATCCAGCGGGCGGGTGCACCGTAGACGGGCTCTGTCACATCAGTTCCGGACGGCAACGCAGCATGATTATCTGGCATCAATGCCAAAACCATATCCGGATGCAGCGTACCGCGTGCTTGCTCAACACCCTGAATACGAACGACATAGGTTCCGTTCTCCAGTTCGGCCTCATCCGTCAGGCGGATTTCCGGCAAAATCAGACCAAAGGTCGTGGCTACATGCGTGCGCATATTCGCAATGCGTGCGTCCAGTCCGGTTCCGGGATCAAGAACCATCGATACCAAATCTTGGGAAAACTCCAGATGCAGGTCATCGAGGTCCAGGATATCACCAAGCGCCTTGGCTTTTTCGGGCGACTGGACCTCCTCGACTTTCGCATCCAGCTCCGACTGTTCTGTCTCGGCATTCTTCTTCTGGACGCGGTAGGCAAGGTACCCAAGGAGAGCGCCACCGGTGATGAATGGAATAAACGGCAAACCCGGAACCAGGGCGAAGAGGATCATCAGCACGGATACTGCGGCGATCGCCCCTGGATACTTGGCAAACTGCGAGAAAATCGCGGTGTCTGTGGCACCGGTGGCACCGCCTCGTGCCAGCAGAAGCGCGGCTGCGATAGAGATGATCACCGATGGGATCTGCGACACGAGACCGTCCCCAACGGTCAGAATCGCGTAGGTTTCAAAAGCCGTTCCAATCGGCATGCCGTGGATGAGAACCCCCATCAAAAGACCGACAATCAGGTTCAGCAGAGTAATGAGAAGGCCTGCGACTGCATCGCCTTTCACAAATTTCGACGCGCCATCGAGCGAGCCGAAGAATGTGGTTTCACGCTGTTCGGTCTCCCGGCGTTCCTTGGCAGTGGCGTGATCGATCGCACCCGCAGACACGTCGCTGTCAATCGCGAGCTGTTTACCCGGCATCCCATCGAGCGCGAAGCGCGCGCCAACTTCCGCCATGCGCGCCGCACCCTTTGTGATGACCATGAAGTTCACGATCAGCAGAACCCCGAAGACCACAAGCCCGAGAAAGACACTGCCGCCCATCACGAAGTTCGCGAACCCCTCGATCACATTGCCGGCCGCATCCGTACCGGTGTGGCCTTGTCCGATGATCAGCTTGGTCGATGACACATTCAAGGACAGGCGCAGCATCAAGGATGCGAGGAGGATCGTCGGAAACGACGAAAAATCCAAAGGTCTCTCGATGAAGAGGGTCACTGTGAATATGAGGATCGCAAGTGCGAACGAAGTGGCGAGCCCCACGTCCAACACCCACGCCGGCATTGGCAATATCATCATCACAATGATCGCCATAAGCGCCATCGCAAGAAGGATCGTCGGGCTGAAAAGCTCTTTGATTGACAGATTCGGCACGAGTTTTTCTCTTATATGAAAGCGATCAGGATCGGCCCGGCAGTACCGGTCGGAAGATAGAGAGGTCCGCTAAGACTGGCGATAATCCATCGCGAAAACGCCAAAAACCGCGCCAGCAGGGGAGCCCCTTGCCGCACGGTCAAAAAATGCCGGGATCGTTGCCCGGTTGCTGTCGTCTTTTTCACTGGCATTTTGCCTGTTCCAAATGAGGATTCTTCCCTGTCCTCACGGTAGGCCGACATGCTTTACAAAATGTTATCAGGCGAAGCGAAATGGCCGTCCTCCGGGACGGCCATGCCAATGCAAAATGAAAGGGATACCCTATTCTTCTTCAGGCGCAGTTCGCTCAACCTGACGAAGCAGTTCCTCGATCGACGTCCGCGCCCCGGCGCTGCTCTCGATCAGCGCACGTGCTTCTGCCAGTGGGGGCATGCCCTGCGGTTCCTGGACTGCTGTGTCAATCTGCTTGGTCAGATCTGCAACTGCACGGAAAGGGGCGGCTTCTTCATCCAATGCTTCCGCTGCGTCCAGATCCTCAGACAACCAAAACCCACGTGCGGCTTCGTTCAAATCCTGTGCGGACACCATATACTGGCTCGCCCGTTCATACTCCTTGTTACGCCACAGGGCCTCGGCCCGCATACGATCTGCTTGCTGTCCTTCGAGCCCCATCAACTCAACCAGAGCCCGCTGAGGCTGATCCATTTGGAGATGTGCTTCAGCACTCATCATGCGACGTTCGTTATTCTGCGGCTCCAGGCTCATCTTAACCAACAACATTTCTGCTTGCTCCGCAAACCCCAGATCAAGCAACCGGCGGGCCACCATATCACCAACTTGGCCTGCACGCGTCGCACCCGCCTCTTCTGCAAAAATCAACGCGTATTTTAGGAAGGTTACGTCGTCAGCATTCTCTGTCAGCAACGTCATCAAAGGTACATTGGCTGCATTTCTGGCATTGGTGCCATCGCGTTGTTCCAAAACGGACACTTGCTGGAAAGCCCTGTCAAAGTCGCCCGTTAACGCCAAAGCAGTCACCTCAGCTAGACGCAATTCGGCACCGAGCGCGGAATGACGGTTCTCCAGTTCGTAAGAGGCCGTCAGGTCCGGAACATCCGGAGTCAAAGCGCGACGTTCCGCATAGCTCAGCTTGATAAGGTCGATGAGCGCTTTAGGCGTATTCTGACTCTGCTCTGCGACTTCCTCGTTGAGATTGCGGACCACTTCATCTGTATCACCTTCGAGTTCAGCGATCGCGGCCTCGGCGAGATTGCGATCCGGGACCGCTTCAATACCCGTGCGGTCCACAGATCGCAGAGCCGCTTTTGCGACGCTTGGATCGCCTGCATCTGCAAAAAACGTGCTTAGGCGTGGGCCCAGCTGCACCCGAAGATGCGCTGGAAGGCGCGCGAATGCCTGCTGAATTGCGTCAGTATTCGCGCTTTTCTTGACCAGCCCATCTGATAGCGCAGCCCAGAAAGCAGCGTCACCGTTGCAGGTCTGCTGTCCCGAGAAAATCGTGTTCACGGGCATGTCAGAAGCATCGAGAATCTTAGCCATCGTGATCATCACTTCACGAGAGCGCGGGTTCAAGTCTCGTTCGGACAGAAGCCCCAAGGCTGCTATCGCCTCAGCTCCGAAGCCAAAATACAGATAGGTTCGTGTCAACTTCAGCGCTGAATCACGATTTACCTCGTCAAATTCGCCAAGAACCTTGTTACGCAACTCTCCGATCTGTTCAGCGAACGGTGTTTCATCGCCCCATTTGTTAATCGCTATTTCTCTATCCGCGATACAGTGCGTATCAACATTCTCATCCCCTGCGCCGGCCGCGAACAATCCTGTTTCGCGATCAATCGCTGATGTGACCGAAATGTTGTCCAAAGGGTTGAGAGGGCGGTTGCCATTATCCAGAGGATTAAGTTGCTGGTTCTCCTGCGTCTCAGCGTTGGGCTGTAGGAGCCCTTGGTTACTGGCGCGCCCGATTTGCTGCAGGATGCGCGCCTCGGTGTCATTCACCATGGCAGCCCGCTGGCTTTCGTCGAAATCCATTAGAAGGCTGGCATTCGCATCCAAAGGTTTGGGTTCGGATTTACCATCTTTGTTTTTTTCGGCGGGAGGTTTTGCCTCAGCAAGCGCGCTCTCGGCTGTGGGCCCCGCCTCTTCCGCGTCACGAAGCGGCAGTTCCAATGGCCCGGTGTGCAGCGGTTGCTGCTTTGAAGAACCGAATGCCTGCTCGACCGCGTCCTCGAGGTTCAGTGCGACCCGCGCACTGGCCAAGTTCTGGCGCTCCAGATTAAAGCTGTAGCCCTCCCCGGACGTCGGGAAGGTCAGTGGCAGACTTGCTCTATCAGACGGTTCCGCTAGTGAAAGTGGACGCCCCTCACGCACGTCTACAACGAGATAGCCATCCGACTGCTGATAATAGTCGACGCTACATTCACAACCCAGATCAATTCGCAGCGGCTGGCCTGGGCCGGACTGTCTGATGTCTTGAATGCGGGTGCGGGGGATGAGATCGAATACGCCACGCGTATTGAACACTGCCGTCGGAGATCCGACGTTGATGGTGGCAATGCGATCACTTTGCGTCAGAGACCACTCTACCCCATCAGGGATTCGCATTACGAGCCGGGAAAAGTCTTCGTGTTCACCCGAGCGCGTTACGATGGTTTGTGCTTCTGCATATCCGGCGACCACTACTGCGGTCGCCAATGCGATTGCTCGCGAAATCATGCTGCGTCCTGTTTCACCGAATTCAAGGCTTCCTCCAGCTCGGAGAACCCGGGCCGGATGTGGGAAGGCGTATTCTGACGCCCCACTTCAATGCAGATGGCGGCGGCGTGGTTGTGAAGGTTCGCCACCAGAACCTCTCGGATCAGCTGATAGAAATGCGCGTCTTCCTCGACGACAGATTTCACCTTGCCAGCGAAGGGGGCGACCAGACCATAGGACAGGAAAACCCCAAGAAAAGTCCCGACGAGCGCGCCACCAATCATCTTGCCAAGGACTTCAGGCGGCTGATCGATAGACGCCATCGTCTTGATCACCCCGAGAACAGCGGCCACAATGCCCAGCGCGGGCAGACCGTCGGCCATGGTCTGCAACGCATGGCTTGAATGCAACGCATGATGCAGGTTGGCGTCGATCCGCTTTTCCAGAACCTCTTCGACCTGATGCGGGTCATCGTAGTTCATGGACGCAGAGCGCATCGTGTCACTAATCAGATTTACGGCTTCTTTATCCGCCAGGATCTTGGGATATTTTCCAAATACGGAGGAATTCTCCGGATCCTCGATATGCTGTTCCACCTCGACTGGATTCGCTCGGGCGATGCGGATGAGAGCGAATAGCAAGCACAGCAGATCTTTGTAGTCATCCGGCTTCCATTTGGGCCCCTTAAAGACCTTACCCATGTCCTTAAGCGTATGTTTTACGCCGCTCATGTCATTGCTGATCAGGAAAGCCCCGATAGCCGCGCCACCAATCATCATCATCTCAAAAGGAAGAGACTTGACGATGATGCCCAGCTTCCCGCCTGCAAGCAGGTAGCCACCGAACACCATGACAAAGATCACAACGATCCCCACAATCCCGATCATAGGTAAGCTCCAAATTCTATCACTGCTTGGAAGGTAGATGAGTCTTGTTAAGAAAGACTGAGTGAAGGCCCAAGTTATTCCTTGGGCACCTCACCATTTCGCCCGGCCAGTACCACGCTGATGGTATAGGCCGCTTCTGGGCTGAGACCAGCCATGACACCAGCAGCCGCCTCTGGCCGCATACGTGCCAGGAATCCAGCTGCAAAGGTCGGGTCCATTTCTTCGAACAATGCAGCCGCTTCCTTTGGCTTCATCTGCTCGTAGACACTGGTCAGCTTGGTGACATCCTGTTCGGCGGCACCATCGGCAAGCGCGAGAGTGGCCAATAGCTTTTCCTCTGCCTGCTGCAAGTCCGTAAGCTTCTTGTTGATCGCCTGATCGGCGATCTCCAGTGCTCGCATACGATCTTCCAGCTCCGCCTCCCGCTCATTCAGCAAGGCTTCACGTTTCTTGAAGGCCGCAAGCATGGCTTGCATCTCTGCCGAATCGGGGACAGCGGAGCGGCCTCCACCAGCCGTTGGCACGTTTGACCCGTCGTCTGAAGATTGCATCTCGGAAACTTCAAGCGCGATGGCCGGGGCCGCTTCGAGAGCGATTCGAACCGCCGCTGACCCCATCAGGAAAATCGCCAACAGCATCAACGTACCGCGCTTAGCCTTTTCCATTCTCTTGGATTTTTCAGCCTTCGCCATCACGCTACCCGATTTTGATTCCGGTTATGACGCACGAACATCAGACCAGAAGGCTTTGCTTCTTCCTGAGGCTCCGACTGGACGGCATCTGCAGCCGCGTCGTCCTGTGCATCAGCCTCATAAGCTTCTGCAAGCGCGTCATTTTCTTCGGTCGTCGCTGCCGCTTGAGACGCCGGTTCCTGCTGTGGCGCGATATCATGCATCGACGCCATCATCAGTTCCAGCTTGTGCGATACGGATTCGGCCCGGCCAGTCAATTGCTCCAGCGCCTGGCTAGATCCATCCGACATCTTGCGCGCTGCAACCAACGACTTGTTCAGATCATCCACTTGCGACGAGAGCACCGCCACCGCGCCTCCGACCCCTTTTTCGAGATCGTTGAAGCGTTTCAGTCGGCGCGATAGCACCAGGCAATAAAACCCAGCACCCAGTGCTCCGGCCGCAAGCAGGATATCAGCTATAAGTTCCATCCTGTCCTCCTAGTTGAGTACGAAATCCATGATCAGCAGATCACGCACGCGTCCTTGACCGGTCGCAATGTTGATCCGCCGTAGCATCTGTGCCCGCAGTTTCGGCAGGGCCATCGGATCTGTCATATCCTCAAGCTCCAGCGCCCGCAGGTAGCTGTTCAGAACGTCGACAACTCTGGGGAGGACTTTTTCAACCTCGACCTGATCGGCCTGATTGACCTCGAGTTGAGCGCGGAACCGAAGCTGCTGAACGCCACTGGCTTTGTTCAGCGTGATTACGATCGGTTCCATTTCGATAAAGGCAAGGTTGGCGATCTCTCCCGCCGTCTCACCCTTGTCTACGCCTTCTGGCGCCTCTTTGGTGGCATGGGCAACTTCCGACCCAGCCTTATCTCCAAAAGGAAGAAGGCCCGACTGAACGGCATAAAAACCGCCCCCTGCACCGGCGAGTCCAAGTACGAGCCCTATGATAGGGGGCATCTTACTCTTCTTGGCCGGTCCATCTGTTCCTACATCAGCTACAGCGTCTGTCATGGCTATCCCTAAAACGTCGTGCACCCCGTTCATAACCCGACAGGAACTAACCGAATGTTAAGGCCAATCGGAGAAAAGGGTTGCAGGCCGGAGAGAACGCCGGTGCGACGGAGGTTAATGTGCAGCAGATCAAGAATGTCTGGGCAGGTTTGGATACGCGGAAGCGGTTGATGGCAATCGGGGCGACTCTCGCCGTGATCTTCACCTTCTTCCTCATGTCCATGGTGGCGAATAAGCCATCCATGCAACTACTATATGCCGGGCTCGAGAGCAGCTCGGCCGGAGATGTCGTCAGCGCGCTCGAACAAAGCGCTGTCGACTATGAAATACGCGGCGGGTCGATCTACGTCCCGTCGAACAAACGCGATGAACTGCGAATGACCCTGGCCAGCCAGGGTTTGCCAGCAAATGGCGGCAAAGGGTACGAGCTACTCGATTCGCTCAGCGGGTTCGGGACCACCTCGCAAATGTTTGACGCTGCCTATTGGCGCGCGAAAGAAGGCGAATTGGCCCGCACCATTGTGGCGAACCCTCATGTTAGTCAGGCGCGAGTTCATATCGCTAACACCGGGAGCAACCCGTTCCAACGAACAATCGAACCCACGGCTTCTGTATCCGTGACGCCGATGGGGACACCGGTCACACCAGCGCAGGCCAACGCGATTCGCTTTCTCGTGGCCTCTGCTGTTGCCGGGCTTGCGGTGGATAACGTGGCAGTTATCGACGCCAATGGCGCCCTGATCGGATCGCCTGAAGCAGCTGCTGCCGCGGGTGCGGGCACTGATGATCGATCTCAGACCCTGCGCGAACGTGTTCTGCGCCTAGTGGAGGCGCGCGTCGGACATGGCAATGCCGTTGTCGAAATCAGCGTGGAGACGGTGACTGATACCGAATCGATCCGTGAAAAGCGGATCGACCCGGAAAGCCGTGTCGCGATCAGTACCGATGTCGAGGAACGTACCGACTCCTCGCAGAATCAGGCCGGCGAAGTCACCGTGGCATCGAATATTCCAGATGGTGATGCGGGTACTGGTGAAGGATCGCGTGCCAACACCAACGCCACCCGGGAGCGGGTCAATTACGAAGTGTCCGAAACCGAAAAGGAAATCGTACGCGGTCCTGGCGCGATAAAACGCCTGACCGTCGCGGTTCTGGTCAACGGTGTCACAACCGAAATCGCCGAGGGTCAGACTGAATTCCAGCCGCGCCCTGAAGAAGAGCTCGAAGCACTGCGCGAGTTGATTTCTTCTGCGGTTGGGTTCGATCCGAATCGCGGCGACGTGATCACGCTGAAGTCCATGGATCTGCCGAATGTAGAACCTGAAGGAACAGCGGTCACCGCATCCTTCTTCGACAATCTGTATTTTGACGTGATGTCGATCATCCAGATGGCGGCACTGGCGCTGGTTGCCCTGATCCTTGGCCTGTTCGTGGTGCGTCCGATCCTCGCAGGAAATGGCGCGTCGGTTCGGTCCCTTGCCGCACCGGACGGGTCAACTCTGGACGGCGGCCTGCCAGAGCTTCCGCATATGGCTGGAGGTGATGCCAACTTCATGACCAACCCCGACCTGGGCGCCAACATTGCTCTTGATGGGGAAATCGACAGTGGCGGTCAGGGTGGCTTCGAGCCCATGGGCGAGCTACCGGGCATGGGCGACGGGCTCAACAGCTTTGGCGGCGGTATGAGCGCTGATCCCGTGGATCGCCTGCGATCGATGATCGGCGACCGCCAGGAAGAAACCGTGCAAATCCTGCGCGGGTGGCTGGAAGAAAACAATGAGGAGCGTGCCGGATGACAATTGCACATCTTCTGGAGGACTTTGGCGTCAAAACTCCCGTCGAGCCTGTCAGCAACTTTTCCGAAGAAGTCGTCGAAGAAGCAAAGCTGGTATCCTTCGAAAAAGGCTACACTGCGGGCTGGGATGACGCGATCGATGCCAAGGACAAGGAAGTCACCAATGTTTCTGCGACCCTTGCCAGTTCGCTCGAGGATCTGAGCTTCACCTATCATGAGGCTCAGTCGCAGCTGATGGAATCGCTTGATCCGATGTTCAAGGTCCTGACCTCGGCCATCCTTCCCGACACGATGGCGGCGACCTTCGGCCACCACATCATCGACCATCTCAATGAAATGGCTAAAAGCCGGATCAATGAACCGATGGAGGTCGTTGCCGCAGCCGGAGAAGGGACTGCCATCCGGGCGCTGCTTGGTGATGAAACATCCCTCGATGTCCGCGTGCGCGAAGATGCAAATCTCAATGCAGGGCAGGCCCAACTTCGGGTTGGGCAGAGCGAACGTGAACTGAACTCCGAGGCACTCATCGAATCCATCCGCGAGTCGATCGATGCCTTCTCCTATCAATTCAAAGAGGAAAGCCACTATGGATGAGTCTGGCGAACTGAACCCGAAATCCGCCGATGCCTCCAATCCGTTTGTCTCGGTCCCGGTGGAGGTGATCGTGTCAGTTGGCAAGGCGCGCCCTCTGATTCGCGACCTTGTGAACCTCGGTGAAAACGCGATTTTGACCTTGGACAAGAAGGTCGAAGATCCCGTGGACCTTTATGTCGGAGACCGTCTGGTGGCGCGCGGTCAACTGGAAGAAATGGAAGGCGATCAGGCCGGCCAGCTGGCCGTACGTTTGACAGAAATTGCAGATCTGCAAAGCGGGCTGGGATGACACGGAAATTTATCGCTCTGGGAGCGCTGGCGGTCTTTGTACTGCTGGCGCAACCTCAGGCAGCGCTGGCTCAAGAATTGAGCCTTAACCTCGCGGATGGACAGTCGATTTCGGCCCGAACCATCCAGCTCATCCTTTTGATCACTGTGCTCAGCGTTGCGCCGGGCCTCCTGGTCATGCTCACCTGTTTTCCATTCCTGATCACGGTTCTGTCGATCTTACGTCAGGGTATCGGTCTGCAGCAGGCACCGCCGAACATGCTGATGATCAGCTTGGCGATGTTCCTGACCTATTTCGTGATGGAACCGGTGTTTACCGAAGCCTGGGAGACCGGAATCGCCCCGCTGATTGATGAGGAGCTCGGAGTCGTGCCGGCGCTGGAACGTGCCGTTCAACCCTTTCGGGTCTTCATGGCCAACAGGCTCGATGCTGACACCTACTACGCCATCGCCGATCTCAGACCGGCTACAGAGGGCACGGACCCCTCGCCCGACTCGTCACTTTCGGTACTTATCCCAAGCTTCATGCTCTCAGAAATCACCCGAGCCTTCCAAATCGGCTTCTTGGTGTTTCTGCCGTTCCTGGTTATCGATCTTGTAACGGCCGCTGTTCTCATGTCGATGGGCATGATGATGGTGCCGCCAGCACTCGTCTCTCTTCCGTTCAAACTGGCGTTTTTCGTTGTCGCTGACGGTTGGAGCCTGATCGCGAGCGCTCTGGTCCGGAGCTATTATCCGGGCTGACGCAACCCCAACACCTCGAAACAAAGAAGCCCGGGTTGTCCAGCAGCCCGGGCTTCTTTCATTTATGGGTCCCGCGAATTTCGAGCATGGCGCTCCCTGGCACGCGACACGCCGACACCCGTCGGGCGGCGGCTCAAGCAAACGACATCCACCTCGCTGGCACTCACACATGGAATCAGCGTTGGCTGTGCTGTGCTGTGCTGTGCTGTGCTGTGCTGTGCTGTGCTGTGCTGTGCTGTGCTGTGCTGTGAAATCATGGCCGACGGCCACAGCGCGATCAATCCATCAAAACTGCACAAGCTAGACCATACCGCCCGCAACCTGCGCATGATGATACTCGCCCCAATGCTCTCCGTCCTAGTCCTGCACAAAAAAGCACCCCGGGCGGGTCTCCCGGGGTGCTTCGTCAGGGGGCTGAGATCTGCGAGTTAGCGCACGACGAACTCCGCATGCAGCGCCCCTGCAGCCTTGAGGCTTTTCAGGATGTCGATCATGTCGCGCGGGGATACGCCCAGCGCATTCAGACCAGCCACTACCTCAGACAAAGAGGTCGTCTCGCGGACTTCAGCGAGTTGTATTCCCTCTTCTTCCTCCAATGCGGCACCGGTGCGCGGCACCACCACGGTTTCACCATCGGCAAAGGGGTTGGGCTGAGAAACCAGCGGCGCTTCTTCTACACGCAGTGTCAGGTTGCCCTGGGCCACGGCTACATGAGAGATCCGCACATCACTGCCCATTACAATGGTGCCAGAGCTTTGATCCACGACGACACGTGCCTTGCGCTGCGGCTCTACCAACACGTTCTCCATGCGGCCAACCGCATGGGCGGTCGAACGTGCGTTGGTGCGCTGGATATTGACCTCAACCGTGCCGGAGTCACGCATCACTGCAACATTGCGACCAAACTCGCTATTGATTGCACTTTCGATGCGGCCTGCAGTCGTGAAGTCCGGCTCTCGCAAGGCCAACCGCATGGAATCGAGCGACGACAGGTCAAAATCGATCTCTCGCTCGACCCGCGCGCCCGACGGGATCACGCCGGACGTCGGCACGCCCTTTGTCACGGTTGCGGCCTCACCTTCGGCCACCGCACCGCCGGCCAGGATCGTGCCCTGCGCCACTGCATAAATTTGCCCATCGGCTGCGTTGAGAGGCGTCATGATAAGTGTCCCACCCAACAGGCTGCTGGAATCACCGATCGCAGACACCGTCGCATCAATCGTTCCGCCCACCCGCGCGAAGGGCGGCAGGGAGGCGGTTACAAACACGGCCGCCACGTTTTTGGGTCGGAACTGCTCGCCACTCACGTTGACGCCGAGGCGTTCGAGGATATTCGTCATGATCTCTTCGGTGAATGGTGAATTGCGCAAACCATCCCCGGTACCATTCAGACCAACCACGAGGCCATAGCCCACCAGATCGTTGCCTCGGACCCCGTCAAATTCGACTAGGTCCTTGAGGCGGATTGCATTGGCCTGCGCCAGCGTCGGCAGCAACAGACATGTCATCAGGATATGAAGGAGTTTGCGCATTACATGTAGTTCAACAGATTAAGCTGCGAGGACCGCACGGTGATCGAGTAGAGCGCTTCCAGCTGGAACTGGACCTCCTCAACGCGACTGGCGGTTTCAGCAGGATCGGCCAGGATCAGATCATTGAGGGTCGTGGCCATGGATGTGAAAGCGGCGGTATTGCGGGTCTGTGTTTCCTCGATCCGCGCCTGAATGAAGCCAAGATCGGACTGCACATCCGTCAGGCTGGTCTGCGCATTCATCAGTTCAGTGCCAGCCCGCGCCACCAGAGCCGAAGATTCCACCGTGGACAGATGGCCAAGATAATCCTGACTGCCCAGCGCCCCAAGTGCGAAGCTTTTCATGGCCTGTTTGAGACGCTCATCGTCGGCACGGAGGGCGAAGTTGACCTCTTCATTTACGCCGATCCGCACGGCGCTCATGTTGTCGGTCGAACCGTTATACATGATCGCATCAAACCCCGCAGGATCCGCGAACCAGTCCTGCACCGCCTGGACGATATCATCCTCGTCCGTCAGCGCGCCGACTTCAGCAACCAGTGCTGTCATCATGGTGTCCGCACTTTCCAGCGGCGATGTGCTGGTGTCGGTACCGGCAAACAGGCTTCGCCCGGACAGCTGACCATTTAGATTAGAAATAGCCTCCTTCAGATAGGTCATCGATTGAGAGGCCAGCTCCTGCGCGGTGGTGTCATTGGCCGTACTGGACAACGAAAGGATATCCGCACCGAGGTTCAACGCATTGTCATTGATCCGTTCGAGGTAGTCCTGCGCAGTAGAAGAAAATAGTGCGGCCTCTTGCGCTGCGACCTTGTAGCTGTCCATTTTCGAGATTGAACGCTCGAGATCCGCAACAAACCCCAGATCACCGCCAAGGCGTGCCGGCAGGTTCGACGAAACGCCCGTACTCATTTCCTGGGTCAGCGTGTCCAGGGTCTTGTTCAATTCTACCGAACGACCGCGCAGAAACAGAAACTGCGCCATATCACCAAAAGATTGCACATTCATAGCTTAGAGCCTCATCAGTTCCTGCATCATTTCATCGATCGCCTGGATCATCCGGGCGTTCGCGGCATAGACCGTTTCGACCATCATCAGCGTTTGAAGTTCCGAGTCGGTATCAACGCCCTGTTCCAATTCGCGAGCCTGGATGTCGGAATAGATGGCCGACGAGAAAGCCAGTTGCTGCTCCGCCCAAGTGTTTTCCTGGGTGAAATTGGTCATCAGGTTCGCGGCGATCGAATATGCGCTGTAGTCACCAGACCCCAACCCGGGCGACGAGATCGTATTTGTTGCATCCAGTGCGGCGCCGTAGTTGTTGAGGATCGTTGTATCCCCACGATTGCCGATCGCTGCCGCATTCAGACCGTCACGCAAGCGCCAGGTTTCTGCATCACCACTCATGGCGATGACGCTGTTGATCTCTATCCGATTGGCGATACCCAATTCGTTCGTATTGTCATAGTAGGCCGCGTTATCGGTAAATATCCCCGGGTCTGTGGCACCAAGCGTGGGATCCACAGTCGGATCCTGGAAACGCTCAATCAGATCGCCCGCCATTGTGTCCAGATCGTTCTGCGCCTGTACCGCAGCAACATCCCGAACATGGAATTGCGCCGCGAGACTGCCGCCACCGATTTTGCCGTCGATGGATGTATCGATGGACCTGCCATCAATCTCCAGACCTGACAGCTGCCCATTGCCGATGGACATGTAAGGCGTGACCAGAGACGTCTTATTGAAGGAGAACTCAGCGACAGAGCCACCGTCGATCAGCTTGATACCTGACGTGGTGTAAAGAGCAGTCTGATTGTTATCCCGCTGATACACCTGAACCGGGATGACCTCGTTGATGGAGTCAATCAGGTTGTCACGCCGATCTTGAAGGCCAGACGGATCCTGGCCGCGGATCTCCGCAGCAAGAATTTTCTTGTTGATCTCGTTGAGGTTCTCAAGGTCCGTTTCCAGGCCGTTGACCAGAGCGTTGATGGAACCCTCGGCCTTGTTTCTCAAGGTCGCAACACCATCCGCCGCATCCCGAATGGACATCGCCAGTTCTTCAGCCTGCATCGACAGATCATTGAGACGCGCGTCCGAGTCCGGCAAGGAGGTCGCCTCGATCAGGGCGGTCTCCATATCCGTCAGTCGTTGCGCAACCGAGTAGGCATCATTCACTGTCCCTACCCGATCGGAAACCTGTGCATAGAAGCTGGAGGTGACCGAGTTGGAAGCGTGAGTTGCCTCTGCCAACCGTACGCTCTTTTGAATAGCAGGGTCGATCATGCGCTGCACCGACCCGATGCTCACGCCGCCGGCTGCGCCGTTCGAACTGAGATTCAAAGTGCGGCGATAGTACCCTTCAGTCAGGGCGTTCGCGAGATTGTCTGACACCACCGACGTCGACCTGCTGGCCGCCGTGATACCGGTCATCGCGCTATTAAGGGCGGTCGAAAGAGACATCCCAGATCACCTTCTGTGATTACATATTATCATTTGAAAGCGCTGATTTTATCAGCGCTTAATGTTTGTGGTTTCCTGCAGCATCTCATCGACGGTCTGAATGACCTTCGCGTTGGAGGAATAGGCGCGCTGTGTTTGAATCATCGAGGTCAATTCAGTCGCGACATCGGTTGCCGACTCTTCCTGACGGTAGGCAGCCACGGTTCCAGTCGGTCCGGTGCCCGCATCCCAAAGGTAGAACGCACCACTGTCAGGCGACGGCATGAAAGTCTGACTGTCGAGAGACCTCATCCCGTTTGCGTTCGGCATGTCAGCAAGAGGAATCTGATACACAACACGACTGCTGCCATTTTCGTAAAGAGCATGCACAAGCCCGCCCTCATCGACCTCAACACCGGCAAAGCTGGCAGCCTCATAGCCGTCCTTCTCAATGGTAGCAGCAGAGAATGCGCTCGAGAGCTGGGTCATCACACCGATTTCAACCTCGATCGGGCCGCTGTCGGTGGTCACGATGATGGTACCGGAAGCGGGATCATAAGCACCGCCGGTGGTCGTGGCGACAGTGTCGAGCGTGCCCTTGCCGGTTGCGGAGTCGTCAAATGTCAGAGTGTACTCCCCGACAACTGTACCCGTCGCACCATCGGTGAGGGTCATTGACCATTCGTTGTCGTTCACACCCGTTGGCGTGTAAACGATATCCAGATCCTGCTGACCGCCCAGGTTGTCGAAGTACTGAATGGTATTCTCTTCAGCATCACCCGCAGCCCCGGTCACTGCGCTCTCAGCTGGCAAATTGACGCCAAGGCTCACCGCTGTCGTCGGCGCTGCGCTCAACTGTGAAGTATCGAATTTGATCGCCTCAAGCGGATCATCGGTGTCACGAGCAACTGTGGGAATTGAGCCATCCGCATCAGCTGGCCAACCCAAGAGCACAAGCCCAGACGACGTCGTCAGATAGCCTTCCTCATTGGTCCGAAAGGAACCGGAAGTGGTCAAGAGCATGTTCGGATCACCGCCCGCTTCCACCTCAGCGAGGCTTGCGACGGGGATAAAACCTTTTCCGTCAACAGCAATGTCGGTGGAGTTGTTGGTGGAGATCAGGGAACTGCGCTCGTCAATCATGCGCGTGTTGCCGACGGAGACCCCACCCGCGGCGTAGGTGCCGCCGGACTGCGAGATGACCATGGATTCAAATGAGGTCACTACGCGCTTGTAGCCGGCGGTCGAGGAATTCGCGATATTATCTGAAATGGCCGCCAGGCGGCTGGAGTTCGCGGCAAGCCCGGCTACGCCAGCATTCAGCGAAGAGGAAATGGTCATTAGATACGCCTTTCTGCTGCATCTTGAGTTTTTTCTCGCTGTCAGGATTAGCGCGCTTGTACTTAACGCGCGGCTAACAGATAAAATCCTATCTATCTGCCAGCCGCTTTTGCCTTTGTTTTATGGGCGATTACTTCCGCAGAAGGGTGATGCTGATGCGATTGTTCCGCGCAGCCATCGGATTCTGGGAGGCAAGGTCGCGATCTGCGTAGCCGGTCACGCGGGAGATTCGCTTGGATTTCATACCGCCCGTCTCCAGCAGCTCCCGAGTCGCATTGGCACGGGCGTGAGAGAGGGCCCAGACCGGGTTGTTGGCGATGACCACAGGGGTCGAGGCCACATGCCCACCGATCGCCACGTCATTCTCGACCGCAGCCGTAACCCGAGCCACCATCCGCAGCAGATCGCGCATCATTACGTTCGGACGTTCCGTACCGGTTTCGAACAGCTTGGCATCGTCGGTCTCGAAGAGTTCGATGATCAAACCTTCATCTGTCACTCGGGTCACGATATGGCGCGCCATATCAATGCTGACCATGCTTTCGCCCCCGCGTCCCATCAGCTCTTCTTCGATCTTGCGGAAGCTCGCCTCTTCGGCCTCGTCATTCTGTTGGCTGTCGGCGACACCGGAGTCACCCTGCGCCCGAGACGCATCTGTCGGGTTTTCCTTCGTCGCGCCAATACCGTTCTGAGGTTTCACATCCTCAGTGAACATGGTGTCGCCCTGAAAGGCGCCATTACCACCGCCGGATACGCGGCTCAGCGGAATGGACGGTGAAAAATAATCCGCCAAACCCTTGCGTTGTTTTTCCGTTGTCGCGTTCAAAAGCCACATGAGAAGAAAGAACGCCATCATCGCCGTAACGAAGTCGGCATAGGCCACTTTCCATGCGCCGCCGTGGTGACCATCACCACCGACAACCTTTTTCCGCTTGATAATAATAGGAGCTACGTTGCTCTGAGCAGTCATGTTCCCACCACCTTTTCTGTTCACCCAAAACCGGGATACAGAGGGGTTCCTTAACCAGGTCTTAACAGATAAAATTGGCCCCAGTAACACACCTAAACGTATGGTTTCCAAGGCAAAATTGAGGCCATCCTGGCTTTTCGGGGGAAGACTTGTGGCAGGCTACGGGCGGCAATGTGGCCCCTTTGTGGCGGGGGCCGAGGCGGGTCAAATTCCCGCCTCCTTTGCCGCCATCACAGCAGCATGTCACCATACGATTCGCGGAGCTTGTTCTTCTGAACCTTGCCGGTTCCACCGAGCGGCAGAGCCCCCACGAACACCACGGCGTCCGGGACCTGCCACGAGGCGACCCTGCCATCATAGTGTTTAAGAAGCTCTACCTCCGTAAGCGTATCATCAGATTTTACCGCAATCAGTACCGGGCGTTCGTCCCACTTGGGATGACGGGCCGCGATCGCCGCTGCCTGAGCAACGCCCGGATGCGACATGGCGATGTCCTCCAGCTCGACCGTGGAGATCCATTCACCACCCGACTTGATGATATCCTTGGAGCGATCCCGAATGATCATATAACCGTCGGCATCGATGGTCGCGACGTCGCCGGTGTCGAACCAACCGTCCTCGGTGAGCGCCGGCTGCTCCTGTCCGAAGTAGGTATCGACGATCCAGTGCCCCCGGACCTGCAACTCCCCCTGCGTCTTGCCATCCTCGGGCAGGGCTGCACCCGTCTCATCGACGATGCGCAGCTCCACGCCAAAGGGCGGACGGCCCTGGCCTTCGCGGATCGCGCCTTTCTCGGCATCGCTCAGCGCGTGGTGCTTTTGCAGGAGTTGATTCAGGGTCCCAAGCGGGCTGGTCTCGGTCATGCCCCAGGCGTGTATCAGCTCCACCCCGTAGGTGTCGCGGAAGGTGGGGATCATCACTGTCGGCAAGGCGGAGCCGCCCACAACAGTGCGTTCCAGGCTCGGAACTGTGCTGCCCGTGGCTTTCAGCGCCTGCAGCAGCCCCATCCAGATTGTCGGCACCCCCAGAGCGATGGTCACCTCCTCGGCATCAATCAGCCTAACCAGGCTTTCGCCATCAAGGTTCGGCCCCGGCAGCACCAGCTTGGCCCCCACCGCGGCGGTGATATAGGGCACCCCCCAGGCATTGACGTGGAACATCGGCACCACCGCCATCACGCTGTCACGCGCCGCCAGCGCCAGCCCATCGGGCTGGTTGCCGCCCAGCGAGTGCAGCACGGTGGAGCGATGGGTATAGAGCACACCCTTCGGATTGCCAGTTGTGCCTGAGGTGTAGCACAGGCTGGAGGGGGCGTTCTCGTCCAGATCAGGCCAGCTATGGTCACCGCTCTCCGCGGCCAGCAGGCTGTCGTAGAAAAGCAGCCCATCGATCTGCGCGGCGGCTTCGGCGTCTTCCGGCCCCATCAGCACCACGTGGCGCAGCTTTGGCAGATGTGCTCTGAGCTGGGCCACTGCCGGGACAAAGGTCGCGTCGATGAACAGCACCTCGTCCTCGGCGTGGTTGATGATGTAGATCAGTTGCTCGGGCTTAAGGCGCGGGTTCAGCGTGTGGCAGACATAGCCCGCACCCGCGACACCAAAATAGATCTCCAGGTGACGGCGGTTGTTCCAGGCGATCGTGCCGCAGCGGGTGCCCGGTTTTAAGCCGAGCTTGTCCAGTGCCGCCGCCAGTTTTCGCGCATTGCTGGCGACATTGCCCCAGGTCGTATGCTCGACGTCGCCGGTTGTCTCGACCGAGGCCACGGTGGTGCCGGCATGGTACTTGCCCGCATGTTCGATCAGCGAACTGATGGTCAGCGGTTGCGTCATCATCTTGCCCAGCATGGGGTCTCCTCCTTGTTGTTCTGTGTTGCCTGTTGTGTCAGGGCCCGTCGCGCGCAGGCGCCGGGCGGCCCAGGATCATGTCGGCAGCCTTTTCGGCGATCATGATCGTGGGCGCGTTGGTGTTGCCGCCAATGAGACGCGGCATGACCGAGGCGTCAACCACCCGCAGGTTCCTGAGGCCGCGCACCCGTAGCTCCGGACCGACCACAGCTTGCGCGTCGGTGCCCATCCGGCAGCTGCCCACCGGGTGATATATAGTGTCGGCGCGGGCGCAGATATGGCCTTCCAGTGCGGCATCATCGGGTTCGGCATCAATGAACAGCTCCTTTGCCAGATAGTCGGCCAGCGGGGCTTGCGCCATGATCCGACGGGTGAGGCGCACGCCCCGCATCAGACCGTCTAGATCGTCGCGCTCTGCCAAAAATTGCGGGTCGATCACCGGAGCCGCCAGCGGATCGGCAGAGGCTAACGATACACTGCCTCTGGATTTGGGCCGCAACAGGCAGACATGGCAGCTGATCCCATGGCCAAGATGCAGCTTGCGGGCATGATCATCGACGATGGAAATCACAAAATGCAGCTGGACGTCCGGACGGTCCAATTCAGGCATGGTCTTCAAGAACGCCGCTCCTTCGGCGAAAGGCGTGGCGATCATGCTGCGGCCGGTGCGGCGCCATTCCAGAACCTCCCGCAGCAGCTTGGCCCCAGCGGCCAGCGAAATACCAAAGTTGTCCTTGTCCCGCGTCTTGTAGGCGAGGGTAAAATCAAGGTGGTCCTGCAGGTTCTGCCCCACGCCAGGAAGGTCGTGCCGGACCTCGATCCCATGCGGTTGCAGATCCTGCGCCCGGCCCACACCAGAGAGTTGCAGCAGTTGCGGCGAGTTGAACGCACCGCCACAGAGCAGGACCTCACAGCGCGCGCTCACAGTCTTGGTCGTCCTGCCCTGCCTGAATTCGACGCCGGTGGCGGTCTTGTTCTCAAACAGGATTCTTGTGGCCTGCGCCCGGGTCAGCACGGTCAAATTCGGACGTCCCATCACCGGGTGCAGATAGCCCGCCGCCGCCGAGCAGCGCTCCCCATTGCGGGCGGGATCGTGGAACTGGGTCACTTGGTAGTGGCCTATCCCCTCGTTGTCGCCACGGTTGAAATCTTGCATCCGGCGGATCTGCAGCGCTTCACCGGCCTGAACAAAAGCCTCGGTGACCGGGCGGGGCGCTTTCTGCTGACTGACCTGCAGCGGACCCTGCGCCCCATGCAAGGCATCGTCGCCCAGCTCGTTGTTCTCGGCCCGGCGGAAATAGGGCAGCACATCCTGCCAGCTCCAGCCGGGGCAGCCGAGGTCGGCCCATTCGTCATAGTCCTGCGCATGGCCGCGTACATAGAGCATGGCATTGATCGCGCTCGACCCGCCCAGCGCCTTGCCCCGGGGCTGATAGCCGCGCCGCCCGTTCAAACCGGCCTGCGGCACCGTCTCAAACCCCCAATTGTTGATCTTCGGGCGCCCCGGCAGCATGGCGACAACCGCTGCTGGCGCCCGTACCAGAAGGCCGTCGCCCTTCCCGCCCGCCTCCAGCAGACAGACCGAGGTTGCGGGATCTTCAGAGAGGCGCGCCGCCAGCACCGATCCTGCAGATCCACCGCCGACAATCACGTAGTCAAACTCCATGACATTTCTCCTCCGCCACGCGGCACACAGCTGCATCTCCCCTGCGCTGATCAGCACGCAGAAGGTGTGCCCTGTCTACTTTTACGGTGCGTCAGGGAACTGAACCCTCCACAACCACTGTTTGGAAAACTTGAAATCCACACAGGGGCGCTTTCCACGTTTGGCTACAATTCCACTGAAAACCATGACTCCCACTGTCTACGAGAGGTTCACATCAGAACGATAACTTAACTTATTCTCGATATAAAAATGGCATCGAAACTGTACATGAGACTCGCGATGCCCATGAGTATCTCCATCCGTACCGCAATCCTGTCCATCGTCGGACTGGCGGCCCTTATCATGTTTTCCCTGATCGGCCTGTCCTTTTACACACACGATGCGCGGGACGGCCACCAGACTGAAATCGAGAAAATTCAGGAACTGGATGCGACGATCGTGCAGCTGGAACTTGCATTCTTGCAGGCACGCCGAGCGGAAAAGGACTTTCTCCTGCGCTTGGGCGACGCCGATGTCGCGCGGCACGCGGATGTCATTGCACATCTGAACGAGACACTGCTTTCTGCACAAACACAGTTGGGCGAGCTCAATGGCTTGGACCAGTCCGCGGCAGATCTAACGGCTCTTCAAACCGCCGTGACCGCCTATGCGACCAGCTTTGCCGATGTTGTGGAGAGCAACAGGGCGCTCGGCTTTGACGAGACAACCGGACTACAGGGGCAATTGCGTAAGGCAGTTCACGAGGTCGAGGAAAGCCTGAAGAATACAAGCTATCCGGAAATGCAGGTAAAGATGCTGATGATGCGCCGGCATGAAAAAGATTTCATAATGCGGCAGAACACAAAATACCTGGACCGGCTGAACGCCCGGGTTGACGAATTCCGCAACTTCCCGACCTCCTACTATGACAGCGCGGACCAACAGGCGGAAATCGAGCAGCTCCTGACCCACTATCAGGATAGCTTCAGCGCCTATGTCAAAGAGACCCTCAGCGCAAAGCAGCTGACCGAAACATTGTCTGATCGATATGCTGCAGCAGAACCGATCCTTGCCGGGATTTTGCAAAATATACATCAGCGTCGAGAAGAGGTCGTCATCACCTCAAAGGCGGCGCAACAGGTTCTGGTGCAACGCGCGGCTGTCGCAGGTTTGATTGGGCTTGCCATATTCGTGACGCTGGCCTTTACCCTCGCTCAGAAGATTGCGAAGCCCTTGCTGCGCGTGCAAACAGTTCTGGAAAAAATGCTGGCTGGACAATTCGACGAGGAGACCCCTCGATCCGCCATCAGAGAAGTGAAGGCTGTCTGCAAAGCAATCGAGAACTTTCGGAAGGGACAGCAAGAAAAGGACCGTCTTTCTACCGAAATTTCCAAAGTCATAAGCGCCTGTGCGGAAGGGGATTTCTCACTGCGCATTCCGATAGAGGATGACAGCGGGGACTTCGCCGTGCTTGGACATGGGGTCAACGCGATCGGCGACGTGGTAGAAAGAGGTCTTGGCGATGTGCGGTTCACGATCAATGCCCTATCTCAGGGTGACCTGACAGAACGCATGCCGGACAACCACAAAGGCGTGTTCTCGGAAATATCAAGCGCAGTCGACGAATTGAGCCAGACACTTACCGGGGTGATCAAGCAACTTGCCGAAAGCAGCGTCACGCTGAACCACACGGCCAACGAAATCGCATCTGCTTCGCTGGATGCCTCCAAACGGGGTGAGGACTCTGCCGCATCTCTGGAGGAGACTTCAGGTGCGATGCAGGTATTGAGCGATGCCGTGAAAGGCACGGCGTCCAATTCAAAGCAAGCGCATGCCTTTGTACAGGACGCACAAAATCGAGTGAACTCCACGCTTGTCGTAGCCGAGGAAACCACCGCCTCGATCAACCGAATTCGCGAAGCTTCCGAGGCCATCAGCAAGATCACCGACATGATCGAGGGCGTGTCGTTCCAGACAAACCTCTTGGCGCTGAATGCGGGTGTCGAAGCCGCGCGCGCCGGCGAAGCAGGCGCGGGATTTGCAGTCGTTGCATCTGAAGTGCGAGCTTTGGCGCAGCGCTCTGCCGATGCCACCGAGGAAATCAACCAGTTGATCCGTCATAGTTCCAACGAGGTGACCCAAGGCGTGGAGCTTGTCAGCCGCACCGGCATAGAGCTGAACGCCATCAAGGAAACGGTTACGAACATGGTGACGATGGTGGACCAGATCGCGGCCGCCACGGTGGATCAGTCAAGCAGCCTGACAGAGGTCAATTCCGCGGTGACCCAGCTCGATCAGAGTTCGCAGCAAAACGCTGCCATGCTCGAAGAAACGGCAGCATCGGCACAATTGTTGCGCAACGAAGCCGCAAAACTCGTGGCATCCGTCAAACGCTTCAAGATCGAACAGGATACGCCGCGTTCTGCTGGTGCCGACCAAGGTTGGGATGAGATGCACCGCTCCGACAAGGTCGCCTGAAGGGCGCAGCGCTACTCAGCAACATGCATCAACGGCGCGGGGGCGGACCTATCGTCAAGGACCGGCCCCTCCAGTCTGAGACTATGCCCCTCAAGAACACCGTCCACCCGATAGTAGCGGCACAGGACATCTCTGGTCAAAACCGCGGCAGGCTCTCCCTCCGCGACCAGAGCGCCATCACACATCAAATGCACATAGTCACAGTAGCGCGCAGCGATACCGAGGTCATGAAATGATACGATGGCGGTACGTCCTCGTCGCTTCACCTCATCGAGCAAGCGCAGCTGGTAGTGCAGATCCAGATGGTTGGTTGGCTCGTCCAGTACATAGACTTCGGGATCGCAGGCCAGAAGCTGCGCGAAGTAACATCGCTGCAATTCCCCGCCAGACAGGCTCTCGGCATCCTGCTCCGCCTTGTCGGCCAGTCCCACCAGCTGCAATGCGTCTTGTGTCGCGCGTCCCCGGTCTCGGGCGGTCATTGCGCGCATGGTCAGCCCGATTTCCACGATATCAGCCGGCGTCAAGCCGGACAGCAAGCCACCGCCCTGCACCAATGCGCCAACGCGTCGGGACCATGCCGCTGGGCTGAAACCCTGTTGCGGTTGGCCATCCAGCAGGACTTCGCCTGCTTGCGGCTGCAACGCACGGTAGAGTGCCCGCAATACGGTGGTCTTGCCCGCCCCGTTTGGCCCCAGCAGCCCATGAAAACGACCACGACCGACCGACAGTGACAGGTTGCTCACGTAGGGCAGACCTCCAACGGCAATGGAGAGATCGCGAATTTCAAGGATGGGATCAGCGGACACGTGACATACCTCGTAATATGTAGATGAACGGCGGCGCCGCCAGCAAAGCCAGCAGGACTCCAAGCGGAAGCTCTTCCGGGGCCAGCACAACCCGACAGGCCAAGTCGACAAGGATCAAGGTGACCGCCCCCAACACCATTGCCTGAGGAATCAAAACTCGGTGACGGGCGCCCACCAGCAAACGTCCCATATGGGGCAAGATCAAGCCGATAAACCCAACGATACCCGCAACCGCGACAGCCACACCTGTCAGAGCGACGGTAATGAGAAAAACAAGGACGCGCATACGTCCCACATGCACCCCAAGCGACAGCGCACGCTCATCACCGAGAAGTGTCGCATCCAGTTTTGACGTCGTGAAGAGGGCCAAAGCTAGGGACACAAGCAACACCGCAAACAACAGCGGAAGTTCCTGCCAATCGGTCCCTGCAGCGGTTCCCATCAACCAGCCCATGGCATTGCGGGTCGCGTGCGGATCACCGACATAGAGGAAAAACGCGGTCAATGCCTGGAACATCAGAGACACGGCAACTCCCGCCAAGATAACCACCAACGGGTCGAGAGACCTCCCGCGCCGGGTGGATAGGCCGATGGTCAACAGGAACGCGGATGCCGCGCCTAGAAATGCAATCAACGGCAGCCCAAGCGTCGTCGTCACACTGGCGGGAAACCAGATGATCGCCCCCACAGCCGCCGCCGACGCACCGGAGGACAACCCCATCAGGTACGGGTCGGCCATAGGATTGCGCAGCGCCGTCTGCATCAACACCCCCGCAAGCGTCAGCCCCGCACCAATCATGCCAACCGCCAGCACACGTGGGACACGCCACTGCCAGATGATCAGAGACAGACCGCGCGGAGCGTCCTCGCTCCGCATGAGAATCGCCAACCGCTCGCTCCATGAGATCTCAGCCGTCCCCCATAGGATACCGGCCGCCATCGCGAGGAACAACGCAACGACGGACAGCGGCAGCAACAGTGGCGATCCCCGTGACACTTACTTCAACCCGGCGAGTTGGCGGTTAACGGTCTCGACCCCATCAACAAATCGCATGCCCAGCAGGGTTTCGGAAAAGGGCACGGTCACGAAGCGCCCTTCTTTGACGGCCCGAAGCTCACTCAGTACCGGATCGGCCTCCATATGCGCACGCTTGTCCGCAGCCGTGGACCAATCCGCTTCGATTAACAGGATCACATCCGGGTCGGCCGCCATCACACGCTCCCACGACAAATCCACCCAAGTACCAGGCACATCGGCGCTGATACTCTCGAGCCCGGTCAGCTTGGCCAGCAACGCAGGGCCACCGCAACACCCGATCGAAAACGGCGTATCGGTGCCGCTATCATAGATGAATGCCGTTTGTTCCGCGCCTGCCGGGTCCTCCTGCACCACATCGAGGCGTGCCTTCAGCCCCGTTACAAGCTCATCAGCATGGGCTTCGACCGCGAACAGCTTTCCGACAGTTTCGATGTCATGAAAGATCGGCTCAACCGTCAGCGGAACATCCTTCGGGTGTTTGACCTTGCAGGAGGCATCCACAAGATAGGTCCCGATACCCAACCCGTGCCACTTCTCTGCCGCGCCCAGGTTGTCCTCGGAAAACGCTGACCCAAATCCTGCAAAAAGAAAGTCTGGTTCTTTCGCCAACACCACCTCGGCGGCTGGGTATTTCTCTGCCAGCACAGGAATACTGTTATACGCGGCCCGCCATTGCTCCGGAATTGCGTCGTCCATATAGGCCGTGCCGACCAGAGATTCCTCGAGCCCTAGGGCCAACATGACTTCTGTAGCCTGCTGGTTCAGGGTTATGGTCCGGGATGGCACGCTTTCAAACGTATGAGACACGCCGCAGCTTTCGACTTTGATAGGGTCAGCGTGTGCAGCGGAAGCAAAAAGACCAAGCGGCAGCAGCAGGCTACGCAGTTTCATGGGAGACTCCAGTTTGATGGAAAATAAGTGATTCAAGCCTGCCACCGCGCGCAAGAACGGTGGCGACAAAATTCTGAATGTGCGCACGGTCCGCCATGCGATACCAGTCCCCACGCGGGTAGTGCACGATCACCGGGCCGGCGTTGCAGGGAAAAACACAGCCCGTCGTGGTGACGAGACAACTGTCCCCAAGCCCTGCCCGACGGATTTCGACTTTCAGGACGTCGGCGAGGTTTGGGGCGTCTTTCACGTGACAGCGAGGCCCCGTGCAGACCAACAAGTGGTGCTGATGAGCTGGTGGCAGGTCCCAGCCCTTGCCTCTTTCCCCCTGTGGCTGCGCAGAAATTCGGCGCATTGGCAGCTCGGCCCGGGCGACTGCAGTGATCACACCCATGTCACTTTCTGGGCTGGCAGCAAAATACAACTCGGGCACTGGCAGGTCCTGCCGGGCAAGCCATGCGCCTGCAGCCCCGGGAAGCCATTTCTCCAATGACTGCGAAAACGGCAACCCCACGGGCCGCAGATCAATTCGTGTTGCGCCGCGTGCGCGCAATTCATCAAGAGCAGACCAGAGGCCCGCACCTTCCGCTTCCAGCCGGATCGCCAATGCAGGACCCGCAGTTGCGCCTTCGAGCTTTTGTGCCAACATGGCAAAGCGTTGCGCGCTCACATAGGTGGCGGAAATCAGGTAAAGATACGCGTGCATACCAACCTCCTGACAGGAGACGGGTCGCTGCGGTTCATAAGACCTTTGGCATCTGTCATCACGTCCTCCGCAGGCCCACCGCCCGCTTGGTTTACAGTCGTGATGGCAGGTCTCCTGACTTGCGGATCATTGCGCTCTCGTCCCTTCCCGATCCCGGTGGATCAGTGGTGCGTGACGGGGCACTTGCCGCTTACAGTTGCGGGGGCAGTTTCGGATTTGGCGCCTCTGGGCTCCTCCTCACCGAATTCCCTTTTCATCCCACTTGCCTTTGGCGTCGGGGAACCATCGCCCCTCTCTTGCGTCAGCAGCGCAATCACTGTCAAGCGGCATGGCGAAACTGTCGTCGTTGCTTCAGACTGCATAATCACGCGAAAATATGGATGCCAGGTGCGCCGAGAGAGACCATTCGATCACCTTCCGGGTGGAGGTCTCGTGCACAGAGAGTGGTATGGAGCCTGTTCTTGGCGGTCTTGTTTGCGCAATAGGTCCTGCCCAATGCCGTCTGCCCGCCGGGTTATGTCGGTCACCGCGGCAACGCCGCCTTGTCTTCGGCGCACTGCGCGACCTTGCGGCGAACGGTTTGGATCATCTTAAGAAATGGCTCTTTGGACACCGGCTTTGCCAATACCTCATCCATGCCCGCCGACAGGTAGTGAGCCGATTGCTCCGGCATCGTATTCGCAGTCACAGCCACAATAAACCCGGGCTCGCGCGCGCCTGCCTGCTCCAGAGAGCGGATCCGTCGAGTGGTCTCGACCCCATCCATTCCAGGCATTTGAATATCCATCAAGATGATATCGAACGCCAGATCGCGCGCCAGTTCGATTGCTTCTGCTCCACTTGAGACGGATTGAACCCGGTAGGATGATGAAGACAGGAACTTTTCCAAAATGAACCTGTTTGTCTTGTTGTCGTCGACCACCAGAACATCCATCACGGGCATAACGGGCAATACATCTGAGAACGCGTCAGGGCGGTTTTCGAGATCCAAGATATCATCTGCCGGGATCAAGGGCAGTCTGATTTCGAATACCGCACCCTTTGGAGCGGAAGGTGCCAGTCGCAATTCCCCCCCCATCAGATGACAAAGCTCTCGGGAGATTGAAAGCCCCAGGCCAGTGCCACCGAATTTTCGCGTATCACTGCTATCGGCCTGACGAAACGGCTGGAAGATCGCATCACGAGCCTCGTCGGGCACCCCAGGCCCGGTATCGCTGACACGCACCAATAGGGTCATGCCATCGTCAATGGCTCTGGCGCTTATCAAAACCTGTCCGACTTCGGTAAACTTGACGGCGTTTGAAACGAGGTTGTGCAGTACTTGTCGAAACCGGTGAACATCCCCGTTGATAACCTTGGGCAAGCTGTCCTCGATGTCGACGCTCAACGTCAATCCCTTCTCGCCCGCCGTTGCCGCAAACAGGGAGCCTGCGCCCTTGACGATGTCTCGCAGAACGAAGGGGCTGTTTTCCAGCACCATCTGCTCTGCTTCGATTTTGGACAGATCAAGCACATCCCCGATCGTTGTGAGCAGAACTTGCCCGGAGCCTTCGATGACCTTCAGGTATTCCTGCTGCTCGCTATCCAACACAGTATCGCTCAATACCGATACCATCCCCAGCACGCCATTCAGTGGCGTGCGTATTTCATGGCTGACATTGGCGAGGAAATTGGTCTTTGCGCGGTTTGCTGCCTCCGCATGTGCCAGCGCTTCACGAAGCGCCTCAGCGGAACGTTCTCTCTCGGTGATGTCGACAAGAGAAACCAGCCAACCCAGTAACGGCGTCTTGGTCTGGATCGGACTCTCGATCAAAGCCGTGCGTAAATCGAAGACACGCCCGCCGAACCTGATCGGCTTGAGGCATTGGATTTCACCCGTCTTGCAGAGGTCGCTCAACATTGGTCCAACTTGGTCTAGCTGGTCGAGGGTCATCCCCTGATGCAAAATTGGCTCCCTGAACACATTCCTTGCCGCAGGGTTTGCGTCCGCAAGCCGTCCATCCGCGTCCATCAGGAGCACTGGGTCGCGGGTGGCATAGAACATAAGGGTCCGCCCCTGAGATGCGGTGTCCATCATGGAATTGTTCACGAGAAGCCAGCTCAGCGCTATGAGCGAAACTGCAAATGTGAAGGGAGTCGGATCGAAGCCGAAAACGGTTAAATCCCACGCAATATAGGACAGGTTTGCCGCCATCGGCGCCGCGGTGATAATGATCAATGCCGCCAAAAATGGGCGGATCACATTCTTTGCTCTCAGAAAAGCAAACGCGAGCACCCCTAAGGCAATCACGAGAAATACATAGAGACCCGCGGCAACAACAAAAAACAAAGGCCCATGATCAAATTCGACATAGGTGTATGCCCCCTCGGTCACAAGCCGAGTATCCACACCATAGAGTAGATGTGTCTGTGCGTTCGTGAGAGCAATCGCGCTGACCAAAATGGGCGGCGACATATAGGCAAAAATCCGGAGCGTTCGCCTTCTTGCGCGTGTGTTTGAGGTGTAATCGCAGACAAAGAATGTCCATGCGACCGGCAGCACGACGATCCCCGGCCAAGCCGCCAGAGACCATCCAATTTTGCAGGTTTCGCTCGGTGAGGCCAAGTCTAAAACAACGGTAAAAAGCCACCACAACATCGCGGTCAAGGTCAAAACAAAGGCCAGTTGCCCTGCGAATGAGTTGTTTCGTGTGATTCGAAACAGCACAACAGAACACACCACCCATAAGGCGGCTGCAGAGCCAGAGGCCAGATTCATTTCCAAGTTTAAAAGGCAGGTCATAATCTACCTTGCCAAATCAAGTCTACAGAATGTAACGCGCGATACTTGGGTCACATTGGAGCTTTTTGGGTTAAAATGCGAGTGCTGCGTAACCGTCACAAAAAACAAACGAACGTGCGCAGAATGTGAGAGAATTGCTACCGTTCGGTTAACTGGACCCGATTCCTAGAATTCAAAATCTCTTCATATTCTCGCCAGGGCGCCTATCAGACTCTTTCTGACCTGACCGCGTCTAAGGCCTATTTGCAACGAACGCTCGACGCCGTTTCATTTTGATGGGCCATTCATGAAACGCATGCAGCGCAACGGACGAGGTTCACACCGAACAGATTGGATTGATCGACGGCCTACGACGAATTCTTGGCAGAGTTCTGTGAATCTGGCTTGAAGGGTGCGCCCGATGCGTTTAAACGGGCTGGCGCTTCGCCTCAATAGCTCAGCTGGTAGAGCAGGTCCTTCGTAAGGACAAGGTCGGGGGTTCGAGTCCCTCTTGAGGCACCACCCACTCCTTTGCAGGTGGTCAAGATCACCCAAATATCCGCAAAATATCGGTTATTCTCGAGGCGATGCGGCAGCCGCTCGCCTATGAAGCGTAAAAATGCGCATGTTGTTACGCATATTTTCCGCATTTAGAGCGTGGTGCGTAATTCATGGCGACCTTTCGTAAAACCAAGACAGGATGGCGAGCCGAGGTAGCCAGGGCTGGCGTGCGCGCCAGCAAGGTTTTCCCATCAAAAAGGGAAACGCAAGATTGGGCCAGCCGCAAGGAATATGAGATCCTGAACGGGTCGAAGATCTCCGCCAAGATGAAGCTGCGCGAGCTCGTTGAGCAGTACGCCAGTGAGGTGAGCTCGAAGAAGCGCGGGTATAAGTGGGAAGCGCTCCGCTTGAATCGTTGGGGCCAATCTGATCTTGGCGAAAAGAGCCTATCCGAACTCTCGCCTGCAGATTTCGCCGCATGGCGCGACGCCCGGTTGCAAAAGGTAGCGCCCTCGACAGTGCGAAGAGAGATGACTCTCATGGGGTCTGTGTTCTCCGTGGCTCGGCGGGAGTGGGGATTGATAGGAGATTCGCCTCTGACCGATGTGCGCAAGCCGCAAGAAGCAGCTGCCCGGGACCGCCTACCTACGAGCACAGAGTTGGAGCGGCTTGAGCTTTCCGCAGGAAATGACCTCAATAACGCGACGGCGCGCGCGTTTCATGCATTCTTGTTTGCAGGAGAAACTGCGATGCGGGCCGGAGAAATCGTCGGCATGAAGTGGGAGCATATCGACCTTGAGCGCCGGGTTGTGGAGTTGCCTATGACCAAGAACGGGACCTCACGCCAGGTTCCGCTTTCACGCCGCGCCGTAGAGATGCTTGAGAGGCTACCAGAATCTGATCCGGTGTTCGCACTAGACTCGCGGCAACTAGACGTCTTGTGGCGCAAGGTGAGGGATCGAGCCGCAGTTGAGGGTCTAACTTTTCACGACTCGCGACATTGGGCAATCACGATGCTCGCCAAGAAACTTGATGTGATGGATCTGGCTCGGATGGTTGAACATCGAAACGTAAATCAGCTTCTGACGTACTACAACGAGAGCGCCGAAGACCTTGCGAAGCGGCTTGATCAATGATCGATGGTTATTTTATCGATCATTGATCATGAAAAAGTAACGGTTGTCCGAAATCACCGAGTACCGGATTCGGAGCGGAACGTTTTTTGTCTGGCTGAAGACCGAAATCTTTTACGCGAAAAGACAGCTGGTCTTTCGCATACACCCGCTTCATAGGCACGGTCTCGCATTCCGGCGGCACGCCCACCGGTGCGGTGGTCGAGCGCGGCAGCAATGCCAACGGTGAATACGTGCGCTTTGCGGATGGCACTCAGATCTGCACCGCGAAAGCTACGGCATCTGAGGTAAACTTGACGCGAGCAAGTCTTTTTCAAAGTGGGGTTGGGTTTCAGACGTTTCCTGCTCAGTTCGTTGCGTCTCCTGTTTGCTCTGGTGCTTGTTCCAACACTTCGACTTGTTGGGCAAATGTTCGGGCAACTAGCACATCCCAGTGGGCCTTTGTGCTTACCTCTTTCGAGACGCGGGGTGCGGAGGTGGTCGAGCTGATGGCAATTGGCCGCTGGTTCTAAGGGAGCATCACATCATGCAAATCTCATTCACTCCGACGCGCTGCGACACGGCGCTGACCGCAACCCGTCAGGGCGACATGCTGACCCTCAACGGCGAAGCCTTCGACTTTACCGCATTGGCTGAGGGCGACGTGCTGCCCCGCGAGGCGGTGGCCTGCGACTGGCTGGCCTCGGAGATCACCCGCGAAGGCGGCGCGCTCCACCTGACCCTGATCCTGCCGCATGGTGCGGACGCGCCAGAGGAAACCCGCTTTCCGCAGCCAGTGACCCTGACCGGCGACGGGCCGGTGCCCCTGCCGCCCTATGAGGTGGTGCAGACCCCAACGGATGAACCCGAAGGTGAAGCATGAGCAATATCGACTATTCCAAAGTGGTCACCGCTAACGCGCGCATCGAGCAGGACCGGGCCAAGGCACTGGCAAAGCTCGCCGACATTCGCTGGCAGTGTTCCGTGGCAGGCGTGGTCCTGCCGGGTGGCTTGCAAGTGCCGGGCGATGAGGCGACGCGGCTGGCGCTCTCCGGCGCGGTCAGCGCCCTGCAGCAGGGCATGATCAGCGCGCCGCTGGCGTGGAAAACACCCACCGGCTTTGTCGAGCTGACCAAGCCGCAGGTCGAGGCGGCGGCGCAGGCGGTGGTGCAGCATATTCAGGCCTGCTTTGTCGCCGAGGCCAGTGTGGCCGCGCAGATCGAGGCAGCGGGTGATCCGGCGGGCTTTGACGTGGCTGCGGCCTTTGGCGCGGCGCTGGCAATCTGAGGACAGGATATGACCATGATCGAAAACAGCGACCGCGGCATCACGTTGAACAAGTCGCTTGCCTGGACCGTCGCCTGTGGGCTGGTGGGCGCGGGGCTCTGGGTTGGCTTGCAGGTCGCAACGCTGCGCGGAGAAACCGAGAGCCTCGCCCAAACCATCAACGGGCTGCGGGTTGATCTGACGGCCTCAGAGGCGCGGCAGACTGCGTTGACCGGGCGTGTGCGCGCCAATGAAACAAGCCTCGCCCGTCAGGATGAGCGCCTGTCTCTGATCCTCTCGACGCTGAACAAGATCGACAACCGGCTGGAGCGCATGGAGCGCCTGCCGATCCGCTAACCCCCGCGAATTTATCAACTCAACCAGCCCGCTAGCGGGCTCTTTTGCCATGGAGACATCCCATGAAACTCATCACTGATTGGAAATCCACCCTCGCCGGTGCCTGGTCTATCCGCCTGCTGCTCCTGGCAGCGGTGATCTCGGTGCTGCCGGTGTTCATCGCCCTGGTCAGCCCGGATCTGCTTGGGCTGGATCCGCTGATCTTTGCCGCCATCGCTGCCGGCGTGAATCTGATCGCCATCCCGGCGCGGGTTCTGGTGCAGCCAACCTCCGGCCTGTGGGCGGCCTTCCGGCGCGATGAAAGCGGGGCCGTGCACAAGAAGACTGTCGGCGTGCTAGCTGCCGGCGGTGTCGCGCTCGCCTCGGCCGTCACCTTCATCGGAGATTGGGAAGGCCTCAGGACAACTGCCTACCGCGATATCGTCGGCGTCTGGACCGTCTGCTATGGCGAGACCAAGGGCGTGCACCCCCGTGATCGCTACAGTGAGGCCGAATGCGACGCGATGCTGGCGCGCGAGATCATCGCCGACGAGGCGGCGCTGGATCGCTGTCTGCAGCCAGAGGTGCCGGTGGGCATGAAGATCGCGCTGGTGTCCTGGACCTACAATGTCGGGCCTGGCGCGGCCTGCCGATCCACTCTGGTACGCAAGACGAACGCTGGCGATCTCGCCGGAGCCTGCAATGAGCTGCCGCGTTGGAACCGGGCAGGTGAGCGCTTCATTGTAGGCTGACCGGTTTCTGGTCTTGTAGGTTGGGGGCCGGATTCGCTCATGGAACCCAGCTAACACACAGGGTTCACGAGATGAATATCTCACGAGATTTGTGCAACAGAGCCCCCGTAAACTCGATTTACGAGCCGTCCTGAAAAATGTGGCAGGTCAGGACCATCTCAATTCATTCGGTCGCGTTGCAGCATGGGAGTCACGCCAAAAGTTGCCCGATAGACGCGGGAGAAATGGCCGGGACTTTCAAAACCGCAAGCCATAGCGACCTCCGTGATTGATGCTTCGCTTTGTAATAGCAGATGACGTGCCCGTTCCAGACGCATCTCCATGAAGTATTTCTTGGGCGAGGAGTTGAGGTATTTACCGAACAATCGCTCAAGCTGACGCGTGGAAATGCCCAAATCGCGAGCAATCACAGCAGGCGAAATCGGTGTCTCTAGATTGTCGTGCATGACTTGAATTGCTTTGGCGAGATGAGTGTTCCGCATACCGTTCCTGGACTGCAGTGACACGCGTTGCGCCGCCGTGGCATTGCGCACCGCATTATAGACCATCTGATCGGCCACTGCGACGGAGAGGTCATAACCATGGTCGCGTTCAATGAGATGAAGCATCAGGTCGGCAGTGGCGGTGCCGCCAGAGGCGGTCACATGTTTCTCGTCCGCAACAAAGACATTTCGGACCAAATTCACCTCCGGAAAGGTTTCCATGAAACTGTCGTGGAACTCCCAGTGGATCGCGGCCTGCATGCCTTCCAGAAACCCGGCACTTGCAAGGATATAGGCCCCGGAACACAACGCCCCTATGGGGGTGCCGACGGCGCGTTCACGCCGCAAGGCTGAAACAAGCCGAGTGGTGTCCTTTTCTTTCATATGGATGCCAGACAGAACAAACAGCCGATCGCACTCCGGAAGGGAAGAGAAATCGTGATGCACCATCGTCACGGAATCGTTTGATGCCCGCGCAGTCTCACCATTCTCGGAAGCGAAGGACCAGCGGTAGAGCGGTCTGCGGGCGATCAGGTTTGCAATACGCAAGGGGTCCACAGCGCAAGACAGCGCCATATGTGTGAAGTCCTCGACGAGGGCAAAGACGAAATGTTGGGTTTCTGCCATGGCAGGCTCCAAAGCGGCATGTGCCGCGCCACCCGAGAGGATCGCGCGGCGACACTGGGGCTGAAGTACTATTGCGCGGCGGCGCGGGCTGCGTCCAACCAACCGTCATAGTCGGTCTGATGTGCTGCGATCCACTCGTCCACATGGCGGTCGATGTCGTCAGAGCTGTCCTCGCCATCTGCCATCAGCTTGTTCTGGGCGGAGATGTCATTCACATCGAGGCGCGCAACTTCAAACAACTTCGCCGCCGCGGGGTTCTCGGCCACGAAATCATCGGTGGTCAGCACATACATGCTGTCGACCGCAAATCCGAGGTTCTTGCCGTTAAAGGTGGTGTTCACCTCGACCCCGTCAGGCAGGGAGGTATGGGGGACTTCTAGCCACTCAACATCTTCGCCGGGAACCAATGCGCCGGACACCCAGTAGGGGGTCCAAGTGTAGTACAGGATCGCGTCGCCATTACCGTGACGTGCCATCGAGTCTGCGATGATCGCATTGTACGCGCCCTGGTTGTGAGACACAGTATCCAGCAGACCATATTCGCTCAGTTGATGCTCGATAATGCGCTCACAGCCCCAGCCTGGGACACACCCTGCTAGGTCCGCCTTCCCATCGCCGTCGGCGTCAAACCTTGCGGCCACCTCTGCATCCGCAAGATCGCCGAGATTGGTGACACCCGCATCATAGCTGGCCTTGTCCACCAGATAGCCCTGCAACATGCCCTCGACGAAGGGGCCGACCTTTTCCAGCACGTCATCGCCGCCGGACTCGTTGAAGAACGCCTGATGGAGATTGCCCCAGTGGATCGGATAGAAATCGCCATCACCGGTGCCGACCGCGAGGTGGGCGGTCTGGATCTCGGTTTCCAGCGGCTCTGCCACCTCGTAGCCGAGGTCCTCAAGAGCACGGAACAAGATGCGGGACTGGAAATACTCCTCTGCGATCAGGCCAATGACGGGGCGTACGGTGGTGCCTTCTCCTGGCATCTCCTGCGCCAGGGCGGCGGTGCCGAGGAATGTGCTGGCAGCCAAGGCTGCGGTGAGGGTCGTTCTGAACATGGTTTATAACTCCCTGTGTGTTGTTCAGTTTTCGGTTTTCAGATCGCCGGTGGCGTTCTGATTGGGTTTGGACAGCAGACGCAGAACCGCGCCGATGGGGCCGCCCTGCCACCAGTGGCGGTGGCCACGCTCGCGCCCCGACTGGCCCATGCCCTGGGTAATGCGGTCGAGCACGATGGCGAGGATCACGATGCCGAGCCCGCCGACGATGGCCTTGCCCGCATCCAGTCGGCCCATGGCGCGCAGCACCTCGTTGCCGAGGCCTTTGACGGCGATCATCGAGGCAATCACCACCATCGACAGCGACAGCATGATGGTCTGGTTCACACCGGCGAGGATGGTGGGCGTGGCAAGCGGCAATTCTACTTTGAACAGCACTTGCGCAGGGCTAGCGCCAAAGGCGCGGGCCGCCTCCACCACCGATGGGTTCACGCCACGAATGCCAAGCGAGGTCAGGCGAATTAGCGGTGGCAGTGAGAAAATGATGGTGACGATGACACCAGACACATTGCCGATCCCGATCAGCATCACCACCGGCACCAGATACACAAAGGCGGGGATCGTTTGCATGGTGTCGAGTATGGGGCGCATCACCGCCTCGAAGCGGTCGTTCTTGCCTGAAAAGATGCCCAGCGGCAGGCCGATCAGGAAACAAAGAATCACTGCCGAGACGACTATGGCAAGTGTCGTCATCGCCAGTTCCCAGGCGTTGGGGGCTAGGAACCCAAGAAATGTGAGGCTGGTCGCCACCAGAATGCCGACACGAGGCCCGGCCGCCTGCCAGGCGATCAGCGCCAGGATTAACAGCATCACCAGCGGAGGCACCGTGTTGAGCGCATTGTCGATGCCTACGATCATCTCGTTGAAAAAACGCTTGATCGGCTGGATCAGGTCGCGATTGGAAATCGCCCACTGCTTGATACCGTCAGTCTTGTCGGCGATGCCGAGGTCGACCGAGGAAAAGGGATCGAGGATGTTGAAAGCCGTCTCGTTTGCCATGGGTCTGCCCTTCCGTTACTGCGCCGCGCGGGCGATATCCTTGCCCGGGATTTCGCCCTTGATGCCGCGCAGGAGCGCGTTTTTGGTGACAATCCCGAGGGGTTTGCCGTCGACCTTCACCACCACCGGATGCTGGGTCGCGATGGACAGGTTGACGAGATCATCGAGCGGCTGGTCCGGATGCGCCTCCGGCCAGTCAGAGAGATCAATCGGCCCGCGGCGTTGCTCAAAGGCGGCGACCGGTTCCATGATCTTGCCCGCGGAGATCAGTTCGAGCTTGGAGATGCCGGCGACAAAATCGGCCACATAGTCGTCGGCAGGATTGGTCACGATGTCCTCTGGCGTGCCGACCTGAACCAGCTGGCCGTCCTTCATGATGGCGATGCGGTCGCCGATGCGGATCGCCTCGTCGAGGTCATGGGTGATGAAGAGCGTGGTCTTTTTCATATTCGCCGACAGAGACATGAACTTGTCCTGCAACTGGCGGCGGATCAGCGGATCAAGGGCGGAGAAGGGTTCGTCCATCAACAGGATCGAAGGATCGGCGGCGATGGCGCGCGCCAGGCCCACACGCTGCTGCATGCCGCCCGACAGCTCGTCGGGGTATTTCTGATCCCAGCCGTTGAGGTCCACCGCATCAATGGCGCGCAGAGCGGTTTCGCGACGGGCCCGGGCGTCATGGCCGCGCACTTCCTGGCTGAAAGAGACGTTTTCCAGCACCGTGCGATGCGGCATCAGCGCCATGTTCTGGAACACCATGCCGATTTTTTCGGCGCGCAGGCCCCGCAGATCACGAGCCGAGAGGGCGTTGACGTCCTGTCCTTCGATGAACAATTGCCCCGATGTGGGCTCGATCAGCCGGTTGATATGGCGAATCAAAGTCGATTTTCCGGAGCCCGAAAGCCCCATGATGCAGAAGATCTCGCCCCGGGCGACGGTGAAGCTGGCATCCTGAACCCCCACCACGCAGCCAAAGGCGTCGCGCACTTCGAGTTTCCCAAGCCCCTGTTCGCGCACAGCTTTCATGGCTTCATCGGCCCGCTTGCCAAAGATCTTCCATAGATTGCGGCAATCGATCACCGCGCTTTCCCCGCTTGGGTCCCTGTCTGTCATCACGTTTCTCCGTGTTCGCTATGGTCATAAACACAGCAGATTTTTTACTTGTACACAAATTGTATTTTGAATTAGGACAAAGGATAGGTTCTGATTGAACTCAGAGTCGCTTCGATGAATTCTGATGCGATACGAGACCTTCGGATGGAGAAGCCCGGTGAAAGACGCAGCCAAACAGCGCAAATCGACCCTCTATGACACCCTGAAGCAGCAGGTCCTGACCCTGGAGCTGCGGCCCGGGGCGGATCTGGATGAGAGCGACCTGTCGGAACGCTTCGGCCTGTCACGCACACCGCTGCGCGAGGTGCTGCGGCAATTGGCGGGCGAGGGTTACGTTGACCTGCGCGAGAACCGGGGGGCCCGGGTGACGGAGATGTCCTATACGACCTTGCGCGATTTCTTCCTGGCGGCACCGATGATCTATGGCGCTATCCTGCGGCTGGCGGCGCAGCATGCAAAATCGGCCCAGATCGCTGAGTTGAAGGCCACGCAAGAGGACTTCCGCGCCGCGCTGCGCAGCGGTTCAAGCGCCGAGCGGGCGCTGGCCAACAACCGCTTCCACGAGATCACCGGCGACATGGCGGCGAATGTCTACCTGTTGCCGTCGTTCAAGCGGTTACTGATCGACCATGCTCGCATCGGCATGACCTTCTATCGGCCGCAGACCAATGAAATGGCGGAAAACCTCACCGAGGCCGCCGACCAGCACGACGCCATCATCGCCGCCATCGAGGCTGGAGATGAAAGCGCCGCCGCCAAACTGGCCGAGGACCACTGGAACCTGTCGCGCGGCCAGATTGAATTGTTCGTCATGCCAACGGCGCTGGATGTGCCGATGGGGACGTTTAGCCGAAACACATCAGCCTAGAGGACTTCGATGACCCCCATCTTTCAGTTTCAAGGGATCTATACCCCTGTTGTCACGCCCTATACGGGCGCCGGCGACGTCATTTGGGACGCTTTGGCGGACCAGATCGAATTCCTCGTCGAACAGGGCGTGCATGGACTGGTTTCTGGGGGGTCGACCGGCGAAAACTATGCCCAGACGGTCGAAGAACGACTGGAGCTGGCGCGATTCACCAAGGAATGCCTAAACGGGCGGCTGCCGCTGGTGGTGGGCACCGGCGCGATGATGACACCGGATTCCATTGCGCTGGCCACGGGGGCCAAGGAGATCGGCGCTGACTCGATCCTGCTGGCAAGCCCGCCCTACTCGGTGCCGACGGACCGCGAAAATGCGCTGAATGCGTTGGCGATCGACAAGGCGGCGAACCTGCCGATCATGCTCTACAACTACCCCCACCGCACCGGCACCATGATGGGCGAAGAGTTCCTCGACCGCGTGGGCCGCAGCCGTAACTTCTGCGGCATCAAGGAAAGCTCTGGCGACATCAACCGGGTGCATCTCCTGGCGCGCGACTATCCGCATATTCAGCTGGGCTGCGGCATGGACGATCAGGCGCTGGAGTTCTTTGCCTGGGGCGCGCCGTTCTGGGTCTGCGGCGGGTCCAACTTCCTGCCGGCGGAACATGTGGCGCTCTATAATGCCTGCGTGATCGAAGGCAATTACACCAAAGGCCGGCGGATCATGTCGGCGATGATGCCCCTGATGCGGGTGCTGGAACAGGGTGGCAAGTTCATCCAGACGATCAAGCACGGGGTGACCCTCAATGGGATTGAGGCTGGCGCCATGCGGGCGCCGCTCACCGGGCTCAACAAGGACGACAAGCGCGCGCTGGAACAGGTTGTGCGCGTGCTGAAAACCACAATTGCCGACATCGTGGCCGAGGGTTAAGAACATGGATCTGCTGACACAAGACGAATACCGCGCCATTGCCGCGACCCTGAACCTGCCAACCGGTGCTTTTATCGACGGCTCCGCGCGCCCGGCGGCCTCGGGCAAGACCTTCACCACCGTGAACCCGGCCACTGGCGCGCCCCTTGCCGAGATCGCCGCCTGCGCGGCGGAGGATGTGAACTTTGCCGTCGAGAAGGCGCGCGAGGCCTTTGAGGATGGCCGCTGGTCGCGTCTGCATCCGTCCGAGCGCAAGGACGTGCTGATCCGGTTCTGCAAGCTTCTGACCCGTAACGCCCGTGAACTGGCGGTGATGGAGAGCCTCGACAGTGGCAAGACCATCTTTGACTGCGAAACGGTGGATGTGCCGGAAACCATCCATTGCCTGAAATGGCACGCCGAGGCGATCGACAAGATCTACGATCAGGTCGCGCCTGCCTCCGACGATCATATCGCCATGGTGGTGCGCGAACCGATTGGCGTGGTCGGGCTGGTGCTGCCCTGGAACTTCCCCCTGCTGATGCTGGCGTGGAAAATCGGCCCGGCGCTGGCAGCGGGGTGCTCGCTGGTGGTGAAACCAGCCAAGGAAACCACGCTGACCGCCCTGCGCGTCGCGGAACTGGCGCATGAGGCCGGCGTGCCGCGCGGCGTTTTCAACGTGGTCCCCGGCGGCGGCGCGGATGTGGGCGAGGTGATCGGCCGCCATATGGACATCGACATGGTGTCCTTCACTGGCTCCACCATGACCGGCAAGCGGTTCCTCAGCTATTCCGCCGAGAGCAACGCCAAGGAGGTGGTGCTGGAGATGGGCGGCAAGAACCCCGCCATTGTCATGGACGACGCCGAGAACCTCGACCGGGTGGCGCAACATCTGGTGCAGGGCGCGTTCTGGAACATGGGCGAGAATTGCTCGGCCTCGTCGCGGCTGATCGTGCATAAATCGGTCAAGGCAGACCTGTTGGACCGCATTGCCCACCACGCCAAGGCTTGGAACGTTGGCGATCCGCTGGACCCCGAAACCCGCATGGGCGCGCTGGTGTCCAAGGCGCATTTCGACAAGGTGTGCAGCTATCTGGAACAGGCCGATGACGTGGTGATCGGTGGCAAATCCCATGATGGCGCGTTTGTCGAGGCGACCGTGGTCAATGTTTCCGGCAATGACGCGGTGCTGGCGCAGGAAGAGATCTTTGGCCCGGTGCTGAGCGTGATCGAGGTTACGGGCTTTGACGAGGCCATCCGCATCGCCAATGACACCGAATACGGGCTCTGCGCGTCAATCTTCACCGCCAATGCCAAACGCGCCATTCGCGGTGCGCGCAGCCTGCGGGCCGGGACTGTGACGGTGAACAGCTTTGGCGAGGGGGACATTTCCACGCCCTTTGGTGGCTACAAGCAGTCGGGGTTTGGCGGGCGGGATAATTCCGTGCATGCGCATGACCAATATACCCAGCTGAAAACCATCTGGATCGACCTCGCCGACGACGCGGACGAGGCCGTGTCTTGACGGCCTATGCGGCCAAACGACTGCCGGTCCATGAGGGGCCGGCAGCCTGGAACAGCATCCTCGGCCCGCAAGCGGCCCCTCAGCCGCTGAACGAGGACAGCACGGCAGATTTTGTCGTTGTGGGTGCAGGATTTGCAGGGCTTTCCGCCGCGCGACGGCTGATGCATCTGCACCCCACTGCCCGTGTGGTGGTGCTGGAGGCGGGGCGGCTGTCTGAAGGGTCTGCCGGGCGCAACTCTGGCTTTATGATCGACCTGCCGCACGATCTGGCATCGGATGACTACGCAGGCGCTGGCGATGATCGCAAGATGATCGACCTTAACCGGCAGGCCATCGCCTTTGCCGGGGGCGCGGTGGATGAATATCAGATCAACCCAGACTATTTTGACCGCGCGGGCAAGGTAAATGGTGCGGCCAGCCCGGAGGCTGCGCGTCACAACGAGAGCTATGCGGCACATCTTGCGTCGCTCGGCGAGGCTAGCGAGATGCTGGATGCGCAGGCGATGCGGGAATTGACCGGCTCTGCGCACTACATCAGTGGGCTTTATACGGCGGGCACGGTGATGTTGCAGCCCGCAGGCTATATTCGCGGCTTGGCGGCGGGCTTACAGCGGGCAGGCGTGCGGGTTTGCGAAAACTCACCCGTAACCGGGTTTGTCCGCAATGGGTCCGACTGGGTGGTCAAGACCAAGGTCGCGCAAGTGACCACGCCGCGTGTGATCCTGACGGTGAATGGCCATCTGGAGAGTTTTGGCTTTGAGAAGGGACGGCTGATGCAGCTTTTCCTCTATGCGGTGATGACGCCGGAGCTGGACGCCGATGCGCTTGCGCGGCTGGGGGGAGAGTCACGCTGGGGCATCACGCCTTCGGACCCGATGGGAACCACCATGCGCCGGATCGACAGTGGGCAGGGCGGCAACCGCATCGTGACCCGCACTTGCGCCACCCTGTTGCCCAATACACGTCCCTCAGCGCGAGAGTTGACCCGTGCCGCGCGGGTGATGCAGCGCAAATTTGATCAGCGTTTTCCACAGCTTGCGGGTATGAAAATGCAGCATGCCTGGGCAGGGCACCTCTGCCTCAGTCTCAACGGTGTGAGCGTGACACGGCAGCTGGAGGAGGGCGTGTTTTCTGGCTGTGTGCAGAATGGGCTTGGCACGGCGCGCGGCACCCTCACCGGTATTTCAGCGGCGGAACTGGCGGCGGGCGAGAGCAGCGAAATCTCACGCCATTTCAGCACCGAGGCCCGCCCGAAACTGCTGCCACCGCAGCCATTCCAGCAGATCGGCGCAAATGCGGTGCTGCGCTGGAAGGAATGGCGCGCCCGCGCGGAATGACCTCCTCGCCTTGTTACCTCGCTCTGAGCGGTCGCACTGCGGCCGCTCTTTTGTGCTGAAAGCACGCAAAAAAGCCCGCCCCTCGCGTCAAGGGCGGGCAAGGTACTCCGGAGAGAGGAGTTAGTACGTCTGGTTCAGCTCGTCCGCCGCTGGGATCTCCCGCTCGCGGCGCGCGATATAAGCGAGGAGCTCCTCGTTCTTGGCCTCATCAAGTTTGGGTTCCTGATATTCCGACAACAGTTTCTTGGCGCGGGTGAGCGCCCGTTCGGTGATCTCAACACCACCCTCTGCCTGCCATTGCTCGATTGAGTTGTTGTCGAACATCTCCGGCATGAAGAAGGCGCTTTGGAAATTCTCCTGCGTGTGCGGATGGCCGAGATAGTGACCGCCGGGGCCGACATCCGGCACCGCTGCAACCGCCTGATCGAAATCATCCCAGCGCGGCCCCGACGCCATGCGGTGTCCCATGGCGCATTGCTCCGCATCGACGATGAATTTCGCCACAGAACAATGCATCCCCGCCTCGTTCCAGCCGGCAGAGTGCCAGATGTAGTTGGCGCCCGCATGCAGCACCGCCGAGAGGGTCGTGGCGCTCTCATACCCGGCTTGCGCGTCAAAGGTTTTGGCGCCGCCGAGCGTGTTCGAGGTCCGCCACGGCACCCCGTAGTAGCGTGCCATCTGGCCGATCATGAAGTTCATCAGCGAGATTTCCGGTGTGCCCGCCATCGGCGCGCCCGACTTCATGCTGACGGTCGACAGATAGTGACCATAGATCGCAGGCGCACCCTTGCGGATCACCTGCGTATAGGCCAACGCCGAAAGCGCTTCGGCATTGAGCTGCGCCACCGCCGCCGGAACCGAGGCGGGCGTATTGGCGCCGCCCAGCACGAAGGGCGAGCACAGCACCGGCTGCTTGCGCTTGCAGAAGGCCCGCATGGCGCCAAGCATGGTTTCATCCCACACCAATGGCGAATTGCCGTTGCAATTGCCGGTGGTGACCGCATGATCCTCCAGGAAGTCCTCGCCAAAGAGGATCGCGCACATCTCCATCACGTCTTCGGCGTTCTTCGGGCTGGTGGTCATGCCCATGAACATCTTGTCGGAGTGCTTCATCGACGAATAGGTGATCTGGAGGTGCCGCTGACTGATCGGGTGATCATAGGGCTCCACGATGTGGTGCGCCGAGGAATGCAACCCGGGCAGCATATGGCTGAGCTTGTGGAACATCGCCAGATCGTCGAGCGTCGGGTTGCGGCGCACATCTTCGAGGTCGCGCAAGAAGGGCGCGCCAGTCATGGGAACAAAGACCGAATGCTTGCCGCCAAGACGCAGGTTATTGGCCGGGTTGCGGGCGTGGTAGGTGAACTCTGTCGGGATTGAGGCGATCAACTCGCGCACAAGACCCCGGTCAAGGTAAACCATCTCGCCTTCGACCTTGGCACCGACCCGTTTCCAATCGGCCAACGCGATGTCGTCGCGAAACTGCACGCCAACGTTTTCGAGGATATCCATCGACGCCGCGTCGATCTTTTCAACCTGCGCCCCATCCATCACCTCGCACCATGGAATAGCGCGGGTCAGCCCCGGCAGCATGGTGAAATCGCTTGCGGTGCGCAGGCTGCGGCGGGCGGAACGGCCACCAGAGCGGCTACGGGAGCGGGGCAGGGTTTCGGTCATGTTGGCGTCTCCTTTGACGTCAGTCTTTCAACCCCATTCCCGATGCGCCTGTAGAATTCCGATATATGTTTGCAGTAAACGACCTCTGCCAATCGGCACCCATTCTTGTCCCCCCAATCGGTGTTCAAAAATGCCCCTTGGTGCGCTCCAGTAGGCCGATCACCGCGATTGCACGGTTAGAGATGTTTTTCGCCTTTCTGGGTCTCGAATGTCTCGACCTCAAGCTGGTCGGCCGGTTTCTGGTGCCAATCGTCATGGCGCAGACCGCCCGGTTGATGCTTGTCGACCCGCCGGGGCGTGAGCACCGGAAGCGATACAAAGGCTGAACTGGTTCACGTCCCAGAGGCAGCCCTAACACGCAACGATCCCCCCCGTGCATTGGTGTCTGACAAACGAGTTGACCCGCCCTCCCCTGAGCGCAGTCTCTAGATATACCCTTCAAGCACTGAAAATCAGCCTTTACCCGCCGTTAGGGCGACTGAGGTAGAAAGGCGTTAACTAAATCGGGATGCCGATTGGCAAACAATAGGAGTTCAAGATGAAAACCGGCCTGAAGCTTGTAACATTTCTATGCGGCCTTTCAATGGCTGCAGCGGCGGTCGCGGAGTCTGTTTCAATTCGTGCTGATACTTGGTGCCCTTACAATTGTGAGCCTGGATCTGACAAACCGGGTTATATGATCGAACTTCTGGAAGCCGCGCTCGAGCCCCACGGCCACAGTATTGACTATCAGAACATGAACTGGGTTCGCAGCATTGCAATGGCGAAGACTGGACAGATCACCGGTGTCGTCGGCGCATCGGAAGAAGAGGTGCCGGGCTTCCGCCTTAGTCCAGAGCTTGGCGTTTGGGATTTGGCTATTGCAGTACGCAAAGGTGAAGCTGTGGATATGACGTCGGACACCCCTTTTCGCGGACGTACCATTGGCGCCATCCGTGGGTATGAGTATGGCGGCATTATCACGGCCTATATCGAGGAACACACCGCGGACAATACCATAGTTCAACTGGTTGGCGGTGAAACGCCGTTGGAAAGCAATCTGCGCAAGCTGGCTTCAGGTCGTGTAGATATGGTCCCTGATGACGCAGCGGTATTGCGATACACGATCGCGAGCCTTGGCCTTCAGGACGCATTCGAGCTGATCTCAGTAGATGAGCCCTCTTCACTCTATGCGGCGTTCTCTCCCGAGTTAGAGATTTCTGTTTCTTTGGCAGCCCAATTAGAGACCGCAGTTTCCGAAATGCGGGCAGATGGGCGCCTTGCCTCAATCCTTGCCAAATACGGCTTGGAAGATTGGAAGTAAGACAAAACAAGGCAGTACCGGACCGAAAGGTTGGATTGGTTTGTCTCTGGTTGGCAAACCTTTGGTCACCTAACAGCCTTTACTGTCTTGACCAGCGGCATTTGGTGCAGCTTCGCTCTACCGGGCTGAGCGAGATCCTTGAATCTCCGGCTTTGCAAAGCTCTTTGCGTCTGGCTGGCATTAGACAACACGTATTTGGTGCCAGCCAGCTCAGACGCTTTGCCGAATGTATTGATCGGCCGCGCGCAGTGGTCGTCGCGCGCGGCCTGAAAACGCTTTACTTGGGCAACGTATCAGGGTTGTCCGGATCATCCTTGGTCGGGTTTTCAGACCCCACGTCAGATGTCCCGTTCGTAACCTCCAAAAGGTCCGGATCGACGATGGCCAGCGCACCGGTGGTGTGTTCCTGTCGCGCTGCCAGCAGTGGCAGCATGGCAGCGCCGGTCGCGGAGCTGTATTCATGCGCATCGGGTCGTGTCCAGGTCAGCGTATCAAAGCTGGCACAGTTTTCGCAGGTAGGCGCCCATTCAGCGTGGATATGATTACAGCTCTCACAGACCCACTGCGGGCCGCGTGGCGCTGACAGCGCTTTGGTAAGCCACCCTTGCACCATCACATCCGGGCCACCTTCCCCTTTCTCGATCGCCGCCATCAACGTCAGAGCACGGGCATCCGGGGCGCGATCCACCAGATCGCCCAATGCCCGACGCGCCTCGGGAAAGTCCTCGGCCACAATCAACAGTTCCGCCTTCACCAGCCGGGTTTCGTCGTGGTCGGGCTTCAGGCGCAGAAGCTGTTCGAAGCGTTTCACGCGCTCCTGTGCCGTCTCATCAGGCGCAATTTCGGCAAAGGCATGGGCAAGATCCGGATGCGGCTGTGCCTCCCAGGCCTTCTTGAGAATACGCACTGCGTAGCGCGGCTTGCCCTTCACGATGTAGCTACGTGCGGCCAACGCGGCGGCGGGCACGAGATCTGGCGACAGGCGGTTGGCCTCGATCGCCTGCTCCTGCTGCTCCGGCGTCGCCTCTTCAGCCAACAATGCCTTGGACGACGACAACGCCAACACTGCATCGCGGCGCTTGAACACCTCGCGCGGCAGGGTTCCGGTCTTGAGCTTGGTGGCGAGGGTTTGACGTGCACCCGCCCAATCCTCGGCCTGAGCTTGCAGTTTCAACAGCGTGTCTTGCACTTCTTCATGCTTCGGCCGCAAGGCGAGCGCCTTTTCTGCCAATTGCCGGGCCGTCTCTGTATCGCCCTCGGACAGTTTCTGTTTCATGATCCCACGCACCCCCACAAAGCGGGTGGATTGATCGGACAACAAGCGCTTGTAGGCCTCAGACGCCTTGCGCGTATCTCCGGCCAATTCCGCGGCCTGCGCTACCACAAGGTTGGTCAATGCGGGATCCTGCAGATAACGTTCGGCCCGCTCAGCCTTGGACAATGCAGCGCGCCCTTCGCCAACGGCCAGCGCCATCAAGCTGTCAGCCAGCGCTTGATACCCGCGCCGTTCGCGTCCCTTGTCGAAGAAACGCGACAGCGAGGTTTCATCACCGTTCAGAAACCGCAGCGTGGCAACCAAGAGAGACAGCAGCTTGAAGAACAGCCACGTCAGAACCATCAGCACCAACAGCGCAATGACGGATTGCAGCGCGCCGAGCGTGTACTCAGTCCCGGCAAGGGTGATCTGTACGCCACCGGCAGTTTCCAAAAGAACGCTCGCGCCGAAGGCCAGCAGCGCAACGATCGCGACGAATACGAGAATCTTCAACAATGACCAGAGCATGGCGACGTCCTTAGTTGGCGTTCAGGCTTTGCGAGAGCGTGTCGGTGGCAGCTTCTGCTTCCAGACGCGTGCGGGCTGCGCTTTGCCAATCGGCAAGCTCCGCCTGTGCACTTTCAGGAAGGGCTGAAATCTCGTCCAGTGCGGCGGCGATATCACCGCTGTCAGCTGCAGCTCCAGCACGGGACAGGATGGCATCTGGATCATCCCCTTCACGCGGCGCAACTGAGCGCGCACCAAGGTGGCGATTGACGTAGGCCATAATACCGCCAGACCCTCTGGTTTCCTCACGCGCTGCGGCCAGGGCCGCTCGCGCCGCAGGTGCGAACCCGTCTTGCAGCCCGGACAATGTCGCAACACCGGTATCAGCCGCGCTCTTGATCTCGTCCGGCACTGTGATCTGCAGACGTGTCAACTCCTCGACGAGATCACTATAGCTCACTCCTGAATCCAACGCAGAACGCAGGCGCGACACCACGGATTGTGCCGCGGCGATACGTGCGGCTTCTGCGCTGACGCGCTCCATTTCTTGGGCCTCGGCGACCATGCGTTCAACGTCCGCTTGCTGCTCTGTCAAACTGTCGCGCACTCGCTGAAGCTCCGCCTCAAACGCAGCAACGGCGTCGGACGAGGCGCCTTCTGTGATCGGGCGCGCCTCCAGAGCGTCCACACGCTGCACGAGGGACCGAAGTGTTTGTTCCAGTTCCGCGCCGACGGGGTCATTCTCCTGATCAGTGGCGGCGCTCTCCATCTCGGTTTCAACCGCCGCAATCCGGTCTTGGAGCGGTTGCAGATCAGGTACGTTGATCTCGGCGACAGTACTGCGCAGGCGTGCCAGTTCAGAGTCCAGCTCAGCCTGAGCCGATTTGAGCGGTTCAACATCAACCGATGCATCCCGCATGGACGGCGGCAAGAAGTCGTCCAGCACGTCCCCCTTGCCGGCAATAAAACCAACGACTGCCGCGACAACGCCGCCCAAGAGGGCCGCACCAAATCCACCACGTTTTCCCACGATACGCTCTTGTGCCTGCGTCGCAGACGCAACCTCATTCTCTGCAGAGGCGATCTCGGTCTCGGTCTCGGTCTCGGTCTCGGTCTCGGTCTCGGTCTCGGTCTCGGTCTCGGTCTCGGTCTCGGTCTCGGTCTCGGTCTCGGTCTCGGAAAGAGGAACTTCGGTTTCAGCAAAGTCGTCAAGCTCTTCCGTGGCAAGACGCTCCTCGATCTCTTCTGCGCCAACGTCGGGAGTTACGGTGTCCTGATGAACGTCAGCCCGTGACGTTTCTGGATCCGGTTTCACCGTGTCGCCGGATTTCTTGTCTTCAGCCACAGTGGCCTCCCCCCGATTCCCCAAACATGCTCAATACGATACGCACCGACCCTATTCCTTGGGTGCGTCTGTCTCAACCCAAAGCACCGACTGTGCGACATCGCGCAGCAAATCCGCCATTGCTCCAGCCGTAGGTGCTTTACTTACTTTTAGCGCGCCACTTTGCAAGCGCGGCATGGCCTGCGCCACAGCGTCACTCATCGCAATCAGTGTTAAATGCGCGGTTTTCGGACATAAGCTTGCAAAATGTGCGGCGGTACGTGGTGAGAAAAGCGGTACGATCAGGGGGATTTGCGCCCCCAGTGCCTGTTCTGCTTCGGCGCTGAGAGGTTGCAGATCCTGACGATAAATCACTTCCCCCCTGCAAGGGAGCCCACCCTCTGTCAAACGGTCTACCACGGCCCCACGGGTGTATTCTCCATGCAGATGCAACAGCGTTCCTGACGGCCGGGCTGCAAGCAAACTCGCAACCAGTGCATCCGCGGTTTCTCCGCAAAAACGCGCATCCCATCCAGCTGATAACGCAGCTTCTGTCGTGCGCTGGCCCACACAATAGGCGACTTGACGCTCGGCCATGCGCTCTGATGCCACGCGCACTCCCGCACCGGAGGTGAAAACAACCGTTGTCGTATCGTCAAGTTTCAGCGTCGACGGCAACGCGGTGATTTCCATCAGTGGGGAATGTATAACGCACAGATCCGACAGCAGATCCGCAGGCAGAAGATCAAGAAACCGCTGAGCCGCGTCGCGCGGTCGCGTCATCAACAGGGCCGGCCCGTTTGTCTTCACCTGCGCGCTCCCGGGATTGTTTGCATCACCTCTTGGTGGTAGCCCCGCAGCACAGAGGATGCAACGGTAGGCCCATGACCCAAACGCTGACGCTACTTGGATTGGAAAGCAGCTGCGATGACACTGCGGCGGCTATTGTGCGCCAAAAGACAGATGCGCGCGCAGAGATCCTGTCATCGGTGGTCTTTGGCCAAACCGCACTGCACAGCGCCTTTGGCGGCGTGGTGCCGGAGATCGCCGCCCGCGCCCATGCGGAAAAGCTCGACAGCTGCGTGCGTGATGCGCTGACAAACGCTCAATTGACGCTGGACGACCTCGACGCAATCGCCGTGACCGCCGGACCGGGCTTGATCGGTGGCGTAATGTCGGGCGTGATGTGCGCCAAGGGGATTGCCGCCGCAAAGGGCCTGCCACTGGTCGGGGTCAATCACCTTGCGGGCCATGCGCTGACGCCGCGCCTGACGGATAATATCGCCTATCCTTATCTGATGCTGCTGGTCTCCGGTGGCCATTGCCAATACCTGATCGTCCGCGGGCCAGAGGCGTTTTCGCGCCTCGGCGGAACCATTGACGATGCCCCGGGTGAAGCCTTTGACAAGACCGCACGTCTGCTCGGCTTGCCGCAACCCGGTGGCCCTTCGGTACAGGCCGAGGCGGAACACGGAGATCCCAAACGGTTCCGCTTTCCCCGCCCGCTGCTGGACCGCCCGGATTGCAACCTCTCCTTTTCCGGGCTGAAGACTGCGTTGATGCGGATGCGGGATCAGATCGTGGCCGAGAAAGGCGGGCTGACCCGACAGGACCGCGCCGACCTCTGCGCCGGATTTCAGGACGCCATTGTCGACACTCTAGTGAAGAAAACCCGTCGCGCGCTGGATCTCTACCTTGCCGAAAACCCTTCTGCTCCGACTTTGGCCGTGGCCGGAGGCGTTGCTGCCAACACTGCGATCCGGGGGGAACTAATGACGCTTTGTGCCGAGTTAGAGACTGATTTCATGGCGCCCCCCTTGGCGCTCTGCACCGACAATGCCGCGATGATCGCCTATGCGGGGCTCGAGCGCTTTCGCAACGGGGCACGTGATGGCATGGATCTGATCGCCCGACCCCGCTGGCCGCTGGATCAGACCAGTCCGGCCCTCATCGGCAGTGGCAAGAAAGGGGCAAAGGCATGAGCGTCGCGGTTCTTGGAGCCGGGGCATTTGGCACCGCCCTGGCTATCTCTCTGGCCCGCAAGGCCCCGGCAACGCTCTGGTGCCGAGACGCTAATCACGCGGCAGAGATGCAAGCCGCGCGCGAAAACAGCCGCCGTTTGCCCGGCGCTCCCCTACCCGATGGGCTGACCGTGACCTCGGATGTTAGCAGCTTTGAGGCGCATGACACGTTGCTCCTTGCCGTACCGATGCAAAAGATGCGCGCGTTTCTGATGCAACATCGCGCAGTGCTGGCCAACAAGACTCTGGTGGCCAGCTGCAAGGGGATCGAACTTGACAGCGGGCTTGGTCCGGTCTCCGTCCTGCGCGAAGCGGTGCCAGAGGCCACGGCAGCATTGCTGACCGGCCCCAGCTTTGCCGCCGACATCGCACAGGGCCTACCTACCGCGCTGACCCTGGCCTGCGCGCCGGACGGCATGGGCGAAGCCCTGCAAACCACGCTGTCGACCAGTAACCTGCGCCTCTACCGCACCACGGATCTGGTGGGGGCAGAGATCGGTGGTGCACTGAAGAATGTCATCGCCATCGCCTGCGGTGCCGTCATCGGCGCTCAGCTGGGCGACAGCGCACGTGCCGCGCTGATGACCCGCGGCTATGCCGAAATGCAGCGATTGGCGCTGGCACGCGGGGCAAAACCCGCAACGCTTGCGGGCCTGTCGGGGTTCGGCGACCTCACGCTCACCTGCAGCTCCGAGCAGTCGCGCAATTTCCGCCTTGGGCTCAGCCTTGGGCGGGGCGAAGAATTTGATCCCGCAATCACCGTTGAGGGTGCAGCCACCGCCCGGGCCACCGCGCAAGCTGCCCAGAAGATGGGGCTGGAGATGCCGATCACTCAAACGGTAACCAATTTGCTGGATCAAAGGTTGACGATCACCGAGGCTGTGGATCAATTACTTAAAAGACCACTCAAAGAGGAATAAAATGCTCATTGCATTGATTGCCCGCGACAAACCGGATCACCTGCAAACTCGTCTCGACAACCGCACGGCGCATCTCGCCTATATCGAGGAGACCGGCGTGGTGGCGCAAGCGGGCCCTCTGCTCGATCAAGCTGGCGAGATGGTCGGCTCCCTCATTATCCTTGACGTAGATGACATGGCCGCAGGTGAAGCCTGGGCCGCGGACGATCCCTACAACAAGGCCGGATTGTTCGAGGCCGTCGAGCTGATCACATGGAAGAAGGTCATCGGCTGATGGCGTATTGGCTGTTCAAATCCGAACCGAACACCTGGGGCTGGGACGATCAGCTTGCCAAGGGGGACGCGGGCGAGGAATGGGACGGCGTACGCAACTATCAGGCCCGGAACTTCATGCGCGAGATGAAACTGGGGGATCGCGGCTTCTTCTATCACTCGCTGAAGGAAAAATCTGTCGTCGGTATCGTCGAGGTCTGCACCGAGATCCACCCCGACAGCTCCACCGAGGACCCACGTTGGGAATGCGTAGACATCAAGGCGGTGCGGGCCTTCACCCAGCCGGTCACGCTGGAGCAGATCAAGGCTAATTCGGCGCTGGTAGACATGGTATTGGTGAAAAACTCCCGCCTTTCCGTGCAGCCAGTTACAGATGCAGAATGGCAGGAGATCTGTAAGATGGGGAAAACAAAAGCAGATTAACAGGACTGATTATTCTGTCACTCCCGCCTCTAGCCTAGCCTCACGGGTAGGGTGCAAGATCATGAACCTTCTCTACGCATTCATAGTCGCCTGAGCGGGTTTGGGCTGCGGTCTTTCTTTATCATGGCTTGGATTGCGTCCATTTACATTTGCGGCATACGCTCAAGGATGCCGACACACATTGAAGATGGCTATGCGGTCATGACCGATCCGATAATCAGGCTGCACTGACGTTCTTCTGATCACCCAAGCCGCATTGACAAAAGGCCGCTGACTGATGCCGCGGCCTTCTGCACACTCGACGCCCACTCCCACCGCGCACGTCCAAAGATATTCTCGCGCAAGTTGCGCTTACCTTCTTCTTACCTCGGTAGAGCTGTGCACGGCAATTGGCGCGACATTGCAAAGTCATTAAAACCAGACTGAACTGGTAGGCGCTCGTGGCGAATTGCCTGAACAAAGTTAGCCGTAGACAGCCTCTTTGCCGAAATGTTTGGTCAGCATGTAGTAGACGACAGCGCGATATTTATTGCGCTCGGATTTTCCGTAGGTTTCGACCACCTTGTTGATTGCATCCAAGAGCTCTGGGCCATCCGGCAACCCCAGTTTCTTGATCAGGAAGTTCGCCTTGACCGTTTCCAGCTCCTCGGGTTGGCTGGACGCCACAGTGGATGCATCCGCATTGTAAATCGCGGGCCCACACCCAATTGTCACCTTGGTAAGAAGGTCCATATCCGGGTCCATACCGCATTTGGTTTTCAGATCGTCCGCATATTGCGCAATCAGGTCTTCACGCTTTCCCATCGTCACATTCTCCTGTCTTTGGCTTTCTGCATCTTTGGCAGAGTTATAGTGACCTGACGGTAGGAGGGTTTCTGAAGCCAACAAAGGGGTTTTTCTTCGAGTTTGGTGTCAGAAATGCGCAGCGGGATGGTGGGTGGGGCGATGTTCCGCCAGAACGAGCGCCGGACAGCATCACACAAAAAACCCGGCGCGAAACGCCGGGTTTTCCAATTTTCCAAATGTCTCACTACTCAGTAGCGGTAGTGCTCCGGCTTGAACGGACCTTCCGGTTTTACGCCGATATAGGCTGCCTGCTCCGGTGTCAGTTTGGTCAGTTTTGCACCGACGCGCTCCAGATGCAGTGCCGCGACCTTCTCATCGAGATGCTTGGGCAGGATATAGACCTTATTGTCGTAATCATCACCACGAACCCAAAGCTCGATCTGCGCCAGAACCTGGTTGGTAAAGGATGCCGACATCACAAACGACGGGTGACCGGTGGCATTACCGAGGTTAAGCAGGCGACCCTCGGACAGCAGAATGATCCGATTGCCCGAAGGCATCTCGACCATATCCACCTGTTCCTTGATGTTGGTCCACTTGTGATTCTTCAGGTTGGCGACCTGAATTTCATTGTCGAAGTGACCAATATTGCCAACGATGGCCATGTCCTTCATCTCGCGCATATGCTCAATGCGCAGGATGTCCTTGTTGCCGGTGGTGGTGATGAAGATATCCGCATCCAGCGCTTCTTCCAGCAAGACCACCTCATAGCCGTCCATCGCAGCCTGCAGCGCGCAGATCGGATCTGCTTCGGTCACTTTGACACGCGCGCCAGCGCCACTCAAGGACGCAGCAGAGCCTTTGCCCACGTCGCCATAACCACAGACAACCGCGACCTTGCCCGCCATCATTGTATCGGTGGCGCGGCGGATGCCGTCCACGAGGCTCTCTTTACAGCCGTATTTGTTGTCGAACTTCGACTTGGTGACAGAATCGTTCACGTTGATCGCCGGGAAGGGCAGCTGGCCCTGTTTCACCAGCTCATAGAGACGGTGAACACCGGTAGTGGTCTCTTCCGATACGCCCTTGATCTGATCGCGCATCTTGGTGAACCAGCCGGGGGATTGCTCCATCCGCTTCTTGATCTGCGCTTTGATCGCTTCTTCTTCTTCGGAGGTGGGCACCGAAATCACGTCTTCGCCCGCTTCAGCGCGCGCGCCCAACAGAATGTAGAGTGTCGCATCGCCACCATCGTCGAGGATCAGGTTTGGCCCCTCCGGGAACTGGAACGACTTGTCGAGATAGTCCCAGTGTTCTTCCAGGCTCTGACCCTTGATCGCAAAGACCGGCACGCCCGCCTCGGCGATCACAGCGGCTGCGTGATCCTGCGTCGAGAAGATGTTGCAGGAAGCCCAGCGCACGTCAGCGCCCAGCGCCACCAGGGTTTCGATCAGGACAGCAGTCTGGATCGTCATGTGCAGCGAGCCGACGATGCGAGATCCTTTCAGGGGCTTCTCTTCACCGTACTCTTTGCGCAGCGCCATCAGGCCTGGCATTTCGGTCTCAGCGATGTCCAGCTCTTTGCGGCCAAAGCCCGCCAGCGAAATGTCCTTGACGATGTAATCTTCGGCCATTTTCTGCTCCGTATAAATGTTCCACAGGTACTTGGGTCGTGAGGTAACACCCCAATGGTTTACAAGCAACGAAGATGGGTGAGTGTTGGCGCGCCCTACTCTGGAACCAAGACAGAGCAGCGATAAGCCGCCTGAGAATCTCTGAGGTCCTAGAAACGTCAGTGGCGCCAGAAATTGGTCGCATCTCCCTCACCATAGTCACTCCGACCTGTGAGGAAACCACGCGCGGATGTAACGAGGCCAATCACCGCAAAGCCAAGGTTCACAGGAGATGGTTCGCTCCTCCCTTCCACAGCATTGCACTGTAGGTTTGCAACCGCAGTCCGACCGGGATAGCTAGGACCTATTGCGACTACGACGGATTTATCATGGCCCCGAAACCTCCACGCGCCTGGCAACGCATGTTGTCCGGACGCCGCCTTGATCTGCTGGATCCGACTCCTGTCGATATCGAAATTGAGGATATCGCCCACGGCCTTGCTTTTGTGGCGCGCTGGAACGGGCAGACACGGGGTGACTTTGCCTATTCCGTCGCCGAACATTCGTTGCTGGTGGAGAATATCCACGGTCGCATGTTCCCCAAGGCCCCCCTCAAATGGAAGCTTGCGGCCCTTCTGCATGACGCACCGGAATACGTGATCGGCGACATGATCTCTCCGGTGAAAGCTGCTGTTGGGTCAGGCTACGGCGATCTGGACGCTCGACTAACGGCTGCAATCCACATTCGCTTTGGCCTGCCCGCCACCCTGCCAAAGACGGTGAAAGCGCAAATCAAACGGGCCGACAAGGTGTCAGCCTGGATGGAAGCGGTTCAAATCGCGGGATTTTCCGAAAGCGAGGCCACTAAGATCTTCGGCAGACCAAACGCGGATCTGATTGACGATCTTGATATTCACCTCAGACCACCCGTGGACGTCCGGCGGGATTTCGTTGCCCGCCACGAAGAGCTGCTATGCCAGCTCTGAACCTCGTCCAATAATCAGCTTCGACTTTTTTCGGCTTCACGGGCCTGTCGGCGGGCCTTCCGCGCCGCCCTTCGGGCGCGCCGCTCCGCGCGCTCAGCCTGTTCGCGGGCTTGCCGGAACTCCGGCGACTCTACAAATCGGTTACTCTTGATGCCTTTGTCCGTCAGCACCTGCTCACGCGCCGCGTCATCCAGAACCGGCCAATCACCATCACCGGAGATGAAACCACCCGCCTTCAACTGACGCCCGATCAGGGAGTGGTCCAGCTCCCCAAAGCTCAACCGGCTGGAGCGTTGGTTGTTCTTGGGGACCCACTCGGTGCGCAGCGCTCCGATCACCAAAGGATCGCATTTGCAGAAGTGACGGACGTTGTTTGTCAGCAGGGTATGCGCCGTGGACTTGCGCCGCAGCACCATGGCGACCTTCTGATCCGGCCGCCCAACCATTGCAAAGAGGTGCAGCGCAGAGCCATCAGCGGCAATGACATATTTTGCCGCCTTGTAGCGCGCCAATTGGGCGCTCAGGCTGTGCTCCTGCGGGTGATAGATTTCATAGCCCTCAGCAGCCAGATAGTCTTCCATCTGCTCCTCACCAAGCAGGCCGCCTTTGCCCAGTCCTAATTTTGACCGGGAGATATAGAGCTTTTCGGGACCTTCAGGGCGCACATCGCGCGCAAACCGCGCATGTATCGCGTTCCGGTACTTTGGCGTCGCCTCGGTAATCGCGCCCAGACCGAAGCCCTGACCGGGCACCACCAACTCCTCTACCTGCGCCGGATCTGCGGCAACACGGATCGCAAGCCCCTCCTGCATCAGGCCCAGGAATTCCGAGTGAAACCCGCGCACCTGATCCCGCACGGCCGGGCGCTTGGGAATGAAGAGCACGCCATCCACCGGTGTGTCCAAATTCTCCAATGCCCAGAGGCGCGCCGTGCTCTCCACCAGGAAATGCCCGAAATGCGCCCAAAGCACGCCTCCCCAGAGCCAGCGACCTGGAATTTTCTCCGCAATATTCTGCGGCATCTCGGGTTCGGTCGTGATTGCGCGGTGCCGTCGCCATAGCGCCCCCTGTGGGCAATAGCTGCCATCCGCGTTTAATACGCCTGCGGCCTGCACCATGCTACTCTCCACTGGCGGCACGACAATGGCGCCACGCAGGATTGTCATGGATTCCGACCATCCGCCCTTCGGCGAGGGTAATATCGTCGGATCCAAATCGCCACGCATGGTCATCGGCAGCCCTACTTCGGACTACGCTTGGCAAGGATGCGTTGCAGTGTACGTCGATGCATGTTCAGGCGCCGCGCGGTTTCTGACACATTGCGATCACACAGCTCATACACCCGCTGGATATGTTCCCAGCGCACCCGGTCCGCGCTCATCGGGTTGTCCGGTGGTGGCGGCAGCGCATCATCCCCTGCCAGAAGCGCATTGGTGATGTCCGTGGCATCTGCCGGCTTCGACAGGTAATCAGTCGCACCGATTTTCACCGCGGCCACGGCAGTGGCGATCGCGCCATAGCCCGTCAGCACAACGATGCGGCTGTCGGGACGTTTTTCCCGCAGAACCTCCACCACATCGAGGCCATTTCCATCCTCAAGACGCAAATCCACCACGGCATAGGCCGGCGGTCGTGCAGAGACGATCGCTTGTCCTGAGGCAACTGAATCCGCGGTCTCAACTGCAAAACCACGTTTCTCCATTGCCTTGGCCAACCGGCGCAGAAATGGCTCGTCATCATCGACCAACAGTAGCGAGGGATCAGGTCCAATTGCGGACTGTGCTGCTTCGGCCATTCACTTTCCTTCCAGCGTCAAGCGCATTTGTTATTTGAGATACTACGTCGCGGATCCGAAACGTCAAATCTCTGCTGTGCATTAGCTGTTGTCGATGAAACAGGCGACGCGATCCGCCATCTGTTCGGGCGTCACGTCGCGACGGAAAAAATCCACAAAACCATGTTCGGGCAGCACGAGGTAGGACATGGTCGTGTGATCCACGAGATAGTAGTCCTCATCCCCGTCCTGGGCCTTGTAATAGGTCTTATAAGCTTGGCTGGCGGCTTTCACCTGTTCAGGTGACCCGGTGAGACCGATCATCTTTTCGTGCAGGTTAAAGGCAAAATCTCCAACCACTTCTGGTGTGTCACGCTTGGGGTCGATCGAGATGAAGACCGGCGTGGTCGAGTAGCCCTTATCAGACAGCACATCCACCGCTTCAGCATTACGCGCTGTATCGAGCGGGCAGACGTCCGGACAAAATGTATACCCAAAATAGAGAATCGAAGGTTCGGTGATCACATCCGTGTCGGTCACAGTTTCGCCTTTTGCATTCACCAATTCAAAAGGCCCGCCAATAGCGCCGCTGCCACCTGCGACCGCACTCGCCCGGCATTGCGCGAATGCATCGTCCGAACCGCTCCCACGCAGGGTCATGTACCAAACGCCACCCAGCACAGCGACGATGCCAGCGAACGCCAGAATTGCAATATTTCGAACCATGTCTCGTTTCCTCATAGAGCTGCACGGGATAGACACGCTGGGAAGACGTGCCGCAGTTGAACCCGGTTGGCGCTAGACCTATCAACAATTACCGGCGATGCAACGGGAGCAAACGTCACATGAGCGAAACCACTTTTGGATTGATGGGTGGCCAGGAACGCAGCCATTGGATTCGCCTGCGCACGTTGATCGTATTACGCTGGGTCGCGATCATCGGCCAAGCTACGGCGATCATCGCGGCGCAAACACAGTACAACCTGCAACTTTCGGTATTGCCTTGCTATTTCGCGATCGGAGTCTCGGCTCTGGCCAATCTGGTTGCGCTCATCGTGTTTCCGGAAAACAAGCGGCTGTCAGAGTTCCAGAACTTTCTGATGGTGCTGTTCGATCTGCTCCAGCTGTGCTTCCTGCTCTATATGACCGGAGGTCTGAACAACCCCTTTGCGTTGCTTGTTCTGGGCCCCGTGACAATCTCGGCCACCGTGATGGGGCTGCGATCAACCCTGATCATCGGGGCAAGTGCGATCTTCTTGGTTTCGCTCCTTGTTCCGCTGCATATCCCTTTGGAAACAGCAGAGGGAACAATCTTGCGCATGCCATCCCTGTTCGTCTTTGGCCACTGGTGTGCGCTGGTCATCGCCATCCTCTTTATCGGTGCGTATTCCTATCGGATCAGTGCCGAAATCCGGTCGATGTCCGATGCGCTGGCAGCAACGCAATTTGCCCTGTCGCGCGAGCAGAAACTGACGGACCTTGGCGGTGTGGTTGCAGCAGCGGCTCATGAGCTCGGGACACCGCTTGCCACTATCAAGCTGACAAGTTCGGAGTTGATCGAGGAACTCGATGAGCTGCCCGAACTTCAGGAAGACGCACGGCTGATCCGCGAGCAGGCTGATCGCTGCCGCGACATCCTTCGGAGCATGGGGCGCACGGGCAACGATGACCTGCATCTGCGTCAGACCCCTTTGTCCGCCTTGATGCATGAGGCTGCAGAACCACATTTCGACCGGGGCAAGGACATTCGCTTCAGTGAACATCCCGCTGACGAGGATGCGCTGCACCAGCCCAGCATTCTGCGCAAACCAGAGATCATCCACGGACTGCGCAACCTTGTGCAGAACGCCGTGGACTTTGCGCAAACGACAGTCTGGATCGAGCTGCATTGGAGCGCTGATCATATCACGGTGCGGATCTGCGATGATGGCAATGGATTCCCCGGCCATCTGCTTGGTCGTCTGGGTGACCCGTTTATGCGGCGGCGGTCAACGCATTCTGATCGCAGCAAACGCCCAGGATACGAAGGCATGGGTCTGGGCCTATTTATCGCAAAAACACTTCTCGAACGCACCGGCGCACGGCTGGAGTTTGCAAATGCCCGCGACGTTCGAATTTCTCATAATCTGGCGCCCTCGCAAAATGGCGCACTTGTCGTTGTCACTTGGCCCCGACGCAAAATCGATGCCATCAGCGGCGACACTCCGGTTCCAGCCGGAAAAAACGTCCCGTTACAATTTTAACAATTCACTTTTGGTAAACCAGTTAAACTTCGCTTAACCATTGTCAGAGAACATAAGGCTCAAGGAGAACAAGCGAGGCTGTGTCCATGCAAGATTTGATGTCCGTTGAGTGGTTTATTCTGGCGAGCCTTTGCATCGCCAGCGCAGCCGTTGCGGTCTGGTTCCTTAATCCAAAGACGGAACGCAAAGGCATGGAGCAGGATCTTCTGCTGGCCGATGGACGCACCGATGCCGTGTTCCTCTTCGACGATCAGACGCTGATTGCCTGGTCATCCGGTGCCCGCAAATTCCTTGGTGAAAATGCCGACGATTTCAGCTGGACCAAACTGCGCGACAAACTATCCCGCAGCTATCCTGGCCTGCCACAATCCCCCGGTTTTCTGCGCGATGTCGGCTCTCTGACACTATCCGGCACCGCAGAGGCAGACAGCCGCGAAGCCCATTGCGAGTGGATCGATGGCGTCACCCGCGTGCAATTGCGCCGCACCTCGACCGAGCTGGGTCAGGCGGGAGATGATCAGGAGCTGACAACCCTGCGCGCCGCCGTACATCAGGCCCCCTACCCGGTCTGGCTGCAGTCCGATGACGCCCGCGTCACCTGGACCAATCTCGCCTATGACCGTTTGAACCAGAAAATCCGTGGCCGCGGCAATGATACCTCGGCGCCTTTGTTTCCCAACCTCGATGCGCCGATGAACAGCGGTCGGCCAGAACGGGTCTCGATCGAGCTGCCGGAAACCGACAAGAAGCTCTGGTACAATGTCTCCACCACAGAGACCGAAGCCGGCTGGCTCTGCCACGCGATGGATGTGAATGCCGTTGTCGATGCGGAGGTGGCCCAGCGGAACTTTGTTCAGACCCTGGCCAAGACCTTTGCCCAGCTTTCGATCGGTCTGGCGATCTTTGACCGCAACCGCCAACTGGTGCTGTTCAACCCTGTATTGATCGACCTGACCGCGCTGCCCGCAAGCTTCCTCAGCTCGCGCCCCAATATGATGTCCTTCTTTGACCGCCTGCGCGATCAGCGCATGATGCCGGAACCAAAGAACTATTCCAGCTGGCGTCACCAGATGGCGGATCTGCTCGAAGCCGCAGCTGAAGGACGTTATCAGGAAACCTGGTCGCTTCCCTCTGGATCGGTCTACTCGGTCTCTGGCCGTCCGCACCCCGACGGGGCGATCGCCTTCCTGTTTGAGGATATCACCGCAGAAATCACCCTGACCCGTCAGTTCCGTTCCGAACTGGAGCTGGGCCAGTCGATCCTCGATCACATTGACGATGCCTTTGCAGTCTTCGGCACCGATGGCAGCATGGTCTACTCCAACACCGCATACCACCACATGTGGAAGACCGACCCGGAAGCGAGCTTTGCCAAGGTCTCCATCGCCGATGCTTGCCGCACCTGGCAGGAACTATCGGGTCCGACCCCGACCTGGGGTGAGGTGCGCGATTTTGTCGCCGGTGGCACCGAAGATCACAGTGACTGGTGGTCGCGTGTGGAAATGCGCAACGGCGACCATATGATTTGCCGGGTTCAATCGCTGCAGAATGGCTCCACCATGGTGCGTTTCCAGAAGGTTGGTGCGCCACTGGCCCCGCCAGAACAAGAGCGGTTTGCCGCCTCGAAGGAAGCCTGAACCCGCTTGCGGAGCCTCGCGCGCAACGTCATTGTGGCGCCATGATACAGAGCTCCGCGACCTGCAGTTTGCCCAGCAGCGCTGCAACAACAGAACTGGCCCAACGCATCGCCCGGATCCTTCTTCCGGGCGATGTTGTCTTGCTTGAGGGACCGATCGGCGCGGGCAAGACGCATTTTGCCCGCAGCCTGATCCAGTCCTTGCTGGAAGTGCCCGAGGATGTGCCCTCTCCCACCTTCACGCTGGTGCAAACCTACGATGTGTCCTGCGGGGAACTTTGGCACGCGGATCTCTATCGTCTGTCGCATGTGGACGAGGTCGAGGAACTCGGCCTCATCACCGCCTTCGATGATGCGATCTGCCTGGTGGAATGGCCCGACCGGCTGGAAGAGTTGCGCCCGGACACGGCGCTGACTCTGCGCCTGTCGCTCGACGAGACCACCGATGACGCGCGCCATGCTGAGCTGAGCTGGACATCCGAGGGCTGGGCGCAACGTCTCGAAGGGATTCTCTCATGAGCACCCGTAACGGTGAGATCACCGCGTTTCTGACCGCAAGTGGTTACGACAGCTGGACGGCCAAACCGCTGGCCGGGGATGCCTCCAGCCGCCGCTACCAGCGGCTGACGTCGGAAAGGGGCGCCAGCGCCATCCTGATGGACTGGCCGCCCGCAGACGGCGGCGACACCCAACCCTTTGCCGATCTGGCAGAGAACCTGCGTCACAAAGGCGTCTCCGCCCCGGAAATCATCGCCCGGGATCACGCGCGCGGGCTGTTGTTGATAGAAGATCTCGGAGATGCGCTCTTTACCGAGGTCATCGCGCAGGATTCCTCCGCCGAAATGCCGCTCTATCGGGCCGCGACCGATCTTCTGGTACATCTTCAGGACACGCCCGTGGCCGACCTGCCCCCACTTGGCCCCCGGATCATGGCCGAGATGACCTCGCTGGCCTTCAGCGAATATCGCCAGACCGTCCTTGGCGATCCAGCAGAGGATGTGCAGGCGCGATTTGAGAATCGGTTCGAGGATATCCTGCGTGAACATCTGCAGGGCGACATGGTGTTCGTGCATCGCGACTACCACGCACAGAACCTGCTGTGGCTGCCCGAACGCGCGGGCATCGCGCGGGTCGGGGTGATTGATTTTCAGGACGCAAAGCTGGGGCATCGTGCCTACGATTTAGTGTCCTTACTGCAGGACGCTCGTCGCGACGTGCCCGCCGGGGTCGAACTGCAGATGATCGATCATTACATCCACGCCACCAACATAGATGACTCGGCTTTCCGCAGCGCCTATGCGGTCATCGGAGTGCAACGCAATATGCGCATCCTTGGCATTTTTGCCCGCCTGTCGCAGAACGCGGGCAAGCACCACTATATCGACTACGTGCCACGGGTTTGGGCCCATTTCGAGCACGGCCTGAACCATCCAGCCCTCGCACCCGTAGCGGAGGAGCTGCTAAGCGCCCTGCCCGCGCCCACACCCGACGCTCTGGAAAGGCTGCGCGCATGAGTTCGCCCACCGCCGTGATGATCTTTGCCGCCGGTTTCGGCACCCGCATGGGCGCCCTGACGGCTGATCGGCCAAAGCCGATGATCCCCGTTGCAGGACGCCCCCTGATCGACCATGCGCTGGATCTGGCCGCCGAGGTGCACCCGGAACGCATCGTGATCAATTCCCATTACAAGGCGGATGTCCTGCACGCCCATCTCGCACACCGCGACCTGCTGATCAGCCATGAGGCCGATCAGATCCTCGATACCGGCGGCGGATTGAAACAGGCGCGCCCGCTCCTCAACGCGAAGTCCGCCTATACGTTGAACCCAGATGTAACCTGGTCCGGCCCCAACCCGCTGCGCGTGTTGCAGGACATGTGGCGCGCGGACGATATGGATGCGCTGCTTCTCTGCGTGCCGACGGCGCGCGCTGTCGGGCGGCTGGGTTCGGGAGATTTTTCCACCGATGACGCCGGTAACATCAGCCGGGGCGGTGACCTTGTCTACACTGGTGCGCAAATTCTCAAACTGGATCATATGGACCGGGTGGCGGAGACGGTGTTTTCTCTCAACCGGCTTTGGGATCTGATGATCTCCGACACACGGGCATCCGCTGTGGAGTATCCCGGCCATTGGTGCGACGTCGGCCGCCCAGAAGGCGTCACCCTCGCAGAAGAGATGATGGCAGGCGCAGATGTTTGATCCAGACCACAGCACCCCGCGGCTGTTTGCGGTGCCCTGCGGAGTGGATTTCCCGCGCGCATTGGTCGACGGGCTTAGACAACGGTTCGCCGATCATCCGCCAGAGGCGCTGGCAAGGGTCGAACTGATCCTAAACACCGAACGGATGAGCCGCCGGGTGAGGCAGCTGTTCGACAGCGGGCCGGCGGGTCTCCTGCCACGAATATCGCTCCTCTCGGGTCTCAGCCGACAGGCCAACCTGCGCGGTCTGCCACCTGCCCTGCCGCCCCTGCGCCGCCGGTTGGAACTGTCGCAGCTGATCGCCAGATTGCTGGATGCGCAGCCGGATCTGGCCGCGCGCGCCTCGCTTTATGATCTATCCGACAGCCTCGCCGAGCTGATCGATGAAATGCAAAGCGAGGGCGTCACCACAGACCAGATCCGTGCGCTGGATGTCTCTGATATGTCGGGGCATTGGAAACGGGCGCAGGATTTCATCGGGATCGCCGATCAGTTTGTGGACATGCATGAAAACGCGCTCGACGTGAACGCGCGCCAGCGGCAGGTGGTCCTAGACCTGATCGCTGAATGGCAGCGCAGGCCGCCGCAACATCCGATCATCCTCGCAGGCTCCACCGGGTCGCGCGGCACCACGCTGTTGCTGATGGAAGCGATCGCCCGCCTGCCGCAGGGCGCCGTGGTGCTGCCCGGGTTCGACTTCGATCAACCGGCAGAGGTCTGGGACACTCTGACCGATGGGCTGGTTGCCGAAGACCACCCGCAATACCGGTTCTGCAAGCTGATGCGGGATCTGGACCTTGGGCCCCGGGATATCCACGGCTGGGTCGACATGACGCCGCCCTCACTGCCACGCAACCGTCTGGTGTCTCTCGCCCTGCGCCCTGCCCCGGTGACCGACGCCTGGATGAGCGAAGGCCCGCATTTGACGCAGCTTGATCAGGCGACCAAGGCACTGACCCTGATCGAGGCCGACAGCCCACGCAGCGAGGCGCTGGCCATTGCCCTCCGCCTGCGCCAGGCCGCCGAGGACGGTCAAACCGCCGCGCTGATCACACCGGACCGGATGCTGACCCGGCAAGTCTCTGCAGCGCTGGACCGCTGGAACATCCTGCCCGACGATTCCGCCGGCCTGCCCCTTCAGCTCTCGCCGCCGGGGCGTTTTTTGCGCCATGTGGCGGATCTGTTCTGCCGACCACTGCAGGCCGACATGCTGCTGACCCTGCTAAAACACCCGCTGACCCATTCCGGCGAGGCGCGCGGACAGCACCTGTTGCACGCGCGCGATCTGGAACTGCACATGAGGCGCTATGGCCCGCCGTTTCCGGACCAAGACAGCCTGATCGCATTCGGCTCCACCCGAGATCTTCTGCCCGGTTGGGCCGGTTGGCTGGCCCGGAGCTTTGCAGGGCGAGACCTGTCCGGCAGCCGCGCCCTCAGCGATTGGGTCGCCGATCTTCGTCAAACTGCGGAGGTGATCGCTGCCGGATCGCAATCAGAGGGCACCGGCGAGCTGTGGGACAAGAAGGCGGGCATCGCCGCACGCGATGTGATCGACGAATTGCAGGCCGAGGCGCCCCATGGCGGCGACATGACCGCGCGTGATTTTGCCGACCTTCTTGGCGCCGTCTTGTCGCAGGGCGAGGTCCGGGACCGCGATGCCCCTTATGGGTCGATCCTGATCTGGGGCACGCTGGAGGCCCGTGTACAGGGCGCGGATCTGGTGATCCTTGGCGGCTTGAACGAGGGCAGCTGGCCGGAGGCCGCACGCCCGGATCCCTGGCTCAACCGCAAACTGCGACACGAAGCCGGGTTGCTGCTCCCGGAACGACGCATAGGCCTGTCGGCGCATGATTTCCAACAGGCGATCGCCGCGCCCGAAGTCTGGCTCACCCGGGCGGTACGGTCCGAAGAGGCCGACACCGTGCCCTCGCGCTGGCTCAACCGGCTGACAAATCTCCTGGGTGGTCTGCCGGATCAAGGCGGTCAAACCGCACTGTCGGCCATGCAGATGCGCGGTCAAGTCTGGCTCGACTGGGCCAGCGTGCTGGATGCGCCCCTGCCTACGCCACTCAGCCCGCGCCCCTCGCCGCGTCCGCCGGTTGCGGCACGGCCACGGCGGTTGACCGTGACCGAGATCCCGAAACTGATCCGCGACCCTTACGCAATCTATGCCAAGCACGTGCTGCGCTTGCGCCCCGTCGACCCGCTCTTGCAGGAACCCGACGCATTGTTGCGTGGCACGGTAATCCACAAGATATTGGAAGAGTTCATAAAATCGGCTCAAGAACGACCGGAAACCCTCTCGGCACAGGATTTCATTGAACAGTCACGCCGTATTCTTGAGGAGGATGTACCGTGGCCGGTCGCCCGCACCCTCTGGCTCACGCGACTGAAAAAGGTGGCCGATGATTTTGTGCGCGGTGAACACGAACGCCAGTCGCGCGCGCGCCCATCGGGATTTGAGAAATCCGGCAACGTGAGGCTTGATCCGCTCGATTTCGAGATCGCGGCCAAGGCCGACCGGATCGATGTAGACGACCGTGGGCTCTTGCATCTTTACGACTACAAAACCGGCGAACCACCCTCGGAGAAACAGCAGAAGTCCTTCGAAAAACAGCTGCTGATCGAGACTGCAATGGCCGAACAGGGTGCATTTTCGGACTACGGTGCGGCCCGGGTGGAACGCGCACTCTATATCGGGCTGAAACCTCCCGTGAAAGAAGTCGCCGCGCCGATCCTTGATGAACCACCGGCCAAGGTCTGGGCGGAATTGCGCAGCCTGATCGAGGCCTATTTCGACGTTACCCAAGGATATAGCAGCCGCCGCATGGTACACCGCGATGACTTTGCCGGCGACTATGACCACCTCGCCCGCTACGGCGAATGGGACCGCAGTTCGGACCCGGTGCCTGAGGATCTGACATGAACCGCAACGCCGCCTCCGAAGCGCAGTTTCGCGCCGCCCGTCCCGATGCCTCCACCTGGCTTGCAGCCAACGCGGGATCGGGCAAAACTAAGGTACTGACAGACCGGGTCGCGCGACTGCTGTTGCGCGGGGTGGAGCCTCAGCACATCCTGTGCCTGACCTACACCAAGGCCGCCGCCAGCGAGATGCAGAACCGATTGTTCCAGCGGCTCGGAGAATGGGCGATGCTGCCGGATACAAAACTGCGGGCCGCGCTGGTGGATCTGGGCGCAGAGGACGCCGCATTGGGGGACGGTCTGGCACAGGCGCGAACGCTCTTTGCCCGTGCGATCGAGACCCCAGGTGGCCTCAAGATCCAGACCATCCATTCGTTCTGTTCGTCACTCCTGCGGCGTTTCCCGCTGGAAGCCGGGGTGAGCCCGCAGTTCTCGGAAATGGAAGATCGCGCCGCCGCGATGCTGCGGTCGGAGATCACCGAAGATATGGCGCAGGGACCCGACGCGCATGTGGTTGAGGCCGCGTCCTATTACATCGGAGGGATGGATTTCGAGACGCTGACGGCAGAGATCTGCCGCCGGCAAGCGGGTTTCAATCCCGATCTGAACCGCGACACGCTTGGCGAGGTATTTGATCTGCCGAAAGGCTACAATCTGGACGCGCTGACGGCTGAGGTGTTTCTCGGCAATGAGGCGGAGATCCTGTCGCGCACGGTGGAGATGCTGAAGACCGGCGGGGCCACAGACGGCAAGAACGCCTCGACACTGGCGCGGATCACCGCGATCACGCCAGATGTGCTGCCACTGCTGGAGGATGTTTTCCTCACCGGCAAGGGGGCAAAAGAACCGTTCGCCGCCAAGATCGGCAGCTTTCCCACCAAGAAGCTGCGCGAGAGCCACGGCGTTCTGATGGACCAGCTGGAGCCTTTCATGGCGCGGGTGGAAACTGCCCGTCCGCGTCGCCTGGCCCTCGATGCGATGGACAAATCGCTGGTGCTGCATGATTTCGCCCGCGTGTTTCTGCCGGAATACGAGCGGCGCAAACAGCTGCGCGGTTGGCTCGATTTTGACGATCTGATCGTCAAAGCCCGCAACTTGTTGACTGATCCCGCTGTGGCGGCCTGGGTGCTGTACCGGCTGGATGGTGGCATCGACCATATCCTCGTGGACGAAGCACAGGACACCAGCCCGGTGCAATGGGACGTGGTTGAAAAGCTGGCGCAGGAATTCACTGCTGGCCTCGGCGCGCGTCAGGAAGTGGAGCGCACCATCTTTGTGGTCGGCGACAAGAAACAGTCGATCTATTCCTTTCAGGGCGCGGACCCGGATGCCTTTGACCGCATGCAGGCGGAATTTGGCCGCAGGCTGGAAGACACCGGCGACGGGCTGCAAAGCGCGAGCTTGGCGTTTTCCTTCCGCTCCTCGGCGGCGATTCTCGGGCTGGTCGACGTGGTGTTTGATGGGCAGGATCGCGCAGGCTTTGTGCAGGATGCCAAACACCAGGCGTTCAAATCCGACCTGCCGGGACGGGTGGACCTTTGGCCGCTGGTGGAAAAGACCGAGGACGAGGAGGATCGCGACTGGACCGATCCTGTTGATCGCCCCAGCCCGCGCCACCATGCGGTGATCCTGGCCGAACGCATAGCCGGTCAGATCAAGGAGATGATCGACAGCGGCGTGACCATCCCGGAAGACGGGGTCGAGCGCGGCACTTTCCAGCGTCGCCCCGTGCATGCCGGGGATTTCCTGATCCTGGTGCAGCGGCGGTCCGACTTGTTTTCCGAGATCATCCGCGCCTGCAAGGCGGCAAACCTGCCGATCGCTGGGGCGGACCGGCTAAAAGTGGGGGCGGAATTGGCGGTCAAGGACATCGCGGCACTGTTGCGGTTCCTCGCTCTGCCGGAGGATTCCCTGTCGCTCGCCGAAGCGCTGAAATCTCCGATCTTTGGTTGGAGCGAACAGATGTTGTTCGACCTCTCCCATCGACGCACGGATATGCACCTCTGGCCCGCCCTGCGCGCGCGCGCCGCGGAGTTTCCTGAAACGATGGAGATCCTGAACGACCTGCGTGGGCAGGCCGATTTCCTGCGCCCCTACGACCTGATCGAACGCATCCTGACACGCCATCTGGGGCGGGCAAAACTGCTGGGCCGCCTTGGCACCGAAGCTGAGGATGGCATCAACGCGCTGTTGTCTCAGGCGCTGGCCTATGAGCGTACCGAAGTGCCCAGCCTCACCGGATTTCTCGTCTGGATGCAGACCGATGATCTGGAGATCAAACGCCAGATGGGCGCCGCCAGTGCGATGATCCGAGTGATGTCGGTGCATGGGTCCAAGGGTCTGGAAGCGCCGATCGTGATCCTGCCGGACACCACCAAACGCCGCCCCTCTCCCCCGTCCGAAGTGATGGAGGTCGCAGGCACACCGCTGTGGCGGGTAAGCAGTGACCAGATGCCCCCCGCGATGGAGGCAGCCAAAGATTTTGCGCAGGAGAAACAGGCCAACGAACGGTTGCGGCTGCTGTACGTGGCGCTGACGCGGGCGGAAAAATGGCTGATCGTGGCCGGGGCTGGTGATCTCGATAAGGGCGGTGACAGTTGGTATCAGCGGGTCGAGGCTGCAATGAAGACTATGGGCGCCCTGCCCTGTGACGCCCCAGGCGGCGAGGGGCTAAGGTGGGCTCATGGGGACTGGGACGCCCTGCCCTTCGTGCCCTCCGACCTGACCGAAGAAGACGAAATCACCCTGCCGGAGGTTTTCCGCCGCGCCGCGCCGCCCTATGTCGCGCCCGCGGCCACCCTGCGCCCCTCCGAGGATCTGGGCGGCGCAAAGGCCCTGCCCGGTGACAGCGGCCTCAGCGAAGACGAGGCCAAGGCGCGTGGAACCGCGCTGCATCTGCTTCTGGAACATCTGCCCGAGATGCCCGAAGACGAATGGAACAGCCGCGCCGAACAGATCACCCGACATGAGGACTGGCAGGCCCTGTTGATGGAGGCGCGTCAGGTTCTGTCTGCGCCGGGCTGCGCCGAGGTCTTTGCCACGGACGCCCTTGCCGAAGTTGCAATTTCAGCAGATCTGGGTGCTGCGCGAATGCACGGTGTCATCGACCGGCTTCTCGTGACACCGGAGCGTGTGCTGGCGGTGGATTTCAAATCCAATGCGGTGGTGCCGAGCGCCCCAGAGGCCTGTCCCGAAGGCTTGTTACGGCAGATGGGCGCCTATGATGCGGCGCTGCGCCAGATCTACCCGGACCGCAGAATCGAGACCGCAATCCTGTGGACGCGAACCGCCACTTTGATGCCGCTTCCGGTCACCCTGATCACACAGGCGCGTGAACGGGCTGGTTTCCAGCGACTGGAACCTTGACGCCGCCTGCCAGCGTCCATAGGTTCCGGGTCCAGTTGCCAAACTTCTCAGGAGACATCCCAATGTCCACCGTAGCCGTCACCGACGCGACTTTCGACGCCGAAGTCAAGAATTCCGATGTCCCCGTAGTGGTGGACTTCTGGGCCGAATGGTGCGGCCCCTGTAAACAGATCGGCCCCGCTCTGGAAGAGCTGGCCGCCGAATATGATGGCAAGATCAAGATTGCCAAGGTCGACGTCGACAGCAACCCGAACGCTGCAGCCGCCATGGGCGTGCGTGGCATTCCCGCGCTCTTCGTCTTCAAAGACGGCCAGGTGGTCTCCAACCGCGCCGGCGCTGCCCCGAAAGCCGCGCTGAAGAGCTGGATCGACGAGTCCATCTGACTCAACCGATCACCGAAATAGAAAAAGGCGCGTCCCGCGGGAGGCGCCTTTTTTCATGGCGTATCGGCTCGCCAGCCCCGCACAAAGGAAAAGCCGCCCTGCGTCAGGACGGCTCTCACTTCACCGGATATGTCATCTGGGTTTAGATCGCTTGGATTTCGGCGCGGGTCAGGCCGATGTCTTCAAGCTGTGCGTCGGTCAGGGAGGACAGAGCCTTGCGGGTGATGCGGGCTTCGTTCCAGTCGGCCAGTTTGGTGCGCAGGTTGAAGAAGAAGTCGACTGCGCGCAGAACTGCGACAGAGCCGGCCGGTGCAATAACGTTGCTTGCGTTTGCCATGATCGTGTTCCTTGATAGATCCAGCCGACCCCTTGTCGGTTGTTGATGCTCATGTACGATCGTGCAGTGAGTCTCACAATTGCCCATTCCTCAGCCCCGGGATGCACTGGGCGCATAGCAATTAAGCAGTTTGTAAACAGTTGCGATATCCGCCGCGCACTGTCCCAGCAGAGCGCCGCCCTTGTGCCGGGGCAGTGATACTTCCATATAGGTCAGCAAAGAAACGGAGGCTTTTATGGCAGAGGATCAATTTCCCGGCTGGCACGGCACCACCATCATCGGCGTCCGCAAGGGCGGCGAGGTTGTTGTGGCCGGGGACGGTCAGGTATCGCTGGGACAGACCGTGATCAAGGGCAGTGCCCGCAAGGTGCGTCGTCTGTCGCCGGGCGGCTATGACGTGGTGGCGGGGTTTGCCGGGTCCACCGCAGATGCGTTTACCCTGCTGGAACGGCTCGAGGCCAAGCTGGAAGCCACGCCGGGTCAACTGCAGCGCGCCAGTGTCGAGCTGGCCAAGGACTGGCGCACCGATAAGTACCTGCAAAAGCTGGAAGCGATGCTGATCGTCACTGACGGCAAGGATCTCTACGTGATCACCGGCGCCGGCGATGTGCTGGAGCCGGAACATGACGTCGCGGCGATCGGCTCTGGCGGCAATTTCGCACTGGCGGCCGCCCGCGGCATGATGGACAGCGACCGCAATGCCGAAACCGTGGCACGGGACGCGATGGCGATCGCCTCGGAAATCTGCGTCTACACCAATGGCAATCTCACGGTAGAGAGCATCTCCAAATGATCTCGCGCGACGATCTCAGGGCGGCTGTCGGCTCCGGGCTGTTATCCGAGGCGCAGGCGGTTTCCCTCACAGCGCTGGCGGACAGCCGTCGTGGCGCGCGCGAGGACCTGTCGCCCGGTGATGAACCGTTTGAACTGTTCAAAGGCTTCAACGAGATCTTCATTGTTGTTGGCCTGGTGATCCTCGCCATGGGCTGGGTTGCGGTGAACACCGCCTCCATGCTGACCGAGATCGTCAACTATCGGGCGCAGGCCACCACCGCGGCGCTGATCGGGGCTGTGCTGCTCTGGGGACTTGCGGAGTATTTCATCCGCCGCCGTCGTATGGTGGCGCCTGCCATCGCACTGTCGGTGATGTTTGCGGGCAATGCCGCCACAGGCTTCATCGCCCAATATGCCCAGCCTTTCATGATCGCGCAGGAGGATTATTCCTCGCTGCCAATGGCCTTGAGCTTGTCGACGCTGGCGCTCTTTGTCTTCTGGTGGCGGTTCCGGGTGCCCTTTTCCATGGCGCTGATCGCGCTTGGCCTTTTTGCTGTGGCGCTGATTGTTGCGGCAGATCAATCTGGCGTGCCCACCGAACTGGGTGACCTGTTCCGCCTCAGCGCCAATGGCCCCTTCGCCTGGGTCACGCTTGTGGTGGGGCTTCTGGTCTTTGCCGTTGCCATGGCCTTTGACCTCAGCGATCCGCATCGGGTGACCCGCCGTTCCGCGCAAGGCTTCTGGCTGCATGTGGTGGCGGCACCGGCGCTTGTGAACACCATCGCGCTGTCGCTGCTCGAAGGCGACCAGGGCCTGATCCTGGCGCTGGTGCTTGGGATCTTTGCGCTCATCGCGATCGTAATTGATCGCCGGTCATTCCTGATCACCGCCATCGGCTATATCGTGGCGCTGAGCACAACCGTCTTCGACAGCGAGGGCACCGGGATCAGCATCCTGGCGCTTGGCGTGGTTCTGGTGGTCCTTGGCGCCTTTTGGGCGCGGATCCGAGCCGCGCTGCTTTCGCTCCTTTCCGGCGTGCTGCCCCTTCACCGGCTGCCGCCCTCTCACTGACCTCAAGGGATAGACATGACTGATCTGACCCCCCGCGAAATCGTTTCCGAACTCGACCGGTTCATCATCGGCCAGAAGGACGCAAAGCGCGCCGTGGCCGTGGCCCTCCGCAACCGCTGGCGGCGTAAGCAGCTGCCGGATGACCTGCGCGACGAGGTGCACCCCAAGAACATCCTGATGATCGGCCCCACCGGGGTCGGCAAAACCGAGATCTCGCGCCGGCTGGCCAAACTGGCCCGCGCCCCCTTCATCAAGATCGAGGCGACCAAGTTCACCGAAGTGGGCTACGTTGGTCGCGACGTAGAGCAAATCCTGCGCGATCTGGTGGACACAGCCATCGTCCAGACCCGCGAGCACATGCGTGAAGATGTGAAATCAAAGGCGCACAAGGCCGCCGAGGACCGCGTTCTGCATGCCATCGCCGGTGAAGACGCCCGCGAGAGCACGCTCGACATGTTCCGCAAGAAGCTGAAATCCGGCGAACTCGATGACACGGTGATCGAGCTGGACATCACCGATACCTCAAACCCGATGGGCGGCATGTTCGAAGTGCCCGGACAACCCGGCGGCAACATGGGGATGATGAATCTCGGCGATCTGTTCGGCAAAGCCATGGGCGGGCGCACCACGAAGAAGAAACTGACCGTCGCCGAAAGCTATGACATCCTGATCAGCGAAGAAGCCGACAAGCTGCTGGATGACGAGACGGTGACCAAGGCCGCATTGGAATCGGTTGAGCAGAACGGCATCGTGTTTCTTGACGAGATCGACAAGGTTTGTGCCCGCACCGATGCACGTGGCGGCGATGTCAGCCGCGAGGGTGTGCAGCGCGACTTGCTGCCACTGATCGAAGGCACCACCGTCAGCACCAAACATGGCCCCGTGAAGACCGACCATATCCTGTTCATTGCCTCCGGTGCCTTCCACATCGCCAAGCCCTCGGATTTGCTGCCGGAACTGCAGGGTCGCCTGCCGATCCGGGTCAACCTGCGCGCACTGAGTGAAGAAGACTTTGTCCGCATCCTGACCGAGACCGACAATGCGCTGACCCGTCAATACGAAGCGCTTCTGGGCACCGAGAAGGTCAAGGTCACCTTCACCAAGGACGGCATTCACGCGCTGGCGCAGATCGCGGCCGAGGTGAACCACAGCGTCGAGAACATCGGCGCGCGGCGTCTCTACACGGTAATGGAGCGGGTGTTTGAGGAAATATCCTTTGCCGCGCCGGATCGCGGCGGCGAGGAAATCGTCGTAGATGAGGCCTTTGTTCACAAAAATCTCGGCGAACTCACCAAGTCTGCGGATCTCAGCCGCTACGTGCTCTAGATCTTTGCGCCAACTTCGCTACCTTGCCCGAGATATGTTCGGGCAAGGTCGTTATCCGGTGTGAAGGGTCATAGAATGAAGAGAACCGTGCTGGCTTTTTGCGCGGCAATTTTGCTGGCGGCCTGCGCTGATCGCGATTTGATGCCGATCGTTCCCAACGCCGTCAGCATCGGTACGCCCTTCACGGTGTTTGCAACCACGACCCGGGAAGAGGAACCGGACGGAACATTGGGATTTGGCCGATCCGACCAATTGCGGATGATGGAAATGACCGTCACCATCCCTCCCAGCCACTCGCCCGGTGAACTCTCGTATCGCCACAAGAACCCCGATCCCCACAAGAATTTCACCATTGCAGAGAATGTTTCGGTCGCGTCAGTCTCAGACTTGCGTCAGCGGTTCCTTCGCGAACAGCGTGAGAATAACTGGCCGCTGCGCGAAGTGACGATCTTTGTACATGGCTACAACAGTACCCATCCAGAAACCGCATATAGAGCCGCGCAGATGGCTTATGATGTCGATCTGCCCGGGTCTCTGGTGATGTATTCCTGGCCCAGTCGAGGTCGAGCCTTTGGCTACGCCTACGATCTCGACAGCATGCTCTTCGCGCGCGATGGTCTGGAGGAAACGATACGCAGGGTGAAAGCAGCCGGCGCGCAGCGTATCATTCTGGTTGCGCACTCTATGGGCACCGCACTTGCCATGGAGATGCTGCGACAGGCGGACATGCGTCGTCCCGGCTGGGCGGCACGCACGCTGAACGGCGGCGTCATGCTGATATCACCTGATCTGGACGTGGATCTGTTTGAAAGCCAGATGGCCGATCTGAACGTCGTTCCGCAGCCCTTTGCACTTATGGTCTCCGAAAAGGATCGCATTCTGAATATTTCTGGTCGGCTCCGCGGTACCAGCCAGGGAGAGCGGCTTGGCAACATAAAGTCCGCGAATCGTTTGCAAAGCTGGCCAATCGAAGTCATTGACCTCACCGCCTTTAACGCAGACGCGGCTTCGGGTCACTTTGTTGCGGCCACATCACCAAGCCTGTTGGCAGTCCTGAAATCCGCAGGCGACATAAGCCGGGTTTTTGGTCCGGTCGATCCCAGTCTGCTTGAACAGATCCTGCCACAGTCCCAGACAATTGTAAGTGAACATGGAAAACTGATGGTCGAACGTCAGCGACGGCGCGAGGCGCGTTGAGGCCTAGCGGATACGCCGCAAATAGACATAGTACGCACCTTCACCACCATGACTGATGTGCGCGGGGGTCACTTGCAGGACCGCTTGCGCCAACGGGGGAAGCGACAGCCATTGTGGAACCTGGTGGCGCAGAATACCGCGCGGGACAGGCATCGGTCCAGGCGCGTCGCGATCCTTGCCCTTACCTGTAATGACCAAGACCAGCCGCTTGTTGGAGGCCTGCGCCGATAGGATAAAGCGGTTCAGCGCCCCGTGTGCAGACTCCATCCGCATACCGTGCAGATCGAGCTTTCCTTCCGGTTTCAGCTTGCCCCGCTTCATGCGGCGAAAGGCTTTCTCATCCATTCGCACGGGATCTCCTGCCAGCTTGCGCCCGGGAGAGGGTTTGAGGTCATGCGTCGGCATTTTCCCGCGCGCATGGCTGCCCACTTCAAAATGCGGCAAGGCAGCGTTTGGTGTGCGGTGCGGTTTTGGCTTGGGTCGCGGGGCAGGGGGATCCGCATGGTCTCCGCCCATTTTCTCACGATCTGACTGAAGACGCTCTGCGTGCTTCACAACCTTCTGCCAGAGGTCGATTTCTTCATCTGTCAGTTTGCGCCGCGTCATCACAGATCATCCGGCAACATGGCATAGGCGCGTTGTATCGGCATCAGAACCATCAGACGTCCGGGGTCCTTCAACTGGCCAGCCTTGCGCCCGGCCTCATCGCCCGCACCAAAGAAGATATCGGCCCGTTGCGCGCCCTTGATGGCCGATCCGGTATCCTGTGCGATCATCAACCGCCGCATCTTGGACTGACCGTTTTTTTCGATCCAGACCGGCGCACCGAGCGGGGTATAGGCCGGATCCACCGCGATCGACCGCATGGGGGTGATGGATCTGTTCATCGCACCCAGAGGCCCCCTGTTTGCAGCAACGCGATTGACCTCACGGAAAAAGACATAAGAGGGATTATGCATCAACAGCTCCGCGCCAGGCTCGGGGTTGCGTCGCACCCAATTGCGAATGACACCAGCGCTGACCTGATGCAGGCTATAGATGCCACGCCGAACAAGCTCTTGCCCGATCGACCGGTAGGGATGCCCATTTGCACCGCCATACCCCACGCGAATGGTTGAACCATCTTGCAGACGAATGCGTCCAGACCCTTGGATTTGCAAAAAGAACAGCTCAACGGGATCTTCGACCCAGGCGATTTCCAGCCCGCGTCCCTTCAGTACGTCGGTACTGAGGATGTCACGCCGTGAGAGCCAAAGCGATGTCGCGCGTGCTTCTGGCGGCATACGGTAGACAGGATAGCGATAGCGATTTGTACGGTGGCGGGAGCCGTTGAGCTCGGGTTCAAAGTAACCAGTAAACAGACCATCTTTGCCATCTTCGATCAGCACCGGACGGAAGAACAGCTCGAAGAACGCGCGCGCGCCGCTGTCATCGGCATTTTGAGCCAAGGCGCAGAGTGATTGCCAGTCCGCGCCCTCCATATCCATACAGGTTTCCCTGAAAACACGAAGGGCCTCGACATGATTGTCGAGGTCCCAGTCTGAAAGTTCGCTGAATTCCATTATCCGCAGAGACGGACCTGTTTCGGGCTGCGCTCCGGCGCCGGAACAGAGGGTCGCAGCCAGAAATGCCGCGCCCAGTCCCCGCCGAAGCGTCCCCGTCATGCGTCCGTTGCCACCAGCAACCAGTTCGGATCATCCGCGCCCATCTTGCGCGAGAATGTCCAGGTGTCCTTCTGGCGTTTAACGGCCTTTGGATCACCCTCGACAATTTCACCAGCACGGTTCCGCACCGCGGAGGTCAGCTCACCAACAAATCGAACCGTTACTTCTGCTGTCGTGGTTGCCGCATCAAAGCTGACGTCGGCGATGGTGGTTTCGCGAACCCCGATGAACTCAGCCTCAATGGTAAGCCCCTGATCTTCGCGTGCCGACACGGCATCAACAAAGCTCTGGAAAATCTCATCGGAGATGAAGGGCTGAATCCCGTCGAGTTCACCGGTTTCGAAGCCCATCAAGATCATCTCATAGGCACCGCGCGCGCCTTGCACAAACTCGGCCACGTGGAACGACGGGTCCACACGCTTCATTTCGGCGAGAGCCTGCGCCTGCGGGCTGCCTTCATCGACGTAGGCAATAATGTCGTCATCAGGGCTTCCCTCGATAACTTCAAACTTGCGTTGCGGCGAACGCGCTTCACTGCCCGCCAGAGGAGGCTTTTCAAACCCCTCGCGCGTACCCAGAACGCTCTTCAGGCGCAGGATCAGAAAAACCGCGATGCCAGCCAGGACCAAAAGCTCTACCAAGGGCGACTCCATTCATACCTCATCGTCCAATAGGACCTGTCGGTTTGAAACCGACGTGTTCTGCTCTTATGTAGGTGACAGGCGGGACCAAGTCCACCGTTCTGCCCTAAAGAGAGGACGCCTATCATGCCCCTTTTTCTGGCTTTTTTGCTAGTGCCGATTATTGAAATCGCCCTGTTCATACAGGTCGGTGGCCTGATTGGGCTGTGGCCGACCCTCGGCATCGTCATATTGACGGCTGTTCTTGGGACATGGCTCGTGCGCACTCAAGGCCAGTTGGCGCTTGGGCAACTCCGCGGATCATTTGAGAGACTCTCCGATCCGACTGAACCCTTGGCGCATGGCGCGATGATCCTACTGGCCGGGGCGTTGTTGCTGACGCCCGGTTTTTTCACCGATGCATTTGGTTTTCTGCTTCTGGTTCCCGGATTTCGCACCCGTGCTTTTGCCTACCTGCGATCCAAGGTCACCGTGGCGTCATTTCAAATGGGATCAGACCCACGCCACAGTGCCCGACCGCGTCCTGCCGACTCGCGGGGCGACGTCATAGATGGCGACTATAAAGAGGTCACACCACGACCGCGCCGGGATGATCCCTCCGGTTGGGTTGAAGGGCCGAAATAAGACTTTGAGGATGGCTCTCCAAGCTGGTAAGCACGCTGCGACATGTTAAATTCAGGAGATTTCCATGGCCGAAAATGGCGCAGCCGAGGGCGCGGAGCAACCGCAAGTCCAGATGAACATTATCGGACAGTTCATTCGCGATCTGTCCTTTGAGAACGTGATGGCGCAAAAAGGCGTCGGTGGCGAAGTGCAGCCCGACGTCAACGTTCAGGTGGCGCTCGATGCCAAGAAGCGCAGCACCGAAAACCAGTATGAAGTCATCACCAAGCTGACCATCGAATCCAAGAACAAAACAGGCGGTGAAGTGCTGTTTGTTCTGGAGCTGGAATATGTCGGCATCTTCAACATCGCAGGTGTGCCCGAAGATCAGTTGCACCCGTTCCTGTTGATCGAGTGCCCGCGGATGCTGTTCCCGTTCCTGCGCCGTATCGTTTCCGACATCAGCCGCGACGGTGGCTTCCCGCCGCTGAACCTCGACAACATCGACTTCGTGGCGATCTACCGCAACGAGCTGGCACGTCGTCAGACCGAAGGTGCAAGCGAAACGCCAAACTGATTGGAAAGCTTCACATCTGTGAGCTTTGTCAGGCGCTGCGACCAGAGGTCGCGGCGCCTTTCTTATTCAGAGGTCGAAGCCCAGAGCGCATCTTCGCCCAACTTGGCGACAAATTCCTCATGTGCGGCTTTTTCCTCTGCCGTGAGGCGTGAGGGCAGGGGGGCCGGACGTGGTGACGGGCGCCAGTTGAGGTCCACCGCACTTGGACCGCCGGAGGATCCTGACGACAGGCCAAAATCAGGCTGACGTCCACCAATCAATTCCAGATAGACATCCGCAAGGATCTCAGAGTCGAGAAGCGCGCCGTGCAATGTCCGATTTGAGTTGTCGATGCTGAAACGCCGGCAAAGCGCATCTAGCGTGGCCGGCGAGCCGGGATAGCGCTTTCGCGCCATGGCCAGCGTATCGATCGCCTGCTCCATGGGCAGCTGAGGCAGGTTCATCCATCCCAGTTCTGCATTGAGAAACTTCATGTCGAAGCTGGCGTTGTGGATCACCATTTGAGACTCGCCCACGAAATCCAAGAATGCCTGACCAACCTCGGCAAACAGGGGCTTATCCTTCAGGATCACCTGTCCGGGGCCGGGCGGTTGTGGTGGTTCGAGAAGATCAGGCCCGATACCATGCACACCAAATGCCTCATGCGGCATGGAGCGTTGCGGGTTTATATAGACATGAAACGTCTCACCCGTAGGCATATGGTTGAGCAGTTCCACCGCACCAATTTCGACAATGCGATCACCTGAGAAGGGGTCAAAGCCGGTGGTTTCCGTATCGAGTACGATTTCACGCATGCGCCATTCTCCGTCTGATATCTGCAAGCACCTCTGCCACCTGGCTCCGGGCATGATCGGGGGTATCGGTCTCGATCTGGTAGTCGCTTCGTGCCAGTTTTTCTGCGATCGGGAGCTGCTTTGCAAGGATCTGCCGAAACTGGTCCTCGGTCATTGTTCCGCGGGCAAGAACACGATCACGCTGAACCTCCGGGGCCACATGGACACAGGCCACGGCGTGCATCTCCGCGTCGCCCTCCGTCTCAAACAACAGTGGAATGTCAAAGACCAAGATATCGGCGCGTGCGGTTTGTCTGAATAGCTCTCGATCTGCCTTCACCAGTGGATGAACGATCGCCTCCAGCTGAGAAATGACATCTTTATCCTTTGATATCAGATCTTTGAGGACAGATCGATCCACGCTCCCATCCCGCGTGGCCTGCGGAAACAGAAGAGATATCGGCTCAACCGCCGCCCCTCCATCGGCATATAGTCGATGAACGGCCGCGTCCGCATCCCAGATCGCACACCCTGCCTCTGCAAAGAGGGTCGCGGTCGTGGATTTTCCCATTCCGATCGAGCCGGTCAATCCTAGCGAAAATGTCATCCGGTTGCGGCGGTACGCGCAGACATATCAACCTCCGGCCGCTGACCAAACCAGCGCTCGAATCCGGGGGCAGCCTGATGCAACAACATGCCAAGCCCATCAACGACCGTGCATCCCGCGTCTTCGGCAGCGAGCAACAATTTGGTCTTGAGCGGCGCATAAACCAGGTCGGTAACGACGATCCCGGCGTGCAACCCGTCCAACGGAACGCGCAAGGGCCGCTGGCCCATCATCCCGAGCGACGTCGTATTCACGATAAGTGCCGCGTCCTCGATGATGTTGCCTGCCTGAACCCAATCAATGACAGTTATTCGAGCGCCAAACGTTTCTGCCAAATCCTCGGCGCGCGAGCGCGTGCGATTGGTGATACGGATCTCAGGCACGCCAGCTTCGATCAGCGAGGCAATCACTGCACGGCTGGCACCACCGGCACCGAAAACCGTCGCGGGTCCGGACTTAGGATCCCAATCGGGTGCGCCCTCATGCAGGTTGGTGATAAAGCCGTATCCATCCGTATTGTCAGCGACGATAGACCCGTCTTCCCGGAAGATCAGGGTATTGGCCGCCCCCATCAACTTTGCCCGGTCCGTGACCTTATCCGCGATCTCCATGATCGCTTCCTTGTGAGGAATAGTCACATTTGCTCCGACAAAGCCCATACGCGGCATCATGCGTACAACCGCCTCTAGATCGTCTGGCTCCACATGCATCGGCATATAATGTCCCGCAATCTCGTTGGTCGTGAGCCAATGTCGATGCAATTGCGGGGATTTGGAGTGGGCGATCGGACAACCGATCACAGCAGCGAGCGGGATCTTGTGCTCTGTCATTGTTCGATAATCCCCTGCAGTCCCAGATAGTTCATGAGTTCCAACATCGGTAGCCCCAGGACATTAAAGTAGCTGCCGTCAATGGTTGTAAACAGTCGCACACCCTCTTCTTCGAGTTTGTACGCGCCCACCGCATGTCTGATACTGTCCCAGTTGCGGTCGACGTACCCCTCTAGATAGACATCACTCGCCTGTCGCATCACAAGTCGCACCTGACCTACGTGCCGCCAGAGCGGCTCTCCGTCTTTATAAATCACGGCAGCCGACAGAAGCATATGACGTTTGCCGCGCATCGCCCGGAGCTGTTTCAGCGCATCGTCGGCGGTTTCTGGCTTCGACAGCAATCGCCCCTCAAAATCCAACACCTGATCACACCCCAGGACCATGTCACCGGGACACTTGCCCGAAACCTTGCGTGCTTTGGCTTCGGCCAGTGTATCCGCGATATCACGCGGTGCAGCCTGCTCGGCCAACAGCGCGGCCTTTATCGCATCTTCGTCAACGCGCGCGACCTCTACGCGGAAGTCCACGCCAGCCTGACGGAGCAACTGAGCGCGGATCTCGGAACGAGACGCCAAGATGATGTGGGTATTCATGTGGACAACCCTATGGGAAAACGTCTGATCATTCAGGGACGTTTTGTATGATTTACCCCCCTCAACGCAAGGGTGGGATAAACCTCGAAATCTCAGGTGATTCCTCCGCGATTCCTCCATCCGGTATTGGGATAACTTTGAACAAGTGGATAAGTCGGTCACTCCCAGCTTTTCCCAATCTTATCCCCACCTTCACCTTCGTAAAGAAACCCTTAACGCCCCCATGTTTTATGGCGTTAACCAAAAATTCATCCTCAAGGCAGGAACAGGGCGCTGAGATTATCCACGCTGTGCAGAACCGGTATGAAAACTCGATAATCCACTGTTTTCGGGGTGTACTACAAAAACATCATCCTTATAAAACTTATATATTTATATAGGGTGGCCCAACGGGACCGCTCAGCATGAGGACACGTCATGGATCTCACTGATCTGATGTTTACGCTCTATCCTTACGCGAAGTCGCTCCACATCATGGCCGTGATCAGCTGGATGGCAGGGTTATTCTACCTTCCACGCCTGTTCGTCTATCACGTGGAGGAGGCAGAGAAGGTCGAAGAGGTGAAACCAATCTTCCTCACCATGGAGGACAAACTCCTCAGAGTGATCATGGGGCCAGCAAGCGTTGTCACATGGGCTGCAGGGCTGTTCATGGTGTTCACGCCAGGGTTGGTGGACTGGTCATACCTTTGGCCCTGGACCAAGGGCATCTCAGTGCTTGGGATGACTTGGTTTCATCATTGGCTGATGTTTCGCCACAAGGACTTCAGAGAGGGGCAGAACAGGCTCACAGGGCGCCAGTATCGCCTTATGAACGAGGTTCCCACGCTCTTGATGGTGGTCATCGTGATCTCGGTCATCTTCAAGTTCTAACGCCGCGTTTGACTCGCTCACAGAGACCCACTATCAAGCGTGAAAGCGGACCCGTCCGGGATTCCCGCGTTTTCCGTATTTTATACTGTGACGCCCTCTGTTGGCAGAGGGAACAAGGGCCGTGTGCATATGACCGAGCAATCTCTGAACCTTTCTGATCTCAAAATCCAAAGCCCCAAAGCGCTGTTGACCATGGCAGAGGAGCTTGAGATCGAAAACGCTTCCACCATGCGCAAGGGTGAGATGATGTTCCAGATCCTGCGTGAGCGCGCGGATGAAGGCTGGAATATTTTCGGGGATGGGGTTCTCGAGGTTCTGCAGGACGGGTTTGGCTTTCTGCGTTCGCCCGAAGCGAACTATCTTCCGGGCCCGGATGACATCTACGTCTCGCCTGACATGATCCGCCAGTTTTCCTTGCGCACCGGAGACACGGTCGATGGGCAGATCAAGGCTCCATTGGAGAACGAGCGCTATTTTGCGCTGACCACGGTGACGAAGATCAACTTCGAAGAGCCCGAGAAAACGCGTCACAAGATTGCTTTCGATAACCTGACACCGCTCTATCCGGATGAGCGTTTGAATATGGAAATCGAAGATCCCACTGTGAAGGACCGTTCGGCACGCGTGATCGATTTGGTTTCTCCGATCGGTAAAGGCCAGCGTTCGCTCATCGTGGCTCCCCCGCGGACGGGTAAAACCGTTCTGTTGCAGAATATTGCGCACTCGATCGAGCAGAACCATCCTGAGTGCTATCTGATTGTTCTGTTGATCGATGAGCGTCCGGAAGAAGTCACTGACATGCAGCGATCAGTGAAAGGGGAGGTCGTGTCCTCGACCTTTGATGAACCCGCTACGCGCCACGTTGCTGTATCCGAAATGGTGATCGAGAAGGCGAAACGCCTTGTTGAGCACAAACGAGATGTAGTGATCCTTCTCGATTCGATCACAAGACTTGGTAGGGCATTCAACACCGTTGTGCCGTCCTCGGGTAAGGTTCTGACCGGTGGTGTGGATGCCAACGCCCTGCAACGTCCAAAACGCTTCTTTGGTGCTGCGCGTAATATCGAAGAAGGTGGCTCGCTCACCATCATTGCCACCGCGCTGATCGATACGGGCAGCCGTATGGATGAGGTTATCTTTGAAGAATTCAAAGGGACGGGTAACTCTGAGATCGTTCTGGACCGTAAAATTGCGGACAAGCGTGTCTTCCCGGCGATCGATATTCTCAAATCTGGCACACGGAAAGAAGAGCTGCTGGTGGACAAAGTGGATCTCGCCAAGACATTTGTCCTGCGTCGGATTCTAAATCCGATGGGAACCACAGATGCGATCGAGTTCCTTCTTTCTAAGCTCAAGCAAACAAAGACAAATTCAGAGTTCTTTGATTCAATGAATACCTGACCAGCGTCGGTGGAGAGAGAGGCCATCCCATGGATACGATCTTTGCGTTGGCCACCGCCCAGGGAAAGGCCGGTGTCGCCGTCATCCGTGTATCTGGACCAGAGGCACGCATCGTCGGAGAAAAGCTGTCGCGAAAGTCATTGCCCAGTCGGGGGATGACTTTTTCGCGTTTAAGCGACAGTCATGGCGATCTTCTTGATGAGGCGCTTGTCTTGTCGTTTACAATGCCTGACAGCTTTACTGGTGAAGATACGGTCGAGTTTCAGTGTCATGGCAGCAGCGCGGTCGTATCGTCGATTTTGCAGACGATCGAAGAAACGGGCTTGGCGCGTATCGCCGAGCCGGGAGAATTCACGCGACGCGCGATGGATAATGGCAAACTCGACTTGACTCAGGTTGAAGGTCTCGCAGATCTCATCGATGCAGAGACCGAAGCACAGCGTAAGCAGGCGCAAGTCGTTCTGTCAGGTGGATTGGGCAAGCTCGCTGATCGTTGGAGATCTGACCTGATTCGAGCAGCATCGCTGATTGAAGTCACGATCGACTTCGCGGATGAAGAGGTGCCGGTGGATGTGACGCCAGAGGTAACGGACCTCCTCAATGGCGTTGCTCGGGATCTCAAACGAGAAATTGACGGTGTTTCCATAGCGGAGCGAATTCGGGACGGCTTTGAAGTTGCAATCATCGGCGCTCCGAATGTAGGAAAATCGACGCTGCTAAACGCACTTGCCGGTCGAAATGCGGCAATCACGTCCGAATACGCCGGCACAACCCGTGATGTTATCGAGGTTCGTATGGACCTGGCGGGCCTTCCGGTTACACTACTTGATACGGCTGGCCTTCGCGATACGGACGACCACGTAGAAGGAATAGGCATCAAACTTGCACAAGAGCGAGCAGAGGCCGCGGATCTACGTATATTTCTCGCAGAACAGGACGAAATACTCGACGTCGAATTTAAGCCCGGCGATCTCCGGTTTTTGCCGAAGGCTGATGTGAGAGTAAGTTCGGAAGGGGCGATCTCCGGAAAGTCAGGGCAGGGGGTTGATGAACTTGTGACTCATGTTTCTATGACGTTAAAGGATCGGTCAGCTCATACTGGGATTGCGACACGTACGCGCCATCGTGACGCACTGCGACGTTCATCAGACAGCTTGGCTCGCGCAATGGAACACCTCCACGATGGACCGGAGTTCTATGATATTGTGGCCGAGGATGTGAGATCTGCGATACGGGCTCTTGAACTGTTGGTAGGTCGTATCAATGTAGAGAATCTTCTGGACGAGATATTCTCGAGTTTTTGCTTAGGAAAGTAGGGAGTGTTTCACGTGAAACATCCGCATTACGATGTCATCGTCATAGGCGGCGGGCATGCCGGAACCGAAGCAGCCCACGCTGCGGCAAGAATGGGCGCCCGGACTGCGATGGTAACGCTCCGCCGTGATGGTATTGGTGTTATGTCCTGCAATCCTGCAATTGGTGGTTTGGGAAAAGGACATCTTGTCCGAGAAATCGACGCGTTGGACGGCGTAATGGGCCGCGTCGCGGACCTCGCAGGTATTCAGTTCAGACTTCTGAATCGTCGCAAAGGTCCTGCTGTGCAAGGACCGCGCGCCCAAGCTGATCGTGCTATATACAGATCTGAAATGCTTCGGGCCACCGAAGAACAGAGAAATCTAGACATCGTCGAAGGTGAAGTCGTTGACTTCATTATGAAAGGGGAGAACGAGGTCACCGGAGTAGTTCTTTCTGATGACGTTGAACTCACAGCTAAAGCTGTCGTACTTACGTCTGGTACGTTTTTGAACGGGGTCATACATATCGGTGATGTTGCTCGATCCGGTGGTCGCATGGGCGATAAGCCGTCAATTAAGCTTGCTGATCGATTGAAGTCATTTGATCTACCGTTGGGACGTTTGAAAACGGGAACACCGCCCCGACTAGACGGCCGGACCGTCAACTGGGATATCCTTGATCAACAACCTGGTGACGATGATCCTACTCTATTCTCTTTTTTGAGCAAATCCGTATCGGCCCAGCAAATATCTTGTGGGATTACGCACACAAACGAAAAAACGCACGATATTATTCGTACGAATCTTGAGCTGTCTGCAATGTATGGCGGGCACATCGATGGGATTGGACCAAGGTACTGCCCATCGATCGAAGATAAAGTTGTGCGTTTCGCAGATAAGTCATCTCATCAGATATTTCTTGAGCCTGAGTCACTTTCTGATCACGCCGTATATCCCAATGGGATCTCGACGAGTTTGCCCGAGCAGGTTCAAGAAGAGTATGTCCATTCCATTGTTGGATTGGAAAGCGCCGTCATTATGCAACCCGGGTATGCGATCGAATATGATTATGTCGATCCACGCGCGTTGAAAGCGACACTGGAACTTAGAGAAGTAGGAGGTCTATATCTTGCTGGCCAAATTAATGGAACTACTGGCTATGAAGAGGCAGCCGCGCAGGGACTTGTCGCCGGACTTAACGCCGCGGCAAAATGTTTGGAAAGTGAAAAAATCATCTTTAGTCGCGCCTCTAGCTACATCGGTGTGATGATTGATGATTTGACAACCAACGGTGTTACCGAACCTTATCGCATGTTTACGTCGCGTGCTGAGTTCAGGCTATCTCTACGAGCCGACAACGCTGATCAGCGTCTCACGTCGCTTGGGGTTTCCGTAGGTTGCGTTGCGCCAGAGAGGCGCCGTATCTTCGAAAGCAAGATGGAACGTCTTAATTCTGTCAAAAGTGTTCTGACTTCTGCAAAGCTGACACCGAACCAGCTTTTGGGTGCTGGAATACAGGTTAACCAGGACGGAAACAAACGTGATGGTATGGAAGTACTTGCCTTCCCCAAAGTTGGGTTTGACGAAATTCTCCCACTCTTCCCTGAATTGGCGACAACAGAAGCGGAAATTCGAAGTCAAATTGTTCGTGACTCGCTTTATGTCAACTATATAGAACGCCAGGAGAAAGAAGTCGCGGCGCTGAAGAAGGACGAGGAACATAGTATTCCGGCAGGCTTTAGCTACGAGATTGAAGGGCTTTCGCATGAACTTCGGCAGAAGCTCAGTCTTTCCCGTCCGGAAAACCTCTCCCAAGCAGCCCGAATTGATGGCATTACTCCAGCCGCTTTGGCGCTAATTTTGGGAAACTTAAAGCGACAAGCGCGTGTGCGGGCGAAGTCCGCATGAGTGTTGATGTTATTCAATCGAAATATGATGTTTCACGTGAAACATGCGAGCGTCTACAGATATTCGCAGAAACTCTTGAAAAGTGGAATCCAAAGATAAATCTGGTTTCCAAAAACAGCTTGGGTGATCTGTGGACGCGCCACATTCTTGATAGCGTTCAGGTGTTTGGAGTTCCAAAATTGGGCACGAGCTGGCTCGATATTGGAAGCGGCGGAGGCCTTCCTGGGATTATCATCGCTATTCTCGCTGCAGAGAAAGCCCCTGACATGAAAGTCACTTTGATTGAAAGTGATCAGCGCAAATGTGCTTTCTTGCGGAATGTTGGGAGAGAATGTGGCGTGAAGGTATCTGTCAGGTCGCAGCGCATAGAGGCGGTTGAGGGCATTCAGGCTGATGTTCTTTCCGCACGTGCACTCGCTGATTTGAGTGATCTCTTGTCGTTCTCCGAGCACCATCTTGCCCAGTCTGGGACTGCAGTGTTCCCAAAGGGCGCCAACTGGAAAAAAGAGGTGGATAACGCCCGCAAAAGATGGCGATTTGAGTGCGAAGAGATTACAAGTCTTACTGAGCCTGAGGCTGTCATTCTCAAGATCAAGGGAGTAGCGCGTGTCTGACATGTCCCGTTCGGGAACGCCCCGCATTATTGCCATCGCAAATCAGAAGGGTGGGGTAGGAAAGACAACTACAGCGATTAACCTCGCCGCGGCCATGGTCGAAGAGGGTATGAGAGTGCTCCTCGTTGATCTGGATCCGCAGGGGAACGCGTCTACCGGCCTGGGAATCGAGGCAGAAGATCGCGAACACACGACGTACGATCTGTTGGTGGATGAAGTCGAACTTTCTGCGGTTATTCGACAAACTGACCTCGAAGACCTGTGTATCATACCAGCGACCGTGGATTTGAGTTCTGCTGATATTGAGCTGTTCTCCAACGAAAAGCGTAGCTATCTCCTTCATGATGCGCTTCGTCAGCCCGCGATGACGGATTATGACTGGGACTATATCCTGATTGATTGTCCGCCTTCTCTCAATCTATTGACCGTTAACGCGATGGTGGCGGCGGATTCTGTTTTGATTCCACTGCAAAGCGAATTTTTCGCGCTCGAAGGGCTCTCGCAGCTGATGTTGACTATTCGTGAGGTTCGTCATGCTGCAAATCCAAGTTTGAGGATCGAGGGAGTTGTGTTGACAATGTACGATCGTCGCAACAACCTTTCTCAACAGGTGGAGCAGGACGCGCGTGATAACCTTGGTGATTTGGTGTTTAGAACCAAGATACCGCGTAATGTGCGTGTTAGCGAAGCGCCATCATATGCCATGCCGGTGCTGAACTACGACTCCGCATCGTTGGGTGCCAAGGCTTATCGTCAATTGGCGGATGAGATTATATCTAAACATCAAAAAATTGCGGCCGAATAAGAATAGAAGGGGCACAGAATGGCAGATAAGAAACCCAAACCGCGCGGCCTGGGGCGTGGCCTCTCTGCATTGATGGCCGACGTGAACGCGGAACCTGTCAGCACAGATGGTGTACGGACGCCACGCAATGCTGAAATTCTTGTCCCGATTGAGAAAGTTCAGGCAAATCCTGATCAGCCGCGTCGCCAGTTTTTGCAGGAAGACCTCGACGATCTTACCGCGTCGATCAAGGAAAAGGGTGTTCTCCAGCCTTTGATCGTGCGCCCACGCGATGGCGGAATGTACGAGATCGTGGCAGGGGAACGTCGATGGCGCGCTGCGCAGGCCGCGCAGCTGCATGAAGTTCCTGTCCTCATTCGCGACTATTCTGATGTCGAGATGTTTGAAGTTGCGATCATCGAGAATATTCAACGTTCCGATCTCAATGCTCTCGAGGAAGCTCAGAGCTATAAGCAATTGATGGACAAATTCGGGCATACGCAAGAAAAGATGGCAGAGGCGCTTGGGAAGAGCCGAAGCCATATCGCGAATTTGGTGCGGCTGCTCCACCTACCTGACGATGTTCAAGATCTTGTTCTTGATCGAAAACTGTCTGCGGGTCATGCGCGAGCATTGATCACGTCAGACAATGCATCTGAGCTCGCTAAAAAGATCGTAAAAGGTGGGCTTTCGGTTCGTGCAACCGAGTCGTTGGTTAAGAAGGACGCGGCCGGTATCTCCGGTAGTACTGCTGCAAAGAAGCCGAAAACTCAGGCGGAGAAAGATGCCGATACACGTGCATTGGAGGCTGATTTGTCTGCGATGATCCGAATGAAGGTATCAATCGATCACAAACCAGGCGGCGAGGCCGGTGCTGTGACGATATCCTACGAAACTTTGGATCAGCTGGATGACTTGTGCAATCGTCTTAGCCGTTAGGCCGGGTCCAAATGAAAATCATCACCGCACTAAGGGTGATCGCCTGTATCGCTATGATATGAAAAGATAGTTCAAGTAATAGCGAAATGCAAAGAACGGCGGCGACTGATAAGGTCGCCGCCTTTTTTGCTCTTGGACGGATGGCGCCATATTCGTGCCAGTCCTGAATCATCGGGCCAAAGGTCCCGTGGCTGGTAAGCCATACATGTAGCCGTTCCGATGATCTTGCGAAGAAGAAGGTAGCGAGAAGCAGGAAAGGCACCGTCGGCAGGAGAGGAAGAGCAATGCCCACCACTGCCAGAAGGAGGCTGAGAAGACCAAGGCAGAGGTAAATAGCTTTCATTTATCAATCCGTTAGGAGTTCTCGGAGAACGGCGTTCAGAACCGCGCGACCTTGGGAGGTCGCACACAATCGGTTATTGATGATTTCTATCATACCTAGATCACGAAGAGCGTGTATTTTGGCGTCGGAAATGGGGGGCGAGGCGAGTTTGCCGTGGCGCTCAAGGTCTAGCCCCTCATGTAGTCGAAGCCCCATCATCATGTGTTCGACGACCTGATCTTCTTGGGAAAGCCGTTCAAATGGGAGTGTGCCGTTTCCTTGGCGAACCGCTTCAAGCCAAGCACCTGGTGCCTTAGGGGCTTCTGTCGCCATCCGCTGGCCGTTCAGAGACAATCTACCATGCGCGCCTGGTCCAATCCCGAGGTAGTCTCCGTACCGCCAATAAATGAGATTGTGACGGCTCTCGGCGCCCGGTCGGGCATGATTAGAAATCTCATAGCTTGGTAGCCCGTAGGATTCGCAAATCTCTTGGGTGGCGAGGTACATGTCAGCTGCATTGTCGTCTGTGGGCAGGTGGCGCAGTTTGCCTCTTGCGTAGCGATCCCCAAATGCGGTGCCGTCTTCGATTGTCAGCTGATAAAGCGACAGATGGTCGATCGCCATGCTGAGCGCCTCTGAGAGCTCAGCTTTCCACGCATCAAGGGTTTGACCTTGGCGTGCGTAGATCAGGTCGAAACTGACACGGTCGAAGCAGTTCCTGGCGACGTCAAAGGCTTTGCGTGCTTCTTCCACTGAGTGAATGCGGCCAAGACGGCGGAGGTCTTCATCGTTCAACGCCTGAATACCCATGGAAATCCGATTGACGCCGGCGTCGCGATAGCCGGCAAATCGACCGGCCTCGACCGATCCTGGATTGGCTTCCAGCGAGATTTCGATGTCATTGGCGAAGGGCCAGATCTCACGTGCAGTGTCGATCACCGCGGCAACCGTGTCAGGATGCATCAGGGACGGGGTGCCGCCGCCAAAGAAGATGCTGTTCAGAAGCCGATCAGGGACCAATTCGCCCATACGGCGCAGCTCGGTCTGGTACGCGGTGACCCAGACCGACTGATCGATCTGGGACACCACATGACTGTTGAAGTCGCAGTAGGGGCATTTGGCCTGACAGAAGGGCCAATGGACGTAGAGACCAAAGCCCCCATTCCGCCAATCATCCACCAAAGCAGTCCTGCACGAACTGGGCCAATGCACGGCCTCGGTGGCTGATGCGGTTCTTTTCCGCCTTATCCATTTGAGCGCAGGTCACGTCATACCCCTCGGGCATAAACATGGGATCGTAGCCAAATCCACCTTCGCCACGGATGGGCCAGACCAGCGTACCGGGCATTACACCCTCAAACACCTCGTCGTGGCCATCGGGCCAGGCCAGAACCAGCGTGCAACGAAACTGGGCGCTGCGGGGGGCGTCTGGCCCTTTTGCGGTAATTTCATCATTGGCGCGGGTCATCGCCAGCATGAAATCACGTCCCTGACCGGTCTCGGCCCAATCGGCGGTGTAGACCCCCGGCGCGCCGTCCAGCGCGTCGATGGTGATACCGCTGTCGTCGGACAGCGCGGGCAGGCCGGTGGCCTTCGCCGCTGCATGGGCCTTGATCCTTGCATTGCCTACAAAGCTGTCTTCGGTTTCCTCTGGCTCGGGCAGGTCCATCGCAGCCGCGCCAACAACTTTGACCCCAAAGGGGGCGAGGATCTCGGTGATCTCGCCCAGCTTCCCTGAGTTATGTGTGGCGACCAACAAGGTGTCGCCTTCGAACTTGCGGGTCATGCGCAGGCGGCCTTTTGCATCTCGGCGAGTTCAGATGTGCCCTTGGTGGCCAGGTCCATCAATTCATTCATTTGATCCCGGGAGAAGACCGAGCCTTCAGCGCTCATCTGAACTTCGATCAGTTTGCCGGAGCCAGTCATGATGAAGTTACCGTCAACGCCTGCCTCGGAATCCTCGGGGTAGTCCAGGTCCAGGATCGGCTGACCGGCGTAAATGCCGCAGGAAATCGCGGAAACCGGATCCACCAGCGGATCCATCTTCACGTCTCCGGCCTTCATCAGCTTGTTGACGGCCAGTCGCAGGGCGACCCAGCCACCGGTGATGGAGGCGCAGCGGGTGCCGCCATCGGCCTGCAGTACATCGCAATCGACGGTGATCTGACGTTCGCCCAGGGCGACGCGATCAACGCCAGCCCGCAGGGCGCGGCCGATCAGGCGCTGGATTTCGACTGTACGTCCGCCTTGCTTGCCGGAGGCAGCCTCACGGCGCATACGGGTGTTGGTAGCGCGCGGCAGCATGCCGTATTCTGCCGTCACCCAGCCAAGACCGGACCCCTTGATAAATGGCGGCACACGGTCTTCGATGGTGGCGGTGCACAGAACATGGGTATCGCCCATCTTGATCAGGCAGGAGCCTTCCGCGTGTTTGGTAAAGCCGGTTTCGAAAGTAACGGTGCGCATTTCGTTCAGGGCACGTCCGGAGGGTCGCATGTGGATATCCTTTTGCTGTTGCCCCGTCGATACCGTCCGGGGGGTTGGCGATGCAAGGGTCATTGACCATATCTAGCGAAGCGCTTTAGTGACAAAAGGGGAGGTACGTTCACCGTATCTGTCGGGAACAGTGGGATTGAGATGACGGACGCAAATTCCATACTTCAAGACATGAACGATCGCTCGCGCGAGGTGTTTCGTATTCTTGTGGAAAACTACCTAGATACCGGTGGGCCAGTCGGCAGCCGTACCCTGACGCGTTCGCTGAGCGAGAAGGTCAGTGCTGCCACTGTCCGCAACGTTATGCAGGATCTGGAATATCTAGGGCTGCTGGACAGCCCGCATGTGAGCGCAGGCCGGATCCCGACCCAGATGGGGCTGCGGCTGTTTGTCGATGGGTTGCTGCAGATGGGCGATCCCAGCATGCAGGACCGTGAGACGATCGACCGGACGCTGGGTGACAATTCCAGTGACGTCAGTGGCATGCTGGACCGTGTCGGCGCGGCGCTGTCGGGGGTGACCCATGGTGCTTCTCTGGTGCTGACGCCCAAGCATGAGGCTGAGTTGCGCCATATCGAGTTTGTGTCTCTGGCGCAGGACCGATCGCTGGTGGTTCTGGTGTTCTCCGACGGGCATGTGGAAAACCGTCTGTTCACACCACCGCCGGGACAGACACCCAGTTCGATGCGGGAGGCGGCGAATTTTCTCAATGCGCTGATCGAAGGGCGCACGCTGGGTCAGGTGCGCAAGGACGTGCAGTCCGAAATCGAAAAACGCCGGCAGGAAATCGACACGCTTGCCAGTGACATGATCGAGAGCGGGCTCGCCGCGTGGGAAGATGATGGCAGCGATCAGGCGCGGCTTATCGTGCGTGGACGGGCGAATCTCCTCTCGGAAGAGGGGGCTCCGGATGAGCTGGAGAAGATCCGCAGCCTGTTTGACGATCTGGAGCGCAAACGGGACATCGCAGAATTCCTGGAACTGACCGAAGATGGCGACGGTGTGCGCATTTTTATCGGCTCGGAGAACAAACTTTTCTCACTTTCGGGTTCCTCTTTGGTGGTGTCTCCCTATATGAACGCGGATCGAAAGATCATCGGCGCGGTGGGGGTCATTGGCCCGACGCGCCTGAACTACGGACGGATTGTGCCGATCGTGGACTACACGGCACAGCTGGTCGGGAAAATGGTATCCGACCGGAGCTAGAGGTGGATTATGGCAGAGCCCAAGAACGAAGACTTTTTGGATGATATCGAGGCAGCCGAAGCCGAGGAGCTGTCGGCTCAGACCGAGGAATATGACGACGAGGCGCTGGAGCTGGACAGCCTGCGTGCCGAGCGTGACGAATACAAGGACCGCTTCATGCGTGCCCTTGCCGATGCCGAAAACTCCCGCAAGCGCGGTGACAAGGCACGGCGCGAGGCAGAGCAATACGGTGGTTCCAAACTGGCACGCGACATGCTGCCAGTCTATGACAACATGAAACGCGCTGTCGAAGCCGCAAGTGACGAGCAGAAGGCGGTTGCAGCCGCGCTGATCGAAGGGGTCGAGCTGACCATGCGGGCGCTGCGGGATGTCTTCCAGAAGCACGGCATTCAGGTGATCACGCCTGAGGTCGGAGATCGCTTTGATCCGCAGGTGCATGAGGCGATGTTCGAGGCACCGGTGCCCGGCACAAAGGCTGGCGACATCATTCAGGTGTCGGCAGAGGGCTTCATGTTGCACGACCGTCTGCTGCGTCCGGCGCAGGTTGGCGTATCGTCCACACCGGCGTCGTGATGTGATCGGGCCCATACGGGCCCGGGCCTCCGGCGGGGATATTTTTGAAAAGACGAAAGAGCGGCGTGCCTCAGGCGCGCCGTTCTTTCTTGATCAGGGCCTCTTCCTTGAGGCGATAGAGGGTCTCGAGCGCCTCCCGCGGGCTGAGGTCATCGGGATTGATGCCCTCAAGCAGGTCCAGCACTGGTGAAGCGGCCGGGGCCTTTGGTTGGGGCGGCGGAGCGGCGGCAAAAAGCGGCAGGTCGTCGATCTGCACCTTGCCTGCGCCACCACCTTCGCGGCTGCTTTTCTCCAGCATGTCGAGAACACTGCGCGCGCGCTCCACGACGGAGGCTGGCAGGCCAGCGAGCTGGGCTACTTGTACACCGTAGGACCGATCTGCAGCGCCTTTCTTGACCTCATGCAGGAAGATGACTTCGCCTTCCCACTCCTTGACGGTGACAGTGGCATTGTCAACGCCGGGTAGCTTGGCGGCCAGCTGCGTCAGCTCGTGGTAGTGGGTGGCAAACAGCGCGCGCGAGCGGTTGACCTCATGCAGGTGTTCCAGCGTTGCCCAAGCGATCGAGAGGCCATCATAGGTGGCGGTGCCGCGACCGATCTCGTCGAGGATCACCAGCGCGCGGTCGTCGGCCTGGTTCAGGATGGCGGCAGTTTCGACCATCTCTACCATGAAGGTGGAGCGACCGCGGGCGAGGTCATCCGACGCACCGACGCGGCTGAACAGTTGGCTGACCATGCCCACATGCGCGGCCTCTGCCGGGACATAGCTGCCCATCTGGGCGAGCACGGCGATCAGAGCATTCTGGCGCAGGAAGGTCGATTTACCCGCCATGTTGGGACCGGTCAGCAACCAGACTGCGGCGCCATCCTCGGTGCTGAGGTCGCAGTCATTGGCCACAAATGTCTCGCCGCCCTGTTGGCGCAGAGCCTGCTCGACCACCGGGTGACGACCGCCATCCACGTGGAACGCGCGGCTTGCGTCGACCTTTGGACGGGTCCAGTTTTCGCCCCTCGCCAGATCGGCAAGGGCGGTGACCAGATCCAGTTCGGCAAAGCCCCGCGCGGCTTGGTTAAGCCGGGCGGCACAGTCGAGAATAGCGCCAGAAAGCCTTTGATAGAGCCGCTTTTCGATCTCCAGAGCCTGATTTCCGGCGTTCAGGATCTTGGTCTCGATCTCGCTCAGCTCCACCGTGGTAAAGCGCACCTGATTGGCGGTGGTTTGACGGTGGATATAGGTCTCCGACATCGGTGCGGATTGCATCTTGGCGGCATGGGTCGCTGTGGTCTCGATGAAATAACCCAACACGTTGTTGTGCTTGATCTTCAGCGAGGTGACGCCGGTGTGTTCGGCATATTTCTTTTGCAGGCCGGCAATCACGGACCGTCCCTCGTCGCGCAGGGTGCGGGCCTCGTCTAGCTCGGGATCGAATTCCGGCGCGATGAAGCCGCCATCCCGCGCAAGCAGAGGCGGCTCTGCAATCAGGGCGGCGTCCAGCAGGGCCAGCAGGTCATCAAAGCCGCGCAAGGCCTGTGCCGCCTCCGTCAGCAGAGGCGGCAGGTCCTGACCCTGCAGCTCGCGTTCGATCTCCTCGCCCTGGGTCAGCGCGTTGCGGATACCGGCAAGATCACGTGGGCCACCTCGATCCAGCGCGAGGCGGGACAGGGCGCGGTCAATATCGGGCGTCTTGCGCAGCATGCCGCGCAGTGCGTCGCAGCGGGTAGGGTCCTCGACCGTTGCGTCCAGCGCTGCGAGGCGTGCGGAGATCACGTCGAGATTGCGCGAGGGGCTTGAAAGGCGTTGCTCCAGCAGTCGCCCGCCGCCGGGCGTAACAGTGCGATCCACGACCGACAGCAGTGATCCAGCGCGGCCACCGGACAGAGACCGGGTGATTTCCAGATTGCGCCGGGTGGAAGCGTCGATCTGGACGGTGCGGTCCTCGGCCTCCTGTAGAGGGGGTTGCAGCAGCGGCAGCTTGCCCTTCTGGGTGATCTCCAGATAGTCGACCACCGCGCCCATGGCGGAAATCTCCGCCCGGCTGAAACTGCCAAACCCATCGAGTGCACCGACATTGAACAGGGTACAGAGACGTTTTTCCGCAGCGCTGCTGTCAAAGCTCGCCTTGCCCAGCGGCGTCAGCGGGATCTTGTATTCATCGGCGAGGGGCCGTGTGGCGTCAAACACGGGGCCATCCGCAACGATCAGCTCCGAGGGGGCCAGCCGGGCCAGTTCCGGGCTGAGGCGCACGCGGGCGATCGGCATCACGTGGAACACGCCGGTGGAGATGTCGGCCCAGGCCAGTGCGGCCTGATCGCGCAACTCGGCATAAGCCACGAGAAAATTGTGGCGGCGGGCCTCCAGAAGCGAATCCTCGGTCAGGGTGCCTGGGGTCACCAGACGCACAACATCGCGTTTCACCACGGATTTGGCACCGCGTTTCTTGGCTTCTGCCGGACTTTCCAGCTGTTCGCCCACGGCGACGCGAAATCCCTTGCGGATCAGGGTCAGTAGATAGCCCTCGGCGGCATGCACAGGCACACCACACATGGGGATGTCCTGATCCTCATGCTTGCCGCGTTTGGTGAGCGCGATATCCAGCGCTTCGGCCGCGTTGACCGCGTCCTCAAAGAACATCTCGTAGAAATCGCCCATGCGATAGAACAACAGGGCATCAGGATATTGCGCCTTGATTTCGAGATACTGCGCCATCATCGGCGTAACGGTCATGCGGGCCCCCATCGGTCACGTCGCATGACGTTTACATGGCTCGAGTCGTGAGGAAAACCCGGCAATCCAAAGGCCGAACCCTACAGTCGCGGAGTTCGGCCAAAGGCGTTGTTTCAGGGTCGTCGTCAGTAGAGCGACAAAAGCGAACCCGGGGATGCATTGGCGATCGACAGCGACAGGCCACCTAACTGCTCCTGAGCGCTCAGCGCCTCATAACGGGCGGCAGCATCTTCCATGTCGGTGTCGGTCAACTCGCTGATGCCCATCTTCACGGCATCGCTGAGCTTGTCGAGGAAGACATCCTGCTCGGCCATCTGCTGCGCACCGGCCCCAAGGGCGGCGGCGCCGTCGGTGGCGTAGCGCAGGAATCCCTCGATTTCGCCAAGTGCGGTACGGGCTGAGGCGGCATCGGTCACCGCCGTGCGGTTGTTGATGTCAAAGCTTGTGCTGCCCTCGAAATCGACGCTGTCCACGGTGATGGTGGATTGCGTCGGCGCGTTGTCGCCAGCGCGATCCTGCGAGGCCGCAACTGCCAAGCCGGTGCCGCCATTGCCATCCGCGTTGGTGGCCAGAAGGTTGACCCCGTTGAAGGAAGAGGAAGAGATGATGGTGTTGATCTGCTCCGTCTTCTGGGCCAGTTGCTCCTCTATCATGGCATAATCCGCTACGCCGGAGCCGGCCTGGATTGTCAGCTCCTTCATATCGGTCAGCAGCGAGGTGACTTGTTCCGCTCCGGCAGAGGCCACCGCAACGGTGGCTTCGCCGATGTTCAGCCCGTTCGAGGTGGCCTCGAACCCGGCCAGATCGGACCCCATGATTTCGGAAATCGCCCAGATCGCTGGCGCGTCCTTGGCCTTGTCGACCTCCTTGCCGGTAGAGATGTCGTCTTGGACATCCTCCTTCTCTACCTGATTGTTTGACAGAACCCGAAGCGCGATCTCGGCGCCTGGATTGGTGTTGATACTTGTCATACGTACACCCCTATATAACCAAAAAACTGGCATGCGTGTTTCATTGGTCTGCTGGGACAGGTCCCGAACAGACGGGGGCGCCATTCTGGCATATGCAGCGACAGGTCTGCCGTTGCGCCACTTGGTCAACAAGTGCGGTTAAGAAACACCAAAGAACTATAGCGAATGCGGGTCTGAAATGGGGCCGAAATTTGACAAACCCTTTCGATTTTAAGGTGCGATTTGAAAGAAATGCAAAACAGTGAATTGTGAAAGCCGTGCATTGAGGGGATCTCGGCACTGGGATATGACGGTTTTTGACTAGGAGAGGACGTAGACCGACATGCCCAAAGCCAAGATCACCAATGAAGAGGCGCTGGCCTTTCACCTGGAGCCCACGCCGGGCAAATGGGAAGTGTCGGCGACAGTGCCGATGACCACGCAACGCGACCTGTCGCTGGCCTACAGCCCCGGCGTTGCGGTTCCCTGCGAGGCGATCGCCGAAAACCCGGAGCTGGCCTATGATTACACCAACAAGGGCAACCTGGTTGCGGTGATCTCCAACGGGACGGCGGTTCTGGGGCTCGGCAACCTTGGCGCGCTCGGCTCCAAGCCGGTGATGGAAGGCAAATCGGTTCTCTTTAAACGTTTTGCCGATGTGAATTCCATCGACATCGAGCTGGACACAGAGGATCCGGATGAATTCATCAAGGCGGTGAAGCTGATGGGGCCGACCTTCGGTGGCATCAACCTTGAGGACATCAAGGCGCCTGAATGTTTCATCATCGAGCAGAAGCTCAAGGAAGAGATGGACATCCCGGTCTTCCATGACGACCAGCACGGGACTGCGGTGATCTGTGCTGCCGGTCTGATCAATGCTCTGCACCTCAGCGGCAAGAAGATCGAGGATGTGCGCATCGTCCTCAACGGTGCAGGCGCTGCGGGCATTGCCTGCATCGAATTGCTGAAATCCATGGGCGCACAGCACGACAATTGCATCGTCTGCGACACCAAGGGCGTGATCTACCAGGGTCGTACCGAGGGTATGAACCAGTGGAAATCTGCCCATGCGGTAAAGACGGAGCTGCGTTCCCTCGAAGACGCCATGAATGGTGCGGACGTGTTCCTTGGCGTGTCGGTCAAGGGTGCTGTGACCCAGGAGATGGTCAAGTCCATGGCCGACAACCCGGTCATCTTTGCCATGGCCAATCCGGACCCGGAGATCACCCCGGAAGAGGCGCATGAGGTGCGTGTGGATGCCATTGTTGCCACCGGGCGGTCTGACTATCCGAACCAGGTCAACAACGTGCTGGGCTTTCCCTACCTGTTCCGCGGGGCGCTCGACATTCACGCCCGCGCTATCAATGATGAAATGAAGATCGCCTGCGCCCACGCTCTGGCGCGTCTTGCACGAGAGGATGTGCCAGACGAGGTGGCGCTGGCCTATGGCAAATCGCTGTCCTTCGGGCGCGATTACATCATCCCGACGCCCTTTGATCCGCGCCTGATCCACCGCATTCCGCCTGCTGTTGCCAAGGCGGGCATGGACACCGGCGTGGCGCGTCGTCCGATCATCGACATGGATGCCTACGAACACGGTCTGCGTGGTCGCATGGATCCGACGCAATCCATCCTGCGCGGCCTCAATGCCCGTGCCCGTGCCGCCCAATCCCGGATGATCTTTGCCGAGGGCGACGATCCCCGTGTGCTGCGCGCGGCGGTAACCTATCAGCGCTCCGGTTTTGGCAAGGCGCTGGTCGTGGGACGGCCGGACGACGTCAAAGCCAAGCTTGAAGAGGCCGGACTTGGCGATGCGGTGCGCGAGCTTGATGTGGTCAACGCGGCCAACACCCAGCATTTCGACACCTATCGGGATTTTCTTTATAACCGTCTGAACCGCAAGGGGTTTGACCGGAAAGACATCCACCGTCTGGTGGCGCGTGACCGGCATGTGTTCTCGGCGTTGATGCTGGCACATGGGCATGGGGATGGTCTGGTGACGGGCGCGACGCGCAAGTCCGCGCATGTATTGGAAAAGATCAACCACGTCTTTGATGCGGATGCCGACCATGGGGCTGCTGGGGTCACAGCGCTTTTGCACAAGGGGCGGATCGTTCTGATCGGCGATACGCTGGTGCATGAATGGCCAAACGAGAATGATCTCGCCACCATTGCGGAACGCGCCGCCGGTGTTGCCCGCCATATGGGTCTGGAGCCGCGCGTGGCCTTCGTCAGCTTCTCCACCTTCGGCTATCCGGTCTCAGAACGCGCCGAGAAGATGCATATCGCGCCAACCGTGCTTGATAAACGCGGGGTGGATTTCGAATACGAAGGCGAAATGACCGTGGATGTCGCGCTGAACGCCAAGGCACAGGAGCATTACCCGTTCCAGCGTCTGTCCGGCCCCGCCAACATTCTGGTGGTTCCCGCGCGGCACTCGGCTTCTATCTCGGTCAAGTTGATGCAGGAAATGGGGGGCGCGACCGTTGTGGGTCCGATCCTGTCCGGCGTCGACAAGCCGATCCAGATCTGTTCTACCAGTTCGACCGCCAATGACGTGCTGAACATGGCCGTTCTGGCGGCTTGCAATATCGGCTGACGCACGGGGAGACGCATCACCATGGCAATCTGGAACCTCGGGTCGATCAACATCGACATGGTTTATGCTCTGCCACATATGCCGGAGCCCGGTGAAACACTTGCGGCCAGCTCCTTTGATCAGGGGCTCGGCGGCAAGGGAGCCAACATGTCCGTTGCTGCGGCCCGGGCCGGGGCGCATGCTTGCCACATTGGTGCGGTCGGTCCGGAGGGCAAATGGACCGTTGATCGCCTGACTGAATATGGTGTCGATACGCGTTACATAGCGCAGTTGGACACTGCCACCGGTCACGCGATCATTGCAGTTGATCCCAGCGGTGAGAACCAGATCATTCTCTACCCGGGTGCCAACCGTGCCCTGACCGAAGATCAAATCGGTCAGGCACTCACGGCTGCCAATGCCGGGGACATCCTGCTGATGCAGAATGAAACCAACATGCAGGCCGAAGCCGCACGGATCGGTCATCAGCTTGGCCTGCGTGTCGCCTACGCCGCCGCGCCCTTTGATGCCGAGGCGGTGCAGGCCGTGCTGCCGTTCATCGATCTGTTGTTCCTGAACGAGGTCGAAGCGGCGCAGCTACAAGCTGCTACCGGCAAGGCCCCGCAAGATCTCGGTGTTGACGATGTGATCGTCACTCTGGGGGCAAAGGGGGCACGCCATTTCAATGGTCGAGACGGTTCAAAGATAGATGTCCCAGCGCAACGCGTTACGCCCGTGGATACCACAGGGGCAGGGGATACGTTTACGGGCTATGTGCTGGCGGCGCTGGATCGAGGGTTGCCGATGGCACAGGCGATGACACAGGCGTCGCGGGCAGGTGCCTTGATGGTCACGCGCCACGGCGCTGCGGATGTGATCCCGGATCTGAAGGAAGTCCAAGAGGCGAAATTCTAGGCTCCGTGGATTCCACCACAAGCTGCACCGGGTAAAAAGGATGAAGGGGCCACTGCGGCCCCTTTTTCTTATCTGTCAGTAGAGCTTCGCGAAGGGGGCAGCGTCACCCCAGAGCTCGGAAACCCGGGCGTCACGCCCGCATGCCGTGCGATAGCGTTTGTAAGCCTTGGATTGCAGCAAGGGACCGAAACGCGTGAATACCAACCCGTCGCCCTTGTAGTAGTCCTGATGGTAATCCTCTGCCTCGTAGAACGTCGCAGTATCGAGGATCGGCGTCACGATATCGCGGCTCAACTCTGTCTGAGCTTCACCCTTGACCTGATCTGCTAGGGCCTTTTCCGCTTTGTTAGAGACAAATATGGCTGTGCGGTAGGGCTCGCCGCGATCACAAAATTGACCACCCGCATCGGTTGGATCGATGGAGCGCAGGAACAGGTTCAACAGCGCCTCGCGACTGACGATCGCAGGATCAAAAAGGATTTTGACGGCCTCGTAGTGACCGGTTCCGCCACGTCCGACCTGCTTGTACGTCGGGTTCTTGGTGGTCCCGCCGGTGTATCCGGAGATTGCTTCGCTGACGCCTTTCACCGATTCAAAATCGCTTTCGACGCACCAAAAACAGCCACCGGCGACGATCAAACTTTCTTGTGATTGAGCGCGCAGTTCAGCGCCCTTGGTGAGTGAACCAATAACAATCAGGGCGGCAAGCGCGACATGCTTCAGTGTATCCAGATGTCCCATTCTGTGCTCCTGACTGCTAGGGCCTCCGTTGTCTGACCACCAAACTGCCTGACGCTGCACGACTGGCCAAGGCGTTGTCATCGAATGTCACGCATCGGTGACGGTAGTTTACTGGTTGGAACCACCCTGCGTTTCTTTTAGCGTCTGGCAAAAACCAATAGAGGTCAGGGAGTAGTAGAATGCGGATAGCCATGTGGTCCGGCCCGAGGAACCTGTCGACTGCGATGATGTATGCCTTTGGCGCTCGGAGCGATTGCGCTGTGGTCGATGAGCCTTTCTACGCGTCTTATCTGGCACAGACCGGGCTGCAGCATCCCATGCGGGAAGAGATATTGGAGAGCCAATCGCAGGACCCAAATGCGGTTTCCCAACAGCTTCTGGGTCCCATTCCAGGTGCCCGTCCGCATTTTTACCAAAAGCACATGTCGCAGCACATGATTGAATCTGTGCCCCGTGACTGGATGCGCGAGGTGACCAATGTCTTTCTGATCCGCCATCCGGCAAGGGTGATTGCCTCCTTCGCAGCGAAGTATGACAGGGTTGGCCTGGAGGATATCGGGTTCACCCAGCAGGCGGACCTAATTGCCATGCTGCGCGGTTGGGGACATAGGCCAGTCGTGATCGACAGCTATGACATTCGTCAAAATCCTGCCGAAAAACTGGAACACCTTTGCGAAGCGATCAACCTGCCGTTCTCGCCCGAGATGCTGAGTTGGCCGCGTGGCGGTCACAAGGACGACGGTGCCTGGGCTGCGCATTGGTACGGGGCCGTATGGAATTCTACCGGATTTGCCGGCCCTGAGGGGGACCTGCCATCCGTGCCAGAGGCCCTGCAGCCTGTTCTGGATGACGCACTGTCGCTCTACGAAGAGATGCGGGCAATCAAGATCTGAGAGTTCACCTGATACTTGTGGCGACGTCAGCCGATCAGCTTTCCCAGCTTCATCGCGACGGCCATGTCGCCGGAAATCTTGATTTTTCCCATCATGACCGCGGTCATCGGGTTCAGCTGGCCACGCAAAAGTTTCTTGAGGTTGTCGGTGCTCAAGCGAAGTGTGCAATCTGTTGATTGGTCGTCGGTTGCAACATGACCATTGTCGAGGATAATCACGCCATCGTCACCACAGTCGAATTTCAGAGATCCGTCAAAGCGTTTCCCGTCCAGGCCTTTGCGAATATCACCTGCGATGTCTTCCAGCATAATGTCCCTCCCACAACGATAACGCCCACAGCCATAGGAGCTGCGGGCGCGATGTGACAAGCGTGACCGAAGGGAAGGGGAGCCACCGGCGCTCAGTCTGTCAGGTTCTGTGTCCAGTCGAGTGCATTGCCGGTATCGACCTCAAAGAAACCACCGGTTTTGTACCCGCGTGATGTGCAGTTCTCGTCACCGCGAATGGTGTACTCATCGTTGATGTAGCAAAAGGAATAATCGCCCGTCCAATTGCCGGTCTCGCTCTCGGCACGGATGTAGTAGTAGCGATTCTCTAGATCTCCGACGACAGGGATGCTGCAGTCTCCGGGTTGAATGGTCCACCATCCCTCGGACACCCAATCATCACCGTCCTTGTAGCCGATCGACGCAAACGCCTTGCTTGCAGTCTCATTGCAGATCTCAAAATCCGCGAATGCAGGGGCAGCCAGAAACACCATCAGGCCGCTCAGGATAAAAGGCTTCATGCTGCCCTCCTATTCTTCTCACTCAAGGTGACGTTACCAAACCTCGCCAGTTCGGCGACAGGCCTACTACGTGTAAATCTTCCTATCACCGCCAGAATAGGTCAGGCGACCTCTTCAGCTGTATGAGGGCAGGGCGTCGCCGCATAAAACACCTGCAGGATCATAGCGCATTGTTCCGGCGCATTGGGGGCCGCGGCAAACAATGTCATCGATGACCTTAGTTTTTTTGCGTCAACCGGTCCCAGAATCGTTGCTGCATCCGCTCCCTCGTGGGTCAGCATCAAATCGCATACTTCGATCAGGCGCTGGCGCAGGATCGGATGATCCAGATACACGCGGGCTTCGTTCAGGTCTTCCAGCCCGTAGAGTTGCGCCATGTGCGATTTGCCGAGGCTCGCGAGCTGGGGAAAGACGAACCACATCCAGTGGCTCGTCTTTTTTCCAGCTTTCAACTCTGTGACGACATCCGCCCAAACCGCGTCCTGAGCTTCGACAAACATGTCGAGCTCTTCTTCCAGATCGTCTTCCGGGAACTCTTCTTCGAAGTCGTCGTCGATACTCATCACTTCACCCGGCGATCACGTGCTGCCAACAGCTTCAGGCGGAGCGCGTTCAGCTGGATGAAGCCAGCAGCGTCCTTTTGATCGTAGGCGCCTGCATCTTCTTCGAATGTCACATGCGCCTCGGAATAAAGCGAATGATCCGACCAGCGGCCTACGGTCTTGGCAGAGCCCTTGTAGAGCTTCAGACGCACAGTGCCGGTGACATGCTTTTGGCTCTCATCAATCAGGGCCTGCAGCATTTCGCGTTCGGGGGAGTACCAGAAGCCGTTGTAGATCAGCTCAGCATAGCGCGGCATGATCGAGTCCTTCAGGTGGCCAGCACCGCTGTCGAGGGTGATCTGCTCGATACCCCGATGCGCTTCCAGCAGGATATCACCGCCGGGGGTCTCATAGATGCCGCGGGACTTCATGCCAACGAAACGGTTTTCGACGAAATCCAGACGACCGATGCCGTGCTTGCGGCCATACTCATTCAGCTGGGTCAGGATCGTTGCCGGGCTCAGTGCCTCGCCGTTGATTGCAACCGCGTCGCCCTGTTCAAAGGTGATCTCGATGAATTCCGGCTCATTCGGCGCATCCTCGGGATTGACGGTGCGCTGGTAGACGTAATCTGGCGCCATTTCGGCGGGATCTTCCAGCACCTTGCCTTCGGAGGAGGTGTGCAGGAGGTTCGCGTCGACCGAGAAAGGTGCCTCGCCGCGTTTGTCCTTGGCGATCGGGATCTGATTGGCTTCGGCGAACTCCAGCAGACGGGTGCGGGAAGTCAGATCCCACTCGCGCCAGGGCGCAATCACCTTGATGTCGGGGTTCAGCGCATAGGCCGAAAGTTCGAACCGTACCTGATCGTTGCCCTTGCCGGTTGCCCCGTGAGACACCGCATCGGCGCCGGTGGCTTCGGCGATCTCGACCAGACGTTTGGAGATCAGTGGCCGGGCGATCGAAGTACCCAGCAAATAAAGCCCCTCATAGACCGCATTGGCACGGAACATCGGGAAGACGAAGTCGCGCACGAATTCTTCGCGGATGTCCTCAATGAAGATGTTTTCCGGCTTGATACCGAGCAGTTCGGCTTTTTTTCGCGCCGGCTCCAGTTCCTCGCCCTGACCGAGATCGGCGGTGAAGGTGACAACCTCGCAGCCGTACTCGGTCTGCAGCCATTTCAGGATGATCGAAGTATCAAGGCCACCGGAGTAGGCCAACACAACTTTCTTGGGCGCGGACATGGGTTTTCCTCTTGATCAGAACGTCAAGCGCCGTAGCGCCTTTTGCATCGGGTTGCAAGGTTTACGGGGTTTCGCACTGGTGAACTGATGATATTGTACGCTTCGAGTTTCTAGACCTAGAGGGTATTTAAGTGACTGGTTGGAAAATATTTTCTCATTCTTTGAATATGGTACTGCGCAATTTGGGCTGGGCAGTGCGTATTGCGCTGGTTCCCGTCCTGATTGGGCTTGCCTGCGTCACTGCCCTTATGTGGGGGCAATTCGGTCAATTGGAGCAGATCCAGCGAAGTGCAGGTTACGTGCCAAGCGGCAGATTTGTTGGGGCGCTTCTGTTATCGATCATCATCTTTATCGCAGTGGAGATGTGGGTGTTTGTCAGCTGGCATCGTTTTGTCTTGCTGGAGGAATACCCGACGGGCTGGATCCCGAAGTTTCACGTAGACCGCGTTCTGGCGTATTTCGGAATGGGTTTGTTGCTGGGATTGTTCATGATTCTGTTTTGGATGTTGGCCAGCTTCGTCATCGCAGGGGTCGCAGCGGCCATCGGCTCTCCGATATTTTCGCTCATTTTGCTGGTTCCCGCCGTGATTGGGATCGGAGTGTTGTTGTTCCGGCTTCTGCCGGTGCTGCCTGCAGCTGCGATCGGCGAAAAGCTGACATTTAGCGCGTCTTTTGACGCCACAAAAGGGTCCGCTGGTACGGCGATCATTCTATTCCTGGTTCTTATTGGCGTTCAGCTGCTCCTTCAGGTTATCACCAGCGCTTCGATCTACATCTTCGCACCGCTCGGGTTCGTGTTTGCTATCGCGATGGCCTTGATCATGACCCTTGTAAATGTATCGATCCTGACCACCGTTTATGGGCATTACGTGCAGGGGCGCCCAATCTGATCTCTTCTCTAAGATCGACTGCATACGAACGAATGCTTTGCCGCGCCCTCTTGCCTTGGGCGCGGCTTTCGGTCACCAAATCCCCATGACCAACTTCCGGACCCAGGCCAAGGCGGCCGAGGCGGCGATGCGCGATGTCTTCCCGCCCACGCCGCTGCAACGCAACGAACTCCTGTCCCAGCGCTTTGGCGCGGACATCTACCTCAAGCGTGAGGACCTGAGTCCCGTGCGGTCCTACAAGATCCGCGGCGCGCTGAACGCGATGCGCAAGCAGGGGGCCAAGGATCTGTTTGTCTGCGCCTCGGCGGGCAACCATGCGCAGGGCATGGCCTATATGTGCCGCCAAATGGGCAAGAAGGGCGTGATCTTCATGCCCGTGACGACGCCGCAGCAGAAGATCCAAAAGACCCGGATGTTCGGTGGCGACACAGTGGAAATCCACCTGATCGGCGACTACTTCGACGACACGCTGAAGGCCGCTCAGGAGTGGTGCGCTCAGGAGGGTGGCTATTTCCTGTCACCCTTTGACGATGCAGATGTGATCGAAGGCCAGGCCTCGATCGCCGTGGAAATCGAGGCTCAGCTGGGCAAGGCACCGGATCATGTAGTGCTGCCGGTCGGTGGCGGTGGCATGTCTTCTGGCGTGGTGCAATATTTCGGCGAAGAGGTGCACGCGCTGTTTGTCGAACCGCAGGGCGGTGCCTGCCTGAAGGCCGCGCTGGAGGCAGGGCATCCTGTGCCGCTTGGCCATGTGGACACCTTTGTGGACGGCGCTGCCGTGGGTCGCATCGGCGCGCAGCCCTTCGACATACTGCGCAACGTGCCGCTGCCTGATGTGTTGACCCTGCCTGAGGATCGGATCTGCAACACGATACTCGAGATGCTGAATGTCGAGGGCATTGTGCTGGAACCGGCGGGCGCGCTTGCGGTTGAGGCGCTGGGCGACCTGCGTACGTGGATCAAGGGCAAAACAGTTGTGTGCCTGACGTCTGGCGGAAACTTCGACTTCGAACGGCTTCCGGAGGTCAAGGAGCGTGCTCAGCGCTATTCCGGGGTGAAAAAGTACTTCTTGCTGCGTTTGCCGCAGCGCCCCGGTGCGCTGAAAGAGTTCCTCAACATCCTCGGTCCCGAGGATGATATCGCAAGATTTGAGTATATGAAAAAATCGGCGCGAAACTTCGGCTCAGTCTTGATCGGGATCGAAACCAAGCGACCGGAGAATTTTGCGCCGCTGTTTGCGCAGTTGGACGCGGCTGGGTTTACCTACACGGATATCACAAGCGACGAGACACTTGCTCAATTCGTGATCTGACATCGCCAGTGCAATCAGGCTTGGCTGTTCACTTCCGCAAGAAATTCCGACTTGGATTGGTCGTAGCTGGAAAACACCTGGGACAGATTTACGTTGTCGGCCTTCCCGTTGGCGGACAGGCGCTCACCATCAAAACACAGGCTGGAAAAGTGACGAAACCCCAGGTTCAGGGCGCTACCCTTGAGAAAGTGAAGATCCTGCTCGAGCTGGGATCGGTCTCCCGATTTCAGCTTCTCGATGACGCCTTCAACTTCTTCGAGAAAGAGCTCGATCACCTCCTCAAAGCCGTCTTCGCCGACTTCATCTTTCAGTTCGCGTACACGTGGCCAATCAATCATCGTCTTCTTCCAACACTTCCGGGCGAGACGTGTGTAGCCTATGTCAAAGCAAGTAAAAGTATAGTAAAGAAAAAAAAATCGACTAAAATTTTATTTTTCATCAGCTATTAAGCCGATCAAGTGTTTTCTAAGACGGTCATAAGGGGACACGCCGCGTTAATGAGGGATTGTCGGTGCTGCCAGAGCATTCAGTTAAAGGTGAAGACGTGCCTATGAGCGGCTCCATCCGACGCGTGTTGGTGGTGGATGACAGCCGTTTGCAACGTCGCATCCTGGTGGCCTCGCTCAAAAAGTGGGGCTTCGACGTCGTTGAAGCCGAAGGTGGTGAAGAAGCGATGGATATCTGTCGTGCCGATCCCCCCGATCTCATTCTCAGTGACTGGATGATGCCCGGCATGAACGGGATTGAATTCTGCCGGTCGTTTCGGGCGGAAGCAAATGAGGCCTATAGCTACTTCATCCTGCTGACCTCCAAGAGCGAGAAGAACGAGGTCGCCGAGGGTCTCGACGCGGGCGCAGATGACTTCCTCACCAAACCGGTCAGCTCTGATGAGCTACGTGCGCGTATCTCTGCGGGCGAACGGATCCTGCGTATGCAGCGGGAACTCTTTGAAAAGAACCGTATCGTTTCGGAAACGCTGGATGAGCTGCAAACCGTCTATGATGCGATCGACAAGGACCTGATCCAGGCGCGCAAGATCCAGGAATCCCTGGTGCCAGAGTTGACGCGATCCTTCGGTGCGTCCGAGGTCAATCTGTTGCTCGAGCCCTGTGGCCACATCGGAGGTGATTTGGTGGGGATGTTCTCACCGGGTATAAACCGCCTCGGCTTCTATTCGATCGACGTGTCTGGCCATGGTATTACCTCTGCCATGATGACTGCCCGTTTGGGTGGTTATCTTTCGTCGACCTATTTTGACCAAAATGTCGGCATGGAGAATAAATTCAACCGGTTCTATGCATTGCGGCCCCCCGAGGATGTGGCCAGCGTCCTGAACGCTCGTCTGATCGCAGACACTGGTATCGAAGAGTATTTCACCATGGCCTACTGCATCGCAGATCTGCGTACAGGTCTGGTTAAGATGGTACAGGCTGGTCATCCCCACCCGCTGCTTTTGCGCGCTGATGGCTCAATGGAGTTCATTGGCAAGGGCGGCGTTCCGGTCGGTCTGGTGCCGGATGTCACCTATGATCAGGAAGAATTTATGATGGAGAAGGGTGATCGCCTACTTCTCTATTCGGATGGGTTTACCGAGGCACATTTGAAAAACGGTGCGATGCTCGACACCGAAGGCTTGGTCGAGCTGGTGAAGCGGTGCGACCCACATCAAAGCGGCAAGGCTTTCCTTGATGAACTCTATTGGCAGCTGACACAGGTCATGGGGGACGATAAGGGGCTGGAAGATGATATCTCTGCCACCCTGTTTGAGTTTCAGGGCCCCTGAAACGACCCAGCTCAAACTTTAGCTGCAATCCGAAAGCAGCTTGCAAAAATGACGATCTCCCGCATTTCCCAATATACTAGACGCTGCCTGTGCAGGCATCCAAAGCGCGCTGTGACCGTCTTCTGTCGGTGCGCCGAGGCATAGAACGGGGCGTGCGAGATAGATATGGCAGATTTTCTCTGCCCAAAGGTCATATTCCGGCATGTAGACAAACCGGCGAAACGCACCGACGCGCCGTGGCGTGGATATTTTCCAACCAGTCTCTTCCATGACTTCACGATGGAGGGCCGGGATTGGCGCCTCATTGGGATCTATACCTCCTCCTGGCAGCTGAAAATCCGGTGCAGGATCGTACTGGCAGGTCAGCAGCAGCTGACCATCACGGGGCAATAACGCATAGACACCGGGGCGGATACGATAGTGCTGATCCTTGCGCGGCACCTCTCCAAAGCGTTTGATCACTGGCTCCCCCCTTTCCTCTGATGCTGAAAAGCCTATATAGCGTCGGTATGCCAATAGCCGGCCGTTAAGGAAACCCCATGACACTTGGTTCGAAAATCGCGTGGGACGATACCGTCCTGCCCTTCCAACTTGATGCATCCGACATGCGCGGCCGCGTGGCGCGGTTGGACGGTGTGCTGGATGGGATACTGAAACAACACAATTACCCACAAGCGGTAGAAGCGCTCGTGGCAGAGATGGCGTTGCTGACCGCGCTGATTGGGCAGACCATGAGTTTGCGCTGGAAACTGTCGCTTCAGGTTCAATCCAAGGGCCCTGTGCGGATGATCGCCACAGATTACTACGCCCCCGAAAAAGAGGGTGAGCCTGCTCGTATCCGTGCGTATGCCAGCTTCGATGAGGAGCGTGTTACCGATGGTGCACCGTTTGAGCAGGTCGGCGAGGGGTACTTTGCCATCCTGATCGATCAGGGCGAGGGGACGCAGCCATATCAGGGCATCACACCGCTTGCGGGAACGTCGCTGTCGCAATGTGCCGAAGCGTATTTTGCGCAATCCGAGCAATTGCCGACACGGTTCTCGCTCAGCTTTGGGAAATCGTCAGAGCCGGGCCGACCGGAGCATTGGCGCGCTGGCGGCGTCATGTTGCAACACATGCCAAAAGCGTCGCCCTTTGCCGCTCAAGGTGAAGGCACCGGCGAGGTCCTGACTGCCGAAGATCTGGTCTCGGGCGATGAGCAAGAGCAGTGGAACCGGGTCAACATGCTGCTGGCGACCGTCGAGGATCTTGAGTTGATCGGCCCCTCGGTTTCGCCGACAGAGTTGCTGTTGCGATTGTTTCACGAGGAACAACCGCGCGTCTATGACACGCAGGCGGTCCGCTTCGGATGCACATGCTCGGAAGATCGTGTTCGGCAGAGTCTGTCGATCTATTCGGCCAAGGATATCGCAACGATGACGACGGATGAGGGTCGTGTGACAGCGGACTGTCAGTTCTGCGGCGCGCACTATGATTTGGATCCGGCCGAAGTGGGCTTTGAGGCCACCAAGGAGTAAAAACGTGTCAGCGCTGGCGGCGAAAATCACCAAGGCGCTGACGCGCAATCACGAGGCGACCTCAGATTTCGATTTGAATCCGGGCACCGTGCTGCCGGTTGAGCGTGAGCTGCGTTCAGCCGGAGTGTTGATCGGAATCGAGACGTTTGACACGGTACCGCAGGTTATCCTGACCAAGCGATCATCTGCGTTGAAGCATCACCCCGGGCAGATTGCATTTCCCGGTGGCAAGGTAGATGCCGGAGATCGCGATGTGACTGATGCGGCCCTGCGCGAGGCTTGGGAAGAGATTGCCTTGCCGCGCGATTTGCCCCGCATTCTTGGTCAACTGCCTGCACATGAAACCGTGACCGGGTTCCAGGTGACCCCGGTGGTTGCGTTGATCGAGCGCCCATTTGAGGTGCGCGCCGAGGTTGGCGAGGTCGCAGAAGTGTTTCGCGCGCCCTTGGCTCACGTGCTTGATATTGAACGCTATCAAATTCAATCCCGCCGCTGGCGCAAAACGCGTCGGCACTATTTTACGGTTCCCTTTGGTCCCTACTACATTTGGGGTGCTACCGCGCGCATGTTGCGTGGCTTTGCCTCCATGATGGATGCGACATGAAAATCGACCAGCCCTGGCTTCACGCATCATCCACACGCAGGGTCTGCGATGCCCTCAGCGGTGCTGGGGCAGAGATCTATTTTGTCGGAGGATGTGTGCGGAATGCGTTGCTGGGCGCGGATGTGACGGACCTCGACCTCTCGACCAATGTGGTCCCGCAGGCGGTGATCGCCGCCGCAGAAGGCGCCGGTCTCAAGGCGATCCCGACCGGGATTGATCATGGCACGGTCACGGTCGTCGCCGAGGGTGTTCCCCATGAGATCACCACTTTCCGTAAGGATGTGGCGACCGACGGGCGGCGTGCCGTTGTGGCCTTTGCCACGGATATTGCAGAGGACGCGCGGCGCCGGGATTTCACCATGAATGCGCTGTACGCCCGCCCAGATGGCGAAGTCGTTGATCCATTGGGTGGATTGGGTGATCTGCGGGCGCGCCGTGTGCGGTTTATCGGCCAAGCCTGTAATCGTATCAAAGAAGACTACCTTCGGATTCTGCGCTATTTTCGTTTTCACAGCTGGTACGGCGACGTTGGTCTTGGGTTTGACCCCGAAGCGCTGGCTGCGATTTCGGAAACGCAGGAGGGGCTCGATCAGCTGTCACGCGAGCGGGTCGGCGCTGAGATGGTCAAACTCCTGCGCGCGCCTGATCCCGCACCTTCGATCGCGACCATGCGACAGATCGGAGTTCTGGGGCATGTTCTTCCCGGCGCCGATGACCGTGCGCTCGCTCCTCTGATCCATCTGGAAGGACAGAGCGATGTAGCGGCGGAAACCCGCCTTGCGGCTCTTGGCGGTGAAGATCTGCAAAACGCCCTGCGGCTGAGCAAGGCCATGTCTGCCCGTGTCAGCCTTCTGCGCGACCTCGCGGAAGGGCTACAGGGCCCGGCAGAGATCGCGTATCGTCATGATGCTGTCACCGCCTACCAGGCCGCACGACTACGCGCCGCATTGCTGGAAATGCCTATTAAAGCCTATTTAGACACTGATATTGCGCGTGGCGCGGCAGCCCGCTTTCCGCTCAATGCCACAGATCTGATGCCGAAGTTTCAGGGCGCAGAGCTTGGCCGTGCGCTCAAAGCGCTGGAGGCAGAGTGGATATCGTCCGGTTTCTCGGCGAGTCGCGAGACACTTCTGTCCAGTGTTCGGCAATAGGTGTGTGAGGTTGCGTCAGATATTCTTCATGGTTGAAGGGCGTGACAAACGCGTTTCTGCGCGCTACCCCTTAGCTTGTGGAAGCTGAAGGTTCAGGAGGAATGCTGATGTATTACGGGATCTGGAACGACGATTGACGTCCGAGTCCGACCCGTAGGGTGTGTCGGGGGCCTCGGTCGCCACCATTCACCATGCCTATCGCATTCTTTGACTTTCCTTGCTCAAATTAATGGAGCAACCACATGTTTCGCTTCTTTGAAAACCTCATCGACCCCTATTGCGACTATCCGGAAACTGATCGCCCGCCGACCAAGCTCTGGCCGTTTATGCGCGACTATGCGCAGCCCTTCAAAAAGGTGTTCTGGGCAACGGGTCTGATCTCGGTCGTTGTTGCCGCAGTGGAGATCGGTTTGATCTCCTACATGGGCCGTGTCGTCGATATTTTGTCCGGATCTCCCGAAGAGGTCTGGGCGATGCATGGCACTGAGCTGATCCTGATGGCCGTGTTCATTCTGTTTCTGCGCCCGGTGATCCAGCTGATCGATGTCATGTTGCTCAACAACACGATCCTGCCGAACTTCGGCACCCTGATCCGCTGGCGTGCGCATAAACATGTGTTGCGTCAATCTGTTGGTTGGTTCGAGAACGATTTTGCAGGCCGGATCGCTAATCGCATCATGCAAACACCCCCCGCGGCTGGCGAGGTGGTGTTCCAGGTCTTTGATGCGATTACCTTTGCATTGGCTTATATGCTCGGGGCGGCGTTGCTATTGTGGGCGGCAGATGCCCGCTTGCTGCTGCCGTTGCTGATCTGGTTCGTTCTATACGCGGCGCTGATCAGGTGGACTGTTGTTCGCGTCGGACCTGCCAGTCAGGCCGCATCTGATGCGCGATCCACAGTTACTGGGCGCGTGGTCGACAGCTATTCCAACATTCACTCGGTCAAGATGTTCGCGCATCATGATCGCGAGTTGGACTATGCCAAGTCCGCGATCGAGGAGACGCGCACGACGTTTCAGGCTGAAATGCGGATATTCACCATCATGGATGGTGCCCTCGTGATGCTCAATGGGTTGCTGATCGTGGGCGTGGTCGGGTGGGGCATTGCGCTCTGGATGCAAGGATTGGCCAGTGTCGGCGTGGTTGCTGCGGCGACAACGCTGACATTGCGGCTGAACTCCATGACGGGTTGGATCATGTGGGCCTTGACCAGCTTCTTCCGTCAGCTCGGTGTTGTTTCAGAAGGGATGCAAACCATCGCTCAGCCGATCGACCTGGTGGATGATAAGACCTGCAAACCGCTGCATCTGACCAAAGGCAAGATCACATTCGATAATCTGTCCCATCATTATGGGCGCGGATCAGGAGGGCTTGATCAGCTGAATCTGACCATACACCCCGGCGAGAAAGTCGGACTGATCGGGCGATCTGGGGCTGGCAAATCGACGTTGGTTAAGCTGCTTCTCCGGTTCTATGACACCGAAGACGGGCGCATTCTGATCGACGGTCAGGATATCTCAACCGTGACACAGGACAGTTTGCGTCAGAACATCGGCATGGTGCAGCAGGACAGTTCGCTCTTGCATCGTTCCGTGCGGGACAACCTGCTTTATGGCCGTCCGGATGCGGCGGAGCAGGAGATGATTGCTGCCGCACGCAAGGCGCATGCCCATGATTTCATTCTTGATTTAGAGGACCCGCAGGGGCGCACTGGCTATGATGCGCATGTCGGTGAGCGTGGTGTGAAGCTGTCAGGTGGCCAGCGACAGCGTGTGACTTTGGCGCGCGTTATCCTGAAAAACGCACCGATCCTGCTGCTGGACGAAGCGACATCCGCGCTTGATTCCGAGGTCGAGGCCGCCATTCAGGAAACGCTTTACGGCATGATGGAGGGTAAGACTGTGATTGCGATCGCGCACCGCCTGTCCACCATCGCGCAGATGGACCGGATCCTGGTGCTCGATCAGGGAAAAATCGTCGAAGAAGGCACGCATGAGGCGCTTTTGGCCCAGAGCGGCCTATATGCACAATTCTGGGCGCGCCAGTCGGGCGGGTTCCTGAATGTAGAGGCAGCAGAATGAAGCTTGGAAATCTGATCGACGCGTTTCAACCCGCGGAGGGGCCGCCGCCACAGACATTAGGCGCGTTCATCCGCTGGTGTCTGTCGGGAGCCGGGCCGATGTTGGTGCTCGCGGCGGTGTGTTCCGCGCTTGCGGGTGGTATGGAGGCGGGAACGGCCTTCATCCTCGGTGTGGTGATTGATACGGCCATCGCAAGTGGCCCGGAGGGTTTCTTCGGTGCCAATCTTGGGACCATCGTCGCGGCTCTGGCGTTTTTCCTGCTGGTGCGGCCGGTGCTGTTTGGCCTTTCGGCGGCGACCAACGCCATTATTGTGCAGCCAAACGTAAGTCCGCTGGTCCTGTCACGGATCAATCGTTGGACCCTTGGACAGTCGGTGCGGTTCTTTGATGATGATTTTGCCGGCCGGATCGCACAAAAGCAGATGCAGACCGCCAATGCAGTGACCTCAGTTGTGGTTGAGGTCATCAATGTTGTGGCCTTTGCCTTGGCCTCTCTGGCCGGCGCGTTGATCCTACTGGGGGCCGTTGATCTGCGCATCACGCTGCTGTTCCTGATCTGGTTGCTGGGGTATTTTGCCACCATTCGCTGGTTCTTGCCGCGTATTCGCAAGCGGTCTGCCAGTCGCGCCGGCGCCCGTGCCAATGTGACCGGACAGGTTGTGGACACCATTACCAACATCAAGACGGTGCAACTCTTCGCCCATGCCGATCATGAGGAACGTGGCGCGCAGGACGCGATGGTGACCTTCCGTGAGAAGGCGCTTGAGTTTGGATACCTGTCGGCGTCGTTCCGTTTCTGCCTGATGACGCTGGCGGGGCTGCTGCCGGTCCTGTTGATCGGTGCAACGTTGTGGCTGTGGCAGGGCGGCGTCGCCAGCGAAGGCGACATTGTTGCCGCTGGCGCAGTTTCTATCCGGATTGCACAGATGACGGGCTGGGTCAGCTTCACCCTCATGGCGATCTATTCCAACGTGGGCGAAATCGAGAATGGAATGAAGACGCTCGCGCGGCCGGACCGGATCGAGGACGATCCTGATGCGCAGGAGCTTCAGGTGCGCAAGGGCGAGATTGTACTGGATGACCTGAGTTTCAGTTATGGGCGCGATATTGGCGGCATATCAGATCTGTCACTGACCATTCCACCGGGCGAAAAGCTCGGGATCGTTGGTGCTTCCGGGGCCGGGAAGTCGACACTTGTGTCACTGCTACTGCGTCTCTACGAGCCTGAGCAGGGCCGCATTCTGATCGATGGGGCCGACGTTTCGAGCGTCAATCAGAACAGTTTGCGCAGCCAGATCGGCATGGTCACGCAGGAGACTGCGATGTTCAATCGATCAGCAATGGATAACATTCTCTACGGGCGTCCCGACGCCAGTAGAGAAGAGGTGATCGCGGCGGCGTCCGCAGCCGAGGCGCATGAGTTCATCACCGACCTGCAAGACGGGCAGGGACGGGAAGGGTATGACGCCTATCTGGGGGAGCGTGGCGTTAAGCTCTCAGGCGGGCAACGTCAGCGGATTGCGTTGGCACGGGCTATCCTGAAGGATGCGCCGATCCTCGTGTTGGATGAGGCCACCTCAGCACTCGATTCTGAAGTCGAGGCGTCAATCCAGTCTGCCCTGACGCGGGTGATGGAAGGCAAGACGGTCTTGGCCATTGCGCACCGACTGTCGACATTGGCGGAGATGGATCGAATCATTGTCATGGATCGAGGGCGTATCGTCGAGCAGGGCAGTCATGATGAACTACTCGCGCAGGGCGGTCTCTACGCTCAATTCTGGACCCGTCAGTCAGGTGGCTTCATCCGCACGGAAGACGAGGCCACAGAAGCTGCCGAGTAGGGGGCGCAATGCGTTTCCTCCTTTTGCCGCCGGACGTCCCGCGCTATGGCAGGAGCATGACAAACGCAGCCAGAACCAGAGCCACGATTGAACGCTTGGGACACCAGGGCGACGGGATCGCCCCGGGACCACTCTTTGCACCCAGAACATTGCCGGGAGAGATCATCTCCGGTGTGATCTCAGGGCAGACCTTGACGGATATCCGCATCGAAGAACCGTCCGAGACCCGCGTGCAGGCACCATGTCGCCACTACAAGTCCTGCGGGGGCTGCCAGTTGCAGCACGCGAGCGATGACTTCGTGGCAGATTGGAAGGTCGATGTGGTTCGCCACGCACTGCGAACCCGTGGATTAGAGACTGATTTTCGGCCTATTCAAACGTCACCGTCACGCTCCCGACGCCGGGCAACGCTGTCTGCAAAGCGTACGAAGAAGGGGGCCATGGTCGGCTTTCATGGCCGGGCCTCCGACATTGTAACAGAGATCACGGATTGTCACCTTCTTGCGCCAGAGTTGATGGCGGCAATCCCGATGGTTGAGTCTCTCGCCATTGTTGGGGCCAGTCGCAAGGCACCCTTGTCGGTGACTTTGACGACGTCCGCCGCTGGTCTGGATGTGCTGGTGCGGAATGGCAAACCTCTCGATGGGCCGTTGCGTATTCAATTGGCGCAATCCATCGAGCGTTATGAAATCGCTCGTTTGACCTGGGAAGACGAGCCGATCGGAATGGAACAGCCGCCGACACAGCGCTTTGGCGCGGCAAGGGTCTGCCCTCCTCCGGGGTCGTTCCTGCAAGCGACACATGAAGGTGAGGCGGCACTGGTTGCTGCGGTGCAGGAAGCCGTCGGAGAGGCGCGCCGGATCGCGGATCTCTTTGCCGGGTGTGGGACCTTTTCACTCCCGCTGGCACAGAAGGCCGAGGTCCATGCTGTCGAAGGGGAGCGCGATATGCTGCAGGCGCTCGAGCAAGGATGGCGCATGGCGCGCGGTCTCAAAAAAATCACCACCGAAACGCGAGACCTGTTCCGCAACCCGATGCTGCCCGAAGACCTGAAGCCGTTTGACGCTGCGTATGATGCGGTAGTGATTGATCCGCCGCGTGCTGGCGCAGAAGCCCAGGTGGCAGAAATCGTGCGCGCGAAGGTTCCGACCGTTGCTTATGTGTCGTGCAATCCAGTTACGTTTGCTCGGGATGCTGAAACTCTTGTTGCTGCAGGTTATTCGCTCAACTGGGTGCAGGTCGTTGACCAGTTCCGCTGGTCATCGCATACCGAGCTGGCAGCCAGCCTGACCCTGTCCTGAGCCGAACCATAGGAGTGTCTCCCCGATGATCGACCGTATGAAATCCGTTCTGGACAGCGATGTCTTTGGTCGGTTCATCACAGCTGTTATTCTTGTGAATGCGGTGACATTGGGGATGGAGACCTCGGATGCGGTGATGGCACGTATCGGAGAGCTGGTTCTACTGATTGATAAGCTCTGCCTGGTCATCTTCATTCTTGAGATCGGGGCGAAGCTGATTGTTTGGCGGTTGCGCTTCTTTCGCAATGGTTGGAACGTGTTCGATTTTCTGATCGTTGGTATTGCGTTGGCGCCGGCGGCACAGGGGTTCTCGGTCCTGCGGGCACTTCGTATCCTGCGGGTATTGCGTGTTATTTCCGTTGCACCGAGATTACGCCGCGTGGTCGAAGGGTTCATCACCGCACTGCCCGGAATGGGGTCGGTTTTCTTGCTGATGGCGATCATCTTCTACATCGGATCGGTCATGGCGACGAAGCTGTTCGGTAGCAGTTTTCCGGAGTGGTTCGGCACGCTTGGCCTGTCGGCCTATTCCCTGTTCCAAATCATGACGTTGGAAAGCTGGTCGATGGGGATCGTGCGTCCGGTGATGGAACTCTATTCATATGCTTGGGCGTTCTTCGTGCCTTTCATCATGGTCACGACCTTTGCTGTCGTGAACCTTCTTGTCGGCTTGATCGTGAACTCCATGCAGGATGCGCATTCCGAAGAAGAGGGAGAGCGCACCGACGCCTATCGGGATCAGGTCATTTCTCGTCTCGAAGCGATCGAAGCGCGGATTGCCCGGCTGCAGGACGAGACGACAGAAAAGTGATTATCTTTTCTTAACCAAGTTTGCTGTAATGCTAACAAAGAGCATAAAGCCATCAAGAGCGGACAGATCAAGACAATGCACAGGCGTACATTCGGGGCAGGTATTCTGGCCACCCTCGGAGCAGCTGGTTGTTCCAGCGGCCCCAATATTCGACGGTACAATGGACCTCCCGTAACATCGATCGTGGTGAACAAGGGCACGCGGAAGATGTACCTTTTGAACGAGGCGAAGGTCTTGCGTGAGTACGACGTCGGTTTGGGCTTTGCCCCCGTCGGACATAAACAAATCGAGGGCGACGGCCGCACACCAGAAGGCACATATCGCATCGACCGTCGTAACCCCCGCAGCCAATTTTACTTGTCGCTGGGGATTTCATACCCGAACACCTCGGATCGGGCCCATGCGCGGACATTGGGCGCAAGCCCGGGTGGGGATATCTTCATCCACGGCGAACCGAATGAGCGCAAGGATCGTCGCCGGGCTGCACGGATTCAGGACTGGACGGCTGGTTGTATTGCCGTGAGCAATGACGAGATCGAGGAAATCTGGGCTATGGTCAACGACGGGACAATCATCACGCTTCGCCCGTGACAGTGCCAGATATGCCGATACAGACGAAAAAGGCCGCTCCATATGGATGCGGCCTTTCCTATTGCGGGGGACTGAAAGCGGTGACTACTCCGCCATTAACAACGTCCACCAGATCTTGCCGTTGGCTTCCTGGAACCAGGAAAAGCCCATGTTGCGGGCCTTGGGGTCCATGACAACAGAGCGCGTGCCACTGTTTTCCATCCAGGCTGTCAGCGTTTGCACTTCGTTTTCGTAGGATTCCGAAATGTTTTCCCCAACAAGCTGGCCCGTATAGCCAACCCGGTTGACCCGATCGAGAGGGGAAGAGCCGTCAGAGCCGAAGTGCCAGGGCCGGTTTTGCACTGACATATCACGGGAATGAGTGGCTGCCGCTGCGTTGAGCTTGCCGTCCAACTGCACTGTGGGGCTGCCAGCAGCCTCACGCAGGGCGTTGACGGAGTCCAGCATGCGGAACTGGACACGTTCTTCGTTCCGAATTTTGTAAACACCGGACCCGGTCGCGGTGCCATCGTTGCCAGTGGTACATGCCGCCAGCACAAAACTCGTCAGTGTAGCCAGAATCAGGAAAACACGTGTCATTCTAAACCCTAAAAAGTGTTCGGTCAGAGCGTCCCTTAGCTCTCCTGTGACTTATAGGCAAACCCGGTTGGGTCACAATGACGAGATATGGGGGGATTGAATTGCGACTGAGGCATTCCAGCCATAGACTGCCCGACAATGGATCCCTTCAGTACAGAGTATCTTCTGATGACACCTAAGAACCCTTTGAAGCCGTCGCGCCGGCAATTTCTTGCGGGATCTGTCTCGCTTCTCGCAACCCCAGCGCTTGCGCAGGGCGTAGCTGAGACGGAAGAGCCAACCTTTGATCCCCTGCGCCCACCACCGGAACCGGAGCCGAATGTTGCCCGCAATATTTCCGCATTTCGGGCCAAGGACTGGCGCCCTTACTTCGACACCCTGCGCCGCGGAGCGATTCTCGTCGATATCAACAGCCGCGCGTTACATTTCTGGTCCGAAGATCAGTCGGTCTACAAGCTGTTCCCTTCGTCGGTGCCGCTGAGTGATGATCTGACACGCCGTGGTCGCACCAAGATCACTCGCAAGGTTGAAGGTCCGGGATGGGCGCCGACGCCGAACATGCGAAAACGCAATCCGGAGTGGCCCGCCTACATTCCGCCCGGACCTGATAACCCACTGGGGACACATGCGCTTTATCTCAGTTGGAAGTACTACCGCATTCATGGAACGCACGATACGCGCAAGATCGGGCGCAAATCCTCCAATGGCTGCATCGGCCTCTACAATGAGCACATCGCGGAACTCTACAAACTGACGCGGACCGGGACACAGGTGTTGCTTATTTGACGACAACCACCCAAAGCTCGACGCGAGAGATTTAACAACCAATTGCAATCCGGTGTGTTTCCCGCTTAAAAAAAACCACGAGGTAAGTCTTGAGTGCGCACATCATATGTGTGCTGTGCGCGTATTCTGGAGGTTAACATGAAGAAACTCATTATCGCTGCCGCTCTGGTCGCTGCTGCATCCGCAGCATCCGCTGGCAACCTGGCAGAACCGATCGTTGAAGCACCGGTTATCATCGAAGAAGCAACCGGTTCTTCTTCCGGCATCCTGCTGCCGCTGCTGCTGCTCGTTATCGTAGCTGCTGCTGCCGCAAGCAACTAATCGTTGCCAAAAGAATGAGAAAGGCGGCTGGATCACCAGCCGCCTTTTTTCGTGCCTTTAAAGATGTTTAGAGCGAGACATACCTGCCTAGCGACGATCATGCGCAGTCAGTCCAGCCACCCTTTGAGATTGTTCTGGATCATCTTCGACAGGGCTGAAATGTGACCTGCGCTTTCATTCAGGCAGGGGATGTAGGTGAAGTCTTCCCCACCCGCGTGTTCAAAGCTCTCGAAAATCTCTTCGTTGATCTCTTCCAGAGTCTCGATGCAGTCGGCGGAAAATGCCGGGGCGATCACCGCAATCCGCTTCTTGCCCTGCTTCGCCAACTCCGCGACATGTTCCACCGTGTAGGGACGCAGCCACTCTTCAGGGCCAAAGACCGACTGAAATGTGGTGGTGATCTGTGATTCGCCCCATCCCAGCCGTTCGCGCAGCAGCCGAGTCGTTTTCTGGCACTGGCAGTGGTAGGGATCCCCCTGCATCAGGTAGCGTTTTGGCATGCCATGATAGGAGCAGACCAGAATATCGGGTTTCTTCTCCGCCTTCGCATAGGCTTCCTCCACCGACTTCGCCAGAGCATCAATATACTCAGGCTGATCGAAGTAGGGTTCGATTGTCCGAGCGGCAGGTTGCCAGGTCTGTTCCATCAGGGCACGGAAAAATTCGTCATTCGCGGTGCCAGAGGTGGCGCCAGCATACTGCGGATACAACGGTACAAAGAGGATCTTGCGACAACCGGCAGCCACCATTTCGTCAACCTTGGATTTGGTCGACGGATTGCCGTAGCGCATGCAGAAATCCACCATGACCTGATCGCCGTAGATCGCTTCCATCGCCTGCGCCATCTCGTGGGTCTGGTCCTTGGTGATCGTCATAAGCGGGCTTTCGCCCTTGTCGTGGTTCCAGATGGATTTGTAGGCAGCGCCCGATGCGAACGGTCTCTTGGTGAGAATGATAAGCTGCAGCAGCGGTTGCCACTTCCACGCGGGGTAGTCGATGACGCGCTTGTCGGACAGGAATTCGCCTAGGTAACGACGCATGGGCCAATAGCTGTAGTGATCCGGCGTACCGAGATTCGCCAGCAGGATACCGACCTTCTCAGGCTTGACCGCCGGATGGTCCGCGGGGGCATGAGCAGGGCAGGTCGCAGTCGGGCTAGCATCCAGCATAGGTAGGGGTCCTGTGTGATATCGCAGTGAGAGATTTTAACAATTGATACGGTGTTACGGGGCTGATGGCCAATTGGATCACCTGACTGCGACCATTGGCTCAGGTTATTGGTCTCGATCTGGAACCTTGGTCTCCGGGACTTTCAACGCATCTGCCAGGCGCATCTTTGCAGAGCCGGGACGCAGTGGTTGTGGTTGGGTGTCGGCGGGCGACCAACCGGTGAGGCACACAAGCTCGAATGTTGCGTTCAGCTTGCCGTCTTCGGTGGCAAAATTCTGACCGTAGATGTGATTCGCCAAGTCGAACACTGCCCGGCGCGTCGGTTTGCGGAGCCGGTTGGTCATCGCGTTGGTTTCCCCCATGGCGCGCAGGTCTTGCATCAGATGCGGCAGGTCGCGGTATTGCACCGAAAGCGGCACCACGTCTGCGACGGGCAAAGCAAAGCCCGCTCGTTGCAGAAGAGCGCCGAGGTCGCGAATTTCACCCATTGGTGCAACGCGCGGCGACAGGCCGCCGCTGATATAGGTTTCGGCCTCTGCAAGCGAAGTGCGCAGCTCATGCAGCGTCTGACCACCTAGTGTCACCAAGAGAAGCAGACCGTCCTCCTGCAAGGCGCGTCGGCACTGAATCAACTGCCCGACTGGATCATTGGCCCAGTGCAGCGCCATGACATGAATGATCACGTCATGTGCTTGTGGTTCCAGCGCCAGAACGTCGTTGTCGAGAACGATTTTTTGCCCAGGGAGCACGTTCTCCCAGGGTTCCGCAAAAGGCGCAACAATCGCTGGCTTGGTAAAGGTTCTCTTAACCATGCTCAGCCGATCCTCGACCTCGTCTCTCGCCATGTCGTGCAGGAACATCGCATCCGATTTACGTCGGGTGCGGCATTGCCGAAGTGCGTCGTGATCGAAGATCTGGGGATGAGCCATTGGTTCTTGAGTCATGAGGTGTACCTATGACGTTGCGCACACGGTTTCAAACGGCAGTTTCATTGATTTACCCGGCGCGCTGTCTGAATTGTGGCGGGTTGGTCGAAAGCGATTTTGGACTTTGTAGCGCGTGCTGGCGCGATACATCCTTCATCTCGGGTCTTGTATGTCACAGCTGCGGGGTGCCGGTGCCGGGTGAGGACGACGGGCAAATCGTGCGTTGCGATGACTGTTTGCAAACCCCGCGAAACTGGCAGCAGGGGCGTGCGGCGATCATCTACAGCGGGCAAGGGCGTCGCCTAGTACTGGCTTTGAAACACGGGGACCGAACCGATCTTGTGCGTCCGGCATCGGCCTGGATGGGCCGCGCCGCCGCCGACCTCTTGACCAACGATCCGTTGATTGTGCCCGTGCCGCTGCATTGGACACGATTGGTGCGCCGCCGATATAACCAGTCTGCCTTATTGGCGCAGGCGCTGGCTGCACGCGAGGGGCAGGACTGCTGCCCAGACGCATTGATACGGTCCCTACAGACACCGATGCTGGAAGGGCGCAGCCGGGACGAGCGCATGACGATCCTGAGGGACGCGATCCGCCCGCATCCACGAATGGGATGTCGGATGCAGGGCAGAGAGATTCTGCTTGTGGATGATGTGATGACCAGCGGGGCGACGCTTTCCGCATGTGCGAGTGCATGCATCGTTGCGGGGGCGGCTTCTGTCAATGTTGTCGTGCTTGCCCGGGTCACGGCGGCGTGAAAAGGCTGGCAAAGCTTGATAAAAAGTACCACATGGCTCAGCATCCATGAACCAAGCCTACGGAGACCAACATGAAACCGGTCGAAATCTATACCTCACCCCTTTGCGGTTTTTGCCACGCAGCCAAGCGTCTGCTGAACCAGAAGGGCGTCAGCTTTTCCGAAATCGATGTACTGGCTGACCCGGATCGCAAGGCAGAGATGATCCAACGCGCCAATGGCGGTCGTACGGTGCCACAGATCTTTGTTGGTGAGACGCATGTCGGCGGATGTGATGAGCTTTACACGCTGGATCGCGCTGGAAAGCTCGATCCGCTGCTTGCGGCCTGAGCTCCATGGTACGTGCCGCACTTCTACAGATGACCTCTTCCGATGTGCCGGATGAAAACCTCATAGCGGTCAGGCAAATGATGGCGGATGCGGTTTCGCAGGGGGCGGAGTTCATTCTGACCCCGGAAGTTACAAACTGCCTGTCGACAAGCCGGACCCATCAGCGTGAGGTGCTCTGTCACGAAGAGGATGATCCGACGCTGTCCGGCCTGCGTAGCGCCGCCGCGAAACATGGTGTGTGGGTGTCCATCGGTTCTTTGGGACTCAAGACGAAGGACGGCGATGGACGCTTTGCCAACCGGCAATTCGTAATCACACCAAATGGTGAGATCGCGGCGCGGTATGACAAGATCCATATGTTTGACGTTGAAGTGACCCCAGAGGAGACCTACCGGGAATCTGATGGCTATCGTCCGGGAACGCAGGCTGTTGTTGCGCAAACTGATTTTGCAAAGATTGGCCTCACCATTTGCTACGATGTGCGCTTTCCAACGCTGCATCGCCGATTGGCTCAGGGCGGGGCAACGATCTTGACCGCTCCAGCAGCGTTTTCGCATGTGACGGGGGCGGCCCATTGGCATAGTCTGCTTCGGGCTCGGGCGATCGAAACAGGCTGTTTTGTCTTGGCTGCTGCCCAGACGGGTGTGCATCCGGCAAGCCGCGGCGCGCAGCGCCAGACCTTCGGTCATTCGGTCGCGATTGCCCCCTGGGGAGAGGTTCTGGCCGATGCGGGTACTGAGGTCGGAATTACTTGCGTTGACCTCGACCTCGAAGAGGTGAACAAGGCACGCAAACGCGTACCTTCGCTGACCCATGACCGGGAGTTTGACGGACCCTGATGGATGAGAACCATTCCCTTGCCATTTCGCTGTTCAGCGAAATACTGATGGCTGACCAGCTTGCGCGGGCACGATTGGGCAAGGCTCTGCCCAAGGGAATGGAGCTGTCACATTTTTCGGTTCTGAACCACCTTGCACGGGCGGGGCTGGAGCGATCCCCGGCGCAATTGGCCAAGGCCTTTCATGTGACGCGTGGTGCCATGACGAACACGATCAACAAGCTCGAAGTCGCTGGTTATGTGCACGTCCGGCCGGATTGGGATGATGCGCGCCGCAAGATGGTCGCCATCAGTCCGGCAGGGCGCAAAGCGCGCGATGCGGCGTTGGCCTCGATCATTCCCATGATTTCCGAAGTGGTGAGCGAGTTGGGGGGAGACCGTGTCCGTGCGGCGCTCCCGATCCTGCGAGAGTTTCGCGGCAAGTTGGAAACCGAAGACTGAGATACCAACGATTGGCTGAATGAAAGAGAGCGCCGGGTAATTCCGGCGCTCTCTTTAAAATTAGGGCCGTGAGTGGTGTGAGTGTGTCCCCAATTGCACAAATTCTGTTCCGTCGGGCATCGAGTGCCTACCAGAGCAGCATGTTCCCTGTGCAAGACGGGACATCTAGGAGCTACAGCGGATCTTCGCAACGACGCGTTTGGATGAGTGCATATACTAAAGTATAGGCAGCAGGCCAAAGCAAGCGGTCGCACCGAAAATTGACTGTGAATTCGCGCTGGCGCGGCATCGCATCAGGGCTTTGTGCTTGCCGTGACGTAATTTACACTGAGGTCGCGGTCAGAGATCGACCAACTCCACAACAGCGGGTTGAAGACAAACCCCTTGCGGTCCACCGGCGTCAACCCAGCTTGGCTCAGCAGATCGAATAGTTCATCCGGGGTGATGAACTTGGACCACTCATGAGTACCACGCGGCAGCCAGCGCATCACGACTTCGGCGCCGACGATTGCCATGGCATAGCTCTTGGGATTGCGATTGATTGTGGAGCAGATTTGCAACCCGCCGGACTTCAGCAGCTGTTGTGTCGCAGTGAGATAGCTCAGCGGGTCAGCGACATGTTCGACCACTTCCATGTTCAAGATCACATCAAAGGCCTCACCAGCCTCTGCGAGTGCCTCTGCCGTGGTGTGGCGGTAGTCGATTTCCAGACCTGATTGCTCTGCGTGAATTCGGGCAACGGGCAGGTTGCCTTCGGCGGCGTCGGCCCCGACCACATCTGCGCCGAGGCGGGCCATGGGTTCACTCAGGAGTCCACCCCCGCAACCGATATCGAGGATACGCAGGCCCGCAAACGGAGCGTCAGATGTAAGGTCGCGCTCAAACTCCCCGGCAATCTGGCGGGTGATGTAGTCTAGGCGACACGGGTTGAGCATGTGCAGGGGCTTGAATTTCCCATTGGGATCCCACCATTCCGCAGCCATTGCCTCGAACTTGGCAATCTCGGAGGGGTCAACCGTGGACTGTTGCGCTTGCATTCCTGTCTCCGTGTGTTTTCTTGTGGGTTCAGTCGTTAGTTAGGTCAGTAATGGACAAATACCCGGATCAAAAGCGCGCAGTGCAGTTTCTCTATCCGCCGATCGAGCCATTTGATCAGCGGATGCTGGACGTGGGCCAAGGGCACCGGATCTATTTGGAGCAGTCCGGAAATCCCGATGGCGTGCCGGTTATCGTGTGCCATGGCGGCCCTGGCGGTGGAACCAGCCCTGCGATGCGGCGGTATTTTGATCCGAGTGTCTACCGGATTATCCTGTTTGATCAGCGGGGCTGTGGCCGCTCTCGTCCGCACGCCTCCTGCGAGGACAATACCACTTGGCATCTGGTGGCGGATATGGAGCTCATCCGCGAGCTCTTGGAGATCAACAGCTGGATGGTGTTTGGTGGCAGCTGGGGGGCGACCCTGGCGTTGGTCTATGCTCAGACACACCCTGACCGGGTTACCCACCTCATTCTGCGCGGTGTTTTCCTGATGACGCAGTCTGAACTTGCATGGTTCTACGGGGGCGGCGCGGGCAAGTTCTGGCCGGAGACTTGGGAGAAGTTCACAGCGCTTGTTCCCGAGGACGAGCATGATGATTTGATCGCAGCCTATCATCGGCGCCTGTTTTCGGGAGATCGCGAAGAAGAAGTGCGCTTTGGACGCGCGTGGTCAGCGTGGGAAAACGCGCTGGCGTCCGTTTACTCGAACGGCGTGTCGGGAGAGAGCCCCGGTGACTACGCGCGGGCCTTCGCCCGGTTGGAAAATCACTATTTCTCGAACGGTGGCTTTCTGCATATGGATGGTCAAATCCTTGCAAATATGGGGCGCATTGCGCATATTCCCGGCGTCATCGTGCAGGGGAGGTATGACATGATCTGCCCACCGCAATCCGCATACGATATTCACAAGCAATGGCCGAACTCCGACCTGATCATGGTGCGAAATGCAGGCCACGCGCTGTCGGAGCCTGGAATCAGCGCAGAGCTGGTCAAGACGATGGACCAACTGGCCGAGGAACTGACGACATGAAGCGCCTGGACCGTCGTGCTCTCTTTGCCAGCGGTGCGGCCGCCGCGCTATTGGCGGCGACGGGCACCAGTCTGGCGCAGCAGCCCCGCCGGGGCGGCACGCTGCGCCTTGCAGTGCCGCGCGACGGGGGCCTCCTTGAGCGGGTGGCCCGTGGCGCGGTCTATGATCAATTGACGGAAGTAGCGCCTGACGGTCTGTTGCGGGGGGAACTGGCAACCGGCTGGCACAGTGACGATTCCGCACGGCGGTGGATTGTGAAGCTGCGGCAGGACGTGTCCTTTCACGATGGTTTGAATTTGAGGGCAAGCGATGTGATTTCCTCGCTTGAGGCACATGCATCGCGAGGTGATCTGCGTCTGGAAGGGTTGCGTGCGTTGACCCTGAAGGATGATGACGCGGTTGAATTTGTGCTCGATGAAGGCAACCCCCATTTGCCCTATCGGCTGGCCGACACGGGTCTGGTGATCGCCGCTGACGGCGATGTGCAGGCCAGCTTGGCGACGATGACGGGAACAGGCCTTTACGCGGTTGAGCGCGCGCAAGACGGGCGTCACTTCCGGGCCCGCCGCAGAGAGCAGCACTACAAGGATGGCAGTGCCGGCTGGTTTGACGCGTTGGATCTGATCGTGATTTCAGACGCGGCCGTTCGGGCCGAGGCCTTGCGCGATGGCTTTGTGGATGTTGCCTCCCTGCCAACGCCGGAGGGTCTGAGAGGGCGCGGCAGTTTCAATTATCATCCTTCCGAGGGGGATATGGCACTGGCAGCCGGTCAGCATATCGTTATGCCCCGGCGGATTTCCAACCGCGGCTCCTTGGATGATCATCGCATCACTGAGCGGTGGTGGATGGCGTGATCTGACCTCTGCGTCGAGCCAAAGAGATGCGCCGACTGACAGCATCCATCGTGAACGCCCTCAAGACGATCAGACTGGGTGATTCGACACCCGTCCCTGCCTGATTTGGGGATGCGCAAGCGCCCCTTGGGCAGAGTTAAGCTTTGCCGCCGGAGGAAAGGGTTGCAAAACCGCGCGTGTGGGCGTATATCCACGCTCAACAGCGGCGCGTCGGGCTCTGGGCCTGAGGTACCAACGATTAATTTCGACGGGCCGCGGCCCGTTTTTTTGTGTTTGGAGGTCTGATGACCAACGATCTTATTGCCAAAGCTGCGATCGACCGCCGCCTGGCCGAGATCATCACCCCGGTGATCGAGGATCTCGGCTATGAGCTGGTGCGTATCCGGTTGATGTCCGGAAAGATGACCACGATGCAGATCATGGCAGACCGTCCCGATGGCGGTATCGAAGTTGATGACTGTGCCGCGATCTCGAACGCGATCAGCGCGACACTCGACGTCGAGGATCCAATTCTTGATGCCTATACGCTTGAGGTTTCGAGCCCCGGCATTGATCGGCCCCTGACGCGTCTGAAAGACTTCGACATGTTCGAAGGGTATGAAGCGAAACTTGAAACGGCTGAGCTGATCGATGGCCGCCGTCGCTTCAAGGGCGAGCTGGCCGGAGTCGAAGGGGACGAAGTCCTGATCAACATCGAAGAGCACGGCGAAACCGTGACGATCGGTTTGAAATTCGACTGGTTGAGCGATGCCAAGCTGGTGCTGACGGACGATCTGATCAAGGAAATGCTGCGTCAGCGCAAGGCCGCTGGCGTATTGAACGACGACGCCTTTGACGACATCGAGACCGAAGGGTCCGCAGAAGGGACCAAAGGGTCCGAAGAGGAGAACGAGTAATGGCTATCACCTCTGCAAACCAGCTGGAGCTGTTGCAAACCGCCGAGGCCGTGGCGCGCGAGAAGATGATCGACCCGGGTCTGGTCGTCGACGCGATGGAGGAATCCCTCGCCCGTGCGGCCAAGAGCCGCTACGGCAGCGAGATGGACATTCGTGTCTCCATCGATCGCAAAACCGGCAAGGCGACCTTCACCCGCGTCCGGACCGTGGTCGAGGATGCAGAGCTGGAAAACTATCAGGCTGAGCTGACAGTCGCGCAGGCAAAGCAATACATGGAGAACCCGACGATCGGTGATACCATCGTCGATGAAGTTCCCCCGGTTGAAATGGGCCGCATCGCCGCGCAATCCGCCAAGCAGGTGATTCTGCAAAAAGTGCGTGAAGCCGAGCGGGACCGTCAGTACGAAGAATTCAAGGACCGCAACGGCACCATCATCAATGGTCTCGTCAAGCGTGAAGAATACGGCAATGTCATTGTCGACGTTGGCTCTGGCGAGGGTATCCTGCGCCGCAACGAGAAGATCGGCCGCGAAAGCTACCGCCCGAACGACCGTATTCGCTGCTTTATCAAGGACGTGCGCCGTGAACCGCGCGGCCCGCAGATCTTCCTGAGCCGGACCGCGCCGGAATTCATGGCCGAGCTGTTCAAGATGGAAGTTCCGGAAATCTATGACGGCATCATCGAGATCAAGGCCGTGGCCCGTGATCCCGGCTCGCGCGCGAAGATCGCCGTGGTGTCCTATGACAGCTCCATCGATCCTGTTGGTGCCTGTGTTGGTATGCGCGGCTCCCGCGTGCAGGCCGTGGTCAACGAACTGCAGGGCGAGAAAATCGACATCATCCCGTGGAATGAAGATCAGCCGACCTTCCTGGTGAACGCGCTCCAGCCTGCCGAGGTTTCCAAGGTGGTTCTGGACGAAGAAGCCGGCAAGATCGAAGTGGTGGTTCCGGACGAACAGCTGTCCCTGGCCATTGGCCGTCGCGGTCAGAACGTGCGTCTGGCCTCGCAGCTGACCAGCCTCGACATCGATATCATGACTGAAGAGGAAGAATCAGCTCGCCGTCAGAAGGAATTCGAGGCGCGGACCGGATTGTTCATGGAGACCCTCGATCTGGACGAGTTCTTTGCCCAGTTGCTGGTGTCCGAAGGCTTCACCAACCTCGAAGAGGTTGCCTATGTTGAGCTGGACGAGCTTCTGGTCATTGATGGTGTGGACGACGGCACCGCCCAAGAGCTGCAAGCCCGGGCGCGAGACTATCTCGAAGCGCAGGCCAAGGCGGCGCTTGATAATGCCCGCAGCCTGGGTGCCGAGGACAGTCTTATTGACTTTGAGGGCCTGACACCCCAGATGGTGGAGGCGCTGGCCAAGGACGACGTCAAGACTGTTGACGACTTTGCCACTTGCGCTGACTGGGAACTTGCGGGTGGCTGGACCACTGCCAATGGTGAGCGGGTGAAGGATGAAGGCATCCTTGAGCCCTTCGGCATGAGCCTGGAAGAGGCGCAAAAGCTGGTGATGACTGCCCGCATCATGTTGGGCTGGGTAGACCCGGCCGAGCTTGAAGCGGATGCAGAAGACCCCGAAGAAGAAGTGGAAGGGGATGTGGAAGCCTGATCGGCTTCCCGACTCCCAGGAGACGTAAATGACCCGTGGTGGTGCAGAAAAATCCCGTTCAGACGGGCCGGAACGGAAATGTGTCGCCACTGGCGAGACAGAGCCCAAAGCCGGGCTCATTCGTTTCGTGCTGGGGCCTGACAATCAGGTCTTTGCCGATGTGATGGGGAAATTGCCCGGTCGCGGCGTCTATGTCTCTGCGACGCGCGATGCGCTGACGCAGGCGGTAAAGAAAAAACTTTTCGCCCGCGGCTTCAAGGCGCAGGTCACGGTTCAGGATGGTCTGGTTGACGATGTGGAGCGACAAGTTTTGCGCCGCACTGTTGACCTGATCAGCCTTGCTCGCAAGTCGGGCGACGCCGTTGGGGGGTATGAGAAGGTCAAGGATTGGCTGGATAAAGAGGAGGCACGGGTTCTGATCCAAGCCTCTGACGGATCCGGGCGAGGTAAGTCAAAACTAAGCACGCCGCATCGCGGCAAATACATCGGATGCATGACAGCGGACGAGCTTGGGATGGCTTTTGGGCGTGAAACTGTCATACATGCCGCGCTCGCCTCTGGTGGACTCAGCCAACGTGTTGTAGAGGAAGCCCAGCGATTGCAGGGTTTGCGCGAAAAGGGCGGCAACGGCCGCACGGAAGGATAAAGAGCTTTATGAGCGATAGTGACGGCAAAAAGACATTGGGTCTTCGTGGTAGCGGGTCTCGTCCCGGGAACGTTAAACAGAGCTTCAGCCACGGTCGGACCAAGAATGTTGTGGTGGAAACCAAGCGTAAGCGCGTGGTTGTCCCCAAGCCGGGCGCAGGCAAAGGCGGCGCCGGCGGCGTTGCGGCCGGCGATGCTTCGCGGCGCCCTGCTGGAATTTCTGATGCGGAAATGGAACGTCGCCTGAAGGCGCTCCAGGCCGCCAAGGCCCGCGAATCCGAAGAGGCTGCCCAGCGTGAAGCCGAGGAGAAGGCCCGCGCCGAAGAGCGTGAGCGCCGCCGTGCCGAACAAGAGGTGAAGGAACGCGAACAGCGCGAAGCTGAAGAGCGGGCCCGCCAAAAAGCAGAAGATGAAGAGCGCAAGCGCAAAGAAGACGCAGAGGCCGCCAAGCGTGCCGCTGCCGAGAAAGCTGCGCCGAAAGCCGACAAGACCGCCGGTACCCCTGCCGAAGCGCGCGGCCCTGCAGGTGCAGCCAAGCCCGCGGCACAAGCTCCGCGCAAAGCGGAACGCGAGCGTGAAGAACGTGGTCGTGGCACCAAGGTTCGCAATGATGGCGGTCGTCGCTCCGGCAAGCTGACGCTGAGCCAGGCAACTGGTGGCGAAGGTGGTCGTCAACGCTCCGTCGCGTCGATGAAGCGCAAGCAAGAGCGTGCGCGTCAGAAAGCCATGGGGCAGATCGAGCGCGAAAAGGTTATTCGTGAAGTGCAGCTTCCGGAGGCCATTGTGGTATCCGAGCTGGCGAATCGTATGGCTGAGCGCGTGGCCGATGTGGTCAAGGCTCTGATGAAAATGGGCATGATGGTCACACAAAACCAGACCATCGACGCCGATACCGCCGAGCTGATCATCGAGGAATTCGGTCACAAGGTGGTCCGTGTTTCCGACGCTGACGTCGAGGATGTCATCAAGGAAATCATCGACGCCGATGACGATCTGGAAGCGCGTCCGCCGGTCATCACGATCATGGGTCACGTTGACCATGGTAAGACGTCGCTGCTTGATGCGATCCGTGATGCAAAGGTTGTGTCCGGCGAAGCTGGCGGAATCACCCAGCACATCGGTGCGTATCAGGTGACCACCGATAGCGGTGCCGTGCTGTCCTTCCTCGACACACCGGGCCACGCGGCCTTTACGTCCATGCGTTCGCGTGGTGCTCAGGTCACGGATATCGTGGTTCTGGTGGTTGCTGCCGACGACTCGGTCATGCCGCAGACCATCGAGGCGATCGCCCACGCAAAGGCGGCCGGTGTGCCGATGATTGTGGCGATCAACAAGATCGACAAACCCGCAGCAGATGCGACACGGGTCCGGACAGAGCTGCTGCAGCATGAAGTGATTGTGGAAGCGATGTCTGGTGAGGTTCAGGACGTCGAAGTCTCTGCCCATACCGGTCAGGGTCTAGATGAACTGCTCGAAGCCATCGCTCTGCAGTCTGAACTTCTCGAACTGAAAGCCAACCCCGATCGGGCGGCTCAAGGTGCTGTGATCGAAGCTCAGCTTGACGTTGGTCGCGGTCCGGTTGCTACGGTTCTGGTTCAAAAAGGGACCCTGCGTCAGGGCGACATCTTCGTTGTGGGTGAGCAGTACGGTAAGGTCCGCGCGCTCATCAACGACAAGGGTGAACGCGTCCAGGAGGCGGGACCTTCGGTGCCAGTTGAGGTTCTGGGTTTGAACGGAACACCCGAAGCGGGCGACGTGCTGAACGTGACCGAGACCGAGGCTCAGGCCCGCGAAATCGCGGAATACCGTGAGCACGCGGCCAAGGACAAACGTGCCGCCGCCGGTGCCGCGACAACGCTGGAACAGCTGATGCAGAAGGCCAAGGATGACGAAACCGTCTCCGAGCTGCCGATTCTGGTCAAAGCGGATGTGCAGGGTTCTGCGGAAGCGATCGTTCAGGCGATGGAGAAGATCGGCAACGACGAGGTCCGCGTGCGGGTGCTGCACTCCGGTGTTGGCGCGATCACCGAGACCGATATCGGTCTTGCCGAGGCCTCGGGTGCGCCGGTCATGGGCTTCAACGTTCGTGCCAATGCGTCTGCGCGCAACACTGCCAACCAGAAGGGCGTGGAGATCCGTTACTATTCGGTGATCTATGATCTGGTGGATGATGTGAAGGCGGCAGCCTCTGGCCTGCTCTCTGCGGAGATCAAAGAGAACTTCATCGGTTATGCCGAGATCAAGGACGTCTTCAAGGTTTCCAACGTTGGCAAGGTTGCTGGCTGTCTGGTCACCGAAGGTGTCGCACGCCGCTCCGCAGGTGTTCGCCTGCTGCGTGACAACGTGGTGATCCACGAGGGTACTCTGAAGACCCTCAAGCGCTTCAAGGACGAAGTGGCAGAGGTTCAGTCCGGTCAAGAATGCGGTATGGCCTTCGAGAACTACGAAGATATCCGTCCGAAGGATGTGATCGAGATTTTCGAGCGTGTGGAAGTGACCCGTACCCTCGACTGACCTGAAGTTACCTGAGAATTTTAAAGCCCCGGCCTGCAAAGGTCGGGGCTTTTTCGTGCGAGGGTGAAGGAACCTGGCAGTGTATTCACTATGCGCGCAGAGGCGCTCAGGCAGTTGTTCGTACTCCACCATGTTACAGCCGCTTCTTGACTGAACCTAACGCACTGGCACCCTGGGACGGTCGCACCGCGGATACAACAACACCCAGCTATGCGGATCGCAGGGCTGGGTGCATGTCGTGATCGTGGAGCAATCTTTGAACGCTGGTGTCTTCAGTCAGAGCCAATCGCGCAGGATAGGGATCAGCGGAATGTCCGCGGGAGGCATCGGATAGTCGCGCAGCTCCTGCGCTCGTGCCCATTTCAGCACCTGACCTTCGCGCGCCTGCGGAATGCCTTCCCACTTTCGGCAGGCAAAGAGTGGCATCAGCAGATGGAAGGTTTCGTAGCTGTGGCTGGCAAACGTCAGCGGCGCGAGGCAGCTTGACCAGGTGTTGATGCCGAGCTCTTCCTGCAATTCGCGGATCAGCGCCTCTTCCGGTGTTTCACCGGGCTCCACCTTGCCGCCGGGAAACTCCCACAGGCCTGCCATAGACTTGCCCTCAGGCCGTTGCGCCAAGAGGATACGGCCCTCCACATCGATCAGGGCGGCTGCTGAAACGAGTACCACCTTTTTGCCTTGGGTCATGGTCATGAGCGGTAATCTGCATTGATGGTGATGTACTGGTGGGTCAAGTCACAGGTCCAGACGGTCGACGTTCCATCCCCGAGGCCGAGATCAACTTTGATCGCGATCTCAGCCTTTTGCATTTCTGCTGCTCCCTGTTCTTCCTTGTAGGTGGGGGCGACCCAACCGTTTTCGGCCACCAGAACATCGCCGAAAGAGATCGACAGGAGATCGCGGTCCGCTTTGGCACCGGATTTTCCGATGGCCATGACAACACGGCCCCAATTGGGATCCTCGCCAGCGATGGCTGTCTTCACCAGCGGCGAATTTGCGATCGCCAAACCGTGGATCTTGGCGTCGGCATCGGTTGCTGCACCGGTCACCTGAATTTCAACAAATTTTGTCGCGCCTTCGCCGTCACGCACAACCTGATGTGCAAGGTCCAGCATGACAGTTCTCAGCCCCTTGGCGAAGTCTGCGTTGCCGGTCGCATCCACATCCGACGCACCCGTTGCGCAAAGCATCAGACTGTCCGAAGTTGAGGTGTCGCTGTCGACCGTGATGCAGTTAAAGGAGGTTTCATTCTGGGCAGAGAGTAGCGCTTGCAGGCTTGCTTGTTCGTAGGCAGCATCTGTAAAGATATAGACCAGCATCGTTGCCATGTCGGGCGCGACCATGCCGGATCCCTTGGCGATACCGGCGATCTGCACAGGTTTGCCCTCAATCTCGACCGTGGTGGAGGCGCCTTTGGCGAAGGTATCCGTTGTCATGATCGCTTCGGCGGCGGCCTTCATCTCGGTATCAGACAGACCGGCATTCAGCTCGTCGAGCTTCGCAACAATCCGATCATGAGGCAGAGGCTCACCAATGACGCCTGTCGATGCGGTGAAAATACGCGTTTGCGGCAGGTCGGTCAGCGCGGCAACCGCCGCGGTGATTTCCGCGACGGAGGATTGGCCATAGTGCCCAGTAAAAGCGTTGGAATTGCCGGAGTTCACCAAAATGGCAGCCCCTTGATCCGTTCCCCCGCCAAGCTTTTCCTGGCAGTCCAGAACCGGTGCTGAGCGCGTCGCAGAGCGGGTAAACACGCCCGCAACCGACGTGCCGGGGTCCATGACCGCAAGCATAACGTCGGTACGACCCTGATACTTCACCCCCGCAGCGGCGGCGGCGAAACGCACGCCACCAATCGCGGGCAAGGCGGGAAACTCGGCTGGGGCGAGCGGAGAACGGGGCAGAGATTTTGCCATCTTGGATTTCCAGTTTCAGAAAGGCAGAAGGAGATCAGTTGTTGATCAGGCTCATATCGCGCAGGATGGACGGGTCCAGATCCTCGATCACGGGGCGTTCAATGGTCGCGTTCGCCGTCAGTTGGCTGACGCGATCCTCCACGGCCTGAACCGAGAGTTCCTGCGCGATCTCATCCCGCACCTCGTCAAACTCCGGGGCCTCCAGCTTGCGGCGCTCGTTGAGCTTGATCACATGCCACCCGAACTGGGTTTTCACAGGTTCGGACACACCGCCGGCACGCAAATCCATGACGGCCTCTTCAAACTCCGGCACCATCTGACCGTTGGTGAACCAACCCAGTGCACCACCATTTGGGCCGGATGGGCCGGTTGATGATTCCTTTGCCAAGGCGGCGAAATCTGCACCCTCGTCCAGCTGACTTTTGATTTCGTTGGCTTCTTCTTCCGTCTCAACCAGAATATGCGCGGCGTCGAATTCGTCTCCGCCATCCCCGGTAGAATAGCGTGCATCATAGGCATCACGGATCGCATCCTCGGATTGGGAGCTTTCCATGATCGCTTCGATCACCTCAGAGGCCAGCAGAGAGCGTTGCTCGTTTTCCACAGAAAGACGGACGCGTTCGGGAACTTCACCGTGCAGCTGCTGTTTCAGCGTGGTTTGCTGGACCAGCTGATCCAGCAGAGCCTTGAACAGAACATCATCCGGCAGGCTTTGGTATTGCGCTGGCAATTTGGAGCGCGCGACGATCATGTGACCTACCGTGATCTCTTCGCCGTTCACCTTTGCGACGACGGTCTGTGCGTTTTGATCGGCATATGCGGGGATCGCGAGGCCAAAAACTGTGGCGGCCACGACGCTTTGCAAAAAAGTGAGACCTTTGCGCATGGAAACTATCCTATCTTGGTGCCGCGACGGGTCGCGGCGTTGACACTTATTTTCCTGCCCCTTACATCGCCATAAGGCCTGCGGCAGGACCGTCTTTCCACCATTGTTTATGGGTTGAGAACACGGCGGGCAAGCCTGCCGCTAAACAAGGCCGTGAACAGGACTTTTGGAGCGCACATGCTGGGTATCGGAACTCTCGCCAAAAAGGTCTTCGGCACGCCGAATGACCGCAAAATCAAGGCGACGCGGCCGCTGATTGCAAAAATCAACGCGCTGGAGCCTGAGTTCGAGGCGATGAGTGACCAGGAGGTGAGGGATAAGACCGAGGATCTGCGTAAGCGGGCTCTCGCTGGTGAAAGTCTGGACGACCTTCTGCCCGAAGCCTTTGCCAACGCACGTGAGGCCGCCCGCCGGGCGCTTGGTCTGCGGGCCTTCGACACCCAGTTGATGGGTGGCATCTTCCTGCATCAAGGTAACATTTCCGAGATGAAGACCGGGGAAGGCAAAACGCTTGTTGCGACCCTTCCGGCCTATCTCAACGCGCTCACCGGCAAGGGTGTGCATGTGGTCACGGTGAACGAATATCTCGCCAAGCGCGACAGCGAGTGGATGAGCAAGGTGTTCGACGCGCTGGGTATGACCACCGGGGTGATCTATTCCAATCAGCCCGAGGCGGAAAAGATGGCCGCCTATCAGTGCGATGTGACCTACGCCACCAACAACGAGCTGGGTTTCGACTACCTGCGGGACAATATGAAGCCCTCGCTGGATCAGGTGTTCCAGAAGCACCACAACTTTGCGATCGTCGATGAGGTGGACTCGATCCTGATCGACGAAGCGCGCACACCGCTGATCATTTCTGGCCCGGCTGAAGATCGCTCTGAGCTGTATGAAACCATCGACAAGCTGATCCCGACGCTGGACGATGAACACTTTGAGATCGACGAAAAAACACGCGGCGTGACTTTTACCGACGATGGTAACGAGTTCCTTGAACAGTCGCTGCTGCAGGCCGGTCTGCTGGAAGAGGGCGCAAGCCTTTACGATCCAGAGAGCACCACCGTGGTGCATCACGTCAATCAGGCGCTGCGCGCGCACAAACTGTTCCAGCGCGACAAAGACTACATCGTGCGCGACGGCAATGTGGTTCTGATCGATGAGTTCACCGGCCGTATGATGCCTGGTCGCCGCCTTTCGGATGGCCTGCATCAGGCGATCGAGGCAAAAGAAGGCACACAGATCCAGCCTGAAAATACCACGCTGGCATCGGTCACTTTCCAGAACTACTTCCGTCTCTATAGCAAGCTGTCGGGTATGACCGGCACTGCAATGACCGAAGCAGAGGAATTTGCCGAAATCTATGGTCTTGGCGCCGTCGCCGTGCCGACCAACCGGCCTATTGCCCGTGTGGATGAGGACGATCAGGTCTATCGCACCGCCACCGAGAAATACGCAGCGATGATCGCGGATGCCAAGGTTGCGCATGAGAAAGGTCAGCCGGTCCTTCTGGGCACGACCTCTATCGAGAAATCCGATCTGCTGAGCAATCTGCTGCAGGAGGAAGGCATCGCGCACAACGTGCTGAACGCCCGTCACCACGAGCAGGAAGCCAAGATCGTTGCCGAAGCCGGGCGCTACGCTACGGTCACCATCGCCACCAATATGGCTGGTCGCGGCACCGATATTCAGCTCGGCGGGAATGTCGATCTGAAGGTGATGGAGGCGCTGGAGGCCAACCCGGATGCAGATCCGGCGGCCTTGCGAGCAGACGAAGAAGCCAAGCACGCGGAAGAGAAACAGAAGGTGTTGGACGCCGGTGGTCTGTTCGTGATGGCTTCCGAGCGTCACGAAAGCCGCCGTATCGACAACCAGCTGCGCGGTCGATCCGGCCGTCAGGGGGACCCGGGCCGCACCCGTTTCTACCTCAGCCTCGAAGATGATCTGATGCGGATCTTTGGCTCCGAGCGCTTGGACAAGCTTTTGTCCGGCCTCGGCATGCAGGAAGGCGAGGCGATCGTGCACCCTTGGGTGAACAAGTCGCTGGAACGTGCCCAGGCCAAGGTCGAGGGCCGCAACTTCGACATGCGCAAGAACGTGCTGAAGTTTGATGACGTGATGAACGACCAACGCAAGGTGGTCTTTGCTCAGCGGCGCGAGATCATGGCCTCTGACGATACCCATGAAATCGTCACCGACATGCGTCACGAGGTTATCGACGATCTGATCGACACGTATATGCCGCCCAAGACCTATGCCGACCAATGGGATACCGAAGGTCTGCACGAAGACGTAAAGGACAAGCTCAGCATTGACGTCCCGGTTGTCGAATGGGCGGCCGAAGAGGGTGTCGATGATGAACAAATCCGTGAGCGTCTGGTCGAAGCATCCGACAAGCTGATGGCCGAAAAAGTCGAGGCCTTTGGCGAAGAAGGCATGAGCAACATTGAGAAACAGGTTCTGTTGCAAGCGATCGACGCCAAATGGCGCGAACACCTGCTGACTCTCGAACATTTGCGCTCCGTCGTGGGTTTCCGGGGCTATGCGCAGCGCGATCCGCTGAACGAGTACAAGAACGAAAGCTTCCAGCTGTTCGAGACGATGCTCGATTCGCTACGGGAAGCTGTCACGCAGCAATTGTCCCGCGTGCGCCCGCTGAGCGAAGACGAACAGCGTGAAATGATGATGCAAATGGCCGCACGTCAGTCTGCGGCGCAGCAGGCAGCTGCACCAGCGGAAGAGCCGCTTGCAGAAGAGCCACGTGCGGGATTCGTCGAATCTGATCCAAGCACTTGGGGGAACCCGTCACGGAACGACAAATGCCCCTGTGGATCCGGCAAGAAGTTTAAGCACTGTCATGGAAAGTTGGGTTAAACCCACCGAATTGGCAAAAACGATTAAAGACTGTGGCAATGGCCGTGTTCTGTCCCGGTGCTTGCCACAGTCTGGCCGCCTTCGCTCGATACCATTCCTTAACCTTTTGAGGTGAGGAGAGTTCGTATGGGTACACGAGTGACAGTCCTGATCGTCGCGGCCACCGCTGTTTGTGCATTGGGAACCGGTTTGTACATGCAGCAAACCGCGGACTTGCAACGCGCAACCGCGGAGGCGAAGTCCTCAGAACCAGCCGCCTTGCCAGCAGAACCGGAAACGGGAAAGCTCGTCTTTCAAGATGTCGCTTTCACCTCTGCGAGACCGCTTGAACGGTCGCCTCAATCCAGTGCGGATGACGTTCGTGCAGAAATGTCGAGCTGTGATGGGGACATGCTGCTGTCAGCGCGTCCTGATGCGCTGCTTCAGGTTGACCTCAGCGCGCCCTGTCGCGCGGGTGAGCGATTTACGCTGCATCATGGCGGGGTAATGATAACTCATGCTTTGGATGCAGAGGGGAAGTTCTCTGGCGTTGTTCCGGCCCTTGCATCGCACGCGGTGGTGATCGCGGATTTTGCGTCCGGGCGGGATCTCGACGCGGTTGTTACCGTCGATGATCTCGACACTGTGGAGCGTGTCGTTCTGCAATGGCAGGGCGAGAGCGGTCTTGAGGTCCATGCGCTGGAGTTTGGCGCCACCTATGGCGAGCCGGGCCACGTGTGGAAAGGATCTGAGGCAAGTTTTGCTGCGGGGCAGGTTCTGTCTTTAGGGGACTCAGATCAGATTGCGGCACAGCGTGTCGAAGTTTACACGCTGCCAAAGGATGCTGGGACTGGAGCAGTTTCCGTATCGATCGAAGCGGAGATCACTGCTCTCAACTGCGACCGCTCGGTCGATGCGCAACTGATGGAATATCGCGGGGACCGCTTGCAGACGCGGGATCTGACCCTGAACATTCCGGAATGTTCTGCCGTTGGTGATTTTCTGGTGTTGAATAATCTCGTCGAAAGTCTGAAAATCGCCGCCAACTGACGGGGACGACACCGGGATTTCTCATGAGCTATTTTCGTGCGGCGGTTTGCGCCGCACTCTGTTTTTTCGGCGCAAGCTTTCCGGTTCTGGGACAAGACGTGACGCTGTCCTCGCCCGATGGTGCTATCGAGGTGACAGGTAACCTGTTGGGCTTCGATGGCGAGTTCTATCGCGTCGATACTCAGTTCGGCGAGCTGACCGTGGATGGATCGGGTGTGCGGTGTGATGGACCGGGTTGTCCTAGCCTGTCGGATTATGTCGCGGAACTCACGTTTTCCGGGTCATCAACCATGGCGGACGTGCTTCTCCCGGCATTGATCGAAGGCTTTGCCCTGCGAAATGGGTTCCAGACCGCGCGCGAGCAATATGATGCGCGGCAGTTTGAATATACGCTGTTGCGGGATGGGCGCGTGGCGGCCAGGTTCAATTTCCATATCAGCAGTACTGACGAAGGTTTTGCTGACCTACTTGCGAACCAGGCGGATATTGTCATGGCTCTGCGGGAGATTCGGGAGGCAGAACACATCCTTGCGACAGAGGCCGGGATGGGCGACATGTCAGTGTCGAACCGCGGCCGGGTTTTGGCCCTGGATGCGATGGTTCCGATCGTGGCGCCGACCAATCCGGTCCGGCGCATTTCCCTGCCTCAATTGGCACAGATCTACGCCGGACAAATCACCAACTGGCAAGAGTTGGATGGCCCGGACGCACCGATCACGGTCCATTTGCCGGTGGCGGGATCGGGTTTGGCACAGGCGGTGGAGGACAAGTTGGTGACCCCCGCTGCCCTATCACTCTCTGCAGAGATCCGGCGACATGATCGTAGCGATACTCTGGTGCGAACTGTGGCCACGGATCCGTTTGCAATTGGCATTGCCAGCTATTCTGAAACCGGCACGGCAAGAATACTTACGCTGACCGGGAGTTGCGGTTTCTCTCTCAGTGCGGGGCGTCGAACGATCAAGACCGAGGACTATCCGCTGACCGCACCGATGTTTCTTTATTTGCCAGCGCATCGGTTGCCACGGGTCGCGCGGGACTTTCTGACCTATGTCCGCGGCCCGGCGGCACAGATAGTTATTCGTCGCGCCGGTTTCGTCGATCAGGCTGCCGAGCGTATCCCACTTGCGGCTCAGGGTGAGCGTCTCAGCAACGCTATTAAGGCCGCGGGCGAAGACACTCCCTTAGAAGAGTTGCAACGCATGATTTCTGGTCTGGATGGCCTGCAGCGTCTGACGACCTCTTTTCGGTTCGAAACCGGCTCTTCCCGGCCTGACGCGCAGTCTCGAAACAACGTGGACCTGCTCGCCAGAGAAATTGAGGCAGGTGTTTATGATGGCAAGCGTATGGTCTTTGTCGGTTTCTCCGATGGTGAAGGTCCCGCCGATACCAATCGGGCTATCTCACTCAAACGCGCGGACGTTGTGCGGCAAGCTGTGGAGCGCGCAGCGGAAACCGCAAACCTGGATCGTATCTCTCTCGAAACCGAAGCCTATGGTGAGACTCTACCGATCGCTTGCAATAACAGCGCATGGGGTCGGCAGGCGAATAGGCGCGTTGAAGTCTGGGTGAAATAGATAGGCCCCGCGCGCTTGGCCGGGGCAATACACTTCGGTAGTCATCGGCAAGAAAAACGTCCAAGCAACCAAATAGCTCCGACGTTAAAAAGCGAGCCACCTAATAACAGCAATGACGGATGGCGCCCGCATGGAATTGAAAACCGCTGCGTATGTTCCGCAATGCCCCGCCAAAGCGGTGGCACCATCAAATATATCTCAGAACATTGGGACAGGCTGTCCTGATTTAACAGATCGACTGGTCGAGTTGGCTCACAGTACCGTCGAACGCACCATTCGGCCGGTTAGCATGACAGTCTTTTCTTAGGTCAAGAAGCCTCGGCGTAGTACTGGGACTTCATAGCCTCGGTCATAGAAACCTGTAGACTTAACGGGTTCAGTGTGCACGGTTATCTGAACTGGATGCTCATCGACATCGTGAGTTTTCATCGAAAAGACCGATCAGTAACCTCCAGCCCTAGCAATACGCCCAGCCATATGGTCAGAACAGTGTCGGCTCAGCATCATTGCGTTAACCTGAAAAGCGCCCCGGAGTCCCGAGGCGCTTTCCTATGTTACGGCAGCGCATCAACTTCGTAGCATCATCAATGCAGCGCTGCCCGAGCTGTAGCCGCTGTTTATATCGTTCATTTGCGAGCGCGTGAGGTAGCGATTGACCAGATCGTCCATTTTGTCGCCAGCGATGAACTCAGAAGGCTTGTCGGTGCCAAGGACTTCCTGGGCTTTGCGCTTGTAGACATCGACCGCCTTGTCAATGTCCATCTGGGTTACCTCTTTCGGCAACCCAAGTGCCACTTGCATGAAGTCGGTCATGGCTTGCTGGCCCATGATGGTAAACCATTGCGAGCTCGCACTGGGCCCCTTGTCCTCATCATTCATCGTGCGCAGTTCTTCAAGCGCGTCCTCAAACTCTTGGTCTGCATCACTTTCATCGCTCTGGAACAGCCCGTTCAACTCACGTTCGGCGATTTGCGAATAGTAGGTGATGAAAAATTCGCTTTCGCCTGCCGCTTCTGCATTGGTGCGATATGCATCACTGAGCGTGCTCATCTGATAGGGGCCCGTCAGCTCGCTCAGGTCATCAGTTTCGAAAAGCTCAACCGCCTTGTCTTTGTAGATGGCAAGCTGCTCTTCAATAGTCAGTTCATCAAAGGTCTGATCTGGTGCGAGGGCCGTATTCACATCCAAAGCGGTTTGCAGGAACCTCGGCACACCGGTCTGCCCCATGATACTGTACCAGCCTGCATCGATTTTTGCGGTTTCAGACGCCGCTAAGCTATCGTCGTCGACGACGTCGTTCTCACTGAAAGAGAATTTCAGGATCGTTTCAGCTGTTCGCAAGCTTGCCGAGATTTCGCCATTTCGCATGCCAGATTCGGCTGCTTTTTCGCGGTAGATATCAAGTATATTGTCGAGGTTCCCGGCATCGGCAAAGACATTGGGGTCATCAGTGCCAAACACTTCGATAGCCTTTTCCCGGTATACGCGCATCGCGTCACTGGTCTTAAGGGACTCGATATTGTCGGGCAGTTCCAGCGTGATTTTCATGAAATCTACCAGCGGTTCCTGACGAGAAATATAGTCCCACTCTTCATTGAGGGCGGCGTCTCGGGCCACCATCTGTCCCAATATCTGATCCGCGAGTTGGGCGGTTTTTGCTATGTCTTCCGGCAGATCGCCATCGACGGTCGCGCGTGTCTTGTAGGCGGCGACGAGCACGTCCTTGTTTTCGGCGGAGAAGAAGACAGTGGGGTCGTCAGTTCCGAACACGATCTTTGCACGGTCCTGATATGCTTGGATAAGCTCATCGTCTTCAAGGCCCGATGCGGCGGCCGGCATGCGCAAGGTCGTGTTGAAAAAATCTGTCAACGTATCGCGCTGAATAATGTCTTCCCACTGATCCTGGACCGAGGTAACGCCCGGAACATCGTCTATCGCTCCGTTGATCTCTTTCATTGAAAGATCAAATTCGCGCAGGGCTCTTTCCTTGACGCTGAGTTGTGAAAAATCGTTTTCATCAGGCTCGCCAAAAACCTCGAGCATTGCGCGTTTGGCAAATAGAGCTGTGCGCATGGTCTCATCAACTTCGCCCACCGCTTCCTCGAAAGAGGCCGATTGGAATTTGTTGACCACCGCTTCCATGGCCTTGCTGTCGCTGGTCATGGGAGATTGGCCAGGACCAAACCCAAATGCATTCGAAAACTCGACATAGCGCTCGTCGTTCATCGTGTTCGCAAGCGCGTCTTTGGCAGAGGTGCCCTCGTTCAGCGCACGCTGCAGAAGCGCACGGTAATTGATCTCCTCTTCGAGACCAAACGCCTTAACCGCCACCTGAAGCAGGCGGCGGTCATTGAGAAGGTCATCACTAGAAGTGACTTTGCCGATCTCCTCGGCAAAGTACTCGCTCTCGTTCTTTAACTGACCAGACTGAACAAAGGCGTCATATTGCCGGTCGTAAGTCGATTGCAGAAAATTCCAGCCCGCAACCCCAGATGATGGAATGAGCGGAGTGAAAGTCATTGTGATCTTACGGCCATGAGCCGTTCCTCTCGCGGCAGCAAGGCACGTAAGGCCTTGAGGCAGCGATAATGGTTGTTGCTGATCACTGCTTCAGTTGCCTCTGACAAGGCCGCGCGACTGTCCGGGTCGGTGAAGACCTGACTCAGCTCCTCGATGCGACGCAACATTGGCAGGCGATCTTCCTCTGGGTCGATATCGCCAGACAAAACCAGCTGTGCTGAATAGCATACACGACGTACCGGTGTATTCGCTTGCTCGGGATGGATCGCATCCCTGAGGCGCAGGATATGCGCGTCGGGTGTGACGATCGACAGGCGACTGCGGCGATCTCCGTTCTCGATCACTGCTCCGTTGACCAAGACACGCTCTTTTGGTGCGAGTTTAAGGACCAATCCACTCATTTTCAGGACGCTCCGCTTCTGAGGCCACGCATGATGGCCGTGTTGATTTCTACTAGCGGCTGGACCGAAGCCTTGCGAGCCAGGACCTTGCTGCTGTGTTCACGCGTGAAGCGGGCCAGATGAAACAGGCGTTGTTTCAACTCGACTGGCAGTTTGTTGCCATCCTTGGCCAAATCCGAAGTGAAGAGCGCCCAGAGTTTACGATTGTCGGAAACTGCTGCCACGAGCTCTTTGAAGCCGTCCGATCCCTTGCTATTCGCCGCGATCATCCGATGCGTGATACGTGCAAGGATCTCATATTCGGTGTTTCGTGCGGTGCGGGTAGGGGCTTTTGCCGCCGCGTAGGCGCTCTTCGCCTTTAGAAGGGCATTCACGTGTTATCCTAACGTATTAGTTATTCACTGATTCTCAGAGAAGTAGGGTGGTCAGGGCGCGATCATGCGCCCTGACCGGTAGCCTGTTAGCGGAAGAGTTGGAGCAGCGAGCCCGGCGCTTCGTTTGCGATGGTCAGCGATTGAACCGCGAGTTCCTGCTGGGTCTGCAGAGCGCTCAGTCGTGCGGAGGCTTCTTCCATGTTGGTGTCGGTCATGGTCGAAACGCCCATAGTCATCGAGTCGACAAGATTGCCAACGAACTCGGACTGATCGTCGAGGCGTGCAGCGGATGCGCCCAACGCAGCGGCGCCAGTGATGGCGGTCTGCAGGAAGGTTTCGATTTCGCCCAGAGCCGACCCAGCAGTCGTGGTGTCGGTGATCGCAGTCAGCGACGAGGAGAGATCCAGATCACCTTCAAAATCGACGGTCGCGATGGTGATTTCCACAGCGGTCACGGCGCCGCCAGCACCCACGCGGTCGAGGGAGGCAAGAACGCCCAGCTCGGTCGTGGTGTTGCCGTCGATGTCGGATGCCAGCAGGTTGGCACCGTTGAACTGAGCGGCAGAGATGATAGCTTCGACCTGCTCAACCTTGGAGGTGATGTCTGTCTGGATCTTACCGTGGTCGACGTTCTCGGACTGAGCGGAAACGATCAGCTCCTTGATTTCCGTCAGTTTCTCAACGATCTGTTCCGCACCTGCAGAGGCAACAGCAACAGTTGCCTCACCGACGGCGAGACCTTCTTCGATGGCTTCAAAGCCCGCGATGTCGGATTCCATAGTCTTGGAGATCGCCCAAACAGCGGAGTTGTCTTTGGCGGTGCCGATTTCTTTACCGGTGGAGATATTGGACTGAGTGGTGTTCAGGTCGTCATTCACAGACTTGAGAGTCTGAAGTGCAACCATTGCGCCATTGTTCGTCAGAATGCTGGACATAGCATAAGTTCCTTTGAGTTAGGGCACTTTAGCCCCTGATATGGTAATCCCAGCTCCGTTACCGGAGCTTTCTCTGTGGTCATTCTGACTGTGCTTCACCTAGCGGTTTCCGCGCCACCTCGCCTGAGATGCAAGGTGACATTGGCGTATGAGGTCCTAAGAGAGTGCTAAAGCTGCAATTTGCATTTTTAAAATTGTCCAGACCTCCAAGCGATTTAAGCGCGCTTCTCCAGCTTCATGCTGCCACTGGTCGTATAGGACGTGCGCTGGCCGGAGCGGTTGTATACTTCCAAACCCCTGCGCACCTTGCGCAGTTCGGCCATCCGTGTTGCCACAGCTTTGATCCCTTGCATCGCACTTCCTAGTAGTGCCTGGTTGCGCGTTACCTTGCTGTGGACTGTGTCCAGCGCGCCCTGTTCAAGGTCGGTGATCCGGTTGAGCTTGTCGAATAGCTCTTCCTTACGAGCAAGAATGCCTTCCAGTTTATCCAGTTCGCCTTGTGTCAGGGCACTGCGTTCTTCTTCGAGCAGCTCGTCGAGGGCATTGATGAGGGTTTGCGGGGTCTGGTCTGTAAGTGCGCTCATTCTTGCGCCTCCTTCAGTGAGTTGTAGATGGATTCTGCCAAGCCGATGCCGCCGGATTCGGCCATCGCACGCGCTTGCTCATTGACGAGGAGACTGGCGAATTGATCTTCGCCTGACCCACCACCAAAGGCTTCGGGAGACTTCCCCAAGCCGGCTGACTTCAGCATTTCAGATAAAAATGAGGCTTCGAGATCGATCGCAGCCTGACGCAGCATGGTGTCCCGAGGGTCGGCGACCTGCTGCAAAGGAGCCGCCGCAGAGGGCAGCGAAACGTTTGATACGGGCATTTTGCCTCAGTCCTTTGTGTGTCGAATTCTTCGATTTTGTCAGTTTGAACAAAAACCGGTTAAAATTGCCGTAACCGGTTTGAGTTATTTAGGAGGGACACGAGATAGAACATCCGGTGGAACATGATTACGAAACTCCTTTCGACTCAATCAGTTGGCAGCACGCCTGCTGAGTCGACTCAGCGCTCCGACCCAAAGCGACTTAGGGGGGACACCTTCGAGTCCGTTCTTGCCGGTGGCGCGAATGAAAAAGCCCAGATCTCTGCAGGCGATGCCATGCATGCGGAGATGCGAGAGGGCGAAACGCCAGTTCAACCAGAGGAATCGATCACTCATGACGCCGAGGGTGGCAGCGAACCCAAGACTGAGGTGCCCGACACCGAGGTGAGTGGAGACCCTTCAAAGGAAATTTCAGAAGCGTCACCCGATGAAGAGGGGGATGCATCGTCGCTCGAGCGGGAGACAGATCTGCCTGACGAGCCTGTCGAGGCGAGCTCCGATGGGCCAAAAGAACAGCCTCCGACGGATATCCCGCTCCAGAGCACACGAACTGACCCCGATTCTACGCAAGGTGAGATGCTTCAGTCGGCCGAGGTGTCTGCCCAAGTACAAGAAGCTGCCGTCAAAACGGGTTCTGGTGGTGCTGTTTTGCCCACGGCGCCGGATAGCAGCGCGACGGCGGCGAAATCCGATGTCACTCTTGATGGAGCTGCTGCTGCGCGTGCACCAGACGGCCTCGCGTCAAAGGGTGGAGCTGATACGGCTCCTCAGAGCGGCGCGCTTCCCATTTCGGCGAAGGAAATGGGGGGCGAGACTTCACCGCGTGCGGATATTGCGACCGATCAGAAACTTCGAAACAGCACTTCGGTTCTGCTGGACGGGCATCGGGAGGTGGCGCGACAGCAACCTGCCGCCGTCCGGTCTCAGGCTGAGGTTCCGCACGCTGCGCTCACAAAGCCTGAGGGACAAACTCCGGGCAAACCAGTGACTGCCGAACTGCAGGACACTCCCGTTCGACTGCGCGAAATGCCTCAGGCGGTACAGGCTGTGGCGATGTCACCCACCGTGCGAGCTCAGGCTAATATAGCTGACGTGCGGGTGGCAAATCCTGCTGGCGGCGTGCAGACGACCGCGCAATCACAAAGCCTGGTAGCCAATACGGTACTGCAGTCGACTTCGGCGGTGGTGACAGGTATCGCGGGCAGCGAACATACGCCTCGCCCCGGTGAAGAAATTCTGACACAGCGCGGGGCCGAGAGTTTTGCATTGCCGCAAATGCTTGCCGAAGCGTCGGTACGCTCAGGCGCATCGAGTTTTCGTGCAGAAACACCGCGCCACGTAGCGCAGCAGTTGGCTGAGGCAGTCGCCACTGCTGGCAAACGCAACGTCGATGTATCGCTGAACCCGCGCGAACTTGGCCATGTCAACATGCGGGTCACGACAACGGATGTCGGGGTCACCGTCGTTATCAATGCAGAACGGCCCGAGACCGAAGACTTGATGCGGCGACACATTCAGGACCTCGCTCGCGAATTCAAGGACATGGGGTTTTCTGATATTTCCTTCCAGTTCGGATCTGATGCCCAGACCGGGCAATCCGGTGAAGGAGGGACCTCTGGCGATGCTGGCGGTGCCGGTCTGAAGGGTGAGGGGGATGCCGTTGAAGAAGGGCAGCCCGATTTGCCCCTGTCGCAACACTTAAACATTGCAGCCGATGGGCTGGATATGAGGATCTGAGAGCATGACTACAGCAATTACTGGTGCAGGCGCTCCGCCACCAACGAATAGCGCTGGAGGAGCCGCTGGGAGCCAATCCGCGACGTCGGCGTTGACGTCCGATTTCGAGACGTTCCTGCGGCTGATGACGACACAGGCGAAGTATCAGGATCCGTTGGAGCCGATGGATTCGTCAGACTACACCGCGCAGCTGGCGCAGTTCTCCTCGGTTGAACAGCAGGTCATGACCAATGAGACACTGACCAGCATGCTGAGCGCGCTGTCATTGTCGAACATGTCTCAATTGACAGGCTGGGTTGGTAAAGAGGTTCGTGCGCAGGCCGCCGCCCACTTTGACGGATCGACCCCGGTTGCCATCGCACCAAATCCGGCCGCTGTTGCCGATGAGGTGAAGATGGTCATTTATGATGCAGAAGAGAATGAAGTCGGGCGTATCGATCTTCCGGTCTCTGCCGAACCCTACCAGTGGCAGGGGGACAATGGCGATGGTGAGACCTTGCCAGAGGGTTCCTATACATTTGTTGTCGAAAGTTATTCCGATGATGAAGTGATCCTGTCGGAGGTTGCGGAAGTCTACGGTCGTGTCGAGGAAACCCAGAGCGTCAACGGTGAAGTTGCCTTGATCCTGGAGAGCGGAAGCGCCATCCTTGCATCCTCGGTCACCGCGCTTCGGGATCCGGATGCTGACACCGGCTCCTCCTGACCTGCGGCATTGACCAGGCCCCTCTGATCGCCGGGGCGTGGCGGCGATGCGAACGGCGGAGCAGAAATGCTGACACCGGAGCAGACACAGACAGACCCAGCCCTGTTTCGCCATCTTGCGCGGCAGGGCTGGTCTCTTTTGGAGCCGACCCAGCTGCTGGGGGGGCGTAGCAATCATGTCTGGAAATCCGGCGATCTTGTGGTGAAACTCTACCCCGCCCGTCGCAGCAACCCACTGTTTGCAAACGACCCGATCCGGGAGCGCGAGGTCCTCAAGGCGCTGGGCGGCACTGGCATGGCGCCACGCTACATCGCGCATGGATCGTGGGAGAATCAGGACTGGTTGATCTACAGCCATCTGGCTGGTGCGCCTTGGCAGGAGGACACAGCGCATGTGGCACGATTGCTGGGGATCTTGCACGATCAGGCAGGTTTCGATGACCTTCCAAAGGGGTGCAATGGATCGCGCGCGCTGGAAGCACAAACTGTGACGATCCTGCAGGAGTGCCCGGGCGGAAAAGCGTTGATGGACTGCAAACCTATCGGCCTGGTGCCTGCCGTCGCGCAGACCTGCCTTATTCATGGTGATCCGGTTCCGGGCAATCTACTGGCGCATGACGGGACGTTGGCGCTGATCGATTGGCAATGTCCTCAGAACGGTGATCCGGCAGAGGATCTGGCGATGTTCCTGTCACCGGCGATGCAGTCGCTTTATCGTGGGAATGTTCTGACGCGTGATGAAGAAGCGCAATTCGCTGCCGCATATCCGGATCATCGCGTTGTCGCACGGTACTATGCGCTGAAGCCCTGGTTCCACTGGCGCATGGCGGCCTACTGCTGCTGGCGTGGAGATCTTGATGCGATGGGGCTGGAGGTGGCTGCGCTTCAGTCCAGCAAACCCAGAGCCGCATAGGCAGGCGGCATCAAAGCACGGCGCGCACGGCCCAGCGGAAACTTCGGCAACCTTTGCATGATCTTGGAGTAGGGGAGCGTTGGTGCCTTGCCTTGCACGAGGTCCCCCAACAACGCGCCAGCATAGCTGCCCATCGCAACGCCATTGCCGTGATAGCATAGCCCGGCAAACAGGCCTGGATGCTCGGGCACGGCCCCCACAAACGGAACGAGGTTGCGCGACAGGCAGACCATGCCAGACCAGCTATGGGTGGTTTCAACCTGACGCCAGGCGGGGAACAGTTGCTCGAAATGGCGGCGCAGCAGGGCGCGGATCTTAGCCTCTGAGCGGGGAGACGATGTCAGACCGCCGCGCATGCCAAACAGAAAACGACCGTCGGGCATCAGGCGAAAATAATGCAGCATATGACGGGTGTCATAGGCCATTTGCGCCGTGGTCCATCCTTGCACGGCCTGTTCTTCTGGCGTGATCGGTCTTGTTACCATCACCGTCGACTGCGCGGGCATGTAACGTCCGCCAAGCCAGTCAGGCAGGTTTTCACTGGAGTAACCATTGGTGGCGATGACCAAGCGCGATGCGCTCAACCGGCCCTTGGGGCTGGAGATATGCCACAGCCCACTATTGTTCTGCACGTCGAAAGCTGCACTGTTTTGATATAGTTCCGCCCCTGCGGACTGCGCAGCGCGGGCAAGCCCAAATAGATATTTGCGCGGGTTGAGAGCGAAACCCGTTGGCGTGGTCAGCGCACCATGGAATTCGCCCCCAAGCCCGTTTTTGACGAGATCGGGGCCATCGATGAATTCGGCCCCTGAGGCATGCGCTTCTTTCATCAGCGCGTCCCGTGTCTTGGGGCGGTGCGCCATGACCGTTTCACCTTGCGAGTGGGTGTCAGCGTTGATGTCATGGCGGGCGATCAGATGTTCAACAAGGTGGACAGCGCTCTCCTCGCCCGCCTGATAGACCTGCGTTTCGCGCTCCCCGTGCAGGCGTGCCATCGCGTGGGAGCCGAGCTTGGCCCCGCCGAGGCAACAAAAACCGCCATTGCGCCCGGACGCGCCCCAGCCGGGTGTCTCGGCCTCCAGCACCGCGACCTCGAGACCTGCTTCGGCCAAATGCAGCGCTGTGGAAAGGCCGGTGAAACCGCCCCCTACAATAGCCACATCCACCTGACGGGTATCTTCGAGGCGCGGCCAGCTCGGGGCGGGGCAGGTCTCGTCCCACCAGCAATTACTGCGCGGGCCGAGACCATAGGCATAGTCGGGGAAGATCCGGCGCATCATGTTGCGCGTACCGCTTCCTGTTCCTCCCGTCGCTGTTTCACCAGCGCCCGTTTGCTGACCAGTGAGGCGCTGATCACGCCAACTGTTACGATGCCGATCATGATGGTCGACAGCGCGTTGATCTCAGGGCTGACCCCAAGACGCACCGCCGAGAAGATCTTGATCGGCAGGGTGGTTGCGGCAGGGCCTGTGGTGAACGAGGCGATCACCAGATCGTCCAGCGACAGAGTGAAGGCCAGAAGCCAGCCGGAGACCACCGCAGGCGCGATGATCGGCAGGGTCACCAGCCGGAAGGCCTGCGCCTGCGAACAGCCCAGATCCCGCGCCGCCTCTTCCAGCGACATGTCAAAGGTCGCCAGCCGCGAGGAGACCACCACCGAGACGTAGCACATGGAAAAGGTGGTATGCGCCAGCACGATGGTCAGCACGCCGCGGTCCAGCCCAATGCCGATGAACAGCAGCAGCAGCGACAGGCCGGTGATCACCTCGGGCATCACCAGCGGCGCGTAGATCATACCGGAAAACAGGGTCCGGCCCAGAAAGCGTCCACTGCGCACCATGACGTAGGCGGCCATGGTGCCCAGCACGGTGGCAATGCTGGAAGAGATTACCGCAACCTTGATCGTGACCCAGGCAGCTTGCAGCATCGCCTCGTTCTGCATCAGCTCGCCGTACCATTTCGTCGAGAACCCCGACCAGACCGTCACCAGCTTGCTTTCGTTGAAGGAAAACAGGATCAGGATCAGCATCGGGATATAGAGAAAGGCAAAGCCCAGCGTCAGCGAGACCACATTGAATGCGCTCAGACGTTTCATGCGTCGCCCTCCTGTTCTTTCTGCTGGTTACGCTGGAACAGCACGATCGGCACTACCAGGATCAGCAAGAGGATCACCGCGACCGCGCTTGCCACCGGCCAGTCCCGGTTGGAGAAGAACTCCTCCCACAGCACCTTGCCGATCATCAGCGTATCCGACCCGCCCAGCAGTGAGGGGATCACGAATTCGCCCATCGCCGGAATGAAGACGAGGAAACAGCCTGCGATGATGCCGCCCTTGGACAGCGGTATGGTCACCAGCCAGAAGGCCGACATGCGCGAACAGCCGAGATCCTCGGCAGCTTCGATCAGGCTGTCGTCCATGCGCTCCAGAGCCGCATAGATCGGCAGGATCATGAACGGCAGATAGGTGTAGACGATGCCGATATAGACGGCGGTGGTGGTGTTCAGGATCTGCAGCGGTTCTGACACCAGACCCGTCCACATCAGGAACTGGTTCAGGAAGCCCTCGTTCGACAGGATGCCCTTCCACGCATAGACGCGGATCAGGAAGGAGGTCCAGAACGGCAGGATCACCAGCATCATCAGCGTCGGGCGCCACTCCTGCGGCGCGCGGGCCATGCCATAGGCGATCGGGTAGCCCACGATCAGCGTCAGCAAGGTCGAGGTGAGCGCGATCTGCAGGCTGCTGAGATAGGCCTTCCAGTAGAGGTCATCCTCTATGAGCCAAGTGAAATTCTCGAAATCCAGCTGTGACAGGAAGGCCCAGATGCCTTCGACCCAGTCGAATTGCGGAACATAGGGCGGACGCGCAATGGCCGCATCCGACAACGAGATCTTCAGGACGATGACAAAGGGCACCAGGAACAGCGCCAGGAGCCAGACATAAGGGACGGCGATCAGGACAAAGCGGCGCATCAGTCGGCCAACAAGACGCCGCCGGTGGCTGTCCAGGACAGCCAGACGGTGTCTTCCCAAGTGTAGGCACGGCGCGAAATGCGGCGGGTGTTCGCCGTCTGCGCCTTGATCACATCCCCGGTGGGCAGCTCCACGTGATAGGTGGAGAGATTGCCGAGATAGGCGATGTCCAGCACCTTGCCCTGCACCACATTGTCAGCCCCTTCGGGCTTGTCGGCGCTGATGGTGACCTTTTCGGGCCGGATCGCCAGATGCGCGGTTTGCCCGTCGGAGATCGCATTGGGCGACTTGATGGTAAGCGGCGCCGCGCCCTCGCGCCAATGCAGGGCATAAGTATCTTCGCCGGTGGCGGTGGCCTGACCCTGGATGAGGTTCACGTCGCCAATGAAATCAGCCACATAGGACGAATTCGGCGCTTCGTAGATGTTGGCGGGGGTGGCCACCTGGATCACCTTGCCATTGTCCATCACCGCGACCCGGCTGGCTACGGTCATCGCCTCTTCCTGATCGTGGGTCACGATCACGAATGTGGTGCCGGTTTTTTCCTGGATGTCCATCAGCTCGAACTGGGTTTCCTCGCGCAGCTTGCGGTCCAGCGCGCCGAGCGGCTCATCCAGAAGCAGCAGTTTCGGGGCCTTGGCGAGGCTGCGGGCCAAGGCAACTCGCTGGCGTTGGCCGCCGGAGATCTGATGCGGCTTGCGGCGGGCGAATTTCTCTAGTCGCGTCAATCGCAGCATTTCCTCAACGCGGGCGGCGATCTCGGCGCGGGGCATGCCCTCGCGCTTGAGACCGAAGGCGATGTTTTCCCAGATGCTCAGATGCGGGAACAGCGCATAGGACTGGAACATCATGTTGACCGCGCGCTGGTTCGGCGGAACGGGGGCAATATCCTGACCAGCAAGGAAAATCTTGCCCTCAGTAGGGGCTTCGAACCCGGCGAGCATGCGCATCATCGTGGTTTTGCCACAGCCCGATGGCCCTAGTAGTGCAAAGAACTCGCACTCGAAGATGTCGATGGTCAGGTCGTCGATCGCGGTGAAATCGCCAAAGCGCTTGGTCACGTTCTGGAACTGGATCAGCGGCTTCGCCTGCGGATCGGTCCAGGGTTCAAAAACCGGTACTGCCAAATCTGCCCCCATGCGGGCGGCGTGTGGCCGGCCCGTTCTTGTCTGTAGTGAGGGCAGGGCGCAAAAGCACGCCCTGCCGTAAGGATCGGCCTGATATCGGATCAGGTGCCGGACTTCACTCGGGTCCACAGGCGTGTCACCACGCGCTGCACTTTTTGCGGGTAGGGGGCCTTGATGTAGGTGTTGTCCATCGCCGCGGGGGTCGGGTAGATCGCCGGATCGCCGATCACGTCCTCGGCCAGAAACTCTTGCGAGGCCTTGTTGCCGTTGGCGTAGTAGACGTAGTTGGAGGCAGCGGCCATGTTCTCGGCATCAAGGATGAAGTCGAGGAACTTATGCGCGGCTTCCGGGTTTGGTGCATCCACCGGGATCGCCATCTGGTCGAACCACATCAACGCCCCTTCGGAGGGTGCGTTAAAGGCGATTTCGACACCGTTGTCGGCCTCGGCGGCGCGATCACGGGCCTGCAGGATATCGCCGGACCAGCCGAAGGCCACACAGATATCACCATTGGCCAGCGCGTTGATATACTCGGAGGAGTGGAATTTCTGCACATGGGGGCGCACCGCTTCCAGAACGCCGGCGGCCTGCTCGAGGTCATCCTTGTCGTGGCTGTTCGGGTCGAGGCCGAGATACGTGAGCGCCGCCGGGATCAATTCGTCCGGGGCGTCGAGGAAATGCACGCCGCAGTTGGAGAGTTTTTCCATGTTGGCAGGGTCAAACACCAGTGCCAGGCTGTCCACGGGGGCATCCTCACCCAGCGCTTCGGTGACCTTACCGAGATTGGCGCCGATGCCGGTGGTGCCCCACATGTAGTTGATGGAATAGGCATTGTCCGGATCAAACCGTGCGGTGCGGTCCTGGATCACATCCCAGACGTTGCCGTAGTTCTCCAGCTTCGATTGGTCGATCTTCTGGAACACACCAGCCTGAACCTGACGCTGCAGGAAGGAGCCGGTGGGCACCACGACGTCATAGCCGGAGCCGCCAGCGAGCATCTTGGTCTCCAGAAGCTCGTTGGAGTCGAAGACGTCGTAGATCAGGTCGATCCCGGTTTCCTGCTCAAATTTCTCTAGCAGTGATTCGTCGATATAGTCGGACCAGTTGTAGACGCGCACTTCGTCCGCCGAGGCGGCAGTGGCACCGAGCGCGATGGCGGACACGATGGTGGCCGTTTTGAGTGTCATGAGAATCTCCCCTGTGTATGCCGGAGTCTTTTCGTCCGGCTGTGGGCTATTTTGATCAAGTTTTGCCGCATCCGGCAAGACACTTTATGTTTTCATCTGCATTTCGTTGGTGCAAGCTGCCCGAAATTGAGAAGGATCCGAGCTTCGTGAATGTGCCAAATTCGCCATCTGTTTCCCCCACTGAAGGGGCCGCCAAACTGCCCGCCCACGAGCAGGTCTACCAGCGTCTGAGGGCGCAGATCCTGTTCGGGGAACTGGCGCCGGGACAAGCGGTCACCATTCAGGGTCTGGTGGAGGCGCTGGACTCCGGCATGACGCCTGTGCGTGAGGCGATCCGCAGGTTGATCTCTGATGGGGCGCTGGTGTTTCAGGGCAATCGTCGCGTTTCGGTGCCCGAATTGCGAGCAGAGGATGTGGATGAACTGATTTTTGCAAGAAAAACAATAGAGTGTGAACTTGCCCGTCGCGCATCGACACGCATGCCAGAGACTGATGTAGACGCTTTGGAGGCGCTTGATCTGACGTTGGACACGGCCATAGCAACTGGCGACGTTCCCGGGTATCTCGCGCTCAACTACCAATTCCATACTGAGCTGAATGCCCATGCCAATGCACCCATTCTCGCGGACCTGGCTGATCGGCTCTGGCTGCGCTTCGGCCCGTCGCTCCGGGTCGTCTGCGGGCGCTTCGGCACCCAGAGCTTTCCGGACCGCCACAAGGACATCCTTGAGGGGCTGCGCAAAAAAGATGCGGATTTGGTGGCACTGGCGATGGAACGGGACGTGTTGCAGGGCATGGAGCAGGTCCGAGCGGGGCTGACGCCGATCAACTGATTCGATTGACAGTCCCATTTTTGATCATATTCTGAGCAAAAGGTCTCGCTCAGGAGTGTCATCAATGACGGTCATTACCAACCATCTACCTACCGAAGAACTGCAAGCGCTGGATGCGGCGCATCACATGCACCCTTTTACGGCCAACGGCGGCCTCGCGCAGAAGGGGGCTCGCGTCATCACGCGCGCCAGCGGGGTCACCCTGACCGACAGCGAGGGCCACGAAATCCTCGACGCGATGGCGGGTCTGTGGTGCGTCAACATCGGCTATGGTCGTGACGAGCTGGCCGAGGTTGCCGCGCGCCAGATGCGCGAGCTGCCCTATTACAACACCTTCTTCCAGACCACCCATGTGCCCGCCATCGCGCTGGCGGCGAAGCTCGCCGAGCTGGCACCGGGGGATTTGAACAATGTCTTCTTCGCGGGCTCCGGCTCCGAGGCAAATGACACGAACATCCGTATGGTGCGTCACTACTGGGCAATGAAGGGCAAGCCGACAAAGTCGATCCTCATTTCGCGCAAAAACGCGTATCACGGCTCTTCCGTGGGTTCCGGATCACTCGGGGGCATGTCGGGAATGCATGCGCAGGGTGGGCTGCCCATCCCCGACATTCATCACATCAACCAGCCTAACTGGTGGGCCGAAGGGGGTGACCACGATCCTGAGGAGTTCGGCCTCGCTCGGGCGCAGGAGCTTGAACAGGCGATCCTTGAGCTGGGTGAAGACCGCGTCGCCGCGTTTATCGCGGAGCCGGTGCAGGGGGCTGGGGGCGTGATTGTGCCACCTGCGAGCTATTGGCCGGAAATCCAGCGCATCTGCGATAAATATGAGATCCTGTTGATCGCGGACGAGGTGATTTGCGGGTTTGGCCGTACCGGAAACTGGTTTGGATCCGAGACCATGGGCATCCGTCCCGACATCATGACGATCGCCAAGGGCCTGTCGTCAGGCTATGCGCCGATCGGCGGGTCGATCGTATCGGATGAGATTGCAGGCGTGATTGCGCAGGACGAGTTTAACCACGGCTACACCTATTCCGGTCACCCGGTGGCGGCGGCCGTCGCACTTGAGAACTTGCGAATCATCGAGGAAGAAAAGGTGGTGGAGCACGTTCGTGATGTGGCCGGACCCTACCTGAAAGAGAAGTGGGAGGCCTTGAGCGATCATCCTCTGGTGGGGGAGGCCAAGATCGTCGGTATGATGGGCTCCATCGCGCTGACGCCGAACAAGGAAACGCGCGCCGCATTTGCAGCTGAGGCAGGGACAGTCGGCTTCATCTGTCGTGAGCGTTGCTTTGCCAACAACCTGGTGATGCGCCATGTCGGCGACCGCATGATCATCTCTCCACCGCTGGTCATCACCTGTGAGGAAATCGACACGCTGATCGCGCGCGCTACCAAATCGCTCGACGAATGCTACGCAGAGCTGAAGGACCAAGGACTGCTGAAGGCAGCTGATTGATCTAGAGGCCGTGATTCGAACATCTGGAAAGGGGCCGTCATCGGCCCCTTTTTTGTGCATTGCGAAAAAAATAGTAGCGTCACCTGTTGTACTCACGGGTGAAATTATCCCAATATGACGCAAATGGACATTATTGGGTCGCTATATCTGGCGTTGGTGACCCGATCGTCCCGGAGTGTCGAGGCAGTGGTCAAGACGCCGATATGGACAGCAATGATCCGGTTGCACAGTGGAACGGCGCTGTGCTTACACTAAGAGACAAAGAGCGGGACAAAACCGCCGCTAAAAAGAAAACAAACGGGGAGCCTGATTTGGCCGATGCGTCGAATACTGATGCGTTCGTTGAATTCGAACGCGTGCAAAAGAGTTATGACGGTGAGACACTCGTCGTCAAAGACCTGAACCTCACTCTGCCCAAGGGCGAATTCCTGACAATGCTTGGGCCGTCAGGGTCGGGGAAAACCACCTGCCTTATGATGCTGGCTGGTTTTGAGACTGCCACTCACGGCGACATCCGCCTCGATGGGGTCTCGATCAACAACATCCCGCCGCACAAACGCGGTATTGGTATGGTGTTCCAGAATTATGCCTTGTTCCCGCATATGACCATTGCCGAAAACCTCAGCTTCCCGCTTGAGGTGCGTGGCATGGGCAAGTCCGAGCGTGAAGCCAAAGTGACCCGCGCCCTGGATATGGTAGAGATGGGCAGCTTCGGCGGCCGTCGCCCCTCTCAGCTTTCGGGCGGTCAGCAGCAGCGTGTCGCACTCGCACGCGCTCTCGTTTTCGAACCGGAACTGGTTCTGATGGACGAACCGCTTGGCGCCCTCGACAAGCAGCTGCGCGAAAAGATGCAGTTCGAGATTACGCATCTTGCGCACCAGCTGGGGATTACAACCGTTTACGTGACCCACGACCAGACCGAGGCGCTGACCATGTCGGACCGCGTCGCAGTATTTGACGATGGCCGCATTCAGCAGCTGGCACCGCCGGATCAGCTCTATGAAGAGCCTGCGAACAGCTTTGTGGCGCAGTTCATCGGGGAGAATAACACGCTTGAGGGTGTGATTAAGGAAATCAGTGACGGTCGTGCGCTGGTCGAGTTGGACGGCGGCGAAGTCATCGATGCCATGCCGATCAACGTTTCCGAAGTCGGTCAGCGCACCCGCGTTTCGATCCGCCCGGAGCGTGTCGAATACAACAAGGAACGCCTGCAGGAGGGTGTTCACACGCTCAAGGCCGAGGTGCTGGAATTCATCTACATGGGTGATATTTTCCGCACGCGTCTGAAAGTGGCGGGCAATGATGAGTTCATCATCAAGACCCGGAACGCTCCTGACCAGGTTCGTCTTCAGCCCGGACAGCAGATCGAAATCGGCTGGCTGCCCGAAGACTGTCGCGCGTTGGACGCCTGAACGGCGTTCGACTGCGTATCGGAACCCCCGGCAAGACCAAAGGATCGGGGGACGAAACATCTGAAAATTAGTGTCTCAACAAGGAGAATACGAATATGAAACTGCGTAAACTGACGGCACTTGTCGCCACGACCGCACTCTGCGCGCCGATGGCCTTTGCCGCGGATATGGCGGATGAGATGACCATCGTGTCCTGGGGCGGAGCTTACTCCAACTCCCAGATCAAAGCCTACAACGAGCCCTATGCCGAAAAGACCGGCGTTAAGATCATCAATGACGAAAGCTCTGCCGAGGCTGTTGCCAAGCTGCGTGCAATGGACGAAGCGGGCAATGTGACCTGGGACGTTGTTGACGTCGTTGCGGCGGATGCGATGCGTCTGTGCGATGAAGGCCTGGCGATGGAAATCGACCCGGACGAGCATCTCGCCCCAGCACCTGATGGCACCTCCGCCGAGGAAGACTTTGGCGACCTGCTGGTGTCCGACTGCTTCATCCCGCAGATCGTTTATTCCACCACTTTCGGCTATCGTACGGACCTCGTGGGTGACACCGCGCCGACCAGCGTTTGTGATGTTTTTGATCTCGAAGCCTACCCGGGCAAGCGCGCCCTGGAAAAGCGTCCGATCAACAACATGGAATGGGCGCTGCTCTGTGATGGCGTTGCCAAGGAAGAAGTCTACGACGTTCTCGAAACCGAGCAAGGTCAGGAACGCGCACTGGCGAAGCTCGACACAATCAAAGACAACGTGATCTGGTGGTCCGCTGGTGCAGATACGCCGCAGTTGCTGGCAGATGGCGAAGTCGTTATGGGCTCCACCTACAACGGTCGTCTGTTCTCGGTGATCGAGGAGCAGGACCAGCCGGTTGCGATGCTTTGGGACGCGCAGGTGTTCGACCTGGACGGCTGGATCATCCCGGCAGGTCTCTCGGACGAGCGTAAGGCCCGTGCTCTGGACTACATCTACTTTGCCACCGATACCCAGCGTCTTGCGGATCAGGCCAAGTACATCTCCTACGGTCCGGCCCGTGCGTCTTCCGCACCGCTGGTTGGTCAGCATGCCGAACTGGGTATCGACATGGCGCCGCACATGCCGACCGATCCGGAAAACGCCACGAACACCTTCCTGTACAACTACTCTTTCTGGGCTGACTACCGCGACGATATCGATGCGAAGTTCCAAGCCTGGCTCGCTAAGTAATAGGGCGCACCGCCCGTACCGGAGAGCGATCTTCGCTCTCCGGTCTCCTCTTCGGCGCGGCATCGCATGACCCGCCTGCGGCGAAGAGATAAACCCCGCTCTCAAAAAACGACGCGGGAAGACAACAGGGACAATCATGAGTGACACAACTCAATCCGGCCCGGTCCTTGCGGCAGACGGTACGCCGCTGAAGCGCAGCCTGGCCCGTGCGTTGAGGATGCAGAAGGTGCGGGCCTTGATGCTTATCGCACCGCTTCTGCTCTTCGTTCTTCTGACATTCATTCTCCCGATCGCGGACATGTTGTTCCGCTCGGTTGAGAATCGCATCGTATCCGACACCCTGTCCGAGACCGTGGTGAGGCTGGAAGACTGGGATGCTCTCAGTGGTGAGACCCCGGATGAAGCGGTCTACGAAAGCCTCTATTACGATCTTTTCGTTGCAGCCGAGGCCAAGGAGCACACCAAACTTGGCACCCGACTGAACTACGAGCAGACTGGCATTTCATCGCTCTTCCGTGGCAGTGGCCGTAAAGTGGATGATATTGGCGAAGATCACGTCAAGGCCATCGAACGTGCCAGCGACGGGGCGCTGAAGGACGAGGCGCTCTGGTTCGAGATCATGACAGGCGGCAGCAATGCCGAGGGCAACACGGCCCTTCTGGACGCTCAGCGCTTGAAAATGGAACAGCTGACGAGCGAAAGTTTTGCGGCTGACATCGGCTTTGTGCCCGGCGCTGAAATCTCAGAACTCTTCCCGCGCATGGCTGTTGCCTATACGGATTTCGCACTCTTCACAGCTGTCGCTGACGAAGATGTCGTGGCTGAAGAAGATCCATGGGAAACGGTCTTCGTGGCCTTCGCGCACTCAGTTCAGGCAGACGGCGGTGCCGAGGCTTTGGCCAGTTACTCCGGTCCCGGAGCGGCAGAGCTTCAGGCTGCGGCTGCGGCCATCGCTGATCTGGAACCGATCGCGTTCAAAACCGCATTCCTCGAAATTGACGAGGATTGGGGCGACTTGGGCAACTGGCGGACGATGCGGACCTACAGTCCGACGTACACCAGCGGCTATTTTCTGAATTCCATCGACATGCAAAAGGGGCCTGAAGGCGCCGAGCCACGTCCTGAGAATCAGCAGATCTACATGACGCTGTTTGTACGCACGATGATCATGTCGCTGATGATTACCGGGTCCTGTATCCTTCTGGGGTATCCGGTTGCCTGGATCTTGGCGAACCTGCCGACACGCTCGGCCAACATGCTGATGATTCTCGTTCTGTTGCCATTCTGGACATCGCTGTTGGTGCGGACCTCGGCCTGGAAAGTCATGCTGCAGCAGCAGGGTGTCATCAATGATGTGCTTGTCTGGCTCGGACTGGTGGGCGACGACGCGCGCCTGGTGATGATCAACAACCAATTCGGTACTATCGTGGCAATGACCCACATCCTGTTGCCGTTCATGATCCTGCCAATGTATTCAGTGATGCAGACCATCAACCCGACCTACCTTCGGGCGGCGAAATCTCTGGGTGCAACCAATTGGACAGCCTTCTGGCGGGTTTACTTCCCGCAGTCGGTGCCCGGTATCGGCGCGGGTTCGATCCTCGTCTTCATTCTGGCGATCGGCTACTACATCACGCCAGAAATCGTTGGTGGTACTAAGGGTGTCTTTATTTCCAACCGGATTGCCTACCACATCTCGTCCTCGCTCAACTGGGGCTTGGCGGCGGCGCTCGGGAGTATCCTCCTGGCGGTCGTGCTGCTGCTCTACTGGGCATATGACAAGATCGTCGGCATCGATAATGTGAAGTTGGGATAAGACAACATGGCACTGACACCTGTTCAAAATCAGACCCCCGCCTTCACTGCCGCAGTGGCAGCCTGCGCGGGGGGCTTCTTCGGCCTCTTCGTTGGCACCGCGCAGGGATCGGGTCTTCTCGGTCTTGTGATCGGCGCTGTCCTTCTGGGGGCGATGGGCTTTGCCTTCACCCATATGCTGGATCAGCAGAAACCGATCCGCTGGGCGACTACTGCGATCTTTGGCGTGCTGGGCTTCCTGTTCGGCGGCCTGCCCGCAGCGGTACTCGGGTTGCTCTTTGGCTGGTTTGCTGGCTGGTTCACCTTCTGGCTCGCGACCTCCAGCTATCGCAAACGCCTGCCGCCGTACCTGACCCCCGGTCAGGTTCTGTGGCACTTCAGTTTTCGGGTGATCTGCGGCGCGATCTTTGTGTTCCTGATCACGCCGATCCTCGTGGTGATGCCGCTGAGCTTCAACGCCGAGAACTTCTTCACCTTCACCCCGGAGATGTTGCGGTTCGATCCGGAGGGCTACTCGCTCCGCCACTACAGGGACTTTTTCACCAATGACGACTGGCAGCAGGCGTTGTGGAACAGTCTGAGTATTGCGCCGATGGCCACACTGCTTTCGGTGAGCTTCGGTACCTTGGCGGCGATCGGTCTCAGCCAGCCACATGTTCCCTTCCGCCGGGCGATCATGGCGGTGCTTATCTCGCCAATGATCGTGCCGTTGATCATTTCGGCTGCGGGCATGTACTTCTTCTACAGCCGGATCGGCCTGCAAGGCACCTACTTTGGTGTGGTTCTCGCGCACGCGGCGCTTGGCATTCCCTTCGTGATCATCACTGTCACCGCAACACTGGTGGGTTTTGATCGTTCGCTGACGCGAGCGGCTGCGAATATGGGGGCGGGACCCATTACGACCTTCTTCCGGATCCAGATGCCATTGATCCTGCCCGGTGTGATCTCAGGTGGCCTGTTTGCCTTCATTACTTCGTTTGATGAGGTGGTTGTGGTGCTTTTCGTCGGTTCTGCCGGTCAAAAGACGCTGCCGTGGCAGATGTTCACTGGTCTGCGTGAGCAGATCTCGCCGACAATCCTTGCGGTCGCGACCATTCTGGTGGGGATCTCGATCTGCCTGTTGACGACGGTCGAATTCCTGCGCCGTCGGAGCGAGCGCCTGCGGGGCATGTCCCCCAGCTGATCCGGCGTACCTGCATGAAACAACAAAGCCCCGCTGAAAGGCGGGGCTTTTGGTTTGTGGGAAGCTGCGTGCGGGCACGACGAGGGCGAGAATGCCCGTTGGCCTGTGTCACCTCAGCATTTTCAGCAGGTCGAGCGAAGCATATCCATCGGGCATCACGTTTTTGGTCGTTTGATACGACCGGATCGCGGAGACGGTGTTGGGGCCGATCCGCCCGTCGATGCCTTGTGTTGAAAACCCGGCCTCGGTCAGCCGCTTCTGAAGTTCCTTGCGTTCGGTGAAGGTCAGGGCACGATCTCCGCGTGGCCAATCGCCTTGGATCTTTGCACCGCCTTTCAGCCGATCACTCAGGTGGCCGACGCCGATGACATAGGCGTCGGCGGTGTTGTAACGCTCGATCACGGCGAAATTCTTGAAAATCATAAAGGCCGCCCCTTTGCCGCCTGCGGGGAGCAGGATCGAGGCGCTGCCATGCTTGGCCACCGGTTTTCCATCCACCCCGCGCACGCCGAGTTTCGCCCAGTCGTCGGGGCTTTTCTTGATCTTGCGACTCGCCAGAGCGTAGTTGAAATTGCGGGGCAGGGTGACTTCAACGCCCCAGGGTTGGCCCTGAACCCAGCCGAATTTCTTCAGATACGCGGCGGTTGAGGCCAATGCGTCGGTTGGATTATCCGACCAGATGTCACGCTTGCCATCCCCGGTAAAATCGACTGCGTAGTCGAGATAGGAGGTCGGAATGAACTGGGTATGCCCCATTGCGCCAGCCCAGCTCCCGGTCATGTTGCGCGGTGCCACGTCACCGGATTGCAGGATCTTCAGCGCCGCAATCAACTGACTCTCGAAGAACGGACCACGCCGTCCGTCAAAGGCCAGCGTCGCGAGCGAGCGGACGATGTCCATGCTGCCGCGATAGCTGCCATAGTTGCTCTCCAACCCCCAGACAGCAACGACCACTTCCTTGTCGACCCCATAGGTCTGTTCGATCTGGTTCAGAGCGCCGCGGTTCTCACGAAGCGCTTTGCTGCCGCTTGTCACACGGGTATCTGAGGCCGCGCTGTCGAGGTACTCCCAGATCGTTTTGCTGAATTCGGATTGGTTCCGGTCGCGTTTGATCACCTTGGGGTCATAGGTCACACCGTCGAAGGCCTGAGACAGTGTGGCCTTACCAATGCCCTGCGCCTGCGCACGGGTCTCAAACCCCTGCATCCAAGTCTGAAATCGCAGGTTTGCCGCCGCTTCAGTTGGTGTCGAAGTTGAGGGCGTGGGGATGGCCACAGAACTCCGGGCCACGGGGCGGACGGTCGTGGCGGCGGCGATCTGCACTGGCGCCGGAGCGTCCTGACTTGTCTCAGGCCGCACCAGAGGGCGCGGTGTATCGCTCAAACTACTCTGACCCGATGGCGCTGCGTGCAGCAGACCCGCTTGGAATGCGACCCCGAGCCACAGCGCTGTTTTTGCCCAACTGCGCATGTTCCACCTCAATACCGTTTTATGATCTTTGGATCAGTGTAGCTTGATGCGGACGGGTGCAAAAGCGCTCTGACGCGACAGGCTGGCGGTCAGCGCGCCATTGCCGGTCAGTCGAAGGTCTGGCTGCGCAGATGGTCCAGCGCCTCGCGATAGAGCCGCACGCGATGCGGACGAAAGGAAACCTCCGTCACCACCAGGTCGCACATCCGGTCCAGTCGGAATACCCGGAAGCCTTGCCGCAGCAAGCACCAGGCCACCAAAACCGTGGATCGATCAAAGTAGACCAGACCCAATGGCTTGACTTGGCGCTGGGTGATCGCGCCCTGGGCATCTGCATACCCAAAGGCCACTTCGCATTCATCCCATGTGGCCTGCCTCAGCTGTGCGGCATCAACCGCAGGCAATATGGGTGGGGCAAACCTGTGGGCCGAGAGCACCGCATGTTGCAGCCTGTCCGCCTGACTCTGTGGCAGACGTGCGCGGAGCTTTTTCAGCGCGGTGCCGGCGGCTTCTGCCAAGTCCGGGTCGCCTCTTTGCTGCACTTCGCACAGCCCCAAGACCAGCGCTTCCAGCTCTGTGGCGCCAAAGCCGAGCGGCGGCAGTGTGGCATCTTCTATCAGGGTGAAGCCATATCCTGCTGCGCCGTCGATCACCGCTCCAAGCGCCCGCAACGCGTCGATGTCGCGGTGAATGGTGCGGCCCGAGACGCCGAGATCCTGCGCCAGCTGCTCGGCCGTCACCGGCGGCGGCAGCTGCCGCAGGGTTTGCATCAGACGAAAGAGGCGCTCTGTTTTGGTCATCTTCTGAGTGTGCCTTCTCCTGATGACAATATCTGTCATGAGCGACTTGTAGCACGGTCGCATCACATCCCAAATGGAGAGAGACGATGTTGACCCTACTCACGCACGGTGGAAACGACGAATTTTACAGCTTGAGCATGTTCTGCACCAAAGCGGCGCTGCTGTTGCAGATGTCCGGTGAAGCTTGGCAGCGGCAGGACGTGCACGACCCGGCAGAGCTGGCCTCGATGCCGCACTCAAAACTGCCTGTACTGAGCGACGAGACCGGTACATTGATCCCCGACAGCGAAGGCATCCGTCGTTTCCTCGAGCAGCGCGGTGCGGAATTCGATACGGGGCTGAGTGCAGTGCAGAAAGGTCAGTCACGCGTGCTCATTCGAATGGTGGATGAGGGGCTTTGGCTGCAACTCATGTGTGCTCGCTGGCTCGAGGAAGACGGTTGGGCCGGAATGCGGCAGACAGTCTTTGCCGGGGTGCCAGAAGCGCCGGTAAACGAATTTCGCGCAGGGGTTCTTGAAGGGCTGCACTTTGCGGGACATTCTCGTTTTGAAAGCTCGGAGCGGCTGGCGCGGTTGTCTCAGGACCTTACGGCGATTGAGGGGCTCCTCGGCGACCAGCGCTTTTTGTTCGGGGACGCTATGACGGCTGCCGATTGCTCAGCCGCGCCGATGTTGCAGGCGCTCGCTCGACCGCCCGCCGCGCCGCAGGTGGTAGATGTGGTTCAGCAACATCCAAGACTGCTGGCGTATATCTCCCGCGTCATGGACCGCGCCGCGCTGGAATTGCCCCGGGCCGCCTGAGCCCAGGCCGGCGACAGGCCCATCCGGGAGCCCTCCCGCGCGTTTCCCTAGCATCGGAAATGCAAGTTCTCCCCTTGGGCCGGGCAGGCCGCGCCAAAGGCGCGGCCTGCCCCCGGGCGATCCGCGGAGCGGAGCGCAAAATCTCCGGCGCTTGCCCCTGTGCCAATGGTTGCAAGCCGCTATTTGCAGTGTCACTTGCGCTTTCGGGCGACCTTGCGCTTCACCTTGGCAGCCTTGTGTTTCGCCTTTGCGGCCTTGCTGCGGGTCACGGTACGTCCAGCCGAGCTACGACGGTGACCACCCTTGCCAGGCCCGCCACCGCGTCCCTTGGGCAGTTCCGCATCTTCCAGCGCCAGTAGCTCCAGCTCCAGCCCGCCGGTAACAGGCGCCGCCTGTGTCAGGCGCACGGTCACCCGCTGGCCGATGGTGATAAGCAACCCGGTGTCGGAGCCCATCAAGGTGCCCGCATTCGGGTCGAAGTGGAAATACTCCCGACCGATGGAGCGCACCGGCACCAGCCCGTCGGCACCGGTCTCGTCCAGCTTCACAAAGGCCCCGAAACGGGCGATGCCGGAAATGCGGCCGGTGAATTCATTGCCCACCCGCTCTGCCAGATAGGAGGCGAGATAGCGGTCGGTGGTGTCACGTTCCGCCAGCATCGAACGCCGCTCGGTGGTGGAGATATGCGTGGCGGTGTCTTCCAGCCGCTCGACCTCTTCCACCGACAGCCCGTCCTTGCCCCAGCCATGGGCGGTGATCAGCGCGCGATGCACGATCAGGTCGGCGTAACGGCGGATCGGCGAGGTGAAATGCGCGTAATTGCGCAGCGCCAGACCAAAATGGCCGAAATTCTCTGGGTAGTAGTAGGCCTGCTGCATCGACCGCAGGGTGGAGATGTTGATCAGCTCCGCATCATCGGTTCCGGCGGCGGCGTTCAGCAGTGCGTTCAGATGCCGGGTCTGCAACACCTGCCCCTTGGCAAGGGTCAGACCGGCAGCGCGGGCGGTATCGCGCAGATTGTCGAGCTTGTCCTGACTTGGTTCCTCGTGCACCCGGAACAACAGCGGCTGCTGCTTCTTGATCAGGGTCTCGGCGGCGGCGACATTGGCCAGCACCATGAATTCCTCGATCAGCTTGTGCGCATCCAGCCGGTCGCGGAAATTGACCGAGGCCACCTTGCCGCTGTCGTCCAGCACGATCTTGCGCTCCGGCAGGTCGAGCTCCAGCGGTTGGCGGGTGCCGCGGGCGGACTTCAGGGCCTCATAGGCGGCATAGAGCGGTTTGATGACCTCCTCGAGGAAGGGCTCGGTGCGTTTGGTGACACGGCCCTCCATGGCGTCCTGCACCTCGCCATAGTGTAGCGACGCCTGGGACTTCATCAGGCCGCGCACAAAGCGATGGGCGATCTTGTTGCCCTCGGCGTCGATCTGCATGCGTACAGCCAGGCAGGGGCGCGGCACGCCTTCATGCAGCGAACACAGATCGCCCGACAGCCGATCCGGCAGCATGGGCACCATCCGGTCTGGGAAGTAGCTGGAGTTGCCGCGTTTGCGTGCCTCGCGGTCCAGCGCAGATCCGGGTGTTACATAGGCCGCGACATCGGCGATGGCGACCCAGATCACATGGCCGCCCGGGTTCTTGGGATCTTCGTCTGGATGGGCGAAACAGGCATCGTCGTGGTCGCGAGCATCTGCCGGGTCGATGGTGATCAGCGGCAGGTCACGCAGATCTTCGCGGCCCTTGAGACCCATTGGCTTGGCGCTGTCGGCCTCGCTTATGACGGCATCGGGAAAGTGGTCGGGGATACCGTGCTGATGGATCGCGATCAGCGACACCGCCTTGGGGGCGGAGGGATCTCCAAGCCGCTCGACGATGCGGGCCTTCTGCAGCCCCAGACGCGCCTTGGGACCGGCCTGTTCGGCCTCCACCAGCTCGCCGTCCTTCGCGCCGTGGGTATTGGCCTCTGGCACCTGCCAGTCGTTGGAGCTGGCCTTATCGATCGGCACGATGCGCCCGCCTTCGGAGCCGGCACGGTAGATACCGAGGATGCGCTTCGGATTGCTTCCGATACGACGGATCAGCCGGGCCTCGTAGTTGTGGTCCTCTTCCTGCACCACGGTGAGGCGGGCCAGAATGCGATCCCCTTCGCCAAGGGCCGGGTCGGAGGCGCGCGGGATCACCATGACGACAGGCTCCAGCCCCTCGCCATGCCATTCCAGCGGTTGGGCAAAGAGGTCGCCATTGTCGTCCGGCGCCTTGACCAACAGAACCGTGACCGGCGGCAGGCGATCAGGGTCGGTATAGCTGCGTTTGCGCTTTTCCAGATGGCCCTCGGCCTCCAGCTCCTTCAGGACGCGCTTGAGGTCGATCCGCTCAGCACCCTTGATGCCAAAAGCCTTGGCAATGTCACGTTTGGAGGTTTGGGTCGGGTGGGCGGAGATCCATTCGAGAATCTCGGCCTTTGTGGGTATACGCGCCATATCGTTGCCGTAGCACGGCGCGCAGGCGACGTCATGCTGAAAAGAGGTGTGGCGCAAAGGTCGGGCGCGCTCCCGCCCGTCGGGTCTGCATCATAGATGCAGCCCCTCCCGTTGGGCCGGGCTCCGCACCTTTGGTGCGGCGTAACGATCGCGCCATCGAGGTCTTGCAAGAAAGACCGGGCTGACGAAGACGCAGTGGCCGCGGTTTTCGGGGGCAGCGCGCCGCAGGCGCGCTGCCGGGCCAAACGGGCAGGTTTGCATTTTCAAAGCAAATCGGACGGGCGGGAGCGCTCCCGTGGTGGTCTGGAGTGGTCGATCAGCAGTCACGTCCACGTTTTTCCGCAAGCGAAACCAATAATTAGGAACGCCGCCAGGTATTGTGGGCGTTGTCAGACGGGCGTACGGCCAGCTCTGCGCCTATTGCTCACTGTCGCAAGCGGTTGACCTACAGAGGTTTCATCATGTCGCGGTGGTCGATACCAGCGTCGAGGTAGATCGGGCCAAAAGCCTCGAACCCGAGTTTTTCATAAAACCCCAGCGCGTGGATCTGCGCGCCCAGCTTGGCTTTGGTGACACCGTCGTGCTTGCTCGCTTCGGCCACGCAGGCTTCGATCAGCTTTGCCCCGAGACCTGTTCCGCGCCCCGGTTTCACCACGCAAACGCGACCGATCTTGGCGACATCATCCTGAAAGACAACCCGGGCCGTGCCAACGGGCGTACCATCCAGTGTTGCCAAAATGTGGGTCGCGGTATCGTCAAGCGCATCGCGCTCTTCTTCCACTGGCACGCCTTGTTCATCCACAAAGACCTCGAAGCGCAGCGTCAGGCAGGCGTCGAGGTCGTCGGTCACGGAGATGAGCAGGCTCATGCGAAATAATCCGATAGAATACGGGTGTAGATGGACTTCAGCTGGTGGATTTGCGCAATGTCGACGCATTCATCAACTTGATGCATGGTCTTGCCCACAAGGCCGAATTCCACCACCGGGCAATGCGATTTGACAAACCGGGCATCGGACGTGCCGCCTGTTGTGGACAGCTCTGGCACTTGATTGGTCTCGGTTTGAACTGCCTTTGAGACCAACGCCGACAGGTCACCGGGAGGCGTGATAAAGCTCTCGCCGGAAATCTGTACTTTCATGTCGATGTTCAGGCCAAAGTCATCCGCCACCCTGTCCGCTTCGGTCTGCAACCACTTGGTCAGCGATGCGCCGGAGTGCAGCTCGTTGAAGCGGATGTTGACGGCGGCGCGGGCTTGCGCCGGGATCACATTGGTGGCCGGGTTGCCAGTGTCTATGGTTACAATCGCCAGCGTGGAGGCATCGAAATGCTCGGAGCCTTCATCCAAAGTGTGACTGCCAAGGTGATCCATCAACCGTGCCATGCCGTTCAGCGGATTGTTTGCGCGGTGCGGATAGGCTGAATGCCCCTGCACGCCGGTCACGGTGAACCAGGCGGTCATCGAGCCACGGCGGCCGATCTTGATCATCTCGCCCATGTGGTTGGGGCAGGTGGGTTCGCCCACAAGGCAGACGGACATCTGCTCTCCTGCCTGCTCCATGTAGTCCAGAAGCGCGGTGGTGCCGTCCACGGCATCACCTTCCTCGTCGCCGGTGATCGTCAGCACAATGGACCCGTCAGGAGGGGTGTCGCGGACGAAGTCGATGGCGGCGGCAGCAAAGGCTGCAACGCCCGATTTCATGTCGGTGGCCCCGCGCCCGTACATCACGCCGTCAATGATTTCCGCAGCGAAGGGGTCATGGGTCCATGCGGCCTCGTCGCCGACGGGTACAACATCCGTATGCCCATTGAACCCAAAGGTTCTGGCATGCGCCTTGTCCCCCCAGCGGGCAAACAGATTGGAGACCTCTCCGCGATCAACGCGCGTGCAGGAGAAGCCCGCCTCGGTCAGAATACGCTCCAGTAGCGTCAGCGCGCCGCCCTCTTGGGGTGTGACCGAAGGGCACCGGATCAGATCGGCTGTCAGCTGAACGGGGTCTGTGGCGGTCATGCGGAGGTCTCCTGAGTTGTCCGGGCACCGACCTAGCGCGAATTGGCGGTCTCGTGCAATCGGCAGCATCGTCTGTGGCGTAAATGCTCGTGCTGGCGGGGTCGCGACAATCATGGCCCTGACAGGTGAAAAGGCACGTGCTAGGATGGAGAGAATAACAGACCGAAGCATGGAATGGGGCGGCGACAAGATCGCCCGCGTGCGTGACGAGCAGGTCAAGCATATCACTGAATAGACGCCCTGCCGGAGACTACGGTTCTTCGGGCATGCGTGACACATGTGCCTTTTTCTGCGCCGTGCATGGCCCCTGACCGGGAACGTCGGGACTGAAACTGAGGGACGCCCCGGGCATCAAAAGGCCGATCAACGTGCCGCCCGGGGCACGACATATACGCGCGGCGAGGTGCAGGATGACGGGCAACAGGTACAGGACAGAGTGCTCCGGCGTTGTGGAGGCTGGATCATGACGTGGCTGGGGCTCTGGCACCGTGATGCGCAGTATTTCGACCCGGCCGGGCTGACGCCCGAGGGAGAAAACAGCTGCCTTTTGCTGCGGGAAGCCAATGCGTTGCTGGCGCGCGGTGCGTTGGTGTTGGAAGTCGCCATGCCTGTGCTGCACAAGCCAGAGCCATTGATCCTTTTTGAGCGCGGCGGTGACTGGCCGCTGCGCTTTGCACTGTCGGCGGTGCCCGGTGGCGGGATCAACCTCGTTCTGGAGCAATATGGCACGGTCCTGCACAAGACGGTGAATCCAACCACGAAGGGCCGTGCGGATCGTGTGCGCCTGACCTACAGCTGGGATGCACCAGCCTTTCGCGGGCAGTTGGCACTGGAATGGCCGGAGGGCGGACGGGCCGAAATCGCACAGATCGAAGGGCCACGGCCCTGGCGGTTGGAAGATTTGCAGGCGCTGCTAGGCGGTGTGCCACAGTGCTATGTTGCGCCTGGGGTTGATTATATCGCGCTATCCAGCAATCTGGAGCCGGTCGGCCCGATGCCCGGACTGGCGCCGGATACGCCTGTTGATACGGAAGCGGGGCTGCGAAGGGTCGGAGATCTACGGCGCGGAGATCTGCTGCGCTGTGCCAGTGGTAAGCTGGTGCCCGTGCTGCATGTAGCAACGCGGCAGGTGCCGGCACTGGGGACCTTTCACCCGGTACGTCTGCGTGCGCCCTATTTTGGTCTGACACAGGATATCGTGGTTGCCCCCTATCAGCGCATGGTTCTGACGGGATCGGAGGTCGAGTATCTCTTTGGATGCGAGGCGGTACTGGCCCCTGCGGAGATGTTGGCTGGCACGCTTACCGCTCATCGAGAGCTGCGCCAGAAACCACTGACGACCTACACCCAGGTGATCCTTCCGGGACATGAGGTGCCAGTGGCCGCAGGACTGGGTGTCGAGAGCCTGTTTCTGGGGCGGCTCAGGCGGGACCGTCAGGCCCTGGCAGCGAGCCTCTTTTCCGATGTGGATCGCAACAGCCTGCCAGAACATGCCCAGCCCCGATATCCGGTCGTGCGCGCCTTTGATGCAGCAATTCTCGCGGAACATCGTACAGCCTGAGCGGAAGGGCTTGAAAAATACTATTCCTCCCCTCTAAGGCAGATCCGATGCTGCATGCGAGACTGACGCCATGACCCTGCGTTCCCTTTGGTTCTGCCTGTTTACATTCCTGATGAGCCTGCCTGCCATGCCGCTACGCGCGCAGGAGCAGGTGGTGGTCAATACGGTGACCCGCCCGCCCTTTTCGATGCCGCTGGGCGGTCAGGAGGTTGGGTTCACCATGGATCTGATGCGCGAGGTGTCGCGCCGTCTGAATTGGGACATGCGCGTCAAACGCGTCGAGAGCTTTGAGCAGATGCTGGAGGAAGTGGAGCGCGGCGAGGCGGATATGGCGGCGGCCAACGTCTCCATCACGGCAGGGCGCGAAGCGGTGATGGATTTCAGCCAGCCGATCTTTGAGAGCGGGCTGCAGATCATGCTGCATGAGGACGATGTCTCGGAGCCGAGCCTGATGGCGGCGCTGCTGTCCTGGGACCTTTTCGCAGCAATCGGCATCGCCTTTGTGCTGCTTTTGGTCGGTGGCATGCTGATGTGGCTGTTCGAGCGCCGCGCACAACCCTATTTCGACCGTCCACTGAAGGACGCCTGGTTCCCGTCTTTTTGGTGGGCTTTGAACCTAGTGGTGAACGGCGGATTTGAGGAACGTGTGCCACGCAGCTTCCTGGGGCGAATTTTCGGCGTCCTCCTGGTGTTGTCCTCGCTCTTTGTCGTGTCGGTCTTCGTGGCGAAGATCACCGCTGCCATGACGGTGGATGCGATCAACGGATCGGTCAATTCCGTCAATGACCTCTATGGCAAACGGGTGGGCACGATTCAGGGATCCACCGCCGCCGGCTTTCTGGATCGGCGCGAGATCGACTATGTCGCCTTTCCGGGACTCGACAAGATGCTGAAGGATTTCGAGGACGGCGACACGCGAATCGTGGTCTTCGACGCACCGGTGCTCAACCACTATGTGCGTACCGAGGGGGCCGGGATCGGGCACGTGATGGGCCGCACGTTCCTGACGGAATATTACGGCATCATCTTTCCACAGGGCTCGGAGAAGGTGGAGCCGACCAACCAAGTGCTGCTGCAGATGCAGGAAGACGGAACCTATGAAACCATCTATCGAAAATGGTTTGGGCGCAGGTCCTGATCTGCGCCAACAAGAGCGATCAGTGCAGCGCGCTGCCGTCTTTTGAGCTGTTCAGCTCGTCGCCGAAAAATGGCGTCACCTGAGCAACGATCACTGCGTTCTCATCCAGCGCACGCTGCATCAACTCGCGTTCTTCGTCTGGAATTTCATGGCCTTCTGCCTCACGCTCGGCAATGGTGCCGTAGCCTGTGACGTCGAGCGGTGCAGTGTCGGCCTGTTTGAGAATTGCGACCGTCTCGCGCACCGCTTCGGCTTCGTCGACGCCGGACGCATAAATCATGAGCGCAGCGCCGGTTGCACCCGCAGGCAGGCCGTCGCCATCCTTGCGACCGATTTGAACAAGCAAGGTATAGACCTGCTGACGAGAGGGCTTCTTTTGTGTCATGGGCCTGCATTAGACGGGTGCGGCAGGGAAGGTCAAACCAATTTGCTTGCCGGCTGATCCAAAGGTCGCCACAGTTTTGCCAACTTCCTCGGGCAGGGGATCGCTACGCGAGATTACTGCGCATCACGGGGATGTATTCGCAATACTGTGGGTGACAATGCTATGGCGACTGCTCAGGAACTGCCAATCGACACGGGTGCAACGGCTGACGAGATGGCCCAAGCCATGTTCGGCAATGGCATTGTCGTTGAATCGGCCAGCTATACGGGCGCCAGCGGGGCGTCGGGTATCTACAGCGATGGTGACGCGGTTGCGCCCAATGTGACGCCCTCCGACAGTGGTGTGATCCTGTCCACCGGCAACGCTCGCGACTTTACCAACAGTTCCGGCTCCACAAACACCAATACCAGCGCCGGCACGTCGACGAGCCACGGTACAGCCGGTGATTCCGACTTGGACGAGATCGCCGGAGCCACGACCTATGACGCGGCGGTGTTCGAGGCAGAATTTGTGCCGGAAGGGTCCACTCTGACGATGCAGTTCGTGTTTTCGTCCGAGGAGTACCTCGAATACGTGAACTCCGGTTTTAACGATGCGGTGTCGGTCTGGGTCAACGGGGTCGAAGCGCAGTTGGTGGTGGGGGATGGAAATATCACCATCAACAACATCAACGATTCTTCCAATCAGGATCTGTACGTTGACAACCCTGCAGGGACGGATCCCTTCAACACCGAGATGGATGGCTTTACCATCACGCTGAAGCTGACCGCGCCGGTAAACCCTGGCGAGACCAACGACATCAAGATTGCGATCGCGGATGGCGGTGACTCAAGCTACGATTCCAACCTCCTGATCGCTGGGGACTCGGTCCAGACAGCGCTGGTGGCGGGCGATGACGAGGTCGAGGTGCAGGAAGGGGATACGGTCAACGTCGATGTTCTGGCCAATGACGATCAGAGCAATGGCGCGCAACTGACCATCACCCACATCAACAACCAGCCCGTTACGGCTGGCAGTTCCGTCACCTTGGCCAATGGCGAGATTGTCACGCTCAACGCGGACGGGACATTCGACATCTCCGGCCAGGATGATGTGGACGATGATGAAACGACCACCTTCACTTATACGATCGAAGATGACGAAGGGAATTCCGACGTCGGGTTCGTCAACGTCACCACAACCCCCTGTTTCGTGGCGGGCACACTAATCGAAACAGACCAAGGCCCGGTCCCTGTCGAAGATCTGACGGTGGGGATGAGGGTTCTCACCCGCGATCATGGCGGACAGTCCATTCGCTGGATCGGGCGTAGCACCCGTGTTGCAGAAGGCGTGCAGGCCCCGGTGCGCTTTGCGGCCAATGCGCTGGGGGAGCATGACGAAATAGAACTTTCGCCCAGCCATCGTGTGCTGGTGCAGTCGGCCACCGCCGAGGTCTTGTTTGGGCAGGATGAAGTTCTGGTCCCTGCGCATCACCTGGTGAACGACACCTCCATTCGCCGCCGTGTGGACGGACAACCGGTCACGTATTTCCATGTTCTGTTTGATCGTCACGAAGTCATTCGTGGCAATGGTTTGGAAAGCGAGAGCTATCATCCCGGTGCGGCCAGCCTTGACGGGCTGGATGCCGAGACCCGCGCCGAGTTCTTTGCTCTGATGGGCGACAGCTGGCGGAGCTACAAAAGCATGTCGCGCCCAACGCTTAGGTCTTTTGAAACCAAGGCGCTGATTGGCAAGGCTCAATAGCGACTGCGCATGCGATAACCCGGGTGGAAGGTCATCCGGGCAAAGGTCACCGGCTCCTCCTGAAACCACGTTGATCGTTCCATCTGAAACAGTGCCGCACCGGGTGCGCAGGCCAGATACTCTGCCAGCGCCGCATCTGCGGATGTCGCACCAAAACTCACCTCGGCATTGGAAAACGGCACCGCTGCCAGAAGCCATTCCCCCGGGGGCGTTTCGGCGTAATCGGCCTCGGCGCTGTCAGGGACAGCCGCAATGTTGATCCAGCGATCCTCGAAATGGAAGGGCTGACCATCGGCGTAATGCATGCCTTCGAGGTGTAGCACCTCGGTCCCAGCCGCCAGCTGCATCTGCGAAATGACCCAGCCGGGTGCGACGCGCATCTCGCGCGATACCAAGGCAAAGCGGTAGGTGGCGTTGCGTTCCTCTACCAGCTTGCGAGAGGTTGCGATCTCCAGCTTGGCCTGCTTCACTGGCAATGTTGCAACCCGAGTGCCGCTCTTGCGTTTGCGATCGATCACGCCACGATCAGCCAGTTCGCGCAGGGCGCGATTCACGGTGGCGCGGGCGCAGCCGAATTCTTCTGCCAGTTCCGCTTCCGTCGGCAGCAGGGCGCCTTGCGGCCAGACGCGCGCCTCGATCCGCCGCATGACCTCGTCACGCACGTCCTGAAAGCTGATTTTCTTCTGCTGTGGCACCTCAGGGCTCCGCTTGAATAATAACTCTGGCTTATGTTCAATATGTCTGCATTAAACTGCGATTGTAAAGGAGAGCTCATGCGCTTTGATGCAACAACAGCGGAGCCCGTGCCGTGGAAGAACGGTGGCGGTACAACGCGGGAGCTTGCGCTGCAAGAACGGGCGGGCAAGCTGCTGTGGCGGTTGAGCCTTGCGGACATCACGCGGAACGGACCGTTTTCAGCCTTTCCGGGGGTGCAGAGAATCCACACCATCGTGGAGGGGCGCGGGCTCGACCTTCGCGGTGCGGATGAGGTGTTGCAGGCCAGACCGCTGAAACCGCTGCGTTTCGACGGTGGAATGCCATTGGACGCGACGCTCATTGGCGGTCCCTGCCGGGCCTTCAATGTGATCTACGATCCTGCGCAAGTTCAGGCTGATATGGTGGTGTTTGCAGAGAGCATCAGAGCTGCGGCCGGGGATATCCTCTATGCGATCACTTCCGATTTGACGCTGTCTGACGGTACCATCCTGACCGAGGGGCAGGGCATGCGCTGTCCGGTTGCCACCGAAGCGGCGACCTTGGGTTCAGCGGTGCGGCTTAGGTTTACATCGCTGCCAGAAGATCGCTGATCGCGGTGCGGTAATGCGCCACAATGGCGTCGCGGGCGATGTGGCGCCCACCCTGTACCATATGGCGCCCGGCGGCCCAGACATCGGTGACGCTTCGGTCGTCGGCGGCAAAACACAGACCGTCAAGAATCTGCTCCTCCGGCAGGCCGAACATTGCCGGGTGATTGCGATCAATGGCCACCAGATCCGCCAGCGCGCCGACCTCCAGCCGCCCAGCATCTCGTCCCAGCGCCTGCGCACCGCCCATGGCCGCGCCGCGGTAAAGCGTGTCGCCAACAGAGCCTTCGCCGGGCACCAGTACATTGCGGGCGAGATCCCGCAGTCGCTGGGAATATTCTAGCGTGCGCAGCTCCTCGACCAATGAAATCCGCACATTAGAGTCTGATCCGACCCCAAAGCGCCCGCCCTCTGCCAGATACTGCGGCCCATTGAAGGGGCCGTCGCCAAGGTTGGCTTCGGTCACCGGACACAGGCCGGCCACGGCGCCGCTGCGGGCCATGTCGCGTGTCTCGTCCTTGGTCATATGGGTGGCATGGATCAGGCACCACTGATCGTTGACCGGGGCGTTGTCCAGGAGCCATTCGACAGGTCGTGCGCCAAGCCAGGTCTTGATCTCGGCCACTTCGCGCGGTTGCTCGGCGATGTGGATGTGGATCGGGTTGCACTCGGCCACTGCCAGAACGGAGGCGAGGTCTTCGGGGCAGGTGGCGCGCAGGGAATGCGGCGCGATACCGACCCGTGTGTCGGACGGTAGCTCTTGCGCCGCGCCGCGGGCCTCGGCGACAAGCCGCGCGAACTGCTCAACGTCATTGCCAAACCGCTGCTGACCGCCAGCCAGCGTCTGCCGCTCGGCACCGCCATAGGTATAGAGCACCGGCAGATGGGTCAGACCGATGCCGGTCTGCGAGGCGCCCGCCATCACCCGCTGGCTGAGTTCGGTGAGTGTGTCATAGGCGCCGCCTCCGGGTTGGTGGTGGACGTAGTGGAATTCTCCCACTGAGGCATAGCCTGCCTCAAGCATCTCCATGAAGGTGAGCGCCGCAATGGCCTCGTAGTGCTCTGGCGTCAGGTGGTCGAGGAAGCGGTACATCAGCTCGCGCCACGTCCAGAAGCTATCCCGACCGCCTGCGCGATATTCGGTCCGCCCGGCCATGGCGCGCTGAAAGCTGTGCGAGTGCAGATTTGCCAACGCCGGCATCACGACGTCCACATGGGTATCGTCGGGTTGTGGCGCGGCTCCGAGGTCGATCCGCTGAAGGCGGCCGCCGTCGATGGTCAGACGAACATCACTAGCCCAACCCTCGGGCAAACAGGCGGTGGCGGCAAAAATTGTCTGCATCTGACCCTCTTATGTATAGACATAATGAGAATATGCGCATACCGTCTAAGGAGCAAGTGAATTCTAAGGGGGGCGATATGCGCGACAGATACGTGCTGACCGGGGCGAAGCTGGCCACGATGGAGCCAGGGGCGCCTTATGGGTTGATCGAGGACGGGGCGATGGCCGTTCAGGGCGACAGGATCGCATGGTGTGGACCGGCCGATGCGCTGCCTGACTCCTATTCCGAATGGGCCGCTGAGGATCTTGGCGGTCGGCTGGTTACGCCGGGGCTGATTGATTGCCACACCCATATCGTCTTTGGCGGCGACCGCGCGGGCGAGTTCGAAATGCGGTTGAACGGTGCCTCTTACGAGGAAGTCGCCCGCGCTGGGGGCGGCATTGTCTCCACCGTGACGGCAACGAGGGCGGCGGATCTGGATGCATTGGTAGCGGGTGCACTGCCGCGCCTGGATACACTGATCGCCGAAGGGGTGACCTCGATCGAAGTGAAATCCGGCTACGGGCTCGACCGTGAAACCGAACTGACCATGCTGCGTGCGGCGCGTCGGTTGGGCGAGCTGCGGGATGTGACGGTGAAGACCACTTTCCTCGGCGCTCATGCCGTGCCGGCGGAGTATGCGAATCGCGCCGATGCCTACCTCGATGAGGTCTGCCTGCCGACCCTACGCGCCGCCCATGCCGAAGGGCTGATTGATGCGGTAGATGGATTTTGCGAGGGGATAGCCTTTTCCGCCGAACAAATCGCGCGCGTGTTCGATCTGGCGGCAGAACTGGGCCTGCCGGTGAAGCTGCACGCCGAACAGCTGTCGCATCAGGGCGGCAGCAAATTGGCCGCCGAACGCGGCGCGCTGTCGGTGGATCACGTGGAATACGCTACCGAAGACGACGCCCGCGCCATGGCGGCGGCGGGCTCCGTTGCGGTGCTGCTGCCCGGCGCTTTCTACACCATCCGAGAGACGCAACTGCCGCCGATGGAGCATTTCCGTGCCCATGGCGTGCCGATGGCGCTGGCGACGGATTGCAACCCCGGCTCCTCACCGCTGAGCTCGCTTCTGCTGACGCTCAACATGGGCTGCACCCTGTTTCGTCTGACGCCCGAAGAGGCGCTGGCGGGTGTGACCTGCAACGCAGCCCGCGCGCTGGGCCTGTCGGACCGGGGCCGCATCACCTCTGGCCTGCGCGCCGATCTGGCGATCTGGGATGTAACCCGCCCGGCAGAGCTGGCTTACCGCATTGGCTTCAACCCGCTTCACGCCCGCGTAACGGGCGGCAAACTGGAGACCCGCACATGATCGAGATGATCCCCGGCACAGTCACCCTCGCTACTCTGGAAGAAATCTGGCGCAAGGGCACCCCCGCCCGTCTGGACCGCTCCGCCCGCGAGGGCGTCGAGGCGGCTGCCGCCATGGTGGCCGAGGCCGCCGCGGGCGAGGCACCGGTCTATGGTATCAACACCGGATTTGGCAAACTGGCCTCGACCAAGATCGCCGCCGGAGACACCGAGACGCTGCAACGCAACCTGATCCTCAGCCATTCCTGCGGGGTGGGTGAACCGCTTGCGGAAGATAAGGTTCGGCTGATGATGGCGCTGAAGCTGCTGTCGCTGGGTCGAGGTGCCTCCGGTGTGCGCTGGCTGGTGATCGAACAGATCGAGGAGATGCTGGCGCGCGGCGTCACCCCCGTGGTGCCCTCGCAGGGCTCTGTTGGGGCGTCGGGCGATCTTGCCCCGCTGGCACATATGACCGCGGCGATGATCGGTGAGGGCGAGGCGACCTTCGAGGGCGCGCGTCTGACCGGAGCCGAGGCGCTGAAACGCGCCGGGCTGGAGCCGATCGTGCTGGGCCCGAAGGAAGGCCTCGGCCTGATCAACGGTACGCAGTTTTCCACGGCTTGTGCCTTGGCGGGACTGTTCCAGGCGCTGGAGCTGGCGCGCGCCTCGATGGCGATCGCCTCGCTCACCACGGATGCGATCATGGGCTCCACCGCGCCGCTGGTGGCGGACATCCACACCCTGCGCGGTCATGCTGGTCAGATCGACGTGGCGACCCAGATGCGCGACATCATGCAGGGGTCGGAGATCCGCGAAAGCCACCGCGAGGGCGACACCCGCGTCCAAGACCCCTACTGCATCCGCTGCCAGCCGCAGGTTGTGGGCGCGGCGCTGGATGTCCTGCGCATGGCTGCCCGCACGCTGGAGGTCGAAGCCAACGCGGTGACCGACAATCCGCTGGTGCTGGTCGAACAGGGACTAATCGTTTCAGGCGGCAACTTCCACGCCGAATACGTGGGCTTTGCTGCCGATCAGATCGCTCTCGCCGTGGCCGAAATCGGCGCGATCGCGCAGCGCCGGGTGGCGCTTATGGTCGACCCGACCCTTAGCCACGACCTGCCGCCCTTCCTGACACCGAACCCGGGACTGAACTCCGGTTTCATGATCGCCGAGGTGACGACAGCTGCGCTGATGAGCGAGAACAAGCATCTGGCCAATCCCTGCGTGACCGATTCCACGCCGACCTCCGCCAATCAGGAAGATCACGTTTCGATGGCCGCCCATGGCGCGCTGCGTCTGGCGAAGATGACCGCGAATCTCTCGGTCATTCTGGGGGTGGAGATGCTCTGCGCGGCGCAAGGCGTCGAGGCGCGTGCGCCGCTGAAAACCTCTCATAGGCTGCAGGATCTGCTGGCAATGCTGCGCAGCGAGATCCCCAGCCTGGGCGATGACCGCTACCTCGCGCGGGAAATCGAAGGGGCCAGCGCAATGGTGCGTGCGGGACGCGTGGGTGATGCCGCGGGCGTGGAGGTCGCAGTATGATCGAGGTTTCGCAAGGCACCTCTCCGTTGGTCCTTGGTCTGCCACATACTGGCACCGAGGTGCCTGAGGATATCAGCGCAAATCTGAACGCGCAGGGTCGGGGGCTGGCCGATACCGACTGGCACATCCATGACCTCTATGCCGGGCTGGCGGACGGGGTGACCACCGTGCGCACACCGATCCATCGCTATGTGATCGATGTGAACCGCGACCCCTCTGGCGTCAGTCTCTATCCCGGGCAAAACACCACCACGTTGGTGCCGCTGACGGATTTTGACGGCAACCCGATCTGGGAGCATGAACCGGATGCGGCAGAAATCACCCGTCGCCGAGACACATATCACGCACCCTATCACGCTGCACTGACGGCGGAGATGGAGCGGGTCAAGGCACTCCACGGTTTTGCCATCCTCTATGACTGCCACTCGATCCGGGGCGACATTCCGTTCCTGTTCGATGGCCGCCTGCCGGATTTCAACGTCGGCACCAACCTCGGCACCACCTGTTCCCGCGATCTGGAGGTGATGGTTTTCAATCACTGCCAGCAGGCCGAGGGCTATACGTCGGTGCTGAACGGTCGCTTCAAGGGCGGCTGGACCACGCGCCACTATGGCCGCCCGAACGAAGGCTGGCACGCGATCCAGATGGAGCTGGCTCAGGCCACCTACTGCGACGAGACGCCGCCCTGGCGTTACGATCCAGCGCGCGCCGACCGGATGCGCGCGCATCTTTCCCGAATTTTGACTGACCTGACTCAATGGAGGCCCGCATGAGCGATCCGCGCAAGAACACCCGTGACATCTACCCCGCCACGGGCACCGAACTGACCGCAAAGTCCTGGATGACCGAGGCACCTTTGCGGATGATGATGAACAACCTGCACCCCGATGTGGCCGAAAATCCGCATGAACTGGTGGTTTACGGCGGCATCGGTCGCGCCGCACGGACCTGGAAGGATTTCGACCTGATCGTCGACAGCCTGCGTGATCTGGAAGATGACCAGACGCTGATGGTGCAATCGGGCAAACCTGTTGGCGTGTTCCAGACCCACAAGGACGCGCCGCGTGTGCTGATCGCCAACTCCAACCTGGTGCCGCATTGGGCCAATTGGGACCATTTCAACGAGCTCGATAAGAAAGGCCTGATGATGTACGGCCAGATGACCGCAGGGTCCTGGATCTACATCGGTACTCAGGGCATCGTGCAGGGCACCTATGAGACCTTTGCCGAAGCGGGCCGTCAGCATTTTGACGGCGACCTGACCGGCAAATGGATCCTGACCGGCGGCCTTGGCGGCATGGGCGGCGCGCAGCCGCTGGCGGCCGTGTTCGCAGGCGCCTGCTGTCTGGCGGTGGAGTGCAACCCGGACTCGATCGATTTCCGCCTGCGCACCAAGTACCTCGACGAGAAGGCCGAGACTCTGGACGAAGCGCTGGAAATGATCGAGCGCTGGACCAAGGCCGGTGAGGCGAAATCCGTGGGCCTTCTGGGCAATGCCGCGGATGTCTTTGCAGAGCTGGTGGAGCGCGCAAAGGCCGGCGGCACATGCCCTGACATGGTGACCGACCAGACCTCGGCTCATGATCCTGTGAATGGCTACCTGCCGCAGGGCTGGACCATGGCTGAGTGGAAAGAGAAGCGCGAGACCGACAAGAAAGCGGTGGAAAAGGCCGCTCGCGCCAGCATGCGCGTGCAGGTAGAGGCCATGTGTGCCTTCCACGCCATGGGCGTGCCCACAGTGGATTACGGCAACAACATCCGTCAGGTGGCGCTGGACGAGGGGCTGGAGAACGCTTTTGACTTCCCCGGTTTTGTGCCCGCCTACATCCGCCCGCTGTTCTGCCGTGGCATCGGCCCGTTCCGCTGGGTGGCCCTGTCCGGTGATCCGGAGGACATCCGCAAGACCGACGCCAAGATGAAGGAGCTGTTCCCCGAGAATGAAGGCCTGCACCGTTGGCTCGACATGGCGCAGGAACGCATTGCCTTTCAGGGTCTGCCGGCTCGGATCTGCTGGATCGGTCTGGGGGATCGTCACAAGGCGGGGCTTGCGTTCAACGAGATGGTGCGCACGGGCGAGTTGTCGGCGCCGGTTGTGATCGGTCGCGACCACCTCGACAGTGGCTCCGTGGCCTCGCCGAACCGCGAGACAGAGGCGATGATGGACGGTTCCGACGCGGTGTCGGACTGGCCGCTGCTGAACGCGCTGCTGAACACCGCATCCGGTGCCACATGGGTGTCGCTGCACCACGGTGGCGGTGTCGGCATGGGTTTTTCGCAGCACTCCGGCGTGGTGATCTGCTGTGACGGGTCCGAGGATGCGGATCGCCGCATCGGGCGCGTGTTGTGGAATGATCCGGCGACGGGCGTGATGCGACACGCCGATGCGGGATACGACATCGCCAAGGATTGCGCGAAGGAACATGGACTGGATCTGCCCGGCATTCTCGACTGAACCAGCTGCAGCGAAAAAAAAATTCATGGGGGCTTCCTACGGAGCCCCCATTTTTGTGCACCAGAGGTGGGTTTCGGACTATGGAGCAACCTGAGTAGCCAGCCACCAGGTGGTGCCGCTCGGTCCCTTGATCCCGCCCCTGATGTCGCCCTCGGATTGTTTGCGCAGGGGTTCCTGCACGATCATGCCGCCCGCGGCGATGGCCCGATCAAAGACGGTTTGAACGTCTGGCACATAGAGGTGGACATGGGTGTCGTTGTCTTCGGCCTCGGGCAGTCCTCCGATCATGATGATGCTATCATCGATCCGCATCTCCGCATGCATCAAGCTGCCATCCTTGTGATCGTAGCGCTGCAACACGCGGGCATCGAAGACGGTTTCCAGAAAAGCGATGGTGGCCTCCGGATCATGACAGACGAGGTAGGGACTCAATGACGGATAGTTCGTCGGCTTCCAGGACGCAGGCATTGGGGCTACTCCTTCAGCTGTTCACATCCGGGCGATGTAATGACGGTGCAATCAAAAATTCATCGCAATTATTAATAATATTCCACATACCCTATACGTGGCGCAATAAAAAAACAGGCAGCCGAAGCTGCCTGTGGTAAAACTTTCGTGTTAACGCCGCGAACCGCCGCCGCTGTCAGTCGCGCAGCAGCTCGTTGATGCCGGTCTTGGAGCGGGTCTTGGCGTCAACGCGCTTCACGATCACCGCGCAGTAGAGGTTGATGCCGTTTTTCGACGGCATCGAGCCCGCAACCACGACCGAGTAGGGCGGTACTTCGCCATACATCACTTCGCCGGTTTCGCGATCAACGATCTTGGTGGACTGGCCGATGAAGACGCCCATGCCTAGCACCGAACCTTCGCGCACGATGCAGCCCTCGACCACCTCGGAGCGGGCGCCGATAAAGCAGTTGTCCTCGATGATGGTTGGGCCCGCCTGCATCGGTTCCAGCACGCCGCCGATGCCGACACCGCCAGACAGGTGCACGCCCTTGCCGATCTGCGCACAGGAGCCGACGGTGGCCCAGGTGTCGACCATGGTGCCTTCGTCGACATAGGCGCCGAGGTTCACAAAGGAGGGCATCAGCACCACGCCGGGGGCGATATAGGCGGATTTGCGGACCACGCAGTTGGGAACCGCGCGGAAGCCAGCGGATTTCCAGTCAGCGGCCTGCCAGCCCTTGAACTTGCTATCTACCTTATCCCACCAGCCAGCGCCCTGCGGGCCACCGGATTGCTCTTCCATATCTTTCAGGCGAAAGCCGAGCAGAACCGCTTTTTTCGCCCATTGGTTCACATGCCAGTCGCCGTTTTCCTGTTTCTCGGCCACGCGGAGCTTGCCGCTGTCGAGCGCGGCGAGGGTCTGTTCGATGGCGTCACGGGTTTCGCCGGTGGTGGCGGGGGTGATGGTGTCACGGGCCTCCCAGGCGGCCTCGATTGCGGTTTCCAGCTGCGCGTTGGACATATGTTCCGGCTCCGGGTTTTGTTGGATTCGAGCGCTTATAGCCACAAAATCTCCGGAGGTCATGTCCTGAACGCGCCCCCGTTCAGTTGCGGAGCGGCATCGGCGGGTGTGGTCAGCTGACCCGGCGCAGGTGACGGCGCAGCAGATCGCAAGCCAGCGTCAGATCCTGAGCGCGCAGCGCCTGCAGCAGTGCTGCGTGATCGCCATCGGGGCGTGGGACCCAGCGATCCTGCCAATGGGCAAAAAGATGCCGCGCGGCAGTGATGTGCAGATCCTCGATCGCCGACAACAGCCGGGGCATGTCGCACGGTGCCAGAAGCGCCAGGTGAAAGCGACGGTTGCAGCGATCCCAAGTGATCATGTCGCTGGCCGCATCACAGGCGCGGCAGGCGTCTTCAATGGTTGCCAGTGTGTCCGCGTCGTGGCGGGGCAGGGCATGGGTCAGGGCGAGCACCTCCAGGGCCACTCGCATCTCAATCACTTCGCGGATTTCCGTAGGCTCCAACGCGGTGACCCGCATGCCCTTGTGGGGCACAGATTTCGCCAGCCCCTTGGCCTCCAGCCGTAGAAAGGCCTCGCGCACCGGCACATGCGAGGTCTGGTAGTCGCGCGCGATATGGTCCTGCCGCAGCTTGTCGCCGGCGGGCAGATCGCCGGTGACGATCCGTTCCATCAGGGCGCGAAATATCTTGTCGGCTGTGGTCTCACTCATGCCCGTTCGATAGGCGCGCACGCCGTCCGCCGCAAGGCTTTCCCATTCTCAGGTGAAGGAGACGTCCACCTGTGTTGCGGGATCGCTCAGGGGTTCCGGGTCGATATTGCCACCACAAAGCAGCACCGCGACCTTCTCCCCCCGCGCGGGCAGGTAAGCGCCGCACATCAGCGCCGCCAGTGCGGTGGCCCCGGCGGGCTCGACCAGCAGGCGGTGATCGCGCCAAAGCGCATGTTGGGCGGCCTCAATTGCGGCATCTGGGACGATGACACTTGGGGTGCGCTGGGCGCTAGCGAGGTCGAAGCAGATGTCACCGATGCGGCGCGCGCCAAGCGCATTGGCGGCGATACCGCTGACGTCTACGTTGGTGGGGGCTCCGGTCATCAGCGCCGATTTCAGCGCGCAGGAGGTGGCAGGTTCGACAGCAACCACCTTGCGCCGATCCTGAAACCAGCCAAGTGCGCCACTGATCAGCCCGCCGCCGCCGACCGCGATCAGTACGGTATCAGCGTCAAGCCCCTGCGCCTCCCACTCGGCAAAGAGCGTGCCTTGTCCGGCAACCGTGGCGGGGGCGTCATAGGCGTGGATCTGCATGGCGCCGGTCTGCAACTCCCAGTCCTGCGCGGCCTCCAGCGCATTGGCATAGGCGCCCGGGATCACTTCTAGGTCGGCGCCGGTGGAGCGGATCAGTTCAATCTTGGCCTGTCCTGCGATTTCAGGCACGTAGATCTTCGCGTGAAAGCCCAGTGCGCGGGCGGCAAAGGCCACCGCAGCGCCGTGATTGCCGCCGGATGCGGCCACCAGGCCGGCTTCCGGCACCGGTTCCGATAGCAGTGTGTTGAAGGCGCCGCGCGCCTTGAAACTACCTGCGTGCTGCAGCTGTTCGAGCTTCAGTTGCACCGGGTAGCCGAGGCCGAAGCTCTGCACGTTGAGCAACGGGGTTTCCACCACATGTTCGGCAATCCGATTGTGCGCGCCGGAAATCAGCGGTGTCCAGTCCATTGTCTGTCCTCGAGTCTTTGCAGTTGCGGCGAACCCTAGGGGATTATCGGCCGGAGGCAAGGGGAGGGCTGATCTCAAAGCTGGTTTGCCGTCGTCTTCCGGGCTAAGACAAGGTCTGACCTTTGGTACCGCAGAACAGGCAAGAATTGATATGAGTGACGACCGCCACAGCCGCTTCACGGATGCAAGCGCCGACCGCAACCGCGCCGAACATGTGCCCGTGACCCCGCAGACCCAGTCCCCGGCCTACCAGCTTGCCTTTGCGGACGAAGGCTTCCTCTGTCGCGAGGAGCTGCGTCCGGTGCGTCTGCAGCTGGAGCTGTTGAAGCCGCAGCTGATGCTGGATGAGCAGGGGATCGAGAGCACCGTGGTGATGTTCGGTGGCGCCCGTATCCCGGCACCGGCCGATAAAGCCAAGGCACGTACCAAAACATTGGCCGACCTCAGCCATTTCTATGACGAGGCCCGTGCCTTTGCGAAGAAGATGACCGAGAAATCCAAGACCACCGGCGGTCGTCGCCATGTGGTGGTTACGGGTGGCGGACCGGGAGTGATGGAAGCGGGCAACCGCGGTGCGGTGGATGCGGAAGGCGTCTCGATCGGTCTCAACATCGTTCTGCCGCATGAACAGGCGCCGAACGAATACGTGACGCCGGAGCTGTGCTTCAATTTCCACTATTTCGCGATCCGCAAGATGCACTTTCTGATGCGGGCAGAGGCGATCTGCGTCTTCCCTGGCGGCTTTGGCACGCTGGACGAGATGTTCGAGGCGCTGACCCTGATCCAGACCGGGCGCATGGAGCCGGTGCCCTTCCTGCTGTTCGGACGCGCCTTCTGGGAGAAGATCATCAACTGGGATGCGCTGGCGGATGCCGGCACCATTTCGGAGCAGGATCTGGAGCTATTCAAGTTCGTCGAAAGCGCCGATGAGGCGATCCAGGTGATCGAGACCTGGAGCCCGGTTCCGGCGCGTCAGAATCTCCCTGGCCGCGAGCGCTGAGGCGAGGCCGCATTGGACCAAAGCAGTTGAGAAACACGCCCGCGCGCCGAGCCCATGGGGCTCGGCGCGCGGGTCTGCCCGAGAGGGCAGAAGCCAATGATCAAATGTCGGTGTCCCTTTTGGGTGGGGTGAGAACGTTTGTGGGAACGTCGGGAGCGCGTCAGATCATTGGTATGTCGAGAATTTGTCGTGTTCTAACTGTCAAGCCTCAGGTCAGTTCTGCGGGCAGCACGCCAAGCGCTTCGCCGCGCGGCAGGCGGGTCAGGATCTGTGCCCCATCCTCATCCCGGATGGCATAGCCGTAGCCGCGCAGACGGAATTGCCATTCCCGCGTGCTCAGTGCCTTGCGCCGTTCCTCGCGTACCAGCGAAAGAATGCCGTCATCCATTGTTGCGCCCTGCTGTCCAATCATTGTGCTGCCCTTTGCTGCCCGGAAGTTTTTCCGTGTACTGTTTCTGATTCTGAGACTGTCGGCAGCTGATGGCGCAAATTTTGCTAAAATTGGGAAAGAATAAGGCGCCGCGATTTTCGCAGCGCCTTTTGGGGCAGAATAGGAAATGTTGGATGGGGTGGCGTCAGCTTTCGGCGATGCCAGCCTCGGCCTCGATCTGCTTGCGGCTCTTGCGGGCGCGCTCGGTGGCCGACTTCAACTGACCGCAGGCCGCCATGATGTCATCGCCGCGTGTCTTGCGGATCGGCGAGGCATAGCCCGCCTGATAGATGATATTGGCAAAAGCGCGGATGCGGTTGTTCGACGACCGTTTGTAGGGCGCGCCGGGCCATTCGTTGAAGGGAATGAGGTTGATCTTGGCCGGGATATTGTAACGCTTGATATGATCGAGCAGCCGCTGCGCGTCCTCATCGGAATCATTCACCCCGTCGAGCATCACGTATTCAAAGGTGATCCGCTCGGAGTTCGACACTTTGGGGTAATCCGCCAGCGCCTGCAGCAGCGCATCGATATTCCAGCGCTTGTTGATCGGCACCAGCTTGTCGCGGACCTCATTGGTGGTCGCGTGGAAGGAGACCGCCAGCAGACAGCCGATTTCCTGCGCGGTGCGGGCAATTTCCGGCACCACACCGGAGGTCGACAGCGTGATGCGGCGACGCGACAGAGAGATCCCTTCCGGGTCCATCGCGATCTTCATCGCGTCACGCACGTTTTCGAAGTTATACAGCGGCTCGCCCATACCCATCAGCACGATGTTTGACAGCAGTCGGGTCTCATCCTTGGGTGCGCCCGGCGTCGGCCATTCCTCCAGGTCATCGCGCGCCATCATCACCTGCCCGACGATTTCGGCCGGAGTCAGGTTGCGCACCAGCTTCTGGGTGCCGGTGTGGCAGAAGGAACAGGTCAGGGTGCAGCCGACCTGGCTGGAAATACACAGCGTGCCGCGGTCATCCTCGGGGATATAAACCACCTCGACCTCATGGCCGCCTTCGATACGCACCAGATACTTGCGAGTGCCGTCGACGGACACCTGACGCGAAACCACCTCCGGGATGCGGATCTCGAAGGTCTCTTCCAGCTGCGCGCGATAACCCTTTGCGAGGTTGGTCATCGAGGCAAAGTCGCGCACGCCCCATTGATAGATCCACTGCCAGATCTGACCGACGCGCATTTTGGCCTGCTTTTCTGCGGTGCCATTGGCAATCAGCACCTCGCGCATTTGATCGCGGGTCAGGCCGACAAGGTTGATCTTGCCGCCTTCGGGTGCCTTGCGGGGCAAGGTCAGGACATCTTGAGTGATCGGCGCTGAGGCTGTCATGAGACGGGACTCGCTGGGTTGTGGATAAAACGTGGCTGGATGCGGCTCTATATAGGAGATTGGCCCGAGATCAAAAGGATTCTCGTTCAACCCTGCTATGCGTGCAGAGGTCTCCTTACCTCGTTTCTAACGCAAAATATCCCAAAGCGCGAGGCGGGGCTTTGAAAAGAAAACGGCGAAGCCGCAGCCCCGCCGTCAGAATTTTCTTTACACTCAGTCCGTGATCACCCGGCGCAGCGTTTCTCCGCATCCTCGATAGAGGCGGTGAACCCCAGCAGGGAGAAGGTATCTTGTGTCTGTGTCCCGCGCGAAGATCGTGCGGTCAGCACCGCATCGGTGCCGCGTTTCATCGCGGTGATGATCTTTGAATCATCGGTCGGCGTCGCTGGCCAGGCCCATTCGCCCTCGGTGAACAGCTCGAACTCCGAGTCGCCAATTTTCATGTTGACGGTTGAGCCGGGAGCAAAAGGATATCCGCCGGTAAAGGTAACCTGGCCCTTGTTGCCGCCATCCGGGCGGTAAAACACGAACAAGCGAATTTCGCTGCGGCGCACGGCGACCACGCGACCATCCCTTGTGTTCACAGTTTCTTTTGGTGCCGATACACCGATACACTCACGCGGAGAGCTCTCTTCAAAGACGCTCCAATCCACATGCGCGCCCACGCGATTTTCGGTCGTTGCTTGCTGTGCGCTTGCAGTGGTGGCCATGCCAACCAGCAAGAGCGCCCCTGCCAAGCAACGGAGTTTAAATGCCATGCGTCCCGCCTCCAAGACTGTCTTGTCCTCAAATGTCCCTGGGCTGTCCGCGATGTTTTGCACATCGTCTTTGCCCATGTATCATGATCCTTGACACAAGCATATTAGCGGAACAAGGGCCATGCGCAAATGCCGGGTTTGGCGGGTTTCTGCCGCCTTTTCCTTGAAAGCCCGGGGTTTTGGATGTTTGGTGCTGCTCAAACACACCCCAAGCAATGAGTTCCCCAGATGACGCGCCAGAACACCCCCGCCCCTTTGACAGAGATTTGGCGCGGCAGCCTGCTGGAGAGTCAGCACCACGGTCATGCCGTCGTCTGCAATGGCAAGGGTGAGATCGTGCACAGTTGGGGCAATCCAGATCAGGTGATCTACCCACGCAGCTCCTGCAAGATGGTGCAGGCATTGCCGCTTCTGACCTCCGGTGCTGCGGCGCGCTACGGGTTGAACAGCGAACAGCTAGCGCTTGCCTGTGCGTCCCACAACGGGGCCCGTATCCATGTGGACCGTGTCAGCCGGTGGCTCGATCAACTGGAGTTGAGCGAGGGCGATCTGCGCTGCGGCGCCCAAATGCCGCGCGACAAAGAGGTCATGCATGGTCTCATCAAGACTGACGACAGCCCTTGTCAGATCCACAACAACTGCTCCGGAAAGCATGCGGGCTTTTTGACATTGGCGCAGCACTTGGGCGCGGGTCCGGAATATGTGGAGATCGATCATCCGGTTCAGCAGGCCTGCCATGAGGCCTTTGAGGAGGTCACCGGTGAAACCAGTCCGACCTATGGGATTGACGGGTGTTCTGCGCCCAACTTTGCCTGCACCGTGACGGGACTGGCGCGCGGCATGGGGTGGTTTGCCTCTGCTCACACACGGTCCACCCGGTCCGACGAGGCCGCCGTGCAATTGCGTGCCGCCATGGCGCAGCACCCGGAGCTGGTCGCGGGAGAGGGTCGGGCCTGCACCGCCCTGATGCGTGACATGGGCGGCAAGGTGTCGGTGAAAACCGGGGCTGAGGGGGTGTTTGTCGCGATCCTGCCAGAGCAGGAACTGGGGATCGCGCTGAAGGTGTCCGACGGTGCAACGCGTGCAGCTGAGAATGCCATCGCTGCCTTGCTGGTCAGCCTCGGAGTACTCGACAAAGATAGCCCATCGGCCAAGGCCTACATGAGCGCCGCCATCACCAACTGGAACGGTATCCACTGCGGCGAGATGCGCCCCGCCGCAGAATTGCAGTTCTGATCAGATCAAATCCCAGATCAATTTCAGAGCCAGGGTGATGGTGGTCAGAACCAACAGCGGTTTGATGACCTTCGCGCCCTGTTTTTGAGCAAGCCCAGCGCCGACGCGCGCGCCGGCAATCTGTGCAATGCCCATGGCAAGCCCGGTGAACCACCAGGGCGTCGCCACAACGGCAAAGGCCGCAAGCGCGCCGGCGTTGGAGGCGAAATTCAGCAGTTTTGTATGTGCCGTGGCTTTCAGGATGCCGTAGCCTGCAAGGCCAACAAAGGCGAGCATGTAGAAACTGCCCGCGCCGGGGCCGAGCAGGCCGTCATACGCGGCGCAAAGCGGCACCACAGTGGCGGCAAAGATCGCAGGCGACAGGCGACGCGCCCGGTCAACATCGTCCAGGCCTTTCTTGGTGGCAAAGAAGATCGCGATTCCCACCAGCAGGATCGGCAGAGCGTATCGGATCAGTTCTACCGGCAACAAGGACACCAGCAGCGCACCCCCTATGGAGGCGAAGAAGGCGATCACCGCAGTCTTCCATTGGCTACGAAGGTCCACGTGCCCACCGCGGGCATAAGAGATCGCCGCGGTCGCAGAACCGAACAGGCCCTGTATCTTGTTGGTGGCCAGCGCGGTCACCGGATTGGCACCGGCGATGAGCAGAACCGGCACGGTGATCAGCCCGCCGCCACCGGCCACCGCATCAATGAATCCGGCCACAAACCCCGCTGCGATCAACAGCAGCAGGACCTCGAAGGTCACTTCGAACATGTCTTATCCTTTGAAGTCGCCCCGGCTGTAGCCCTGAACGTACAAGAGCGCCGTAAGGTCGCCGTGATTGATGCGGATCTCGCATTCCGCCGCCACCGAAGGTTTGGCATGCAGCGCCACCCCGGCGCCTGCCCGGGTCAGCATGCCGAGGTCATTGGCTCCATCGCCGACCGCGATCACATCTGCCTCGGAAATCCCGAGGCGGGCGGTGATCTGTTCCAGCGCCTCCACCTTGGCCTCGCGGCCCAGAATGGGACGGCCGACCTCGCCAGTCAGCTTGCCATCCGCAACGATCAGCGTGTTGGCGCGGTTCTCGTCAAACCTCAGTTCCGCGGCGACCCGCGCGGTAAAGGCGGTGAAACCGCCAGAGACCAGCGCCGCGTAGGCGCCATCCGCCTTCATTGTTGCCAGAAGCTCGCGCCCGCCGGGCATGAAGCTAATGCGGCTGTTCAACACCTGCGTGATGACCTCCTCGGGCAGGCCTTTCAGCAGGCCGACACGTTCGGTCAGTGCGCCCTCGAAATCCAATTCACCGTTCATGGCGCGAGCAGTGATATCCTTGACCCGGGCGCCCACTCCCGCCTCATCGGCCAGCTCGTCGATGCATTCCTGCTGGATCATCGTCGAGTCCATATCCGCCAACAGCATCTTCTTGCGTCGGCCTTGGTCAGGTTGCAGCACCAGATCGACGCCCATGCCCTGCAGGTCGCCCCAGACGTCCCAGCGGTTGTCGGGCAGGCTCTCCAGGGTGAATTCCGCTGCAATGCCGGGGTTGAGCCAGTTCGCCTCTCCCCCGCCCCAGGCGTTCCTGAGAGATTCGACCAACGCGGGCTCCAGCGTCGGGGTGGCGGGGTTCACGAGCAGCGTGGCGACATACATGGCGTTCTCCGATCTAAACGGGATGCCTTCTCTTAACGGCGGCTTTCCAGCGGCACCAGTGGGGGCGGGCTGCGTGGTACAAAGTTTCCGATCGGCGTCATTGAAGGTCGCATTATTTTTCCAAAGCGGCGCAAACAGGCAATTTTCCCAGTTGCGCGGAATCAAACCGCCGCATATCGCTGTCGGTGGGACACCCCTCCCCAACGAGGGGCGCTTATCTGGAAGGGTAGCATCAATGGCTATTGCACAACCGGCATCGCGGCCGGCCAATCCGCGTTTTTCTTCTGGCCCCTGCGCCAAACCCCCCACATATGATCTGTCCAAACTCGCTGACGCGCCTCTCGGTCGCAGCCATCGCGCTGCCGTCGGCAAGGAAAAGCTCCTCGCCGCCATCGAAGGCACCCGCGAGATCCTAGGCATCCCCGCAGACTACAAGATCGGCATCGTGCCCGCGTCCGACACCGGCGCGATGGAGATGGCGATGTGGAACCTGCTGGGCGAACGCAAGGTCGAGATGATCGCCTGGGAAAGCTTTGGCGCTGGCTGGGTCACCGATGTGGTGAAACAGCTGAAGATCGACGCCGAGGTGAAGACCGCCGACTATGGCGACATTGTCGACCTCACCACCGTGAACCCCGCGCATGATGTGGTGTTCACTTGGAACGGCACCACCTCCGGCGTGCGGGTGCCCAATGGTGACTGGATCGCGGATGACCGCGAGGGCCTGACCATCTGCGATGCGACCTCTGCCGCCTTTGCGCAGGACCTGCCGTGGGACAAGCTCGATGTCACCACCTTCTCCTGGCAGAAGGTGCTGGGCGGCGAGGCGGCACACGGCGTCATCGTCCTCAGCCCCCGCGCGGTGGAACGTCTGGAAAGCTACACGCCGGCATGGCCGCTGCCGAAGATCTTCCGCCTGACCAAGGGCGGCAAGCTGATCGACGGGATCTTTACCGGCGCAACCATCAACACGCCGTCGATGCTGGCGGTGGAGGATTACCTCTTTGCACTGGACTGGGCCCGTTCGGTGGGTGGCCTTGAGGGGCTGATCGGTCGCGCCAACGCGAATGCGGATGCGATCCACGCCTTTGCCTATGCCAACGACTGGATCGACAACCTCGCCAATGATCCGGCGACGCGGTCGAATACCTCCGTCTGCCTGAAGTTCACCGACAAGCGGATCAAGGATGGCGCCAGCTTTGCCAAATCCGTGGCCAAGCGGTTGGAGTCTGAAGGCATCGCCTATGACATTGGCGCTTACCGTGATGCACCCGCCGGTCTGCGGATCTGGTGCGGTGGCACGGTGGAGACCTCGGATATCGAGGCCATGCTGCCGTGGCTGGCCTGGGCCTTCGAGGCCGAGATCGCCGCGCAAGGCTAACGCAAATCGCCCGGGCGACAGCCCGGGCAGCGCCGACCCCTATTCCCAGTTTCAGGCCGCATCCCGGCCCCCGCAGACAAAGGACCAAGACAATGGCCCCCAAGGTACTCATCTCCGACAAGCTGTCCGACGCCGCCGTACAGATCTTTCGCGACCGTGGCATCGACGTGGACTTCCTGCCCGACGTGGGCAAGGACAAAGACAAGCTGGCCGAGATCATCGGGCAGTATGATGGCCTCGCCATCCGCTCCGCCACCAAGGTGACCCCGACCATCCTCGAAGCGGCGGACAAGCTGCAGGTGATCGGTCGCGCCGGTATCGGCACCGACAACATCGACAAGGACGCCGCCTCCAAGAAGGGGGTGATCGTCATGAACACCCCCTTCGGCAACATGATCACGACCGCCGAACACGCCATTGCGATGATGTTTGCCGTTGCCCGCCAGATCCCCGAGGCCTCTGCCTCCACCCATGCGGGCAAATGGGAAAAGTCCAAGTTTATGGGCGTCGAGCTGACCGGCAAGACACTTGGTGTGATCGGCGCGGGCAACATCGGTGGCATTGTCTGCGACCGCGCCCGGGGCCTGAAGATGAAGGTCGTGGCCTATGATCCCTTCCTCAGCGAGGAAAAGGCCAAGAAGATGCAGGTCGAGAAGGTCGAGTTGGACGAGCTGCTGACCCGCGCCGATTTCATCACCCTTCATGTGCCGCTGACCGATCAGACCAAGAACATCCTCAGCCGCGAAAACCTCGCCAAGACCAAGAAGGGCGTGCGCATCGTCAACTGTGCCCGCGGTGGACTGGTCGACGAGGCCGCATTGGCCGAGGCGCTGACTTCCGGCCATGTGGCGGGTGCCGCCTTCGACGTGTTCTCGGTGGAACCGGCCAAGGACAATCCGCTGTTTGACCTGCCGAATGTGGTTTGCACCCCGCATTTGGGTGCCGCGACGTCCGAAGCACAGGAAAACGTCGCCCTGCAGGTTGCCGACCAGATGGCCAACTACCTGCTGACCGGCGCGGTGGAAAATGCACTCAACATGCCGTCGGTGACCGCCGAGGAAGCCAAGGTCATGGGGCCGTGGATCAAACTCGCCGATCACCTCGGCTCCTTTGCCGGGCAGATGTCGGACGAGCCGATCACCGCGATCAACGTGCTTTACGATGGTGTGGTGTCGGACATGAACCTGGAGGCGCTGAACTGCGCGGTGATCTCCGGCATCATGAAGAATGTGAACCCGGACGTGAACATGGTCTCCGCTCCCGTGGTGGCCAAGGAGCGCGGCATCCAGATCTCGACCACCAACCAGGACAAATCCGGCACCTTTGACGGTTACATCAAGGTGACGGTGGTGACGGCCAAGCGGGAGCGTTCGGTTGCGGGCACGGTGTTCTCGGACGGCAAGCCGCGGTTCATCCAGATCAAGGGCATCAACATCGACGCCGAGGTCGGCCAGCACATGCTCTACACCACCAACAACGACGTGCCGGGCATCATCGGCGCGCTGGGTCGCACCATGGGCGACATGGATGTGAACATCGCCAACTTTACGCTTGGTCGGTCGAACGAGGGCGGCGAGGCGATCGCGCTTCTGTATGTCGACGCACCGGTGCCTGCGGATGCACGGGCGAAACTGGCCGAAACCGGCCTGTTCACCCAGATCAAGCCGCTGGTGTTCGACGTCGCCTGAACAGCGTTTGTGCAGGCTGGCTTATGAGATGATCGGGTTCGCCAGCAATGGCGGACCCGAACTTGCATCACGCAGCGCGGCTGCGGATCACCGTGACCAAGAATATCAGGGCGCTCGCAAGCGTGAGAAAGCTGCCCAGAATGGCCAGCGCATCACCGCCGCCGCTTTTGACGATGGCGATACCCGGCGCGATGGTGCCTACCGCCAGCACCGAAACCACCAGATGCAGGCGCGGCAACCGGCCCTGTGCGGCGGATGGCACCACGTGATAGTAAAATCCATAGAGCGCAAAGCCGACCCAGCCGATCAGGTTCAGATGCGCGTGGGCATTTGCCAAAGTGTGGTCCTTGGAGGCCGCCATCTGGATGCCCCAGATCATTCCGAGTATGCCCAAACATACAGCCAGAACCATGAATCCGAATGCTATTCCCTTCATCCCACGTTCCTTTCCTGGGTGACGGGGTTTTCACCTTGCCCTTGATGCCCCGTTTGCCTTTGTTACCGGTCGAGATGTTATCTCTCCGTGATCTTAGCCGGATAAGACCCGGGCTTGCAGAAAAACTGAAAGAAGAGCCGCTATGACCAAACCCATCTATGCCATCGGTGACATTCACGGGCAGACCGCCCAGCTTGACCGCGCGTTGGAGCTGATCGCAGCAGATGGCGGGCCGGAGGCCGAGGTGGTCTTTGTCGGCGACTACGTGGATCGCGGCCCGGACAGTCGCGGCGTGATTGCGCGGTTGATGCAGGGGCAGGCCGAAGGGCGCAACTGGACCTGCCTCAAGGGCAATCACGACCGGATGTTCGAATGGTTCATGGAGGATACGCCGCGGCATGATCCGCACATGCTGGTGGGCTATCACTGGTTCCATGAACGGATCGGCGGCGTTGCAACGCTAGGGTCCTATGGCCTGGAGGTCCCGGATCGCATCCGGTTGGAGGATCTGCATCGGCAGGCCAAGGCAACGGTCCCCGAGGATCACGTCACCTTCCTGCGGAACCTGTCGCTGTCCCATTTGTCGGGCGATCTGCTTTTCGTGCACGCGGGTGTCCGCCCCGGTATCGCCCTCGCGGATCAGGCGGAAAACGATCTGGTCTGGATCCGGGACGGGTTTCTGGATCACGCCGCGCCGCACCCCTGGCTGGTGGTGCATGGGCACACCGCAGAGCAGCATCCCGTGCACTATGGCAACCGCGTCGATATCGACTGCGGCGCGGGCTATGGACGGGCTTTGGTGCCGGTGGTGTTCGAGGGGACGCAGGCCTGGTGCCTGACCGATCAGGGACGGCAACGCCTGCTGCCGGAAGGATAGATCCAACAGAGCAAATACTTGAGAGAGTTGTATTGCGCCGACTATCGCAAGGGTTGTATGTAGGAACTGCATGTCTCACATACTGACATGTCTGTAACCCCATGCAGACAGCCCCCTGTCATTAGCGATGTTGAGGTGTGATTCACGTTGTCCTTACTCAGGCAGGCGCCCAGAACCCGGGTCGCCTGCCTCCTTTTTTGTCAGGTCCACTCAGGCTTTGGTCCAGTCCAGGACCACCTTGCCGCTCTGACCGGACTTCATCGCCGCAAAACCTTCGGCAAAGTCATCAACCGCAAACCGGTGGGTGATGACGCGGCTCACGTCGAGGCCGTTCTGCAACATCGCGATCATCTTGTACCAGGTTTCGAACATTTCACGCCCGTAGACGCCCTTGAGGGTGATTGCCTTGAACACGATCCGCGACCAGTCCACCGGCGACTTGCCGGGCGGAATGCCCAGAAGCGCGATCTTGCCGCCCATCACCAGCGCTTCCACCATCTGATCAAGCGCCTGCTGGTTGCCTGACATCTCAAGCCCGACGTCAAAGCCTTCCTTTAACCCCAGCTCATGGATCACATCGTTCAGGTCCTCCTTGGCAACATTCACGGTGCGCACCCGGGTGACCTCTTCGGCCAGCGTCAGCCGGTCGGGGTTCACATCGGTGATCACCACATTGCGGGCGCCGGCATGGCGGGCCACGGCGGCGGCCATGATGCCGATGGGGCCGGCGCCGGTGATCAGTACGTCCTCACCCAGCAGATCAAAGCTCAGCGCCGTGTGCACCGCATTGCCAAGCGGGTCGAGGATGGCACCGATCTCGTCCGGGATGTCATCCGGCAGCGGCACCACGTTGAAGGCGGGCAGCCGCAGATATTGCGCAAAGGCCCCCTGTTCGTTGACGCCAATCCCCCGGGTGCCGGGGTCGAGGTGAAATTTGCCCGAGCGCGACTGACGGCTGTCGGTCCGCACCAGATGCCCCTCGCCGGAACACCGCTGCCCGATACTCAGCCCGCTGACATTGCGGCCCAGCTCGACGATCTCACCAGCGAATTCATGACCGGTGATCATCGGCACCGGCACGGTATGCGCGGCCCAGTCATCCCAGTTCCAGATATGGATATCGGTGCCGCAGATGCCGGTGGTGTTGATCTTGATCAGCACCTCATCAGGGCCGATCTCCGGCACCGGCGCCTGTACCATCCACAGGCCTTCCTCGGGCTTGGATTTCTCCAGGGCTTTCATTGTGTTTGGTCGCATCTCAAATCACCCCGTAGGCTTTGCCAGCCCGTTCAAACGCACCAAGCGCCCGGGTCAGATCTTCCCGGGTCAGGGCGGCGTTCATCTGGGTGCGGATGCGGGCCTTGCCTTTGGGCACCACCGGGAAGAAGAAGCCGGAGACATAGACGCCCTCCTCAAACAGCTTTGCAGCCATCGCCTGCGCCAGCTTGGCGTCGCCCAGCATCACCGGGATGATCGGGTGCTCTCCGGGCAACAGGTCAAACCCCAGCTCGGTCAGCCCGGCACGCCAGAACCGAGCGTTTTCCACCAGCTGTTGACGCAGCTCCGCGCCTTCCTCTACCAGCCGGATCGCTTCCAGCCCCGCAGCCACCACTGCGGGGGGCAAGGAATTCGAGAACAGATAGGGCCGCGCGCGCTGACGCAGCAGGTCGATCACCGGTTGCGGCCCGGCGATATAGCCGCCGATCGCGCCCCCCAGCGCCTTGCCCAGCGTGCCGGTGAGGATGTCGACCTCGACCCCGAAATGATCCGGCGTCCCGGCGCCCCTTGTGCCCATGAAACCGGTGGCGTGGCAGTCATCGACCATCACCACCGCATCATAACGGTCGGCAATCTCGCGGATCGCGGGCAGGTTTGCCAGATAGCCATCCATGGAGAAGACCCCATCGGTCGCCACCATGATATGACGCGCACCCGCGGCGCGGGCGTCTTTCAACTTGGCCTCAAGGTCCACCATATCGTTGTTGGCATAGCGGTAGCGCTGCGCCTTGCAGAGACGAATGCCGTCGATGATGGACGCGTGGTTGAGACTGTCGGAGATGATCGCATCTTCCGGCCCCAACAGCGGTTCGAAAAGCCCGCCATTGGCATCAAAACAAGCGGCAAAGAGAATCGAATCATCCATGCCGAGGAACTGCGCAATGCGCTGCTCGAGTTCGCGGTGCAGATCCTGGGTGCCGCAGATGAAGCGGACCGAGGCCATGCCATAACCCTTCTTGTCCATCACCGATTTGGCCGCCGCAATCAGGTCTGGATGATCGGCGAGGCCGAGATAGTTATTGGCACAGAGGTTGATGACCGCGCGGTCGCCCACGTGGATCTCGCCCGCCTGGGGCGAGGTGATCATTCGCTCGCGCTTGTACAGACCATCGGCCTCGATCTGCGTCAGGGTTTCGCTGATGTGGCTGAGAAAAGCATTGGACATGAGCACGACTCCGGTTGTTTCCCGAAGTCTGTCATACTGGATGCGTATCCGTAAAGATGGAATTATGGTTTTGCGGAAAAAAATCCGCAATACTGGAATTCAGACCATTCAGCCCGTCTTCACGATCAGAAACACCCGCGCCGGGCCATCGAGGGCCGTGATGGCATGGGGCACATCGGCTGCGTAGCGTGCAGTGTCCCCCGGCGACAGCTGCTCATTGGCGGTGCCGGAGGTGATCACGACCGCCCCTTCCAGCACCGTCAGCTGCTCCAAAGTGCCCGGCCCATGCGGTTGGCTGTTCAGCGCGCCGCCCAAGGCAAAGCTAATGTCATAGACCTCATGCCCGCCGACGTCCTCTGGCGGTGACAGGATCGCGATGGTGCAACGGGCGGATTTGCTGTCGATGACCGGAACCTGCGGTGCGCGCAGCACCTCGATATGATCCACCGCCTCGCCGGTTTCCAAGAGCCCGGCAAAATCCACCTGCAAGGCCCGGGTCAGGTTCCACAGGGTCGCGATGGTAGGCGAGCTTTCGCCGCGTTCGATCTGGCTCACCATGGAGCGGCTGACGCCGGAGAGGTTGGCCACCGCCTCCAGGCTCAAACCCTGCGCCCGGCGCGCCTCTTTCAGGCGGGCAGGCAGGAGGGTCAGGATATCGTCTGTCGTTTCCGTCATAACGGAGTAGTGGCGCGCCGGCTGGGGAGTGTCAATGACGGGACGTTGCGGGCGACAGGTTGATGCTGCGGGTGCATAGTGATCGGCAAAGCACATGAGGAGTGAGACATGACCGATATCGTGATTCTGGACGGCGCGCGCACCGCCATCGGCACCTTTGGCGGATCGCTTGCGGGGACTGCGCCGATCGATCTGGGTACCGTGGTGGCAAAGGCGGCGATGGAGCGGTCCGGGGTGGAGCCCGCGCAGATCGGCTCCGTTGTGTATGGCCATGTCATCAATACCGAACCGCGCGACATGTATCTGTCCCGCGTGGCGGCGATGCAAGCTGGCGTGCCGGACAGTGTGCCGGCGATGAACGTGAACCGGCTGTGTGGCTCGGGCGCGCAGGCGATCGTCTCCGGTATTCAGGCCCTGATGCTGGGCGATGCAGAGTTTGCACTCACAGGCGGGGCCGAGAATATGTCGCGCAGCCCCTTCATCACGCCCTCGACCCGCTGGGGGCAGAAGATGGGGGATGTGCAATCCCTCGACATGATGCTGGGGGCCCTGAACTGCCCCTTCGGCACTGGCCATATGGGCGTCACCGCCGAGAAGGTTGCCGATGAGCACGAGATCACCCGCGCCCAGATGGACGCCTTTGCGCTGGCCAGCCAGACCCGAGCTGCGGCGGCCATCGAGGCGGGGTCTTTCAAGGAGCAGATCGTCCCGGTCGAGGTGAAGGTCAAGCGCGACATGGTGCCGTTTGAGGTGGATGAGCACCCCAAGGGCACCTCGATGGAGGCGCTGGCAGGCTTGCGCGCTGTGTTCCAGAAAGACGGCCGGGTCACGGCGGGCAATGCCTCCGGCATCAACGACGGCGCGGCAGCACTGGTGCTGGCAACGGCGGATGCGGCGGAGAAGGCTGGGCTGAAACCCAAGGCCCGTATCCTCGGTTATGCCCATGCCGGCGTGCGCCCCGAGGTGATGGGCATCGGGCCGATCCCGGCGGTGGAGAAGCTGCTGCAGCGGATCGACATGACGGTGGGTGACTTCGACCTGATCGAATCCAACGAGGCCTTTGCCGCGCAGGCCCTGGCGGTGAACAAGGCGCTGGGACTGGATGCAGATCGGGTGAACCCCAACGGTGGTGCAATTGCGCTTGGCCATCCGGTGGGCGCCACGGGAGCCATCATCACCGTCAAGGCGCTCTATGAGCTGGAGCGCACCGGCGGTACCCGCGCGATCATCACCATGTGCATTGGTGGCGGACAGGGCATTGCGCTGGCGATCGAACGGCTGTGATCTGCGCCTTGGGGGAGGGGCGCTGCCCCTCTGGCCTTTTGGGCCATTCACCACGGGATGTTTGGAGTTAGAAGAATGAGGGGCGCGGCGTTGGGCCGCGCCCCTGACTGTCAGAGCATATGTGTGGCAAGGAGGGTTGTGACGATCCCGGCCACCACGCCGAGGGCGGCGGCGCGTTTCCACGGGCGATGGCCCTGGTCGGCTTCCGGCTCGCCAGCCTGGGCGATCAATGCGCGTTCCACCAGCCCCGGCAAACGGGGGCCGAAACGGGCCAGAACCATCGCGGTTTTGCCCAGATCGGCGGCGATGGCGCGGGGGCCGATCGACGACTTGATGTAATCCTCCACCACCGGTTTGGCGACGTCCCAGATGTTGATACGCGGATCGAGCGAGCGGGCCACGCCCTCCACCACCACCATGGTGCGCTGCAACAGGATCAGCTCGGTGCGGGTTTCCATGCCGAACCGTTCTGTGACCTCGAATAGATAATTCAGCAGGCGGCCCATGGAGATATGGGTGGCGTCCATGCCAAAGATCGGTTCTCCCACCGCACGCAGAGCACGGGCGAATTCGTCCACATCCTGATGGGCGGGCACGTAACCGGCCTCGAAATGCACCTCGGCCACGCGCTGATAATCGCGCTTGATGAAACCATAGAGGATTTCTGCATAGACCCGGCGGGTGTAGAGGTCGATATGCCCCATAATGCCAAAGTCATAGGCGATAATGTCACCGTCGGCAGCCACCTTCATGTTGCCCTGATGCATATCGGCATGGAAGAATCCGTCGCGCAGGGCATGGTTGAGGAAGAGCGACAGCACCCGTTCGCCGAGGGCGCGCCGGTCATGACCGGCAGCATCCAGCGCCGCATTGTCGCCGATCGGCAACCCGTCGGCCCAGCCCAGAGTCATCACCCGGCGCGCGGAGAGGTCCCATTTGACCGGCGGCAGCTTGAACCCCGCATCTTTTGCGGTGTTGTCGGCAAATTCCGAGGCGGCAGCGCTTTCCAGTCGCAGATCCAGTTCGCCCCGGACCACCCCGTCGAAATGTTCGATCACATCCATCGGCCGCAGGCGCCGGGCGCCGGGGGCGCAAATATCAACGATCCGGGCAGCAAAATAGAAGGCATCCACATCCTTGCGAAAGGCGCGCTCGATGCCCGGGCGCAGCACTTTCACCGCCACATCCTGACCGGTGTCGGCCAGTTTGGCGTGATGGACCTGCGCGATCGACGCGGCGGCGATCGGCTCGGAAAACTCCGAGAAGATCTCAGACACCGGGCGGCCCAGTTCCTTTTCCACCTCGGCCATGGCACGCTCTTTGGCGAAGGGCGGCAGCTTGTCCTGCAGCACGCGCAATTGCAGTGCCATGTCCTCGCCCACCACATCCGGGCGGGTCGACAGCACCTGGCCGAACTTTATGTAGGCCGGACCCAGCGCTGTCAGCGCGCGCGGGGCAGGGGGCATTGCGGGATCGCCCTTGTAGCCCAGCCACTGGAACGGCCAGCCGAGCGTGTAGGCCACCATGCGCAGGGGCGCCGGGGCGTCAAAGGCGTCGAGCACCACGTTCATGGCACCTGTGCGCACCAGGGTTGCGCCTGTCCGGATCAGGCGGATGATGTTGTGAGGACCGCGCATGGCTCAGATCTTCCAGCCGGAATGCAGCGCCGCGATACCCATGGACAGGTTGCGGAATTTGGCATTCTCGAAACCGGCCTGTTTGACCATCCCAAGGAAGCTGTCCTGATCGGGGAAGTTGCGGATCGATTCCACCAGATACTGGTAGCTGTCGTAATCGCCGGCAATCATCTCGCCCATACGGGGGATGACGTTGAAGCTGTAGAGATCATAGAGCTTTTGCAGCCCGTCGTTGGGCAGCTGCGAGAATTCGAGCACCATCAGGCGGCCGCCGGGTTTCAACACGCGGTAGGCTTCGTTCAAGGCCTCCTGCGGGCGGGTCACATTCCGGATGCCGAAAGAGATCGTGTAGACGTCAAAGGTATTGTCCTTGAACGGCAGTGCCATCGCGTCACCGGTGACCCAATCCAGACTGTCGGCCATCTGCTCGGCCTCGGCACGCTTGCGTCCCTCTTCCAGCATCGGCGCGGTGAGGTCCAGCACTGTGGAATGACCTTGGCCTGCGCGTTTCAAAAAGCGGAAGGAGATATCGCCGGTGCCGCCCGCCACATCCAGCAGCCGCTGGCCGGGGCGCGGGGCCAGCCAGTCCATCATCGCATCCTTCCAGACCCGGTGAATCCCGAGGCTCATTACGTCGTTCATAACGTCATATTTGGAGGCGACGGAGTTGAATACGCCCTGCACCCGGCCCGCCTTTTCGTGCTCCGGCACGGATTGGAAGCCGAAATGGGTGGTGCTGTCAGATTTCTCGGTCATATGGCTTGCCGTCCTCGCAGTTTCGCACTTGTTATAGAGCGCTCACAGGGCGGTACAATGCGCCCATCTGTCAGGGAGTCATCTAATGCCAGAATTGCCCGAGGTCGAGACGGTGATGCGGGGGCTGCAGCCTTCGATGGAGGGTGCGGTGATCACACGCGCCGACGTGAACCGTCCTGATCTGCGCTGGCCTTTTCCCGACGGCATGGCGGATCGGCTGTCCGGGCGGCGCGTTGTTGCGATGCGGCGGCGGTCAAAATACATCCTAGCGGACCTTGATAGCGGGGAGACCCTGCTGGTGCATCTGGGCATGTCCGGGCGGATGACCGTCTCTGGCGACCCGCTGGGGCAGTTCGCGCATAACCACCCGGCGCAGGCGAAACACGACCATGTGGTGTTCCATATGGAAAACGGTGCCCGAGTGACATTCAACGACCCGCGCCGCTTTGGCGCGATGGATCTGCTGGAAACGGCCACCGCGGACCGCCACAAGCTGCTGGCGGTGCTGGGGCCGGAGCCCTTGGGTAATGATTTTCACGAGGCGCATCTGGTCGCCGCCTTCAAGGGGCGCCGCACGCCGGTGAAATCGGCGCTTCTGGATCAGGGAATCATCGCCGGACTGGGCAATATCTACGTCTGCGAGGCGCTGTTCCGGGCGGGCATTTCGCCACGTCGCGAAGTGGGCCGGATCAGTGAAACGCGGGTTGCGTCTCTGGTGCCTATCATTCGCCAAGTGCTTCAGGAGGCTATCATCGCAGGCGGCTCTTCGCTCAAGGATTTCCGGCAAGCCAATGGAGAACTTGGATATTTCCAGCACAGCTTTGATGTGTATGGACGCGAAGGTGCGCCCTGCAGGCGCGAGGGATGCGATGGTACAGTGGCTCGAATCACCCAATCCGGGCGATCCTCCTTCTACTGTGGCAAGTGCCAAAGATAGCTTGAAAGCGAGAGCCGCCGTGATAAGGACTGGAAGCTCAGGAGAAACAATCGAAAGCGAACTGTCATGGCCTATGAGACGATCAACGTCGATACTCAGGACCACGTCTGCCTCATCAAGCTGAACCGGCCTGAAGCGTTGAACGCGCTCAATTCCGTCCTTCTGGGTGAGTTGTGTGCCGCTTTGGAAGAAGCGGATGCCAGCGATAAGGTGCGTTGCATCGTGCTGACCGGCTCGGAGAAAGCCTTTGCCGCGGGCGCCGACATCAAGGAGATGTCGGAAATGAGCTATGTCGATGTGTTCACATCGAACCTGTTTGCCGCTGCCAATGATCGTATTTCGGCCATCCGTAAGCCGATCATCGCGGCTGTCTCTGGCTATGCGCTGGGCGGCGGGTGTGAGATCGCCATGATGTGCGACTTCATCATTGCTGCGGACACTGCCAAATTTGGCCAGCCAGAGATCAACCTCGGTGTCGTGGCCGGCATGGGCGGCACGCAACGTCTGACCCGGTTTGTCGGCAAATCCAAATCCATGGATATGAACCTGACAGGGCGCTTCATGGCGGCCGAAGAAGCAGAGCGTGCTGGTCTGGTATCACGGGTCGTCCCGGCCAAGAAGCTGCTGGAAGAGACCATGGCTGCCGCTCAGAAGATCACCGAAAAATCGGTGCTGACCTCGATGGCAGTGAAGGAATCGGTCAATCGTGCCTACGAAGTGCCGTTGAGCGAAGGTATGTTGTTCGAGCGCCGGGTTTTCCACTCGATGTTTGCAACCGAAGATCAAAAAGAAGGTATGGCAGCGTTCCTCGAAAAGCGCGAAGCGCAGTTCCGGGATAAGTAATCGGGATTTGAGGGCGAGCCACCTGCGAAGACGTGCGGAGCCTCTGGTCGGCTCTGATGTCCGGTAGCTGCCGAAGAGATACAGTGATTCAAAGCGGGCATGATGTGCCCGCTTTTTCTTTGGCCACACCGTCTCCGAAGCGGGGGCGCATTGCTTGCTTGCGCTTGTACAGGAAATCCATTAGGAACCGCCGTCATACATGCGCGTGCAGCCCGCTCTGGCTAGAATCACGACCGGTGACTTGATCCGGGTTCGGCTGGCATTCGCCATTATTGTACACTACGAACTCGAAGATAAGGTCACCACACCATGGCAAATACACCTCAGGCAAAGAAGCGCGCACGTCAGAACGAAAAGCGCTTTGCTGTTAACAAAGCTCGTCGTTCGCGCATCCGTACCTACCTGCGTAAAGTCGAAGAAGCACTGGCATCCGGCGACAAGGAAGCTGCAACCGCAGCCCTGCGTGCGGCACAGCCAGAGCTGATGCGTGGTGTGACCAAAGGCGTCTACCACAAGAACACCGCATCCCGTAAGATTTCCCGTCTGTCCGCGCGTGTGAAGGCCCTGGGCTAAGGCTCGACTCGCACTTGCGAACAGACGATTCTAGGGCGCCGCAGGACGCGGTGGTTTTCTAGATTTCAATACTAAAAAGCACCGCCTATGGCGGTGTTTTTTTGTCTTAGGGATTTCGGTCACTTCTGATGAGTCTCGGGGATTCTTTGCCACCGAAGCCGGAGTCAACATCATAGTTTCGTTGCCGCTCCCTGCCCGAAATTGCTACCACTGTTACAGCGATTCATTCGCTGGGGGGACAGGCTGCTCGCGGCAACTCTAACGGGCATTAGAGTTGTCATGGCTGGTGAACTGCGCGCTGCGCGTGGCACCGGACAGTGATATATTGGCGCACTGCGCTGAACACTGTGTTTAGGCAACTGTCCTACTTCAGCGATCTAAGGGTTGAGCGTTTTTTTGCGTCGCGGACGTTTGTGTGGTGTCGCGCGCTTTTGACGTTGTTTTCGGTTTTCGAAACACGTGAATGTCAGCTTGCTTGCAGGCTGGCAGCGCTCTTTTTGTGCCCGATCGCATCTGGTTGCCGCATTAGTGGCAAGCGGATTGGGACGATACGAAAGGCCGTTACAATTGGCCATAACATAGGATGCGTGAGGCGCAGCATGACAGACGACACATGGGGTCTACTAAGAAAACGTTTGCTAAAGACGGTGGGACAGAACAACTTTACGACATGGATTGAGCCGCTTGAACTGGAGCAGGTCTCCGGGGGGGTGGCTACGTTTCAGGTGCCCACAAATTTCATGGGCAACTATGTTAGCCAGAACTTTGCGGATCTGATCCTGCATGAATTTAACCTGTCGGGTGAACCGGTTCAGCGTTTGGCCTTCAAGGTCGCCGCGAATTCCCCGACTCGTCCGGTACAGCCGACGGTATCCGAAGCGATCGAGGCACCGATGGCCTCAACGCAGAATGCCGTTTCGGAGCAGCCTGCCGTGCGGGACGCCGTCGCCTCAGCGAAGTCTCCGCTGGAAGAGCTGCAAGCGGCTCCGCTGGATTCGCGGTTTACCTTTGACAGCTTTGTTGTGGGTAAGCCCAACGAGTTGGCTCATGCTGCCGCGCGTCGCGTGGCCGAGGGCGGTCCCGTGACCTTCAACCCGCTGGTGCTGTATGGTGGCGTGGGGCTAGGCAAGACGCACCTGATGCACGCTATCGCTTGGGAGCTGAAAGAACGCGACCCACAGCTGAACGTGCTGTATCTGTCGGCAGAACAGTTCATGTATCGCTTCGTGCAGGCGCTGCGCGAACGCAAGATGATGGATTTCAAGCACCTGTTCCGCTCCGTCGATGTGCTGATGGTCGATGATGTGCAGTTCATTGCCGGTAAGGATTCCACACAAGAGGAGTTCTTCCACACGTTCAACGCGCTGGTGGATCAGAACAAGCAAATCATCATCTCTGCCGACCGTGCGCCGGGCGAGATCAAGGATCTCGAGGATCGTGTGAAATCCCGCCTGCAGTGTGGCCTGGTTGTGGACCTGCATCCGACCGACTACGAGCTGCGTCTGGGCATCCTGCAGACCAAGGTGGAGCAGAACCGCAAGAACTACCCGGATCTGCAGATCGCGGATGGTGTGCTGGAGCTGCTGGCGCATCGGATCTCGACCAATGTGCGGGTGCTTGAGGGCGCGCTGACCCGTCTGTTCGCCTTCGCCTCGCTCGTGGGGCGTGAGATCGACATGGATCTCACCCAGGACTGTCTGGCGGATGTGCTGCGCGCCTCCGAGCGCAAGATCACCGTCGAGGAGATCCAGCGCAAGGTGTCGGAATACTACAACATCCGCATGTCCGACATCATCGGCCCCAAGCGCCTGCGCTCCTATGCGCGGCCGCGTCAGGTGGCGATGTATCTCTGCAAGCAGCTGACCAGCCGCAGCCTGCCGGAAATCGGACGCCGCTTTGGCGGGCGCGACCACACCACCGTCATGCATGGGGTGCGCCGCATCGAAGAGCTGAAAACAATCGACGGCCAGATCGCCGAAGACGTGGAAATGCTGCGCCGCTCTTTGGAGGCGTAGCGCCAAAAGAAAACAGGCAGGTGGCGCCTCAAATTCATCTGCCGATCTTTACCGGCCCCGGGTGCCCACCGGGGCCGGTTTTTGTTTGGGGCGCGGCAAATCAGACGCAACCGGAAATGTTTTTTGTCTTTGAGCACAGGCGCGGCTCTCAGCCCTTGACGGCCCCTCCAATCCCTTGGAGAAATCAATAAAAAACCTTGTGTTGAAGGGTGGGGGCGTTAATCTGCCGGTCCGGTCGAACCACCGCCTTTCCAAGACTGCCAGCCAAAGAGGAATGAGGGATATGAAGATCAGCATTGAGCGCGGTACGCTTCTGAAGGCTGTGGCGCAGGCACAGTCGGTTGTTGAGCGGCGCAACACCATTCCGATCTTGGCAAATGTGCTGATCGAGGCGGAGGGCAGCGACGTGATGTTCCGCGCCACCGACCTGGATATCGAGGTGGTCGACAAGGCCCCCGCTCAGGTGGAGCGCGCCGGTGCCACCACGGTCGCCGCCACCACTCTGCATGAAATCGTCCGCAAGCTGCCCGATGGCGCGCTGGTGACCCTCACTGCGGATGCCGCAACGGGCCGCTTGACCGTAGAGGCCGGCCGGTCGAATTTCTCGTTGGCGACCCTGCCGCGCGAGGATTTCCCGGTGATGGCCACCTCGGAGTACCACTCGAATTTCACCGCCAACGCTGCCGTGCTGCGCCGGTTGTTCGACAAGTCGAAGTTCGCCATCTCCACGGAGGAGACGCGCTATTATCTGAACGGTGTCTACATGCATGTCTCCACCGGTGAGAGCGGCGGCAAGGTGCTGCGCTGCGTCGCCACCGATGGTCACCGTCTGGCCCGCATCGACGCGGATTTGCCGATGGGCGCCGAGGACATGCCCGGCGTGATTGTGCCGCGCAAGACCGTGGGCGAGATGCGCAAGCTGCTGGACGATGACGAGATGGACATCGCGGTGTCGGTTTCAGAGACCAAGGTGCGCTTTGCCACGCCGAACATCACCCTGACCTCCAAGGTCATCGACGGCACCTTCCCCGACTACACACGGGTGATTCCAGTGGGCAACACCCGGCGGCTGGAAGTGGACGCCAGCGAGTTTGCCAAGGCGGTGGACCGGGTGGCCACGGTGTCATCGGAACGCTCGCGTGCGGTGAAGCTACAGCTGGACGAGGACCGCCTGGTGCTGTCGGTGAACGCGCCCGATAGCGGTGCCGCCGAAGAAGAGTTGGCGGTGGCTTATAACGACGAGGGGCTGGAGATCGGCTTCAACGCCAAGTATCTTCTTGAGATCGCCAATCAGGTGGACCGCGAAAACGCCGTGTTCATGTTCAACTCCTCCGGCGATCCGACCCTGATGCGCGAAGGCAGCGACGAGAGCGCGGTTTACGTGGTCATGCCGATGCGCGTCTGACCCTTGTTGGAGCGGGCCTTTCGGCCCGGCCTCCGGCGGAGGTATTTCTGGAAAGATGAAGGCCCGTGCTGGCACTGACTTCCCTGTTCATCTCTCACTTCCGCTCGCATTTGCGGGCGGATTTGCATTTGGATGCGCGGCCCGTGGCCATCCATGGTAACAATGGCGCTGGCAAGACCAATATCCTGGAGGCGGTGTCGCTGTTTTCTCCGGGACGCGGATTGCGGCGGGCTTCGGCTGCCGACATGGCGCGCCAGCCCGAGGCGCTCGGTTGGAAGCTGCGCGGAGTCTTGCAGACCACCCGACAGGCCTACGAGGTGGAGACCTCCTCTGAGGGCGGCAATGCCCGGCAGGTGAAGATCGACAACAAAAGCGCCAGTCAGGTGGCACTGGGTCGCATCGCCCGAGTGGTCTGGCTGGTTCCTGCGATGGACCGGCTGTGGATCGAGGGCGCTGAGGGGCGGCGGCGGTTTCTAGACCGGATCGCGCTCAGCTTCGACCCCGATCATGCCGAGGCGACATTGACCTATGAAAAGGCGATGCGGGAGCGTAACCGGCTGCTGAAGGACAATGTTCGCGACGCCGGTTGGTATCGGGTGCTGGAAGGGCAGATGGCAGAGGCCGGCCACCGCATCCACGCCACCCGCGTGGCGTCGGTGGCACGGCTTGCGGCGGCACAGGCCGAGGCCGAGACCGCCTTTCCGATAGCCGATCTGCAGCTTGTTCAGGCCGAGGGCGAAATGCCCGGAAATGCCGCCGATCTGCACGCCGCACTTGCGGATGGGCGCGCCCGCGACCTGGCGGCCGGGCGCACCCTGGTGGGGCCGCACCGCAGCGATCTATTGGGCACTTACGCCGCCAAAAATCTACCAGCAAAGGAGTGTTCCACCGGCGAGCAGAAAGCGCTGCTGGTGTCGCTGATCCTCGCCAATGCGCGCGCGTTGCAGGCGGAGGAGGGGGCGGCACCGATCCTGCTGTTGGATGAGGTCGCCGCGCACCTGGATGCGGGGCGCCGCGGCGCGCTTTATGACGAGATTTGCGCCCTGGGCACCCAGGCCTGGATGACTGGCACCGGGCCGGAGTTGTTTGCCGAGCTTGGCGACCGGGCGCAGCATCTGACTGTAACCGATAGGACTGGTATAAGTGAGGTGAGCCAGACATGACCTTGACCCCCTGGGATCTCGCGATCTACGCGGGCGCTGTCTTTGTGCTGTTCCTCACCCCCGGACCGGTCTGGCTGGCGCTGGTGGCGCGGGCGATGGCGGGGGGCTTTCACGCTGGCTGGCCACTGGCGATCGGGGTCTCGGTCGGGGATGCTGTCTGGCCGCTGGTTGCGATCCTCGGGGTTGGATGGATCACCGCCGCCTCGGCCCAGATTGCGCTGGTGCTGAAGGGCGTGGCGGTACTGGTGTTTCTGGTGATGGGGGTTGCGACGATCCGCAGCGCGGGCCAGCCGATCAGCACCAACAGCCGGTTGACCCGGCCTGGCCATTGGGCAGGATTTGTGGCCGGGGTCATCGTGATCCTCGGCAATCCCAAGGCAGCGCTGTTCTACATGGGCATCCTGCCCGGGTTCTTTGATCTTTCTGCGGTGAACGCGCAGGACATCGCGGCGATCATCGTGGTTTCGATGGTGGTGCCGATGCTGGGCAACATCATCCTCGCGGGCTTTGTCGGGCGGGTGCGGATGTTGCTATCATCGCCCACGGCACTCAGGCGGATGAACCTTGGCGCAGGCTATTTGCTGATCGCTGTCGCGGCCATCATCCCCTTCACCTGACCAGCCAGCGTTCCAGGTAAGGCAGGATCGCCTCTGCCGGTGGCCTCTTGTCTGCGTGTTCCATGCAAAAACCGATGGCGAGCACATGGTTCAGGAAGGCCTGTACACCCTCTGCCAGCAGCGCAGGGTCCGTGTCGGCGCGCAGGGTCCCCTCGGCCTGCAGGGCGTTGATCCAGCCAGCAAACATAGTGATCTGGCGGATGAAGCCTTGGGTGATGACCTCGTCCACCTCCGCCCCGGTGGTGCCCGAATAGCGCAACAGCAGGTCGAAGATGACCCGATCTTGCGCCACGAAGTTCAAAAGCGGCGCGAGCCGGTCGGCGATCTCGGCGGGGCTCTGCGGCCTGGGTGCGGCCTCCATCTCGTCGAGAAAACCCATCACTCGAGCGCCGAGAATCACCGTCAGCAGCCCGTCCTTGTCGCCGAAATGCGAGAAGAACGTGCCCTTGGCGACGCCGGCTTTCTCCACCACGTCTTCAACGCGCAGCGCAGAGCAGCCCTGGGTGTCGATGATCTCCTCGGCAACGGACAGCAGCTTGGCCCTTGTTTCCAAACGACGTTTCTGCGGGGCGCGTGGCATTAGGTTGAAACCTCCGATAAGAAAAATATGACCGCGGTCAATTTATAAGTTGACCATGGTCACTTTTGTGGACATTGACGAGGCAGCGGCAAATTGACCGCGGTCACAATTAGCAGAGCGGAGCCTGTCATGTCCACGCGAAAGATCATCATCCTGAACGGTCATCCCGGCCAAACGTCCCTCAACAAGACCCTTGCCGAAGCCTATCGGGACTCGGCGATAAATGCCGGTCACGAGGTTCGATACCACGACCTTTCGGCGATGCAGTTCGACATGGACTACGGGCTGGGTGGCTATCATAGCGCCAAGCCTCTGGAAGCGGATCTGGAGGCATTCGTCGGCGATTTGGAGTGGGCGGAGCATGTGGTGCTCACAACGCCGCTGTGGTGGGGAGCGATGCCCGCCAAGCTCAAGGGGGCTTTTGATCGCGCATTATTGCCGGGCCGCACCTTCGACACGCGCAACACCTCTGCGCTTGGGTTGCCCGCGCCGATGCTGACCGGAAAAACGGCGCGCGTTCTGATGACGTCGGATACGCCGTCGATCTTCCTGAAACTGTTCTACGGGAACGCGATCAAGAAGATCCTGTCGCGGCAAATCCTTGGTTTTGTGGGCATCAAGCCAACCCGTTTCACCTCTTTTGCACCAGCGTCACATCCGGCGGAGTCACAGGTCAAAGCATGGTGTGAAAAATCAGCTGAACTTGGGGCGCGCGCAGCATGATTCTGCCAAGAAAAAAGGGGGCTTGCGCGTGACATCCCCCCTCGGAGCGCGTATAAAATCCGAAAGTAAAAATAGGATCACGTGAATGTCCGAAAACGAGCAAGCTCCGACAGAATATGGCGCCGATTCCATCAAGGTTCTCAAGGGGCTGGAGGCCGTCCGCAAGCGGCCCGGCATGTATATCGGCGACACCGACGACGGCTCCGGCCTGCACCACATGGTTTATGAGGTCGTGGACAACGGCATCGATGAGGCGCTGGCTGGCCATGCGGATCGTGTAACAGTCACAATTCATGCCGATTCCAGCGTCTCTGTCAGTGACAACGGTCGCGGCATTCCGGTGGATATCCACCAGGAAGAAGGCGTTTCGGCAGCGGAGGTCATCATGACCCAGCTGCATGCGGGCGGTAAGTTCGACAGCAACTCCTACAAGGTCTCCGGCGGCCTGCACGGCGTCGGGGTTTCTGTTGTGAACGCGTTGTCGGACTGGCTGGAGCTGCGCATCTGGCGCAAGGGCAAGGAGCATGTGGCGCGGTTTGAACGTGGCGACACGGCAGAGCACCTGAGCGTCGTTGGCGATTGCGGCGATCGCACGGGCACCGAGGTGCGCTTCCTGGCCTCAACCGACACGTTCTCAAATCTGGAATTCTCGTTCGAGACGCTGGAAAAGCGCCTGCGGGAACTGGCATTCCTGAACTCCGGTGTGCGCATCGTGCTGGCAGACGAGCGCCCGGCCGAGCGGCTGGAGACAGAGCTGTTCTACGAGGGCGGTGTCAAGGAATTCGTGAAATACCTCGACCGCTCCAAGAGCCCTGTCATGGAGGCCCCGATCTACATCAAGGGTGAGCGCGATGAGATCGGCATCGAGATCGCGATGTGGTGGAACGACAGCTATCACGAGACCGTCCTGCCCTTTACCAACAACATTCCCCAGCGCGATGGCGGCACCCACGTGGCGGGCTTCCGCGGCGCGTTGACCCGGACGATCAACAATTACGCACAGTCTTCCGGTATCGCCAAACGGGAGAAGATTTCCTTCACCGGTGATGATGCCCGCGAAGGCCTGACCTGTGTTCTTTCCGTGAAAGTGCCGGATCCGAAATTCTCCTCCCAGACCAAAGACAAGCTGGTGTCTTCCGAGGTGCGCCCGGTGGTCGAGAGCCTGATGGGCGAAAAACTCTCTGAATGGTTCGAGGAAAACCCCAACGTGGCCAAGCAGGTGGTCGGCAAGATCATCGAAGCTGCATTGGCCCGTGAGGCGGCGCGCAAGGCGCGCGAGCTGACCCGCCGCAAGACCGCGATGGATGTGAATTTCCTCGCTGGAAAGCTCAAGGATTGCTCGGAAAAGGACCCCTCCAAGACCGAAGTTTTCCTCGTCGAGGGTGACTCCGCCGGTGGCTCCGCCCAGACTGGTCGTGATCGTCAAACTCAGGCGATCCTGCCCTTGAAGGGTAAGATCCTGAATGTGGAGCGCGCACGATTTGACCGTATGCTCGGCAGTCAGGAGATTGGCAATCTGGTGATGGCGCTCGGCACCGGTATCGGCCGCGACGAGTTCAACATTGAAAAGCTGCGTTACCACAAGATCGTCATCATGACTGACGCGGACGTCGATGGTGCGCACATCCGTACACTGCTGCTCACCTTCTTCTACCGTCAGATGCCGGAGCTGATCGAGGGCGGGTATCTCTACATCGCACAACCGCCCCTGTACAAAGTGGCGCGTGGCAAATCCGAAGTCTACCTCAAGGATGAGGCCGCGATGGAGGAATACCTCATCAATCAGGGCGTCGATGGTGCGCTCCTGCGTCTTGGTGACGGGTCTGAAATTGCCGGTCAGGATCTGACCCGGGTGGTCGATGAGGCGCGCCGCCTGAAGCGTCTTTTGGATGCATTTCCAACGCATTACCCACGCCATATCCTCGAGCAATCCGCCATTGCGGGTGCCTTCGTGCCTGGTGCAGTGGACAGCGATCTTCAGGGTGTGGCTGACAAGGTTGCAACTCGTCTCGATCTGATTGCGCTGGAATATGAGCGTGGCTGGCAGGGGCGCATCACGCAGGATCACGGCATTCGGCTGGCCCGCATTCTGCGTGGCGTCGAAGAGGTGCGCACGTTGGATGGCCCAATGCTGCGCTCTGGTGAGGCGCGCAAGACCGGTAGCTTCACGAAGTCCCTGCAAGAGATCTATGGCACACCTGCGATGCTGCATCGAAAGGATCGCCAGCAGGCGATCTATGGCCCGTTGGAGCTGCTCAAGGCGATTTTGGATGAGGGCGAAAAAGGCCTCAGCCTGCAGCGCTACAAGGGTCTTGGTGAGATGAACCCGGATCAGCTGTGGGAGACAACGCTGGACCCCGATGCCCGCACGTTGCTGCAAGTGCGTGTCGACGACATGATCGAAGCGGACGACCTCTTCACGAAGCTTATGGGCGATGTGGTGGAGCCGCGGCGCGAGTTCATTCAGAAGAATGCGCTCAGCGTCGAAAATCTCGATTTCTGAAACATCTCGTGAAGTATGCCTTGATGATGTGACCGCCTCCGACGGCATCAGTGTGCCAAGGTGGGTTTGCGATGATCCACGCAGGAGAGCGGTCACGTCGGAGATTGCCACAACCGGGTTCGGCCTGGCGAAAACGTGTTCCAGGCAGGCGCACACTGCGGACGCCTCAGGTCGTGCGCAAGAAGCTGCGGCGCGCTCAGATGCTAGAGTTTTTCTGTCAGCTCCCTACCTGTGAAAATCGAAGAGACACGAAGAGACACACGGTGCGGCGATGGTGTTTCGCCTGTGCGAGCTACTAAACCGGCCGCGGACTCAGGCCCTAAATGATCTTCGAGGGCATTTGAGCCAGTTCAGAGAGGTCGCTCCGCAAGGAGCGGCCAGCGCACCCAAGCCAATTGCAATTATTGAAGACCCAGGATGCGATCTGCCTGCCGGCTGTTCCTACCCGCAAGGTTCTGATCGCGACTCTGGGCAGTCGGTGACAGAGACTGGCAGGCTCAATAGGCGTTGTGGCGCAAGCCAGGTTTGAGGGTAAATGTGCCCTTTCTCGCCTGAGTTTTACGGCTAAGCCCCATCAAAAATGGGGGGGTACCCTTTGATCTCTGCCCTAGCGAAGGCCGAGGCGGGGTTCATGATCGCGATGCGGATATTGATTTCGGCGGCATGGCGGTCGGGGTCTTGTGGCACGATCCGTTCCCCAAAGCGCTTGAGGCAGTTCATCACGGCCTCGATCCGACCGCGGACATGGTATCGCGCACTTCTTCCAGAGCGCCGGGTTAGGTTCCGCGTTGCGTAGAGGATCTCGTTTCGCGCAATGGCCGCGGGGCGGTGAGCCTCCCAGGCGCGACCGTTGCGGCGGATAGGTATGATGCCGTTCGCGCCTCGTTCAATGACCGCGCCATGACACCGCCGCATGTCATAAGCACTGTCTGGGCTAGCGGTATTGACCAGTTCGTCGGGCGGTAGCGGAGGGTGTAGGCTTTGGCGTGTGCCTGATCTAACCATCAGGATTCGCCAAGTGAATCGCTCTTTTCGATTTGCGCAATAACGCCCTTATCAAAAGGGGCGGTGACCGGGGTGTCGAGTGCAGTGACGCGGCATATGGCCGCCGCGAGGATCTGAACTTCGGCTAAATCGCGGTCGAAGTGCGGCACATCGACCTCTGTCCCAGCATCTTTATACAGTACATTTTCGCTCCCTCTGCTTGACTGGTGATCGCCTCTCCAGATCCGCCATCGCGTCCGGTGTTTATGCTTCGATATTCGCAGGACCTCGTTTCGCTCCGGTGCTGTCCGGCTTCCATCGGCTGACGTTGCGACGGGACGGAATGATTGCTACCTCACCATGATCGCCGACTGCGCCCTTTCCAATCTGCGTGTCATACGTTGGCTGTATGCAGAACCGTCGACGAAGCTGAGCAAAGCTGACCCTTTATCGCCTTGCTAACGAAGGCAGTCCAATTTGACAGCAGGCAGGCCGTTCTCACGCCTGCGCCCCTACAGCAGCCCTTGGAGCTTCACTTGGGGTGCCCGTTCGCCTGATATTGCCGGCGAGAACAGCTGGCGAATCTTTCAACTGTATCAGCCGAGATATGCGTCGCCCACTCGCCAACCGCATCGATGAAGGTGCTTAACTGCGCCATGCGTCTAGGGGTAAGGATGTGCAGATGACCAGCGAATTTACCCCACACGGAGCTTGCAGAACGATGTAGGTGTATCGGCGCACACAACAACGAGCTTCACGCTTTCGGCTCTGATAGATGGACTCGCGGCGTGGTACAAATCATTGAGCGCGGCTTTAGAATTGGCTCGGGATTACTAAGTGTACGGCCAAGCTGCCTGCCCACAGATAGTCATGCGAAATCTACAGATTTAATGCCATCAACCGACACAGCCACCGAAAATAGAGAAACGCCGTTCGAGGTGTCGAAAGGCGTCAATATTTCGTTTGTGACGACAATATGCCTGTCGTTCGTCGTTGAAAAGAGTGGTGAGCCGTGCAGGATTCGAACCTGCGACCCACTGATTAAAAGTCAGTTGCTCTACCAACTGAGCTAACGGCCCACTCTCTGGGGAGGCAAGTATCCGGCCTCCGCGGAACGCCCTTAAAGCTGATTAATCTCGGAAGATCAAGAACTTATTTTGGGCTGAAACTGTCTGACCTCGTTGATCATACCGTTCCGATAGGGGGGGCTTCTACGGTCAAGCCAGCAGATGGTCAACCCCCAATTTCAAAGTTTTCCGCGCTATCTCTGGATTCATTTTCCCATGGGGTCTATATGCGGTTCATGACCTCCCCAGGACCCGATCATATGTTGCCGTTCATGAAAATGCATGGGCTCGGAAACGACTTTGTTGTTGTCGACGCCCGCGCCAATAAATTCGAAGTGACACCCGCCTTGGCCAAGGGAATCGCCCATCGCCAGTTCGGCCTCGGCTTCGACCAGCTTGCCGTGATCTCCGCGGGGGAGGCGGGCAGTGCGTCCGATGCGCATCTCACTTTCTACAACGCAGATGGCTCCACCTCGGCGGCCTGCGGCAATGCCACCCGATGTATCGCGCGCTTCCTGATGGATGAGAGTCAAAAGGACGCGCTGCATCTGACCACCGATCGCGGTGATCTGATGGCACAGGATGCGGGCGAGGGGCTGACTTCAGTCAATATGGGGCCGCCGCAACTGGAGTGGGACGAGATCCCGCTGGCCGAGGCCATGGACACGCTGGAGCTGCCAATCGAAGGCGCGCCCACGGCCACTGGCATGGGCAACCCTCATTGCACCTTCTTTGTCGAGAATGCGGAGTTGATCCCGCTTGAGGACTTCGGGCCGCGTTACGAATACCACCCGCTCTACCCACAACGCACCAATGTGCAGGTGGCCCATGTGGCGGGTCCTGATCACATCCGCATGCGCGTCTGGGAGCGTGGGGTGGGCGTGACCCTGGCCTCTGGCTCCTCCTCCTGTGCCACCGCCGTGGCGGCTGCGCGCCGGGGCCTCACGGGCCGCAAGGTACGGATCGATCTTGATGGCGGCACGCTTTGGATCGACTGGCGCGCCGATGGCGTCTGGATGACCGGCCCGACCATGCATGTCGCCGATGGCGCGTTCACCCGCCAGTTCCTCGAAAGCCTCGCCTCGTGACCGCCGCGCCCAAATTCACCACCCTTGGTTGCCGTCTCAACGCCTATGAGACCGAAGCCATGAAGGAGCTCAGCCGTCAGGCCGGGCTGGAGAATGCCGTGGTGGTGAACACCTGCGCCGTCACGGCCGAGGCGGTGCGCAAGGCGCGCCAGGAGATCCGCAAGCTGCGCCGCGACAATCCGGACGCGCCGATCATCGTCACCGGCTGCGCCGCCCAGACCGAACCGGAGACCTTCGCCGCCATGAGCGAGGTCACCCAGGTCATCGGCAACACTGAAAAGATGCAGCCCGAGACTTGGCAGCGCATGGCCAAGGGGCCGGATTTCATCGGCACCACTGAAAAGGTTCTGGTCGACGACATCATGTCGGTGACCGAGACCGCCAGCCATCTGATCGACGGGTTCGGCACCCGCAGCCGCGCCTATGTGCAAGTGCAGAATGGCTGCGATCACCGCTGCACCTTCTGCATCATTCCCTACGGGCGCGGCAATTCTCGTTCGGTTCCGGCGGGCGTCGTCGTGGATCAGATCAAGCGGCTGGTGGACAGAGGCTACAACGAGGTGGTGCTGACCGGTGTCGACCTCACAAGCTGGGGTGCCGACCTGCCTGCGACGCCGAAACTCGGTGATCTGGTGATGCGCATCCTGAAGCTGGTGCCGGACCTGCCGCGACTGCGCATTTCCTCCATCGACTCGATCGAGGTCGACGAGAACCTGATGCAGGCCATCGCCACGGAGCCACGCCTGATGCCGCACCTGCATCTCTCCCTGCAACATGGTGACGACATGATCCTGAAACGGATGAAACGCCGCCATCTGCGCGACGACGCCATCCGCTTTGCCGAGGACGCGCGCAAGCTGCGCCCCGAGATGACCTTTGGCGCCGATATCATTGCGGGCTTCCCGACGGAGACCGAGGCGCATTTCGAGAATTCTCTGAAACTGGTCACCGACTGCGATCTCACCTGGCTGCACGTCTTCCCCTATTCCAAGCGCGAAGGCACACCGGCGGCGAAGATCCCGTCGCAGGTGAATGGCAATGTCATCAAGGACCGTGCGGCCCGGCTGCGCGCTGCTGGGGACGCGCAGGTGGAAAAGCATCTCGCGGCACAGATCGGGCGTCGTCATAGCGTGCTGATGGAGAACGCCCACATGGGTCGCACCGAGCAGTTCACCGAGGTGAGCTTTGCCACGCCGCAGACCGAGGGCGAATTGGTGCAGACGCAGATTTCGGGCTGCAACGGCACGCAACTTATCGCCTGACCCGAGCAAGGAGGACGCAATGGCTCTGGTCGTCTTCCTTCACGGTCCTTCCAGCAGCGGCAAATCCACGCTCGCCGCAGAATTGCGTCGACGGGCAGGGCGTCCGTTCCTGCATCTTTCCATCGACCATTTGCGCGACAGCGGTGCTTGGGACCCCGCCCGCTACCCAGACTGGCGCGGCGCACGACCTGGCTTCTTCTCGGGCTTCCACGCCGCGGTGGCGGGCTTTGCCGGGGCGGGCAATGACCTGATCCTGGAACATATCCTCGATACCCCGGGCTGGCAGGCAGAGCTGCAGGTACTGCTCGCCTCGCACGATGTATTGTTTGTCGGCCTGCACACGCCGTTGTCCGCGCTGCAACAACGCGAAGCCGCGCGCGGGGACCGTATCATAGGCAGCGCCGCGCAGGACTTCCACAGCGTGCATGCAGGCCTCACCTACGATATCACGCTCGATGGCACGGCTTCGGTCTCAGACAGCGCGCGTCGCGTCCTGGCGGCGCTCAAGGACCCACTGCCACGTTCTGGGTTCTTTGCCTGACATCGAGTGCCCCTCGACCCAGACTCACCGGTGGTGTTTATGTTGCGAAAATTGATCGGCTGATGGGTGTCTTCACAAAAGAGAAAGCCCCCGCACCAGATGATGCGGGGGCTTTTGCATTTTTGTAGATCAACAGATCAGGAGGTCTTTTTGCCCTTGTGCGGCGCCCAGAGGCGCTTGTTGGTCAGGTAGAGCAGCACCGAGAGGACGGTGAGGAAGAGCACACCGACAAAGCCGGCTTGCTTGCGCGCCATCATCTTGGGTTCTGCGGTCCACATCAGGAAAGCAGAGACGTCCTTGGACAAGCTGTGCAGATCGTTCTCGTGACCGTCTATGAATTCCACCTGCTCGTCCGACATCGGAGGGGCCATGGAGATCCAGCCGCCAGAGAATGCGGTGTTCTCATAGAATGTGGTCCCAGCCTCAACTTTGGTCTCACCAGTGTAGCCGGTGAGCAGCGAGGCGATATATTCCGCACCGCCCATGCCCTTGAACAGCTGGTTCAGACCCAAACCATAGGGGCCGTGAAAGCCGGCGCGGGACTTTGCCATCAGGCTGAGGTCAGGTGCACCAAGCGCTGTGTTGGCCGGAAAGTGATCGACCGGGGTTGCCGGACGGAAATCGTCCAGTGCTTCGTCGAACACTTCGAAGTTGTCCGCAGCATAGGCGCGCACCTGGTCTTCCGGCAGGCCGGGGCCGCTTTCGTCAGCCAGGGTGCGGATTGGAACCTGCTTCAGGCCGTGGCATGCGGAGCAGACCTCGGTAAAGACCTGAAGGCCGCGCTGCAGCTGGTTCTGGTCATAGGTGCCGAAGGGGCCTTCGAAGGAGAAGGCGAAGTCTTCGATATGCCCCTCGCCACCAGCCGCGAAGGACGCGGCCGGAACGAGTGCCAGGGCAAAGGCAGCACCGGTTACAAGTTTCTTGAACATGGGTAGCTGTCCTTCTTCTTACTCAGCAGGAGTAGCTTCGGATTTCTTGCCGTAGTGGGCGTCGAAATCTTCTTCGATTGTGGCAGGAATGGCTTCGGGCTTTTCGATCACACCAAGCAGCGGCAGGATCACCAGGAAGTAGCCAAACCAATAGGCGGATGCGATCAGCGAGAAGGACGCATAGGGTTCTTCCGCGGGCATCGCCCCCAGCCACATCAGCGCAAAGAAGTCGATGACCAGCAACAGGAACCACCACTTGAACTGCGGACGATATCTGCCCGAGCGCACGCGAGAGGTATCCAGCCACGGCGCCAGCGCCATGACGGCAATCGCACCAAACATCGCCAGAACACCGAAGAACTTCGCATCGATGATACCGCCGGTCACGAAGGACGCGATCTGCACAACCCAGACCTCAGAGGTGAAGGCCCGCAGGATCGCGTAGAACGGCAGGAAGTACCATTCCGGAACGATGTGCGCAGGAGTCTGCAGCGGGTTCGCTTCGATGTAGTTGTCCGGGTGGCCGAGGTAGTTCGGCATGAAGCCGACAATCGCCCAGAACACCAGCAACACTACGGCGAGACCGAGGAAGTCCTTGATCACAAAGTAGGGCCAGAACGGCAGCGTATCTTTCTTGGCTTCTTCTTTGGAACCGCGACGCACCTCGACACCGGTCGGGTTGTTGTTGCCCGTGGTGTGGAAGGCCCAGATGTGCAGGATCACAAGACCCGCAATCACGAAAGGCAGCAGATAGTGCAGCGAGAAGAAGCGGTTCAGCGTGGCGTTATCCACCGCGGGTCCGCCCAGAAGCCAGGTCTGGATCGGCTCACCGATGAACGGGATCGCACCAAACAGGCCGGTGATCACGGTCGCACCCCAGAAGGACATCTGACCCCAGGGCAGAACATAGCCCATGAAGGCGGTGCCCATCATTGCGAGGTAGATCAGCATACCGATGATCCACGTGATCTCGCGCGGTGCCTTGTAGGAGCCGTAGAAAAGGCCGCGGAAGATGTGGATGTAGACGGCAACAAAGAACAGCGAGGCGCCGTTCGCGTGCATGTAGCGGATCATGTAGCCACCATTCACGTTGCGCATGATATGCTCAACGGAGGCAAAGGCGAGATCCACATGCGGCGTGTAGTGCATCACCAGCACGATGCCGGTGACGATCTGCAGCACCAGGCAGAAGGCGAGGACGATGCCCCAGATCCACCACCAGTTCAGGTTCTTGGGGGTGGGAATCATGATGGTGTCGTAAATCAGGCCAACGATGGGCAGGCGGCTGTTAAGCCACTTTTCTCCGCCCGTCTTCGGCTCGTAATGGTCGTGTGGAATACCAGCCATTCGCGCGTCTCCTTATCCCAGCTTGATGGTGGTTTCGTCGGTGAACTCAGCCACCGGGATATGCAGGTTCTGAGGCGCCGGACCTTTACGGATACGGCCTGCAGTGTCGTAGTGCGACCCGTGACAGGGGCAGAACCAGCCGTTGAACTCACCCGCGCCATCACCGAGCGGCACACAGCCGAGGTGGGTGCAGACACCCATCATCACCAGCCATTCGCCATTTTCGTCGAGGGTACGGTTTTCGTCAGCGGCGTCGGTGCCCGGTTTGTTCGGGTTTTCCGAGGACGAGTCGATCAGCTCTTGCATCTCGACAGCGCGCGCTTCGTCAATTTCTTCTTGGGTACGGCGACGGATAAATACCGGTTTGCCGAGGAACATCACGGAGATCTGCGTGCCAACGTCAACGCCGGAGACATCCACAATGATGGAGGACAGGGCCTGAACGTCAGCCGAGGGGTTCATCTGATTGACCAATGGCCAAACGGCGGCACCCGCGGTAACCGCCCCTGCGCCGGCAGTGGCGTAGTAGAGGAAATCTCTCCGGGTTCCTTCGTGGTCTTCTGCGTGGGACACGAGGTTTTCTCCAATTTCAGCGCCCGTTTAGGGCAAACATGCGCTTACACCGCAACTGGACGCGGTGACTCAGCCGCGTGTCTAGCGATGCAAACCCGGTTCGTCTAGCGGTCAAAGCAGCGCAGGTTGTCCTGAATGTGGTATTCTTTCACAGAACCGTTGCATTGCTGCGCCTCTTCCGGACTTATGTGCCTTCTCCTCCCTTAAGACGAGGTGAAAGCGGGACTTAGGCCGTGTCTGGCCGGGTCGCTTTCATCGACGGCCGCGATTCGAATTTCATCAGCCAATCCGCCAACTGCGGGTGGCCATCGCGCCAGCCCGCGTCGGGGTGCCTGAAATCTACATAGGCCAGTGCCGCTGCCATAGCCAACTGGCCGATATTCACTGGCCCGTTCAAACTCGGCATCCAGCGCGCCTCGACCGCGGCGCAGGCTCCGATAATCTTCTTGCGCTGACCTTCCAGCCAGGCATCCCATTGCTTGTCCGCGGGACGAAGGCGCTTTTCATATGCCATGGAAACACCGGCATCCATGATGCCATCTGCCGTGGCCTCCAGCACCTTCATGTCCCAGCCGCCCCGGTAGAGCGCTCCGCCAGCCCGGTCATCGAGGAATTCGCAGATCACCCGGCTGTCATAGAGCGTCGGCCCGCCGTCGCGTGTCAGTGCCGGGATCTTTGCCAGCGGATTGCTGGCCGCGAGGGCCGCGTCAGGTCCGGTCACAGAGGTGCTGACGTGAAGCAGCTCGACGTCCTCGACCTGGCCGGTTTCATGCAATACGAGCACCACCTTGCGCACGAATGGCGATGACGCGGAGTAAAAGAGTTTCATGTCGCTGGGTCTCCCTGGTTGGCGCAACTCTAGCGGGTGACTGGAGATTATGAAAATAGTCTATCTCTGAAATAGTCAAACCTGTGTCAGTCGCCGGCGTCTGATCCGAGATATGCCCGCAACGCCGGAGGTGGATTGTCCAGCAGCATCGCCGTTGGGGCAGGGGGGGAAATCACTGCCTCGGCCACCAGTATGACCTGCTCGGCGATCCGGCGTGCATCCTGTGGGTCATGGCTGACCATCAGGAGTGTGGCTCCGCATTCGGTCGCGATGTCGGCGACAAGGTCCAGCATCTCCGCCTTCAAAGCCGGTCCGAGGGCGGCAAAAGGTTCATCCAGCAAAAGCAACGCGCACCCCTGAACCAGGACCCGTGCAAGTGCGGCTCTGCTCTGTTGTCCACCGGACAGAGCGGCAGGTTTGCGGTCTGCCATATCACCGAGACCAACGCGTTTCAGCGCCTGCGATACCTGTGCGTCCTCTTGCGCAGACAGACGTCTGTTGGCGCCGATACCCAGTCGCACGTTCTGTCGCACCGTCAGATGCGGGAACAGGTTGCCGTCCTGAAACAGCATTGCCACGGGACGCTTGCCGGGTGGTTTGCCTGCCAGATCGTCTCCATTCCACAGGATGCGTCCGCTCTGCAAAGGCTGGAACCCGGCGATGGCTTCCAGCAGCGTCGACTTGCCAGCGCCCGATGGGCCGATCACAGCAACCCGGGTGCCAGCGGCAATCTGAAGGCTGCCGGACAGGTGAAAATCGCCCTTTTGCACCTGCATGGTCTCAAGCTTCAGCATGAAAGCGTCCTCCGCGATCCAGCAGCCAGAATGCTGCCATGGACAGAATGAACAACAAGAGCGCTGCGCCCTGTGCCGCCTCCATTCGATAGGCTCCCATCAGCCGATAGACCTGAAGCGGCAATGTGGCCACCTCCGGATCGGCAAAAAGTGCGATGACGCCGAGATCGCCCAGGGAGAGCGCCGCGGTCAGACCTGCGGCAAACCCGATTTGGGCCCGACACCGCGGGAGCAGAACCTGCCACCAGAACGCTGTGCCACGCATGTCGAGCGCCAGCGCCAGCCGACTGTTCTGCTGCATCACCTGTCGCACGCGCGGGACCAGAATGCGCAGGGCGAAGGGCAACGCCATCACCATGTTCACCACCGCCGTGACCGGCAAGGCCAGCGCAAACGGGTCGGCAATCGGGTACACCAGTACAAACAGTCCGGTTCCGATCACCAATGGCGAAGCCGCGAGCCCCAGTATGCCGGCCACCTCTCCCAATGCCTTGCGCCCCAATGCGATGCTGGCAGACAGCGGAAGGGCAATGAGCAACAGCAGTGTCGTGCTCAGCGCAGCCACTTGCAATGAGACCCAGGTGGCGCTCCAGACCGAGCTTGGCAGCGACATGAGGCCTGGAACTCCGGCAACGAGCACCGCCAGAAGTGGCAGGATCAGAAACAGTGCGGCCAGGCTGATCCAGAGACTGTCGAGCAGGCGTGAGCCGATACCGCGTCCGTCCCATCGGGACACCGCCCGATCAAGACCACCGCCAAACCCGTCACCGGCGGGCACGCGCAGCGCCAGCAGGGCCGCGATGACTGTCAGACCCAGCTGCACACCGGACAGCATGGCCGCTCGACCAAGGTCGAAATCAAAGTGAAAGGCTTGATAGATCGCCAATTCCAGCGTCGTCGATTTGGGTCCGCCGCCGAGTGTCAGGGCGACCGCAAAGCTCGACAGGCAGATGGCAAAAACCACTGCTGTGGCGCCCGGCAGGACCTGTCGCAACATCGGGGCCTCCAGAAGACGCCACATTGCGCGGGGGCCGGCGTTCAACTGGGCGGCAAGGCGAAACCGCTCAGCGGGGATTTCTTGCCAGCCTTGCAGGATCAGCCGTGTTGCCAGCGGCAGGTTGAAGAACACATGCGCGATCACCACACCATGCAAGCCGTAGATCTGCACGGGGGCAAAGCCAAACAGCGCCAGCAGGTCACTGACCCAGCCGGAGCGGCCAAACACGGCGAGCAATCCGAGGATGGCAACAATCACCGGCAGGATGAACGGCGCGCCCAGAAGGGTGATCAGCACCCGCCGTCCAAAGAACCGCCGCCGCGCCATCGCCCGCGCTACGGGTACCGCAAGCCCGATGCTGAACAGAGCCGACAGGCTCGCCTGCAGCAGCGTGAAGCGCAGCGCGGACCAATCCGCCGGGCCAAGGCCCGCAGGCCCTTCGGCGCGCAGCGCCACGGCAGTCAATGTGCCCAGAACCAGAAGCGCCACCCCAAGGGCGGCGCAGGTTCCGGGCCAGGTCGCAACCGGGCGCAGGGTTACTGGCTGAGCGCGGAGAGCCATTCGGCCAATGCTTCATCGCGGACGGAGGCTGCATCCTCTTCCGGCAACAACAGGGATTTCTCCGGGCTCACGAGGGTTTCGAACCCCTGTGGCAGGCCGTCGGACGGGATCACCGCCGGATACATCCAGTTGGTGGTCGGAATGATCGACTGAAACGCGTCAGAGACCATGAATTGCAGGAACTGATCCGCCAGCTCTGGCTGATCGCTGGACGCCAGCTTGCCCGCGACCTCCACCTGCATGTAGTGGCCTTCGTCAAACACCGCCGCCGCCTTGGTGTCATCTTCCTCGGCAATCAGGTGATAGGCAGGCGAGGTGGTGTAGGACAGGACCATGTCCGCCTCACCTTCGAGGAACAGGCCATAGGCCTCGGACCAGCCTTTGGTCACGGTGACGATATTGTCGCTCAGACCCTCCCAGATCGCGGGGGCTTCGTCACCATAGGCGGCTTTCACCCACATCAGCAGGCCGAGGCCGGGGGTGGAAGAGCGCGGATCCTGGATCACGATCTTTGCATCACTCTCGGCCAGCGCCTTGAAGTTCGTGGGGGCGTCGGCATCGGCATTATGCACAAAGGCGAAATAGCCCCAGTCATAGGGCGCAAACATCTCGTCCTGCCACTCCACCGGCAGAGCATATTCCGCTGTCACTGAAATCGGCGCAAACAGACCGGTGTCCTTTGCCGCCGCCGTCAGGTTGGTGTCGAGCCCCAGCACGACATCGGCGTCAGAGCGCGCCCCTTCCAACTTGATCCGTGCCAGCAGCGCGGCGCCATCGCCCGCACCGACAAATTTCAGATCGCAACCGCAGGTCGCCTCAAAGGCGTTTTCCACCGCGGGGCCGGGCCCCCATTCAGAGACAAAGCTGTCATAGGTATAGACCACCAATTCCGGGGTCTCGGCCGTGGCTGCTGTGGACAAGGTAATCGCGCCCGCAACACTGCTCGCAAGAACGAGGGTTTTCATGTCAGTCTCCAGTGCGGCGTAAGGCGAGGGGGATCCGGGCATCGCGTGCCGGAAGATCCGAAACCTTCCCTCCGCCGGTATAATCCGGTTCAGGTTCAGCGGGTTCGTCAATCGACATCTCAGCGCATTGATCTGCGCACCCCGAGGTGAGGAGGACACTAGGGCTGACATCAAAGCTTGGCAAGGTCGCGCATGCAGGGCCTGGATGGGGCGGGCTTTTGCCTTGGAGGATTTAAGACACCCCTCCTGACCTAATGTTTCGCGCGCGAAACATTGGGGGAGACATTCTGTCCTTTCTGCGGGGTTAATGCGCCACTCTCTTTTCCCGCGCCGCCTTTGCCGTTAAAGGGGCAGGACATAAGGAGACCCGCGCGCATGTCCATGAACTCTTTCGGCCACCTCTTCCGTGTCACCACCTGGGGCGAAAGCCACGGGCCTGCCCTCGGTGCAACTGTGGATGGCTGCCCGCCGAATGTGCCGCTGGATGCGGATATGCTGCAGCAGTGGTTGGACCGGCGCCGTCCCGGCCAGAACAAGAACACCACCCAGCGCAACGAGCCGGATGCGGTGAAGATCCTGTCCGGTGTGTTCGAGGGTCATTCCACCGGCACTCCGATCCAGCTGATGATCGAGAACACGGATCAGCGTTCGAAGGACTATGGCGACATCGCCCAGACCTTCCGCCCCGGCCACGCGGACATCACCTATTTCCAGAAATACGGCAACCGCGATTATCGCGGCGGCGGACGTTCCTCCGCCCGCGAAACCGCCGCGCGGGTGGCCGCCGGCGGCGTGGCACGCGCGGCGATCAAGGCGCTGGTGCCGGGTCTGGAAATCACGGGCTACATGACCCGCATGGGCGAGATGGAGATCGACCGCAGCCGCTTTGACTGGGATGCGATCCCGCAGAATGATTTCTGGATTCCCGACGCCGACGCCGTGCAGGACTGGGAAAACTATCTACAGGCCCTGCGCAAGGATCACGATTCGGTTGGCGCCGTGGTCGAGGTGGTGGCACGTGGCGTCCCGGCCGGCATTGGCGCGCCGGTCTATGGCAAGCTCGACACCGATCTGGCGGCCGCGATGATGTCGATCAACGCCGTGAAGGGCGTGGAAATCGGCGAGGGCATGCAGGCGGCCCAGCTGAAAGGCTCCCAGAATGCCGATGAGATCTTCATGGGCAACGATGGCCAGCCGGTCTATTCCTCCAACCATGCCGGCGGCATCCTTGGCGGCATTTCCACCGGGCAGGACGTTGTGGTGCGCTTTGCGGTCAAGCCGACATCCTCTATCCTGACGCCGCGCCAGTCGATCCGCAAAGATGGCTCTGCCGCCGAGGTGATCACCAAGGGCCGTCATGACCCTTGCGTTGGCATCCGCGCGGTGCCGGTGGCAGAGGCGATGATGGCCTGCGTCATTCTCGACCACCTGCTGCTGCATCGCGGCCAGATCGGCGAGAATCAGGGCCACATCGGGTAAACTCCGCCGATGGCCGCCATCCTCGGGATCACCTTTCCGATCTACGCGGCCTTGGGGCTTGGGTATCTCTTTGTCTGGAAAGGCATTTTCAGCCAGTCCGACATCAAGAGCCTCGGCGCCTTTGTCTTCAACCTGGCGCTGCCCGCGCTGATTTTTACCACCCTGGCGCAGCGGGACCCGATCGAGGTCTTCCAGACGGCCTATGTGCTGCCCTATCTGCTTGGCGGGTTGATCAATATCGCCGTGGCCTATGCGTTGCTGAGCGCGCGGGGTTTTGACCCGATGCGCCGCGCCGTGGGCGTGATGGGATCTACCTGCCCCAACAACGGCTTTGTCGGCTATCCGGTGATGCTGCTGGCGTTTCCTGACATCGCCGGCGTGGTGCTGACGCTCAACTTGGTGATCGAAACGCTGATCCTGATCCCGATCTGCCTGATGCTGATGGAGGCCGCTGCCAGCGATACGGCGCAGCCTCTTGGCCCGCGCCTGCGGAGGATCGTCTGGAACGTGGTGAAAATGCCGACGATGATGGCGCTGATGGCAGGGCTGGTGGTTTCAGTGCTACCGCTGTCGATCCCGGCGCCGGTGTTCCGCTTTACCGACATGCTGGCGGCCTCTGCCGGGGCGGTATCGCTGATCGTGATCGGCGGCTCTCTGGCCGGGCTTCCCCTGCGTGGCAACAAGAGCCTCGCGCTGCAGACCACGTTGGGCAAGCTGGTGCTGCATCCCATGATCGTGGCGCTGGTGGCTGGTGGCTGGTGTCTTTGTCCTGACGGGGCTGCTGGACATCTCACCGCAGATCCGCGCCGCGCTGATCCTCTCCGCCGCGATGCCGATCTTTGCGACCTACACCATCTTTGCCCAGGCCCGCGGGCATGAGGGCGCGGCCAGTCTGGCCTCCCTGGCGGCGACGGTGCTGGCGTTTTTCACCCTGAACGGGTTGCTGTGGCTGCTGACCTGAGGTCGCGCTTCAGCCGTGCTCGCCAAGGCACTGGCTGTGATCGCCCAGCGCGGTCAGCACCTGACAGGTGCCGCCGGTGCCGCCTTCGCAGAGGTGGGTGATCCGCTCCAGTTCCGTCTCCAGCTGCCGCAAGCGCAGGATGCGGGACCGGACTTTCTCCAGCTGCGCCTTGGCGATCTGATCGGCGGCGTGGCAATCCTGTCCCAGTTCGCCATTGAGGCCCATCAGCTCTTTGATCTCCTCAAGGCCAAAGCCAAGATCGCGGGCGTGTTTGATGAACCCCAACCGCTCCAGCCCGGCCTGATCGTAGCGACGCTGGTTGCCCGCGTTGCGCGTGGCGGGGTCGATCAGGCCGATTTCCTCGTAATAGCGGATGGTGGGGACTTTCACGCCAGTGGCCTTTGACAATGCGCCGATGGAAAACATCTCAATTCCCTCTTGAACCTCTAGTGACTAGAGCACCTAGGTTGATCCCGAATCGAGTTCAAGGACAAGCATAAAGGACCTGACCCATGGCAGGATGCTGCAATCATGACGCCCAGTTTGACGGTGTGTCGAGGGAATACAAACGCCGCCTCTGGGCGGTGATCGCGATCAATGCGGCGATGTTCTTCGTCGAAATGGCAGCGGGTCAGGCTGCCAACAGTCAGGCGCTGAAGGCCGACGCGCTGGACTTTCTTGGGGATGCGCTGACCTACGGGATTTCTCTGGCAGTGATCGGTGCCAGCCTGCGCACGCGATCTATGGCTGCGATCGGCAAAGGTGTGAGCCTTCTGCTGATGGGCAGTTGGGTTTTGGGGTCGACTGTCTGGAAGGTCTTTGTGGTTGGTGTGCCCGAAGCACAGGTGATGGGCTACATCGGTTTCATGGCACTGGCCGCCAACCTGTTGTCGGTGGCGCTCCTGGCTGCCTACAAAGATGGCGATGCGAATGTGCGCTCTGTCTGGCTGTGTTCACGCAATGACGCCGTGGGCAACGTGGCGGTTATGATTGCCGCGCTGGGCGTTTGGGGGACCGCAACCGGTTGGCCGGACCTGATCGTTGCGGGCATTATGGCGGGTTTGTTCCTTTCCTCTGCGGTGCAGATCCTGCGTCAGGCGCTGGCTGAATGGCGTGGTGGTAAGACACCGTCCGGCGGGCATACCCACGATCAGGGGCAGGCCGCGGAGGATGGGCATACCCACGCGCACTAAGGTCTGCCAGGCGCACACTATAATGTACCAATCCAGCCCTGCGTGCTTGCCAATCACAGGCCAAGCGCGCAGGGTCCGCGCATGGCAAAAAGCTTAACATCGCATCGACCTTTGCTGGCGATCATTCTTAAAGTGACGGCCATCGGCCTCTTCACGATCATGTCTGGCCTGATCAAGGAAATCACCCAAACGGTGCCGACGGGGCAGGCGGTGTTCTTTCGGTCGTTCTTTGTCCTGCCGGTGATTCTGGTCTGGCTGGCGCTGCGGGGGGATCTGCCCAAGGGCCTACGCACAAAAAGCCCGATGCTGCATTTCTGGCGCGGCGTTGTTGGTACGTCAGCGATGGGGTTAAATTTTGCGGCCTTGTCGCTGCTGCCGCTCCCCGAAGTGACGGCCCTTGGCTATGTGACGCCGATTTTCACGCTCATTCTGGCGGCCCTTTTCTTGGGAGAGCGTATTCGCGTCATCCGTATCAGCGCGGTGGCCATAGGGTTGGTTGGCGTTGTCATCATGTTGTCGCCGCGCCTGGGCAGTTCTGAGGTGATACAGGACACGGCATTTGTTGGCGCGATCCTGGTGCTGGCTGCTGCGGCCTTGCGCGGGTTCGTGCAGATCCATATTCGCAAAATGGTGCAGAGTGAGGAAACAGCGGCAATCGTATTCTACTTTTCGATTACCGCATCGTTTCTATCATTGCTGACTTTGCCCTTTGGCTGGGTGGTTCCAGATACGCCGCTACTGTTGCTGCTGATCAGCACCGGCTTCATCGGGGCGATCGCGCAGATCCTGATCACTTCGTCCTACCGCTTTGCGCCGGCATCGCTGTTGGCACCTTACGACTATGTCTCGATGCTGTTTGCATTGGTGATCGGCTACGTTTGGTTTGCCGAGTGGCCCTCGCTGGTCGTGTTGGCCGGGGCAGCGTTGGTTGTTACAGCCAATGGCATCGTGATCTGGCGCGAAAGCCGTCTCGGGCTGGATCGCGGCAAGGCTAAGCCGCTGACCGACCCCAAGGGGGGCTGAGCAGGTTTATTGCTGTTCCAGCTTGTGCCTCAGGGCATTCAGCCTGTCATGCAGGGCGGACAGTTCCTCGATATCGCCGCCCATCGCCTCCAGCACGCAGGAGGTCACCTCACCTGCCTTGTCCTGCAGGTTGCGACCTTTGTCTGTGAGGGCGACGATCAGGCTGCGCTCATCCTCGGGGTTTCTTTTGCGGGTCAGCAGCTCGGCCGCCTCCATCCGCTTCAGGAGCGGGGTCAGGGTGTTTGTGTCCAACTGCAGCTCGGTCCCCAGATCATTCACCCGTCGCTTGTCCCTGTCCCAGAGCGCAACCAGCACTAGGTATTGCGGATAGGTCAGCCCCAGAGGGGCCAGCAGCGGGCGATAGAGGCGCGAGATCGCATGGTTCACCGAATAGACGGAGAAGCACAGAAGCTCGTCGATTTGCAGAGGTCGATCCATGAGGGGAATTTAGATCTCGCGCGATCTGATCGCAAGCGGTTGAATTCGCGTCGACAGTATCCATATTGATCGTACGCGATATAATCGTCCACGATAACAGGAGTTGTAAATGTCCGTTTCCCCCGTCTACACCGCCCATGGATCCGCCACCGGAGGCCGTGATGGCCAGGCCAAAGTGGCCGGAACCGACCTTGTTCTCGATCTCGCCCCACCGACCGAAATGGGCGGTGACGGGAAGGGCTACAACCCCGAGCAGCTCTTTGCGGCCGGCTATTCCGCCTGCTACATCGGCGCGATGAAATTTGCGACCACGCAGGATGATAGCTTGGCGAAGGTACCCGATGACGTTGCGGTGGAGACCGCTGTTGGCATCGGCCCACGCGAGGCGGGCGGCTTTGGCCTGACCGTACATCTGAAGGTGACCCTGCCGGGGATGGACAAGGACGCGGCGGAGCGCCTCACCGAGGCTGGTCACAAGATCTGCCCCTATTCCAACTCGGTGCGCGGCAACGTCGACGTCACCACCGAAATCGCCTGATCCCGCGGAGCGCCTGCGGCGCACAGGATCAATTTAAGGGGGGCGAGGCTCTGCCTCGCGCTCCGAGATATTTGTGAAAAGATGAAGGTGCAGCAAGCACCCGACGGCACCGCAGGTGCTCAAACAGAAAAAGCGCGGGGCGTGAGCTCCGCGCTTTTGCCGCTTTACTACAGACGGCGGATCAGCTGCGGACCAGCCTCTCGTAGGCTTCGGAAATTTCCCGGGTCATTGCGCCCACCTCGAAGGTATAGGGACCAATTTCGCCCACAGGAGTCACCTCGGCAGCAGTCCCGGTGAGCCAGCACTGTTCGAACCCGTCCATTTCCTCTGGCATAATGTGGCGCTCATGCACGGTGATCCCGCGATCCTTCAGCATTTGGATCACGGTCTGGCGGGTGATGCCGTTGAGGAAGCAATCGGGTTTCGGCGTGTGCACTTCGCCATCCTTGACGAAGAAGATATTGGCGCCGGTCGCCTCGGCCACATAGCCACGATAATCCATAAACAGAGCGTCGGAACAGCCCTTGGCCTCCGCCTTGTGCTTGGAGATGGTGCAGATCATGTAGAGACCCGCCGCCTTGGCATGCACGGGAATGGTCTCCGGCGAAGGGCGCTTGAACTCCGCGATGTCGAGCTTTGCACCCTGCATCTTGGCGTCACCATAGTAGGCGCCCCAGCCCCAGACCGCGACCGCCATCCGCACGGGGTTCTTTGCGGACGCCACGCCCATGTCTTCGCCTGAGCCACGCCAGACAACGGCGCGCACATAGGCGTCCGTCAGGCCGGAAGCTTTCAACGTCTCTTCCTTGGCATTTTCGATGTCATCTACCGAATAGGGCATCGGCATGTCCAGCGCCTCGGCCGAGGCGATCAGGCGTGCGGAATGTTCGCGGCTTTTGAAGATCTTGCCATTGTAGGCGCGCTCCCCCTCGAACACGGAAGAGGCATAATGCATTGCATGGGTCAGCACATGGACCTTGGCGTCGCGCCAGTTCACCAGTTCGCCATCCATCCAGATCAGACCATCGCGGTCATCATATCCAGCCATTCCACATTCCTTTTCAGCGCCGTAGCATTTTCACTTCTTGCGCAAGTTGCCGTGAACGCGTTCACATAATTGCGCCAAACCGGAAACTCGATACATCTCGGGTCTTGGAATGTCAACAATGCTGACATAAACTGGCCTGCAAAACGGAGGAGAGGCAAAGATGTCTGACGGGCGGTCCGGGTCGGGATTTGGTGGCGAGAGCCTGCTGTTTCTGACCGATGAGCAGCTGCGCCAAGGGATTGAGGCGATGTTCTTTGCCTATCGGGGCTTTACGGCCGATCCTGATCGTATTCTTGCTGAGCTGGCCTATGGACGTGCACACCATCGGGCGTTGCACTTCATCAGCCGCTCTCCTGGTACCACGGTCAACAATCTGCTGAGCATTCTCGGGGTTACCAAGCAATCGCTGAACCGCGTGCTGCGGGCTCTGGTCGAGGATGGGCTGGTGGACAGTCGGGTCGGCACGCTCGACAAGCGCGAGCGCAATCTCTACCTCACCGAGCAGGGGCAGGAGCTGGAGCAGCGTCTGTCCGATGCCCAGCGCATCCGCATGCGTTCCGCCTACAAGCAGGCCGGGCCAGAGGCGGTGCAGGGATTCAAGAAAGTACTGGAAGCCATGATGGATGCCGATATGCGCCGGGCCTATGTTGAAATGCGCGAGAAGCCGCAATGAGCACCCCTGATGCGCATCTGCTGATCGTCGACGATGACGAACGCATCCGCGACCTGTTGAAGAAGTTCCTGATGCGGGCCGGGTTCCTGGTCACCGCCGCACGCGATGCCGCCCATGCGCGCCGGGTGCTGTCGGGGCTGGATTTCGACCTCATCGTGCTTGACGTGATGATGCCGGGGGAGGATGGCCTGTCGCTGACCGCATCGCTGCGCGAAACCATGGTGACGCCGATCCTGTTGCTGACCGCGCGGGGCGAGACAGACGACCGCATCAAGGGGCTGGAGGCCGGAGCGGATGACTACCTGCCAAAGCCGTTCGAGCCCAAGGAGCTGTTGTTGCGGATCAATGCGATCCTGCGGCGGATGCCGGAGAACCAGCCGGAAGAGGTGACGCCGAAATTCCTGCAACTGGGGGCCATTCGCTATGACATCGACCGGGGCGAAATGTGGCAGGGCGAGGATTTGATCCGCCTGACCTCGACCGAGATACAGCTGATGAAGATCTTTTCCGCCCAGCCGGGAGAGCCTGTCAGTAGGGCCAAGCTGGTGGAGGATCTGGGCCGCGACCGTGGTCAGGCACAGGAGCGCGCGGTTGACGTGCAGATCACCCGCCTACGCCGCAAGATCGAGCCCAATCCAAAACAGCCGCAATACCTGCAAACCGTGCGCGGTGCGGGCTACATGTTGGCCCCGGACTGAAGTTTCGCGACATCGAGGCAGTCGTCCCCGCTGTCGGGGCACCTCAACGCCCGGCCTGCTCATGCGCGCAGGCCACTGTTTTCTTTGGGGGCTGCTGTGCGGGGCGGTGGTAATCAGGCCTCATGCGGACTGACGCTGAACTGACGGTGGCCCCCTTGAATTGCGCCGGTCAAACGGGGATCGTGCTGCAAATCATTTGAGGACGCCTATGACCACTGCATTGCTGACCCACGCGGATTGCCTGTCTCACGAAACGCCCGAAGGCCACCCGGAGCAGGTGGCGCGGCTGGAACATGTGCTGCATGCGCTGGCCGGGCTGGACCTGCAGCGTGTGACCGCACCCATGGCGGCGGAGGATGACATCCTGCGCGTGCATCCCGCATCCTATCTGGCCGAGCTGCGCCGGGAGCTGCCCGCCGAAGGGCGCAAGCAGCTTGATGCGGATACGTGGATGTCGCCGGGGTCGCTGGATGCCGCCTTTCGTGCCGCGGGCGCCGCGGTGCGTGCGGTGGACTTGGTGCTGGGCGGTGAGGTCGGTAATGCCTTCTGCGCTACCCGCCCGCCGGGGCATCATGCCGAAACCGACACGCCGATGGGCTTCTGCTTGTTTGGCAATGCAGCCTTGGCGGCGAAACATGCGCTGGACCACCACGGGCTGAGCCGCGTCGCAGTGGTTGATTTTGATGTTCACCACGGCAATGGCACCCAGGATTTGCTGTGGGACGAGAAACGCGCGCTGGTCGTCACCTCGCAACAATTGCCGCTCTGGCCCGGTACCGGCCACCCGGAAGAAGACGGCGCGCATGGCAATGTGATGAACCTGCCCCTGCCGCCGGAAAGCACCGGTACGGATATGCGGGACCTCTACACCGAGCAGGTGTTTCCCCGCCTGCGCGCCTTCAAGCCGGAGCTGATCATTCTGTCGGCTGGCTTTGACGCCCACACCGACGACCCGCTGGCGCAATTGCAGTGGGAAACCGAGGATTTCCGCTGGTTGACGGCGCAGCTGTGCAGCCTTGCGCAAGAGCTGTGCCAGGGTCGTATCGTCTCGACTTTGGAGGGCGGATATGATCTGAACGCGCTGACCGACGCCGCCAAGGCGCATGTGGAAGAACTGATAAAGGCCGCGACATGACTACCGAGACCCCCGTCACCGAAATGAGCTTTGAACAGGCGATGCAGGAGCTGGAACGCGTCGTCGATCAGCTGGAGCGCGGCGATGTGGCGCTGGATGCCTCCATCGCGCTTTATGAGCGGGGTGCGGCACTGAAGAAACGCTGCGAGGACGAGTTGAAGCGCGCCGAGGAGAAGGTCGCCGCGATCACCCTCGACGCAAATGGCCAGCCCACCGGCACCCAGCCGCTCGACGCGGGATAAGCGCGCATGACGGCAGGGTTTGCCGCCGCGCTCTCGCAAGCGCAGGCGAAGATCTCCACCCATATGGACATGCGTCTGCCGCAAGCGGACTTGCTGCATGAGGCGATGGCTTATGCGCTGCGCGGCGGCAAGATGCTGCGCGGGTTTCTGGTGCTGGAAAGCGCGCGCCTGCATGATGTGCCGGAGGCCGCAGCACTAGAGGCGGCGCTGGCGATCGAATGCATCCATGCCTATTCACTGGTGCATGACGATCTGCCCAGCATGGATGATGACGACCTGCGCCGGGGCCAGCCCACGCTGCACCGCAAATGGGACGAGGCCACCGCCGTGCTGGCGGGCGACAGCCTGCAAACATTTGCATTTGAATTGTTGGCACGGGATGAGGTTGGACCTCATGCGCTCCCGTTGATCCGAGCTCTTGCGCAGGCGGCGGGCAAGGACGGCATGGTCTCGGGCCAGATGCTGGATATCGCCGCCGAAAGTGCGGCAACACCGCTGACACTCGACCAGATCACCACTCTGCAGGCGCGTAAGACCGGCTGCCTGATCGAATGGTCCGCCTGCGCTGGCGCCCGTCTGGCCGGGGCGAACCCCGAGCCGCTGCGACACTATGCGCAGGCCCTGGGGCTGGCTTTTCAGATCGCCGACGACATCTTGGATATCGAGGGCGATGCCGCCACGGTCGGCAAGGCTGTGCGCAAGGACGCCGACGCGGGCAAGGCGACCTTTGTCTCGCTGCTGGGACTGGAGGGCGCAAAGAGCCGCGCACAAGAACTTGCACAGCTCGCCAGCACCGCGCTGACACCCTATGGTGCGGCAGGCGAGACCTTGAAGGACGCCGCCCGCTTCGTTATCTCGCGCGATAGCTGACGCGCCACAGGAGCCACGACCCATATGACCGACCGGCCACAGACCCCGCTCCTCGACCAGATCGCATCACCTGCGGACCTGAAACGGCTGACTGACGCGCAGTTGGAGCAGGTTGCCCATGAGCTGCGGCAGGAAACCATCTCTGCCGTCTCCGTCACCGGCGGCCATCTGGGCGCAGGGCTTGGGGTGGTGGAGCTGACCGTGGCGCTGCACGCGGTGTTCGACACCCCCAAGGACAAGGTGATCTGGGACGTCTCGCACCAGTGTTATCCGCACAAGATCCTGACCGGGCGGCGGGATCGTATCCGCACCCTGCGGATGAAGGATGGTCTGAGCGGGTTCACCAAACGCTCCGAGAGTGCCTATGATCCGTTTGGCGCGGCGCATAGCTCCACCTCGATTTCCGCCGCGCTAGGGTTTTCCGTGGCGCGCGACCTTGGCGGTGTCACTGAAGAGGGCCTTGGGGATGCGATCGCGGTGATCGGCGATGGCGCGATGAGCGCCGGCATGGCATTCGAGGCGATGAACAACGCCGGCCATCTGGGCAAGCGGTTGATCGTGATCCTGAACGACAACGAGATGTCGATCGCACCGCCGGTGGGGGCGCTGTCGTCCTACCTCAGCCGACTTTATACCGAGGCGCCGTTTCACGACCTGAAAGCCGCGGCCAAGGGCGCGGTCTCCTTCTTGCCGGAACCGTTCCGCGAAGGGGCGAAACGCGCCAAGGACATGCTGAAGGGCATGGCCATGGGCGGCACCCTGTTTGAATCGCTGGGCTTTTCCTACATCGGGCCGATTGATGGCCACGACATGGACCAGCTGCTGCCGGTGCTGCGCACCGTGAAGGCGCGCGCGGCGGGGCCGATCCTGATCCACGCGGTCACCAAGAAGGGCAAGGGCTATCGCCCCGCCGAGATCGCCCGCGACAAGGGTCATGCCACCGCAAAATTCGACATGGTGACCGGCGAGCAGAAAAAAGCGCCCTCCAACGCGCCCTCCTACACGTCGGTCTTTGGCAACACGCTGGTGGAGCTAGCCGCGCAGGACAGCAAGATCTGCGCCGTCACCGCCGCGATGCCCGATGGCACCGGCCTCAATCTGATGGCGGAGCGCTACCCGTCGCGCTGTTTTGACGTCGGGATCGCTGAACAGCATGGCGTCACCTTTGCCGCCGCTCTTGCCGCAGGTGGAATGAAGCCATTCTGCGCGCTCTACTCCACCTTCCTGCAGCGTGGCTACGATCAGGTGGTGCATGATGTGGCGATCCAGCGCTTGCCGGTGCGTTTTGCCATCGACCGCGCCGGTCTGGTGGGGGCGGATGGCGCCACCCATGCGGGATCTTTCGACATTGGTTTCATGTCCAACCTGCCCGGCATGGTGGTGATGGCCGCCGCCGACGAGGCCGAGCTGAAGCATATGATTGCCACTGCCGCCGCGCATGATGATGGTCCCATCGCCTTCCGCTATCCGCGAGGCGAGGGCGAAGGCGTCGAGATGCCGGAACAGCCGCAGGTGCTGGAGATCGGCAAGGGCCGGATGATCCAGTCTGGCGCGCGCGTCGCACTACTGTCCTTCGGCACCCGTCTGGGCGAGGTCAAAAAGGCCGCCGAAGCGCTCGCGGCCAAGGGCATCACGCCAACGATTGCCGATGCGCGCTTTGCCAAGCCGCTGGATCGCGACCTGATCCTGGGGCTGGCCGCGGATCACGAGGCGCTGATCACCATCGAAGAAGGCGCTGTGGGCGGTTTTGGCTCTCACGTGGCGCAGCTCCTGTCCGACGAGGGCGTGTTTGACGACGGGCTGAAGTACCGCTCCATGGTGCTGCCGGACACCTTCATCGACCAGTCCAGCCCCGCGGACATGTACGCGAGTGCGGCAATGAATGCAGAGCATATCGAGGCCAAGGTGCTGGATGTGCTGGGCGTGGCGCAGATCGGCGAGAAGCGGGCTTAGTCGCCTGACGTCGTGGTGAGTGCGGCTGCAAGAATGGGTGTGTGCGGCACGTAGGGATGCGCGCTATCTATCCTCAGTCCATGATGCATAGTTCGCCCTGTAGAACTCTGCGAGACTGCTGCTGTGAAGCTCAATGACAAGCGATGAAACATCTTCTTTCCCAAGTAGATAGACCGGAAGATAATTGGGGCGCAGGACTGAGAAGTACAGTAGCATGGCCCGCTTTCGAAACAGGGGTGGACCAAATACGCTTTCGACAATGCTGTCGCGAACGTAGTGTTCCCATAGCTGATCGAGTACGCCGGGGAAGTTCGTCTTGATCGCGGCCTTGAGTCGCCCCAATGAGCGATATCGCGATAGCACCATATAGAGATGTAGGCTTTTGATGCTCAAACTCCGGGCGGATCCGCTGGCGGGACAAAACGCTCCATGTCCTCGGCTGCAAACACCGCCCTCAAGCCGCTGCGATAGTCCGGATAGCGCAGGTCCACACCCAGCTCTGCCTTGATCCGGTCATTGCGCACCCGCTTGTTCTCACCATAGAAGCTGCGCGCCATCGGGCTCATTCCGGCCTCGTCAAAGGGCACTTCGGCGGGCACCGGCAGGCCCAGCAGTTCTGCCGCGTAGCCAAGCACATCCTGCGGCGGCGCCGGATTGTCATCGCAGACATTGTAGACCGCGCCCGGATTGGGCTGCGCGATGGAGGCCGCGAGCACCTGCGCTATGTCCTCCACATGGATGCGCGAGAACACCTGACCCGGCTTCACGATCCGTCGCGCCCGGCCCGACATCAGCTTGGCGAACGGCCCGCGCCCGGGGCCGTAGATCCCGGCAAGGCGGAAGATATGCAGCGGCAGTTCTGGCAGGGCCTGCCAGTCGGCCTCGGCCCGGGCACGCCAATCGCCGCGCTGGCTGGAAGGGGTTATGGGAGTTGCCTCATCAACCCAGGCGCCATCATGGTCGCCGTAGACCGCGGTGGTGGACAGATAGCCGACCCATTCCAGCGACGGCAGCTCCGCGATGCGCGCGCCCAGCGCATTCAGCACCGGGTCACCCTCCTCGGAGGGGCTGATCGACAGCAGGATATGGGTCACTCCGTCGAGCGGGACATCCTCGCTGGGCCAGGTGAGCAGCTCCACGCCCTCGACCGGGGTGATTTCCGCACGATCCCGGGTGGTGCCGAGAATGCGCCAATCGGGCCCGGTCAGCACCTGAGCCAGCGCACGAGCGGTGTATCCAAACCCAAAGCAAAGAAGCGTCTTTTTCGTCATGGACCGGACCATGCTTTTGGTTGCAGGCAGATGCAAGACGATAAGGTCTTGCTTCGAATCCAAACACCGCTTTTGATTTGGCCATGACCGAGAAAACGCCAGACGTCAGCGATGCCTATGCATTGGACACGCCGAAGGCTGCGCGTCAGCTCTATGCCGGTTGGGCGAAGAGCTACGATGATAGCTTTGCCAACGCGCGGGCCTATCTTCTGCCGGATTTGACCGCGCGGGCCTTTGCGCAGGCAGGGGGGTGCGGCCCCGTGCTGGACGTTGGCGCGGGCACCGGGCTTTGCGGTGTGGCGCTGTCTGGACTGCGGGTCACGCCCGTGGATGCCACCGACATCAGCCCCGATATGTTGGCACAGGCGCTGCGCAAGGATGTCTATCGCGACGTGATCGAGGCCGATCTGAACGTGGGCATTCCGGTGCCACGACAGAGTTATGCCGGGGTGGTCTCTTCCGGCACCTTCACCCACGGCCATCTTGGCCCGGAGGTGTTGCCCGCGATCCTGCGGGTGGCGCGGAGTGGCGCCTGGTTTGCCCTCTCGGTGAATGCCGCGCATTACGAGGAGGGCGGGTTTGCCACCGCCTTTGATCGATTGCTGCGTGGGCAGTGGATCACCAATCTGTCGCTGCCTGAGGTGCGCATTTATGGCGAGGACGCGGAGGGCGCACACCGCAACGACACCGCGCTGATTGCGGTGTTTCAGAAGGTCTGACCCCCGGTGCGACCGCGCCGCGCCGTTAGGCGCGGCGCCCGGCCCAACTGGGGTGGACGTCCGTCAGGACGGTGGGCACAGGCGGGAGCGCTCCCGCCCCTTTGCATGCCATCCTTGATGCCACACAAAGCCTTGGGCCGGGCAGCGCGCCTGGCGGCGCGCTGCAGTGGCGTCCAGCTGCCCGCGTCAGCGCCCCTTCCAGACCGGATCGCGCTTCTCGGCAAAGGCGCGCGCGCCTTCAAGATTGTCCTCGGAGCCATAGAGCACATCGACGCTGCGCAGCTGCCGTCCGGTGACGCGATTCATCGCGTCCTGGAACTTGGAATCCTCGGCATCACGCACGATTTCCTTGATCGCGGCATAGACCAGCGGCGGGCCGGAGGCGAGGAGGCGCGCAAGCTCCCAAGCGCGGTCCATCAATTGATCGCCGGCGATGATCTCATTCACCAGCCCCCAGCGGTTGGCCTCTTCGGCGTCGAACCAGCGCCCGGTCAGCAGCAGCTCCATCGCGATGTGATAGGGGATGCGTTTGGGCAGTTTGATCGACGCCGCATCGGCCACGGTGCCGGACCGGATTTCCGGCAGGGCAAAGGTGGCGTGATCGGCCGCGAGGATCATGTCCGCCGACAGCGCCAGTTCCAGCCCGCCGCCGCATGCGATGCCGTTGACGGCGGCGATCACCGGCTTGTTCAGCTCGCGCAGCTCCTGCAGGCCGCCAAAGCCGCCAACGCCATAGTTGCCATCCACCGCATCACCGTCGGCGGCTGCCTTAAGGTCCCATCCGGGGCAGAAGAATTTCTCGCCACCGCCGGTGATGATCGCCACCCGCAACGTGTCGTCATCGCGAAAGGCCTGAAACGCCTCGCCCATCAGGCGCGAGGTTTGCAGATCAATCGCGTTGGCCTTGGGGCGGTCCAGCGTCACCTCGAGGATGGCGCCTTCGCGGCGGGTCTTGACGGGGCTCGTTTCAGTCATCGCAACATGTCCTTTCTGCGCATCAGCGCATCCGCCGCCACGGCCTCCGTGGGGGTGCAGAGCAGCGGGTTGATTTCGATTTCTTCCAGTCCTTCGGCCTCGGCGACCACATAGGCCTCGATGGAACGGATCGCGCGCAGGATCGCATTGCGATCCGCTGCAGGCGCGCCGCGATAGCCTGCCAGCAAGGGGGCGATCTTCAACCCGTCGAGCGCTGCGTTCAGGGCGGCGTCAGAGGCGGGCAGCAGCACCGAGGCGCTGTCCTGCATGATCTCGGTCAGCGTCCCGCCAGCGGCCAGCGTCAGCACGAAGCCATGTGCGGGATCCTTCACCACGCCAACCAGCAACTCGGCCACCGCGCCGGTGACCATCTCCTCGACCAGAAAACGGTCGGTGGGCATGGCCACTGCGGCATCGCTGACCTCCTGGCCGGAGCCGAGGTTCAGTTTTACCGCGCCTTCCTCGGTCTTATGCGCGATGCCTTCGCCCTTGAGCACCACCGGGTAGCCGATATCCGCCGCCACCGCGCGCGCGGCCACGACGGTGCGGGCGGGTTTGGCACGCGGCACCCGGAGACCAAATCGCGCAAGCCAGGCCTTGGCTTCGCCCTCAGGCACCAGATCCGGCTCGGCATGGGTCTTGGTGGGCAGCAACAGGGGGTGCGCAAGTTCTGCCAGCGGCTGGCCCGCCGCCTCGATGGCGCAAATCGCCTCGGGTAGGCCCAGCATCGGCACCACACCGGCGGCGATGAGCTGCTCGGCCACCTCTTCGGGCAGCAATTCCGGCAGGGTCGCAAGCATGGCCACCGGTTGATCGGTTTGCTGCCGCACCGCGATGGCGGATTGGATGGCGCAATCCCAATCGGAGGCATCGCAGCGGTCGGCACGCGGGAAATCCACCACCAGAATCGTCAGCGCCAGCTGCGGGTCGACCATGGCGGAGAAGGCCCGCGTCATCGCCTCCGTGTCACGCCATATATAGGTGTGGTAGTCGAGCGGGTTCGCCAGCGCCACCATCGGGCCCAATGCCGCGCGCAGATCGCTGCGTTGGCGGTCATTCAATGGCGGAAAGCTGACATCCCGTCCGTAGGCGGTATCCGCCGAAAGGCTTGCCTCGCCTCCGGAACAGCTGATCGTCGCGATGCGGGTAGAGGGCAGGCGGCCCACCACATGCATCAGTTTCAGCGTCTCGAGGAACGACGGCAGGTCATAAAGCCGCGGGATGCCGAGACGTGAGAGCAAAGCCCCGGCACCCGCGTCGCCCCCGGCCAGCGAGGCCGTGTGCGAGACTGTTGCGGCACGCGCCTGCGCGGACCGTCCGACCTTGAGCGCGATGATCTGCTTACCAAGTTGCCGCGCCTTCAGCGCCAACGCCTCGAATGCGCGCAGATCGCCAAAGCCCTCGATATGCAGCCCCAGCGCGGTGACACGGTCATCTTCCAGCAGCGCCTCGCCGATCGCCGCCAGTCCGGTCTGGGCCTGATTGCCGCAGGTCACCACATAGGCCACCGGCAGTGCGCGGGTCTGCATGGTGAGGTTGATGGCGATATTGGAGCTTTGGGTAACGATGGCCACGCCTTTGTCCACCCGCTTGCCGCCATGCTGATCGGGCCACAACAGCGCGCCGTCGAGGTAGTTGATGAACCCGTAGCAGTTCGGCCCGAGGATCGGCATCTCCCCGGCCGCTGCCAGCAGTCGCTCCTGCAGATCCGCGCCCTCGGCATCCTCGGCCTCGGCCTCCAGAAAGCCGGAGGCGAAACAGACCGCGCCACCCGCACCGCGCGCGGCCAGCGCCGTGACGATGTCAATGGTGGCAAAGCGGTTCACGCCGATGAAGCTGGCGTCCGGCGCCGAGGGGAGGGAAGCCACGTCTTTGAACGCAGGCAGGCCCGCGACCTCCTCGGCCTTGGGATGCACGGGCCAGATTTCGCCCTCATACCCCATCTTGCGGCATTGTTCGATCACGGCCGAGCACCACGCCCCACCGCCGACAACGGCAATGGTTTTGGGCCTAAAGAGCCTTTTTAGAGACTGCATTTGACGTTATTCACCCAAGGTTTCACGGTCCAGATGCCCAAGGCTCTGATCCGGGTTGATATGATCGCGCACGCGGGTTTTCAGCTCTTTCACATCCGGAAATCCACCGTCCCGCTTACGCTCCCAGATCACCGCATCATCGAGGGTGATCTCAAAGGTTCCGCCAATTTCGCCCGGCACCAGAGTCACCCCGCCCAGTTGTTCCTGAAAGGTCGAGAGCAGTTCCTGGCTCATCCAGGCGGCGCGCAACAGCCAGTTGCAGCCGATGCAATAGGTGATGGTCACTACAGGTTTCTGGTTGGTTTCAGCGGGATCGGACAAGGTCAGCCTCCAAGCGGTCTCAGCATCTCGCGGCTGATGATATGCCGCTGGATTTCACTGGTGCCCTCCCAGATACGCTCCACGCGCGCGTCACGCCAGATGCGTTCGAGGGGAAGCTCGTCCATCAGCCCCATGCCGCCGTGGATCTGGATCGCCTCGTCCGCCACCATGGCCAGCATCTCGGTCGCTTTCAGCTTTGCCATCGACATGTCGCTCTCGGTGACGCTGCCCTGATCGAACTTCCAGCCGGCCTCCCAGGTGAGCAGGTTTGCCGCCTTCAGCTCGGTGGCCATATCGGCGAGCTTGAAGGACACCCCCTGAAATTTGCCGATCTGCTGGCCGAACTGCTTGCGCTCGGCGCTGTATTCGACGGCGTGTTGCAGCGCCCGTTCGGCGCGGCCGAGACAGGTCGCAGCCACTTGCAGGCGGGTGGCGCCCAGCCAAGTGTTGGCGACCTCGAACCCCTTGTCGACCTCGCCCAGAACGGCGGAGGAGGGCAGGCGGCAATCGTCGAACTCCAGCACTGCGTTGGTGTAGCCGCGGTGGGAGACGTTGCGATAACCATCGCGCACGGAAAAGCCCGGCGTGCCCTTGTCGACAAAGAACGCCGTGATCTTTTTCTTCTTGCCGCGTGGGGTGTCCTCTTCCCCCGTGGCCATGAAGACGATGGCGAAATCGGCCACATCCGCGTGGGAGATGAAATGCTTGGTACCGTTCAGGATCCAGTCGTCACCATCCTTGCGGGCAGAAGCGGCCATGCCGCGCAGGTCGGACCCCGCGCCCGGCTCCGTCATTGCCAGACAATCCCATTTCTCACCGCGGATACAGGGGAAGAGATATTTCTCTTTCTGCTCCTCCGTGCCCGCCAAGAGGATGTTCGAGGGGCGCGCGACGCTGGTCCAATGCAGGGCGTAGTTGGCGCGACCGAGTTCTTTTTCATAGAGAAGCCACGACAGTGTATCGAGCCCGGCGCCGCCGACCTCTTCAGGCATATTGGCCGCATAAAGCCCGGCTTCGATGGCCTTTTTCTGGATCTCCTTCACCAGATCCATATCGAGATGGCCACTGCGCTCAATCTCCAGCTCATGCGGGTAGATCTCGTTCTCCACAAAGGCGCGGGTGGTCTCGACGATCATCGCCTGTTCTTCTGTCATGCCGAAATGCACGGGCGGTCTCCTTGCTGGTCTGGGCTGTCTGGGTGCTTGTCAGACAGGGTATGCCGAACATAGGATGGGCACCATGCAGTAATGGCGCAAATCATGCAGAAATGGACAAATGATCTTGCGACGGTGCAGCAGGTGGATATCCTGCTGTTCGATGATTTCTCCGCGCATTGTCTGGCAAACACGGTGGAGCCGATGCGGGCGGCCAACACATTGGCCGGACGGGAGCTCTATCGCTGGCGGTTCCTGTCCCGCGATGGTGGGACCGTGGTGTCCTCCTCCGGTATGGAAGTCACGGCGCATGCGCGGCTTGCCGATTGTTCCGGTGATATGCTGGCCATCATGCCGAGCTATAATTTCCTGCGCCATGATGGGCCTGAGACACGCCGGGCGCTGCGCGCCGCCGTGGCCCGCTATGCGGAGATGGCGGGGTTCGATACCGGCCCATGGTTGATGGCTGCGGCTGGCTTGCTGGATGGGCGCAAGGCAACAATCCATTGGCATGAGATCACGCGGCTTGAAGAGAGATTTCCAGAGGTGGAGGTGATCCGTGCGCGTTTCCTGCGCGACGGGGACCGCACCACCTGCACCGGCGCGCTGGCCGCATTCGACCTGATGATCGAACGGATCGGCGCGGCGCATGGTCAAGCCTTGCGTCTGGAAGTGGCCGCGTTGTTCATGAGTGCTGAAAGTGGCGGTGCCGCACCGGAAACCGCATTGGCGCGGACGCGAACTGTGTCCCGTGCCGTTGCCCTGATGCAGGCTCATCTGGAGCATCCACTGCCCATTCCAGAGATCGCACGACGTATCGGGCGATCACGAAAGGATCTGGAGGCGCGCATGAAGGCGGATCTAGGTGCCACGCCGGCGGGGGTCTATCGCAGGCTGCGTCTGATTCAGGCCCGAAGACTCTTGTTAGAGACTGATATCACGGTGTCGGAGGTGGCCACTCGCAGCGGATACGAAGATCCGAGCGCCTTGACCCGCGCCTTCAGAAATGAGTTTGCGACGACGCCTCGGGCGCTGCGCAAGGGAGGGGCCTGACTTTGTCAGATCTTGCGTGCCACCATCCATTGGTTGAGGCGCCAGACACCCCAGGCCAGCGGAATGGCGCCCAGCCCACCGACCACATAGGCCAACGGCTCGTCTGAGAAGCTTTCGAACATCTGGGTGTAGAAATGGATCGCGGCGAAAGTGAGCGCCGCGTTGAACAGCCCCCTTTGGGTGCGGGAGGCGGCCCATATAATGGTCGCCAAGAGCGTTATGGCCCACAGTATGGAATACGTCAGTTCAGGTATGGTCAGCGCGGCCTCACGGAAGGCATCGCGCGCGGCGCTGTAGGTTTCATAGTCTGCCCAGCCGTCCCGATAGCGCCCGGGGCCCCAGAGGTGTTCGCCAACGACATCGCCCCAGATTGACCCGACCAATGCGCAGAGGTTGGCGATGATAAAGCCCATCACAGCCAGAATACGCAGATGCCGTGCATCCCGTTCAGATACGCGGACAACGCCCCACATGCAGGCAGCGATCAACAGGCCCATTTGCAGGATCGTCAGTGTCGGCTCGGGGGAGTAGAAGGCATAGACCGCGTGGAAATAGGCGGTGCCGGTTTCCAGAATCTGTGCAAAGGGGATCAGGGCAGCAGCGGTGATCAGCCTTACGTCCAGTTGCCAGCCTGTCCCGGCCAGCGCCACGGCATAATAGAGCAGCAGCAGGTTGCGCCACGGAGGACCGAGGTCATGCAGCTGCGCCAGAATTTCGATACCGCCAAGATGCATGCTCAGCCCCATCAGCAGGACCGTGCCGAGGACGAACCGCGCGGACCATGCGCTGGTCCGCCAGCGCCAGAGACATATCAGCGCGACCAGCACCCCACCCGGCGCCAGCACCCACCCTGCAAGTTGCTCGTAGCGATCAACCAACTCCACCGTCGCGCCGCCAAGCAACATGCCCACGCCGATCAATACGGCGGAGTTGCCGAACATCGCGTAGTTGACCCCCGCCCGGGCAAGAACTGCGAGGCCCCCGGCCAGCATCAAGCCGCCGACTATTGCCACCAGAAACGGATCCGCGAGCCAAAAGATGAACCCGACCGTGGCGGCAAGAATTCCGAAGCACAGGATCGCGTTTACTGCGAGCGTTACCATAACCTCGCGCGAGCGGCGCTCGAGGATCGCGGCCTGGTCTGGTGTCAGGGTGCCATCGGCGACCAGCGCCTCGGTATCGGCAATCACATGCATATCGAGATCCTTGTGGTCATGGTCTTTGCTCAGGGTGACACGTTAACTGAAGAATGAACAAGGCCGGGAAATCCATACGGGATCAGCGTGGGCAGGGCATATGAGGTCTTTGGTGCAGGCCGGTCTTCAGGTCCGTCACGACCGTCGGGTCGTTGCCTGCGGTACTTATCCGCAACGGCAGGCGGCGCAAGCTCCCGCGATCAGTTCCTGGGCATGATACCGTCCATGCGCGGAGGCCCACTTGTTGTTCATCAGGCTGTTATGATCGCAGATTAGGGGTCTTGCACCCCGGATCGCAATCAATGACAGTAGGCCATGACAAACAAGACCTTCCCAAGCTGGCCCGACGTCGCCCCCCAATTGATTGAAACCGCAGCCGGACGTGCCCCGGCCGATACGGTGATCCGTAACGGCAAATGGGTAAATGTGCACACGCGGGAAGTACTGGATGGCCATGACATCGCGATCAAGGCTAGTCGGATCGCATATGTGGGGCCGGATGCCTCTTACTGCGTTGGCGCCGACACGCAGGTGATCGAGGCCGAAGGGCGCTATATGGTGCCAGGCCTGTGTGATGCGCATATGCACATCGAGAGCGGCATGCTGACGCCGGCGGAATTTGCCCGCGCGGTGATCCCGCATGGCACCACCACTATGTTCACCGACCCGCATGAGATCGCCAATGTGCTGGGCCTCGAAGGCGTGCGGCTGATGCATGACGAGGCGCTTTTGCAGCCGGTCAACATTTACACCCAGATGCCCTCCTGCGCGCCCTCGGCGCCGGGGCTGGAGACCACCGGTTATGAGATCTCGCCCGAGGACGTGTCGGAGGCAATGAACTGGCCCGGCATCATCGGGTTGGGCGAGATGATGAACTTTCCCGGTGTCGCCAATGGTGATGCCAAGATGCTGGCGGAGATCGCCGCCACCCAGCGCGCGGGCAAGACCGTCGGCGGGCATTATGCCTCGCCCGATCTGGGGCCGGATTTCGCCGCCTACGTGGCCGGCGGCCCGGCAGATGATCACGAGGGCACTTGCGAGGCGGACGCCATCGCGCGGATGCGGCAGGGGATGCGGACGATGGTGCGTCTGGGCTCCGCCTGGTACGACGTCGAGGCGCAGATCACCGCGATCACCGAGAAAGGCCTCGATCCTCGCAATTTCATCCTCTGCACCGATGATTGCCACTCCGGCACGCTGGTCAACGATGGCCATATGAACCGGGTGGTGCGCCACGCCATCGCCTGCGGCTGTGACCCGGTGGTGGCGATCCAGATGGCGACCATCAACACCGCGACGCATTTTGGTCTGGAGCGCGAGATCGGCTCCCTCACCCCCGGTCGGCGGGCGGATGTGATCCTGAGCTCGGATCTGACAACCTTGCCCATCGAAGTGGTCATTGCGCGCGGGCAGGTCGTGGCAGAATCAGGCTCTATCAAGGTGGATTGCCCGCATCTGGACTGGCCGGATAGCGCCCGGGGCACCGTGCATCTGGGGCATCACCTGACCGCGCGGGACTTTGAACTCGCAGCGCCAGAGGGTGCGAACTCCGTCACCGCCAATGTGATCGGCGTGGTGGAGAACCAGGCCCCGACCAAGGCGCTGAAGGCGGAGCTGCCAGTCAAGGATGGGCTGGTCGAAGGTGAGGGGCCAGTGTGTCAGATCGCGCTGGTCGAACGTCATCAGGCCACGGGCGGCGTCACCAACGCGTTTGTCTCGGGGTTTGGCTATGAGGGGCGGATGGCGATGGCCTCCACCGTCGCCCATGACAGTCACCACATGATCGTGGTCGGCACCGACCGCGCGCAGATGGCGCTGGCGGCAAACCGTCTGGCCGAAGTTGGCGGCGGCATCACGATCTTCCGAGATGGTGAAGAGCTGGCGCTGGTGGAGTTGCCGATCGCCGGGTTGATGTCGGACCGTCCTGCCTCCATGGTGGCTGCGGACGCGGACAAGCTGGTTGCGGCCATGCAGGACTGCGGCTGCCAGCTCAACAATGCCTATATGCAGCACTCGTTGCTGGCCCTCGTGGTCATACCTGAGCTGAGGATCAGCGATCTCGGCCTCGTCGATGTGCGTACATTCCAGAAAATTCCAGTAATCGAGCCGTTCAATGACTGACATAAAAACACCCGACCTGCCCGAAGCCCAGAGCTTTACCGATCCCAAGGCCGCCGTGGCCCGGTTGATCGAACTTTATGATGCGGCCACCAACTTTCTGTGCGACGAGTTCATGTCGGCGATGAGCGCAGGTGCTGCACCCGGAAGCCGCATGCGCGCGTTTTATCCGGAAGTTCGCTTTACAACGACTACCTATGCGCAGGTGGACAGTCGCCTGAGCTTTGGCCATGTGGCCGATCCGGGGACCTATTCAACCACGGTGACCAGACCGGATCTGTTTGAACATTATCTGGAGCAGCAGATTGGCCTGTTGATCAAGAACCACGGTCAGCCTGTGGTCGTGAGTGTTTCGGAAACACCGATGCCGGTGCATTTTGCAGTTGCCTCTCGCCCCGGTTTGACCGTGCCGCAGGAAGGGGCCGCGCGTTTCACCCTGCGTGACGTCTTTGACGTACCGGATCTGGCAACCACCAACGACGATATCGTCAATGGCACCCATGTGCCGGAAAATGGCGTCGGACCACTGTCGCTGTTTACCGCCCAACGGGTTGATTATTCGCTGGCGCGTCTGGCGCATTACACGGCCACCGACCCGGGTCATTTCCAGAACCATGTGTTGTTCACCAACTACCAGTTCTACGTGACCGAGTTCGAGGCCTATGCCCGCGCCCAACTGGCAGATACCGACAGCGGCTACACCAGCTTTGTCTCCACCGGCAACGTCGAGATTACCGATGCCGAGGAAGTGCTGCCTGGGTCCCCAAAGATGCCTCAGATGCCAACCTATCACCTGAAGCGACCGGACGGGAACGGCATCACCCTGGTCAACATCGGGGTCGGACCGTCGAATGCAAAGACCGCCACCGACCACATCGCGGTGCTGCGCCCGCATGCCTGGCTGATGGTTGGCCATTGTGCCGGTCTGCGAAATTCGCAGGCGCTGGGGGACTTCGTGCTGGCGCATGCCTATCTGCGCGAGGATCACGTGCTGGACGACGATCTGCCGGTCTGGGTGCCGATCCCGGCGCTGGCCGAAATTCAGGTCGCATTGGAAGAGGCGGTGGCGCAGGAAACCGGCCTTGAAGGGTATGACCTGAAACGGATCATGCGCACCGGCACCGTCGCCAGTCATGACAACCGCAATTGGGAGCTGAGGGATCAGTCCGGCCCGGTGCAGCACCTCAGCCAATCCCGCGCCATCGCGCTTGATATGGAGAGTGCAACCATTGCCGCCAACGGATACCGCTTCCGGGTGCCCTACGGGACGCTGTTGTGTGTGTCCGACAAGCCGCTGCACGGTGAGTTGAAGCTGCCGGGCATGGCCTCGGACTTCTACCGCACCCAGGTCTCAAAGCATTTGCTGATCGGGATCAAGGCGATGGAAATGCTCCGGAGCATGCCGTTGGAGCGCCTTCATAGCCGGAAATTGCGCTCTTTCGACGAAACAGCCTTCCTGTAAAGGCGAAAATATGCTGTTTTCCACCGAAAATCTCTAGTTTGGCGCTTGATCTTATGCGCTACGCGTTGTGTTGTCCCACAACATAACGCTAATGTTACGCGATGAGGCCCCAACACGTCGGGCAGTTTCAAGGAGACTAAGAATGTCCAAACCGATGACCAAAACTCAGCTTGTGGCAGCGCTTGCTGAGGAAATGGACAGCGACAAGAAAACCGCTGGCGCCGCGCTGGATGCCGTGTGCAACCTGATCACCCGTGAAGTGTCCGGCGGTGGCGCCGTGACTCTGCCGGGCGTTGGCAAGATCTATTGCCGTGAGCGTCCGGAGCGCGAAGTGCGCAACCCGGCCACCGGCGAGAAGTTCATGAAAGAAGCAGACAAGGTCGTGAAAATGACCATCGCCAAAGCGCTGAAAGACAGCGTGAACGGCGACGCCTGATAGACCTTTTGGTCTGGCGACAGCTTCGGGGCTGCCCTTTGGGGCGGCCCTTTTGTTTTGTACCAATATCCGATCACGATCTATTCACCCCGTCGGGAACTGGTTAGCGTGCCGGCGATGACAACGAAGGGGCCATTGATGGATTTGCGTGCAATAGCGATGGGGCTGACATTTGCCCTGATGTGGTCTTCTGCCTTTACCTCGGCGCGGATCATCGTTGTGGATGCTTCACCTTTGTTTTCGCTGGCGATGCGGTTTCTGATCTCCGGCGTGATTGGTGTCCTGATCGCGCGTGCCCTTGGGCAGACATGGCGACTGACGTCTGGGCAGTGGAAGGCGACCATCGTGTTTGGCGTCTGTCAGAATGCGCTCTATCTCGGGCTCAACTTCGTTGCGATGCAATGGATCGAGGCGTCTTTGGCCGCCATTATTGCGTCGACCATGCCGCTGCTGGTGGCGCTTGCCTCGCTGATCGTGTTCCGTGAGAAAATTCGCCCGCTCGGGTTGCTGGGACTTGTGGCCGGTGTGGCCGGGGTCGGCCTGATCATGGGAACGCGGATTGGTGCCGGTGTCGACCTTGTTGGTGTGGCCTTCTGTGGGCTTGGGGTCTTGGCCCTGACTGCAGCCACACTTGCGCTGCGCGGGGCGACGTCAGGTGGCAACTTCATGATGGTGGTGGGGTTGCAGATGCTGATCGGCTCCGCAGTGCTGTTTCCGGCGGCCCTGACGTTTGAGACCATTCGCGTCGACCCGAGCTGGCCGCTCGCGCTCGCGTTCATCTATACGACATTGGTGCCCGGGCTGGCGGCGACGCTGATCTGGGTGATGCTGCTCAACCGGATCGGTGCGGTGAGGGCGGCGACCTTCCACTTCCTCAACCCGGTGTTCGGTGTCGCGATTGCCAGCATTCTGCTGGGAGAGCGCCTCGGAGTGCTGGATGTGGTTGGCGTGGGGATCGTGACGCTTGGTATTCTTGCGGTGCAGCTGTCGCGGCAGCCCGCGACCAGAACCGCACCGATGGCGCCCAGTCTCTCGGCGCGGGCGGATTAAAAACTCAGCTGTTCAGCTGCCCTTCGACGGCCTGACGGATCGCACCGGACATTGGCCGCGTGAGGGAGCCCCAAGTCTTCACAACATTTCCGTCTGGTGACAGCAGGATCTTGTTGAAGTTCCAGCGCGGCACAAACCCGGTCTGCTGTGCCACTTCGCGAAAGAACGGATGGGCGTCCTGACCGGTCACCTGCGTGATATCCGCCATCGGCAATGTGAGATCGAAACGGGTTTCGCAGAACTCTTTCACCTCTTCGGCGTTGGAAAGCTCCTGATTGAAGTCATTCGACGGGACGGCCAGCACAATCAGACCCCGTTCACGATAGGTATCGTAGAGGGTCTGCAGCCCATCATACTGTCCGGTAAACCCGCACATTGAGGCCGTGTTGACCACAAGCACCGGCTGCCCGCGAAAGCTCTCCAGATCGAGGGTCTCGCCATCTATGGATTGAAACGTGCCTTGTAGCGGCGCGCTGTTTACCGTCGACATTCCGAAAATCCCAAACAACATCAACATCCCTGCCAGAAACACGCGCATCAGAACTCTCCTTTTGAAAGTATACGGACCGTCCCGCAGGATGGATCACTTTTGCTCACGGGAGGAGGTGAATGCCAGTCACCCTCTTGCGCATTGGGGTTTGAAAGCGCAGTCTCCGACCCCAAATATTGCCCTATCAATCATGTGGGAGGGGCCCATGACCAAATACTTCAAGAACCCAGATGCCGTCGCAGCGCTGTCGGAAGAGGAATTCCACGTTACGCAAAATGCGGGAACCGAACGGCCGGGCACGGGCAAGCTGCTGTCCAACAAGGAACCCGGTATCTATGTGGACATCGTCTCCGGCGAGCCGCTGTTTGCTTCTGCCGACAAATATGAGTCGGGGTGTGGCTGGCCGAGTTTTACCAAGCCGATCGAGTCCGCCCATGTGCAGGAAATCGAGGATCGGACCCTCGGCATGATCCGCACCGAAGTGCGTTCCACCCATGGCGACAGTCATCTCGGGCATGTTTTTCCTGATGGACCGGCGGATCGGGGCGGCCTGCGCTACTGCATCAACTCGGCGTCCTTGCGCTTTATCCACCTCGACGACATGGAGGCGGAAGGCTATGGCGCCTACATCAATCAAGTGGAGGACCACCGATGAGCAATACCGAACGTGCCGTTCTGGCTGGCGGTTGTTTCTGGGGCATGCAGGAGCTGATCCGGAAGCGCACAGGCGTGCTGAGCACCCGTGTCGGCTATACCGGCGGCGATGTCCCGAACGCGACCTATCAGAACCATGGTACTCATGCTGAGGGGATCGAGATCATCTTTGATCCCGAGCAGACCTCCTACCGTGAAATGCTGGAGTTCTTCTTCCAGATCCACGATCCCACCACAGAGAATCGCCAGGGCAATGACGTCGGCATGAGCTATCGCTCCGCCATCTACTATGTGGATGAGGCGCAGAAAGCGGTGGCGCTGGACACGATCGCCGATGTGGATGCCTCTGGCATCTGGCCTGGCAAAGTGGTGACAGAAGTGGAGCCCGTAGGCGATTTCTGGGAGGCCGAGTCCGAACATCAGGACTATTTGCAGCGCCTGCCAAGTGGCTACACTTGCCACTTTGCTCGTCCCGACTGGGTCTTGCCCAAGCGGAATCAAGCAGCGGAATAAACCTGATTAGAGCCTGATATCAGGCCCTGAACCCAGAAGCGGCCGTCCGGTACAGGACGGCCGTTTGCCATTTCAGATGCTACTGATGCGCAACGCGCGGGCGGCCGCTGGCCTGCACCGTCAGCAGCGCTTCGACGAAGATCGACCGCGCTTCGACCTCTGCGGTCCGGATGTCCCGGCTGACATGTACGTGGATATCGCCGGCCCCTGCTGCTTCGGCGGCGGCGACGGCGTCCGCGCGCAGATATTTTTCCAGCGCCTCCAGGGCCTCCGCACTGGCCGTGAAATCTCGCGGACCGGTGTCGAAATGCACCCGGAACTTGCCCTCGGACGGGGAGGTGACGGTTCCGCTCCGTCGTTGGGATATCCGCCCGACGACGGCACCGATGGCATTGGCGACCCCGGCGTGTTCCGGCAGGATCATTCTGCAGCGCAGCCGATCACCCACCGCCGGGTAATAGCTTGGGGCAGAAGCGCCAAGACCAATCACATCCACGTTCACGCGCGCATCCAGTGCCAACACGCCCCGATGCCCCGCCAGACCACGCTGCAGCAGGATATGACGGGCGAGATCCTTTGGGTTGCCCCCAAACGAGGTCTGCTCTTCGCAAAAAACTGATTCCAGCAACGTCAGCGCCGTCTGCTCCGTCAGTTGGTCGACGATCATCTGCGCCAGCGCTTTCGCGTCTTCGGCCACTGTGTCGCCGCTTCCGATCCGGCGGCGGGCAAATATCGTCAGGGCCTTTTCTGCCGCGTCTCGATCCCATGCGGAAACCCGGTTCAGGACGTGGCTGGCATCGGAGGGCGTGATACCCGCAATCTGCACCAGACCACGGTCAACCAAGCGGTTCAGCGCCCCGTGCTCCATCCGGGTGCGCAGCACGTCACCCAGTGCACGGACGCCGGTGCCGACCCGTGCCAGAACAGTGGCCTCTCGTTCCGACAGACCAACTGCGGGCTGCCCTTCGACGGCGCGGACAAATCGACCGTCGTACTCCCCCACCACAGGCGCGCGCAGCTGCGCCTCAAGCGCGGCATGCACGACATCAGGTGCCTCGGCGGCAACGAGGGAAACCGGCAGTACCCGGCGCGGACCAAGCGTCACGCCACCGTCCAGACCATCGGTGTTGAGATGCACCTGACTGTCACCACCAAGGCCGGTGGTGCGCATGGCCACTGCCTCCACCATGGTGCGAAAGCCCCCCACCAACGCGCCTTCGGGGTCGATCTTGGGCAGGCCACGTTCGATCAGTGCGACATCGGTGGTGGTGCCACCAATGTCGCTGACCAGTGCGTTTTCAGCCCCGGTCATCCAGCGCGCACCGACGATCGAGGCGGCAGGCCCGCTGAGGATCGTTTCGATCGGCCGGCTGCGCGCCTGCTGCGCCGACATCAGGGCCCCGTCCCCGCGCACCACCATCATCGGGGCTTCGATCCCGATATGCGCCAGCGTGTCCGCCGCGCGATTGATAAGCTGGTCGATCATGCCGATGAGGCGCGCGTTCAGCACCGCTGTCAGCGCCCGCTTGGGTCCGTTCAGCTTGGCCGAGAGCTGATGCGAGCAGGTCACCGGCGCGCCAGTGCGCTCCTGGATAATCTTCGCCACTTCCAGCTCATGCGCGGGGTTGCGAGTGGCAAAGACCCCGGCGACGGCAAAGCCGCTCACACCGGCAGTTTCAGTCTCTAAAAAGGCAATCAGGGCCTCTGTGTCGAGTGGTTTCGCCTCACTGCCCGCATGGGTATGGCCGCCAGAGATGATCAGCGCCGGGTCGCCTTTCAGCGCTTCATTGAGGCCATGGCGGTCCAGATCCTGTTCGGAAAAGCCGATGTAGATGAGCGCCACACGCCCGCCCTGTCCCTCAACCAGCGCATTGGTGGCCAGGGTCGTGGACAGGGCCGCCAAGGACACCTCATTGGGTGAAGCGCCGGATTGTTCCAGCACCGCCCGCACGGCACCACCAATCCCGATCGCCAGATCCTGTCGGGTGGTGAGCGCTTTGGCCGAAGCGATCACTTCCTTTTCGTCGCGGATCAGGACCGCATCCGTGTAGGTGCCCCCGGTGTCCACCCCAAGCAACAATGCCATGTTATCCTCGAATTCTGTTCACGCCTGCATGGGTGTCACGACCATTCGCGTCACGTCCACTCTGTTTGCGTCATTCCTGCAGTCGCATCACGGCCCAACGCGCAGCATCGGCCACGGTGGGATCGGGATCTTCACACAGCCGTTGGGCATCGGACAACAGGCCGGGGTCGCCGGAATTTCCGATGGCATAAAGCACATTGCGCACAAACCGATCCCGCCCGATCCGTTTGATCGGCGAGCCAGAAAAACGCGCGCGAAAATCGGCATCATCCAGTTGCGCCAGCTCGGCCAGCGGCGGCGCAACCGTACCCTCCCGCGCAGCATAGCGGATGTCGGAGGCTTCAACCGCAAATTTGTTCCAGGGGCAGGCCGCCAGACAATCGTCACAGCCATAGATCCGATTGCCGAGTTTGCCGCGCAGCTCCTCGTCGATGGGTCCCTTATGTTCGATCGTCAGATAAGAAATGCAACGCCGCGCATCCAGCTGGTAGGGCGCTGGAAAGGCGTCCGTCGGACAGGCCGTCAGGCAGGCCTTGCAGGAGCCGCAATGATCCGGTTCAGCCGGGTCGATGGGCAGCTCCAATGTGGTAAAAACAGAGCCTAAAAAGGCCCAGTTTCCCCAATCTCGGCTCAGAAGGTTGGTGTGCTTGCCCTGCCAACCCAAGCCGGCAGCCTGTCCCAGCGCCTTTTCTGGCACTGGAGCTGTGTCGACAAACACCTTCACTTGCGTTTCATCACCCGCCTCGGCAATCAACCAGCGCGCCAGTCGCTTCAGCCGTTTCTTGACGAGATCATGGTAGTCCTTGCCGCGGGCATAGACGGAGATCGCAGCGCGGTCCGGCAAGCCCACAACCGACATCGGGTTTTCATCCGGCGTATAGCTTTCCGCCAGCATGATGACAGAGCGCGCCTCCGGCCAGAGTGCGGCCGGATTTTCACGCCAGTTCACCCGGTCTGCCATCCAGCCCATCTGGCCATGGTGTCCAGCATCGAGAAACGCGCGCAGCCGCTCTGGCACCTCCGGCACATCCCATGGCCGACAGATGCGCGCAGAGACAAACCCCTCGGCGCGTGCCTGTTCCACAAGCCGTGACTTTATATCGCCGACGTCATTCATCTTTTCAGAAATACCCTCGGGGGTGAACGGGCCGCAAGGTCCGGAGGGGGCAGCGCCCCCAGAGCGGTCTCAGAAATCAAGATCCGCGTAATGCGACGGCGGACGGAAGCCAGACACCTGATCGGCCAGGATAGAGCGGAAGGCGGGGCGGGATTTGATCTTGGCGTACCAATCCTTGACCACGGCAGAGCGGTTCCAGTCCACATCCGAGATGTAATCGAGCGACGATAAATGCGCCGCGGCCGCGAAATCTGCCAGCGTCATGTTGTCCCCCGCCAACCAACGCCGGTGATCCAGTAACCAGGACATATAGTCGATGTGATACTTGATCGCTTTGGCGCCTGATTTCACGTTCGAGCTGTCGGGATAGCCTTCGCCGGTCATCTTCTTGTTCACCCGCTCATAGAGCAGCTTCGAGGTCACTTCGCTGTGGAACTTGTCGTCGAACCAGCTGACCAGACGGCGCACTTCCAGCCGCTCGGGCGCGGTCTTTGGCATCAGTGACGGGTCGGGGCGGGTTTCTTCGATGTATTCGCAGATGGCGGCGCTTTCGGCCATCAACATGCCGTCGAGACGCAACACCGGGACCTTGGCCGCAGGGTTGCGACGCAGGAAGTCCGCGTCCTTCTCCCAGTAGCGTTCCTCGACAAGCTCCACCTCTATCTTCTTTTCTGCCAGCGACAGGCGGACCTTGCGGCAGAAGGGGGACAGGGGGACGTGATAGAGACGTGCCATGGGCGTCAAGTGCTCTCCGGTTGTGATGAGGTCGGGTTTCTCCAGCAATGCCTTGCCAGAGCGGAAACTTCAATGCTCGAAACAGGCCGAGCGCCCGTCACGCTCGATGGTGGCGGCGCCATCCATGATTTGGCGCGCTCTTTTGCGCATGAAATTGCCGGGTTGAGCGGCTGATCGCTCTTTCGGGTTGGGCAGAAGCGCTGCGATCAGTGCCGCCTGCTGTGAGCTGAGCGCATCTGCACCGATACCGAAATAGTGCTGCGCGGCGGCATCGGCGCCAAACACACCATTGCCCATCTCGGCCACATTCAAATAGACCTCGACGATGCGGCGCTTGCTCCAGGTGGCTTCGACCACGGGGGTCATAAAAGTCTCCAGCGCTTTACGTACCCAGCTGCGTCCCTGCCAGAGAAAGACGTTCTTCACGACCTGCTGCGTGATCGTCGACGCCCCGCGATTTGCGCCCGCTTCCAGCGCGTTGCGGATTGCATTGACGTCAAATCCCCAGTGTTCACAGAATCGCGCATCCTCTGCCGCCACAACGGAGCGGGCGAGGGCAGGGGCGATGTCCTCGATGGGGACCCATTCACGTTCCACATGGCCGAGGCGACGCTTCTCGGTCCAGATCGTGTGGGTGAGTGGCGGGTTCACCACGGAGTAAAGCAGAATCATCGCCAGCAGAAAGGCCAGGCCGCCAAGTGCAGCCCGCAGCGCCCAACGACGCAGGCGGAGATAGAGCGCGCGCGGGCTGAACCGTGCGGGCTTCGATTTCGATTTGCGGGATGTCTTCTTGCGTGCTGCCTTTGCCATGGGCTCTCTATAAGACAGAGAACCGCTGCTCTCCAACAGGGAAACGTCCAGCTTGGCAGGTTGCAGTGTTCGGGGCAAAAAAGCGCCCCACAGGTCGAAACACTGCGGGGCTCAGTTTCAGGAATAAGATAGGATCTTATTCTCGGGGATCGTTGAGTTATTCGGCGGGGATCGCCGAAGATTCCGTTGCGATGGGATGCGGCAGCTTGTTCAGCATCTCCTTTGGGCAGACCTGCAGGAAATGCTGCTTTTCGCTATCCCAGTGCTGCAGGATCTCGGCGGCCTTGCGGCTGCCTGTTTCCGCCAGATGACGTTCGACAAGCGCTTTCAGCTCTGCCTCCCAATGGTCCACAGTCAACGGACAGGTGACGAGGCTTTCCATGTTCATCAGATGCTCGGCGGTGCCTTCTGGATCGTAAAGATAGGCCATACCGCCGGTCATGCCGGCCCCGAAGTTCGCGCCAATGGTGCCGAGGATGACAGCAACGCCGCCGGTCATGTACTCGCAACCATTGGTGCCGCAGCCTTCGATCACCACCTTGGCGCCGGAGTTGCGCACCGCGAAACGCTCACCCGCACGGCCCGCGGCGAACAGGTAGCCTGCAGTTGCACCATAGAGCACGGTATTGCCGACAATGGTGTTTTCAGACGCGGTCAGCGGCGACGCCATCGAGGGGCGCACAACCACGGTGCCGCCCGAAAGTCCCTTGCCAACATAGTCGTTGGCGTCGCCAGAGACTTCCAGTTTCAACCCTGGCGCGGCGAATGCCCCGAGCGATTGACCTGCAGAGCCCTGCAGTTTCACCGTCAGGTGATCGGGCTGCAGCGTGTTGCGCATGCCGAAGTTCTGCACGATGTGGCTGGAGGTGCGGGTGCCCACGGTGCGATGCGTGTTCTGCACCGCATAGGACAGCTGCATCTTTTCGCCGTCCTTGAGGAACCGAGCGGCATCGCGCACGATTTCAGCATCCAGCGTATCCGGCACCGCGTTGCGGTCCTTGTCGCGGTTGTAGACGATGCTGGCAGAGCCATCGACGGTGATCAGCAGCGGGTTCAGGTCGAGGTCATCGAGGTGGGCCGAGCCACGCGACACCTGCGCCAGAAGATCCGCCCGCCCGATCACCTCATCAAGGCTGCGCGCCCCGATGGAGGCGAGGATCTCGCGGACTTCCTGTGCGTAGAAGGTGATGAGGTTCACCACCTTGTCGGCATTGCCGGTGAACTTGCCGCGCAGTGCCTCGTCCTGGGTGCAGACGCCCACCGGGCAGGTGTTGGACTGGCACTGGCGTACCATGATGCAGCCCATCGCGATCAGTGCGGCGGTGCCGATGCCGTATTCCTCGGCGCCCATCATCGCGGCCATGACGATATCACGCCCGGTGCGCAGGCCACCATCGGTCCGCAGGGTGACGCGGCCGCGCAGGTTGTTCATTGCCAGAACCTGATGCGCTTCGGTCAGACCCATCTCCCACGGCAGGCCGCAGTATTTGATCGAGGTCGCAGGCGAGGCCCCGGTGCCGCCGTTGTGGCCCGAAATCAGGATGATGTCGGCTTTCGCCTTGGCCACACCGGCGGCAATGGTGCCAACACCGGAGGAGGCCACCAGCTTCACCGTCACCTTGCAGCGCGGGTTGATCTGCTTCAGGTCGTAGATCAGCTGCGCCAGATCCTCGATCGAGTAGATGTCATGGTGCGGCGGCGGCGAAATCAGCGTGACACCTTTGGTGGAGTGACGCAGGCGCGCAATCAGGTCGGTGACCTTCATGCCGGGCAGCTGACCGCCCTCGCCGGGCTTGGCGCCCTGAGCGACCTTGATCTCCAGCTCTTCGCACTGGTTCAGGTATTCGGCTGTCACGCCAAAACGGCCCGACGCCACCTGCTTGATCTTCGCCGACGGGTTGTCGCCGTTGGCTTCTGGCACAAAATGCGCCGGATCTTCGCCGCCCTCACCGGAGTCGGACTTGGCGCCGATCCGGTTCATCGCCACGTTCAGGGTCTTGTGCGCCTCGGGGCTGAGTGCGCCCAGCGACATGCCCGGGGTGACAAAGCGTTTACGGATCGAGGTGATCGATTCCACCTCTTCGATCGGGATCGCCTTGCCCAGCGGCTTGATGTCCAGCAGATCACGCAGATGGATCGGCGGGTTTGACTGCATCTTGGCCGAGTACTGCTTCCACATCTCGAAAGACGCGCGGTTGCAGGCCATCTGCATCATATGCATCGAGGTGGCTTCCCAGGCGTGGGTCTCACCCGATTTGCGTGCCTTGTAGAAGCCGCCGATCGGCAGCACGTTTTCCGCGGTATCCCAGCCCTTTGCGTGGATCTCCTCGGCCTTCACCTGAATCCCCGAGACACCAATGCCGGAAATCCGCGAGGTCATGCCGGGGAAATACTCTGCCACCATGGCGCGCGACAGGCCCACCGCCTCGAAGTTGAGGCCACCACGGTAGGACGACACCACGGAGATGCCCATCTTCGCCATGATCTTCAGCAAGCCCTGATCGATCGCCTCGCGGTAGCGGGCGACATTCTCGGTCAGGGAGCCATCAAGCAATCCGCGCTCGATGCGGTCGGCCAGCGAATCTTCCGCCAGATAGGCGTTCACCACGGTTGCACCACAGCCGATCAGCACTGCGAAGTAATGCGGGTCTATACACTCCGCCGAACGCACGTTGAGCGAGCAGAAGGTGCGCAGGCCCTGACGGATCAGATGCGAGTGTACGGCGGATGTCGCCAGGATCATCGGCATCGCGACCTTGCCCGCACCTGAGTGCTGATCGGTCAGAACGATATGGCCAGCGCCGGAGCGCACGGCTTCTTCCACCTCGGCGCGAATGCGGGCCAGCGCGCTGTGCAGCGACCCTTTGCCGGGGGCGAAGGAACAATCGATCTCGGCCAGTTTGGAGCCGAGGTTCTCGACCAGCTTGTCCCATTGCGAGTTGCCGACAAAGGGGCTTTCCAGCACCACGATCTCGGTCTGGGAGCTGTCCTCGTCGAGCACGTTCTTGAGGTTGCCGAAGCGAGTCTTCAGGCTCATCACGCGGAATTCGCGCAAAGAGTCGATCGGCGGGTTGGTCACCTGAGAGAAGTTCTGGCGGAAGAAGTGGCTCAGCGGGCGATATTGCTTCGATAGCACCGCAGAAGGGGTGTCATCGCCCATGGAAGCAAGGCTCTCCTTGCCGTCCTCGGCCATCGGCGACAGGATCTGCTCCAGCTCCTCGATGGTATAGCCGGCAGCAACCTGACGGCGGCGCAGCTCCTCGCCGGAGAACAGGGGCGTCTCCTGCACGCTGCCCAGCACCGCGTCCAGATCGTTGACTTTCGCCACCCAGTCGCCAAAGGGCAACGCGCGGGAAAGTTTATCCTTGATTTCAACGTCGTGGTAGAGTTCGCCCTTCTTCATGTCCACGGCCAGCATCTGACCCGGACCCAGTGCGCCCTTTTCCACCACAGAGGCTTCGTCGATCGGCACCATGCCGGCCTCGGAGCCCGCAATGACCAGACCGTCGCCGGTGACCACATAGCGCATCGGGCGCAGACCGTTGCGGTCGAGACCAGCACAGACCCAGCGGCCATCGGTCATCGCCAGCGCGGCGGGCCCGTCCCAGGGCTCCATCACGGCGTTGCAGTAGGAATACATGTCACGCCAGGCCTGCGGCAGTTCCTCGGCCTGTTTGGACCAGCTTTCCGGCACCAGCATGGTTTTTGCCATAGGTGCGGAGCGGCCTGCGCGCACCAGAACCTCAAACACCGAATCCAGTGCTGCGGAGTCCGAAGACCCATTGGCGACGATCGGCTTGATGTCCTCGGCGTGGTCGCCAAAGGTCGAAGACGCCATGCGGATCTCATGGCTCTTCATCCAGTTGACGTTGCCCTTCAACGTGTTGATCTCGCCGTTGTGGGCCAGCATGCGGAACGGCTGTGCCAGCCACCACTGCGGGAAGGTGTTGGTGGAATAGCGCTGGTGATAGATCGCAAAGGCGCTTTCGAACCGTTCGTTCATCAGGTCGGGGTAGAAGACTGCAACCTGTTCGGCGAGCATCATGCCCTTGTAGATGATCGACCGGCAGGACAGCGACGCGATATAGAGCGCGCCAACCTGCGCGGCGGCAGCGGCCTTCTCGATGCGGCGACGGATGACGTAAAGCTCGCGTTCGAAGGTTTCTTCGTCCACACCCTTGGCGTTGGAGATCAGGATCTGCTCGATCTCGGGGCGGGTTGCGTTGGCCTTGTCGCCGAGGCAGGTCACATCCACCGGCACATGGCGCCAGCCGTAGATATAGTACCCCATGCGCAGCACTTCGGTCTCGACGATGGTCCGGCAGGTTTCCTGAGCGCCAAAATCGGTGCGTGGCAGGAACACCTGACCCACGGCCATCAGCTCATCCTTGCGCGGCTCGTGGCCGGTGCGCTTGACCTGATCGTGGAAGAAAGGCACCGGGATTTGCACGTGAATGCCCGCGCCATCGCCTGTCATGCCATCGGCATCCACCGCACCACGATGCCAGATCGCCTTTAGTGCGTCGATGCCGGCCTCAACCACCTTGCGGCTCTTACTGCCGTCAACGGAGACCACAAGCCCCACACCACAGGAAGAATGCTCTTCTTCCTCAGAGTAAAGACCGTTTTCGGCCATCCACTGGCGCTTGGCTTCTTCTGCGCGGACCCAGTTCTCATCATATTTGGTCATCTGTGTATTCTCCTCTGCCTGGCGGTGGCGCCGCGCCTGTGTCAGGGGCGCCGGACCGCTCGGGAACCTGTTGATTACTCGGCTGCGACAGCCGCCTTGGTGGTGAAGCGTTCCAGGATTGCCTCGGCACAATCGCGACCATCCTTGATCGCCCAGACCACGAGAGAGGCACCGCGCACGATGTCCCCCACCGCATAGACACCATCGAGGTTGGTCGCGCCGGTGCGGAACTCCGCCTTGATGGTGCCCCAGCGGGTCACCGGAAGGTTGGGTTGGTCCCAGAGCGTCGGCAGCTCTTCGGGTTCAAAGCCAAGCGCCTTGATCACCAGATCGGCGTCCTCAACGTAGTCGGCGCCCTCGATCACCTCGGGGGATTGTCGGCCAGAGGCATCGGGCTGACCCAGGCGCATCTTCTGCACCATAACGCCCGTGACCTTGCCGCTCTCGTCGGTGAAGCCCTTGGGGGCGGACAGCCATTCGAACACCACGCCTTCTTCCTCGGCGTTCTGAGTCTCGCGCTGCGAGCCGGGCATGTTTGCGCGGTCGCGACGGTAGAGGCATTTCACCGATTTGGCGCCTTGGCGGATCGAGGTGCGCAGGCAGTCCATGGCCGTATCACCGCCACCGATCACCACCACGTTCTTGCCGTCGGCGTTGAAGGTGCCGTCTTCATACTCCGGCACGCTGTCGCCAAAGTTCGCCACCCGGTTGGAGGCGGTGAGAAAGTCGATCGCCTTGACGATGCCGGTGGCGCCGGAGCCGGGCATGGTGAGGTCGCGGGACTTGTAGACACCGGTGGCGATGATCACCGCGTCATGTTTGCCGCGGATCTCGTCAAACGAGATATCCTCGCCGATGTTGCAGTTCATCACGAAGGTGACGCCGCCGTCGGCCAGCAACTGGTTGCGGCGCATGACCACGTCTTTTTCCAGTTTGAAGCCGGGAATGCCATAGGTCAGCAAGCCGCCTGCGCGATCATAGCGGTCATAGACGGTGACCTGCACGCCAGCCTTGCGCAGCATGTCCGCCGCCGCCAGGCCACCTGGGCCCGCACCGATGATACCTACGGATTCCTCACGCTCGGCGCGCGGGGCGTTGGGCTTCACCCAGCCTTTGTCCCAAGCAGTGTCGGTGATGTATTTTTCAACCGCGCCGATGGTGACTGTGCCATGGCCGGATTGCTCGATGACGCAGTTGCCCTCGCACAGGCGGTCCTGCGGGCAGATGCGGCCGCAGATTTCCGGAAAGGTGTTGGTGGCCTGCGATGTCTCATAGGCCTCTTTCAGGCGACCGGTGGCCGTCAGGTTCAGCCAGTCGGGGATGTTGTTGTGCAGCGGACAGTGCGACTGGCAATAGGGCACGCCACATTGGCTGCAGCGGCTTGCCTGTTCTTCTGCCTTGATCGCGGCGAATTCCGCATAGATCTCGTCGAAATCTTCCTTGCGCGTTTCCGCCGCCCGTTTCACGGGCATATCGCGATCAATCTTCACGAACTTAAGCATCGGTTGCTTGGCCACGGTGACACTCTCCTTTTAGCTGGCGGCGACAGTACAAAGTCTTGAAGCTCAAGTAGTACGTCAGTAATGCTGACCTATTACTTGACTAGCTGTCTGTGAATAGCCGTTCCGGTGGCTTTGTACAGTATTTTTAGATCCGATCCGGTCCTAAAAATAGACTTTCTCATAAAATCAAGGGAGCTATACAGGATGCCGAAGCTGCGGCCTTCGCGCAGCATAGCCTTCGGTCCCTGATTTATGCCTTTGTTCCAGCTCATCCTCGTTGCCCTGATTCAGGGCATTACTGAATTTTTGCCAGTTTCCTCGTCAGGTCATCTGATCTTATTGCCGAGTTTGACTGGAATGCAGGATCAGGGACAGGCCATCGACGTTGCTGTCCACGTCGGCACGCTTGCCGCCGTTGTCATCTACTTCTGGCGTGACGTGCGGGTGGGGCTCATGGGGCTGCCGCGGGCCTTGACCGGGCGCTGGGACATGGAAGGGTCACGGCTTGCGATGGGGTTGATCGTGGCAACGATTCCGACCGTGCTCTTTGGCGCATTCCTGCATTTCAGCGGTTTCAGCGACGCGTTGCGGTCGGTGGCCGTGATCGGCTGGACCATGCTCGGTTTCGGGCTGGTGCTTTATATCGCCGATCAATGGGGGAGGACCCACAAGTCGATGGACGATTGGGGCCTGCGCGATGCGTTGATCATGGGGCTGTGGCAGATGATTGCACTGATCCCGGGCACATCGCGCTCTGGCATCACCATCACTGGCGCCCGTCAATTGGGGTATGACCGGAAGGACGGCGCGCGGATCGCCATGTTGATGTCAATCCCGACGATTATCGCCTCCGGCGTTTTGTTGGGGGCCGAGGTTGCGATCGAGGCCGACGTCGCCCTGATGCGGGACATGGGGATTGCTGCACTGCTTGCAATGGGGGCCGCCCTGGCGGCCTTGGCTCTGATGATGCGCCTGCTCAAGTCGGTGAGTTTTACGCCCTATGTGATCTATCGCGTGATCCTTGGTGTCGTGCTGCTCGGGATCGCCTATAGCTAAAAAGGCGCAGCAATCGCCACGCCTTTTGTCACAAATCCGATGAGGTAAGGATCAGACGTCGCCGTGCAGGTTGCGCGCCGATTTCATCAGCTCATCGTACTGGCCGGAGGGGCGGAACTTCCACAGGTAGTCGGGCAGGACAGCGCCAAGGGTGATTGGCTCAATTCCGAGGTCTGCAAACCCGTTTGCGTCCTGAGAGACAACATTGTCGTTCTGCAGGTTTTTCAGCTGGTCACGGGTCAAGAGCCCGTTCTGAAAGAGCCCGAAGGACGCGGACTGGGCCAGATCAAAGCTGAAGGCCATCAAGCGCGCGACAAAGTTTGGCAAGGACGCCACGAGCCGGCGGCGATGAATCACTTCGAGCATTTGTGTCATCAGTTCGGAAAAGCTCTTCACCTCCGGGCCGCCCAGCTCAAAGACGCCCGGCTTGGCCTCGCCGGTAAGCCCGGCAACTGCTGCCTTGGCGACATCGTCGACATAGACCGGCTGGAAGCGGGTGCTGCCGGCGGCGATCGGTAGCACGGGGCCTAGGCGGGTCATGCTGGCGAAGCGGTTGAAGAACTGGTCCTCGGGGCCAAAAATGATCGAAGGACGCAGGATCATGGCGTCGGGATAGGCTGCCAGTACGGCGGCCTCGCCTTCGCCTTTGGTGCGTGCGTAGTCGCTCGACCCTGCGGCATCTGCGCCAATGGCGGAGATCTGGACGAGGCGTTCGACATTATTCTGAGCAGCGATTCGCGCAATCCGACCGGCGCCCTCTGCCTGAACGGCGCTGAATGTGTTCTTGCCAGTCTCACTCAGGACGCCGACGCAGTTCACCACGGCATCCGCTCCGGCCATGACGGCCGCAACAGAGGCATCGTCGCGAATGTTGCAGAAGACAGGTTCAACCTGGCCCGGAACGCCATAGGGTTTGACATGCATCGCCTCGTTGGGGCGGCGCACGGCGACGCGAACGCGCCAGCCTTCTTTCGCCATGCGGCGCGCGATGTAGCGACCGACAAACCCCGATCCGCCATAGATGGTGACCAGTTTCGACATGACTTGGCTCCTCTCGCGTAGCTGTTGATCCGATTTACCGCCCCAAGCCCTTTCAAACAAGGCGCAAAACGCCGCTGGCGGTCCTGCAGGCGTGTGATTTGCGGGAAATGAGCGGAGGTTTTGCAAAAATGTCAAAAATCCGTTTGACGCTCCTCGCGACTTTGCTTATACGCCGCTCTCACGATATCCGTGCCCAGATGGCGGAATTGGTAGACGCGCTAGCTTCAGGTGCTAGTGTCCGCAAGGACGTGGAGGTTCGAGTCCTCTTCTGGGCACCATTTATACCCCCTTAAATGTAGCTAGACTAGTCAGAGCAACTCATTGAGTTGAAAGACAAATGCGCGCGGTTCAGCCGTGTTGAGGGTGGCTGAAAATATGCCCGCGCCCAGAGCATTTTCCGCTTGCTGCCCCTTTGATTTCCTCCTATACGGCTGACCACGATATCCGTGCCCAGATGGCGGAATTGGTAGACGCGCTAGCTTCAGGTGCTAGTGTCCGCAAGGACGTGGAGGTTCGAGTCCTCTTCTGGGCACCATTATTCTTCAAAATACATGATAATTTATCACCCGTATCAGTGGGTGCGCAGTCGCATGATATATGCTGGCAGCTATATTGGCGTTTGAATGACACGGTCAGATTGGCAACAAGTGCTGATTTTGCGCGTGAAGAGTCTCTGCGGAGTTGCGCACAACCTCGGCGATCTCATTTAGTTGCGGCGCCAGGGGGCTGGTCTTGCGCCAGACCATACCGAGCGAACGACCCGGCTCCTCGCCCGGGAAACGCGCCAATGCAACCGGGGCAGAGCGGGTTTCGACTGATACAGCCATTTCCGGAATGATCGTCACGCCGATGCCGGCCCCGACCATCTGAACCAGCGTCGACAGCGAGCTACCGTCGAGGCCGTCGCGGGCAAGGGCTGGGCGGAGGTGGCAGAAGGAGACCGCCTGATCGCGAAAGCAATGCCCCTCTTCCAGCAGCAGAAGCTTCATCTCCCGCATGCCTTCGGGCGACGGGACCGGAGCCTCGGCGTCCTGAGCGTTGCGTACCAATACGAACTTCTCTTCAAACAGAGGGGTCTCGACCAGGCCGGGTTCGGACACCGGCAGTGCCACGATGGCCGTATCCAGCCGCCCGTCGAGCAACTCGGCAATCAGTCTCTGCGTCAGTGTTTCGCGGATATGCACGTCCAATCCGCTGTGCTGAGTATTCAACTGATGGATCAAGGTGGGCAGCAGATACGGTGCAACGGTCGGGATCACCCCAATTCGAAGACGTCCCACCATTCGATCCTTGGCCAGCCGGGCCAGATCGCCCAGCTCATCCACAGCCCGCAGGACGTCGCGGGCGCGTTCGGCAAAATCCTGCCCGAACCCTGTCAGCCGAACCTGCCGCGCACTACGTTCAAACAGAACAACGCCAAGTGTTTCTTCCAGCTCCTTTATCTGCACGGATAAGGCGGGCTGCGAGATCGCACAGGTCTCTGCGGCGCGACCAAAATGACGGTAGCGCGTCAGGGCTTCAAAATAACGGAGCTGTTTGAGGGTGATGTTCATCATAGGATTTTCTTATCGACGCCATGAAAAAATGCAACTTAGAATAATTCTGAATGCTTGCTACGAATGAGGCCGAGGGTTGATGTCGCGGATTCGCCGACAGGGCGTGTTGCTGTCCCGGCTGACCCAACAGTTCAAACAGTCCCCACCACGGACATTTTCTGGAGGAAGATATGGACGGACAAGACAATAGCGCAGGCGGTTGCCCGTTTTCCGGAGCCAACGCCAGCAAGGGGCGTCGCTCCAACCGCGACTGGTGGCCGAACCAGCTGAACCTGGCGATTCTGCATCAGCATCAGGCCCGCCAGAACCCGCTGGGCGAAGATTTCAGCTATGCCGAGGCCTTCAAGAGCCTTGATCTCGATGCAGTGAAAAAAGACTTGATCGCGCTGATGACCAACAGTCAGGACTGGTGGCCGGCGGATTACGGTCATTACGGCGGCTTGATGATCCGCATGGCCTGGCACTCGGCGGGGACCTACCGGACCGCAGACGGTCGCGGTGGTGGCTCCACTGGCACACAGCGTTTCGCACCGCTGAACTCCTGGCCGGACAATGGCAACCTCGACAAGGCCCGCATGCTGCTGTGGCCGATCAAGAAGAAATACGGCAACGCCCTGTCCTGGGCCGACCTGATGATCCTCGCGGGCAATTGCGCTATCGAATCCATGGGGCTGAAGCCCTTTGGTTTTGGCGGCGGTCGTGCCGACGTCTGGGAACCCGAGGAAGACATCTACTGGGGGGCTGAGGACGAATGGCTTGCCACCTCCGACCACGAGCTGGCCCGCTATCAGGGTGACCGCGAGTTGGAAGATCCGCTGGCCGCCGTGCAGATGGGGCTGATCTACGTGAACCCCGAAGGCCCGGACGGCAACCCGGATCCGATCGCCTCCGGTCGCGACATTCGTGAGACGTTTGCGCGGATGGCGATGAACGACGAGGAAACCGTGGCGCTGACCGCCGGGGGCCATACCTTTGGCAAGGCGCATGGCAACGGGCCGGTCGAGGCCGTCGGACCAGAGCCCGAAGGCGCACCCATCGAGGCGATGGGGCAGGGGTGGCTGTCGTCGCACAAGTCCGGCAAGGGCGTCGACACCATCACCTCCGGCATCGAAGGCGCGTGGACGTCCAACCCGATCCAATGGGACATGGGCTATTTCGACGTTCTCTTCGGCTACGATTGGGAGCTGACCAAATCCCCTGCCGGTGCATGGATCTGGCATGCCAAGGACCTGAAGGACGAAGACCATGCGCCCGAGGTGGATGGCTCCGGCAAGAAGGTTCCGATCATGATGACCACCGCCGACATGGCGATGAAGATGGACCCGATCTATGGCCCGATCTCCAAGCGGTTCCACGAGAATCCGGAAGAGTTCGCCGACGCCTTCAAACGCGCATGGTTCAAGCTGACCCACCGCGACATGGGGCCGAAGGCCTGCTACCTCGGCGCGGATGTGCCGGACGAAGATCTGATCTGGCAGGATCCGGTGCCGGCGGTCGATCATGCGCTGATCGGTGCGACTGAGGTCGCGTCTCTGAAGGCAGACATCCTCGCCTCCGGCTTGTCGGTGCAGGATCTGGTCTATGTGGCCTGGGCCTCTGCCTCCACCTTCCGTGGTTCCGACAAGCGGGGTGGCGCCAATGGCGCGCGCATCCGTCTGGCACCGATGAAGGCCTGGGAGGCAAATGAGCCTGCCAAGCTGGAAAAGGTCCTGGGCGTGTTGGAAGGTATCCAGAGCAGCTTCAACGCTGCGGGCTCTGGCGGCATGAAGGTTTCACTGGCCGATCTGATCGTTCTGGCGGGCACGGCAGCCGTGGAGAAATCTGCCAAGGACGCAGGGTTCGACGTGACCGTGCCCTTCACCCCGGGCCGCACCGATGCGTCTCAGGAACAGACCGAGATCGAGAGCTTTGACGTGATGGAGCCGCAGATCGATGGCTTCCGCAACTACGCCAAGACCAAGTTCACCGTCTCCACCGAGGAGATGCTGATCGACAAGGCGCAGCTGCTGACGCTCTCCGCACCGGAAATGACGGTGCTGATCGGCGGTCTGCGGGCAATCGGAGCCACCTATGGCGACAGTGCCCATGGCGTGCTCACCACCCGCAAGGGCCAGCTGACGAATGACTTCTTCGTCAATGTGCTGGATCTGGGCACCAAATGGACCGCCACAGACGACTCGGGCGAGATCTTCGAGGGCAGCGACCGGGCAACCGGCGAGGTCAAATGGACCGGCACCCGTGCCGATCTGATCTTCGGCTCCAACTCGCAGCTGCGTGCCCTGTCCGAGGTTTATGCCCAGGACGACAATGCCGGCAAGTTCGTCAATGACTTCGTGGCGGCCTGGGTCAAGGTCATGGAGCTGGACCGCTTCGACCTCAGCTGATCCGCTGAGGCCTAAGATATCGAGGAAGGCGTCGCGTCCTGCGGCGCCTTCTTTAGTCTGGGCCGACGGCCTCAAGCAGAGCGGCGGTGCCGAGTCCTCCGGCTGCGGCGATCGCGGCCAAGGCCGGTCTGTCCCCCATACGCAGGGTGTGGAACAGCTTCACCGCGAGGATCGCGCCGGAGGCACCAACAGGGTGTCCCTGCGCCAGCGCACCGCCAGCGGGATTGACAATATCAGGCTCTAACTGGGCGTTTGTGACACAAGCCAGCGCCTGAACGGCAAAGGCCTCCATGATCTCTGCCCGCTGTAGATCATTGGGCTGCAGGCCCTGACGGCGCAGCACCTCGCGAATGGCGGGAACGGGCGCGAGGCCGGGCTGATCGGGCGTGGCGCCAAGTGTCACGCCTTGCGCCAGTGTCATGCCGCCTTTCTGCAAGCGCGTCGCTACACGATCGCTGACGACCACCACAAAGGCGGCGGCATCCGCAGCCACGGCCATGTTTGCGGCGGTGATGCTGCCGGTGACCGTCTTCGCCCGCTGGCAATGCCGATCCGTCAGATCGCGGGTAAATGTATCCTCAGTGACGCCTTCAACGGGCACAATTTCGGCCTGTCTTTTGTCCGCATGCGCGCGGGCGCGGGCATGACTGCGCTGCGCCCATACGTCCTGAGTGCCCTGCGTTATGTCGAGCGTCCGGGCCAATGTGTCCGCCGCTTTGGCCATGTCGGGATCGCGCTCGGCCCAGGGCGTGAACCGCGCCTGATCGTAAGGAACAGGAGGGCGACCATCGGCAAAGGTACGGGACCGCAATGGTCGGCGGGAGTAGCTCTCCGCTCCGCCAGCGATCACCACCTCATGCATCCCGGCCTCGATCAGCGCATGTGCCAGCAGGATGGCATCCAACCCGCCCGCGCATTGACGGTCGATGCTGAGGCCTGCCACCCGTTCCGGCAGACCAACGGCCAGCGCCGCGATCCGCGCCGGGTTGCCACCGCCACCCAGCGCGTTGGACAGGATCAGTTCGCCGACATCACTGGCGTCAAGCGCGGCATCCGCAAGACAGGCCTCGATCACCGGTCTGGCCAGATTATGTGGCTCTAACAAGGCGAATTTGCCGCCCCGTGGAACGACAGCAGTGCGTCGGGCCGCGATGATCCTCGGCATCAAACGTCTTCCCACAGGCGCGCTAGCGCGCGCAAATCGGGCTTGCCGGCGGGCAGCATGGGGAGGGCGTCAAGTTGGCGGATCTCCTTAGGCGCGGCGTGATCGCCAATCTCCTGTCGGCAAAGGAGTCGCAGTTTATTTGCCTCGGCAGTGCCCTGGATGACAGCAACAATCCGGTGGCCGCGCAGGGCGTCCGGCAAGGCCAGCGCCACTGCAAGCTCCACCCCTTCGACCCGCATCAGCACGCCTTCGATTTCTTCGGGGAATACGTTCTTGTCCGCTACTGTCACCATGCGGTTGCGCCGCCCCTTTGGGTAGAGGTTCCCGTCAGCGTCGATCCAACCCATCTCGCCAATGGTGAGCCAATCGCCGTCCCAGAGGGTCTCGGCACTGTGTCCTTCGGCGTAGCCATCAAACAGGAACGGGCTGCGCATCCAGATCTCGCCCACGCCTGCCGCATCCATCTCCGTCAGGCGCAGCTCCACCCCCGGATAGGCCGTGCCAACGGACCCCGCGGGGGCGTCGGGTCCGGCCAGCGTGATATAACTGGTCTCTGTGGCGCCAAAGATCTCTTGCACCTCGGCCTGCGGAAATAAAACTCCAAGCGCCGCACGCGTCGGCTGATCCAGTTTGCCACCGGAGGAGAAGATCAGCCGGATACCAGGAAGCACGCTCCCCTCACCCGCCCGCAGCAACAGCCGAAGCTGCGCCGGGGTGGCGTACAGCACCGAGGCGTCAAGGCGCTCAAGCCCAGCAATCTGCCCCCTCGGAGCCATGTTCCCCAGCATCGCCAGGTCGGCACCGATATGACAGGCCGCGACGGCTGCAAACAGCGTCAGCGAATGCGAAAGCGTGCCGAGGCTGGCGTAAACATCCGCCGAGGACAGACCGAACATCTCCTGATCCATCTCGAAGCTGCGGATCCAGCTGTCAGGCGTACGCCGGATTGTCTTGGCATAGCCTGTAGAGCCGGAACTCTGACAATAGAGCCACTGTTTCGGCTCTAACACAGGGGAAATCGGCTCATCCGAGGGGCGTGCAAGAAGGGAATGGCCCTCGCGCAGGGTCTCCAGCAGCACCGTCAGACCTGCCACATCCGGGGTCAGGACATGGGTCTCGGGCGAGAGGTGAAATCTGTCGTGAGCCTTGCGCATATCCATGTCTGCCTGATCCGGGTCGGCGCGCAGAATAGCCGAGCTGGCTTTCGGGGAACAGGGCTCAGGTGAACTTGCGAAACAGGCGGGTGCGGTCGAAGGCCGCCTCAAGCTCATCGGTGCGCGCCTTCACCGTTTCCCAGTGATCTTCCTGGATTTTGGCGATCATGCTTTCGACCAGCAGCAGCAGTGCGAGGCCTGAATCCCAGGCCGACGGCACCGCGATACGCGCGGCAAAGGTGTATGTCGCCTCCTTCTGGATCGGTGAGCGCCACTGATCGGTGAACAGCACGACCTTGACCCCGCGCTCATGCGCCATTTCGGCCAGAAGCAGGGTGGCGTTTTCATAGCGACGGATATCGAACAGGATCAGCGTATCGCCGGGCAGAAGGTCGAGCACCGAGTGGGTCCAGGAGGCCCGCGGCGGGATCATGAAGACATCTCTTCGGATCATCTGCAGATGCAGGTAGAAGGACTGCGCCAAGGTGCCACTGAGCCGTCCACCGGCAATATGGACCCGGTGATCTGTGTCCGCCAAGAGGGCGCAGAGCGTGTCGAACTCTTCCAGGTTCACATTTTCCAGCGTGGCGCGAATGTTGTCGTAAACCCCCACCGCGTAGCGGTTCAGCATATGTGATTCTGGCAGGGCAGGCGCGTGCTCAGCGCGCTTTTCCACTGGGTTGGAGATGATCTCCCGCAGTTCTTCTCGTAGGGCATGCTGGAACTCGGGATAGCCGGAAAAACCCAGCTTTTGCACCATTCTAGCGACTGTAGGAGTGGAGACTTCGGCCAGCTCTGCCAGCTCTGTGATGCTGCCGAGGCCCGGAATGGGATAGTTGTCCAAGATCGCTGCCGCCAGTTGCCGTTCCGCCCGTGTCAATTCAGGTTCGCGGGCTTTCAGTTTCTCGGCGATCGTCGGCATCCACGGCTCTCCTGCTCAGGTTTTTCGCATTTTATTACAGAACGTATGATGATGAAAGAATTTTTACAGAAACCATATTGACAGAACGGTGTCGGCTGAAGAGCATGCTACATATGAATACGGATTCCTCTGCCTTTGACTTCGGTCCCTCCTTCTCAACGACCTCATCTGCTACTGGGGCTGAGGTGATTGTGGTGTGTGAACACGCCGCCAACTGGATCCCTCCGGGTTTGGCGGATCTTGGCCTCGAAGTCTCTGCACGCAATAGTCACATTGCCTGGGATCCAGGTGCGCTGGGCGTGGCCCGCAAACTGGCAGAACTGTTGCAAGGCCCGCTTGTCGAGGGGCGCATCTCGCGTCTGGTTTATGACCTCAACCGACCGCCGGAGTCGCCGACCGCAATTCCCGCAGCGTCAGAGATTTTTGACGTGCCGGGCAATCAAAATCTGTCGGATGCCGCCCGTGCGCAGCGTGTGCAGGCGGTGTACGAACCGTTCTGCGCCGCGCTTGCCGATGAAATTCACCGGGGCAAGGACGCGTTGCGCCTGGTGGTCACGGTGCATAGCTTCACGCCGATCTACAAAGGCGAGAGCCGGGCGGTGGAGTTGGGTCTGTTGCATGGGCGCGATGATCGCTTTGCCGAGGCGATGATGGTCAGGCAGCCCGAAACCTTGCCGTGGAATGTTCGGTTGAATGAACCGTACAGCGCCGCGGACGGGGTTGCACATACGCTGGACTTGCATGGCTGCGACAACGGGCTCCTGAACGTCATGCTGGAAATACGAAACGATCTGATTGCCACGGCGGAGCAGCAGGCGGATTGGGCTGAACAGCTCGCGCCCTGGATCCGCTCCACCCTGAAGGAGGCGTTTGCATGATCGGCGCCATGCTTGGATATGTGCGCGTGGTTGATGCGGTAAATTATCGGATCGGCCGCGTGATGATGTGGGGGTTGTTTGCGATGATGGGGATCCTGTTGTGGTCCTCGATCTCCAAGACCTTCTTTCTGCCCTCGCTCTGGACCCTGGAAATGGCACAATTTGCCATGGTCACCTATTATATTCTCGGCGGCGCTTACTCGATCCAGTTAGGCTCGAACGTGCGCATGGATCTGTTCTATCACAATTGGTCAACACGACGGAAAGCCTGGTTCGATGCCTTCACCGTGCTGGCGCTGATCACCTATCTGGCCATTCTGTTCTACGGCGGGCTTGGATCCACGGCGTATTCATTGGGCTATTGGGGCGACAATCCCTTTGCCTTCTTCTGGGGCTTGATCACCGGCGCCGAAGAAATTGGCCACATGGAGCGTGCCTCCACCGCGTGGCGCCCTTTCATCTGGCCGATCAAATCCATCATGGTCTTCGGCTTCTTCTTGATGCTGCTGCAAGCCATCTCGGAACTCTTCAAAGATATCGCCCGCCTCAAGGGCCATGACATCCCAAGCGAGCGCGCCTCATGAGCCAGGAATATATCGCCATCTTCATGTTTGCATCGATGATGCTGATGCTCTTTACCGGGCAGCGCGTCTTTGGTGCCATTGGCGCGGTGGGTGCCGTAGCGGCGCTGCTGCTGTGGGGCGTGGGCGGCTATGATATCCCCTTCTCAGCTGCGATGAAGCTGATGAAATGGTATCCGCTGCTGACCCTGCCGATGTTCATTTTCATGGGCTACGTGCTGAGCGAAAGCCGCCTTGCCGATGACCTCTACAAGATGTTCCACGTCTGGATGGGGCCGATCAATGGCGGCCTAGCGATCGGCACCATCGGCCTGATGGTGCTGGTTTCGGCCATGAACGGCCTGTCGGTGGCTGGTATGGCCATCGGTGCCACGATCGCGCTGCCGGAACTTCTGCGGCGCGGCTATGACAAAACCATGGTGACCGGCGTCATTCAGGCGGGGTCCTCCTTAGGCATTCTGGTGCCGCCCTCGGTGGTTCTGGTGCTCTATGCGATGATTGCGCGTCAGCCGGTCGGGCAGCTCTGGCTTGCCGGGGTCGTGCCGGGGCTGATGATGGCGGGCCTTTTCATCCTCTACATCTGGCTGCGCTGCAAAGCGAACCCGGAGCTGGGCCCGGCCATGGAAGATGCGCATGAGGTCCCGCGGGCCGAGAAGCTGCGCCTGCTCTGGGCCGGGGCGCTGCCGTTGATGATCTTTGCCGCGATGATGGTGCCGTTCGTCAACGGCTGGACCTCGCTGGTGGAAAGCTCAGCCATTGGCGCGCTCACCGCATTGGCGGCATCGGTCGCAAAGCGCCGCATGACCTGGAAGATCTTCGAATCCTGCACCAAGAGCACGCTAGCGATTTCCTGCATGTTCATGTGGATCATTCTCGCGGCCCTTGGCTTTGGCGCGGTGTTTGACGGTCTCGGCGCGGTCAAGGCGATCGACAGCCTGTTCACCGAGCAGCTGGGTCTCAACCCTTGGATGATCCTGATCCTGATGCAGCTCAGCTTCATCATCATGGGCACCTTCCTTGATGATACCGCCATGCTGGTGATCGTGGCGCCGCTCTATGTGCCGCTGGTGGCCGCGCTTGGCTTTGATCTGGTCTGGTATGGTGTGCTCTACACCATCACCACGCAAATCGCCTATATGACGCCGCCGTTTGGCTACAACCTGTTCCTGATGCGCGCGATGGCGCCGCCAGAAATCTCGCTGACGGATATCTATCGTTCGATCGTGCCGTTTGTTGGGATCATGGTTCTGGCGCTGGCGATCATCATGGCGTTCCCGCAAATTGCGCTGTGGCTGCCGGAGACTGTCTATGGGAAATGACGGGCCTCTCCTGACGCCTCTGGGTGAGGATATCTGGATTGTGGATGGTCCGACCATCGACTTCTACCGGATCCCTTTCCCGACCCGGATGACGGTCATCCGGCTGGCGAACGGCGACCTCTTCCTGCATTCGCCCATCGCCTACACAGAGGCATTGGCGGAAGAACTGAAGAGGCTGGGCACCATCCGTCACCTCGTGTCGCCCAACTGGATTCACTACGCCTACATCGCGGATTGGCAGCGCCACTGTGCTGATACCATCGCGTGGGCGTCACCCGGCGTGCGGGAGCGGGCACAGAGCCGCAAGGTCGAGATCAACTTTGATCGAGATTTGGAGGACGGCCCTGCGACAGACTGGTCGGGTGAGATTGATCAACTTATCGTTCGGGGGAGCAAGGCGCACACAGAGGTCGTGTTCTTTCACCAAAAGAGCCACACGCTGGTGCTCACCGACCTGATCGAGAACATGCATGGCAAGGATCTGCCCCTGTGGATCCGACCCTTTGCCTGGGTGGCGGGTATCCTCGCCCCCAATGGAAAAATGCCGTTGGACATCTGGATGTCCTTCTCCGGCAATCGGGACAAGTTGCGCGATGCGCTGACCCGGATGCTGGATTGGCAGCCCAATATCGTCGTGCTCGCGCATGGCGACATCCTTCGCGAGAATGCACCGCAACGGCTCCGGGAAGGATTCAGACGGCTGAGGCCCTGCGGGCACAGCCATTGAACTTAGTCCGACAGAGGAGACTGAAAGACATGACAACACGTCGTAATTTTCTAAAGACCACAGCGCTGGGCGCCGCGGCGGCTCCGCTGGCCACCCCGGCCATCGCGCAGAACAAGATCACCTGGCGGATGCAGACCTATGCCGGTCCTGCGCTGGCAGCTCATGTGATCGATCCGGCGATCGAGATGTTCAACAAGATCGCAGGCGACCGCATGCAGATCGAGCTGTTCTACGCCGATCAGCTGGTGCCCACCGGCGAGCTGTTCCGCGCAATGCAAAAAGGCACGATCGATGCGGTGCAGTCCGATGATGACTCCATGGCGTCACCGACCGAAGTCACCGTCTTTGGTGGCTATTTCCCCTTCGCGTCCCGCTATTCGCTCGACGTTCCGGTGTTGTTCAACCAGTACGGCCTGAACGAGATCTGGGACGAAGAGTACTCCAAGGTCGGCGTGAAGCACATCTCTGCCGGGGCCTGGGATCCCTGCCATTTTGCCACCAAAGATCCGATCAACTCGCTTGAGGATCTGAAGGGCAAGCGCGTCTTCACCTTCCCGACTGCGGGCCGTTTCCTGAGCCAGTTTGGCGTGGTGCCGGTGACCCTGCCATGGGAGGACATCGAAGTCGCGATGCAGACCGGCGAGCTGGATGGCGTCGCATGGTCCGGCATTACCGAAGACTACACCGTGGGTTGGGCCGATGTGACCAACCACTTCCTGACCAACAATATCTCGGGTGCTTGGGCCGGGTCGTTCTTTGCCAATATGGATCGCTGGAATGAGCTTCCGGAAGATCTGCAGGCGCTGTTCCGCGTCTGCACGGATCAGTCGCACTACTATCGTCAGTGGTGGTATTGGGGTGGTGAAGCGTCCTTGCGGGTCAACGGTGACAAGCTGAAACTGACGTCGATCCCCGATGCCGAATGGCAGCAGGTCGAAGACGCTGCCGTGAAGTTCTGGGACGAGATTGCAGCCGAGTCCGAGACCAAGGCGCGCGTTGTCGAGATCTTCAAGAAGTACAACGCCGACATGGCCAAGGCCGGCCGTCCGTATCGCTACGGCTGATCTCCGTAAGAAAACCAACATATGTCGGGGGCAGGGCTTTGTCCTGCCCCCTGTCAGAATAACAGGGAACGCCAGATGACTTTCGAGGATCTCAAGGAACAGATCGCCGCCGGACAGGTCGACACCGTGCTGGTCTGCATTGTGGACATGCAGGGCCGCCTGATGGGCAAACGCTTCCACGCCGACGCCTTTCTTGAGATGGCCGAAGGTGAAACCCACTGCTGCAACTATCTGCTGGCCACCGACCTCGCCATGGCAACGCCCGATGGGTATGCCTCCACCAGCTGGGAGCGGGGCTACGGCGACTACATCATGAAGCCGGATCTCTCGACGCTGCGCCCGGTGCCGTGGCTCGATGGGACCGCCATGGTGCTCTGTGATGTGATCGACCACCACACCCACGCGCCGGTGGCGCATTCCCCGCGGGAAATGCTGAAGGCACAGATCGCGCGTTGTGCGGAACTGGGGCTGTCGCCGGTCATGGCCACCGAGCTGGAGTTTTTCCTCTTCAAAGGCACCCATGACGAAATCGCTGCCGGTGGGTTCCAGAAACTTGAGCCAATCTCCACCTACAACGAAGATTACAGCATCATGCAGACCTCGAAGGAGGAACCCGTGATGCGCCCGATCCGCAACCATTTGCGCGCTATGGGTATTCCGATCGAAGGCTCGAAGGGCGAGGCAGAAGCCGGTCAGGAAGAGCTGAACGTCAAATATGACGAGGCTTTGGCGACCGCCGATCACCACACGCTGGCCAAGCACGGCATCAAGGAAATCGCGCACCAGCAGGGTTATGCCGCGACCTTCCTGCCCAAATGGCACCAGGATCGTGTCGGGTCTGCCGCGCATGTGCATCAGTCGCTGTGGAAAGAGGGCGCGAACGCCTTCTTTGATGAGAGCGCGCCGCTCGGCAAGTCGAAGCTGATGGACCACTATATGGCGGGGCTGTTGAAATACGCGGCTGACTTCACCTATTTCATGGCGCCCTACATCAACAGTTACAAGCGTTTCGCCAAGGGCACCTTTGCACCGACACAGCTGGTCTGGTCGGTTGATAACCGCACCGCAGCGTTCCGCCTGTGCGGTGAAGGAAGCAAAGCGGTGCGCGTGGAATGCCGAGTGCCGGGATCTGATATGAACCCCTATCTGGCACAAGCTGCTATGCTGGCGGCGGGCCTCAAAGGGATCGAGGAGAAGCTCGAGTTGCAGGACGCCTTCGCTGGCGACGCCTATGCGGGCAAGCCGCAGCAGCACATACCGAACACCTTGCTGGCCGCACGTGAGGCGCTTTTGGCGTCTGATATGCTGCGTGAGGCCTTTGGCGAAGAGGTGATCACTCATTATGCCCGCGCGGCTGAATGGGAGATTGAAGAGTTCAACCGCGTGGTGACCGACTACGAAGTTGCGCGCGGGTTTGAGAAAGCCTGATATCGCGCGGACAGGCGGGGGCCAGCCCCCGCACCCCCGAGGTATTTGGAAAAAGCTGAAGATAATCGGGGCCGTATCCTGCGCCCCCGGAGGAGTTGGCCAATGGGCAAGACACTGAACTGTATTTCGCCGATCGACGGATCGGTCTACGCCAGCCGCGAGACGCTGGATCTGGACGCCGCCCGCGCCGAGGTGGTCGCTGTGCGGACGGCACAGAAGGCCTGGGCGGCGCGCCCGCTTCAGGAGCGCATTGACCTCGTGATGGCGGGTGTGGCGGCCATTGGCGAGATGAACGACGAGATCGTGCCGGAGCTGGCCCATATGATGGGCCGTCCCGTGCGCTTTGGCGGCGAGTTTGGCGGGTTTAACGAACGCGCATCACATATGGCGCAGATCGCGGCTGAGTCGCTGGCGGATATCGAGGTCGGCGAAGACGCGACGTTCAAACGCTACATCAAGCGCATTCCCCACGGCGTGGTTTTTGTGGTCGCGCCCTGGAACTACCCATATATGACCGCCATCAACACGGTCGCTCCGGCGCTCATTGCGGGCAATAGTGTGGTGCTGAAACATGCAACCCAGACTTTGCTGGTCGGGGAACGGATGGCAAAGGCCTTCCATGCAGCGGGCGTGCCCGAAGATGTGTTCAAGAATGTGTTCCTCGATCATGACACCACATCGGCGCTGATTGCCGAAAAGGCGTTTGATTTCGTGAACTTCACCGGCTCCGTTGGTGGCGGACAGGCGATGGAACGCGCAGCGGCGGGCACCTTCACCGGTGTTGGCACGGAGCTTGGTGGCAAGGATCCCGGCTACGTCATGGAGGACGCCGATGTGGATGCGGCGGTCGACACGCTGATCGACGGGGCCATGTTCAACTCCGGCCAGTGCTGCTGCGGCATCGAACGCATCTATGTGCATGAAAGTCTTTACGACAGCTTCCTTGAAAAGGCGCTGGCGGTGGTCAATGGCTACAAGCTCGGCAACCCGCTTGATGCGGAGACTACCATTGGTCCGATGGCCAATGTGCGCTTCGCCCAAGAGGTGCGCGACCAGATCGCCGAGGCGGTCGAACAGGGCGCCGTGGCCCATATCGCCACCACGGAAGCCGATGATGGCGGCGCTTATCTGACACCGCAGATCCTGACCAATGTCACCCATGAGATGCGGGTGATGCGCGATGAGAGTTTTGGTCCGGTGGTCGGCATCATGAAGGTCTCTTCCGATGAGGAAGCGATCAAGCTGATGAACGACAGCGAATTTGGTCTCACCGCCTCCATCTGGACCAAGGATCTGGAGCGCGCGCAAGCCATGGGCGATCAGATCGAAACCGGCACCGTGTTCATGAACCGCGCCGACTACCTCGATCCGGGGCTGTGCTGGACCGGTTGCAAGAACACCGGTCGCGGCGGTGGCCTGTCGATGATCGGCTATCACAACCTGACCCGACCCAAGTCTTACCACCTGAAAAAAGTCACGGGCTGAGGCCCTTCATCTTTTTGAAAATATCTCGGGGGAGCTTGCCGTATGGCAAGCGGGGGCAGCGCCCCCACCTCCGGCTCACCACAGGAACATGCTGATGTCTCTCATTGGAAACTGGTCATACCCGACCGCCATCAAATTCGGCGCAGGCCGGATCAAGGAACTGGCCGATGCTTGCGCGCAGGCCGGGATCAAGAAACCGCTGCTGGTCACCGACAAGGGGCTTGCGGATCTACCCGTGACAAAATCCACCCTCGACATCATGGAGGCCGCCGGCCTTGGTCGCGGGATGTTTTCCGAGGTGGATCCCAACCCGAACGAGAAGAACCTCGATGCCGGTGTCGCGGCCTACAAGGCCGGCGGCCATGACGGCGTGATCGCCTTTGGCGGCGGCTCCGGTCTTGATCTGGGCAAGATGGTTGCCTTCATGGCGGGCCAGACCCGCCCGGTCTGGGATTTTGAGGACATCGGCGACTGGTGGACCCGTGCCGATGCAGATGCCATCGCACCGATCATCGCAGTACCGACCACCGCCGGCACCGGCTCTGAAGTGGGCCGTGCCTCTGTGATCACTGACAGTGTCACCCATCAGAAAAAGATCATCTTCCACCCCAAGGTCCTGCCGGCCGTGGTGATTTGCGATCCCGAACTGACCGTCGGCATGCCCAAGTTCATCACCGCGGGCACCGGGCTCGATGCCTTTGCTCACTGTGTCGAGGCATTCTCCTCGCCGCACTACCACCCGATGTCTCAGGGCATGGCGCTTGAAGGCATGCGCCTGGTCAAGGACTACCTGCCGCGCGCTTACGCCGATGGCACCGACATTGAGGCGCGCGCGCATATGATGTCTGCGGCGGCCATGGGCGCGACAGCCTTTCAGAAAGGCCTCGGTGCAATCCACGCCATGAGCCACCCGATTGGTGCGCATTTCAATACTCACCATGGAACCACCAATGCAGTCTGCATGCCTGCTGTGCTGGAGTTCAACGCCTCTGAGATATCGGAGCGGTTTGACATGGCGGCAGCCTACCTCGGGATTGAGGGGGGCTTTGAAGGCTTCAGAGCCTTTGTGCAGGAGTTCAACGACAGTCTCGGCATCCCGCGTGGCCTTTCCGAACTGGGCGTGACCGAGGACTCGATTCCGGAGCTGGTCAAAGGCGCGATCATTGACCCGAGCTGCGGCGGAAACCCGATCAAACTGACCGAAGAAAACCTGACGCAGCTGTTCAAAGCGGCGCTCTGACAGGGCCGCCAGCCCCCCCCCGGAATGAGAGAGGCCGCGCCCCCTGGGCGTGGCCTTTTTTGTATCGAGGCGCGCTTGCCTGACGTAGGGACACCATTGTCATGAGCTGAAAGTAATTCCTATACAAACTAAATTGCTTTGCATGCGAAGGAGATTGGTTTGACAAGGTTTCGTGTCTTTCATCACTTGCAAAAGGCCCATAGCTCGTTGTTCCGTGCCGCAGACAATCGCGGCCGGCAGGAGTTGGATCTGAGCACTAGCCAGATGGCGGTGCTGATTATCCTGCTGAACGACGGTGCCCTTCCATCAACCGCACTTGCCGCGCAGCTTTCCATGGCCAACTCCGGCATCACAGGTCTGGTAGACCGGCTGAGCACGCGAGGGTTGGTGTCCCGCAAACCGGCGACAACCGATGGACGCAGCATTCTCGTCCACCTGACCGAGAAGGGCGAAGCGCTGGCGATGCGCGCACGTCAGGACACACGTCACTATAATGCAACCTTGCTGGCTCCATTCAGCGACGAGGAATGCGAGGTGATCCGGCGCTTTCTGACCCATCTGGAAGACAACGCCGACGAGATCATCGCAGGAGGCCCAGCGTCCCATGGCTGAAACTTTGATCGAAGACATTGGCTTTGCGGCGGCAGATGGTTGGCCTCTGGCGGGCACGCTGTACCACAGTCAAGCCGAAGCGACACACGCGGTGATGATGTCGGCGGGCACAGGGTTTCCCCGCAGGTTCTACCGTCATTTTGCACAGTATCTTACGGATCGGGGTGCACTGGTATTGACCTACGACTATCGCGGTATCGGTGGATCCTTCAACGCTGGGCATGACTTTGCCAATATCGAGTACTCCGACTGGGGCCGGTATGACATGTCCGCCGCAGTTGATGTTCTGGCACGCGTTGCCGGTGATCTCCCGCTCGCGCATGTAGCGCATAGTGTGGGGGGGCATTTTCTGGGTTTGATGCCGAACCAATCCCGGCTGCTACGGCATGCGTTTCTCAGTATTGGAACCGGTTACTGGGGCGGCCATCACTGGCGGAATATACCTAAGGAACTCTACTTCTGGTGGGGACTGGGAAGCTACTCTTTGTGGCGGCACAAGGCTGTGATGCCGATCGGAGGCTGGCAGGGCGAGGCGCTACCTCCGCGTCTGTTCCGCACATGGAGACGCTGGAGCCACCGGCGGGGCTATTTCCAGCCTGATCTAGAGGGCGCCCTGCAACCTCAAGCCTATGCAGAGGTCAACGCGCCGATCCGGTCGTGGATCTTCTCGGATGATCCCATAGCCACGCGCGCGAGTGGACGGGACCTGCTCGCGGTTTATCCGAGTGCGGATACGGAACTGGTCGTGCGCAGTCCACGAGAGTACGGCGTGAACCGCATCGGGCACGAAGGTGCCTTTCGCCCGGGGCGTGAGGCTCTTTGGGACGAGGTATCTGACTGGTTGGAATGCGGTCTTTAAAACTTCAACTGAGCTCGCCGCGCTCGCGCGCCAGGTGGATTTGTTTCTGCCGCTCACGGAAGCGCGCTTTGTCCGCGTCGCTGGTGGTGTCGCGGCATTGGTGACAGGAGACCCCGGCCTCGAACTCCGGACGCGCCTTGTCGGCAGGCAGGATCGGACGTCGGCAGCCGTGGCATAGCTCGTGCGGGCCTTCCGCCAGCCCGTGCCCGACAGACACGCGATTGTCGAAGACAAAACACTCGCCCTGCCAGGTGCTGTTGTCCTCGGGCATTTCTTCAAGATAACGCAGGATACCGCCCTTCAGGTGATAGACGTCCTCGACCCCCTGCGAGAGCAGGTAGTTGGTCGACTTCTCGCAGCGAATGCCGCCCGTGCAGAACATGGCAACGCGCTTGTTGTGAAAGCGGTCCTTGTTCTCTTCCCACCATTTCGGAAATTCGCGAAAACTCTCGGTTTTCGGGTCCAGAGCGCCTTCGAAGGTGCCGATGGCGACCTCGTAGTCATTCCGGGTGTCGATCACCACCACATCGTCAGAGCGGATCAGGTCGTTCCATTCACCCGGTTCCACATAGTGGCCGACTGTGGCGCGCGGATCGACGTCCGGCTGGCCCATGGTGACAATCTCTTTCTTCAGCCGAACCTTCATCTTGCCAAAGGGAGCTTGCTCTGCTGTCGCTTCCTTCCACTCCAGCCCGTCACAGCCGGGCAGGGACTTGATGTGCGCAAGAACTGTGTCGATCCCGCGCCGCGGCCCTGCGATCGTTCCGTTGATCCCTTCCTTGGCCAGCAGAAGCGAGCCCTTGACGTCTTGCGCAAGACACAGGTCGAGCAGCGCCGGCTTTAGCGCGGCTGGATCGTCAAAGCGGGTGAACTGGTAGAGTGCGGCAATGGTGTACATAGAAGGGGCGGATAGAGCGAAGTGCGCAATTTTGCAAGATGAGAAAATGTCAACCATGAGCGCGGAAATAAGTAGCTGAAATATATCATTTGCTGGCGTTCGAGTCACAGGCAACCTCAGGGTGAAACACCTTGTGGTTGATTGCGCTTGCAGGCCGTTTGGCGCAGTCTTCTGATCAGAAAGAGCCAACGATATGAACGATATTGGAGACGATGATGACCGAAGCGCTGATCGTAATCGATGTGCAGAATGATTTCTGCCCCGGCGGAGCGCTGGCCGTGCCGGATGGAGATCAGGTGGTCGCACCCATCAATGCCATGATGCAGCAGTTCGATACGGTGATTCTGACTCAGGACTGGCATCCATCGGGGCATTCTTCCTTTGCCAGCTCGCATCCCGGACACGGGCCGTTTGATACGACAGAGATGCCCTATGGCCAACAGGTGTTATGGCCGGATCACTGTGTGCAGGGCAGCTCGGGCGCGGCGTTTCACTCCGATTTGCGAACCGATGGCGACCTGATTATTCGCAAGGGGTTTCGTCCCGATGTTGATAGCTACTCTGCGTTTTTTGAGAACGATCAGACCACTCCAACCGGGCTTGAAGGATATTTGCGCAGCCGCGGGATCACGGATCTGACGATGGTCGGGTTGGCCACGGATTTCTGTGTCGCCTTTTCCGCGCTGGATGCCCGTCGTCTCAATTTCTCCGTCAGGGTTGTGCTCGACGCCTGCCGGGCGATTGACCTTGACGGATCTCTGAGCACGCAAATGGAGAATATGCGTCAGCGGGGCGTGAAATTTGCCTGAGCAGGTCGGTCATTTGTTAATCTCAGTGCTGTAAGAAGATGTCTGAGCCTGCCGACAGAGAGCAGGCGCAACCGAGTACACGTGACATGGAGCAGACCAAACCTGCATCAGACGGCCCACTGTCGTTACACAATGCTCAGTTCAGCCCCAAGGGGCTATTGTCGCGCTATGCAGTCATTCGCAGCAGGCTTTTCTATGGCCGCCTTTCGGTTGCCGTTGGAGCGACTCTTGTTCTGTCGCTGATTTTCAGCACCTTTTGGCCCTTGCTTGTTTTTGCAATCTACCTGACCGCTGATCTGGCAGAGACCGCATATCTGCGCAACTTGCCCAAGCGTCTGAATGCAGGGCTGCCGCTCGTTCGGGCACATCTGGTAATCTCGGTCTATTCAGGGGTGCATGCGCTGTGTATGTGCGCCTTCGCAATCATCCCTTATTTTCGAGTGCATGTGGAGCGCAGCACTCATGATGTGCTGGTTGAGCCCTTCTTTGCCTTGTGCATCGTACTTGGCGCCTCGCTAAGCGCTTCTCTTGATTTTCGCTATTCGCCGTGGTCGGCCACGGTGCGCTTGATCTTCCTGCTCTTACCGCCGCTTGGGATTGCAGCGCATATCTTGCAGGTACATGAAGTCGATAGCACAAGCTTGCAGGTCATGGGCGCCGGCTTCTTGGCCTTCGCCCTGACACAAATCTGGTTTCTAGTGCTGGTTCAGAAAAGGCATCGAAATGCGCGACGCACTCTGCGGTCGCAGGCACTGCAGCGGCAGGCGCTCGAAGATGCCTATATGCGCCTGTTCGACCAGAAGCAGGAAGCGCGGCGCTTGGCAATGATCGCCGAACACGCCAATGATGGCGTCATGCTGATCGGGTGCGATGGAATCGTACGCTGGGTCAACGACGGTTTCTCGCGGATGACCGGCTACTCCTTTGATGAGCTGGTGGGGTGCAATCCGGGAGCGATCCTAAACAGTGATGCGACTGACAAGGACACATTGCGGTTCATTGAGGATGGCCGCAAGGAGGCCCGTCCGTTTCGGGCAGAGCTGATCAATCGGCGCAAGGATGGCAAGAACATCTGGATCGAGACAAATCAGGTCCCTGTTTTCGATGATGCGGGTCGCGTGGAGACCTACATCGCGGTGGAGCGGGACGTGACCGCAACCAAGGAGCACGAACGCGAATTGAAAGAAGCCCGCAGGGCAGCCGAAGAGGGCGCGCGTATCAAGGAAGAGTTCCTCGCAACCATGAGCCACGAATTCCGCACGCCGATGAACGGGGTGATCGGCATGGCGCAGATGCTGCAGGCCACCGATCTGAGCGAGGACCAGAAACTCTACACCGAGACGATCCTCAGTTCCTCCCGCGCTCTGTTGTCGCTGATCAACGATGTGCTGGACCTGTCGCGTATGAACGCAGCCGGGGTGTCCCTGTTCAATGTGGAATTCGATCTACACGCCTGCGTGCGCGATACTGCGCTTCTGCTCCGTGGTCAGGCGGATGAGAAACAGCTGTCGCTCTCGATCAATATCGATCCCGATGTGCCCGCCTGGGTGTGTGGGGATGATCGCCGTTTGCGCCAGATCCTCGTCAACTTGGTGGGCAATGCCGTAAAATTCACCACCACTGGCAATGTCAAAATCCGGGTCAGCGCCGAGATGCGCGATGAGGCGCTTGCGACTGTCATTGCGGTGGAGGACACGGGGATTGGGATACCGGCAGACAAGCTGGATCATATCTTTGAGCGGTTCTCGCAGGCGGATAATGCGATTTCACGTAAATACGGCGGCACCGGGCTTGGGCTGTCGATCTCTCGGGGGCTGGCGCAGGCCATGGGCGGTGACATCAGCGTGACATCCACACCTGGCAAGGGCTCTTGTTTCAAGCTGACACTCGATCTGGAGCTGGCCTCCAACCCGACTGTACCGGTGGCAGTGTCCGAAACGGTGAGCCATCTTCCGGACCTGTCAGGGCTGGACGGGCTGCGGTTGCTGGTCGCCGAGGACAACCGGGTCAACCGTCTGCTGATCAGCAAATTCCTGGCTGATGCGCCACTCAATCTGCGTTTCGCCCGCAATGGCGCGGAGGCAGAGGAGCTGACGGTCGGTTTCAAACCACAGATCATCCTGATGGATATGTCGATGCCGGAGGTGAATGGGCTTGAAGCAACCCGCGCCATTCGCAAACTCGACATCGTGCAGCCGTTTATCGCCGCGTTGACCGCCAATGCGGACGACACCAGTCGCGAAGCCTGTTTTGAGGCCGGCATGGACACATTCCTGTGCAAACCGCTGTCGCGCCACGAGTTGCTGAACCTGTTGCTGGAATTCGCCGAAACCGCCCGCGAGACCGAAGGCGGTTGAACTGCTTGCTGAACTGGCGCAGCCTGTCCTATCAATCGGTGAACAACCGCAAGAGGTCGGCCCTTGGATATTGCAACGCGCGTCTACAATCACAAGTGGAAGATCGATCCGATCGTCCGGTCCCTGATTGATACGGATTTCTACAAGCTGCTGATGTGCCAGTCGGTGTTCCGCAACAAGCCGGACACTCAGGTCACCTTTTCGCTGATCAATCGCTCCACCTCGGTGCCTCTGGCAAAGCTGATCGATGAGGGCGAGCTGCGCGAGCAGCTGGATCATATCCGCTCGCTGTCACTGAGCCGGGGGGAAAGCACCTGGCTGCGCGGCAATACGTTCTACGGCAAGCGGCAGATGTTCCGCCCCGACTTCATGGAGTGGTTCGAGGGGCTACGCTTGCCGCCCTACCACTTGGAGCGCAAGGGCGACCAATACGAGCTGACGTTTGAGGGCTCCTGGCCTGAGGTGATGCTGTGGGAGATACCGGCATTGGCGGTGCTGATGGAGCTGCGCTCGCGCGCAGTGCTGGATCAGATGGACCGGTTCGAACTCCAGATCCTCTATGCCCGCGCCATGACCCGTGTCTGGGAGAAGATCGAGACGCTGCGCGGCATCGACGGGCTTGGTATTGCGGATTTCGGCACCCGTCGGCGGCATGGGTTCCTCTGGCAGGACTGGTGCGTGCAGGCAATGATGGAGGGGCTGGGGTCATCCTTCACCGGCACCTCGAACTGCTTCATCGCCATGCGACGCGAGGTGGAGGCGATCGGCACCAATGCCCATGAGCTGCCGATGGTCTATTCGGCGCTGGCCGAGGATGATGCCGCCTTGGCGCGTGCGCCCTATGATGTGATGTCCGATTGGCATGAGGAGCACGACGGCAACCTGCGCATCATCCTGCCGGATACCTATGGCACCCAGGGGTTCCTCGACAATGCGCCGGACTGGCTGGCGGGCTGGACCGGCATTCGCGTCGACAGCGGCGATCCTGCGGCGGCGGCCGAGATCGCCATCCGCTGGTGGCAAGAGCGCGGCGAGGACCCGCGTGAAAAGCGGGTAATCTTCTCCGACGGGCTCGATGTGGACAAGATCGCCGAGCTGCACCGGCAGTTCTCAGGCCGGGTGAAGGCGTCGTTCGGCTGGGGCACACTGCTGACCAATGACTTCCGCGGGTTGGTACCCGATGAGGGGCTTGCGCCATTCTCGCTGGTCTGCAAGGCGGTCTCGGCCAACGGACGTCCCACGGTAAAGCTGTCGGATAATCCGGAGAAAGCGATGGGACCGGCGGAGGAGATTGCGCGCTACAAGCGGGTCTTTGGCGTTGGGGCACAGGAGAGTATGGACGTGATTGTCTGATCGCCGGTGGTGACAGGGGGGGGCGCTGCCCCCTCGGGCCATTGGGCCCTCACCCCCGAGGTATTTCTGAAAAGATGAAATGATCAGCCGTGGTGGGCGGCCACGGTTTTCAATTGTGAGAAGCCATAGAGCGCCTCGAAGCCCTTCTCGCGGCCATGGCCGGATTTGCCGATGCCGCCAAATGGCAGTTCCACGCCGCCGCCCGCGCCATAGGTGTTGAGGAAGACTTGTCCCGCTTTCAGCCGCTTGGCCAGCCGGAGTTGCCGGGCTCCGTCGCGGGTCCAGAGGGCGGCCACAAGGCCGTAGTCGGTGCTGTTGGCGATCCTGACCGCCTCGGCCTCGGTCTCGAAAGGGATCAGCACCTGCACTGGGCCGAAGATCTCCTGCTGCGCCAGTGGATGATCGGCGGGCACATCGGCAAACAGGGTGGGGCGCACATAGGCGCCTGCTTCTGGCGCGTTGTCGCTGATCCGGCCCTGACCCGCGATTTCGAGATCCGCACCTTTGGCGAGGAAACCTTCGACAATCTCTTTCTGGCGGGTTGAGATCAGCGGACCAAGCCGCAAGTCCTCTGCAGCCGGGCCGACGGTGAGGTCGGCGTAGGCCGCTGCCATGCGCGCCTTGACCGCCTCGTAGACCGGGCGTTCGACCAGGATGCGCGAGGCGGCAGAGCAGGTCTGGCCGCCGTTCTGGATGCCGGCGTTGACGAGGAACGGCAGGGCCGAGTCGAGGTCGGCGTCGGCAAAGACGATCTGCGGGGATTTGCCGCCCAGCTCCAGCGTCACCGGAACCACGTTTTTCGCCGCCGCGGCCTGCACCAGCGCGCCGGTGGCGACCGAGCCGGTGAAGGAAATGTGCTGCACGCCTCCATGGCCCGAGAGCGCCGCCCCGGCCTCCGCCCCCAGCCCCGGCACCACGTTCAACGCTCCTGCTGGCAGGCCCGCCTCCGCTGCCAGATGGGCAAAAGCCAGCGCGGTGAGGCAGGCCTCTTCTGCGGGTTTCAGCACGCAGGAATTACCCATCGCCAGCGCCGCGCCAACAGAGCGTCCGATGATCTGCATCGGGTAGTTCCAGGGCACGATATGGCCGGTGACGCCAAAGGGTTCGCGCAGAGTGAAGACGGTGTAACCGTTCATATAGGGGATGGTGTCGCCGGTGATCTTGTCCGCCGCGCCACCGTAGAATTCGCAGTAGCGCGCCAGCGCCACCGCATCGGCGCGCGCCTGGGTCAGCGGCTTGCCGACGTCCATCACCTCCAGCGCTGCAAGCCTGTCCACGTTCTGCGAAATCACCTGGCCGAGGCGGGTCAGGATACGGCCACGCTCGGTGGCGCTCATCTCGCCCCATGCACCCTCTTGCGCGGCCTGCGCTGCGGCAACGGCGGCGTCGATATCGGCAGACTGACCGCGTGCTATCTGGCAGATTTCGCTACCATCTGAGGGGTTTGTCAACGGCAGGGTGGCGCCATCCTGTGCGGGGCGCCACTGTCCGGCGATGAAGCACAGGTGCGGGTCGAACCAGAGGGGAGGGGTGTCAGCCATGATGCGGTCCTTGGATTTCAAAGGTGAAGCTCTTGACCTGATGGTCGGTAAAGGGCGCGCCCTCCTGCAGCGCCCTGACATTGGGCAGCAGGCTGAGGCGGGTGCCCCAGAACGCCGCTGCCGCCGGTGAATGTCGGGAGATGCCCATACGCCAGAAGCCGGGAAATTCATTGAGGATAAGCGCTGCCGCCTGCATGCCCAGCCCCCGGCGACGGTGTTGCGGCAGGATCATGAATTCGGACAATTCGCGCCGGTCATCGGGCAGGTTCAGCACGATGGCAACGCCGACCCGACGGGCCGCGTCGTGGATCCAGAAGGTGGTGACATCCCTGCGATTGAGCAGCTGGCCCGCGCGCTCGGTCGGGTCGATGCGGGCCTGCGGGGCCACCTCGGCAAAATAGGGCGCCAGCAGGCTGGCAAGCCGTCCCCGCTCTCGCGGCAGGATCAGCGAGAGCGTGACGCTCATGCCGGGGCCTCGAGCGGTTCGGTCGGCGTGATATCCGGCAGCACGGGGGCGGCGGCCAGCAGTGTCTGGGTGTAGGCGTGTCTGGGCGCGGTAAAGACATCTTCCACCGGGCCTTGTTCGACGATTTCACCCTTTTGCATCACCAGCACCCGGTCGCAGACCTCGCGCACCACGCTCAGGTCGTGGCTGATAAAGAGATAGGTCAGCCCATAGGCGTCGCAGAGGTCGGCAATCAGATCGAGGATGCGTGCACGGACCGAGACATCCAGCGCCGAGACCGCCTCATCAAAGAGGATCAGTTCAGGCCGAGTGATGAGCGCCCGGGCGATGGCGATACGCTGGCGTTGACCGCCGGAGAACTGATGCGGGTATTTCTGCGCGTCGGCAGCGGACAGGCCCACGTCCTCCAGCACCTGCGCCACGAGATCCTGCCGGGCGCGGCCCATGGGGGCATCCGGCGACAGGTGAAAGGGTTCGGTCACCAGGCGCTCCACCCGGTGGCGGGGATTGAAGCTGCCGTAGGGGTCCTGGAACACCACCTGCATCGCCTGCCGTTCAGCGGGGCTGCGCTGTTGCGACAGCGGCTGACCATTCAGCAGCAGCTCACCGCCTTGCAGCTCTTCGAGGCCCAGAAGGGCGCGGGTCAGGGTGGATTTGCCGCAGCCCGACTCGCCCACCAGCCCCAGACGCTCGCCCTTGTGGAGCGTGAAGCTGACGTTGTTCACCGCGCGGAACCGCCCCGGTTTGCCAAGCCAGCCTTTGCGCGGGGTGGTATAATCCCGCACGGCTTCGCGTACCTCCAGCAAGGGGGCGGGAGCCGCTGGTGCGGCGGGCAGGGTGACCGCATGGCGCGACGCCTCGAACAGCATCCGCGTGTAGGGATGGCGCTGGTGGGTCAGGACGCTCATGGTCGGGCCACGCTCCACCACCTCGCCCTTGCGCATCACCACGATGCGGTCGGCAAGCCCTGCCACGACAGCGAGGTCATGGGTGATGATCATCAGCCCCATGCCATATTCGCGCACCAGATCACGCAGCAGGTCGAGGATCTGCGCCTGTGTGGTGACATCAAGTGCGGTGGTCGGTTCATCCGCGATCAGCAGTTTCGGACGCAGCGCGATGGCCATGGCGATCACCACCCGCTGGCGTTGGCCGCCTGACAGTTCATGCGGGTAGCGGTCCAGCGGAAACCGCTCCGGTGGCAGGCCGACGCGGGTGAGGACGCGGGCGGCTTCTGCCTGTGCGTCGGCGGTGGAGGTATCGGTGTGGATCAGGATGGTTTCCATCACCTGCGCGCCGATGGTCATCACCGGGTTCAGCGCCGTCATCGGCTCCTGAAACACCATGCCGATGTCACGCCCCCGACGCTGGCACATCTCGTCTTCACTGAGGTCGCAGAGGTCTTCGTCTTCCAGATAGACCGCGCCGCGGGTGGCCGCGGCCTGCGGCAGCAGGCGCATCACCGCAAGCGCGGTCATCGACTTGCCGGAGCCACTTTCGCCGGTGACCGCAAGGATCTCGCCGGCGGCGATCGACAGGGTCACATCGCGCAGGATCGGCAGCGCCCCGATCGACAGCGTGAGGCCGGAGATGTCCAGTAGGCTCACGCGCGGCCCTCCATCAGGCGCGGATCAAATCGGTCGCGCAGCCCGTCGCCAAGGAGGTTAAGCCCCACCACGGTGAGGATGATCGCCAGCCCCGGCACGATGGCCAGATGCGGCGCCAGGCTGACGAGGGTCTGCGCCTCCGCCAGCATGCGGCCCCAACTGGGGGTCGGGGGCTGCGCGCCAAGACCCACGTAGGACAGTCCGGCCTCGGCCAGAATGCCCAGCGAGAACTGGATGGTGCCCTGCACGATCAGCAGATTGGCGATATTGGGCAGGATATGCTCGGCCGAGATGCGGGCGCGGGATTTGCCCGCCACACGCGCGGTCAGAATGAATTCCCGCGCCCAGAGGCTGAGGCTGCCGCCCCGAGCGACGCGGGCAAAGACCGGGATGTTGAAGATGCCGATGGCGATGATAGCATTGGTGGCGCTGGGGCCAAAGACGGCGGTGATCAGGATCGCGATCACCAGCGAGGGGAAGGCAAAGACCAGATCATTGCCGCGCATGATGACCTCGTCCAGCCACGATCCGCGGGTGGCGGCGGCAGCAAGGCCCAAGGGAACGCCCAGCCCGACGCCGATTCCCACGGCCAGCAGTGCCACCGCCAGTGAGGTGCGCGCACCGACCATCACCATCGACAGGATATCGCGGCCAAAATGATCGGTGCCCAGCCAGTGCGTGGCGTTGGGCGTCTGGAGCTTGTCGGGGATGTTCATCACCGCATGATCAAACGGTGTCCACACAAAGGAGGCTATGGCCAGAAGCAGCATGATCCCCGAGAGAAGACCGCCAAGAAACAGGCTTCGGTTCATGACGCCCTCGCGTGCAAGATATGAGGACTGCGCTCGACCCTGGGTGGGTGCGAAGCGCCCTCCCGTGGGGAGGGTCGGGCGCTGTCCGGCGAGGCCGGACACTTAACTTCAGAGTTGATGCCTGTCATGCTGCCCTCCGAAGCCGCGGATCAACCACCGCATAGGTCAGATCGACGAGGAAATTCACCAGGATCACCGCAAAGACCAGCAGCATCACCACGCTTTCCACCACGATCAGATCGCGCGCCGAGATCGCCTGGAACACCAGTCGACCCAGACCGGGGAGGTAGAACACCTGCTCGATGATAATCGCACCCGCCAGCAGAAAGGAAAACTGCAGCCCGATGATGGTCAGCACCGGGATCAGCGCATTGCGTACCCCGTGACGGCGGATCGCTTGCCGCTGGCTCAGCCCCTTGGCGCGAGCGGAGCGCATGAAGTCCTCGCCTAGCGCTTCCAGCAGCGCTGAACGCATGACACGGGCCAGAATCGCCGCCTGCGGCAGGGCCAGCGCCACCGCCGGCAGGGTCAGCGCGTGCAACCCGGCCCAGAGCCCTTTGTCCCAGCCGACAAATCCTCCGGCGGAGAACCAGCGCAGATTGATGGCAAACACCAGCACCAGCAGCATCGCGAACCAGAAGTTCGGCACCGCCACACCCAGTTGCGTTGCCCCCATCACGGCCATGTCGCCCGCCTTGCCCCGGCGTGCGGCGGCATAGATCCCGGCGGGCAGGGCGATCAGCGTCGATAGCGTCAGCGCATAAAGTGCCAGCGGCAGGGACACCCAGAGGCGCTCGCCCACCATCTCTGCCACCGGGGTGCGGTAGGTGTAGGAGGTGCCAAAATCTCCGGTCAGCATGCCGCCGACCCAGGTCAGGTAGCGGCTGACCTTGCCTTGATCGAGGCCCAGTTCACTGCGCAGGGCGGCCACCGTATCCTCCTGCGCGCCCGTGCCGAGCATGAAGGAGGCGGGATCGCCCGGTGCCACCTCGATCACGGCAAAGATTACCATCGAGGCGACGGCAAGGCTCAGGATCAGCGACATCAGTCGTTTGAGGAGATAGTGCAGCATTGACGGCACGTTAGGCGCGTGCAGGTCATGCGTCCAGAGGCATGATTACAAAACTGCTTTGCGTGTCGCGGTGCTTGCCAATTCGGCGCGGTTCGCTAGCTATTGTGAGATGCTGCCACGCCCTCTTTTCATCGGTCATGAGATTTATCGCGGGTCGTCCTATGGCCGCGCGCATCCGCTGCGGGTGCCGCGTGTGTCGACGGTGATGGACGTGTCACGAGCGATGGGGTGGCTGCCGCAAGAGGCATTCGTGACATCGCCTCGGGCCAAGCCAGCCGCTTTGCACGCCTTTCACACGCCTGAGTATGTGGCGGCCCTTCAAGCGGCAGAGGCCGCGCAGGAGGTCAGTGCCGATGTGCGAGCGCGCCACCACATTGGCACCGTGTCGAATCCAGTCTTCCCTGAGGTCTTTCGCCGCCCGGCAACGGCGGCGGGCGGGTCGATCCTGGCCGGAGAACTGCTGGCCCGGGGTGGGGTGGTCTACAATCCGGCGGGCGGCACCCATCACGGCATGCCGGATCGGGCCAACGGGTTTTGCTATCTGAACGATCCGGTGCTGGCGATGTTGTCGCTGCGCCATCATGGTGCTCAGCGGATCGCCTATGTGGATATTGACGCGCATCACTGCGACGGGGTCGAGGCCGCCTTTGCAGGCGATCCCGACGTGCTGATGATCTCGGTGCATGAGGAGAACCTCTGGCCGAAGACCGGGCTGCTGCAGGACGACGCCGGCGGCTCGGCGCTGAACCTGCCAGTGCCGCGGGGGCTGAACGACAGCGAGATGGCATATATCCGTGATGCGCTGGTCGTGCCTGCGGTGGCGGATTTCGCGCCGGATGCGGTGGTCCTGCAATGCGGGGCAGATGCGGTGACCGAGGATCCGCTGGCGCATCTCGACCTGTCAAACACTGCCCATTGGGCAGTGGTGTCGGCGCTGAATGGCTTGGCGCCGCGTTACTTGGTTCTCGGCGGCGGCGGGTATAACCCGTGGTCGGTGGGGCGGTTATGGACCGGGGTCTGGGCCACATTGCTGGGGGCGGAGATCCCTGACCATCTGCCCCCAGAGGCTGAGGCACTCCTGCGCGCGCTGGAGTTCAAGGGTCACCGCCTTGGTCGCAATCCACCGGAGCATTGGTTCAGCACATTGCGCGATGCGCCACGCAACGGACCAATACGACAGGACATCACGGATCGTGTCGCGCACTTGAGGCAACGATGGCAAGCCGCCGGTCAAAGGGTGCAGCGTGCCTAGTGGCAGACCGCTATGTCTTGGTTGAGGACGCCGGGTTAGGTGACCCGACGCCCCTAAAGACGGCGCGAAAACTGCAGCGGTCCGGCCTTATTCCGCCCAGCTCAGCGCGCCGATCTCGATCGCTGCGGTGGGTGCGTTGGCCCAGACTCCCTGTAAACCAGCCTTGGCGATACCAAGCTTTGCAAGCTGGAACAGATAGCCGTTGACGTAGTCGTCAGCGATGATTGTCTGCGCCTCCTGCAGCATTTCTGTCCGCTTGTCTGGATCCGTTGTGGCGTTCAAACGGTTCATCACACCCTGCAGGTCCGGATTGTCATACTGAAAGTAATAGTCCGGGCGTGTGTAAATGCCGATGTCCATCGGCTCCGTGTGGCTGACGATGGTGAGGCCGAACGTCTTGCCCTTGAACACCGTTTCCAGCCACTGCGCCCATTCGACATTGATGATCTCGGCCTTGATACCGACCTGAGCCAGCTGAGCCGCCACGATCTCGCCTCCACGGCGGGCATAGGCGGGGGGCGGCAGGTGCAGCGTGGTTTCAAACCCGTCGGACAGCCCGGCCTCGGCGAGCAATGCGCGGGCCTTTTCCGGATCAAAATCAGACTGAGCGGTCAGGTCCACATAGGCCGGATTGTGGGGGGCGAAATGGGTTCCGATCGGGGTGCCGTAGCCGAACATGGCACCGTCGATAATCGCGTTGCGGTCAATCGCATGGGCCAGGGCCTCGCGGACCTTGGGATTGTCGAATGGTGCCTGCGCATTGTTGGTAGAGAGGATCGTTTCCCCCTCGGTGGATCCGATGATGACCTGAAACCGGGGATCCGCCTCAAACTGCACCATGTTCTCTGGCGCCGGAAAATTGTCGAACGCGTCGATATCTTCGGCCATCATGGCAGCAAACGCGGCAGTCGGATCTGAAATGAACTTGATCGTCGCGCTGGTCAGCTCGGGGATTTCACCCCAGTAATTGGGATTGCGCACCAGTTCCACACGGTCGCCCTGAACCCACTCGTTGAAGCGATAAGGGCCGGTGCCCACAGGTGCGGTTTTCAGGGTCTCGACGCTCTCTTGTGCGACGATGACCGCATCCCCCCAGGCGAGGTTGAACAGAAGGCTACCATTCGGTTCCGACAAGGTGACCACCACGGTTTGCGGCTCTGTCGCCTTGACGTCGGCGATGGTGGAGAAGAGTGATTTCTGCGCGTTGGTGCTGTCTTCGGCACGGGCGCGGTCCAGCGAGAATTTCACGTCCTCAGCCGTCATGGCGGTGCCATCGTGGAAGGTCACGCCGTCCTGCAACTTGAACGTATAGGTCATCCCATCCTCGGAGATCTCCCATGACTTGGCCAGCAGCGGGACAACCGCCCCATCCGGGGTAAAGCGTGTCAAACCCTCGAAGATATTGAGATACACCACGGTATCGATCGCCTGCGCTGCGCCGCCGGTCGGGTCCAGATGTGGGGGCTCCAGCTGCGTGGCATATGTCACTGTATCCTTGGCCCACGCCGCTCCGGCCATCAGGCCAAGCGCGGAGACCGCGGCCACAAAGGGCTTCTTCAATTTCATCGTCACAGGTCCTCCTCTGTCGACGAGCGCTGGGCGTCCGCCGGATCATTGCGCCCACGTTGCTGGGGCGATTGAACAGAGCGTCGGTCTTTTTCGCGACGTAATCAAGCTTTGCTGCGCTGCCGCACGGCTGGTATGCAGCTGTGTCAGTTGATATAGAATTTCCACTGTGCCGAAATGGTCACCTGCCCGCAGGCGGCGACCAGTCCCGCAGCGCAGGCCCAGACAGGGAGCCGAGACATGAGCGCCACCGCCCGAAAAACTGCCCTCAATGCGGCGGATATCCGCGCCATGAAGGGGCAGACCCCCATCGTGAGCCTTACCGCCTATACCACCCCGATGGCGCGACTGATGGATGGACATTGCGATTTTGTGCTGGTCGGCGACAGTGTCGGCATGGTGCTGCACGGTCTGCCGTCGACGTTGGGCGTGACGATGGACATGATGGTGATGCATGGGGCCGCCGTCGCCCGGGGACTGAGCCACGCCATGATGGTGATCGACATGCCGTTCGGCTCCTACGAGGAAAGCCCGGCGCAGGCCTTTCGCAATGCGGCCCGTCTGATGGCGGAAACCGGCGCCGCTGCGGTCAAGCTCGAAGGCGGCGTGGAGATGGCCGAAACCATCCGCGTCCTTGTCAAACGGGGCATCCCGGTGATGGCGCATATCGGGCTGACGCCGCAATCTATCAACACGCTGGGCGGCTACAGGGTGCAGGGCCGCGATGAGGCGGCCAAGCCGCTGATCGCCGATGCCCGCGCGGTGGCCGATGCCGGTGCCTTTGCCGTGGTGCTGGAAAAAGTGCCTGCCACCCTGGCCGATCAGGTCACTGAAATCGTGGACATTCCCACCATTGGCATTGGCGCCTCGGTGGGGTGCGATGGCCAGGTGCTGGTTGTGGATGACATGCTGGGCTTCTTCACCGCCTTCAAACCGAAGTTCGTGAAACGCTATGCCGATCTTGGTACCCAGGCCGAGGCCGCGATTGCAGAATATGCCACCGAGGTACGGGCGCGACGCTTTCCGGAACCGGAACATACCTTTGCCGATCAGGCCCCGGCCAAGAAGACCTGAAGGACCATGCCAAACATGACGACTCCGATTTTGCGCCGCCTTGAAGACCTGCGCGCGCTGCGCCGCGACTGGACCCAGAAGGGTGAGACACTCGCCCTCGTGCCCACCATGGGCGCATTGCACGCCGGTCACTTGTCATTGGTGGAGGCTGCGAAGGCGGCGTGTGACCACGTTGTCGTGACCATTTTCGTGAACCCGAAGCAGTTCAACAACCCCGAAGATCTGGCGAACTATCCGCGCACCGAACATGACGATGCCGAGAAGCTCGCCCCCTATGGTGCTGATGCGATCTATGTGCCTGATCCGGATCAGATTTATCCAGAGGGCTATGCGACCACGATCAGCCTCACTGGCGTGACCGAAGTGATGGAGGGCCCCAATCGTCCGGGTCATTTTGAGGGGGTCGCGACCGTGGTGGCCAAGCTGTTCTTGCAGTCCGGCGCCGACAGGGCATTCTTTGGCGAAAAGGACTATCAGCAGTTGATGGTCGTCAAACGCATGGCGCGGGATCTGGATATTCCTATCGAGGTGATCGGGTGCCCCACTGTCCGTGAAGCCTCCGGTCTTGCCATGTCTTCGCGCAATATGCGGCTGTCGCCTGCGGCGGTGGCGGTAGCAGGTCAATTGAACCCCATGATGGAGGCCGCCGCCGAACGTTTGCGCGCCGGAGAGGTCTACGCCGCGCAAGAGGCCGACATGCGCCGCCAGCTGGCAGATCTGGGATTTTCTGAGGTGGAATACATCGACCTGCGCTGTGCCGAGACACTCTGCACGATGGAGCGCCTTGATCGCCCGGCGCGGATGTTCGTGGCGGCGTGGCTCGATGGGGTGCGCCTGATCGACAACATCGCTGTGTGAGCGCAATTCAGACTCTTGATCTACTAATTGATTAGTAGGGGCTGGTCGCGCTAACAATTTATGCCTAATCTCCGCCCCAAAGAGATACTTTGGAGGGGACCTCATGACATTCATTCTTGCGATCGACCAGGGAACCACCTCGACGCGCGCGATCCTGTTCGATGCTGATATGCAGGTGGCCGCCGTGGCGCAGGAGGAGTTTCCCCAGCACTACCCGCAGGCGGGCTGGGTTGAGCATGACCCGGAGGACCTCTGGGCCACCACGCTCTCCACCTGCCGCAAGGTGCTTGAGCAAAAGGGTGTTTCCGCCTCCGACATTGCCGGGATCGGCATCACCAACCAGCGCGAAACCACGGTGGTCTGGGACAAGGCGACCGGCAAGGCGGTCCATAATGCGATCGTCTGGCAGGATCGGCGCACGGCAGAGACATGCGAAGCGCTCCGCGACGAGGGGCATGAGGATCTGGTGCGGGAAACCACCGGTCTGTTGTTGGATCCCTACTTCTCGGGCACCAAAGTAAAGTGGATCCTCGATACGGTCGAAGGCACCCGCGCCCGCGCCGAGGCGGGGGAACTGCTGTTCGGAACCGTCGACAGCTTCCTGATCTGGCGTCTGACCGGGGGGGCCTCGCACGTCACTGACGCCACCAACGCGGCCCGCACGCTGATGTATGACATCAAGGACGGCCAGTGGAGCGCGGAGATTTGCAAGATACTCGACGTTCCGATGGCCCTCCTGCCCGAGGTCAAAGACAGTGCTGCGGACTTCGGACACACCTCTGCAGAGCATCTGGGTGGCGCTATCCCGATCCTTGGGGTGGCCGGGGACCAACAGGCCGCCACCGTGGGCCAGACCTGTTTCAAACCGGGGATGATGAAATCCACCTATGGCACCGGGTGCTTTGCGCTGCTGAACACTGGCGACACACCGGTGCTGTCGAAGAACCGCATGCTGACCACCATCGCCTATCAGTTGGACGGCAAGCCGACATATGCGCTGGAAGGGTCGATCTTCATCGCAGGTGCAGCGGTGCAATGGCTGCGCGATGGGCTGGGCATTATCGGCAAGGCGAGTGAGTCGGGCGTGCTGGCGGATAAGTCGGACCCGACGCAGGACGTGATCCTGGTGCCTGCTTTCACCGGCCTCGGCGCCCCCTATTGGGAACCCGAATGTCGTGGCGGCATGTTTGGGCTGACCCGCAATTCTGGTCCGGCAGAATTTGCTCGCGCGGCCCTGCAAAGCGTGGCCTACCAGACCCGTGATCTCTGGGAGGCGATGCGGGCCGACTGGCAGGGCGAGGCCAATGTCACCCTGCGCGTCGACGGCGGCATGAGCGCCAGTGACTGGGCGATGCAGAGCCTGTCGGACATTCTCGGCGCGGCTGTTGATCGTCCTGTGATGCAGGAGACCACGGCGCTGGGGGCTGCTTGGCTCGCAGGGATGAAGGCGGGTGTTTACCCGGATCAGGAAGGCTTTGCCGCAACCTGGGCGCTTGATCGCGAGTTCAAGCCGATGCTGGACACAGGCCGCCGCGAAGAGGCCTATGCCCGTTGGAAACGTGCCGTTCAGGCAGTGATCGGGGTCTAACCGAAACGAGTCTGATGCTGGCAGGTCCCCGGCGCGTTCGGGGCCCTGCTGTCAGGCCAGTCGCGCACCGTCGGCAATGGTGCGCGGTCGCGCGTTGAGAGCCTCGATGGAAAAGCCGGAGATGGCTTTGTATTTCGCGGCATGCGCGGCCAGATCAGCCCGTGGGATAACGCTGTCGATGTTATCAAACGCGCCGCCACACAGGGCCTCGACCTGCTGCAATACCGCATCCGGGCCGTTGCCAGAGCGATTCGCCATGCCGATCTTGGTGGCCGCCGGGCGCATCTCGGCCTCATAGGCGTGTAGCGCTTTGGGGGTCAGCCCCTGCGTCAGGACATGTGCCCCCATCACGCGAGCATCCAGAATCGCCTGGCTCGCCCCATTTGATCCCACCGGATAGGTTGGATGCGCGGCGTCTCCCATCAGGGTGCGGCGGCCAAAGGTCCAGCGCGGCAGCGGATCGCGATCCACCATCGGGTATTCATAAACCGTCTCGGCGCCGCGGATCAGGGCGGGCACGTCGATCCAGTCGAACCGCCAGTCTGTAAACTCCGCCACGAAGCGTTCCACGTCCACGGCCCGGTTCCAGTCCTCGCGCTGGAAATCCTGATTGGGATCAAAGCGCTTTTCCGCAATCCAGTTGAGCGTGGCGAGGCCGTCTGTATCGGGGGTGGAGATCGGGTAGGATACAAACCGCAGATCATCATGGCCGATCATCACCATCGCGCCCTCGCCCCGAAACAGCGGCGCGCGGGTGGTGGCACGCCACAGGATGCGCCCATCCCAAATCGGAGCGCCTTCATCAGGGTATTCAACTGCACGCAGGGCGGAGTGGATGCCGTCAGCGGCCACCACCAAGGCGCCCGAGGCATGGCGCCCGTCGGCAAGCTGCAACTTCGCCTCCGTGCCTGTATCTGCCCAGCCCACCGCGCGGGCGTTGGTCTCGATCACATCCGGTCCAGCCCGGTCAAGCAACGTCCGATACAGCAGCATCTGCAGTTCGCCACGGTGCACGGAAAACTGTGGCCAAGCATAGCCCGCCTCCATCCCGCGCGGCTCTTCCCAGATCGTGTTTCCCAGCTTGGAGAAGAAACCAAGGCTCTGCGTGCGCACGCCTATGGTATCCAGCTCGGCTTCCAGTCCCAGATCGAAGAGTTCGCGCACCGCATTGGGCTGGAGGTTGATGCCAACCCCCATGGGCTTCAGCTCCCGCGTGGCCTCGAAGACCTTAAACGGCACCCCGATCTGGTGAAGCGTTAACCCGAGGGTGAGCCCGGCGATACCGCCGCCTGCAATCAAAACTGTCATCTGTTCTGGTTCCTCCCGCGCGGCATAAGACCACGCGTTCAAAACAAAAGGCAAGCCGCAGACAGGCCTCAGATGCGTGAAGAGACGATCAGTTCCGGGCCGAAGATCACGTCGGCATACTCCGCAAGATAGATCTTCAGCCACGGCGTGAAACGCTCTGGGTGGCGGCTGACCTCGGCCAGAAGATCATGATAATCGACCCAGCGGGTCTCCATCACCTCTGCCGGGTTTGGCGCGAGACCAAGCGGCGCGAGCATATGGGCCAGATAGACATCGACCACCTCATGCTCGATCAAACCATCGCCCACGTCGGCACGATACTCCAGCGTGTGGCGGTATTCCGGGTGCAAGCCGGAGAGGCCGAGTTCCTCTTCCAGCCTGCGCACCGCGCAATGATCCGAGGCTTCGCGCCACATCGGATGGGTGCAGCAGGTGTTCGCCCAGAGGCCGGGTGTATGGTATTTGCCCATCGCCCGTCGCTGCATCAGGATCTCACGGCCCTGGACCACAAAGACGGAAACGGCCTTGTGCCGCAGGCCCTCCTGATGGGCGCGCAACTTGTCCACCGGGGTCAACGTGTCATCGACCCAGGCGGGGATCAGATCGGGGCGGCGCTCTGGCATGGTGCTCCTGCGGATGAGCGGCCGGATGGGGCCGCGTGTGGAAAGCCGGTCATGTAGGGCAAGCCGTGACATATCTCAAGTGCGCGGGCGATGACGCAAGACGCCGCGGCCCGGAAGGCCGCGGCGTGTGTCGCAAGATTTCGCCAAGACAGACCTTAGTCGGTCGCGGTGGCCGCGTCGTCTGCTGCGGCCTCGGCTGGGCCAAACTGCGCCAGATAGGCGTAGACATCCTCGCCGCCTTTCTTCACGCGAAAAGACATCTTGGATTTGGCGCCACTATCGTCAAGCTCTTCCTTGAGGAAGCCACGCGGGTCCTGGACGTAGGCCACGAATTTTGCCTCATCCCAGACCAGTCCGGCTTCACCTGCGGCTACGAGATCATCCCCGTAGCGGAAATCCTCGACGGTGCCAGCCTGACGGCCAGCGATGCCCCAGAGGTTGGGGCCGGTTCTGCCGCCTCTGACGATGGTTTCATCCGTGTCAGAGACGATCTGGTGACAGGATTTGCACTTGTTGAAGGCTTTCTCGCCCTTCTCGGCGTCGCCTTCGGCAAGGGCTGGCATCGCGAGACAGACAAGCGCGGCTGTGGTTAGAATTCGTTTCATAAACTGGCTCCTATGAGTTCTAGTCGCTGGCGGCAGGTTCGGGGTGTTTCCGGTGTGAAGTCAACGCGACATAAGAGACATGTGGTCGCGCTGATCAGAAATCACTTTCAAATCATGCCAAAAGACTTGCCGATCAGGCCTGCCAGCACGGCAGGATATCTCCATCGGCCGGACGCGCTTCGTAGACCGCACGGGCAATCGCACGGGCCAGGCACAGTGAGGCGGCGTGACACAGGCCGAGCATGTCCTGCGCCGGATCCTCCAGAGGGCGGGACCCGGTGGCGGCTGCAAACACCAGATCGCCGTCATGTGGCCCATGTGAGGGTAGGATGGCGCGGGCCATGCCGTCATGCGCGGTGGTTGCCATGCGCTGGGCCTCGGCCTTGGTCAGTGTGGCGTCTGTCGCGACGATGGCAATGGTGGTGTTTGAGCCGTTTGAGGACACTGGTGCACCGGCCAGCGCAGCCATGGCTTCCATCTTGCGGCTGCGCAAACTACGCCCGAGCCCCGCTGCCGGGTCGGGGCCAAGGCCGCCAAACTCCGCGTCGATCTCAAACGGTGCGGCCCAGAAATGCCGTTCGCCCGGTGTGGTGACCGATCCGATCGGGTTTGCGACCACCAGCGCGCCAACGGTGTGCCCGCTGTCGAGCACCAGCGAGGACGAGCCAAGCCCGCCCTTTTGCATCCCGGTGAGCGCGCCAGTCCCGGCACCACTGGTGCCGAGCGCAAAATCCGCGCTTGCGTTTTGCAGCGCAGCGCGGCCCAGAGCGGGGTAGGGGTTTTGGTCCCAATCCTTCTCTCCGCCATTCAGCAGGTCGAAGATTATGGCACCGGGGACGATCGGAACCAGCGCGGGACCAAGGCGAAAGCCGCGCCCCATGGCCCGCAGCCCGTCCACAACACCGGAACAGGCATCGAGCCCATAAGCAGAGCCGCCAGACAGAACCAGAGCGTCCACCGCCTGCACCGTTTTGTCGGGGGCGAGCAGATCGGTCTCTCGGGTGCCCGGCGCGCCCCCCATGATATGCACGGCAGCGGTAAAGGGCTGATCTGCGGTCAGCACCGTGGTGCCGGACTTCAACGCCGTGTCGGATGCATTGCCGACCTTGAGGCCGGCGACATCGGTGATCAGGTTGCGGGGGCCGGGTTTCATTTTCTCTGATCCTTGCGGGAGGGAGGGTTGCGAAGCGGAGCGCCCGTGCCGGGCGCGCAGGGTCAGCGCTGACGCGCCGTTTGGTGGGGGAGGCCTGCGTCAGATACACCTGCCGCCGTCCACCTCCATGCAGACGCCGGTGACCATGCTGGCCTCGTCCGAGCAGAGGTAGAGCGCCGCGTTGCCCATGTCCTGTGGCGTGGAGAAGCGACCCAGCGGAATGGTGGAGAGGAATTTTGCCCGCACCTCCGGCGTGTCCTCTCCCATGAAGGACTTCAACAGAGGCGTTTCGCCCGCCACCGGATTGATTGCATTCACGCGCACGCCGGAGGGGGCCAGTTCGACCGCCATGGTGCGGGTGGCCGTGATCATCCAGCCCTTGGAGGCATTATACCAATTGAGGTTGGGACGCGGTGACACGCCCGCGGTGGAGGCAACATTGAGGATTGCGCCGCTGCCCTGCGCTTTCATATGCGGCACCAGCGCCTGCGCGGTCAGATAGACGGATTTCATGTTCACGTTGACCACCCGGTCGAACTCTTCCTCGGAGACCTCCTCCAGGGGCGTCGGAAGATGGGTGACACCGGCGTTGTTCACCAGGATATCGACCTGGCCAAAGGCCTGTCGCGCGGCCTTGCTCATGGCGTTCACCGAGGCGCGGTCGCCAACGTCGACGCGCTGTGCAATGGCTTTGTCGCCGCAGCGGTGGGCCAGATCAGCGGCAGCATCTCCGTTGATATCTGCGATCATCACCCGCGCGCCTTCGCGCAGGAATGCCTCTACGATGCCCTGTCCAAATCCGGAAGCGCCGCCGGTTACGATGGCGGTCTTGTCCTTGAGACGCATGAATAATCCTCCCTCAAATCGCTTGTTTCGGGCAGGATGGCGCGCAGTGATCAGAAGGGCAATCGTGTAATTCAGTCGCCGTCGACACGCCCGCGCATGTTCTTGACTTCGGCGCGGGTTTTCTTGGCCTTGAGACGCCGTTCCACGCTGCCGCGGGTCGGCTTGGTAGCGATGCGCCGCTTGGGTTTTACCAATGCGCGGCGGATCAGCTCGGCCAGACGCTCGCGTATGATCTCGCGGTTGCGGGCTTGTGAGCGGGTCTCGTCACACTGCATCACCAGTGCGCCGTCGTTGGTCCAACGGCGTCCGGCAATACGACGCAGACGTGTCTTGACCGGTCCCGGCAGGTGCGGCGAACGCTCTGCCTCGAAACGGAGTTCCACGGCAGAGGACACCTTGTTCACGTTCTGCCCACCGGGGCCGGAGGCACGCATGAAGCTTTCGGTCAGCTCCCAGTCCTGCAGGGTTATGTCATCACTGATACGCAGCATGGTGCGGACCATAGAACGTTGATGCCAAAGGGCAAATGAAAAACCAACGAGAGCGTGTGTGAAGGTGGAACATACAGGGCGGAATATTAAAAGGGCCGCCCCGAGGGGAGCGGCCCTTCCGAAAGTTTGAGAGCAAAGGCAGGTTAGGGTGCAATACCCAGCCGGTCGGCCACTGCCAAAGAGGGCTGCCTCAGAGGCGGGCCGCTCCGGTTGTTGCTACGCCTTGCTCCAACACCTTTTCTGACACTGGATCACCTCCTATTCTCTCTGTTTCCGTTGGATTTAGACTGGCACGGAATTCGAGGATCTCCAAATGAAATTCTCGCGAAATCAGGCGTTCGCGGGTCGCGCGCTTGTGAGGCGCGCAACAATCAGGCGGAACGGAACCAGCGCGAGCAGAGCCAGAGACAGTTTCACCAACCAGTCAGCGACCGCCAGCGAGACCCAGAGCGGGCTGATCGGGCCGACGCCCAGCAGCGGCAACATCTCACCGGCCCAGGATACGTCGTTTGCGGGTTCGATAAAGCTCAGCGCACCGGAGAAGGCCACGGTGAAGAAGATCGCCGTGTCGAGCGACGACCCGATCAGCGTCGAGGCCAGCGGTGCACGCCACCATTTGCCGCCACGCAGGCGGGCAAAGATCGCGACATCCGACAGCTGCGCCAGCAGGAAGGCAAGGCCGGAGGCAAGCGCAATACGCAGGGTCACCAGCGGGCCAAATTCGCCCATGATCTGCGTGCCGATGAGGGAGCAGATGACACCGACGACAAAGCCGGCCAGGACCACTTTGCGGGCAGGGCCGACGCCATAGACGCGGTTGGTGACATCGGTGACAAGGAAGGCCACCGGATAGGTGAACGCGCCCCAGGTCAGCCAGTTGCCGAACAGGAATTGTACGAGAATGTTTGAGGCCACCACGACGGCAGCCATGGCAAGAATGCCAGGTAGATAAGTGCGGGTCATGTTTTCATACCGTTTTTTAGACAAGGTCGCGGAGACTTGTGCACCCCGTCCGGTCAGGACTCCGGGCGCGAAGGATCGCCTCAGTTATTCGGGTCAGGCTGGAATGGCAAGTGATTCCCCGATTCGTGATCGCTCAGAGCGGGTCGGGCAGCCGGTACTCGACAATCTCGGTGCGCTGGACCCAGAAGAAATTATCGTCCGAGATCATGGTGGCCCGAAGCGCCCCGCTGTCGTCTCGCCAGATGCTGAGACCCTCGAGGTTGTCATGCTCTGCCAACGGCGTATTGAGCAGCACATCTCCACCCGAAAGGCCTGTACTGGTTACGGCGAACCGGCGCAGGCGGCTGCGAAATCCGATGGTGACAAACTTTCGCTCAAGCACATAGAGCGTCCCGTCCGGCCCGAAATCTGCGCCAACAGGCAGAAACCCGTCCTGCTCCGGATAGGCACCAAGGCCGTGCCAGCCCGTGTCGCGGGACCAGGTCCAGACGCGGGCAATCTGTGGCTGACGCGAGGGTGCTTCGGAAATCATCAACAGTTGCCCAGCGGCGTCGCGGGCGAGACTCTCGAACGAGGCATTGAAGCGGAAGGTGGAGAATGCCTCTGGTGAGGGCAGTGCGCGGGGGCCTTCGGGGGTGTACTCCAGAACCCGATGTGGGCTTTCGAAGGAGACGTAGAAATGCCCGTCGCCAGCCAACGCCAGCCCTTCGCTGTCCTCGGCACCTTTTTTGATCGGGGTGCCGTCTGCATCCAGCAGCCGCGCCTCCCGCAGCATACGAACCGAGGTGATCTTGCCTGCTTTCCGGACCAGCGTGCCTTCGACGATATGGGAACGATCAGTGATCGCAACAAACCGGGTACCGTCGCTGTTCAATTCAAGCCCGGACAGGCCACCAAACCAATCAGCCTCTTCAGACCAGCGGAAGCTGGCAATGTGCCGGGCGCTGTTGCTGTCAGTTTGCGTCGCCTTCCAGACCGCAGAGGCCGCCCAGGCCGCCGCGCAGAGCGTGACGACCAGGGCGGCAGAGAGCGTGATCAGTCGGAGGAGAGAACGGCGGCGCATTGCTGGGGAAGATCCGAAAGGGTGTAGTCCCTGCGCGGTTTAGGCTTTGGCGCGTTCGGGTCAACCGGTTTTGGCGGCGGCGGGTTGATGATGTTGGACACCCATTCACGGGCATCATCACAGCCATCGCCGCGTGGTGGCGGATCCTGCTCGACGCAGCCTCGGGCGCCGCGCGGGCAATTCAGCCTGACGTGGAAATGGTAGTGGTGCCCCCACCAGGGACGGATCTTGCGCAGCCAGCTGCGATCACCGGTGGCTGTATCGCACATCTTCACCTTTGCGCCGGGGAAGACAAAGATCCGTGCGACACGCGGATCAGAGGCGGCAGCCTTCAGAATAGCCTGATGCTGCGGGCTCCAGTTGTCGTTGACATAAGCACCGCTCGCCCGCCGCAAAGAGATTGAGGAGATGTTCTCGCGCGCATCGCGGCTCAGGTCGAGACGGTTCGGCGGCAGCATCCAGATGTCGGCATCCAGCCCGATCTGGTGACTGCGGTGGCCCGACAGCATCGGCCCGCCACGCGGCTGGCTGATGTCGCCTACATAAAGGCCCTGCCAGCCCGGCTGACGTGCGGCCACGCGGCTCAGGTCCTGAATGAAGTCAATCGTTTCGGGATGGCCCCAGTTGCGGTTGCGGCTCAGGCGCATCGCCTGCCAGGTGGGTCCGGTTTCCGGCAGTTGCGCCGCGCCTGCAACACAGCCCTTGGCGTAGGAGCCGAGCGGTGCCGGGCGCTGGGCTGAGCTATTGCGCTTGGCACCAAACAGCTGTTTCGCGGGTACGGTGGAATTCACGGCCTTGTTCGCAAATGCCGTTGCGGATGCGCGCGGACTGTCCTGTGCCGGGGCACAGGCGGCCAGAAACAGCGCCGCAAGGGTGACGTGTCGAATAAACCTCAAACCTGATCTCCTTCACCATCCACCCGCATCAATAAGAGCAGACCAAGGGCAAAGAGCGCAATCACCGGTGTAATTCCGAGGCGCGCACTGCCTGTTATTGTTGTCATCAGGCCGATCAGTGCGGGTGCAAGAAAGGCCGTCGCTCGTCCAGAAAGTCCATATAAACCAAAGGCTTCGGTGGCGGTTTCTGGGGTTGTATGACGCACCATAAGGGTGCGGCTGGTGGCTTGCAATATTCCGCCGAAGCCGCCGATCAGCACGCCGCAGGCAAAGAACACCTGATCCGGAAGCGCTGTCCCGTCTGCCAGCGGGATGCCAAAAAGATGCGTGCGGGACATGTTGACGACGATCAGGCAAACCAGGCTCAGCACCAGTATGGCGCTGATGATGACGGGTTTCGGCCCGAATTGCTTGTCCGCCAGCCCGCCGCCCCAGCTGAACAGCGCGGCGGAAACGGCGGCAATGATGCCGAAGATGCCGATCTGGGTGATTGACCAATCGAGCACCAGCCCCGCATAGACGCCGCCAAAGCCATAAAGCCCGTTCAGCGCGTCACGATAAAGCATGGAAGACACCAGATAGCTGGTCAGGCTGCGGCGCTGCCCCAACCCTTTCACGGAAGCGACCACCATGGACACTGCGCGTGTCAGACTGGCCGTGCCCAGACGCGGTCCACGCGGGTCGCGCACCCAAGCGAAATAGGGGATCATGAACACCGCAAACCACAGCGCCACAAAGGGGCCGACGGCCCGGGTGCCCTCTCTGGCGCTGGCGTCCAGCCCGAGCGCGGGATCAAGGCCGATCAGCGTCTTGCCGCTGTCCTGCTCGACAAACAACAGCAGCATGATGAACAGGGCCACCACCCCGCCGAGATAGCCAAAGGCAAAGCCGGAACCGGACAGTTGCCCGACTTCCTCCTTGCTTCCCAGCGAGGGCAGCTGCGCGTTGACGAAGATCAGCGCAAACTCCGCGCCGATGAAGCCGATGCCGAAACTGATCAGCATCCACCACAGGTTGCTGCCCGCGGGGTCCATGAACCACAGGCCGGCTGAGCCGACCACATAGGCGACGGAAAAGCCGATGATCCACGGCATCTTGCGCCCGGCAATGTCGGCCAGCGCCCCGAGGAACGGCGCCGAAAGCCCGATGATCAGCCCGGTGATGGTCAGGCAGAGCGACCAGCTCGATTGGGCCTGCGCCCGCGCCGCCTCGTCATTCAGGCCGGTGGCGAGGAAATACTCCGTCGCGGTGGCGGCAAAGAAGGGGCCAAAGATAAAGGTCACCAGCAGCGTGTGATAGGGCTGGCTGGCCCAGTCAAAGAACCACCACCCCCAGATGCGTTTGCGCAGGGGAATGCCCTGCGCCACTGAAACCTCTGCCATCACTGCCCCCGACGTGCCTTGTTCGGGCAAGGTATGGCAGGGGTCAGGAGGCGCTGGCAAGCCTCACGTGGTCCGGGTCGGTCTTGGCGTCGCGCATCGGCGGCCAGGGGCGCTTGTCTTCTGCCGCGCACCAGGCCAGCACCCAGTCGGGCAGGGGCGGGCTGTCGATATCCAACCCCCAGGCCTTGATCACCCGCGCGGGGGCCACGATACCGTTCTTGTCCGTCACCACCGTGCGCAACAGCGCATGGTTGGCGCAGTCACCGTTGGCCTTCCACATGCCCTGTTCCACATAAATAAACCGGTCGTCCCAGCCGATTGCCCGGCTTTTCATCTCAAAACGTTCAAAGGCCTTGATGCGGCGGCGATACCTGATCGACGTACCGGCCACAGCCACTGCCCAGCCTTCGCGCTTCAGCACCCCGGCCAGCCCGCTGCGCAAGGTCAGCATGGTGCGCCCGAGATCATAGAGCGTCAGCGTGCGGCCGTTGTTCAGCTCCATCCAGATGTCGATGTCCCACGGCCAGCAATGGTGGCGCGACACATGGGTGTCGAGCGGCGCAAGGCGCGGTTGGCGGCTGGCAAGAACAGCGTCTTTCAGCAGGCGGACAATCGGGTACATCTGAACACTCCGGTTTACTTGTTCCCTAGATGCCACCCGTTCACTTCACGTCAACCAGGGACCTTGCGGAAGGGTTGCGAAATCGGCATGTCCCGCCTACCTGTGATGCAGAGCGAAAGAGGAAATTTCAAAGATGCAGTCGCTGTTTCAAATTCTGATGCTGGTTCTGGACATTGTCTGGTTCTTCATCATTGCCCACGTGATCATGAGCTGGCTGATCAATTTCCAGGTTCTGAACCTGAACCAGCAGTTCGTTGCGCAGATCTGGTACGGTCTCAACCGTATTCTTGAGCCGATCTATGCGCCGGTGCGCCGTGTTCTGCCTAACATGCAGGGTATTGATCTGGCGCCGTTGGTGGTTCTGGTCGCGGTCTACGCTCTGCGCATCATTCTCGTGAACAACGCGAGCGTTTTCTACTAATCGGGTCTGGTGCAGGGCGATGTAAGGCGCGTCAATTGAACGCCATCCCGCGCTGCACCTCTTGCCCCCCGATTCCACCTGTGGGATTGTGCCGCGCATAGCATGAGCAGACCAACCCACAGGCCCCTCACATGAGCGACGCAATCCCCCTGTTGCGCGATATCTTTGGCTTCGACGGCTTTCGGCCCGGACAGGAAGAGATCGTCGATGCCGTGACCGCGGGCGAAAACGTACTGGCGATCATGCCCACCGGGGGCGGCAAATCCCTGTGTTTCCAGCTGCCTGCGCTGCGGCGCGATGGGATCACCGTGGTGATCTCGCCGCTGATCGCCCTGATGCGCGATCAGGTCCGCGCCCTGCAGGAGGCCGGCGTCTGCGCGGGCGCGCTCACCTCCGGCAACACGGAAGAAGAGACCGAGGCGGTCTGGAATGCCATCGAGGCGGGCGAGCTGAAGCTGCTTTATATGGCCCCCGAACGTCTGGCGGCGGGCAGCGCCATGGGCATGCTGCGCCGCATCGGCGTGTCGCTGATCGCGGTGGACGAGGCCCATTGCGTCAGCCAGTGGGGCCACGATTTCCGCCCAGACTATCTGCGCATCGGAGAGCTGCGTCGGGCGCTGGATGTGCCGCTGGCGGCCTTTACCGCAACGGCGGATCAGGAAACCCAAGCTGAAATCGTCCAGAAACTGTTCGATGGCGAGGTGCCGCGCGCCTTTTTGCGTGGCTTTGATCGACCCAACATCCACCTCGCCTTTGCCGCAAAGGACAGCCCACGCAAACAGATTTTGGAGTTTGCCGACGCGCGGCGCGGTCAGTCCGGCATCGTCTATTGCGGCACCCGTGCCAAGACCGAGGACATCGCCCGAGCGCTTGAGGCCTCCGGCCATGTGGCCTGCCACTATCACGGTGGCATGGAGGCCGAGGACCGGCGCATCGTCGAAACCCGCTTTGCGCGCGAGGACGGTCTGATCGTGGTGGCCACGGTGGCCTTTGGCATGGGTATCGACAAGCCTGATATCCGCTGGGTGGCCCATGCGGATCTGCCCAAAAGCATCGAGGCCTATTATCAGGAGATCGGCCGTGCCGGTCGCGATGGCGCCCCGGCGGAGACGATGACGCTGTTCGGCCCCGAGGACATTCGCCTGCGCCGCACCCAGATCGACGAAGGGCTCGCCCCGCCCGAGCGTCGTGGCGCGGATCATGCGCGGCTCAATGCGCTGTTGGGTCTGGCCGAGGCGATGATCTGTCGCCGCCAGACACTGCTGGGCTATTTCGGCGAAGACGCGCAGCCCTGCGGCAATTGCGATCTCTGCGACACGCCGGTGGCGACCTTTGATGGCACCACCTCGGTGAGGAAGGCGCTGTCGGCGATCCTGCGCACCGATGAGACCTATGGCGCGGGGCATCTGATCGACATCCTGATCGGCAACGCCAATGACCGGGTGCGGCAGAAGCGCCATGACGACCTGTCGGTTTTCGGCTGCGGAAAGGATCACTCGAAACCGGAATGGCAGGCGATCTTTCGTCAGATGATGGGCCGCGACCTGGTAAGGCCCGACCCGGAACGCCACGGTGCGCTGCGGATGACCGAACCGGCGCTGCCGATCCTGCGCGGAGAGGCGGAGATCACCCTGCGCAAGGACACTGTGAAATCCGCCGCCCGCCGTCCGGCAGTGAAGGCGCTGGTCTCGGATGAAGACGCGCCGCTGCTCTCTGCCCTGAAGGCAAAGCGCCGCGCCTTGGCCGAGGCGCAAAAAGTCCCGGCCTATGTGATCTTCCCCGACCGCACCCTGATCGAGATGGCCGAGAAACGCCCGCAAAACCTGGACGAGATGGCGCGGATCAGCGGCGTCGGCGCCAAGAAGCTGGAGCGCTACGGCGATGCCTTTCTCACTGTGATCACCGGCGAGGCAGAGGTGCTGCACCCGGCGCGGCGCAAGCTGGCCGGGCGCGAACAGGGCTCGATCTACGACACGCTGCTGGAAGTGCAGGCGCGGTTGCAACGGGGCGAGTGCGGCACCCAGAAGCCGCTGACCTGTTCAGCCTCGCAGCTGGCGAAAGTGGCGCAGATGCGCAGTGATGATGAAACGGGTCTTGAACGTCTGCTGGGGGAGCGCCGCGCGGAACGTTTCGCCATGGCGTTTCTGGACGTCTTGCGCGGCGCGGGCTAAGTCGGTGCCCTGAACCAACGGAGGCAGTGAATGCTTGTAGTGACATCCCCCGCCAAGAAACTCGACTGGTCCGACCGCGATGTGGACATGACCTATCCGGCGCTGCAGGGCGACGTCATCGCGCTGGCCGAAGAGGCACGCAAGCTGTCGGTGGGCGATCTGATGAAGCTGATGCATATCAGCGAGGATCTGGCCAAGCTGAACCACGACCGCTTTCGCGCGTTTGAAGATGACCCCAAATTTGAGGATCTGCGCCCCGCCGCGCTGGCCTTTGCCGGCGATACTTATCAGGGGCTGGATGCGGTCTCGCTGGACGCGGAGGAGATGGCCTGGGCGCAGGATCATTTCCGTATTCTTTCAGGCCTTTATGGGCTCCTGCGGCCGCTAGACGGGATGCAGCCCTACCGACTGGAGATGGGCTCGCGGCTGAAGACGGCCAAGGGCAAGAACCTCTACGAGTACTGGGGCAGCACCATTGCCGAAGCGCTGAATGCGCAAGCCGGGGCCGTGGGGGGCGATCTGCTGGTGAACTGTGCCAGCCAGGAGTATTTCGGCGCCGTGGATCTGCAGGCGCTGAAGCTGCGCGTCGTGACGCCGGTGTTTATGGAAGACAAGCCGGGCGGGCCCAAGGTTGTGAGTTTCTATGCCAAGAAGGCCCGTGGCGGGATGGCTCGCTTCATCATCCAGCATCGGTTGACCGACGCCGAAGCGATCCGTGATTTCGACAGCGGTGGCTATGCGTATCAGCCCGAATTGTCGGAGACCGACAAGCCGGTGTTTCTGCGCAAGGGCTGACCCCTAGCCGGTGGCGCGCAGCCGGCCCGCCTCGTCGGTCAGCGGCGCCACATCATCAGGCTTGTTGTCCATGATACGCTCGTGGATCAGGGCCTTGCGGAGCGGTTTGGTCAAATAATCGTCGAGGCCAGCCGCCAGAATACCCTCGGAGTCACCGTCCATCGCATGGGCGGTGAGCGCCACGATCTTGATCCGACGCCCTGACTCCTGCTCCAGCCCCCGAATCGTTCGGGTGGCTTCCTTGCCGTCCATTTTTGGCATCGAGATGTCCATGAAGATCATGTCGGGCTTGAAGTTCTGGTAGAGTTCCACCGCTTCCTGCCCATTGCCGGCAAACTGCAGATCGATGTTCAGGTCTTTCACCATCTTGCGGAACACAAGTTGATTGGTGCGGTTGTCTTCTGCCGCCAGAATTCGCATTGGCCGTTGATCTGATCGACCTGCCTGCTTTGGCGTCTCTTGGGGGGGAGACCCGGTTGATGGCGGGGGTGTCGTGTCCGTTGGGGCAGGGGATGTTTCAACATCCATTGTCGATGTGTTGAGACCTGCCAGCGCCGTAAAGAGGGCGCCACGTGGTAGCGGTTTTTGCAAGACACCGGAAAAGATCTCGCGGATCGCGGGGTCGCGACTGTCGGCGGGGTCGGATGACAGCAACAGCACCGGCATATTCCGCTGCGCGTGTCGCAGGCTGCGTGCCAGCTTCAGCCCATCCATGCCGGGCAGGTTGCGATCAGTGATCACCAGATCAACTTCGTCGGAGACCTTCTCCAGCGCCTCGGCGCCGTTGTTGACCGCAAGCACCTTGAGCCCAAGGCGTTGCAGCTGGCGGTTGAGGATCTCGCGATTGACCTCCATGTCGTCCACGATCATCACGCAGTTCAGGTTCTCCGGCAGCTCCGGCGCATTGATCTGGCTGCCGTTTGATACCACGAGCGGCAGGCGGAACCCAAAGCACGACCCTTGGCCAAGCTCACTCTCGACCCATATTTCGCCATCCATCATCTTGATCAGCCGCTCGGTGATCGCAAGGCCAAGACCGGTGCCCTCGAACTGGCGATTGGCTTCATCCTCGACCTGATTGAACTCGCCAAAGATGTGCTGGATTTTTTCCTCGGGTATGCCGATGCCGGTGTCCTCGATCGCGATATGAAGCATCACGGTGTTATCTTCGGGGTGGGGCACCCCGGTGACCCGTGTGGTCACATGGCCGGTGTTGGTGAATTTCACCGCATTCCCGATGAGGTTGGTCAGGATCTGACGAATGCGACCCGGGTCGCCGATGAAGCTGGTCGGCATGAACAGATCGTAATCCACCAGCAATGTCAGACCCTTGTCGCGGGCATTGGCCTGAAGCAGCATGACTACCTCATGCATGCAGGCCTCCAAATCGAAGGGTTCGGGATGCAGGACCAGCTTTTCCGCCTCGATCTTGGAATAGTCGAGCACGTCATTGATGATCACCAAGAGCGCGTCGCCGGAATTCTTGATGGTGTTTGCGTATAGGCGCTGTTCTTCGCTGAGGCTGGTATCGTTCAGCAGCTCGGCCATGCCCACGACACCGTTCATCGGCGTGCGGATCTCATGGCTCATGTTGGCGAGGAAAGCGGATTTGGCGCGGTTGGCGGCCTCGGCGCGTTCGCGGGCCGTGCGTAGCTCTTCCTCGTAATGCACGGTCGCGGTGATATCGAGTGCAAGACTGACGATATCGCCATCATGGCCGCGTTGGTCGATCAGCTTCAGGTAGCGGTCATTCCACAGGCGGATCACCGTGGGTTCCGGCGCGGGCGACATCCAGCGTTCGGTCATCGTCGCGCGCCAGGCATCCGCCGAGAGCTCCTCGGTGTCGATCAGCCCCTCATCCGTCAGGATCTGCAGAATGCGCACATAGGATACGCCGGGCGAGACCTCCTCGACCCCTTCAAAGATGTTGAGGTAGGCGGTGTTGGCGCCGATCAGCTTGCTGTTGTTGTCGAAAAACGCAAACCCGTCCTGAAAGGCCTGAATGGAATGCCACAGGCGTCGTTCGGCTTGTTCAACCTTCTCATTGGCGGTGTTGAGATCACTTTTGACCTTTTCGTTTTCGTTGCGAAAGGTCGCGATCTCTGCCTGCGTAGCACCGATGCGTTTGGTCAAGGCCAGCGCATGCCGACCGAGCTTGCGGTTGGCGTCCGTCAATTCCGCTTGTTTCAGCTCCAGTAGTCGCTCTGCCGCCAGACGGGCTCTGCGTTCCTGGGCCAATTTATCAGCAAGCGACATATGCGCCAACTCCAACACTACTCATTTCCAAACCTGCGGCCTCAATCTCGCAGCCAATCCTTAATTTGCCTTTAGCGCTAGTGGTATGGCGAGCATGCTTGCCATGAGGTTAACCGCATGCGAGCCTCTGCGCGTTGACAGGGAGAATGCCATGCGGCGCCTTTTGATTTTATTCACTTTTCTTTTTTCTCATATTTTGTTGCCCGCAGTGCAGGCCCAGGCTGATGATTCTGGTCCTTTGCCGGCACAACGGTTTGTCTCGCAGCCTGACACCGATCATTTTGGTGCCGATCTGCAGGCGCTCTTCGATACATCTCTGAAGTCCTGCCAGCGGGCCTGCGCTACGCAATCGGCCTGTGTCGGCTTCGTCTACAATCTGAAATCCGATGCCTGCTTCCCGAAATCAGCGCTGCGCGATCCCTCGTCCTTTGTCGGTGCCCTGACGGTCCGCAAACTGTCGGTGGATGAAGGCCTCGCTGCACGTGCCGCGGAGCGCGCGTCCCGGCTGTCCTTGCCCGGTGGCGTGGATGTCGCGTCTGCGCGTGATCTCGCCGTCGAGATCGGCACGCGGTACCAGCTGAGCGGACGTGATCTCGACACGCTGGTCGAAGGGGCGCAACAGTTCTTTGTCGGCAATAATGCCGAAATGGCTGTCCGCTGGATGGGCGAAGCCGTGGCCCTCAGCGACGCTGCCGATCTCTGGGTCGAATATGCCCGCTACATGCGCGCAATGCCGACTGATGGCGGCAGTGAAACCCGCCGTAATCATGCCGAGGCCGTTGCGGCCGCGCTGAATGGATATCTGCGTGCTGACTCGCCGCCAATGCAGGCCACCGCCCTGACTGAGGCTGCACTCGCACTGGAGAAACTGGGCCGTGGCCGCGATATGATTTCCGTGCTGCGTCTGGCGGAGACCATCGAACCTCGTAAGCAAATTGCTGACATTCTGAGCCGGGCCGTCGCAAAATACGGCTTCCGCGTCAGCGACACCCGGGTCGAGGCCGACAGCGCTGATCCGCGCATGTGCGTCGTCTTCTCCGAGGAGTTGGTCAAAACCGGCGTAACCTATGGCGATTACGTGAAATCCGAGGCCGAGGGTCTGGCGGTTGAAGCCGCGGGGCAGGAGCTATGCCTCACCGGTCTCAGCCATGGTCAGCACCTGCGGGTCACCCTGCGCCGGGGCCTTCCGGCGGCCAATGGCGAGACACTGATCAAGGACGTCGACCTCAGCCAATACATCCGCGACCGCAGCCCCTCGGTGCGCTTCCCCGGTCGCGCCTATGTGCTGGCGCGCAGCGATGTGATTGCGCTGCCGGTGGAGACGGTCAATGTCGACAAGCTCGATCTGAAACTCTCCCGCATCAGCGATCGCAACCTGTTGCGCAGCATGCAGGAGGATCTGTTCGCACGCCCGCTGAACCAGTGGCAGAGCGACAGTTTTGACGCCACGCTCGCCGAGGAACTCTGGACCGGCACCGCCGAGGTGGAGCAGGATCTCAACCGCGACATGACCACACGGTTGCCGCTGGACGATGTGCTGGCCGACCAACCTGTGGGCATCTACGCGCTCAGCGCGGCGGTGCCGGGCGCCGATCCCTATGACAGCCCGGCGGCGATGCAGTGGTTTGTGCTGACCGATCTTGGCCTCAGCTCCATGTCCGGGGCCGATGGGTTGCATGTGCAGGTTCAGGGCCTGTCGGATGCCAAGGCCCGCACAGGCGTCGAGGTCGAGCTGATCTCGGAGGCCAACGCGGTGATTGCCCGAGCCACCAGCGATGCCACCGGCTATGCGCATTTTGCACCAGGCTTGACGCGGGGCACCGGCAGCGCCGCGCCCGCGATGCTGCTGGCCCGTGCGGGTGAGGAGGACTTTGCCTTCCTGTCGCTGCGTGATGCCGCTTTTGATCTGTCGGATCGTGGTGTCGAGGGCCGTCCCGCGCCCGGTCCGGTTGATGTCTTCCTGACCACGGATCGTGGCGCTTATCGTGCCGGTGAAACCATCAACATCACCGCTCTGTCGCGAGATCCCCGCGCGCAGGCCATCGAAGGCCTGCCGCTGATCGCGGTGCTGAAACGCCCTGACGGTGTGGAATATTCGCGCCATATCTCTGACGGTGGTAACGCCGGTGGCCATGTGTTTGCCTTGCCCGTGGGCGACAGCGCCCCGCGCGGCTCCTGGGCGGTGGAGCTCTACACCGATCCAAAGGCCGATCCGCTGGCGCGGCAAACCGTATTGGTCGAGGATTTCCTACCCGAGCGGATCGATTTCGAGCAGGACATCCGCGACGTCGCCAGCCTGCGCCCCGGCGGCCAGCTGGTTGTCGACATCGACGCCCGCTTCCTGTTTGGCGCTCCCGGCGCTGGCCTGAGTGTCGAGGGCGACGTTTCTCTCGCCCCGGTGCGGCAGCTTGCGGATTGGCCCGGCTATCGCTTTGGGCGCTATGATGCGCAGACCACCCGCCAGACCAGGTATTTTGGTGGCGATGAAACGGACCCGAAAGGGCAGTCCGTGGCCATCGGTGACCTGCCCGAGGTCGAAGCCGCCGGCCTGCCGCTTGAGGCACGCTTGCGCACGCGACTTTCCGATGGCTCCGCCCGCCCTGTCGAGCGTGAACTGACTGTACCGGTGCAGCCTGCGACACCCGTGATCGGGATCAAGACGCAGTTTGCCGATGACGTGGTGGCCGAGGGCACCGAGGCCGGCTTCGAGCTGATCTCGCTCGCACCGGATCTCGCCCCCGCCCCGATGCAGGTGCAATGGGTGCTGAACCGGGTCGAGACGCGCTATCAGTGGTATCAGCTCTATGGCGACTGGCAGTGGGAGCCGATCACCCGCCGCACCCGCGTGGCCTCGGGCGAGGCGATGCTGGGCGGCGATCCGGTGGCGGTCACCGCGCCGGTGGATTGGGGGCGCTACGAGCTGGTGGTGGAACGTCTGGATGGCGACTATGTGACCGCTGCGCAGGATTTCTACGCTGGCTGGTATGTGCCCGCCTCCGACGCGCAGACCCCGGATCGTCTGGAACTGTCGCTGGATGGCGAAAGCTACGCCCCCGGCGACACTGCTCGCCTGCGGATCGTGCCGCAAGCGGCAGGAACCGCGCTGATCTCCGTCATGGGCAGCGAGTTGATCCACCGTCAGGCGGTCGAGGTGACAGCAGGCGAGAACGTGATCCCGCTTGAAGTCACATCCGACTGGGGCAGCGGCGCCTATGTGACCGCCTCTGTCGTGCAGCCCGTCGCCAGTCGGCAGGGCCGCACACCGACCCGGGCGCTGGGCATCGCCCATGCCACGGTGACCCAGCCGGGGCAGGAGTTGGATGTCACGATCAAGACTCCTGAGGTCACCCGCCCCCGCCAGACGGTCGAGGCGACCGTGACTGTCGCCGGGGCCGAGACGGGCGAGGAAGTCTGGCTGACGCTGGCCGCCGTTGATGTCGGTATTCTCAATCTCACCGGCTTTCAAAGCCCGGATCCCGTGGGCTATTTCCACGGTCAGCGGCGTCTGGGGATGGAACTGCGCGACTTCTATGGCCGCCTCATCGATCCGGGCAACGGCGCGTTAGGGCGTGTGCGCTCCGGCGGCGATGCCGGGCTTGGGGCGCAATTCCAGTCCCCCCCGCCGACGCAGGATCTGATGTCGGTCTTCCACGGCGCGGTGCAGGTCGGGGAAGATGGTAGCGTGAGCCTGCCCATCGATCTGCCGGACTTCAATGGCACCGTGCGGCTGATGGCTGTGGCTTGGACTGACCGCTCGGTCGGGCAGGCGGAGGCCGATATGATCGTTCGCGATCCGGTGGTGCTGACCGCATCGCTGCCTCGCGTCTTAGCGCCCGGCGATCAGAGCCGCATCCGGCTGGATATCACCCACGCCGATGGGCCTGCGGGCGAGATCGGTCTGGGGGCTGAGGTGATCGGGGCTGGGCTGCAATTGGGCGCGCTGCCGCCTTCGGTGACACTCACCGAACAGGGCCGGGTGCTGCTAGAACTGCCGGTCACGGCAGAGGCCGTGGGCGATCCCGAGGTCCGCCTGAGCCTGACCACCCCCGGCGGCGAGGTGCTGGACCAGACCCTGCGCCTGCCGGTGCGCGCCAATGATCCCGAGGTCTCGGAAACCCGGCGCTTCTCGCTGGCGGGCGGCGACAGCTTCCTGTTCAACGCGGATGTGTTCGCAGGTCTGCGCCCCGGCTCCGCCCGCGCGGTGATGTCGGCAGGACCGCTGGCCAAATTCGACGTGCCGGGTCTGTTATCGCAACTGGACGGCTACCCCTACGGCTGCACCGAGCAGGTGACGTCGAAGGCGCTGCCGCTCCTCTATCTGTCGTCGGTGGCCGAGGCTGCCGGTCTGGGCGATGGCCCCAAGGTGGACGCGCGCATCAACGGCGCCATCCGCAAGGTGCTGACCCGGCAGGCCGCCAATGGCGCCTTTGGCCTCTGGCGCGCCGAAAGCGGCGATCTGTGGCTGGATGCCTATGCCTCCGACTTCCTCAGCCGGGCCCGGACCAAAGGCTACATCGTGCCAGATCAGGCCTTTGCCCGCGCCATGGACAATCTGCGCAACCGGCTGAACTACGCGCCTGATTTTGACAGCGGCGGTGAGGAAGTGGCCTATGCGCTGCTGGTGCTGGCGCGGGAGGGCGCTGCGGCGATGGGGGATCTGCGGTATTATGCGGATGTGAAGGCCGAGGCCTTCTCAACCCCGATGGGCGCGGCGCAACTGGGGGCGGCGCTTGCGGCCTACGGTGATCAGCGCCGGGCGGACAAGATGTTTGCCCGCGCCGCGCAGATGATCGCAGGCCAAGGCGCCGAAAAGCCAGTGTGGCGTGTCGATTACGGCACCCAACTGCGTGACTCGGCTGCGGTCTTGGCGCTCGCGGTGGAGGCCGGCAGCACGGCGGTTAATCGCGACTACCTCACGGCGCGGGTTTCGGGCGGTGACGGCTATCGCTCCACCCAGGAAGCGGCCTGGAGCCTGATGGCGGCGCAGGCGCTGGTCGACAATCCCGAAGACTCCGGTCTGCGCGTCAACGGCCAGCCCGTTAGCGGCGCTTTTGTCGAGGTGATGGAGGGTGACAGTCCGGCAGATCTGTCGGTCACGGCGGCCTCCGGGCGGAGCACCGACATTACCCTGACCCGCATCGGCGTGCCTATCGTGCCGCCTCCGGCGCGTGGCTACGGCTTTGCCCTGACGCGGGAGTATTACACGTTGGAAGGGGAGCCGGTGGATCTGGCCTCGGTCGCGGTCGGCACCCGGCTGGTGACGGTGCTGCGGGTGTTGCCGCAGGAGGAGATCGGTGCCCGGCTGATGATCAATGACCCGCTGCCGGCGGGGCTGGAGATCGACAACCCCAACCTGCTGCGCTCCGGCGATCTGCGAGATCTGGACTGGCTCAGCCTCTGGGAGGCCGATCATGTGGAGTTCCGCTCGGATCGCTTTCTGGCGGCGGTGACCTCGCGGGGGGACGATCCGATCACGCTGGCCTATATGGTGCGCGCGGTCAGCCCCGGTGAGTTCCACCACCCGGCGGCCTCGGTTGAGGACATGTATCGCCCGGCCTATCGCGCCAATACGGCGGCGGGACGGCTGCAGGTCAAATGACACCGACAGATCGCCCCGGCTGGCTGCGCATGTTGCGGCGACGGCGGGGGCGCCCGGCCCCTGCCGGGGCCGGGCGCGGCCTGACCGTTCGGTCAGGCGGGGGCGGTGCCCGCCCCTTGGTCCAGACGATGGCGCGGCTCAGGACGCCGCTGTTGGTGATGCTGGTTGCAGGGGGTCTGGGTGGCAAAGGGCTGGAGGCCTGGGTCGCGGCCACCGAGCTGCCCCGCAGGCTTGCGGAAACCTCGGTCGAGCTGCGGGACCGCGCTGGTCGCCTGTTGCGGGCCTATCCTGTGGAGGATGGCATCTGGCGCATGGCGGTGCGGGCCGAGGATGTGGACCCGACCTATCTGCAGATGCTGCACGCCTATGAGGACAAGCGGTTCGACACGCACATCGGGGTTGACCCGCTGGCGATGCTGCGCGCGGCCGGGCAGGCCCTGTGGCACGGGCGCACAGTCTCTGGCGGCTCCACGCTGACCATGCAGGTGGCGCGGCTGCTGGAGGATGGCTCGACCGGGCGCTGGAGCGGCAAGCTGCGCCAGATCCGGGTGGCGCTGGCGCTGGAGCGGCAGCTGTCGAAATCGGAGATCCTGACGCTCTATCTGACCCATGCGCCCTTTGGCGGCAATCTCGAAGGGGTGCGGGCGGCGAGCTTTGCCTGGTTCGGCAAGGAGCCGCATCGCCTGACCGCCGCCGAGGCGGCCTTGCTGGTGGCGCTGCCGCAATCGCCGGAAACACGCCGCCCTGACCGTTCGGTAGGTGCAGCACGCTCCGCACGGGCGCGGGTGTTGCAACGCAGCCATGAAGCCGGTGTGCTGTCGGCACAGGTCGCGCGTCAGGCGGCGCAGGCACGGGTGCCGGACAGCCGCCGCCCGTTCCCGTTGCTGGCGCCGCATCTGGGCGACCAGCTGCGGACGGCCTCGCCAGCGCAGGCGCGGTTTGACGTGACGCTGGACGCCGATCTGCAGGCGCGGCTACAGGCTGTTCTGCACCGGCGGGTGACGGCGGCGGGGCCACGGCTTGGTGCCGCGATGATCGTGGCGGACCACCAAACGGGCGAGATTCTCGCCCGGATCGGCGCGCCGGACTATACCAATTCCGCGCGGCGCGGTTTTGTCGATATGGTGACGGCTGAGCGCTCGCCCGGCTCGACCCTGAAACCGCTGGTCTACGGCCTCGCCTTTGACGAGGGGCTGGTGCATCCCGATACGCTGATCCGCGACGCGCCGGTGTCCTTTGGCGGTTACGCGCCGCAGAATTTCGACGGCAGTTTTCGCGGCGACATTCGCGTGCGGGATGCGCTGCAGATGTCACTTAACACGCCGGTGGTGACCCTGACCGACGCGCTTGGGCCCTCGCGGTTGATGGCGGCAATGCGTCAGGCCGGCATGCGCCCCGTGCTGCCGGGTGGCAAACCCGGGCTGGCGGTGAGCCTTGGTGGCGTTGGCGTCAGCCTGCAGGATCTGGTGCAGATGTATGCGGTTCTAGCAGCGGGGGGGGCGGGACCACGGCTGTCGGTTCAGGCAGGCGACGGCAGCGACCGAACCCCGCAGGTGATTTCCCCTGTTGCGGCTTGGTACCTTGGCAATATCCTGCGCGATGTGCCGGTGCCGCGCGGTGCCCGGGCGGGCGTTCTGCCCTACAAGACCGGCACCTCCTACGGGCATCGGGATGCCTGGGCCGTGGGGTGGGACGGCCAGCATGTGATCGGCGTCTGGCTGGGACGGGCGGATGGTACCCCGGTTCCGGGCGTCTTTGGCGCGGAACTGGCGGCGCCGGTGCTGTTCGAGGCCTTTGCCGCGTTGAAGCCCGACCTGACGCCGTTGTCGCCGCCGCCGCCCAATGCGCTGGTGCTGTCCTCGGCCGAGTTGCCGCAACCGCTGCAGCGGTTCCGCGCCCGGGATGAGGTGTTTTCCGACACTGGCATCGGGGCGCCGGAGGTGGTCTTTCCGCCCACCCGCGCCCGGCTCGCGCTGGTGGAAGGCCGTCTGGCGCTGAAGCTGCGCGGCGGGAGGCTGCCCTTCACGGTGCTGGCCAACGGTCTGCCGGTAGCCCGGGGTCTGCGGTCGCGTGATCTCGACCTGCCGAGCCCCGGGCCGGGCCACGCCACGCTTGTGGTGATCGATGCGGACGGGCAATCTGCCCGGGTGACCGTCGAGATCGAGGAGACGGGCTGACGCGAGCGAAAGAGGAGGCGAGCGGAATGCAGCAGGCAGGACACTGGATTTGGGCGCTGATCGCGGCGGGGGTGATCGGGGCGGGCAGTGCTGCCGCCGATTGCGCCAGCGACGAGGAGGTTGCGCGGTTTGTGGCGGATTACATGGATCATCGTCCAACCGAAGCACTGGGGCAGGGCGGCACGATGGTGGATGCACTTTGCACCCAAGCCCGTCTGAGTGATGCCTTGGCTGCGCATCTGGGACCGGTGATCGGCTACAAGGCAGGGCTGACCAGCACCCCGGCGCAGGAGCGGTTTGGCGCCAGTGCGCCGGTGCGCGGCGTGCTTTATCGTGACATGATGCTGGAAACCGGCGCGACGCTCGACGTGCCCTGGGGCGCGGTGCCTATGGTAGAGGCGGATCTGGTGCTGGAGATCGGCGATTCCGCCGTCAATTCCGCCACCACACGCGAGGAAGTGATGCAGAACATTGCCAGCATCCGCCCCTTCATCGAACTGCCGGATCTTGCGGTGGACCAAAGCCAGCCGATGACGCCGGAAACGATCACCGCAATGGGGGTGGGCGCGCGACACGGGGTTCTGGGCGCGGCGATCCCGGTGGAGGACGCCGCCGCAATGACCAAGGCGCTGGCCGAGATGCAGGTGCAGCTGCGCGATGGCGCGGGCGAGGTCGTGCTCTCCGCGCCTGGAACCTCCGTTCTGGGGCATCCGGCGGAGACGATCCTCTGGCTGCACGCGGTTGGCGTGACCTTCAAGGCGGGAGATTTGGTCTCGGTGGGCTCTTTCGGACCGTTGGTGCCACCCGGCAGCCTCAAGGGCGGTGCGACGGTGAGCTACGAGGGCCTGCCGGGAAGCCCGGAGGTGTCGGTGCTGTTTGGGCCGTCGTCCTGAGGGAAATTGTCCAAGCCCACCTGCCCGCGGTGGTTTGCAAGAACATCTGAGGAGTGAAGGGTTTCGCATCGGGCTTTGCCCGATGCGACCCGCGCCGCGCCTTTGGCGCGGCGCTTGGCCCACTGCGTGAAAAATGCCTCAGGCCACAAGAGCGGGCGGAGGTGCTGTTGCTCCAACGCCGCGCGACTCAGGCTCAGGTCCGTAAGCGACCCATGAGTTATGTCAGCTGCGCCCTTCGCGCAGCCAGGCGCCGATCAGCAGTGACGCGGCCAGCAGCACCAACAGCCACGCGGGCAACAGCGGCGACTGGGTCACGGCGGTGGTCTCATAGGCGCCACGCGGTACCAGACCAATCCAGCCACGCCCCGCCGCGGGCCGCCCCTCGCGGATGTTGCGCAACGATGGCAGCCCATCCTCCAGCGCCACAGCACCGCCGCGCAGGCTGCGCACCAAGGGCGACATCACATCGGCGGTGGCGATGGTCTGTTCGAACTCCCGGGGCGCGGCGGGGCCAAGGCCGATCACCGCACGTTCGTCGCCCTCCGCCAGATGGTAGAGGCCGATCTGATCACTTTCATAGCGCCCCTCCCAGAGACCGGGACGTGCCTCGCGCAAGCGAATCTGCGAGGTGCTGCCGTCCGGGGCGGTCACCGTCACCGGGCCGACGGTTTCCCCAAGCGTGCGCCGCTGGATGCGCATGCGCTGGCCGGTGGCCTCGGCGGTGAGCACCTCTTCTTCCAGCTCCGGCTCCTTCATCATCCAATGGGCGAGACGGCGCAGCAGTTCCAGCTGCGGTCCGCCGCCCTCATACCCGCGACTCCACAGCCAGGCGTGGTCCGAGGCCAATAGCGCGACACGGCCCTCCTCCACCCGGTCCAGCGTCAGCAGGGGGCGCTCGCCGATGCCGCGCATCAGTGTGGTGCCGCCGGTGGTGTCCAGCTCCACCTGCCGCATCCAGCGCCCCCAGTCCTCGGCGCCGGTCAGCTCTGCGGTGACCGGATGCTGCAGGCCGGTCTCGCTGATGGTGGGGCGATAGGGCTCTTCCAGTACGCGGGCCGAGGGGCTGGCAGGCAGAACCTCCGCGAGAGGCGTGCGAAAAATACTGTCGGCGCTGGCGAAATCCGGCCCCGCCGCCACCAGCACCGCGCCACCGCGGCGCACGTAGTTGGCCACATTCTCGAGATAGGCTGAGGGCAGGATTCCGCGTCGCTTGTAGCGGTCAAAGATGATGAGATCGAAATCCTCGATCTTCTCCAGGAACAGTTCGCGGGTTGGGAAGGCAATCAGCGACAGCTCGTCCACCGGCACGCCATCCTGTTTTTCGGGTGGCCGCAGGATGGTGAAATGCACCAGATCGACGGCGCTGTCGGATTTCAGCAGGTTGCGCCATGTGCGCCCGCCCGGATGCGGCGCGCCAGAGACCAGCAGCACCCGCAGCCGGTCCCGCACGCCGTTGATCTGCAACAACGCGGCGTTGTTGCGGGCGGTCAGCTCGCCCTCGGCCTCGGGGACGCGGAACTCCACCACGTTGCGCCCGCCATGGGGCAGGGTCAGCGGCAGGTCGAAATCGACCCCCACCGGCAGGCGGAAAGTCTGCGCCTCGCCACCATCGATGGAGATCTGCAACTCTGTCAGCCGCGCATCATCGGGCACAGCGCCCTGATCCTCGACCCGGAGCGTCAGGGTGATCGGTTCGCCGATGATGCCGAAGGAGGGCGCGTTCTTGACGATCAGGCGGCGGTCCCAGTCGTCCGAGCGGCCCGTCATCAGCAGATGCAGCGGTGCGGGCAGGTCAGGCGCGCGGGCCATGTCGTGCACTTGCCCGTCGGACAGCGCGATTAGCCCGGCCACCCGGGCGCGCGGCTCGTCCGCCAGGGCTCGGGTCAGCGCGTCCATCAGCTGGGTGCCGCCATCGTCTGGGCTGTCCTCCACGGTGATCCAGCGCACCTCGGTGTTGGCGCGCCCGGCCAGCGCCGCCTCCAGTTCGGCGCGCGCGACCGTCATCTGGTCGGCGCGGTCGGACAGGTGCTGGCTGGCGGTGCGGTCCTCAGCGACGATGACGATATCACTGAGCGGGCTGCGGTCTTCGACCTGCATCACCGGGCCAGCCAGCGCGGCCAGCAGCACAAGTGCTGCGCCCGCACGCAGCGCCCAGCCTGCAAGCCGCCGCCAGATCGCCAGCCCCAGCGCCAGCGTGCTCAGCCCGGCCAGACCGGCCAGCACCAGCCAGGGCACCAGCGGGTCGAAGAGGATGGATTGCGTCATTGCGGATGGGCTCCTTGCGGCGCGAATTGGAGGGTGGCCATGGCGCTATTGCCCCAATCGATCGAGCAGTGCCGGCACATGCACCTGGTCGGATTTGTAGTTGCCGGTCAGCACATGCATCAGCAGGTTGACGCCAAAGCGCCGTGCCAGTTCCCGCTGCCGTTCGCCGGCAAAGCCGCGTCCGACCGGGTAAAGGGGGGCGTTGTCTTGATCCACCGCCCAGGCCGCGGCCCAGTCGTTGCCGCCGATGACCACCGGTGTCACCCCGTCGTTGAGGTTGCGAAACGGCAGCCCCTCGACCTGTTCGGCATCCTCGGGCGCGGCCTCGACCCAGATCTGACCGCGCGGATGACGACCAGGAAAATCCTGTAGCAGATAGAAGGCCCGGGTCAGCACGTGGTCGGCGGGCAACGGCTCCAGTGGCGGGATGTCCAGCGGCAGCGCCAGTTGCTGTAGTCGCCGCGCCGCGTTGCTGGTGGCTCCGGCCTGCGCCAGATCCGCATCGCGGGTGTCAAAGAGGATCATGCCGCCGGTGCGCAGATAGGCGTTGAGCTTGGCATAGGCATCGGAGGAGGGCAGCGGCTGGCCTTCCGTCACCGGCCAGTAGAGGAAGGGAAAGAACGCCAGCTCATCCGTCTCCAGATCAACGCCGTAAGGCGGTGCAGGCTCGATCGACGTGCGGAGGGTCAGAACGTTGCTCAGCCCCTGTAGCCCCTCGGAGGTAATGCGGTCGGTCTTGGCATCGCCGGTCAGAACATGTGCCAAAGTCAGCTCAGCGGTAAGGTCGGTCGGGGTGGTGGCCGATTTGGCCAGCATCTCCTGCGGCACCCCAAGCATGAGACCACTCATCAGGAAGATTGCCGCCGTACGGGCAGGTGACCAGAGGCCGGACACCAGCAACGCTGCGGCAATATCCAGCGCCAGCATCACCAGCGCCGCACCTAACAGCAGACCGCCAAACGGCCGTTCATCTGCCCCCTCATAAGTCATCACCGGCACCGACGCGGGCCAGGATGTGGGCAGCACATCATCGCCCTCCCGCAGGACGTTGCGGGCATAGGCACGGCTGCCGCTGGTATAAAGCCCCGGTTGCAGTTCGGGACCAGAGGGCGCATCGACCAGATTCGGACCGGCGACCCCGGCCAGCGTGTCGGCGTCCGTCAGGCGGCCAAAGCCATCAAGAACCTCGGCGGCCTGCCAGGTAGTGCCCTCCAGATCAGCGGCCACCGGAGGTTTCGCGGCGGAGGACACCGCGAGGCGCTCCAGCATCTCGACGAACAGGCCCGACAGCGGCAGGGTGCTCCATTCCGCATTGGCCGTGACATGGAACAGGATGACCTGCCCCTGACCCAGCGGCTTGCGGGTGACCAGTGGCGTGCCGTCGCTCAGCTCGGCCACCACACGGCTGGCCAGCTCGGGGTCCGGCTGCGCCATCACCTGCGAGCTGACCGTGACCTCCTGCGGGATCTCCAGCCCGTAAAAGGGCGAGCCCTCGCCAAAGGGCGCCAGCGCCTTGGGTTCGCCCCAGCTCATGGCGCCGCCGATGCTACGTCCGCCGATGCGCAGGCGCACTGGCATCAGCGGCTCTTCGGTGTCGCGGGCGGTGTCGCTGGCGGCCAGACGTGGCCCGGCAAAGCGCAGCAGCAGCCCGCCCTGATCCACCCAGTCGATCAGGGCTTTTTCCTGTGCCGGGGCCAGTCGGGCCACATCGGCCAGCACCACCACATCCGGGTTGGCGGGCAGAAGGTCCGATAGCGCCCCTTCCAGCAGCTCCGCCGTTGGCTCCAGCGCCTGACGCAGATAATGCAGAGGGGACAGCAGTGCGAGACCCTCGTCGCTGCTCTGGGCCGAGATCAGCGCAACCTCGCGTCGCCGCAGCCGATCATCGGTCAGCGAAACTGCCCCGGCAGAGCGGGTGTTGAGGATTTCAAAGCGGCTGATGCGGGCGCGCAGCTCCATCGGCAATGCCAGCTGCGCCTCGGTATGATGCGCTGCCGCGTCGAACTCCAACGTAGCCGAGGCCAGTGCGCGTTCGGTGCCGCTGGGGTCAGGCCCAAGCGCCTGCACCGTGGCCTCTTGCGCCAGACCCGCCGTGCTGCGCGCGGCGTGGAGCACGATCAGGCCATCTTCATATGTGGCAGGCAGCAGGCCGATCACCGGCGCGCCGCTTTCGTAGACATCAATTTCGCCACGTTCTGCCAGCGCGGTGACCAGATCGCTGCGGCCCTGCATTTCCACCCCATCGCTGAGCCAGAGCGTGTCGAAACCGCCATCGGTCTCGGAAATCACGTCGAGGGCCGTGGCCACCTGAGCAGGGGCGGCGACCCATGGCGCGGGTGTCATCCCTGCCAGCTGCCGGGTCCATTGCGCGGCAGCGAGGAATTGCAACGGTTCCGGTGCGGTGAGACGCAGCATGGCGACGGGGCGCCCCGCCCGCCCGGCTTCGGAGAGTTCCGCTTCGATCTGAGCGCGGTTCTGCTCCCAATTTGGCGCTCCGCCCCAGCCCGAGTCCATCACGATCAGCAGGGGGCCGGAGCCACCGTGTTCCTGTACCGGGTTCAGGACCGGACCAGAGAGGCCAATGATCGCCGCCGCAACCGCCAGCATCCGCAACAGCAGCAGCCACCACGGTGTGCGATCCGACAGGCTTTCGTCATCCTTCAGCCCCAGAAGCAGCGTCACCGCAGGGAACGGCTGCCGCTTTGGCGCGGGCGGGATGGCGCGCAGCAGCAGCCACAGGATTGGCAGCACCAACAGCCCCAGCAGCAACCAGGGACTGGCAAAACCTATGCCCGCGATCATGATCATTGGCGTCGCTCCAATGCGTGATAAAGCCAGAGCAGGCCAGATTGCGCGCTGTCCCCGGTATGATGCAGCCCCAGTGTCCAGCCCGCAGCGCGGCACAGGCGCTCCAGCGCGTCCCGCCGCTCGGCCAGGCGCTCCAGATAGCGGTCGCGCAGGGCGGAGGCTTTCAGTGTTTCATGGGTGACGCCATTGCCCGGACCTTCAAAGCGGGTGCGCCCGGCAAAGGGGAACTGTTCTTCGCTGGGGTCCAAGACCTGCAACAGCACGCCGCGCAGCCCACGATCCGCAGCTTTGGTGAGCGCGATCTCCAATTCCTCAAACGGGCCGAGGAAATCGGACACAAACAGCGCCCTGGCATGCGGGATCAGCGCCCTGTGCTCTGGCGGGGCGTAGGGGGTATCGTCATCATCGGTGAAATGCTGTGCCATGCGCAGGACTTGCATATTGCCACGGCGGGGCGGCAGCTGCCCGCCGGTCAGGCCGACACGCTCGCCCCCACGGATCATCAGCACCGCTGCAGCCAATGACAGCAGGCGAGCCCGGTCGATCTTGCGCGGCAGGTTTGTATCAGAGGCAAAGCGCATGGATTGCCCCTGATCGACCCAAAGGTGAACGGTCTGGGCGATTTGCCATTCCCGTTCGCGGACAAATTGCTGATCGCCTCGGGCTGATCGGCGGTGGTCGATCATGCGGCGACTGTCGCCCTGCTGCACCGGGCGATACTGCCAGAAGTCATCACCGACGCCCGAGCGCCTGCGTCCGTGCTCCCCCAACAAAACCGCGCCCGCCAGCTGCTGCGCCTGCACGAGCAGGGGCGGCAGGACACTGGCGGCCTCTTCGGCGCGGGTGCGGAGCTGTCCAGCGGGGATATCCGCGATGCCGTTGCGAGAGGACGCGGGCTGGCTCACGCTGCGGCCTCGGTCCGGACCAATGCGGCGGCGGTCTCGTCGATCAGATCCGCCAAGTTGTCACCACGTGCCCGTGCAGCAAAGTTCAGTTGCATCCGGTGGCTCAGCACCGGGCGGGCCATGTCGATCACATCCTCGGCGTTGGGCGCCAGCCGCCCTTGCAGCAGCGCCCGCGCCCGGACCGCCATCATCAGCGCCTGCGCGGCGCGCGGTCCCGGCCCCCAGGCCACGGTCTGTGCCACCCGGGCGGTCACGTCAGGTTCGTCAGGACGGAAGGCGCGCACGAGATCGAGGATCACTTCGACCACCGATTCACCGACGGGCATCCGACGCAGAAGCGTCTGCGCGGCGATCAGTTCGGCAGCGGTAAAGACCTGATGTGCCTCCTCTTCCTCGACGCCGGTGGTGGCCAGCAGGATATCGCGCTCGGTGTCGCGGTCAGGGTAGGGGACGTCGATCTGCAGCAGGAAACGGTCCAGCTGTGCTTCGGGCAGCGGATAGGTGCCCTCCTGTTCGATCGGGTTCTGGGTGGCCAGCACGTGGAACGGCGCCTCCAGTGCCCGATCCGCACCAGCAACGGTGACGGTCTTTTCCTGCATCGCCTGCAAAAGCGCCGATTGCGTTCGGGGCGAGGCGCGGTTGATCTCATCCGCCATCAGCAGCTGGCAGAAGATCGGCCCCTGCACAAACCGGAACGCCCGGGTGCCGTCGGCGGCGGTGTCCAGTACCTCCGAGCCGAGGATATCGGCGGGCATCAGGTCGGGCGTGAATTGCACCCGGTTGCCATTGAGGCCCATAACCGTCGATAGCGCCTCGACCAGCCGGGTCTTGCCGAGGCCGGGCAGGCCGATCAGCAGCCCGTGACCACCGCAGAGCAGCGCCGCCAGCGTCAGGTCCACCACCCGTTCCTGGCCGATGAACCGGCGGGTGATGGAGGTCCGTGCCTCCTGCAGCTTGGTTTCCAGCGCCTCGATGTCGGACAAAAGATCCTGTGCTTCGCTCATGACTTCCCTTCCCGTGGGCTTATATGGTTTGAGTGTATCGCGCGCAGATGGAATGGCAAAACGAATGAGTGGACAAAAAGTTGTGACCCCCAATGCAGATGCCCTTGAAGCAAGCGCAAAGGCGGCTGGCAAGGGCGGATTGCCGCCGGTGCATCTGTGGAATCCGCCGTTCTGCGGTGATCTGGATATGCGGATCGCGCGCGATGGCAGCTGGTACTACCTTGGCTCCCCGATAAACCGGTTTGAGCTGGTGAAGCTCTTCTCCTCGATTCTGAAGCTGGAGGACGGGAAATACTATCTCGTCACGCCGGTGGAAAAGGTCGGCATCACGGTGGATGATGCGCCTTTTGTGGCGGTGGATTTCGATGCCTCGGGACAGGGGGAGTCGCAGGATCTGACCTTCACCACCCATGTGGGGGATCGCGCGACAGCGGGGCCTGAAAATCCGATCCGGGTGGAACGTGACCCGCAGACCGACGAGCCATCCCCCTATGTGCACATCCGAAGCGGGCTGGAGGCGCTGATCGACCGCAAGAGTTTCTACCGGCTGGTGGAGCGTGGCGTTGCGCGCGATGGCTGGTTCGGTCTCTGGTCCGGTGGCGCGTTCTTTCGCATCATGCCTGCCGACGAGCTGGATCTCGCCTGAAAGGGCGTCGCACGATCCTGACGCTTGCGCCTGTGTGGGCTGCAGGCTCAGACTTTGGCCCGAGGCGGTGGCGAAGGGAGGACGGGGTGTGCGACGTGGATCATTAAAATTGCACAAATCGAGGGCATTTCCATCCGTGCTGCGCAAAGGCATATCTTCGCACCGAGAGAGCAGATGCAGTTCAAAGTTAAGTTAAATCGATCTACGCCAGCCGCAGGTCTGTGGTATAGTCAGACGTAGGGGCTGCATGCGCAGCAGGAGGTGAGAATGCCAAGGTTCGCGGCCAATCTATCCATGCTCTTTGCGGAGCTGCCCTATCTGGACCGGTTTGCCGCGGCATCCGCTGCCGGGTTCAAGGCGGTGGAAGTGTTGTTTCCCTATGAGTTTGCAGCGAAAGAAACTCAGCGAGCGCTCCTGGCCAATGGTCTGGAGCTGCTGTTGATCAATGCCCCGCCGCCGAATTATGCCGGCGGTGACCCGGGCTATGCTGCGGTGCCAAAGCTGGCGGACCGCTTCCAGCGCGACATCCGTCGGGTGATGCGCTATGCGGATATGCTGAAAGCGCAACGTGTCCATGTGATGGCAGGGCCCGCCAAGGGGGATGCCGCACGGGCGACCTATGTGCAGAACCTGCAGACGGCTGCGGATTCTGCCCCCCATCAGCAGTTCACGATCGAACCGCTGAACAGCGGTGATTTCCCCGGCTATTTTCTGGATGACTATAACCTCGCGGTCGAGATCCTTGATGAGGTGGACCGGGAGAACGTCACCCTGCAGTTCGACGCCTATCATGCTCAGCTGATACATGGCGACGCGTTGAAGGTCTGGGAGGTCTTCGGCCACCGCGCCACCCATGTGCAGTTTGCGGCAGCGCCATCGCGTTGCGAGCCGGGGCGCGGCGCGCTGGATTTCGATCAGTTCTTCGCGGCGGTGGATGACAGCGGCTATACCGGGTGGGTCAGTGCGGAATACACGCCAAGTACGCTGCGCACCGAGGACAGCCTGCGCTGGATGCGGACTTTGCAGGCGGCCTGACGGCACCTGTTGTCACGCGGCGGGTCGCGATGCGTGATCTGTTACGCAATCCGGGCAGGGGGGCTCCCGCCCGCCATTCAATCATCACAGATGATCTCTGGCCGTTGGGCCCGGCGCCGCTGACGCGGCGCGGAGCCAGGCCGCCAGCTCAGCTTATTGCAGGCAAAGAAACAGGTCGAGATTGCGACCGCGGGCGCGATCCTTCCGGGTGGACGCATGTTCCGCCCGCTTGCCCTGTCCCTGACGACAGACACGCTCCGCTTCGTCAGAGGCCACATTCAAAGCCCAGCGGCGCTTGAACGTCTCGCTGGTGGCGATGGTGACGCTGTCGCCGTTATAGGCCGTGACTTCCGGGTTGATATGATGGGCGCAGGCAGACAGCGCCGCGAGCGCTGCGGTCAATATGATCGGTTTCAAAGGTCTTCATCCAATTGGCTTGGTCAATGACCGGCGGCCACGTCGGGCGCCCGCCGGAAAGGGCTGTGCCGATGAGGGGCATGAGGCGCTTTAATGCGCCTCTGCCCAGTTCTGGCCGCGACCGGCGTCCACCACCAGTTTCACGTCCATATGCACCGCCGGATCGGCAGCGCCTTCCATGATCTTGCGGGCGACCGAAATGGTCTCATCCACGTGACCTTCTGGAACCTCGAATATCAATTCATCGTGCACCTGCAACAACATGCGGGCCGGTAGGTGGGCGATCGCCTCCGGCATCCGAACCATGGCGCGGCGGATCACATCCGCCGCCGTGCCCTGGATCGGGGCGTTGATCGCTGCGCGTTTGGCAAAGCTCGCCCGGGGTCCCTTGGCGGCGATCTCCGGCGTGTGGATCTTGCGGCCAAACAGCGTCTGCACATAGCCGTGCTCCTTGGCGAAATTCACCGTGTCGTCCATATAATGACGAATGCCGGGGAAGCGTTCGAAGTAGCGGTCGATAAAGCCCTGCGCCTCGCCGCGCGGGATGCGCAGGTTGCGCGCCAGGCCAAAGCCCGAAATTCCGTAAATCACCCCGAAGTTGATCGCCTTCGCCTTGCGGCGGATTTCCGAGGTCATCTCGTCCAGCGGCACGTCGAAGATCTCCGAGGCGGTCATGGCGTGAATGTCATGACCGTCGGCAAAGGCCTGTTTCAGCGCGTCGATTTCCGCCACATGGGCGAGGATGCGCAGCTCGATCTGGGAATAGTCAAGCGACAACAGCACGTTGCCTTCATCCGCGACAAAGGCCTCGCGGATGCGCCGACCCTCTTCGCTGCGCACCGGGATGTTCTGCAGGTTCGGATCGGAGGAGGCCATGCGCCCGGTGTTGGCACCGGTCTGCAGGTAGGAGGTGTGCACCCGGCCGGTCTCCGGGTGGATATGTTCCTGCAGCGCGTCGGTGTAGGTCGATTTCAGCTTGGACAACTGCCGCCAGTCCAGCACCCGGGCGGGCAGCTCATGCTCGGTCGCCAGATCCTCAAGAATATCGGCGCCGGTGGAATACTTGCCGTTCTTGCCGCGCTTACCACCCGGTAGGGACATCTTGTCGAACAGAATCTCCCCCAGCTGCGCTGGTGAGCCGACGTTGAAGCTCTCGCCCGACAGCTCGTGGATTTCCGATTCCAAAGCCGCCATCTTCTGCGAAAAGGCGTTCGACATCCGGCTCAGCGTGTCGCGGTCCACCTTGATGCCATGACGCTCCATCTGGGCCAGCACCGGCACCAGCGGACGTTCCAGCGTCTCGTAGACCGTGGTCACCTGTTTCTGATGTAGTTGCGGCTTGAACTGCTGCCACAGGCGCAGGGTAATGTCGGCATCTTCGGCCGCATAGGGCGTGGCTTCATCGATCGGCACCCGGTCGAAGGTGATCGCGGATTTGCCCGTGCCCAGCAGAGATTTGATCGGGATCGGCTGGTGGTCGAGATAGCGTTCCGACAGCGTGTCCATGCCATGCCCGTGCAGGCCGCCGTGCAGCGCATAGGACAGCAGCATGGTGTCGTCGATCGGCGCCACGTCGATGCCGTTGCGCACGAAGATCTTGGCGTCATACTTCATGTTCTGGCCGATCTTGAGGATCGCGTCATCCTCCAGCACCGGCTTCAGCATCTCCAGCGCCTGCTCCAGCGGCATCTGCCCCTCGGCCAGATCGTCAGAGCCAAAGAGATCGCCGGAATTGCCCGCCTTATGGGTCAGCGGCACATAGCAGGCCTGTCCGGGGGTGACACAGAGGCAAATCCCCACCAGATCGGCGATCATCTCGTCAAGGCCGGTGGTTTCGGTATCCACCGCGACATAGCCATGCTCGCGAATGCGGTCGATCCACTGCTGCAGCGTCTCGGCATCGCGCACGGTGGTATATTCGGCGACGTCAAAACCGGGGGCTTCGGGCAGATCCGCCTGCGCGGCCGGGGCGGCGGTTTCGGGGATCGTCGGTGCCTCCTGACCCAACTGATCGGCCAGCCGTTTGGTCAGGGTGCGGAACTCCATCTCCGACAGGAAGCCCAGCAGCACCTCCGGGTCGGGGTCGCGCACTTCCAGCTCGTCGAGGGTGAAGTCCAGCGCCATCTCGCAATCGAGCTGCACCAGCGTTTTCGACATCTCGATCTGTTCGCGTTTCTCGATCAGGGTCTGGCGGCGCTTGGGCTGCTTGATCTCCTCGGCACGGTCCAGCAGCTCCTCAAGAGAGCCGAATTCGTTGATCAGCAGCGCGGCGGTCTTGATGCCGATGCCGGGGGCGCCGGGCACGTTGTCGACCGAGTCGCCCGCCAATGCCTGCACGTCCACCACCCGGTCGGGGCCGACGCCGAATTTCTCGCGCACGCCGTCGCTGTCGATGCGCTTGTTCTTCATCGCATCCAGCATCTCGACGCCGTCGCCCACCAGCTGCATCAGATCCTTGTCCGAGGAAATGATGGTCACCCGTCCACCGGCGTCGCGCGCCTGACAGGCCAGCGTGGCGATGATGTCGTCGGCCTCGAAGCCTTCGGTCTCTTTGCAGGCGATGTTGAAGGCGCGGGTGGCCTCGCGCGTGAGCGGGAACTGAGGCACCAGGTCCTCGGGCGCGGGCGGGCGGTTGGCCTTGTATTGGTCGTAAAGATCGTTGCGAAAGCTCTTGCCGGAATGGTCGAAGATCACCGCCACATGGGTCGGCGCGTCCGGGCCGGTGTTGCCCTCCACATAGCGCTGCAGCATGTTGCAAAAGCCCGCAACCGCGCCGATCGGCAGCCCGTCGGATTTGCGCGTCAGCGGCGGCAGCGCGTGGTAGGCGCGAAAGATGAAGGCGGAGCCATCGATCAGGTGAAGATGGCAGCCTTTGCCGAATTGCGTTCCGCTCATGACCGTCGCGCTCCTTCTCGGGAAATCGTTCGTGTTCTGTTTCTGGGTTATCAATGATCCGGGGGCCAAGGGCAATTGGAGTTTGGGATTGGAGGGCTGATCGGCAGGTTGCAGAGGACAGTGCCTGACCTTGGGGAGGCGTCACCGTCCGGCCGATAGGTCGGACAGCCCCCGACCCTCCCCCGGGAGGGGGCTTCACCCCCACCCAGGCTCGGGGGCTGTCCTCAGTGCTTCAAAACATCCCCATCACCAGCCCCGCGCCTATGGCCTGACCCAGTTCCCGGCACAGCTGCAAGTCAGCCTCGGGGATCACCTTGTCGGCCAGAATGTCCTCGGGCGTCTGCGCATGGGTGCAGACAATCAACGGGTCCTGCACCGCCTTCAGTCGCCAGCCCTGCGCGATCCGTGCCAATTGCCGGGCGGCATTCTCGCCATCCGATCCGGCGCAGATCATTTGCGCATAGGGGCGCCCGTTGAGGCGACTCAGAACGGGATAATAACAGCGGTCGAAGAATTCCTTCATCGCGCCGGATAGCGCGGCGAGGTTCTCGGGGCCGCAGAACAGATAGCCGTCTGCAGCCAGAAGATCCTCCGGCGTGGTCTCATCGGCGGTCAGCAGATGGGTGGTGATCTCTTCCGCAGCGCCCGCGCGGGCGGCTTCGGCCATCTGGTGACTGCCGCCGGTGCGGGAGTGATAGACAATCAACAGCTCTGCCATGCATCAAAGCCTAACGGCTCATGTCCAGGCGCGAAAGCCGGATCAGGCGATCTTGCCCTCGAAATCCTTGTGGATGAACCTGCAGTCGCAATAGGGGCATTCCACAAATCCGGTGTCCTCGGGGATCTGCAGATAGACTCGTGGATGTCCCAATGCGCCTTCGCTGCCGTCGCAGGCCACTCGCATGCTGTCCACGATTTTGGTTTCCGGCGCTTCAATGGTCATCGCTGGCGGTCCTCTGGCTAATGGGTTAGGAGCTTTATGAGCCATGAAAATACCGGGGGCAAGGGTCGCGATGACTGATGAGGCAATCCGAATTGAAGCTTTGCGCAAAACCTACAAAGGCCAGAAGGGCCAGCCTGAAAAGCACGCGCTGAAGGGCATCGACCTCACCGTGCCACGCGGATCGGTTTTTGGTCTCTTGGGGCCAAACGGTGCGGGCAAGTCGACGCTGATCAACATCCTCGCCGGGCTGGTGCTTAAGACCTCCGGCAAGGTGACGATCTGGGGCTTCGATCAGGATCAGAACCCCCGTCAGAGCCGGGCCTCGATCGGGGTGATGCCGCAGGAGCTGAACCTCGATCCCTTCTTCACCCCGCGCGGCGCGCTGGAGGTGCAGGCGGGGCTTTATGGCGTGCCAAAGGCAGAGCGCGACAGCGACGGCATCCTGAAGCTGATCGGGCTGGAGGACAAGGCCGAGGCCTATGCGCGGACTCTCTCGGGCGGCATGCGGCGCCGGCTGCTGCTGGGCAAGGCGCTGGTGCATCGCCCCAATATTCTGGTGCTGGATGAGCCCACCGCCGGTGTGGATATCGAGTTGCGCCAGATGCTGTGGGAGAATGTCCGTCAGCTCAACGCGCAGGGCATGACTATCATCCTCACCACCCACTACCTCGAGGAAGCGCAGGAGATGTGCGACGAGATCGCCATCATCAACCAGGGCGAAGTGGTGGCGCGGGATTCGACCGCAAACCTGCTGGGACGTCTGGATGCGCGCGCCATGGTGGTGCAGCCCGCAACCCCGGTGACGGAGCTGCCGCAGGGCCCGGGCATTGAGGCCGAATTGCGCGGCGACGGTGCCCTTGTGCTGCGCTATCACAGCAATGAGACCTCTGCCGAGGCGGTGCTGGAGGCGGTGCGTACAGCGGGAATTTCCATCCGTGATGTAAAGACCGAAGAGGCCGACCTCGAAGATGTCTTCCTCGCGCTGACGAAGTCCCGCTGATGCTGATCCGTCCGTTTGAGCCCCGCGATGCCGCCGACTGGGCGCGCATCTTCCATGCCGCCGTGCATCAGGTCGGCGCGCGTGACTACACCCCCGAACAATGCGCGGCCTGGAGCCCGGAACCGGCCCCGCTCGACCGCGTGCTGGAACGCGGGCAGGACGGTCGTCGGATTTGGGTTGCGGCGGATGCGCGCGACGTGGCGCAGGGCTTTATCGAGTTGGAGGCCGACGGCCACATCGACTGTTTCTACCTCGCGCCCGAGGTGGCCGGAACGGGCATCGGCGCGGACCTCTATGCCTGCCTTGAGGCAGAAGCCCGCGCCCTTGGTCTTGCGTCGCTTTATGTGGAGGCCAGCGAGGCGGCGCGGCGCTTCTTCCTGCGGCAGGGGTTTGCCGAGGCAGGGCGCCGTGATTTTGAGCGTTGCGGCGTGATGATCCACAACTACGCGATGACCAAGACGTTCTAGTGCCCCGACGTCGGGCTGCTCAGCGTTCGATTCTGGCCTGATAGCAGTTGTTGCGGGCGGAGCGTATGTGGATGTAGCGCACATGCGGGTCGGCGAGGATCTCCTCGGCCTGCGCCATCATCCGGTCCTTTTCCACCACCACGCCAGTGCCATAGACGATGCGGTCGTCGTCCGAGTAACCCTTGATCAGATAGTCGGGCGAGCGGGTGAAGACCTCGGGCATCGCCGCACCCTCGTGCCGGGTGCAGGCGCCGGCACAGAGGAAGATCGGCCCGGTTTCCGCATAGGGCTGCGCTGCGGGAAAGGGGCGGTGGGCGAGGATCAGCATCTCAGCACCTTCCGGGATGTAGCGCAGGCAATGGCGGCAGGGGTTGCCGCCGCCGTTGGACGTGACGCGCTCTGGCAGTTGGCCGTGCGCATCGGGCTGGCCGGATTGATAGGCGCGTACGGTGTTGGTCGACATGGCGATGATATGGGGCATGGGCAGTGGTCCTGTTTTGTTTGGCTGCCCTTTGGATAGTCCTCTCGCTGCCCGTCCAGCGACCCGGATCTTGCGCCTTCACCGCAGTGGCAAACCTCCCATGCCGGGGGAGGCTCCCGCCCGTGTCACCTGCATTGGACATGCCGGCGCCCCCGTTGGGCCCGGCAGCGCGCCTGGCGGCGCGCTGCGCATCGCGCGCCGTTTGCGATGTGCAAATACCGCAGGGCCCGGTGTCACAAAACTGCCGAGATCGCACTCGCCGGTTTCCCAACCGCGTCACAGGCTGTAGAACCCGGATCAAACCACTGTCGCTGACCGGAGACGAAACATGCCCGCACCCAAACCTGTCGTTCTTTGCATTCTGGATGGCTGGGGCAGCGCCGCGCCGGGACCGGCCAACGCGCCCTATCTGGCAGAGACCCCGACGCTGGATGCGATCATGGCGGACGGCCCGGCTGCCCGCCTCATCACCCATGGTCCCGACGTCGGACTACCCTCCGGCCAGATGGGCAATTCCGAGGTCGGTCACACCAATATCGGCGCCGGCCGGGTGGTGGCGATGGATCTGGGCCAGATCGACCTGGCGATCGAGGATGGCTCCTTCTTCGACAATGACGCGCTGCAGGCCTTCATTGCCAAGTTGAAAGACACCGGTGGGGCGGCGCATCTGATGGGGCTGGTGTCCGATGGCGGCGTGCATGGCCATGTCACCCATATCCTCGCGGCGGTGAAGGCGATCCGCGATGCGGGTGTGCCGGTCTGGCTGCATGCCATGACCGATGGGCGTGATGTGGCACCCAAATCGGCGCTGGGCTATTTGGAGCAGCTTGAGGCCGGACTGGCGGAGGGCGCACGGATCGCCAGCGTCACCGGGCGCTATTTCGCCATGGACCGCGACAACCGCTGGGAGCGGGTGAGCCAGGCTTATGAGGCGATGGTCCACGGCAGAGGCCAGTTCACCGCGCAGACCGCAAAAGCGGCGGTCGAGGATGCCTACGCACGTGAGGAGTTGGACGAGTTCATCAAGGCCACGGTGGTGGCAGATTTTGACGGCATGCAGGATGGCGACGGGGTCTTTTGCCTCAACTTCCGCGCTGATCGCGCCCGCGAGATCCTGCGCGCCATCGGAGAGCCCGATTTCACCGACTTCGACACCGGGCCGCGCCCCGACCTTGCCGCGCTCTTGGGCATGGTGGAGTATTCTGCCGATCACAACGGCTACATGACCACGGCATATCCGAAAAAGGCCATCGTCAACACGCTCGGCGAATGGGTAGCCAAGCAGGGCAAGACCCAGTTCCGCCTCGCCGAGACCGAGAAATATCCGCATGTGACGTTCTTCCTCAACGGCGGCAAGGAAACACCCGAGGCGGGCGAGGACCGTGCGATGCCCAAATCGCCCAAGGTGGCGACCTACGATCTGCAGCCGGAAATGTCCGCCCCCGAGGTGACCGAGAAATTCGTGGCGGCGATCGAGGCGGGCTATGATCTCATCGTCACCAACTACGCTAACCCGGACATGGTCGGTCACACCGGTGATCTTGACGCGGCCATCAAGGCCTGCGAGGCGGTGGACAAGGGGCTTGGCGCGGTGGTTACGGCGCTGAAGGCCGCCGGTGGCGCGATGATCGTCACCGCCGACCACGGCAATTGCGAGCTGATGGTGGATCCGGACACTGGCGGCGCCCATACGGCGCATACAACCAACCTCGTTCCTGTTGCTTTGGTAAATGGCCCAGAGGGTGTTGCCTTGCGCGATGGGCGGCTGGCGGACCTGGCGCCGACCCTGCTGGCGCTGATGGGGCTGGAACAGCCCGAGGAAATGACCGGGGAAAGCCTGCTCGCATGATGCGAAATCTCGCGACGACCTTTGCGCTGGGCCTGTGTCTGCTGGCTGGCGTGTCTGCCTCTGCGGCGACCCAGAGCCCCGGCGAGGCTGCCAGCACGGCTGCGGCAGCGCTGGAAGCGGCGGGCGAACGCATGGATGCCGCACAAACCGCGAATGACCGGGTCAAGGCACTGACCGAAACCGTGCGGGCCTATGAGGACGGGCTGCAAGCCATGCGCGAAGGCCTGCGCCGGGTGGCCCGGCGTGAAACACAGCTGACCACGCAGCTGCGGGCCCGTGATGAGGAGGTGGCCGAGCTGCTGGGCGTCATCACCACCATCGAGACCTCGACGCCGCCGGTTCTGATGCTGCATCCCTCCGGGCCGCTGGGTGCGGCGCGTTCGGCGATGATGCTGGCAGAGGTCACACCGGGGCTGCAGGCGCGTGCCGATGCGTTGCGCAATGATCTGCAGGAAGTGCGTGACCTGCGCCTGTTGCAGCAGAACGCGGCACAGAAGCTCGAAGACGGGCTGCAGGGCGTCCAGGCGGCCCGGGCTGCGCTCTCGACCGCGATCGCTGACCGTCAGGACTTGCCGCAACGGTTCACCGAGGATCCGGTGCAGACCGCAATCCTGATTTCCTCGACCGAGACGCTGACCGGCTTTGCTGATGGGCTTGCACTGATTGCCGAGGCCAATGGGGTCCAAACGTCGGGTTCTGATATTTCCGACCGCCGCGGCGATCTTGCGCTGCCGGTCGAGGGGTTGCTGCTGCGTGGGTATGGCGACAAGGACGCCGCCGGCGTGGCGCGGGCCGGCATTCTGGTGGCCAGCCGCCCCCGGTCTCTGGTCGTCAGTCCGACGGCCGCGACGATCCGCTACCTCGGTCCGTTGCTTGATCTCGGCAATGTGGTGATTCTGGAGCCGCAGCCGGACACGTTGTTCATCCTGTCCGGCCTTGCAGAGGTCTTTGGCGCCGCCGGTCAGGTGATCCCCGAGGGCACGCCGGTCGGTTTGATGGGCGGTGATGCGGCCGCGACAAGCGCGATTTTGTCACTTAGCGGTGAAGGGGGTGGAACTGGCCGATCAGAAACGCTCTATATAGAGGTTAGAATGGAAAACAGTCCCGTGGACCCTGAGACATGGTTCCGGACCGGGCAAGGTGGATAGGCAAGAGATGAAGAAATTTGCGATGGCGGCTCTGGGCGGGACGCTCGCGGGCATTGTGGCAACGACCTATGTGGCAGCACCGCTGCTGGCGCAGGAAAGCAACGAGGCATCTGTCTATGAACAGCTGGACCTGTTTGGCGACATCTTCGAACGCATCCGCGCGCAATATGTCGAGGAAGTAGACGAGACAGAGCTGATCGAGGCGGCCATTGGTGGCATGTTGCAATCGCTTGATCCGCATTCCAGCTATCTCTCGCCCGATGACGCTGACAAGATGCGGGTGCAGACCCGGGGCGAATTTGGTGGTCTCGGCATCGAGGTCACGCAAGCCGACGGCTTTGTGAAGGTCGTCTCGCCAATGGACGGCACGCCCGCCTATGAGGCTGGAATCGAGGCCGGTGATTTCATCACTCATGTCGATGGTGAGAGCCTGCTGGGCCTCGGCCTCGACGAAGCGGTGGAGCTGATGCGCGGCCCGGTCGGGTCCGAGATCATCATCACCGTGGTGCGCGAGGGCGAGGACGAGCCCTTCGATGTCTCGATCATCCGCGACACCATCAAGCTCACCGCTGTGCGTGGACGTACGGAAGGTTCGTCGGTTGTCGTGCGGGTTACCACCTTCAACGAGCAGACCACCCCCAACCTGGAGGCCAATCTCGAAGAGCAAATCGAGGAACTGGGCGGGATGGACAACGTCAACGGCATCGTGCTCGACCTGCGCAACAACCCCGGCGGGTTGCTGACCCAGGCGATCAGCGTGGCCGACAGCTTCCTCGAAAGCGGCGAGATCGTCTCCACCCGTGGCCGTCAGGCGGCGGATGGTGAGCGGTTCAACGCCACTCCGGGCGACCTGATCGACGGCAAGCCGATCGTGGTGCTGATCAACGGCGGCTCTGCCTCGGCCTCCGAAATCGTCGCCGGTGCGCTGCAGGATCACCGCCGCGCCATCGTGGTGGGCACCAAATCCTTCGGTAAGGGTTCGGTCCAGACCGTGATGCCTTTGCGCGGCGATGGCGCCATGCGTTTGACCACGGCGCGCTATTACACGCCGTCCGGTCGGTCCATTCAGGCGCTGGGCGTCAGCCCCGACATCGTTGTTGCGCAACCGCGCAATCGCCCCGAGGCAGAAGAGGAAGAGCCCGCCAGCAGCGCCTTTGGCCCCCGGTCCGAGGCCGACTTGCGCGGACGCCTGAACAACGACAGCCTTTCCGAAGACGAGGTGCGTCAGATCGAGGCGGATCGCGAGAAAGCGGAGAAAGCAGCCGAGCTGCGCGAGGAAGACTATCAGATGGCCTATGCCATCGACATCCTCAAGGGGCTGTCGGCACTGGGGCCGAAACAGTAACCTCTTCCGTTCGCAGGATATTCATCAAAGGTCGCCCTCACCGGGCGGCCTTTTTCATTGCTCGCAACACTGTTTTGATCGTTGTTCCACAGAGCACAGGCGATTTCGGGGTGTTTTCCATATAGACGCCCGAATTTCGGCGGCGTGGACCGCGCGTGCGCGCTAAGGTTTGGGCATGATGATGTTTGATCTGCCTGATTCCGAAACCCTCTATGCTGCGCTGCTGGCCCGCGATGCGGCCTATGACGGGCGTGCCTATGTGGGCGTTTCTTCTACCGGGATCTTTTGTCGCCTGACCTGCCCGGCGCGAAAACCCAAGTTTGAGAATTGCCAGTTCTTTGCCACGCCAGGTGCCTGTATCGAGGCCGGGTTCCGGGCCTGCAAACGCTGTCATCCTCTTAGCGCTGCTGCAGGGAATGACCCGATGGTGCGCCGCCTGCTGGATGCATTGGAGGCCCGACCCAGTTACCGCTGGCGTGAGGAGGATCTCATGGCGCTGGGGGTGGATGCGTCCACCGCGCGCCGCGCCTTCAAGCGACAGTTCGGCATGACATTTCTGGAAATGGCCCGTCAGCGCCGGTTGCGCGAGGGCTTCACCGCGCTCAGCGCCGGTGAGCCGGTGATCGCGGCGCAGATGGATGCGGGCTTTGACAGTCCCAGCGCCTTTCGTGCCGCCTTTGCCCGGCTTGTCGGTGTGGCCCCCGGAGCTTTTCGCAAGGATGCACAATTGTTGGCGGATTGGATCGACACGCCCCTCGGTGCGATGGTGGCCGTCGCCTGTCGGCACAAGCTGCACCTTCTGGAGTTCGCTGATCGCAAGGCGCTGCCACGTGAAGTGGCCAAACTGCAGAAACGCCAGCCCGGAGGTCTGGGCTTTGGTCGCCCTGAGGTGATCGATCAGGCTGCGGCAGAGCTGACAGAGTATTACGCGGGCCGGGCGGCACGGTTTGACACCCCGTTGGCCTATCATGGCACCGCCTTTGAGGCTGAGGTCTGGCGTGCCCTGCGTGACATTCCGGCTGGAGAGACCCGCAGCTACGGTCAGTTGGCCAAAGATCTGGGGCGCCCCGGTTCCAGCCGCGCGGTGGCCCGGGCCAATGGTGCAAACCAGATCGCTGTGATGATTCCCTGCCACAGGGTGCTGGGGGCAGATGGCACGCTCACCGGCTATGGCGGAGGTCTGTGGCGTAAACAACGCCTGATCGAGATCGAGCGGGATTTGAGTGCCACTTCGGCGTAAGGAAGACCTGATAGGGCTTCTGGTGAGGTGTTTCCGACCGGATCGGTCGGACTCGCGCGCGCCGGGCCGGTGGCCCGGCGCGCGCCCCACGGCGGACGCGCAAGCGGGCGCAATACCTCTTGCGCCACAGATTTCCCCAGTGGTGCCGTGTCACTCCCATACCGGAGGGCGTATCAGATGGTCTCCCGGCAATGCCGTCGAAAGGCGCGCTTCAGCATGTCCAGTTCGGCGCGCAGCAACTCCACCTCGGCGCGCAGATCATCGGCCAGGGGCTCACCGGCGACAAGGGCGAAATCACCAAGTTTCACATCCGCGACCGTGTCATAGATCAGGAAGCTTTGAACCCCATCGCCCACGGCCTCGCTTGGGATCGGGACGGACAGGCGCCAGCTTCCGGGGGCGTCCCCTTCGGTCAGCGTCACGTCCTCAACTTCCCGGTCCAGAAACCGAACCGAAATCTGCGGTCGGGCGCCGGAGGTAGGCGCATTGTCGATCTGTCCTTCCCAGAGGCCGGAACGGAAGCGGATTTTGCGAAGGGTCAGGGCGCTCATGAGGGGTCTCCTGGCACTGGGATCAGAGGTTGGCCCGGCGGAACCGGGCAAAAGTCACGTCGCGCAGCACCACTTGGTTCATGTCGGGCGCTTCAAAGATCAGATCCACCCAGGCTTTCTCGATCCGCTTTTCGTTCAACCGCGAATAGGCCAGATCATATTCCACCGAGACCGCCGTCTCGCCATGCGGAAGCTCCCGCACCAGCTGTTCGGTATTGGGACCGTGCTTGATGTTCAGGCGGGCAAAAATCTCGACAGGCTGTTCGCTCTCGACAATGCAGTCCAGGCGCACCAGATGCTGGCGGGTCAGGCCGATGGTCGCCTCCGCGGGCAGATCGATGACCAATGACAGAAACGAGCCATCGAATTTGAACACATCCATCCGCAGGCCAAACGGGGCCAGATCTTCTTCGCGGGTGTTGCGCAGCTGGCGCAGGGTCAGTTCTGAAATGGTGCAATCATGGAACAGCTTCACCTCGTGGCCGAGCGGCGTCTTGCTGGGCGCCGAGGACACGCCCGCAAGCGGCAACGGGCCGCGCCAAAGCTCCGGGCGCCAAGACCAGTCGGTACCGTGCGGACGCGCGAAATAGGACGATCCGATCCGCGGCAACGCAAGCTGGCCATCGGCGATATGGATCAGCTGGTCGAGGCGCGCGCGCAGCTTTCGGGCCTCATTGCGTTGTTGCCGCAGGCGGGCAAGACCCGCATCCGGGGCTTTGCGCACGGCGGCTTGCCAGCGGCGAAATGTGCTGGCGTTCAGCACCTGTTCAAGAAATCTGCCCATTCTTCCCCCGCAGATCGCGCTGTCGCGTGCTTTACCAGAGCGTGCTGCTCTGGATTTCGTCTACATATTAACGGATTAGCACAAGGGAACAACACGGCGACACAGAGTTTCTCTCTCCTGTGGCGCTGTGATGTCACGCGCCCGGAGTGCGCGGCGTGGACCTGCGGGCGGCCAGCGCCGTCGCGGGCACGGCAGAGTGCGCTCCTGCCGCGGCCCGCTCTGCAGCATCGGTGGAGGCGGGCGGAGCAGAGGTCTCCGCCAGATGTGTGGCATTGCGGGTCGCGCGAACAAACTCGCGGATCAGGCGGGCGCCGGATTCACCCAGATAGCCGCTGCCGTCCGGCGCATAGAGCGCAATCGAAACGAGATGCCCATGCACCACAAACGCACCGCGCCAATGGGTGCCGCTGGCCCCCTCTGCGGAATGCCCGTTCAGGTGCAGCTTCACCAGCGGAACACCTCCGTCGTTGCGGGTTTCCAGAACCCTCGCGGTGGAGCGGGAGGTGGCAAACGCCGACCGTAGCGCATCGGCAGAGGGAGGCGGTGTGTTTGCGGCCACCGCGCCCACGGTGGCGGTCAGCATTGCACCATCGCCCGTCCTGAAACGCCCAAACGTGCCAAGCCGCTCGCAGCGGGCGAGCAGTGCAAAGCCGCCGCTGCCGGTGTGCTGTTCCATCTGGGCGTCAAAACAGAAACCGGACGGGGCGGCGAGGATCAGTTGCCCATCGCCAAAGACCGCCGTCAGTGCACGCCCGCGCCCATTGCCGGAATGAGGAATATCCTGACCCGGAGGGGCAAAGGCCAGACGGTTGCCTTCCATGCATCCCGCCAACACGAGCGGCAGCACGAGCAAGAGCAGACATCGGCGCAGATCCACTCGCCCGCCTGCACGATCTAACAGGCCAGCGAAGACCTTTGTCCGGCGCCGACCGAGGGCGCAATGAATGGCTGTGGTCCGTGCCCGTAATCCGGTCAATGTCTGCCCCTGCACCCAGATTCTGCGTGACCCCGACACCGGGGCACGCCCTTATTTTCATACCCAGTTTGTTTAAACGGAGCCTTGAATCGGAACAAGTGCTAACGGAGAGTGAACACGCGTGACTTGAATTGCGGCAACAACACGCTTACCTGACGCGCCTTCGCGGGATGCGGTGACGTATCAGGCGCTCTTTGACAGATTTTCGGGGCGCGTTTGTCTGCGACAGACGGTATCGCTCTTGTTTTCAACCCGCCATGGGCTTCACGGCGGTCCGACGGACAGAAAGGACACGGCGTGGAGCCGAGCCTGTTTTCCTTCATCTGGCGCCATTCGAGACGCCAGCAGCTTGGTCTTCTGCTTCTGACCCTGCTCACGTTTCCGTTCCTGTATATCACGCTGGAACTGCCCAAACGTATTGTCAACGACGCCATCGGTTCGCCCAGCGAATGGGTGGATCTTTGGGGCTGGCGGCTGACGTCCGAGGACTACCTTCTGGTGCTCTGCTTTGCCTTTCTCGGGGCGGTGCTGGCCAGCGGCATGATGAAGATGCGGCTCAACACGCTGAAGGGGATCCTCTCCGAACGCCTGCTGCGGCGGCTGCGCTATCAGATGATTGCCCGCATGATGCGGTTTCCATCGGGGCATTTCCACACCACCAGCCAAGGCGAGATGGTGTCGATGATCACCTCCGAGTCCGAGCCGATGGGCGGCTTGATGGGGGATGCGGTGGCGCAGCCGGTGTTCCAGGCCGGGCAGATGCTGACCATCGTGACGTTTCTCTTTGTCCAGAGCGTCTGGTTCGGCCTGGCTTCGGTGGCGCTGATCCCGCTGCAGGCCTGGCTGATTCCAATGCTGCAGCGCCAGATCAACCTTCTCAACAAGGACCGTATCGCCGAGGTGCGCGCGCTATCGGCCGAGATCGGCGAGACGGCGGCAGGGCTCAGCGATCTGCGGAGCAATGGCGGCTGGCGCTACCGGCTGGCGCAGGTCTCCAACCGTCTGGGCCGCCTGTTCGAGATCCGCCGCCGCATCTACATGAAGAAATTCTTCATGAAGTTCCTCAACAACCTGATCGGCCACCTGACGCCGTTCTTTTTCTATTCGGTCGGCGGCGTTCTGGCGATCCGGGGTGAGATCACCGTGGGCGCACTGGTGGCGGCACTGGCGGCTTACAAGGACCTGTCGGCCCCCTGGAAGGAGCTGCTGACCTATTACAATCAGGTGCAGGACATGTCGCTGCGCTGGCAGATCATGGCGGAGAAATTCGCCCCTCCCGGCATGATTGATGAAAAGCTGTTTGAAGGTGAGCCCCGGGAAGTGCCGCACCTGCGCGGAGAGATCGAGCTGCGCGACGTCACCGTGAAGGACGCCGAGGGCAAGCCGATCCTCGATAGCCTCAGCCTGACCATTCCGGCGGGGGCGCAGGTCGCAATCCAAAGCAGCTCGACCGCCGAACGTCAGGCGCTGGCGCAGGTGTTGACCCGTGAGGTGCTGCCAAGCCGTGGCGAGGTTATCGTGGCAGGCCGTCCGCTGGCAGAGCTGCACCAGGGGGTGATCGCAAGCCGCATCGGCTATGCGTTCAATGCGCCCTACCTGTTTGACGGCTCGCTTGGCGACAACGTGTTGATGCCACTGCGCAGCCGTCCACGCGCAACCGGCCCCGAACTGCAATTGCTGCAGCGAGCGGAATCCCTGCGCGCGGGCAACAGCCCGGACCCTCTGAACGCCGATTGGGTGAACCCGGATCTGGCCGGATTGGGGTCCGAGGATGGCCTGCGCGACTGGTGGTTCCAGCTGGTCGAGGCCATGGGCATTGACGGGCAGCTCTTCCATCGCACCCTGCACGCCCGGCTGCAGGACCGCCACCGCGCGCTGGAAGCGCAGATCACCGAGCTGCGCCCTCGGATCGAGGCGCGCCTGCAGGAAAAAGGCCTGCGCGATGTGGTCTATCGCTTCCTGCCAGATCACTACAATCCGGCGCTGTCGCTGGCGGAGAACATGATGTTCGCCTTTCCGGTGCAGCCGGTTCCGGCCAAACTGTTCACAAACCCGGATGGCCCCTTTCAGCGCGTGTTGCGCGCCGAGGGGCTGGAGGCGCAGACCCGCGACATCAGTCTGGCGCTTCTCGACACCTTGCAGCGCACCTTCGGTCGCGGCGACACTTCGCATCCGCTGTTCCGTCGCCTCGGCCTCGATGAGGACCTTTATGCCCGCATTACCAAGGCCGCGGAGCGCCATCTGGCGGCGCAGGAGCTCAACCGCGAGGATCGCGCGCTGTTGTGTACCCTGCCATTCCTGCTTACCGAAGAGCAGATCGGCCCCGGCCTGCCGCGCGCGTACAAGACCCACATCCTGCGCATACGCGAGAACCGCAGCGATCTGCTGTTGAGCGAATGCAGCGGCGTCTATCGGCGCCTGCGGTCGGAAGAATACGCCCGCAAGCTGACGGTGCTGGAAAACGCTCTGTTTGGCCGTATCTCGGCGCATGCGGGGGCGCGGGCGCAGGCGGTCGAGGATGCCGTGGCGGATGTAATGGCCGACCACGACCTGAAAGCACGGCTGGCATTGATGATCTACGACCTGCCAACCGGCCTCGGCGGAGCGCTGCTGGAGCCTGTGTTCCGTGAACGTGCCGCCTTTACCCGCGCCGCGATCAAACGCCCGGACATCCTGATCTTGGACCATGTGCTGGCCAGCCACGACTCTGACAGCCGACTGAAAACCCGGACCCGACTGCAGGCCCTGTTGCCCAAGACCACCATGATCCACTTTGAGGATCATTTTGAAAACCCATCGCGCTATGATCTCTATCTGGAGCTGAAGGACGGGCGCGTTGACGGGCAGGAGGGGTCGGCAACGCCGGTCTGGACCGACACGGATGACACCGGCGGTGATTTCGACCGCAAACTTGCGGTCATCAGCGAGATTGATCTGTTTGCGCGGCTTGACGCGCGGCATCGCCGGCTGCTGGCCTTCTCCGCATCCTGGGTAAATGTCCCAACCGGGGCCGCAGTCTTTCGCGCGGGCGAAGAGGGCGATGCGGTCTATCTCTGCCTGTCAGGCCAGGCATCGCTGCGTTTTCCCGAGGATGGAAGCCATCTGGACATGATCGGTCCGGGGCGGTTGATCGGCGACCTGGCGGTGATCACCGGTGACCCCAGGCAACTGGATCTTTTGGCCGCAGAAGATTGTGTTTTCCTGCGCATCGGGTCACAGGAATATCGTACCGTGATCGAAAGCGACATTTCGGTGGCCCTGCAATTGTTGAAGACCGTGTCGGGCCACTTGTCCAGCGCGGCAGAGGCCCTGCAGGAGGCGCGCTCAGGTCGCATGCCCGCGGCCCCCTCCGCACTGGCGACCTCGGCGGATGACGGGACAGCCACAGCCCCGGTGGCACCAGATCATTGATGCTGATGATCGCCTGCCCCAATACATGATGACCGAAGAAGGCCCGCCGATATGAGCTACCACCCGCATGAGACCCTGTTGCAGGAGGCGCGCGCCAAATCGGAACTCTGGCGCTTTGCCCTCGGTGTGGTGTTGGTGATCGTCGTCTGGTTTGCCCTCAGCCTGTTGTCGGACGTGTTCCTGCTGCCCGTTTTGCTTGCGGCGACCGGCCAAGCCGATTTCATCACCGGCACCAATCCGGCCGGAATGGCGATGCTGCTCGGCAGTTTCATCTACGCGATTGTCGCTGTCGGGCTGGTGGTGCAGGGGCTGCATCACCGCAGCCTCGGGTCGGTGATCGGTCCGAAGCACCGCGCCATCTGGCAGGGAACGCGCGTGTTGCGCATCCTCGCGGTGCTTGTGGCCGTGCTGGTCATCCTGCCCCCCTACAGCATGGGCGCGCCGTTGGGTCGAAATCTCGACCTTGCGCGCTGGCTGATGTGGCTTCCGCTCTCGCTCGCACTGGTGCTGATTCAGGTCAGCGCAGAGGAAATCCTGTTTCGCGGTTATCTTCAGCAAGGTCTCGCGGCCCGGTTCAAAAGCCCGCTGGTGTGGATGGTCTTGCCTTCGGCACTGTTCGGCATGGGACACTACATGCCGGCCGAGGCGGGAGAAAATGCCTGGCTGATCGTGGCGGGCTCGACCCTTTACGGTGTGTTGATGGCGGATCTGACGGCACGGTCCGGCAGCCTTGGCCCCGCGATCGCAGTGCATTTCGTCAACAATGTCTGGTCGCTTCTGGTAATTGCCTCTCCGTCCAGTCTTCACGGGCTGGCGCTCTACCTGCATCCCTTTGCCATGGACGACATTGCCGCCCTGCGCCCCTGGCTGCTGGTGGATCTGCTGGTGATCCTCGTGTCATGGCTTGCGGCACGGGTTGCGATCAGGGCCTGATTGCAATTGACTGAAAGTCACCTTATCTGGGGACGCAACGCCAATCAGGCAGAGGCCATTTGATGAACTGGATCACCAACTACGTCCGTCCCAGGATCAACTCGATCTTTTCGCGCCGCGAAGTGCCCGAGAACCTGTGGAAGAAATGCGACGACTGCGGCACCATGCTGTTTCACCGCGAGTTGAGCGACAATCAGAACGTCTGCACCAACTGCGGGCACCACATGCACATCACGCCGCGGGATCGCTTTGACGCGCTGTTTGATGGCGGCATCTTCGCAGAGGTCAAGGTGCCGGAACCCGTGGTGGATCCGCTGAAGTTCCGCGATCAGAAACGCTATCCGGATCGGCTGCGCACCGCACAGCGGACCACTGGCGAGAAGGAAGCGATGCTGGTCGCCACTGGCGAGATTGGCCGAACCCCGATCGTGGCCGCGGCGCAGGATTTCTCCTTCATGGCGGGCTCCATGGGCATGTATGTCGGCAACGCCATCATCGCCGCCGCCGAAGAGGCTGTGAAGCTGCACCGCCCGCTGGTTCTGTTCTCCGCCGCCGGTGGCGCCCGCATGCAGGAGGGCATCCTGTCCCTGATGCAGATGCCGCGCACCACCGTTGCGATCGAGATGCTGAAAGAGGCGGGCCTGCCCTATATCGTCGTGCTGACCCATCCGACCACCGGTGGCGTCACCGCGTCCTACGCTATGCTGGGCGATGTGCATATTTCCGAACCCAACGCGCTGATCTGCTTTGCCGGTCCCCGCGTGATTGAACAGACCATCCGTGAAAAGCTGCCTGACGGGTTCCAGCGCGCGGAATACCTGCTGGATCACGGCATGCTGGACCGCGTGACTCCGCGCACCGCGATGCGCGGCGAGCTGGTCACCATCATCAGGATGTTGATGGGCCTGCCGCCGCAAGTGCACGGGGACCTGCCCGCGCCGGATCCGGAGCCGGAACAGATTTCGGTCGAAAAAGACGAAAAAGCGCCCGCAGAGGACGCATCGGGCGAAGACAAATAAGCCTGCGTCCCTTCATTGTAAGTCTTGCCTGACCGAAGGTCGGGCAGCGCCCGTCCCGCCCTAAACCGGGACGGGCGCTTCGCTTCCACCCCGACGGGACGGGCGCTGCCCTCATCGCATGTGGCATCGCCTGGCTCCGTGATCAGACCGGATCACGCCAGATGACTGACCAGACCTCCGACGCCATCCTCGCCCGCATGATGGCGCTGCATCCCAAGATCATCGACCTGACGCTCGACCGGGTCTGGCGCCTGCTGGCGGCCCTGGACAACCCGCAGGACAAGCTGCCGCCGGTGGTCCATGTCGCCGGCACCAATGGCAAGGGCTCCACCCAGGCGATGATCCGCGCCGGGCTTGAGGGCTGGGGCAAATCCGTGCACGCCTATACCTCGCCGCATTTGGCGCGCTTTCACGAACGCATTCGTTTGGCGGGCGATCTGATCTCCGAGGATCACCTGACGCAGGTGCTGGACGAGTGCTACAGCGCCAATGGCGACGAGACGATCACCTATTTCGAGATCACCACCGTGGCGGGGCTGCTGGCGTTTTCGCGGAGCTCTGCGGATTACACCCTGCTGGAGGTTGGCCTTGGCGGGCGGCTCGACGCCACCAATGTCATCACGCCCGAAGTCTCGGTGATTACGCCGATTTCCATCGACCATGAACAATTCCTTGGCAACACGCTGGCCAAGATCGCAGGCGAGAAGGCGGGCATCATCAAGCGCGGCGTGCCGGTGGTGGTCGGCCCGCAACCCGACGAGGCGATGGAGGTCATCGAAGACACCGCCCTGCGCCTGGGGGCGCCGGTGATTGCCTATGGTCAGCACTGGCATGTCCATGAGGAACGTGGCCGTCTGGTCTATCAGGACGAACGCGGTCTGCTGGATCTGCCACTTCCCGCATTGATGGGCGCGCACCAAGTGCAGAACGCGGGGGCAGCGCTCGCAGTGCTGCGTCACCTCGGCGCGAATGAGGCCGCCTGCGAGGCTGCGATGACCGGCGCCGAATGGCCCGCCCGCATGCAACGCCTCAAAACCGGTCCGCTGGTCGAGGCCGCAGGCGCGGCAGAGCTATGGCTCGATGGCGGTCACAACGCCGCCGCCGGGATTGCGCTCGCCGATGTGCTGGCCAAGCTGCCCAAACGTCCGACGCATCTGATCTGCGGCATGCTCAACACCAAGGATGTGACCGGCTATATGCGCCCCCTTGCAGCCCAGGCCGACAGTCTGACCGCAGTGTCGATCCCCGGCGAAGCGGCGACGCTCAGCGCGGCAGACACCGCGGCTGCGGCGGCCTCCGTGGGGCTTGCGGCACAGGAGGCCGAGAGCGTTGCGGCGGCGCTGGACGCGATCCTGGCCCGTGATCCCGATTGCCGAGTGCTGATCTGCGGCTCGCTCTATCTCGCGGGCAATATCCTGCGCGAAAACGGCTAGGATCCGCCACCCCTTCATCTTTTCGGAAATACCTCGGGGGAGGCCCAAAGGGCCGGGGGCAGCGCCCCCAGCTCCGGCTTCAATCCCCGCGCCCCCAGTCCTTGTCCTGCATTTCCCGCAGGCGCGAGGCGGTGCGTTCAAATTCAAAGGCGCCGTCGCCCTCCATATAGAGGTACTCCGGCTCTGCCGCTGCCGAGCAAATGAGCCGCACGCGCGCCTCGTAGAGGGCGTCGATCAGGGTCACGAACCGCTTGGCCTCGTTGAAGTTATTACGCCCGAGGCTGGGGATGTTCTCCAGCACCAGAACCTTTACCGCATCGGCCACGGCAAGGTAGTCGCCCGGGCCCAGCATGGTGCCGCAGAGGTCGTAGAATGTCGCCCGCGCCACCCCGTTGCGATAGGCGGGCAGGGTGACCTCGCGGCCCTTCACAGTCAGGACCAACGGCTCCGCCGCACCGCCGGTGAGATCGCGCCAGATCTCTTCCATCTCGGCGCGGGTGTCGGCGTTCAGCGGCGTGAAATAGACCCGAGAGCCGGTCAGACGGTCCTGGCGGTAGTCCTTCGGGCTGACCATTTCGTGCACCTGCATCTTCTCCTTGATGAGGTCGATGAAGGGCAGGAACAGCTGCCGGTTCAGCCCGTTCTTGTAAAGATCATCGGGCACCCGGTTGGAAGTGGTCACCACCACGACGCCAGCCTCGAACAGCGCCTCGAACAAGCGGCCGACGATCATCGCATCGGTGATATCGGTGATCTGCATCTCATCAAACGCCAACAAGCGCACCGAGGCCACCACATCTGCCACCACCGGCGCCAGCGCATCCTCGGTGCCGGCCTCACGGGCGAGGTGCATCTTGGCGTGGATTTCCTGCATGAAGGCATGAAAATGCACCCGGCGGCTGGGAATATCGTCGAGGCTCTCGACAAAGAGATCCATCAGCATCGACTTGCCACGCCCGACGCCGCCCCAGAGATAGAGCCCTTTGACCTCTTCCCTGACCGCCTTGCGGAACAGGCCGCGCTTGACCGGCTCGGCGCGCAGGCCTTCGGCGATGCGGTCAAACTCCGGCAGGACCGCCTCTTGCGCTGGGTCCGGCTGGATCTGCCCGGCGTCGACGCGGGCCTGATAGAGGTCAGTCATATGTGTCATGGTCCAGCCATAGCGGGATGATTTTGCAAAGGAAAGCGGCACGGGCACGGCGAGCGCGCCTGAGTGTTCAATTTTTCTGATGTATGCACACAAAACTCCTGAATTGACGGCCCCTGCCGGATCGCCACACTGTCGCGCAACAAGAACCGGAGACCGCCATGGACCGCCCCGCCCCCCTGTTCACGCCCGTCCTTTTGGTGGGCTGCCTGATCATCATGGTCAGCTTTGCCGTGCGCGCCTCCTTTGGGGTGTTCCAGATCCCGATCGCCGAGGATTTCGGCTGGTTGCGCAGTGAATTCTCCCTCGCCATTGCCATCCAGAACCTCGCCTGGGGCATCGGTCAGCCGATCTTTGGCGCCATCGCCGAGAAGATCGGCGACCGCAAGGCGATCATCATCGGCGCGGTGATCTATGCCGCCGGTCTGGTGCTCAGCTCCGGCGCCACCACCCCGTTTGAGATGCAGAGCTACGAATGGCTGGTGGGCTTTGGCGTTGCGGGCACCGGCTTTGGCGTGGTGCTTGCGGTGGTGGGCCGTGCCAGCTCGGACGAGAACCGCTCTATGTCGCTGGCGATCGTCACCGCGGCAGGCTCGGCGGGGCAGATCTTTGGCGCGCCGACGGCGGAATATCTGCTGGGGCTGATGTCCTGGCAATCGGTGTTCCTGGTCTTTGCCGGCGTGGTGTTGGCGCTGATCCTGTCGCTGCCGCTGATGCGCGCGCCGGTTTCTGCCGGCAAGGCGGAACTGGAAGAGAGCATGGGCGCGATCCTGAAGAAGGCCTTTCGCGATCCGTCTTACACGCTGATTTTCCTCGGATTTTTCTCTTGCGGCTATCAGCTGGCCTTTGTCACCGCGCATTTTCCGGCCTTTGTGACGGAGATGTGCGGCCCGATCATGCCGGGCGGTATGCTGCATGGGCTGGGGATCACCACCACCTCGGCGCTGGGGGCGGTGTCGATCTCGCTCATCGGCTTGGCCAATGTGGGCGGCACGCTGCTGGCAGGCTGGGCGGGCAAGCATTATTCCAAGAAATACCTGCTGGCGGGGATCTATACTGCGCGCACCATTGTGGCGGGGGCCTTCATCCTGCTGCCGATCACGCCGTTGTCGGTGATTATCTTCTCGGTTGCGATGGGATCATTGTGGCTGGCGACGGTGCCACTGACCTCTGGCCTTGTGGCGCATATCTATGGGTTGCGCTACATGGGCACGCTCTATGGTATCGTCTTCCTCAGCCACCAGATCGGCGGCTTCCTCGGCGTGTGGTTGGGCGGTCGGATGTATGACATCTACGGCGATTACACCATGGTGTGGTGGATCGGTGTGGGCGTCGGCGCCTTCAGCGCCATCGTGCATCTGCCGGTGCGCGAACGCCCCTTGCCGGTGGCCCCGGCGGTCTGAGCGTCAGCCGGGGCAAGCGGATGGCGCAGCCCGTGCAGCTTAGTGCAGACCGTGACGGATGTTGTCGGAGATGATCCGCGCCACCTCCTGAGGGTGGGTGTAGACCACGCCATGTCCGGCGCCTTCAACCACGTCCTGCTTGGCGGAACGGTTGATCTCCGCCAGCCGCCCGATCACATGGCCGGGGATGATCCGATCCGCGCCGCCCCAGATTGCCAGGACCGGCAGGCCCTGAAGATGAAACAGCCGGTGCTCGGGGCCAAAATCATCACGCAGGATGCCGCGCATGGCCGCCAGGTTGGAGGGAAAAAAGCCCCGCCGCCGGGTCTGCGCCACCTGCGCACGGGTGACGTCGGGCGGGGTATCGCTGTCTGTCAGATGACTGCGAAGGTAGCGCCGCGCCGCCATCGGATAGGTCCAGCGCAGGAACAGGTCGCGCAGGCCGGGGCGGTGCTCCATGAAGCTCGCGACCGGAGACGTCGGGGAATGCAGCCCGACCGAGGCGATCAGGATCAGCTGGCGCACCCGTGGCAAGTTCTCGGCGGCAAAGGAGGTGGCGATGCATCCTCCGGCGGAATAACCAATAAGGGTGAAGTCCTCCACCACGCCCTCATGCGCCAGCAGATCCTGCAGTTGCTGGTGAAAGAAGGCGCGGTCCTGCGGTCCTGTCACATGGTCCGACAGCCCGCGCCCGTAGAGATCATAGAGCAGCACACGGTATCCGGTTTTTGCCAGTTCCTCGGCCAGTGGCACCAGCCCTTCTGACGGGGTGGTGATGCCATGCACGCAGACCGCAACCGGACCGCGTTCTGGTCCGATCCAGTAGAAATGGGTCATCCCCTCGCTCAGCTCAGCAAAGCTGCCACGGGCAAAGCGGCGCATCGACTCTGTCATTGGGCTGCGCAGGGTTTCCTGTACCGAGGGCAGGAACAACAGGCTCAGGAGCAGAAGGCCAATGACCGGCAGCCAGATCATTCACTTTGGGTCCAGAGATCCAGAATATGACGGCTGACCATCAGGTCGAGATGCGCACCGCCGCCGTTCTTGAACAGGGTGATCGCCTGCGGATCATAGGCCGGGAATTGCGCGATGTTGTAGAAATCCGCCAGCACATCGGATCGCTGCAACGTTCCGGTGGCCAGGGGGATTTTGAACTCACCGATATGGTCCAGCGTGGTGTCGAAACTGTCGCAATAGATCTGGGACTTTGCCAGCGCCGCATCGTCGGCCTCGCGCATGTCGGGTCGATAGGCGCCAATCATGTTGAGGTGTTGGCCGGGCCGCAGCCACTCGCCGCGGATCACCGGTTTGGTAGACATGGTACAGGTCAGGATAATGTCGGCGGCCGACACAGCCTGCGGCAGATCGGTGGCGACCGCGGTGCCGGGGTGGTCCGCCGCCAGCGCCTCGGCCTTGGCGGTGGTGCGGTTCCACACGCGGATCTGCGCGTCGGGCCAGACGGCCGAGAAGGCTTCGATCAGGGTGCCCGCAACCGTGCCGGCGCCGACAATCAAGATTTCTTTCGCGTCCGGATTGGCCAGACGACGCGCGCCCAGCAGGCTGTCTCCGGCGGTTTTCCACTTGGTGACCAGATGGAAATCCACCAGCGCTTCCAGCAGGCCGTTGGTGTCGTTGAACAGGCTCACGCCGCCGTTCACCACCGGCAGATTGCGATCCGGGTTGCCGGGGAAGATCATCGCGGTCTTGACGGCGATGCCCAGCCCGTCGATCCAGGCAGACCGCGACAGCAGCGTATCGTCGCCCCGGTAGAGAAACGTGTCGTCGACCTTTGCCTTGGGATGGTTGTGCCCCTCGGCAAGCGCATCACTCAGCGTGACCCAGTCCAGCAAGGCCTCTCCTTGGTCGAATTCAATGTTGGTCAGGCTCATTGCGCTTCCTCTTCAGTCAATAGCCCCTCTGCAACCAACCGCGCGGCCCAGGTTTCGGGCTGGTCGAACAGATGGGTTTTCCAGCCGCGCACGGCGGCGGCGGTGATATTTTCGGGTCGGTCGTCGGTGAACAGCAGCTCATCGGGGCGGCGCCCGGTGCCCTGTTCCAGCTGCGCATAGATCTCCGCATCCGGCTTGATGCAGCGCAGATGGGCGGAGACAAAGGCCTGATCGAATTCGCGCAGGAACGGATAATGCGTCTGCGCGATCACGAAGGTCTCCGCACCGAAATTTGTCAGCGCATAGACCGGCACGCCCTTGGCCTTCAGCGCCCGCAGCAAGCGCACCGAATGGGGGATTTCCGGGCTGGCCATCTTGATCCAGCTGTCGTGCCAGTGGCGGATTTCCTCGGCCCAGTCGGGATGTTTGTCGGCAAGGCCATAGATCGTCTCGCGGAACGGGTGGCCACGGTCGACGTCGAGGTTGGCGCCATGCAGATCGACCTCCTTGAACAGGGCGGTGCGGCGCGGCTCGCCAATGAGGCGGTCGTAAAAACGCTCCGGCTCCCATTCGAGTAGAACGCGACCGATATCAAAGACGACGGCGGTGATGGACATAAGGGCAGGCCTTTCTAGCCGGAGGAACGGGGCCGCGGACGTGGCGGCGGGCCGGGGGTGCGGGTTTCACGCCAGAGAGAAACAAGACCGGCGCCGATAATCAAGGCCGAGCCGAGCCAGACGGACTGATCCGGCCATTCTGCAAACACCAGAACCCCCCAGACCACAGCCAGCGGCATGGCGATATATTCAAAAGGTGCCACCAGCCCGGCCTCGCACATGCGATAGGCTTGACCAACCAGATAGCCCCCGATTGCGCCGGACACCCCGGCAATGGCAAAAATGCCCCACTCAAAGCCCTCGGGCCAGGCCCAGGGCTTGAGTACCACATCCGTAAGCGGTGCGCCGGTGGCCCAATTGCCATGACCGAAGATCAGGCCGGCGAGAGCGCTGATGATGAGAAACCCGAGGGTGGGATAGAACGACAGCGTTGCCGCCTTGTCAGATCCACCGGCGCGTCGGGTCAGGATATGCAGCGTCGCATAGCCACAGGAGCCGAAGAAGGGCAGCAGCGCATAGGGCTGAAACGCGTCCATGCCGGGTTTGACGATCACCAGGATGCCACTGAACCCCACAATAACGGCGCCCCAACGCCAGGGTCCGACGCGTTCCTTCAGAAACAGGACGGAGAGGATGGTGACGATCAGTGGTGTGGCAAAGGCAATGGCCACCGCTTCGGCCAGGGGCAAGACCGCAAGACCGGAGAAAAAGGAGATATTGGCAAAGGCCACAGCGGCGATCCGCATCAGGTGCAACCGCGTGTTGCGTGTCCGCAGGATGCGATAGCCGCCCTCCAGCGGGATGATGATCGCCAGCAGCAGGGCCAGCGCCACAACAGAGCGGAAGAACACCACCTGGTAGAGCGGATAATCGTCGGAGAGGAACTTGAAGGTCACATCAATCACGGAGAAGGCGACGGCGGCGCCAATCGCGGCGAGGATGCCGAGAACATTCGAATTGATCAGTGCTGTACGCATCGGTGTGTGCCTCCCCGGCGGTTGTCGCGCATGGTCAAGCACAGGGCAACGAGAATGCGGCACAGGTACAATTTCGCAAGATGTACCAATCGGTCAGAGTGGAGTGCGTGGCAAAGGGGGAGGGCTCCCGCCCGTCGGCCCTGTGCCGAAGGCACAGGTATGCCGGTTTGGGGGTGGCACCGCGCGCCCGTGGGGCGCGCGGTGCGGCCTTCCGCCCCTGACCGGGGCGGAAGGCCTGGCCCAACGCAACCAGGGGGGCTTGCCGCAGGGCAAGGCACCCGTTGGGGCGGGAGCGCCCCCGTCTCGCCTGCACCCGGTGTTGCATGCGGGCCGTGCGCACTGGTTGCGAAATCCTGAGACAGGTTGGTTAGGCTGTAGTGGATCGCGATCATCTGCCGGGCGTAAAATACTCGGCAACACACCAGGAACCGGCTCCCCCGCGTTGGGGGGCAGTGCAGAGATAACGTTGAGCACGCGGGGGGATACCCCCGGTCACCTCCGCCCCTGTGGCGGCGCCGCCATCCTTATCGGACAGTAGACCTTAGATGATCCCTTGCTTGCCATTGGGGATCAGCACCCCGGATCGAAGCGGGGATGAGAGATCCAACCGGGGCGCTTTGGCGTGATCCCGGCGTTTGGCGTGGCGATCTGGGCTTATGTCAGACCAAAAACTTCATATTCGCGCGGAATGTGCTCGGTCGCATGCCACCAGTCCGATGCCCGGGAGCGGGTCTGGTGAAGGTCAAACGCCGCCGGACCCGTGAAACATTCCTCGACGCTCCAGATCAGCGGATCGTCTGTCTGTCGCACCTCGAAAGAGACGCAGCCGGGCTCGTTCCGCGTCAGGCGGATATGTTCGGGCAGCTCGGCTTTGATCAGCGCGACATCCGCAGGGGTTGCGCAGATCATCCGCCCGCTCAGGCGCACCGCATCGTCTGAAGTGCTTTCTGTCATGTCAGTCATTGCTCTTCACCCTTTCGCCGCGCGGATTTCCCGCTCAAGCGAGTCCAGGAACCGTGAGCGGTCCGCCTTGGAAAACCCCTTGCCGCCGCCTGCCATGCCAAGCGGGTTGGCGGCGCGCAGATCCGCCATCAGGTCGCGCATTGCCAACTGCTGGCCGATATTGGCCTCAGTGAACCGCTCACCGTTGTGGCGCAGCACCCTGGCGCCGGCCTCGATGCATTTTGCGGCCAGGGGGATGTCGCCGGTCACCACGATATCGCCGGGGCCACAGCGCTCGGCGATCCACATGTCGGCTACATCGGCGCCCGCATCGACGATGACATTCTCCACCAGCGGGTTCTGCGAGGGACGCAAGCCACCGTTGGAGACCACGAACATCCGCAGTTTGTGGCGGCTGGCCACGCGCTCCGCCTCGGCCTTCACCGGGCAGGCATCCGCATCGATATAGAGCGCGCTCACTTTGTGGCCTTGTCCTTGCCGGTCTCGCCATCCGCCTTATCGGCTTTGGCCTCGGCCGTCTTGGCGGGGGCTTTCTTGGGCTTGGCGGGCTTCTTGTCCTTGTAGGCCTCCGGGATCGGCATCCGGTTGAAGGCGTCCAGCCCGGCGATCTTGTAGGCCTCGGCCAGGGTCGGGTAGTTGAAGGTGTTCTGCACGAAGTAATCCACCGTGCCCTTGAGGTTCAGAACCGCCTGGGCGATGTGGATCAGCTCGGTGGCGCCCTCGCCGACGATCTGCACCCCCAGCACCCGGCGGGTCTTGAGCGAGAACAGCATCTTCAGCATGCCGTGCTCCAGCCCCATGATATGCCCGCGCGAGGTTTCGCGGAACCGCGCGATGCCGACCTCGTAAGGCACGCCGCGCTCGTTCAGCTCCTCTTCGGACATGCCGCAGGTGGACATTTCCGGCACCGAGTAGATGCCATAGGGAAACCAGGGGCTTTCGGGCACCGTGGGCACTTCCATCGCGTGACAGGCGGCGACGCGGCCCTGCTGCAGCGAGGTGGAGGCCAGCGACGGATGGCCGATCACATCGCCGGTGGCGTAGATATGGGACACTTTGGTCTGATAGGTCTTGCGCTCCACCTCCAGACGGCCGCGATGATCGGTCTCCAGCCCCACGGCCTTGAGGTTCAGCCGATCCGTATTGCCCATGCGCCCGGCGGCAAACAGCAGCATCTCGCCACGGATATGGCGGCCATTGTCCAGCGTCACCTCGATATGGCTGCCCTCGTCCTCGATGCTCTCGATGGGAGAGCCGAGCCGCAGATCGACGCCGTTTTCGCGGATCTGATGGGTGAACTCCTGGATCAGGGTGCGGTCGATGAAATCAAGGAAGGTGTCGCGCGGCTCGATCAGCGTGACCCGCACATCTAGGGCTGAGAACATGGTGGCATATTCCACCCCGATCACCCCGGCGCCCACCACGATCAGCGAGCGCGGGATTTCCCCCATCTCGAGGAACTCGTCCCCGTCCACCACGGTGGTGCCGTTGAAGGGCACGGTGTCGGGGCGATAGGTGCGGGTGCCGGTGGCAATCAGGAATTTCTCGCCGGTGACGCGGGTGGTGTCGCCTGCCTCGACCTCAACCTCGACCTCGTTGGGGCCAGTGAAATGCGCCATGCCGGCCAGCATATCCACGTGGTTGCGGTTGAACTGATGTTCCAGCACGTCGACCTCGTGGTCGAGCGTCATGTGCAGGCGCGCCTTCAGGTCATCGGCCTTGATCTGGTCCTTCACCCGGTAGGCGCGGCCATAGAAACTGCGCTCGCGCCAGCCGGTGAGGTTCAGCACGGTTTCGCGCAGTGTCTTTGATGGCACCGTGCCGGTGTGGACCGACACCCCGCCCAAGCGATCCTTGCGGTCGATCACCAGCACGCGGCGCTTGAGCTTGGCGGCCTGAATGGCGGCGGTCCGGCCGGAGGGGCCGGAACCGATGACGATCAGATCATAGTCGAACTTGGAACGGGTCGCGGTCATGGTGTTACTCCCGGTAGAGGGCGTCGGCGTGGAAGGAGACATGCTCCTCCATGAAGGTGGAGACGAAGAAATAGCTGTGGTCATAGCCCTTCTGCATCCGCAGGCTGGCCTCTTGGCGGCGCTCCGCGATGGCACTCGCCAGCGCTTCGGTCTTCAGCAGATCGCCGAACTGGTCCGCCGTGCCTGTGTCGATCAGAACGGGGCCGTCAAAGCCCACGTCGCGCATCATGAGCGCGGCGTCATGCTTGGTCCAGAGGCTCTCGTCCGCGCCGAGATAGGCGCCCAGCTGCTTGCGGCCCCAATCGGAGGCGGTGGGGTTGCAGATCGGCGCAAAGGCCGAGACCGAGCGGAACCGCCCCGGCAGGTTCATCGCCAGCGTCAGCGCGCCGTGGCCGCCCATGGAGTGGCCGGTGATGCCTTGCCGGGCCATGTCGAGGTTGAAGTTCTCCGCCAGCAGCGCCGGCAGCTCCTCGGCCACGTAGTCCCACATCTGGAAATGCGGCGCCCACGGATCCTGAGTGGCATTGACATAAAAGCCCGCGCCCTGTCCCAGATCATAGGCCTCGTCATTGGCAACCCCCTCGCCGCGCGGGCTGGTGTCGGGAAAGACCATGGCGATGCCCTGCTCGGCGCACCAGGCCTGCGCGCCCGCCTTGGTCATTGCGTTTTCATGGGTGCAGGTGAGGCCGGAGAGATACCACAAGAGCGGCACCGGACCGTCGGTGGCCTCTTCCGGCAGGAACAGGCCAAAGGTCATGTCGCAGTTGGTGGCGGAACTGGCGTGGCGGTAGACACCCTGAATGCCGCCAAAGGCCCGGTTCTCGGCCAGGGTTTCCATCGAAGTTGCCATCGAAGACCTCCATAAATCGGTGTTGGCTCATCGCTAACCGGATGGGGCGTATTAATCCAGTGCTGGGGCGTCGTCTTGACCCCTTTTTGCGCCGGAAGGTTTCAATTGGCTGAAGATCGCATTTTTCAAATGGTTGGGTTGGTGTGTAGGGCAGCACCTGAGCTTGGGGAGGCGTGAAGCGCCTTCCCGGGGGAAGGTCAGGCGCTGTCCGGCCATACGGCCGAACTCATAACAGCGTATTGGCCCAGGCGATCACCAGCGGCACCGACACGATCGACACCACAGTGGAGATCAGGATCGCTGCCGAGGCGCGTTGCGGTGCGACGCCGTAGTGCTGCGCCAGCATGTAGACATTGCCCGCCACCGGCAGCGCGGCGGCAGAAATCGCCACCGCTGCAGAAAACGGCGCAACCGGCATCAGCCACAACACGCCCGCCGCCACGCCCAAGGGATGCAACACCAGCTTGGCAAACGAGAGCCAGCCCGCGACCTCCACCCGTTCGGCGGATTTCGAAGCCAGCGACGCGCCAATGGCAAACAACGCGCCGGGGGTGGCCGCGCCGCCCAGGATCGCAAGGAAATCATTCATCGGCGTCGGGATCGGCACCTGTCCGGCAGACCATGCAAGCCCCGCCACAATGGCCAGGATCATCGGGTTCTTCAGCAGCCCCACGCCGACCAGTCGCAGCGTTGCAAGGCTCAGACCCGCACCGCGATGGATATTGATCAGCACCACGATCAGCGAGGAAAACACCACCAGATCCACCGTGAGCACAAGCATCATCGGTCCCACGGAAGCCTCACCAAAGAGGATCACCATCATCGGAATGCCAAGAAAGCCGACATTGCCGATCGCCGCGCATTGGGCCTCTACTGCGGCGGTCGATATATCCTGTCGCCGCAGCATCGCCACAACGGTCGCCACCGCATAAACCCCAAGCGTGCCTGCAAGGTAGCCGAGGATCAGGTTGGGATCGAAAATCTCCGCCACCGACAGGTTCGCGGCAAAGCGGAAAATCATCGCCGACAGTGGAAAGAAGAACACGAACTTGGTCAGGAACGCGGTGGCTTCTTCGGTGAAAAAGCGCGTGCGCCCGGCCCAGTAGCCCAGGCCGATGATTGCAAAGAACGGAAGTGTGCGAAAGAAAATCTCGGCCATTTCCAGAATTGGTAACCTGAACTGACCAGAAGAAAAAGGCTTTTTGCCTGCGCTCTGCACGCATGAACACGGCACTGTCGCTTTCCTGCTGTCAGCTTGTGCGTTAATGCTGGTCCATTGCACGGATCGGGGCTTGGGACGGCCTCGAAGGCGTGCAACTGGACTGGAGTGTATGTGTCACGCAGCCCGCATGAGTGGGCAAGGGACGGCCCCGGCTGCGTGCAAGGAGGATGGACAAGGTGATGAACCAAAGCGCAACCGCCGTGCGCAGGGGCCGGAAATTCGATCAAGTGCTGGAGGGGGCCCGCAAGGTCTTCATGGCAGATGGGTTCGAAGGCGCAAGTGTCGATGACATTGCCCGCGCGGCAGAGGTCTCCAAGGCCACGCTCTACAGTTATTTCCCCGACAAGAGGCTGTTGTTCATGGAGGTGGCGCGCAGCGAATGCGCCCGTCATGCAACACGGCAGCTGGACATCCCCGAAGGCTCCGGGCCGCGTCAGGTGTTGACGCAGCTGGCACGCCATATCCTGTCGGTCATCCTGTCCGAGGTGGGGCAGAAGATCTATCGCATCTGCGTGGCAGAGACCGAGCGGTTTCCCGATCTGGGCCGAGAATTCTTCGCCAGCGGCCCACAGGTGGAGCGTGACAAGCTCAAGGACTACCTGCGGGCGGCGGTGGCGCGCGGCGAGCTGGAGATCGAGGATTTCGACATGGCCGCCGAGCAATGGATGGCGCTGTTGCGCGCGGATCTGTTCCCGCGTCTGATCTTCAATCTGCGCGACGGTGTTGAGGAGGCCGAGATCGACCGGGTTGCCGACGCGACCGTCGATATGTTCCTCGCGCGCTATGGCGCCTCGTCGTCCGGTTAAAGCCTGGTTGAGACCGCAGGTCGCAATCCCGGCGTCATCTGGCTTCGGGGCCGAGGGGGCGATCCGTTGATGCCCGTGAGCCGTGGTGCGGCGGTCGATCAATGCGCCCTCGCTGCAAAGACTTCGGTGCGGGGCGAAGCCTTTGCCGTGGGCAACGCCCGGCATCGACGCTAAGATCGGCGCATGGCGACACCGCGTTTTGATATCATCGGACAGGCGATTGCGGATGCAAGCCGCACCCGGATGCTCTGCGAGCTGATGGAGGGGCGTGCTTTCACCAACAAGGAACTGGCCAGCGCCGCAGGGGTCACGCCGCAGACGGCCTCTGCCCATCTGCGCCTGTTGCAGGATGCCGGTCTGGTGGTGGCGGAAAAGCGCGGGCGTTGTGTTTTTCATCGCCTGTCGGGGCCAGAGGTGGCGCACACGCTGGAGCAATTGGCAGCGATTGCCCCCATGGACAGCCTGTACCGCGCACAGCGCCGCAAGGCCGGCGGGCTCGCGGAGGTGCGCAGCTGCTATGATCACCTCGCCGGGCCGCTGGCCGTGGCACTTGCGGATGCGCTGATCGCGCGCGGTCATCTGCGCGAAGAGGCAGGCGGCTTTCATCCGGTTGCAGGCGCCGTCTGGACAGGGCTTGGTGTGACGGTGCCGGAGCATGTCGGGCGCACGCCCTTTGCCCGGCCCTGCATGGATTGGACCGAGCGGCGTTTGCATATCGCAGGCCCGATGGGGCGGCAGATCCTCACCCATGCGCTGGAGGCTGGCTGGCTTCGCCGCCCTGTGCGCGGCCGTGGGCTGGAGGTGACGGCACCGGGGCACCGGGCCCTCCATGATATGCTTGGTTTGGGGGGCGTGCTGGCGCGTGGGACCACATCGAAAAGCTGTGAAGAGGCTTGATTTACGGCGCAAATGCCCCGACGTTAAAGAGATGAACGATCACAGCACCGGGTCCTTCCCGACACCGCCGCCGTCTGAACAGATCGCCTTTCACCGGCGCGAGCTCTCCGTGATCATGTCGCTCTATGGCCGCATGGTGGCGGCCGGGGAATGGCGCGATTACGGCCTGTCACACCTGCGCGAAATGGCTGTGTTTTCAGTGTTTCGCCGCACGGCTGAAAATCCTCTTTACCGGATCGAGAAACGTCCCAAGCTGCGCAACCGGCAGGGGCAATATTCCGTGGTAGGGATGGACGGCCAGATTCTGAAGCGCGGCAATGACCTCAAGACCGTGCTGCGGGTGTTGGAGCGCAAACTGATCCGCGCCGTGGAGTAACAGCCCGCGCGGCCCCGGCCCGGATCGGATCGCTGCGCGATCCGACCGCTCTTGATCGCACAGCCTTCGCGCCCTGCAACCTGGATGCTTGGTCAGCCCAGGCGTTTATGCGCTGTCACTGGCCCGTCGCCCTGATCAACGATGCGGGTGATCGCCGCGTGAAGCGGTTCCAGAGTCACCGCCATGGCATGCGCATTTGCGTGCAGCAGTGTCAGCGGGTCGCGTACCCAGCCCACATGCCCTTTCCAGAATAAGAGGTCCCCCCGCTCATACGGGCTGCCGTCGGGCAAAGCGCTGCCCAGAGAGGCCTCCTGCGGGCCGCTGTCGCCGGGGCATTCAAGACCGCAGGCATGGCACGAAAGCTGCACCAGTCCGGAGCAATCAATACCAAAGCGGCTATTGCCCCCCCACAGATAAGGCGTGCCCAAAAGCGCTTCGGCCACCGTCACCGGATCGGGGGCGCGGGTCGCCAGTGGGGACAGATGCACCAGCGGCACGAACCCCTGATCTGTCTGAGCAAAACGGTCGTGCGTGCCACGTACCGCAACCTGGCTGCCAAGGCTGAGCGCGGTCAGCTCCGGCGATTTGAAGTCCGCCTGCGCATAGGCATGGGTGGCGGGCGCGCTGACCCAATGGGTCATCGGGAGCGGCTCTGCCAGATGCGTCTCGGCGACCCAGCCGGTGTAGCCGTCCTTTTCTGCGCGCAAATGGCACCAGCCGTCCTGGCGCGACAGGATCTCGGCGTGATCGCCCATCAGCAATTGCCGCTCGCGCGCGCCATTTGGCGCTTTGCACAGATCGCTGACCGGGCGGGCGATACGGGTACGGGTCATGACAGCGCCAGCATGTCCGGCAGCGCCTGAAATAGCGCGCGGGTGCCCTGGCCGACGCCACCTTTGGGGCGCGCGGGTAGGCTGGATGGGCACCAGCCGAACACGTCGAAATGCATGTAGCGCGCCTCTCCGGCGAAGCGACGCAGGAACAATGCGGCGGTGATCGCCCCAGCCAATCCCCCGGATGGTGCGTTGTCCAGATCGGCAATGCCGGGTTCGATCATCGCCTCGTAGGGGGCGTGAAACGGCAGCCGCCAGACCGGGTCCGCCGCGTCCTGCGCATTGCTCGCCAGTGTCACCGCATCGCCCTCGCGGTCCGTGAAAAACGGGGCAATGTCGGCGCCGACAGCCACCCGTGCAGCCCCGGTCAGGGTTGCCATGGAAATCAGCAGATCGGGGGTGTCTTCCTGGGCCAGCGCCAGCGCATCGGCCAGCACCAGACGGCCCTCGGCATCGGTGTTGTTGATCTCAACCGTCAGCCCCTTGCGCGACGTCAGAATGTCACCGGGACGGAAGGCAGGGCCGGAGACGGCGTTTTCCACCGCCGGGATCAGCACCCGCAATTGCAGCCTGAGACCCGTCGCCATGATCATATGCGCCAGACCCAGCACATTTGCCGATCCGCCCATGTCCTTTTTCATCAAGGCCATGCTGGCGCCGGGTTTGAGGTTCAGGCCACCGGTGTCAAAACACACGCCCTTGCCAACCAGCGTCAGCGTCGGGCCCTCGCTGCCCCAGCGCATGTCGATCAGACGCGGGGCGCGATCAGAGGCTCGGCCCACCGTGTGAATGAGCGGGAAGTCCTGCGCCAGCAGATCCTCGCCGACCACGGTCGTGACGGTCGCGCCATGCACCTCTGCCAACGATTCGACCGCCTGTTGCAACTGTTCCGGACCCATGTCCTCGGCTGGAGTATTGATGAGCGTGCGGGTGAACGTCTCTCCTGCGGCCATCACCTCGACCCGCGCGGCATCGACGCCCTCTGGCGCGATCAACCGGGCCTTGGCGCCGGTGTTTTTTGCATAGCGATCAAAGGCGTATTGCGCCATCAGCCAGCCAAAGCACTCGACCTCGGGGGACAAGTCAGCGGGCAGGTCCGAGGCCAACGCATAGGTGCCTTCGGGCAGTTTGGCGGCAGCCGCGGCGAGCAGGAAGCGCTGGCGTTGGCGGCTTTTGGGCGATCCTGCGCCAACCAGGGCACCACTTGCAGTGCCATCAGGGCCGGGCAGCACCACCACCTGACCCCATGCGCCGCTAAAGCCCATAGTACGGGCCCAGCCTGCGGTTGCGGCGTCTTGCTGTGACAGCCAAGCCTCCAGGGTGCGCTCTGTTACGATGTGCAGGGGAAGCCCCGCGTCGGAAGCGGGGGCAAAGGTCGGTACGGCCAGGTTGGGCACGGCAAAATGGGGCTGCATGGACAGGTCCTCTTGGTATGGCTTGGGTCTAATGCCTCTTGCCACCAGAGTATCTGTCGCAGCCGCCGCCGCAAGCCCAACCGGGCCGAACTCAAAACCAACATGGACGCGCCGCGTCTGCGGCGAATCCCTCAGACCGTCAGGTCGTGCTGTTCCCAGACTGCGGTCAGGGAGCTTTCGCCGACGCGGATCAGGCGGAACAGCGTCGCTGCCACCGCCGGAGAATCATCCGCGTCAATTGCGCTGGTAACATCGCATGCAATGCCGGCCATGGCCGTCATTCCGATCTGCTCCGAGATCGCGATCAATGATCTTGCGCTCTTGCGCAGATTTTCGAAATCGTCTTGACGCCAAAGTCGTTCGCAATGCGTCAGACGCACCGCGAGCTCCTCGATGGCGCGGCACACGACATCTTCGGCACTTGTTTCGCCCAGCTGAGAGTAGAGCTCTGTCAGCTTTTGCGGGTCCAAGTGGACGTTTTCCCTAAGATTGACTGTGAGTATATTAGCCACCACTATTCACCCCGTATTCGGTATGCCCCCACGGCATGGCACCAATTTGCGCCGCACTGGTTGTCAAAAGGTTTCCATCCGAAACGTATATCTCTCGAATTTGCCGTGAATTGCGGTTATCACAACCGACAGTCGACAACCCGAGGTATATGACATGGACTATGCAAAGCCCCTGCCGAGCTATCTGGTATCCCGTTATCACGGCTGGAAAGCAACGGTCTATGAAGAGAACCAGGGCTGGTATCGCCGCCTTGCCAAAGAGGGACAGCGCCCGCGGGCCATGGTGATTTCCTGCTGTGACAGCCGGGTGCATGTGACCTCGATCTTTGGCGCTGATCAGGGCGAGTTCTTCATCCACCGCAATATCGCCAATCTGGTGCCCCCCTATGCGCCTGACGGCGATCACCACGGCACCTCTGCCACGGTCGAATATGCCGTGACTGTGCTCAAGGTGGCGCATCTGATCGTGCTGGGGCATTCGCAATGTGGCGGTGTTCAGGGATGCATCGACATGTGCAAGGGCCATGCGCCGGCGCTGGAGGAAAAGACCAGCTTTGTCGGGCGCTGGATGGATATCCTGAAGCCGCGATTCTCCGAGGTCGAGCACATCGAGGATGCGCATGAACAGGCGCGTCAGTTCGAGCGCCAGGCCGTTGTTGCCTCGCTGGAAAACCTGATGACGTTCCCGTTCATCGAGAGCGCAGTAACGTCCGGAGAGCTCAGCCTGCATGGGCTCTGGACCGATATCGGCGAGGGCGGGCTGGAGTGCTACGACCCCAAGTCGAGCAAGTTCACCAAGGTCTGAAGACACCGGAATGAGCAGCAGGTTCGGGGCGGTTCAGGCCCCGGATTTCAGCTGCTCCGCCGCCCTGGCGTAGCCGCCGGATGCGCCATCCACGAAATGCATGTGATCGTCCTGCATCGGTGATGGAACGATGCAGGTCACCAGAGCCTCGTCCTGCGTATGCAGCCCATAGTGGGCAATGCCATTGGCCCGCGCCTCGGTCAGCAATCCCTCGATCACCGCCTGAGTCTGTGCGGTGCAGTCGACGGTCATTTTCAGCCCGTCATCAAATTTGCGAAAATCGGCGTTTGCGGCGATCACGGAACGATATCGGACCGGGTCGAAATTGCCCGTGGGGCGTCCGCGCAGGAACAGAATCCCCGCAAATACAGAGTTCGCAAGCAGCGCGCATTTTCGGAGAATTGCAGGTAAGTTTCCGCGTGACAGGCGGGCCTCCATCGCGAGGCCGCGCGGCGGAAACCGCATGTTCGGCCCGGCGACCGGCAGCGGGTGGCCGCCGCGATCACTCTTGCGGACCTCTGACAGAATCTCGCGCACCAGTTGGTCAAAGGCGGCGCGATCCGTGTCGGGCTGCGGCACCACCAGCAGGGACAGGATTTGCCCGTTGACCGAGGCGACATTGTCCCAGCGACAGGACAGCCCGTCCAGATTGGGGGATTGCACCGGGTGGGCGGGCGGAATGTCGAAACGTCCGGCCTTCATCTGCCCTTCGACCCAGGCCACACCGCCGCCGTCGAACATCGCATAGTCCAGATGCTCGGAGGCCGCAAAGCGGGCGACGCGCACGTCAAAGCCCTCGGTCCGCACCTCCGCCACAGGCACCAGAGCGGCGCGCAGGGTGATGTCGAATTCCTGCTGCACCCAGGACCGCAGTTTTGCCAGCTCCCGCCGCGCGGTCTCGGCCAGATCAGGCGGCACCGCAAAGGAGGTGCCGTCGCCGCCAAACACAAACGGAAACGGCGCGTGGTCAAACGCGTTCATCAGCGCAGCGATGGCGGAGGCACCGACCATGTTCACCGTCTTGTAGCGTCCCTGCGCCAGCAGCCCGGTCGAATCCACGATGTCGCAGCAGCCGACGAGCCAATCCTCGGGCAGCGGCGTGAACCGGGTGCCGCGGGTCAGCTCCGCAAAGCTCTTCATCTTGGTGAGGCTGGCGTAGAACGGATCTGCGCGTGTCATTCACTGTCTCTGCATTGGGCGGCCATGCGCCGCGAATTGGGCGCTGATGGCGTAAACCTGTAGTGATTTTCATGCGGAACAAGCCACCCTCGCGCAAGCGTGACAGGCCGAAACATCGCCTTCAACAGAGGGGCAGGGGCAGAAAAGCCGCAGTCTTATGGAACAAAACCCTGTGAAACGGTGTTTCACGCTGAATCGCGCCTTTCAATGCAGCCGCAGAAACTATATCACACCGCAGCCGGTCATGAGGCCGGACCAAATTTGGAGAAACTATCATGGGTTATCGCGTCGTTGTCGCCGGCGCCACGGGCAACGTGGGCCGTGAAATGCTGAATATTCTGGCCGAACGCCAGTTTCCAGTGGATGAGATTGCCGTTCTGGCATCGCGCCGTTCGTTGGGGACGGAGGTCACTTTCGGCGACAAGACACTGAAGACCCAGGACCTCGACACGTTCGATTTCACCGGCTGGGATATGGCGCTGTTTGCCATCGGGTCTGACGCCACCAAGCAATACGCGCCCAAGGCCGCAAAGGCGGGTTGCGTGGTGATCGACAATTCGTCGCTCTATCGCTACGACCGCGATGTGCCGCTGATCGTGCCGGAGGTGAACCCCGAGGCCGTGCATGGTTATGACAAGAAGAACATCATCGCCAACCCCAACTGCTCCACCGCGCAGATGGTTGTGGCGCTGAAGCCCTTGCATGATCGTGCCAAGATCAAACGCGTTGTGGTGTCGACCTACCAATCCGTTTCCGGCTCCGGCAAGGATGCCATCGACGAGCTGTGGGATCAGACCAAGGCGCATTACAATCCGACCGACGATTACCAGCGCAAGGTCTACCCGAAGGACATCGCCTTCAACGTGATCCCGCATATCGACGTGTTCCTTGATGATGGCTCCACCAAGGAAGAGTGGAAGATGGTCGCCGAGACCAAGAAGATCATCGACCCCAGCATCAAGCTGACCGCGACCTGCGTGCGGGTACCGGTGTTTGTCGGCCACTCCGAGGCGATCAACATCGAGTTTGAAGACTTCCTTGATGAAGACGAGGCCCGCGACATCCTGCGCGAGGCTCCGGGCATCATGGTGATCGACAAGCGTGAGGACGGCGGCTACGTGACGCCGAAAGAATGCGTCGGCGATTTTGCCACCTTCATCAGCCGCATCCGTCAGGACTCGACGCTGGACAACGGTCTGAACATCTGGTGCGTCTCCGACAACCTGCGCAAGGGCGCCGCCCTGAACGCGGTGCAGATCGCCGAGCTGTTGGGCCGTGAGGTTCTGAAGAAGGGCTGATCGTCGTCCAATACGGACACGGAGCTGACGCCTGGATGGGACATACCATCAGGCAATCGGCCAATATCGGATCATGAGGGGCGTCCCGGCGGGGCGCCCCTTGCTTTTGCGCAGGCATCGGGCGAGCGTGGGCGCAATGATTTGATCTGCAGGTGATTTCCATGCGCGTTCTTCTGTCCTCCGCCCTCCTTGGGGCCGCGGCCCTGATGTCCACCACCGCCCTGGCCGATACGTTCTCGGCCACAAGCCGCGTCAGCGCGGTCACTGTCTACCCCAGCGAGGCGCTGATCACGCGCACCGCAGAGGTGGAGCTGCCGGCGGGCCGCCACCGTATCCTGATTGGCGGCATGCCCTTCATTGACGAGATCGAAGGCCTGCAGGTGATCCACCCCGGAGTGCGCCGTGTTGGCCTTTACATGCGCGAGGGCTATCCGGTGTTGCAGGATGCCTCGACACCCGAGCGCGAGGCCGCCAAGGCCCGCGTCGTGGAGGTGGAGGATCAGATCGACGCCCTGCACCGCGCATCGGCAGAGGCGCGACTGGCCGCGGACGGGGCAGAGGCCTCGATCGCGTTCCTGACCCAGCTGGGGCGGGGCGAGGGCACGGCCCTTCCCGATCCCGATCAGCTGCGCGCCCTGATCACCACCATTGGCGAGGAAACCGCGCAGGCGCGCGAGACCATCCTGCGTACCGAAGCAACGGAACGCAGCTTTGAGCGGGACCTGACAGCGCTTGAGGCGGAGCTGCTGCGGGCCCAGGCCGAGCTTGAGGCGCTGTCGCAGCAGGACGAGAAGCAGATGTTCCTGGCGCTGGATGTGCTGGCCTCCGAGGGGGTGACGGTCCCGCTGCGCCTGAGCTACCCGGCGGATGCGGTGTCTTGGCAGCCTGCGTACGAGTTCAACCTCAAGACCGGCGACGCCCCGCAAGTCGCATTGCGTCGTGACATCATGATCCAGCAGGCCACGGGCGAGGACTGGGTGGATGTGGCGTTGCGCGTCTCTACCTCGACACCGGATCAGCGGATCAATCCAAACGAGCTGTGGCCCGCCCGGCGGTGGATCGAGGACGACTACGAAGCAAAGCAGCAGTTTTCCTCCGATAGCCGCGTCATGAGTGATTCTCTCGAGGCCTCGGTTGCCGCGCCTGTCATGATGGAAGAAGCAGGTGGCGGCTTTGGCACCGTGACCAGCGAGGCGGGCGTCTCCTACAGCTTTGAAACGCCGGTGACCCTGCGCTCCGGGGCGGAGCTTGCCTATCTCAACCTGCCGGATGTGACGATGATGGCCGAGGTGACCGCGCGCGCGGTGCCGCGTCGCGACCAGACCGCCTTTCGCATGGCCAGCGTGACCAACACCAGTGGTGAGGAGCTGCTGGGCAGTTCCAACAGCCGGTTCTTTGTCGATGGTGAGCTGATCGGCTCCGGGCATTTTGGCGGGCTGACCTCGGAGGCCGAGGCGGATCTGGGCTTTGGCCCCATTGATGGTCTGCGCATCAAACGCGACCTGCTGGATCAGAGCGAAGGCGGGCGCGGCGTGATCTCGCGCAGCAACCAGCGCGACCTTACAGCGGAGATCGAGGTGGAGAACCTGACCGGCGACACCTGGCCCCTGAGAGTGCTGGACCAGGTGCCCTACAGCGAGCAGGAGGATCTGGAAATCAACTGGTCCGCCAGCCCTGCGCCGAGCGAGGAGAACGTTGAGAAGCAGCGCGGCATCCTTGCGTGGGATCTGGAAATGCAGCCGGGCGAGACCCGTGTTATCACCCTCAACACCCGCCTTTCATGGCCCGAGGGAAAAGTTCTGCGATAGGCCAAGTGCATCGGGGAACGGCTCAAAAGTACACTAAACTGTACTTTTGGGCCGCCTGAGTAACCTAAGAGCGCCCCATTTTTGCCTTCGATCAGGGTATTCTGATCTCAGAGTGGATTGGAGGGTGAACCATGAGTTTTCATGACCAGAATGACGAAGTCGAAAAGCTGACGTATGGGCAAACCGCTTGGGGCTGTGCCAGCACCCGAGAGCGTCTGGACTCCGAGTCAATGATGTTGCTGCGGGCCAACCTGAGCGAGCCGATGACCACGGCCGACAGCTGGCCGACCCTGCGGGAGATGCTGCGCGGCAAGGGATTTGACATGAAGCCCCGTGCAGGCCGTCTGCGTCTGGTGGACCTGCAAAGCCGCGTCGAGATCTGCACCTTTGGCCTGCTGGGCCATCCCCGCGTCGAGCTGGAAAAACGCTTTGGCGGCTTGCCACAGATGCACTGAGCTCGTCGCATGCACTTAGACCGCCGTTCCCGTGGGCAACAGGCACGGCGGTGGGGTTGCGTTGGCAGTGACCTTACCTCAGCCGGTTCCGTCGTCTGACCATCGCGACGCCAGCGCCCGTGCGCTCTGGGCCAGCAAGACCACGTCGATCCCGACCGCGAGGAACTGCGCGCCCATCTCGGCATAGGCCTGCGTCGCCTCTTCGGTGACGCCAAGAATGCCGGGCGCTTTGCCCGCCGCCTTTATCCTTGTGATCGCGTCGGCGATCACCGCGCGCACCTCCGGATGGGCGGAATTGCCCTGATGACCCATGTCGGTGGACAGATCCGCCGGGCCGATAAAGATCCCGTCGACCCCCTCTACCGCGAGGATGGCATCGAGGTTCTCAATGCCGATGCGGTTTTCCACCTGCAGCAGCAGGCAGATCTGCGCGTCTGCGGTCTGAATATACTCCGGCGTGCCGCCAAAGCGGGTGGCGCGCGCTCCGGCCGCGCCGACACCGCGTGTGCCCTCGGGCGGATAGCGACAGGCGCGCACCAGTTCGGCCGCCTGATCTGCGGTTTCCACCATTGGCACCAGAACCGTCTGCGCGCCGGCATCCAGCACTTGTTTGATGATCCAGGTCTCGCCGATCGGCACCCGCACCACCGGTTCGGCGCTGGATGTCGCAAGTGCGACCAACTGGTCGCGGATCGAGCGGATGTCGTTGGGCGCGTGTTCGCCGTCGATCACCAACCAGTCAAAGCCCGCGGTGCCCATTAATTCGGTTGTGATGGCCTCGCCAAAGCTGCACCAGCAGCCGATCTGACGCTGGCCCTCGGTGAGGGCCTGTTTGAAGTGGTTTTTCGGCGCGGCCATGTCTAACCTCTTTTATTCAAATGAAATCTCGACGGTGCCGAAATCGGCAAAATCGGCATGTATCTGGGTTCCGGGCGGGCATTCCACGGGCCGGATGAAGGAGCCTGACAAGACGATATCGCCCGCCTCGATCTGTTGTCCATAGTCCGCCATGCGCCGCGCCAGCCACAACACGGAGGTGACCGGATCGTCCAGCACGCCCGCGCCTAAGCCGGTTTCCTCCACCACGCCATCGCGTTTCAGGATCGCACCGACGCGACGCAGATCAAAGGCGTCGACCGGATGCTGTGCCGCGCCCATCACGATGCCCGCATTGGCGGCGTTGTCGCTGATGGTGTCGGTGATGATCCGTGCCTGCCCGGTTTTGGGATCGGTGCGCAGGATGCGGGTGTCGAGGATCTCCAGCGACGGGGCCACATAATCGGTGGCCTTCAGGATGTCGTCGCGGGTGCAGTCGCGGCCCGGGAGTGGGGATTTCATCACAAAGGCAATCTCGGCCTCGACGCGGGGTTGGATGAAGCGACCGGCGGGCACGGTGCTGGCATTTTCAAACACCATATCATCGAGGAGCACGCCCGAGTCCGGCGTGGTGATGTTCAGCGCCTGCTGCATGGCGCGGCTGGTGAGGCCGATCTTCCAGCCGATTTTGCGGTGCCCTTGCGCCAGCTTCTGCGCCACCAGTGCGGCCTGCACCGCATAGGCGTCGTCCAGCGTCATGCCGGGATAAGCGAGCGAGAGGAGGTCGCATTGCTGGCCTGTCTCCTCGGCCTGCAAAAGCTGGGCGGCGGCCTCGGCGTGTTGATCCGGGGTCATGCCTCATCCTCTACCGTGTTGCGCAGAATGCCGATGCCTTCGCCCTCGACCTCGATCACGTCACCGGGTTGCAGGAACTTCGGCGGGTCAAACCGCGCACCGGCGCCGGTGGGGGTGCCGGTGACGATGATGTCGCCGGGCACCAGCGTGGTGAAGGTAGAGATATAGGCGATCTGACGGCGGATCGGGAACAGCATCCGGGAGGTGCGATCATCCTGGCGCAGCTCGCCATTGACCTTGGTGGTGAGGCGTATGTCATCAAGCTGTGCTGGAGCCGTGAAGGGCACCAGCCAGGGACCGATCGCGCCGGAGGAGTCCCAGTTCTTGCCCTGCGTGACGTTGAATTTGGCATGGCGCACCCAGTCGCGAATTGTGCCTTCGTTGCAGAGGGTTATCGCGGCGATATGGTCATAGGCGTCTGCCTCAGAAATGCGGCGGCCGCCCTTGCCGATGACAATGGCGATCTCGCCCTCGTAATCCAGCTGCGGGCTTTCCGGGGGGCGGATCAGCGGGCTACCTGCGCCGGTGAAGCTGCGCGCAAAACGTGGAAACAGCGACATGTTTGGCGGGGCCGCTTGCCCGTCCTTGTATTCCGCATTGCGGTCGGGAAAGTTGACGCCGACGCAGATGATCTTTTCCGGGCGGGGCACCGGGATCTGATAGGTGATCTGGTCGAGTGTATGGGTCACATCCCGCCCCTGCACGGCTTGGGCGAGGGTATGGAGGGCGTCGGCCTCGATCACCTCGCGCAGGCTGGGCCAGTCGGGGAAATCTGCTGAGAGGGCGATTGCGCCCGCGTCAGTGATGGCGCCATAGAAAGTCTCGCCCGCGGTGGTATAGGTGGCAAAGCGCATCATGTCAGTCCTCGTGCAATCTCGGTGATCACATCATGGGCCAGCATGATGTCTGCTTCGGTGGTTTCAAATGCGCCCGCCTGAAACCGGATCACCAGCGCGCCGTCGACGCGGGTCTGGGTGAGGTAGATGCGGCCATCGTCATTGATCTTGTTGACCAGCTCAAGGTTCAGCGCATCGAGGTCCGTGGCCCCGTCAGGCGTGTAGCGGAAGGTCCAGAGCGACCACATCGGCGGGGTTATGATTTCAAAATCCGGCTCTTGCGCCAGGGCGTCGTGAAGTTGGCGCGACCATGCAACATGGTTGCGGATGCGTTGTCGCAATCCTTCAATGCCGTAGGTGCGGATCAGAAACCAGATCTTCAGCGCGCGGAAGCGACGGCCCAAGGGGACCGACCATTCGGAATAGTTGATGATGCCGTCGTGACCGTGGGTTTTCAGGTATTCCGGGCTGATGGCGAGGGTGCGCACCAGATCATCGGCGTTCTTCAGGAAATGCGCCGAGCAATCGAACTGCGCGCCGAGCCATTTGTGCGGGTTGAAGACGATGCTGTCGGCGTTCTCAACGCCGGGCCAGTAGTCGCGAAACTCCGGGCAGATCATCGCGGAACCGGCCCAGGCCGCGTCCACATGGGTGTAGAGGTCGTGGGCTTGGGCGACCCTGATGCATTCGGCCACGGGGTCAGTGGCGCCGGTGCCGGTGCCGCCCACGCAGAGGATAACACCCGCCGGATGCAGGCCAGCGGCCTTGTCGGCCTCAATGGCGGCCTCAAGGGCGGCGGGGTCCATGCCGCGCCAGTCGCCTTTGATTGGCACGCGCACAAGGTTGGCCTGACCGATGCCCGCAACCCAGATGGCGCGGTCCACAGACGTATGCACCTCCGCCGAGCAATAGATGCGCAAGGTCGGCTGGCCGGACAGCCCCTGTTGGTTGCCCTGCCAGTTCAAGGCCCGTTCGCGCATGGTGAGCACGGCGGCAAGGGTGGCGGAGGAGGCGCTGTCTTGGATGACGCCGCGAAATTCCCCGGGCAGGCCAAGGGATTGGCGCAGCCAGTCCATCATCCGGGTCTCCATCTCGGTCGCCGCCGGAGAGGTCTGCCAGAGCATGCATTGCGGTGCGATGGCGGAGGTCAGGAATTCCGCCAGCACCGAGGGCGCGGCGGCATTGGAGGCGAAATAAGCAAAGAAGCGCGGGTGCTGCCAATGGGTGATGCCGGGCATCACCTTTTCCTCAAAATCGGCAAAGATCGCCTCCATCCCCTCGCCTTGTTCCGGCGGGGTCTCGGGCAGCGCGTTCAGCATATCGCCGGGTTTGGTCTGCGCGCGCACCGGGCGCTCGCCCACTGTGAGGTGGTAGTCCTGCGCCCAGTCGGCGACCTTGCGGCCCCAGCCTGCGAAATCGGTCCAGTTCATTATATGCTCCCTTGTTCGGGCTTTGGCCCGAGCAGCGCCTTTCCGGCGGGCGGTCAGGCGCTGCCCTCTGGTGTGTTACGGCGCGATGATCGGTTGTGCCTTGAGATCACTGTCGCGGATCTCGGCACCGTCAAACAGCGAGCCTTCTTCGAACCAGCTGCGCGGCGCGGGTGCGCCCCAGAGGGTCTGACGCTGAGGATCGGTGAGGGACCATTTGATCGGTTCCAGGTCTGCGTCGCAGGTCTGATAGTCCGAGCAATAGATCTCAATCCGGTGGCCATCAGGATCGCGCACATAGAGGAAGAAGGCGTTGGAGATGCCGTGGCGGCCGGGGCCGCGCTCGATATTGGCGACGTAGCCGGTGGTGGCCATCAGGTCGAGAAGGTCGATGATGTTGAGCGGGGTTGGCACCCAGAAGGCGGTGTGATGCAGGCGCGGCCCGGTTCCATTGGTGAAGGCCACATCATGCACGCCGCCCTTGCGGTGCATCCATGCGGCCCAGACGCGGCCGGACTCGTCATCCTCGGTATATTCGGTGACGCGAAATCCCATCTCGCCGTAAAAGGCGATCGCCTCGTCCACATTGGCGGAGAACATGTTGAAGTGGTCGATGCGCAGAGGTTTGACGCCGTTGTAGAGCCTGTATTGCTGGTGGATCGGCGGCAGGCGGTCCATCTTGACGTAGAATTCCAGCGGCACACCCCATGGATCGCAGGTGCGGAAGCACTTCCCCATGAAGGGGCGCTCGATCCACTCCACGGGCAGGCCTTTGCCCTCGAAGAAGGCGGCGGCTTTGTCGAGTTCGGGGGTGTCGTAGAGCTTGAAGCCGAGGCAGGAGACGCCGGCGCTGTCGGATTGGCGCAGGATGATGCAGTGGTGGCCGCGTTCCTCCATCGCGCGCAGGTAGATGCGGTTGTCGTTCTCTGCCGTGACTTGCAGGCCGAGGATGTCGACATAGAAAGCGCGGGAGGCGGCAAGATCGGTGACGCCGTATTCAACATGGCTGAGGCGGGTGATGTTGAAGGGCGGGTAGAGGGTCGGTGCGGGAATGGGCATGTCGGGTCTCCTCCGAATGGACAGGCCGAATGTTAGGGCGACATGCGAGGGGCTCTGCCCCTCGCGCTCCCCGAGGTATTTGGGAAAAGATGAAGGGTTCAGGCGCCGAGGCGGGGGATCTTGTGGTGCCCGGTGGCAAAGCCGATGTGTTTCTGTTCCATGTAAAACTCAAAGCTCCAGTCGCCGCCGTCGCGGCCAATCCCGGACGCCTTGACGCCGCCGAAGGGGGTTGGCAGGTGGCGGACGTTTTCCGAGTTCACCCAGATCATCCCGGCCTCGAGCTGGGTGGTGAAGCGCATGGCGCGGGTGACATCATTGGTCCAGACATAGGCGGTGAGACCATATTGCGTGTCATTGGCGATGCTAAGCGCCTCGGCCTCGTCGGTGAAGCGGATGGCGGTGAGGACCGGGCCGAAGATTTCCTCCTGCGCGATGGTCATGTCGTTTGTGGCCCCTGTGAAGAGGGTGGGGCGGACGAACCAGCCTGTGTCGCCGTGGCGCGCGCCGCCAGCCGCGATGGTGGCGCCGTCCTTGCGAGCGATGTCGAAATAGGAGGTTACCTTGTCGAAGTGGACCTTGTGGATCAGCGGGCCGATCTCGGTGCTCGGGTCCAGCGGGTGGCCGACCTGAATATTGTTGACGCGCTCGATCAGTCTGGCCTCGAAGTCCTCGGCGATGTCCTGGTGGATCAGCAGGCGGGAGGAGGAGGTGCAGCGCTCGCCATTCAGGGAGTAGATCATGAAAATCGCCGCATCCAAGGCGCGGTCCAGGTCGGCATCGTCAAAGACCACCACCGGGTTCTTGCCGCCGAGTTCGAAATGCACCCGCTTCAGGGTTGGGGCGCCCTGGGCCATGATCATCGAGCCGGTCTTGCTCTCGCCGACAAAGGCGATGGCCTTGATGTCGGGGTGTTCGGTGAGGGCGCGGCCTGCCTCTTCGCCCAAGCCATTCACGAGGTTCCACACGCCCGGCGGTAGGCCGGCATCATGGGCGATCTCGGCAAGGATGCGGGCGGTAAGGGGAGAGAATTCCGCCGGTTTATGCACCACGGTGCAGCCTGCGGCCAGCGCGGGCGCGATCTTCCACGTCGAGAGCATAAAGGGTGTGTTCCACGGCGTGATGACGCCGATCGGGCCGAGCGGCACCCGGGTGGTCACATTCATCAGCGTGGGCGAGGGCAGCATCTGACCGTCCCGGGCGCTGGGCGCACGATCCGCAAAGAAGCGGAAGTTATCCGCACCGCGCAGGGCGGCCTTGGACATGAAGCGCAGGGCCTGACCGGTGTCCCAGCATTCACAGAGCGCGATCTCCTCGGCGCGAGCAACGATGCCGTCGGCGATGCGATGCAGGATCGCCTTGCGCTCTGTGGCGGGCATGTCGCGCCAGGCGGGAAAGGCCGCCTTGGCGGCCTGTGCGGCGACGTCGATGTCAGTGGCATCGCCACGGGCCACGGTGCAGATGACACTTTCGTCCACCGGGGAGGTGGTCTCGAAGGTCTGGCCGGAGGCGGCGGGGCGGGCCTCGCCATTGATTAGGTTGGTGATGCCGCTTGCGCGGTGTTTGTCCAGCAGGGCGTCGAGTGTGGCGAGATTGGCGGCGAGATCGCTCATGCGGGGTCTCCTGTGCTCAGATGATCGCGGATGGTGCCGCATTTGGGCGAAAGCGCGGGGTCGATGTCGCGCATCTCCAGCGAGAGCGCGATGGGGTGGGTGTCCATCGCCGGGGCGAGATAGGCGCGGGCGGCATTGAAGATCGTCTCGGTTGCGGCCTCGCGGGTGGGCAGGTCGCGCCCGCCGCGCAAACGGACCGAAATGTCGAGATACATGAAGTCGGCGTTGCCATCGGCCATGCTAACGTGGTCCGCTGCAAAGGCACGGACCCGGACGCCTGCCAGCGGCAGGACGCCGGTGTCGATGGCTGCACGGCGCAACAGGTCGCAGAGCTGTGCTATGTCGATGATCTGCGCCAGCCGGGGTGCGTAGTCCAAGGTTATATGGGGCATTCGGGTCCTCCTCCCAAACTGCTTAACATGTTATCTTTATGTGCCCTTGCTGTCAACGACAGGCTGCGGAAATTACTTAACTTCGCGAAATGATTGCCAAGATTGTCGTTCAGGGCGATACAGGAGGGCATGACACATGCATTGCCCTCCACGGACCGCTCTCTTCCCATTGCCTTGCTGCGCGCGCGCGAGCGGGTGATGGGGCCGATTCGTCATTTGCTGAGCGACGTTGATCTGACCGAACAACAATGGCGGGTGCTGCGCGTGGTGCAGGAAAGCGGGCCGATCGATCCGACGCAGATTGCTGATCGTGCCTGTTTGCTGCTGCCGAGCCTGACCCGGATCCTGCAGAAGCTGGAGGAGAAGGGCCTGATCAACCGGGTCCGCGACGAGGCCGACCGTCGCCGTCAGGTGATTACCCTGACCGCGGCAGGGGACACGGTGATCGAGGAGAACATCGATGCCAGCCTCGAATTGATCGAACGCACGCGCGAGAAAATGGGGCCGGACCGCTATGAGGCGCTGCTGGACCTGCTGAACGACCTTTACGAGCTGGACGACTGAGCCGCGTCAGGCGGGGCGACGCAGCAGGATTTGCACATCCGCCACATTGGTGCCGGTGCCGCCGATGCTGACCAGCGCGTCTGCAGCCTGCAGGGCGGCGTAGCTGTCGTTATTGTTCAACAATGCCTCTGGGTCCGCGCCTGCCTGCGCAATCTCTGCCCAGGTCTGCGGGGTGACCAGACCGCCCGCCGCATCCGTGGGGCCATCGCGGCCATCGGTGCCGCCGGAGAGGAAGACCCAATCCCCGTCCAGCCCATCTGCCGCCTGTGCGACGCGCAGGGCAAGCTCCTGATTGCGCCCGCCGCGGCCGGTGCCGGTCAGGCGCACAGTGGTCTCACCGCCGAACAACAGCGCGACGGGGCGGTCCATGGGGGCGGAGTGTGCAGCCGCTAGAACGCGGGTGGCAGCCTCTGTCACGTCGCCGGTGAGGTCGGCGATCAGCTCTGGCACCTGCCAGCCGAGGGCCTCGGCCCGGTCGCGCATCGCCTCCAGGCTGAAGCGGTTGGAGCCGATCAGGATGTTCTGCGCCACGGGCGTTTCGTGGGCGGCACCGGCCTCTGACAGATGGGTTTGCACCGTGTCGGGCAGGGTGCGCCACAGTCCTTGGTCCTGCAGCAGCGCGCGGGCGTCCTGTGCGGTGCCGAGCGGGTCGACGGTGGGGCCGGAGGCGATGGCGCGCAAGTCGTCGCCGATCACATCCGACAGGATCAACGCGGTGACCCGTGCGGGGGCGGCAGCACGACAGAGGCCCCCGCCCTTGAGCTGCGACAGGTTCTGACGGATCAGGTTCATGCGATTGATGTCCAGCCCGGAGGCCAGCAGCATCTCGTTGACGGCGGCCTTGTCCGTGAGGGTCAACCCCGGCGCTGGTGCCACCATCAGGGCGGAGCCACCGCCGGAGATCAGCATGAGCACTTGATCCTGTGGGCTGAGGTTCTTCAGCAGATCAAGCGCCCGCGCCCCGGCAGCGGCGCTGGTCTGGTCCGGGACGGGATGTGCGCCGGTGATGACCTCGGCCCCAGCGAGATCCGCTTGGTTTTCCGGGTTGGTGATGGCCAGCGCGGTGGCGGGGGCCTCGGGCAGGGTGGCCAGTGCGGCGCGCATCATCGGCACCGCGGCCTTGCCCACGGCGATAACGATGCGGCGGCCCTCCCCCTCAAGCGGTGCAAGGGGCTGCGTGGCGAGGTGTGCACGCACGGCGGCTGCGGGATCAGCGCGGTCAATGGCACAGCGGAACAGCTCCAGCGCGGTGTCGTGCAGGCTTTGGGTCATTGGCGGGCGGTCCTGTCCGTGAGGGCGGTTGTGGACATAGTGTCCCCCGGTTGAGGTGGGGGTCAATGGGGCGGGCTTTCAAATCGAGCCTTATAATCCTTCATGCTTTTGGGATCATCAAAATGATTGGACTGAGGGCGCTCACACGGTTTGATGGGGGCAGAGATTTTGAGAAGGCGATGTGATGACAAAACCGACCTATTACGCCCCCCACGGAGGGCTGCCGCCGCAGACCCAGCTCCTGACGGACCGGGCCATGTTCACCGAAGCCTATGCGGTGATCCCGAAGGGCACCAACAGCGATATCGTGACCAGCTTCCTGCCGTTCTGGGAGAAGTCGCGGTTCTGGGTGATCGCGCGGCCGCTGTCGGGCTTTGCCGAGACGTTTTCGCATTACATCGCCGAAGTGCAGCCCGGTGGTGGCTCCGACCGGCCCGAGACCGAGGCAGGCGTCGAGGCGGTGCTGTTTGTGGTCGAGGGGCAGATGCTGCTGACCATCGATGGGCAGGCGCATGAAATGGGCGAGGGCGGCTATGCCTTCCTGCCGCCATCCGCCAGATGGACACTGACCAACAGCAGCGATGCGCCGGTACGATTCCACTGGATCCGCAAGGCCTATCAGGCGGTCGAAGGCATCGAGGCGCCGGAGGCCTTTGTCACCAACGAACAAGACGTAACGCCCACCGCGATGGCGGGAACCGATGGCAAATGGGCCACCTCGCGTTTTGTCGATCCGGAAGACCTGCGCCACGACATGCATGTGACGATCGTGACGTTTGAACCCGGCGCGGTGATCCCCTTTGCCGAGACCCATGTGATGGAACACGGGCTCTATGTGCTGGAGGGCAAGGCGGTCTATCGGCTCAATCAGGACTGGGTCGAGGTCGAGGCCGGTGACTACATGTGGCTGCGCGCCTTCTGCCCGCAGGCGTGTTACGCCGGTGGTCCGGGGCTGTTCCGCTATCTGCTTTACAAGGATGTGAACCGGCATATGCCGCTGGCACCGCTGCGTTGAGGACAGCGCCCGAGCCGGTGTGGGGGTAAAGCCCCCTCCCGGGGAAGGTCGGGGGCTGTCCGGCCTGTCGGCCAGACTGTTGCTAAAATGAAAAAGGGCCGCGCGATGCGGCCCTTTTGCTGTCATATGGGTGCCCGTCAGCCAGCGTCGCGCGATTGACCAAGCGAGCCTTTGGAGTGGCCCGACATGCCGCCGGAGACCTCCTCGGTCGATTCATTCGCCAGCTCTTCCGGCAGGATCAGGTTCAGCACGATGGAGATCACGGCGGCGGGCAGCAGGCCGCTGGTCAACAGGATGCGCGGCGTGTCCGCGACATGTTGTAGGGCGCCGGGTTCCAGCTGCAGCCCGAGGCCGATGGAGAGCGAGATGGCAAAGATCACCATGTTGCGCCGGTTCCACTCCACGTCCGACAGGATCGAGATGCCCGCTGCAACCACCATGCCGAACATCACGATGACACCGCCGCCGAGCACTTCGATCGGGACGGTGCGGATCAGCGCGCCGACCTTGGGGACCAGCCCGCAGACAATCAGGAAGATCGCGCCGCAGGTCACCACGTGGCGGCTCATGACGCCGGTCATGGCAATCAGGCCGACGTTCTGGCTGAAGGAGGTGTTGGGCATGGCGCCAAAGGCCCCGGCCAGCGCCGAGCCGAACCCGTCGGCGTAGATCGCGCCTTCGATTTCGGTGTCGGTGGCTTCGCGACCCGCGCCGCCCTTGGTGATGCCGGAGACATCGCCCACGGTTTCCACCGCCGAGACAAAGGCCATCAGGCAGAAGCCCAAGATGGCGGCGAAGGAGAACTCGAACCCGTATTTGAACGGCTGAGGCAGCGCAAATGCGGCGGCGTTGCCCCAGGAGCCGGAGATGGCGTCAAAGCTGAGCATGCCGACCATCAGCGCGTAGACATAGCCGACGATGAGGCCCAGCAGCACCGCGGAGACCGACAGCATGCCGCGGGTGAAGAACTTCAGCCCCAGCGTCACCAAAATCACCACCAGTGCGGCGGACCAGTTGAGCAGCGAGCCGTATTCCGGTGTGCCGATGGCGGGAACGCCACCTGCGGCGTATTGAATGCCGACCTTGACCAGCGCCAGGCCGATCATGGTGACCACGAGGCCGGTGACCAGCGGCGGCAGCGCAAAGCGGATCTTGCCGATGATGAGGCCGAGAGCGGCGTGGAACAGCCCGCCGATCAGCACCCCGCCGAACAGTGCGGCAAGCGCGTCGACGCCCTTGCCCGCAACCAGCGGGATCATGATCGGCAGGAAGGCGAAGGATGTGCCCTGAACGATCGGCAGCCGTGCACCCACGGGGCCGAGGGTGAGCGTCTGCATCAGGGTGGCGATACCGGCAAACAGCATCGACATCTGGATCAGGTAGAGCAGTTCCGGGAAATCGGGCGAGTTGGAACCAAAACCAAATCCGGCGGCGCCTGCGACGATGATCGCTGGCGTCACATTAGAGACGAACATCGCCAGCACGTGCTGGATGCCCAGCGGAATGGCCTTGGCCAGTGGGGGCATGTAGTCGGGATCGCGGAGCTGCTCCGGCGTCCCGATGGAGGTATCAGACATTTTCTGTTCCCTGTTGGTTGGCGGATCTCCCGGCCTCGTTTGGCGGGTCGGGATGATCCAGATGAAAGAGGGAGGTCAGCCTTCTGTTTGTGCGGCGACCTTGGTGACAATCCAGGGATCGTCGAACCAGTGTTCTTCGAGGTTTGCGCCCTCACCGATGCGGTCGATGACGATATACTGGCCGGGCGCCTCAAACGGAGCGAGCACCCCGTGCCAGACGCCCCGGTGCAGGTTGATCGATTGGCCGGGTTGGCTGAGGAAGGCGCGCGGCGTGCCGGGGGTGCCGTCTTTATCCGGAGCCACGACCACCAGAATTGGAACGCCGGTGACCGGCACAAAGGCCTGACTGCCCTCGGGGTGACGTTCGACCATGTCTACCTTGTGGGGCAGGGTGCGGGCCTCAGCATCAAACAGGCTGATCCCGGCCCGCCCGTCGGCAAAGTCGAGTTGTGCGAGGTCGTGGTGACGGCCGCATTTGCCCTGGTTGATGAGCTTGTCGGGCTGCGCCTTCGGTTCCAGCACCTCGCCAAAGGGGGCGAAGTCTGCGGCGGTCAGCGGTTGGGCGATCAACTCACGGGTCATGGCAGCAGATCCATCAGACGGAATTGCGCGATGCGTTCGACCTGACGGCAGGCCTCGGCAAACTCGGTCGAACGGTCATTGTCGATGCGGCGCTGGAAGGCGGCCAGAATCGAGGCCTTGTCGTGGTCGCGCACCGCAATGATGAAGGGGAAGCCGTGTTTGGCCACATAGGTGTCATTCATCGCGGTGAAGGTCTCGCGTTCCGCATCCGTCAGCATGTCGAGCCCGGCGCTGGCCTGTTCCGAGGTGCTCTCGGCGGTCAGGCGCCCGGCGCTGGCGAGTTTGCCGGCCAGATCCGGGTGCGCGGTGAGCACGCCGAGGCGATCCTCGTCGGAGGCGGTGCGGAACATGCGGCAGAGCGCATTGTGCACCCCGGCGGCGCAGTCATGCGCGGGGCCAAGCTCCAGGTCAAAGGCGCGGTCTGCGATCCAGGGCGAATGCTCGAAGATAGACCCGTAGGTGGCGACAAAGCTCTCGCGGTCCATCTGGCTTGGACGGGTGCGGCGCTGATGGGGGTGGTTTTCCGCCCAATGTTCGGCGATCTCCACACGACGCGGGCACCAGACGCCCTCATGGGTCTGGACATGCTCGATAAAGCGTTTGAGTGCGGCGATCTTGCCCGGGCGACCCACCAGACGGCAGTGCAGACCGATGGTCATCATCTTGGGCGCGCCGGCCTCGCCTTCGGCATAAAGCGCATCAAAGGCGTCGGTCAGGTAGGAGCCGAAATCCTCGCCCGTGACCCAACCGGGCGCGGTGGCAAAGCGCATGTCGTTGGCTTCGAGCGTGTAGGGAATGATCAGCTGGTCGCGATCACCAACTTCCAGCCAATAGGGCAGGTCGTCATCATAAGTGTCGGAGATATAGTCAAAGCCGCCCTCTTCGGCGACCAGACGCACGGTGTTGGCGCTGCACCGGCCAGTGTACCAGCCGCGCGGGCGTTCCCCGACCACCTCGGTGTGCAGGCGGATCGCCTCTTTGATCGAGGCGCGCTCTTCATCCTCGGGCATGTCCTTGTGCTCGACCCATTTGAGGCCGTGGGAGGCGATTTCCCAGTCCGCGTCCTTCATCGCCTGCAGCTGTTCGGGGCTGCGAGCGAGGGCGGTGGCAACGCCATAGATGGTCAGCGGGATGTCGGCGCCAGTGAACAGGCGGTGCAGACGCCAGAACCCGGCCCGCGCGCCGTATTCATAGATCGATTCCATGTTCCAGTGGCGCTGGCCCTGCCATTGCGCGGCACCGGGGATGTCGGAGAGGAAGGCCTCGGAGGCGGCATCGCCGTGCAGGGTGCAGTTCTCGCCGCCTTCTTCGTAGTTCAACACGAACTGGACGGCGATTTTTGCATCATTGGGCCAAGCGGGATGCGGGGCATGCGCCCCATATCCACGCATGTCTCGGGGATAGCGTGTCACGATTGGGATCTCCGCGTCTTTTAGGTTATTTACATGTTATACATATGAAATGGCCGCGGGGCTTTACCGCATTTTTTGAAAGTGCTGTTTGACGCTTCTGCGTGCATCTGCGGCAAAGCTCTCGCAGTATGGCGATAAAATCAGCGAGACGTGATTGGGCGTGGGCCTGTCGCACGATTCCGTTGAACATTTTACCGCCAAAAAGGAGACGTCACAGATGACCGGATATCTGACAACACATGTTCTGGACACCGCGCGCGGCTGCCCGGCCGAGGGCATCAAGATCGCGCTTTATAAGGTGAGTGATGATTCTCACGAGAAGATTGCTGAGACGGTGACCAATGCGGATGGGCGCACCGACAGCCCGATCCTGCCGGCAGAGACATTTGAGACCGGAACCTATGAGTTGGTCTTCTTTTGCGGTGACTATCTGCGCGCGTCGGGTCAGGCGGGGGATGCGCCGATGTTCCTCGATCAGGTGCCGATCCGGTTTGGCATGAGCGAGGCGGACAGCCATTATCATGTGCCGCTGCTGTTGTCGCCCTATGGCTATTCCACCTATCGCGGCAGCTGACGGAGGCCTCCGGCGGAGGTATTTTGGGAAAAGATGAAGGGCGGGGCCATGGGGCGCCGTCCTTTTGCCGTTTCAGGCGGCCTTTTCAGGCAGGGACGCCAGGATGTGATCGATCATGAAATCGAGGAACAGCCGCACCTTCGGGTCCTGATGGCGACGGTGCATGTAGAGGCAGGCCATCTGGATCGTCGCGGGGGGCTCTTCCGTCAGCACGGGCACCAACGTTCCCTCAGCGAGGTGTTCGAAAACCTCGAACAGGGGCTTCAGGATGATGCCATGACCGTCGAGCGCCCATTGGGTCAGCACATCACCGTGGTCCGATTCAAACGGGCCGGTGACGGCCACCCGCCGGATGCCATCAGGGCCGTGCAGGGGCCACTGGAATTCCGGCGCGCCGGGATAGCGCAGGTTCAGGCAGTCATGTGCGTCGGTTTTCAGCTCGGCGCTGGATTGGGGCAGGCCACGGGTCTCGATATAGGCGGGGGCGGCGCAGAGCACGCGCGGGCAGTCGGTGATCTTGCGGATCTTGAGGTTTGAATCCTCCGGCAGGCCGAGGAAGAAGGCCGCGTCCAGCCCTTCGGCGGCCAGATCCAGTTTGCGGTCCGACAGACGCAGGCGGATGTTGATCAGCGGGTAGGCGGCGTTGAACTGCGGCACCGCCGGGGCGATCAGCCGCTGGCCCAGACCAAGGGGAGCCGCCACATAGAGCGTGCCGCGCGGCGTCTGGGTCACGTTGGAGATATCGGCCTCGGCCTCTTCCACCGCTTCGAGGATCTTGACCGCGCCGTGATAGAACAGCTGGCCCTGTTCGGTCGGGTTCAACAGGCGCGTGGTGCGTTGAAACAGGCGCACCTTAAGGTGTTCTTCCAGCTGCGAAATCCGCGACGAGGCCACGGCGGCGGAAATGCGCATGTCCCGCGCGGCGGCGGACATGTTTCCGAGCTCGTAGACGCGGACGAAAGTGCGGATATTGTTCAGATAGGCCATGTTGGGTATTTCATTGTTAGCTTATGTTTGAAGCAGCTTGGAATTTTTTCCTGATACACGAAAATGACACCCTCGCCTAGGGTCAGGACAAACGCGCAAGGAGTGAGCTATGCAAGAGCTTGTCATCATGTGGGACTGGCTGGGCTTTGCGGTCCGCTGGCTACATGTCATCACCGCGATCGCCTGGATCGGATCGTCCTTCTACTTTATCGCCCTCGACCTGGGGCTGCGGAAGGTGCCGCATCTGCCGGTGGGGGCGCATGGTGAAGAGTGGCAGGTCCACGGCGGCGGTTTCTATCACATCCAGAAATACCTAGTGGCGCCGGAGAACATGCCGGACCATCTGATCTGGTTCAAATGGGAGAGCTATGCCACCTGGCTGTCTGGCGCCGGTCTGTTGATGATCGTCTACTGGGCCGGGGGGGAGCTGTACCTGATCGACCAAGGCAAGGCGGATCTGGCCCTGTGGCAGGGGATCCTGATCTCGGCGGCCTCGCTCAGCATCGGCTGGCTGATCTATGACTTCCTGTGCAAATCGCCTCTGGGCGAAAAGCCGACCGTCCTGATGGTGCTGCTGTTCGTGCTGCTGGTGGCGATGGGCTGGGGGTACAACCAGATCTTTACCGGCCGCGCGGTGATGCTGCATCTGGGCGCCTTCACCGCCACGATCATGACCGCCAACGTGTTCTTCATTATCATGCCGAACCAGCGTGTCGTGGTGGCGGACCTGCAGGCGGGCCGTCCGGCGGATCCAAAGTACGGCAAGATTGCCAAGCTGCGGTCGACCCACAACAACTACCTGACGCTGCCGGTCATCTTCCTGATGCTGTCCAACCACTACCCGCTGGCCTTTGCCACCGAGTACAACTGGATCATCGCGGCGCTGGTGTTCCTGATGGGGGTGACCATTCGGCACTATTTCAACACGCTGCACGCTGGCACCGGCAACCCGACCTGGACCTGGCCGGTCACCATCCTGCTGTTCATTGCCGTCATGGCGCTGAGCCAGGCACCGCTGATGCAGGACACCTATGAGGAGTCCGAGGCGCGTGAATTGACACAGACCGAGCTGGCTTACGCCGGCTCGGAGCATTTCGATGACATCATGAGCGTGGTGCCGGGACGGTGTGCGATGTGCCATGCACGCGAGCCCTATTATGAGGGCATCCGCCGGGCGCCGAAGAACGTGCTCTTGGAAACCGAGGCGGATGTGGCGAAACACGCCCGCCAGATCTATCTGCAGGCCGGGGCCACCCATGCCATGCCGCCCGCCAATGTCACCTATATGGAAGACGACGAGCGCGCGCTGATCCGCAAGTGGTTTGCCGATGGCGCGGCAGAGCTGCCTTTCTACATGGCCGGCAACTGAGCACAGTCTTGCCGGTCGGGGCACACCCGCCCGTCGCAACAGCATTAAAATGCAGCCGCGCCCGCCGGGCCGCGCACCGCTGACGCGGTGCAGGGGGCGCCTGGGCTGACCTGTTTTTCTGATACCGAACTAAGGGGATCTATGATGTCCGCTTCCGCGACCCTTCTGCGTGGCCGCACGCTGAGTTTTCATGCCGAGCCCACCGGGCCCGAAGACACCGCTGCCTACTCTTATATAGAGGATGGCGCGATCCTGATGCAGGACGGGCGCATCACCGCACAGGGCCCCTATGCCGAGATCGCGCCGCAGGCCGCAGGCGCCGAGGTGGTCGACCACCGCCCGCATCTGCTGATGCCCGGCTTCATCGACCTGCATCTGCATTTCCCGCAGGTGCAGGTTGTGGCCTCCTGGGGTGAGCAGCTCCTGGACTGGCTCAACACCTATACCTTCCCGGCGGAGGTGCAGTTTGCCGACGCAGGCCACGCAGAACGGATGGCGCGCGGCTTTTTTGACCTGATCCTCGGCCATGGCACCACCACGGCGGTGGCCTTCTGCTCGGTGCATCCGACCTCGGCCGAGGCCTATTTCGCCGAAGCGGCCCGCCGCAACATGCGGATGATCGGCGGCAAGGTGATGATGGACCGCAACGCACCCGAGGGGCTGACCGATACCGCGCAGCAGGGCTATGACGAGACCAAGGCGCTGATTGAGCGTTGGCACGGGAAGGGGCGCGCGTCTTATGCGATCTCTCCACGGTTCGCGATCACCTCCACGCCTGCGCAGCTGGAGGCGGCGGGCGCCCTAATGCGCGAACACCCTGAGGCCTATGTGCAGACGCATCTGTCGGAGAACCGCGACGAAATCGACTTCACCCTCAGCCTCTACCCGGACGCGCCGGACTACCTTGGTATCTATGAGCGCTACGGGTGTGTGGGGGACAAGACTCTGCTGGGCCATGCGATCCACCTGGAGCCGCGCGAGATCGAGCTGCTGGCAGATGTAGGGGGCAAGCCGGTGTTCTGCCCGACCTCGAACCTGTTCCTCGGCAGCGGGTTGTTCGATGACGCAGGCCTGCGCGGTAAAGGTATCCGCAACGGCATCGCCACTGATATCGGCGCGGGCACCAGCTACTCGATGCTGCAGACCCTCAATGAGGGCTACAAGGTCCTGCAGCTACAGAACCAGAAGCTGCATCCGTTGAACGCCTTTCACTGGATCACGCGCGGCAATGCCGAGGTGTTGGGGCAGGTCGATCAGATCGGCACGCTGGATGTGGGCACAGAAGCGGACATCGTGGTGATGGACGTGTCGGCCACTCCGGCAATGGCCTTGCGGGCAGAGGCGGCTTCGTCCCTGAGTGAGGAGCTGTTCATCCTTCAGATGCTTGGCGATGACCGGGCGGTGGCAGAGGTCTACGTGGCGGGCGAGGCGAGCAAGCCGAAGACCTGAGATCAAATCACCAGATCAGTCGTTCAGAAGGCGCGGAGGATTTCCTCTGCGCTTTTTTGTTTTTGCGGCTGGGTTTCGCAGTGGGTGCGACTCGTTTTGTTGGTTTGGTCTGCGAGCAGCGACGCGATTCCGCGGTTGAGTCTGTGGGTAAGTAGGGGTGGCTTGTGGATAAGGGGGGTTGGCG
>NZ_CP136704.1:3567500-3917500 GCF_032924845.1 Tritonibacter scottomollicae
AGACACCTCAGCGCAGGTGGTTCAAACGTCCAATCGGACACTGCGGCAATCATATGATTGCCTTGATATCGTTTAGAGAGAAAAATCAACAACACTGTTGGTCCTCCCGAGTGTGGGAACGACCTCAGATAGGTGAAGCGAGCTTGCTCGTGGACAGCACCGGATCCGTCATGTTTCCTCAGACGCCCGGATGTATGCCTGCCTGAAACGACAGTAGTTGTCCAAGTCAAGTACACTAACCCGCATGATCTACCCGATCATGCATTGTTCTTCTCTTCGCCTGAGATCGACATCACAGGCACTGAAGGGAAGAGCGGGAAAGTATGCTTTTTGGTTCAGAAACAGAGACCTGGCTACTTACCAGCTGTCAGGTCACGATAGCCGCATGGCTGTCTCTTTCTGGATCAGATCAAGCGCGAGAAGGGCGTTTGGTGGATGCCTTGGCAGTAAGAGGCGATGAAGGACGTGATACTCTGCGATAAGTCATGGTGAGCCGAGAATAGGCTTTGACCCATGAATTTCCGAATGGGGCAACCCACCTGAAAGTTTGATATAATAGCGACTTCGGTTGCTGCTTATATCCGGCTTAATCAGGTACTTATAGACTGAATACATAGGTTTATAAGAGCAAACCCGGGGAACTGAAACATCTAAGTACCCGGAGGAAAGGACATCAATAGAGACTCTGTTAGTAGCGGCGAGCGAACGCGGACCAGCCGAGCCTGATGAGTGACCAGAACATGTTGGGAAGCATGGCCATAGCGGGTGACAGCCCCGTATGGGAAGCTCTGAAGGACGTATTAAGTAGGGCGGAACACGTGAAATTCTGTCTGAAGATCGGGGGACCACCCCCGAAGGCTAAGTACTCCTTACTGACCGATAGCGAACCAGTACCGTGAGGGAAAGGTGAAAAGCACCCCGACGAGGGGAGTGAAACAGTACCTGAAACCGAACGCCTACAATCAGTTGGAGGCCCCTTGAGGGCTGACAGCGTACCTTTTGTATAATGGGTCATCGACTTGGTCTCACGAGCAAGCTTAAGCCGTTAGGTGTAGGCGCAGCGAAAGCGAGTCTTAATAGGGCGAATGAGTTCGTGGGATCAGACCCGAAACCGAGTGATCTAGGCATGACCAGGATGAAGGTGCGGTAACACGCACTGGAGGTCCGAACCCACACCTGTTGAAAAAGGTCGGGATGAGTTGTGCCTAGGGGTGAAAGGCCAATCAAACTCGGAGATAGCTGGTTCTCTGCGAAATCTATTTAGGTAGAGCGTCATCCGAATACCCCGGGGGGTAGAGCACTGGATGGGTAATGGGGCCCCACAGGCTTACTGATCCTAACCAAACTCCGAATACCCGGGAGTACTAGATGGCAGACACACTGCGGATGCTAACGTCCGTAGTGGAGAGGGAAACAACCCTGACCTCCGGCTAAGGCCCCTAATTCATGGCTAAGTGGGAAAGCAGGTGGGATGTCCAAAACAACCAGGAAGTTGGCTTAGAAGCAGCCATCTTTTAAAGATAGCGTAACAGCTCACTGGTCTAAATAAGACGTCCTGCGGCGAAGATGTAACGGGGCTCAAGCCATGAGCCGAAGCCGAGGATGCACATAGTGCATGGTAGCAGAGCGTAGTGTGACATAGTTCCATGCGTCCTTACCTTCTTTCGGGAAGGATTGGACGCAAGGAGCTTTCGATGAAGCGGGCGCGTGAGCGATCCCGTGGAGAGATCACTAGCGAGAATGATGACATGAGTAGCGACAAAGAGTGTGAGAGACACTCTCGCCGAAAGTCCAAGGGTTCCTGCTTAAAGCTAATCTGAGCAGGGTAAGCCGGCCCCTAAGCCGAGGCCGAAAGGCGTAGGCGATGGGAACTAGGTTAATATTCCTAGGCCAGGAGGATGTGACGGATTGCGAAGGTAGTTTGCCCTTATCGGATTGGGCGGGCTGCTAAGTAGTCCCTGGAAATAGCCCTCCATCAGACCGTACCCTAAACCGACACAGGTGGACTGGTAGAGAATACCAAGGCGCTTGAGAGAACGATGTTGAAGGAACTCGGCAAAATACCTCCGTAAGTTCGCGAGAAGGAGGCCCGGGTCCTACGCAAGTGGAATCCGGGGGCACAAACCAGGGGGTGGCGACTGTTTATTAAAAACACAGGGCTCTGCGAAGTCGCAAGACGACGTATAGGGTCTGACGCCTGCCCGGTGCCTGAAGGTTAAAAGGAGGGGTGAGAGCTCCGAATTGAAGCCCAGGTAAACGGCGGCCGTAACTATAACGGTCCTAAGGTAGCGAAATTCCTTGTCGGGTAAGTTCCGACCTGCACGAATGGCGTAACGACTTCCCCGCTGTCTCCAACATCGACTCAGCGAAATTGAATTGCCTGTCAAGATGCAGGCTTCCCGCGGTTAGACGGAAAGACCCCGTGCACCTTTACTACAGCTTCGCACTGGCATCAGGATTGTGATGTGCAGGATAGGTGGTAGGCATTGAAGCAGGAACGCTAGTTCCTGTGGAGCCATCCTTGAGATACCACCCTTCGCACTCTTGATGTCTAACCGCGGTCCATTATCTGGATCCGGGACCCTGCGTGGCGGGTAGTTTGACTGGGGCGGTCGCCTCCTAAAGCGTAACGGAGGCGCGCGAAGGTTGGCTCAGAGCGGTCGGAAATCGCTCGTTGAGTGCAATGGCAAAAGCCAGCCTGACTGCGAGACTGACAAGTCGAGCAGAGACGAAAGTCGGCCATAGTGATCCGGTGGTCCCGAGTGGAAGGGCCATCGCTCAACGGATAAAAGGTACGCCGGGGATAACAGGCTGATACTGCCCAAGAGTCCATATCGACGGCAGTGTTTGGCACCTCGATGTCGGCTCATCTCATCCTGGGGCTGGAGCAGGTCCCAAGGGTACGGCTGTTCGCCGTTTAAAGAGGTACGTGAGCTGGGTTTAGAACGTCGTGAGACAGTTCGGTCCCTATCTGCCGTGGGTGTAGGATACTTGAGAGGAGTTGCCCCTAGTACGAGAGGACCGGGGTGAACGAACCACTGGTGGACCAGTTATCGTGCCAACGGTAGTGCTGGGTAGCTATGTTCGGAAAGGATAACCGCTGAAGGCATCTAAGCGGGAAGCCCCCCTCAAAACAAGGTATCCCTGAGGGCCGTGGAAGACCACCACGTCAATAGGCCGGAGATGTAAGTGCAGCAATGCATTCAGTTGACCGGTACTAATCGCCCGATTGGCTTGATCTGATCCAGTAAAAGACAGCCACACCAAAAACGCATACACAAAACTTGGACAACTCGTTGACCTCCTAAAAACAAGGTCAAAACGTTGATTTGCTAGACAAAAAAAGTCTAGCGGGGTTCTTATTCGGTTTGGTGGCCAAAGCACAAGCGAAACACCCGGTCCCTTCCCGAACCCGGAAGTTAAGCGCTGTTGCGCCGATGGTACTGCATCTTAAGGTGTGGGAGAGTAGGGCACCGCCAAACCTAATAAGAACCCCAATACTCTCAAAACGAAAACAAAAAAAACAAACACCGCGGGATGGAGCAGCCAGGTAGCTCGTCAGGCTCATAACCTGAAGGTCGTAGGTTCAAATCCTACTCCCGCAACCAATACTAATTCTCTAACAATATCAGCACCTTCCAGCCGCGCCTCAACAGAGTGCGCGGTTGCTGGCGTTTGGATGACCGCTTCAGACCCCATCGCCACCCGCAACAGCGCCGCAAGATCCCCCTCCAACTCGATCTCCACGCCCGTGCTCCCCGCAGCCGGCATCAGTACGATCCGATCCACCAAAGCCCGCAGCGCCTCCTTGGCTGCAGGCATCTCTGCGCTTCTCCCCAGACCCGCAATCAATGCCGCGACCCGCTCGCGGTAGGTCACCGCCATCGACGGATGAATCAGGATCGGGTCCGGGGCAGGGGAGGCGGAAAGCCTGCGCTCGAGCTGCTGCCTTTGCTGATCCAGCTCGATCATCCGGTCTTTGACCTGCTCCGCCGGAACACCTGCGATAATCGCGTCCACCAGCTTTTGGTGATCGCGTTTGGTCTGGGCGAGGCTGCGTTCAGGGTCTCTCTCGCGCCCTCGGCCTCCCGGCGCAGCCGGTTGCGTTCGTCGGCATAAGTCTCGCAAAAGACCGCCAGTGCCTCTGGATCCATCAGGTGATTGGTCAGGGCGTTCAGGACCCGCGCTTCCAGATCCGTCTGGGCGATGGTGCGCATATTGGCGCAGACCGCTTTGCCCTTATTGCGCGCGGAGGAACAGCCGAAGGCCGATTTGGAGACTTTGGCGATGCCGCCACCGCCACCCGTTCGCGGTAGGTCACCGCCATCGACGGATGGATCAGGATCGGATCCGGGGCAGGGGAGGCGGAAAGCCTGCGCTCGAGCTGCTGCCGTTGCTGATCCAGCTCGATCATCCGGTCTTTGACCTGCTCCGCCGGCACACCTGCGATGATCGCATCCACCAGCTTTTGGTGATCGCGTTTGGTCTGGGTGAGGCTGCGTTCTAGGGTCTCTCTCGCGTCCTCAGCCTCCCGGCGCAGCCGGTTGCGTTCTTCTGCATAGGTCTCGCAAAAGATCGCAAGTGCGTCTGGATCCATCAGGTGATGGGTCAGGGCGTTCAGGACCCGCGCTTCCAGATCCGTCTGGGCGATGGTGCGCATATCCCCCTCGCGAACAGGTAAGTTGTAAGTCTAGGGCTCAGGACCCATTGATTTTCGGTTGGCTGCGTGATTCACCGCATCAAAAATGGGCGGTGACGATGTCTGATCTTTTCTGGTTGAGCGATGCGCAGATGGCGCGTCTTGAGCGCTTCTTTCCCAAGTCTCACGGCAAGCCGCGAGTTGATGACCGGCGGGTCCTAAGTGGCATTATCTTCATCAATCGCAATGGCTTGCGGTGGCGTGATGCACCGAAGGAATACGGCCCACACAAAACGTTGTACAACCGCTGGAAGCGGTGGAGCGATAAGGGCATTTTCGCACAAATGCTGGTCGGTCTGGCCGCAGATCATCGCGAAGAACAAACTGTCATGATCGATGCGACGTATCTCAAAGCGCACCGTACGGCTTCCAGCCTACGGGCGAAAAAAGGGGACCTGGAGACAAGCGCGGGCGGGTGATCGGTCGCACAAAAGGCGGGATGAACACGAAGCTGCATGCGATCTGCGACAGCCGTGGTCGCCCGCTCAACTTGTTCATCACTGCCGGCCAAGTCAGCGATTACGTCGGAGCACGGGCTCTGTGCAGCAGCCTGCCGACGGTCGGATGGCTGCTGGGCGACCGGGGCTATGACGCTGACTGGTTCAGAGAAGCGTTGGAAGACAAGGGGATAAAGGCGTGCATCCCTGGGCGCAAACAGCGTAAAACCCCTGTCAAGTACGATAAGCGCCGTTACAAACGCCGCAACCAGATCGAGATCATGTTCGGCAGGCTGAAAGACTGGAGAAGGGTCGCAACACGATACGACAGATCACCAACAGTGTTCCTGGCAGCTATCGCTCTCGCCGCTCTCGTCATCTTCTGGCTATGAAGGATAACGAGTCCTGACCCTAGCGCAGCCATACCTTCCCTCCCCGTCGTGCTGCATCCGTTCAGAACAGGCTGCTTAGCATTGCGAATAATTCTGCCTGCGAAGTGATCATCAACTTTCGGTAGATGTTGCGGCGATGAACCTTGACGGTTTGGCGCGCGACGCCGAGCACCAATGCTGCCGACAGGTTGGAATGGCCCTGCAGGATCAACGCGATCACCTGCGCCTCGCGCCGAGTCAGGTCGGCCTGACGGACCTGCAATACATGCGCAGCAATGAGATCCTCCAAGGGGCGAAGGCTCGATGCGGGCGGGCTTTCGGGCGCACCGCGCGACTCGCAATACTGACGTAGCAGTTCCAGCAGGACGGGGCTGAAGTGTCGCAAGCACTGCAATTCCCTGCGGCGAAATTTGCCATCTTTTCGGCTGAACGAGAGGTGGCCCGTCGCGCCGTCCGACAAGGGCACCAGCAAGCCGACCTCGTCCCGGATGCCGGTGATCTGATAGTAGCGCAGGTAGTATTCGCCGGAAAAGAAACGGTCGGGTGCGATGTCTGACAGGCGGTATAGACCGCCTTCCGTTTGGCTGTGGCGCATCTGGAAAAAGGGGTCGAGCCGGTAGGCCCCTTCAAGATAGTAACGCGGGTAGGTGGCTTGCAGGGCCGCATCCGCAATCCATGTATTGAGCGCCTGCGGAACACCGCTGCGCCCGAACTTCAGGATCAGGAACGTATCGAACCGAAGTCGCGCCCGTAGCAGGCTTCGCAGGTGATGAAAGAACGAATCGTCACGACTGTGCGCCATAGCGCGTTGCAGTCGTGACAGGTCGCCTGACCTGAGAAGTTCCGTCATTTCTAACCCCGAAAAGCCAACTCTTTGATCACAGACTACCCCCGTGGGGGTATTTTTCCATCGATTGAATGCGCTGATTGTCAAATAAAACTGGCGTCCCGCGTCCCAATGCGGAACCGTGGAGACCAGACCAACGCAAGGGATACCAATCGTGGCGACCGCCATCAGCGTCAAAAACATCAGGAAAGTTTACCCCGGTCAGCCGCCCGTCGTGGCGCTTGCCGATGCCAGTATCGGCATTCGGGACAACGAATTTTTCACCCTGCTGGGGCCTTCTGGCTGTGGCAAGACCACCCTGTTGCGAATGATCGCAGGGTTTGAGCAACCGAGCTCGGGCTCTCTGACCATGCACGGCGAGGATCTGTTGGAGCTGCCGCCGCATAAACGGCCCGTGAACACAGTATTTCAAAGCTACGCATTGTTTCCGCACCTTACCGTGGCTCAAAATATCGGCTTCGGACTTGAGATGTTGGGCAAACCCAAGTCCGAGATCAGGACGACGGTGGGCGAGATGATGGAGCTGGTAAAGATGAGCCAGATGGCTGATCGCCAAACCGGCCAGATTTCTGGTGGTCAGCAACAGCGCGTGGCACTGGCCCGTGCTTTGGCTCCGAAACCCCGTGTGCTGCTTCTAGACGAGCCGCTCAGCGCACTGGACTTCAAGCTGCGCAAGGACATGCAACTTGAATTGAAGCGTCTGCAGACGGAAACCGGGATCACCTTCATTTTCGTCACGCACGATCAGGAAGAGGCACTGACCATGTCCGACCGCATCGCGGTGATGAGCGCGGGCGAGATCAGGCAGGTTGGCACCCCGCGCGAGATCTATGACCATCCTGCAGAGCGCTTTGTCGCGGATTTCATCGGTGACACGAATTTCCTACCGGCCGATTTATTGTCCGTCAGCGGCGAGACGGCGCAGGTGCGCCTGTCGTCAGGACGCGAGATCGCCGCGCGGACTTGGGAGGCAGGCCCGCAAAGCGGCAGTATCACTCTTGCGGTGCGCCCCGAACACGCCAGCATCGGCCCTGTCGATGAGGGGCTGGTCACCGGCACTCTGGGCGAGGTCGTCTATTTCGGCACCGACACGCATTATCACGTGGCACTGAACGACGGCACTGCCTTTGTGGTGCGCCTGCAGAACCGGCCTGACGCCGCGTCGAGCTACACCACGGGTGACACCGTTGGCATTCAGTTCGGTGCCGGTGTCGGCCAAGTGTTGAGGGATTGACGCGATGAGCGATCTCGCCTCCGCCGCCGATGCCCGCGCCAGCCGCCGCCGCTGGCTGTTGCTGGCGCCCGCGCTTGCCATTTTGGTTTTTGCTGCCGCCGGGCCGCTCCTGATCACGCTGGTGTATTCGTTCCTGACGCCTGGGGACTATGGCGGTGTGGAATATCAGTTTTCCTGGCAGGCGTGGTTCAACGTCTTTGCGGAGCGGGATATCTTTGATGACACCTTGGGCTGGTCCGATGCGCATCTCAGCATTTTCTGGCGTTCGGTGAAGCTTTCGCTGCTGACCACGCTGCTGTGCCTCTTCTTCGGTTTCCCGACCGCCTATTTCATCGCGACCCGGCCCAAGAAACAGCGCGATCTTTGGATGCTGCTGATCATCATTCCGTTTTGGACGAACCTGCTGATACGTACCTTCGCCATCGTGGAGCTGATCCGGGCGGAGGGTACCGTGAACACTCTGCTGTTGTGGCTGGGCGTCATCGATACGCCGATACAGATGCTCTATACCGAGTTTTCGATCCTGCTGGGCATGGTCTATGTCTATATCCCGCTGATGGTGCTGCCGCTCTACGCGTCCATGGAGCGGCTGGATTTCAGTCTGGTCGAGGCGGGCTATGACCTCTACGCCACGCGTTTCCAGGTGTTGCGCCGTGTGATCCTGCCACTGGTAAAGCCCGGTGTCATCGCAGGGTCGATCCTTGTTTTCGTGCCCTCGCTGGGGGCCTACGTCACGCCACGCGTCATGGGAGGCGGCAATCAGCTGATGATCGGAAACCTGATCGAGTTGCAGTTCGGACAGGGCCGCAACTGGCCGCTCGGGGCCGCGCTGTCGATCACGCTGCTTGCCATCGTCATGATTGCGCTGCTTGCCTACGTCCGCGCAGCCGGAACGGAGGAGCCACACCGTGCGTAAGAGGTTCAGCATAAGCCGTCAGCCGGGGTTCACCGTCATCGCGATGACGTGCTTCGTGCTGCTGTACCTGCCGATCATCCTGCTGGTGGTTTATTCCTTCAACTCCGGCCGCTCCATCGCCATTTGGGAGGGTTTTTCCTGGCGCTGGTACGTCTCGGCGTGGGAAAATGACCAAGTGCAGCAGGCCACTGTCCGCAGCCTTGTCATCGCGCTCTGGGCTTCGGCGATTTCGACAAGCGTCGCGGTTCTGGCCGCGCTGGCCACCACCCGCACGCGCAAGTTCAAGGGGCAGGCGGCGGTCTTTGCGATGATCAACCAGCCGCTGATGGTACCTGAAATCGTGACTGCGACGGCGTTGCTGATCTTCTTTGCGATGATAAAGGTTGCGACCGGCTACACCGGCCTTGCCTACTTGATCATCGCGCACTCGGCCTTTTGTATTCCCTTTGCTTACCTGCCGATCCGCGCGCGGCTGACGGGCATGGACCTTAGCCTGGAACAAGCGGCTGCGGACCTCTACGCGACTCCCTTCCAGGTGTTTCGCCGCATAACCCTGCCACAGCTCTGGCCCGGCATTCTTGCGGGGGCAATGCTGGCCTTCGTGATCTCGCTGGACGATGTGGTGATCACTGAATTTGTAAAATCCGCGGGGCAGGATACGCTGCCCACCTACATGCTCGGCCAGTTGCGTCGCGTGGTCACGCCAGAGGTCAATGCGATCTCGACCGTGCTGCTTGGCATCTCCGTGACCTTCGTAATCGCGTTCACTGTGTTGAGTAAAATCAAAAAATAAGCCAACGGGAGTTTACACCATGAAGAAGACAACACTCACGGCCTTGTCACTGGTGCTGGCCACACCTGCCTTCGCCGAAGGTCAGCTGAACATCTACAACTGGGGCAACTACACCAGCCCCGAGATGATCGAGAAGTTTGAGAAAGAGACCGGCATAGAGGTCACGGTCACTGACTACGACAGCAACGACACCGCATTGGCAAAGATCAAGGCCGGTGGTCACGGCTTCGACATCGTCGTGCCGTCGGGCACCTACGTGCCGATCTTCATCGAAGAAGGCTTGTTGCTGCAAAGCAAGCCGAACCAGATGGAGAACTTCAAACACATGGACCCGCAATGGGTCGACGTCGAATTCGATCCGGGCCGTGACTACACTGTGCCGTGGCAGTGGGGCACAGTGGGCGTGACCGTGAACACCTCGGTCTATGACGGTGATATCAACACCTCCGGCGTGATTTTCGACCCGCCAGAAGAACTGAAGGGAAAGATCAACGCGACGCCGGAAATGAATGATCTGATGGGGCTGGCGATCCACTATGTCGGAGGAGAGCAATGCACCGCCGATAAGGACGTGCTGCGCGAAGTGCGCGACATGCTGGTCGAGGCCAAGAAAAACTGGGTCTCGATGGATTACGGCATGATCGAGAAATACGCTGCGGGTGACGTGGCCGCCGGGTCGAACTGGAACGGTGCGTCGATGCGCGCGCGCGTTCAGAACCCGGACATCGCCTTCGGCTATCCTCAGGAAGGCTACCCAGTCTGGATGGACAACGCCGCGATCCTCGCGGACGCGCAGAACGTGGAACAGGCGAAAACCTTCCTCAATTTCATCATGGACCCTGAGAACGCTGCTATGCTGTCGTCGTTTGCCCGGTATGCCAACGGCATCGCAGGGTCAGAAGAATTCATGCCAGAAGACATGAAGGCCGCGCCAGAGATCGTGGTCCCCGAAGAGCTGAAAGGGGCGGCCTATGTTGCGCGCACCTGCCCGCCGGCAGCGACCAAGATCTACACCGCGATCTGGACCGAACTGCAGAAGTAAGCGCTTTTCACAGTGACCAACTGCGGCCCCCTTCGTGGGGCCGCTTTACCCTTTGCCGGAGAATTCCAATGGCCACCGCCCCCGATATCATCATCCATAACGGCAAGCTGATGACTTTTGACTCCGATCAGCCAGACGCGCAGGCACTGGCGATCACTGGGGGGATTCTGACAGCGGTAGGCAATGACGCAGATATCCGTGCGATGACGGGGGAGGAGACGCTGCTCATTGACGCAGGCGGCGGTACCGTGTTGCCCGGCTTCATCGACAGCCATGTGCATCTTTTTGGCGGCTCGGTCGAGCTCGACACGCTGAACCTTTACGGCGTTGAAGGGATCGCCGCGATGCAAGACAAAATCCGCCCCTACGCCGAAGCACACCCCGACGTGCAGATGATCTTTTGCGTTATGGCAGACTATAACATCCTCGGCACGGGAAAGACGCCCACGCGTCACGATCTTGATGCGGTGCTGGCTGACCGCCCGCTGGCCATGTTCGCGCCCGACCACCACACTGTCTGGGCCAACACCAAGGCACTGGAGGCCGCAGGGCTGATCGACGGGCTGGAGGTCGATGCAGGGTCCGAGGTCGTTATGGGCGACGACGGCAAAGCCAGCGGCGAGCTGCTGGAACCCGGCGCCTATAGCCCCGTGCTTGCGCTGACACGCCATGCCGGCCGCGACATGATGGGGCTAACCACGGGCAAAGACCCCGTCCCTGCGCCCACGAGAGAACAGCGTGAGATGGACAAGGACGTGATTGCGCGCGGCCTACAGCATTGTGCGCGGCAGGGCATTACCGGGCTGCACGCGATGGACGGCAACGTCTACCAGCTGGAACTGCTGGCGGAGCTTGAGGCGGAAGGTCGCCTGATCTGCCGTGTAGACGTGCCCTTTCACCTCAAGGGCACCGATCCGGTCGAACGCCTGACGCAGGAAGCCCCGGCGATGCGGGACCGGTTTCAGGGCGACAAGGTCCGCTGCCAACACGTGAAGATGTTCATCGACGGCGTCGTGGAAAGCGGCACCGCCTTGATGCTGGAGCCTTACCCCGGGGACCTGGGTGCGAACGGCAATACCGGGGATGAGGTCTTCACTCAGGAGCATTTCGTGAATGCATGTATCGAGGCCGACCGCCTCGGCTTTCAGATCGCGGTGCATGCCATCGGCGATGCGGGGGTGCGGCGTACAATTGACGCCTATGAGGCCGCGCAAAACGCCAACGGAAAACGCGACAGCCGTCACAGAATTGAACACCTTGAAGTCATGCATGCCGACGATATTCCGCGTCTGGCCAAATTGGGGATCGTCGCCTCGATCCAGCCCGGTCACGCGCCGCGCGGCCACATTTTCCCCCCTTCGGGCGTCGGGCAGGTGCTGCACGATCACCAGATCGCCGGTGCCTACGCATGGCAAGACATCCGCAACAGCGGCGCGCGGGTGATCTTTTCGACCGATTGGCCGGTGATCCCCGTTGACGTGATGCCCAACGTCAAGGCCGCCATCGCGCCGCTGGACCTGGGACCCGATTGGCGCGACCAGACGCAAAGCCTGACGGATACGCTGGCCAGCTACACCTGCGACAATGCCTGGGTCGAATTCAACGAAAACCGCAAGGGGAAGCTGAAGGTTGGTATGATGGCCGACGTCGCGGTGATGAGCCACGATCTGACTGCATTACCGCCTGCCGATATCACGCAAGCGCAAGCGCAGGTGACGATCTGCGACGGCGCGGTGACGTTTCAGCGGGACTGAGGCCACGCGCTGCAAGCAGGTTCTCGTTCACATTCGAAACGCCGGAATATCAGCGTTTCGAATGTGAAGACGCCGATCAAGATTGTTGACCGGTTGAAATATCAAAGTCAGAATGTGAGTGTGATTGAAGACTTGAAAACTCAATGAGGTAGCGAAAACCGGCTATTTGCAAGCATACCCCCTTCAGTGGATGGCGCCATTCAGGTCTTAACGCCCTCATTTCCAAGGCCAGCCTAATCTCTGGATCGCGTGATCGTCGGTCTTTGCCTGATCCTGAGTATATCATTGCTCCTCGTTGGAGCCCAAACAACTCGGTACGAGAGGCATTTCTTGATTTCTTGTAACATCGTTCGAACGTGGTGTGCGGGTGCGCGGGCTTTGGCGCTTGTGCTTTCTCTCGGGGCTCCAGTTGCAGTGCAGGCCCAGGAATATAGTCTCGGAGCTATTCTTGACCCTGAGGTCTATGGGGCGGTGCCAAAGTCAGCACCACTGGCGCGGGGAGATTATCTCAGCGCGCCGGCTTCGATGTCACTCAAACGGTTTGTGCCACCAGTGGGCGATCAAGGGCAGCAAGGCAGCTGTGTAGGCTGGGCCACCGCCTATGCTGCACGCACGCTATTGACCGCCAAGGGTCTGGACGTCGACACTTCAGCGAAACTGCGCCGCATGATCCTGTCGCCAGCCTATGTTTTCAACCAGATCCATCTGCCGGGGTGCAACGGGTCTTATCTGCCTGACGCACTGGAATTGATGCAGCGGCAGGGCGTTTCGTTGATGAGCGATTTTCCTTACGATGAGTTTTCCTGTTCTGCGACTCCTCCCTCGGGCGTGCGCAGCAAAGCGACTGCGTATCGGATCAAGGGATTTTCGCGGCTTTGGGGCCGATCCGGTCGCAACAAACATGTCGCCACCCGCAGAGCGCTGGCGAATGGCAATCCAGTGGTCATCGGCATGATGGTCGGAGAAGGGTTCATGCGCCACCGCGGGGAGGGGCTCTGGCAGCCAAGCTCCGCCGAGCGAAGCGGATTGCGTGACGATACCCTCGGCGGGCATGCCATGGCGGTGATCGGATATGACGACACCCGCAACGGTGGTGCTTTTGAGGTTGTGAATTCGTGGGATACAAGCTGGGGCAACAAGGGGTTCTTCTGGATCTCATACGAGGACTTCAATGACTTCGTTTTCGAAGGCTATGAAGTGTTGCCGCCCGACCCACCGCCGCCGCCGCGGGTGGTGGATATGGCCGGTCGTGCCCGTGTGCTGCATATTTCGGGCGACACGCTGGATGTAAGGCGCAATAGCGACGGCTATGCCTTGCGCCAGCCCCTGCCATCCGGTGCGCGGTTTCGCGTGGAGGCGTCGAGCCGTTTCAATGGCGCGCTTTACGTAGTGGGTGGCGACGCAACAGGTGACTACGTGCACCTGTTTCCACGTGGAGACAGGGTGACGCCTTTTACACATAGCGGCACCACCATGTTGCTTCCGGGGCCGACCGAGCAACATTTTACGCGTCTGAATGACACGGTCGGTACCGACCATTATGTGCTGCTTTATGCGCAGCAACCGTTGGACCCGGAGGTTGTCGCGGAGCGAATGGCACGGGCCTCAGGGGATGTGCGTGCGCGACTGCGCAGCGCGCTGGGCGACCGTCTGCTACCAGCGAAAGAGATGGACCTTCTATCTGACCGCATCGGGTTTGAGGCCGCAAGCGGCGAGGCTGATGTGGCCGCCGTGGTGCTCACCATAGATCATGTTGCTGCAAACTCAGGAACCACGGACGACACAGAGCCACTGATCGTGTTGACTGCCCCCGAGCCTGAGGCCTTTGACAGCGACGATGCGGTGATACCGGTCGCGAGCCGCTTGTTTCGGCTTGAGGGCATGGCGCAGGATGAAAGCGAAATCGCATCGCTTACTGTCGAGGGCGCGCTGTCCAGCAGGTACTCTTCGCGAGGGCCGTTTCGGGCGGAGATCGAACTTCCGGAGGGGCCGGGGCCGCATCCGATCAATATTGAAACGCGTGATGCGGCTGGAAACACCGCACGCCGAACCTTTCTCTTCAAACTGACCTACAACTGACCCCGCAGGAGATGTTTCGTGATCCGAACAGCCATATTCCAGGTAATTTGTGCTCTTGCTTTGGCAATGGGGACATCTTCATACGCTCTTGAGTGTCAGTATTGCGAAGGCAAGGATCTCGGCGATTTGATCGAGCTTTCGGTCTCGCGCGACAGCGGTGCGCTCCGGTCGCAGATACGGGGGTGGATTGCGGAAAAGCACCCTGAAACACCAGCCGGATTGGTGGCTCGGGCATGGGTGCTCGATGCCAACGGTGGAGATCTAAGCGAAGTCGAACGCCTATATCAGGAAGGTGTCAAACGCGATCCGAGCCTGGGTCTTGGATTTACGAATCTAGGCTATGCATTGGAGCGACAGGATCGCCGTGAAGAGGCCTTTGATGCCTTCCTACTGGGCGCTGCGGCCTGGCCTCATCATGAGTTCTTTGTGCAGTACGCATATTTCAACCTCAAAAAACGCGCGGGTGAGGCAGCTGCGAATAACTGGCTCGACAGCTTTGAACGCGACGGCCCCGCGCAAGACTGGGTTTATGATTATGTCCGTGGTGTCATCGCAAGGGACAAGGGTGATCGTTCTGGCGCGGATCGGTACTTCACCTTGGCGCTTGATCAAAGCAGCAACTCCAGTGCGTTGAAGGCGTGGCTTGATAACCGACTGCGCGTTCTGAGCGCCCAACGTGCTGATCGCGCGACGCGTCTCGATACCATTCGAGAGGCGATAAGCTGGGCCAATGAGCACCAGAGCGATGCGGCGCTTCGCCATGTGGGTAAAATACTCTGGGAGGATTTCAAACTGCCGCGTGACGCACATCGGGTTTTGAGTGCGGCATATGACATGAACCCATCGCCAGAGGCGGCACAAGATGCGTTCGGCGCGATCGGAAATGACGATTTCGACGCGGGTATCGCCGTGCTAAATCGGGGTTTGCGCGATTTCCCCGACAATTATCTTGTTTTGATGTCTGCAACTTGGGCATGGAGCAATTTTGAGTTCGACCCGCGGAAGGCTGAAGACTACGGCAGCCGCGCTATATCCATGGCGCCGACGCAGAACCAGTTGGATGATGCAATCGATCAATATGCGGATTTTGCCAAAGAGGCCGCGCTCTATGATCGCGTGATTCCGGTGTTTGAAAAGTACCTGCCGACTGTAAATGGCACGGTCTATCGAAACATACTCGGCGACTATATCGACAATCGTGTTCACGCGCGCGATTTCGGCCAGGCCAACCGGCTGCTCGAACGCGCAGAAGATTATGGCGGATTTTCAGAGAACTGGCTCGCTGGGCGCGAGAACCGTATCCGTACCGCACTGCGATTGCAGGGACAAAGAGACCGGTTTTTCGCGGAGAATCCATTTCTAAAGGATTGGGAGCAGCGCTTTGGAGACAGCCTGCGGGTGACGATCGAATTTGCCACTGGCAAAGCGGATATCCGTGAGGCTGGCGTGAGACTTCTCAATCAGGCGGCCGATGCGCTTAAGGCGATGGGAGCCGAAAACTATGTGTTCTTGATCGAAGGTCACACCGACATCACCGGTAGCGACAAGGTCAATCTGCCGCTGAGTGATGCGCGTGCCAAATCGGTCGAGCGCTATTTTGTGGAGAGCGCCAATATTGCGCCGGAACGTCTGCAAACCGTCGGCTATGGATCGCGTATCCCACTTGCCACCAATGTTACCGAGAGCGGCAAACAGACCAACCGCCGCGTTGAGATCCGTCCCTATGGCAACATCTCGGAACCACAGATTTCGACCTCTGGCTGGCTCGATGCGCGCTCGCTGACACTGAGCCCCGATGGCCGGTATGCGGTGACGGGCAACACACCTGCGCAGGTGTGGGATCTGGAGCGGATGCTGCGGGTCCGCCAACTGCCTATCGGTGGCAGCTCAAGAGCGATTTCGCCGAACGGGCGCTATATCGCGATGAAGTCCTCATTTGTGGGGGTGACCGGTGTAACGGATAATCTCCTCTACATCTACGACATGCGCACAGGGCTAATGCATAGCCAGTTGCCAAACTCGATCGAGATTGATGAGATCTCTTGGTCGCCATTCTCGGATGCGGTGGCCTATAGCGACCGTACCGGGTACCTGCGGGTCTATGATCTTGCATCGCGCAAGTTTCGCGGCGTGACCAAGATGGGCACCATTCGCGGCTCGGAGCAGATCGCCTGGTCTGGCGATGGCGGGCATATCGTGACCAAGACACCACGCACTTCGCATGCAGTGGTGCGGGACGCCAAGTCCTTGAAACCCGTGGGCATGTTGCGCAATACCGGCTGGCTGCATGGGTTCGCCAATACGCCCGATGGTCAATATCTGGTGGGGATGAACAACGACTATGAGTTGATCGTCTGGAACACCTCTGACTGGCGTGAGATTGCGCGCAAGCGGATGCCGGCGATGACGTTCAATCTGATCGCTCACCCCACCGAACCCAAGGTGATGATCGCCGATACGTTCACCAACACCACCCGTCTGGCGCTGGTGGATGTGCCGAGCCTTGAGGTTACAGCGCAGCTTCAGGGCGATCAGGACAAGATCCTCTATGGTGGTTTCACGCCCGATGGCAGTCATTATGTTACCGCGCTGGATGATCAGATCGTCTATCTCGATACGCGTGATCTGAGTGTTGACCAGCGTAAAGATGGGGCTGCGCACAAGGGCCGTGGACTCACAATGGTGCCCTCGCAGAACCTGGTCATGTCGCGCGACAGCGCCGGAACCAGCGTTTGGGACATCAAGACGGGCCGCCGAGTCCACCGTATTGAAGGCGAGATCTATCAGACTTGGAAGCCGCTAAATCAGGACGGGTCTGTTCTCTTTGCCTTTGACGAAGACGGGCAGATGCTGAAGTTCGACGCCACCACATTCCGCAGTGAGGTGATCAAGCAGATCGACGGTAAACCCTACAGCATGCGCGAGAACGACACCCATATCGTCGTGGGGACCGTGCCGCAGGGGGATGGGCCGTTTCAGTCGCCACGCTCCAATATCTACGTGATCGAGAAGGCGACGCTGAAGGTCGTGATGCAAAAGAGTTTTGATATCGTGACCGAGCCGGTACGGTACGAAGGCATCTACGACCCGCGTGTTTTCGTGCGCCTTGCCGATAACGGCATGATCGCGGTCACATCTTCTTGGATGGCAGGGTTCAAACAGGGCATGACAGATGGCCGCGTCGTCACCATCTATGATGCCTTGCGCGACCGCGAAGTGACGAGCTTTCAGGCCGAGGCGCGCTATTTCAAGATGGAATGGGCGGATGGGGGCGATGTTCTCAAATTCCGTGGCAAGGGGCGCTGGTATCTGCACGACCCCGCAAATGGCAAGTACACTGGCCGCGAAACGCCCAGCCCGAATTTTGAGGTCGAGCTGAGCGACGGGCGTACGGTTGAGTGGTTTTGGGATCACGTGGCGCTGGATGGCAAAGAGCTGACCTTCCCGCATAACCTGCGCCACTTGCAGGTCCATTCAGAGCGCAATCTTGCGATTGGTTTGACCACCGGAAATGAGCTTATCTTCATTGACCTCAACCGGATGGAGCAGGCACTGACGATTGCGCCGCGTAAGGACGGCGAGTGGATCGCCTATACGCCTGACGGGCGCTATACCGCGTCCTTGCAGGGGACCGAGGATGTGTACTGGTCGCTGGGCGACAACTATCTGCCTTTCTCCGCGCTGGCAGAGGGCTACGAGCGTCCGGGCCTGATCCGCAATCTTCTGGATGCTATCGCTCGTGGTGAGGCACTGCCGGATGATGGCGCAGACGTGGATGCGGATGTCTTTGAGGCGCCGTATGCGGTAACTCTGGTGTCCCCTGAGCGCACCACCACCGAGGATGAAACCTTTGTGGTGCAGCTGGAGGTGCGCAAGGACAGCGCAGATCTGGCCGACCCCGAGATCGAATATACGCTGAACGGTCGCCGTGTGCTGAAATCACGCGGCTTCGAGGAAGAGGCGTTCTTTGACGGGCAGGAGACCGTGGGTTTGAGCCGCAGGTTTGATCTCAATCCAGGACGTAATGTCATCGAGGCCTCGCTGGTGTGGCGCGATGCGCGTATTCAGACCCAGACTTTGGAGGTCATCCGCGCAGGCGGCGAGACACCCGATGAACGCCCAGCCGGGCAAACACTGTGGTTCTTTGGCGTTGGGGTCTCTGACTATGAGCGATCCAGCCAAAACCTGAACTTTGCGGACCGCGATGCAACCGAACTGGCAAAACTGATGGAGTCTCAGGAAGGCAAGCTGTTCAATCGGGTGGAAACCAAGGTTTTGACTGATGCGGATGCGACCGAGCGAAATGTCCGTATCCAGATGAACGAGTTTCTGGATCAATCCGCTGACGATGACGTGGTGGTGCTGTTCTTGGCCGGGCATGGCGTGGTTGATGAGGAGCAGGAGCTGTACTTTATGACCCACGAAGGCGATTTGGCCAAGCCCTACACGGGCATGAGTGTTGACCGTTTCCGGGACTATCTGGAGAACCGGCCGTTGAACCAGAACGCGCTGATGTTGCTAGATATTTGCCATTCTGGAGCGGGTGGTAACCGGGTGGTGGCCGACGATGCGGTCCAAGATCTCACCAAGGGCACCGGGGCGGTTGTGTTTGCCTCTTCCTCTGGCTCGGAGCTGAGCTTTGAGGACGAGAGCTTCGGCGGTGGTCACGGTGCCTTTACGGCGGCGTTGCTAGAGGGCTTGCGCGGTTTGGCGGACAACCGTGTCGGGGATCGCAACGGGTTCAACTCCCTGCAGGAGCTGGTGTTGTTCACATCCTCTCGGGTACCGGAGCTCACGGAGGGCCAGCAACGTCCACAAATCCCGGCGCTGTCGCTCAACGTGGACTACCCGCTCAGCATTGCAACAAATTGACCAATCATTATGGCCTTGTTTCGCGACGGCAGAGGGAGGATTTATGTAGTGAAGCCAGTTCTGTAGCTCAGTTGCGGGAGTGGTCACGGATAAGCTAAGAAGCGGACCGGCCTGAAGTGAAGCGTTGCAGCAGCGCGGTTCACTGATGATCTGGTTCGATCCTGATATGGTTTGTTCCCGAACGAGAAAGTAGAAGATCCGGAATAGCCGCATTGGCGAAGGACAGATCATTGACCTCTCATGGAACGTGAGGCTGGCACCAGTGCCAAATAGCTCTGTCGGCAGCATGGCATGGACGACTCTACACTAAGCTGGAGAAGTTTCAGGGGCGCAGGTCAGCCACGCGCCGATACCGGACCGAAGCTTCCTTAAGGGGTGCGGTCTACAATACTGCCCAGCAACGCCCGTTTCAGGATAAGAATGCGGCACCGGTACTGCGTTCAAGCAGGTCCTGGACCAGAGGGTTCGGGAACCGGCGCCGAAGCGTGACGGCGAAAAAGGTTTCCTTGATCAAAGGGTGCTCCTTGGCTTCTTTGAGGCGGCCGGAGCTCAGTTCATCTTTCACGACGATCGGCGCGACAAGCGCAAGCCCGACATCCTCTCGTACCATAAGGCGCATCATGGCCATGTCGTCTACTTCCGCGGCAATTTGCGGCCGCACGGACAAACGGCTCGCCATAGCGTCGAACGCGGTGCGCACGCTGCTGTCGGTCGTGGGCAGGATAAAGGGCTGGTCGAGGAGAAGCTCCCTGATCGGGCTATCGGGGTCGATCCGGTCCGGGGTGCCGACGATACTGACGTCCTGCTGTCCAATCTGGTGTGTTTCATATGGGGTCAGGCTGTCGTCTGGTGGCGGGCGGTTCATCAACACCATATCGAGATTGAGTGAGCCCAGTCCTTCCAGCAATTCTGTGGGACTGCCAGAGCGCAGAATGACTTCCACATCCAGGCGTGACAAAATCGGCCTTAGAAAACCGATCTGAAAGTTGCGCGACAAGGTTGCCAGCGCGCCGACGCGCAACGCCTTGCGGTTCTGTACCGGCCCCGTGAGCGTGGCGACCAGTTCTTGCCCCGTTGAGAAAATGGCGTCCGCATGGTCCAGCGCGATCCGCCCGGCTTCGGTCAGATGCAGTTGTCGCCCCCGTCGTTCGAACAGCCCGTGGCCCAGACGGTCTTCCAATTGCTTGATCTGAACCGACAGGGCGGACTGGGACAGGTTCAAACGCTGTGCCGTGCGCGTCAGGTTCCCCTCATGCGCAACGGCCCAGAAATATCGCAGGTGATGATAGTTCAACGGCATATAGTTCTATTTATTAGAACGACTTCTAAAGGACAATGAATTTTTCTTGCCAAGCCTTCTCGCCTAGGCAGGGGCAAAGGTCTTTGACCACGAAAATCAATGGATCCCGATCATGCTCTATCTCTTCGTGCCTCTCTTCAGTCCGCTCCTCCTTCTTTTGGCTGCGCTTCATGCCGCGCGACATCCCGGTAAACGCCCGGGGCGGGTGGCGCATTTGGCAGAGATGGCGGCGTTCGGCGCCTTTTTGATCGCGGTGCTCGCCGCGACGCTCCTCGTGATGAAAGGCGCGGGCACCTCGGCGCTGATCGGACTTTCTGGCGTTGGCCTGTCCGTGCGGCTCGATGTCGTGAGTGCGGTGATGTTGGTGCTGGTCAGCTTCATCGGCTGGATCGTGATGCGGTATTCTAGGACCTACATGGATGGCGAGGCCCGCCAAGGGGCGTTCACCGCTTGGATGTCGGTGACACTGGCGGCGGTGCTGCTGCTGGTGATGGCGGGTAACCTCGTGCAACTCTTGGCCGCCTGGACACTGACCAGCCTGTCGCTGAATCGGCTGTTGTTGTTCTACCCAGAGCGGGCAACAGCGCGGCGTGCCGCCTGCAAGAAAGCCCTTGTCGCACGGTTGAGCGAAGGCGCGCTGGCGGGGGCGATCCTTCTGCTGATTGTCGCAACCGGAACCACCGACATCCAGACCATTCTCGCGAACGCCCAGACCACCTGGCTGACCACGGGTGCGGCGCTTTTGATCGCCCTCTCGGCCGTTCTGGCATCGGCGCAGTTCCCGATGCATGGCTGGCTGACCGAAGTGATGGAGGCCCCGACACCGGTATCCGCCCTGCTGCATGCGGGCGTGATCAATGCGGGCGGGTTCCTGTTGATCCGCTTTGCGGATGTGATGCTTCTGGCGCCGGGCGTCATGGCGCTGCTTGTCATGCTGGGCGGTTTTACGGCGTTGTTCGGTGGTCTGGTGATGCTCACACAGCCCGCGGTCAAGACCTCTCTGGCATGGTCTACCATCGCGCAAATGGCCTTTATGATTATGCAATGCGGACTGGCGCTGTTCCCACTGGCGTTGCTGCACATCGTGGCACACTCGCTCTACAAGGCCCATGCGTTCCTCAGCTCGGGTGAGGCGGTGCGCAATGTCGCCGCGATCAGCCGTCCCGGTCCGATCGCCGTGCCCAGTGCGCGCAACGTCCTGCAGTCCTTTGCGAGTGCCATCGTGATCTACGGTCTTGTCGGTGCCGTGCTCGGGTTTGACGAAAAGTCGGTTCAGGCCATCGCCCTGGGCGTGATCCTGATCTTCGGCGTCGCCTACCTTCTGGCACAGGGCTTTGCCGATGCGGCACCCCTCGCGTTGATGCGACGCACCGTGATCTATGCGCTGGTCACATCGGTCAGCTATTTCGCGCTGCAGGTCGTCGCCCTGTATCTGACCGCAGGCAGCCTGCCCCCAACCCCTGAGCCGGGCCCGCTGGAATGGGCGTTGATCCTTCTGGCGCTTGGGAGCTTTGGCCTTGTCGCGGTGGCCCAGGCAACCTTCCCGCTGTGGGCTTCGCACCCCGCAGCAGCCGGATTGCGCGTTCATCTGACCAACGGTCTCTATGCCAATGCGATCTGCGACAAGCTCTTGGACGGTTGGTCCAAGCGGTCCGAAGCCTGAAAAAGGAGCACTCCTGATGCATACAAAACTCGAGTCCTATCCCGCCGCCCTGCTTGAGCTTGTCTTCGAGGCCAACACAGCCGCCAAGGCGATCCCACCGCTGTTCCCGCTGTCTTCAAATGTTGCGGTGAACCCGTTCCTCGGCCAGACAGGCGAGACACTGGCCGCCACCGCTGCGCGTTTGGCGCGGGTGGGCGGCGCCCGGATTACACCGTCACGCGCCCATTGGGCCGACAAGCTACGGGCAGGTGAAATCACCGATACGGATCTGCTGGACGCAATGTCAGCGGTCAAAGGGGATGGCGATACGCTGAGCCTGCAAGACGTGAAGACTGCCCTGGAGAATGACACAGCCGACCCCAAGGCCCTGCCCACCGTGGCCGAATTGGCGGCGGATGTTTCGGGCGTGGACTGGCCGGGGCTGATCGAAGATCGCATTGGCGTATGGGCCGCCAGCCATTTTGATCAGGGGCAAGCTCTTTGGCAGCAGTCCAGTACCGGCGGGCCCTTCAGCGCCTGGCGCGAATTCGCTTCGCGCGATCTGACCCCTGAGATCCAGGGGCTGACGGGGTTTTGTGCCTTTGTCGCTGGAACGAAGCGCTCGCATTGGCGCGCCATAGGCCGCGCTTCGGATCAGCTTGGCGTGACCACCGATGCCGCGACGACCGCCTTCCACCGCTGGCTGATGACGTTGGGCGGATGGGCCCAATATGGACGCTACCTGCTGTGGCAGGCAGAGCTGGAAGGGGCTCAGGAAAGCACCGTCACGGAGCTTCTGGCGATCCGTATGGTGTTCGACGAAGCATTGTTTCACCTCTACGAAGACCAGATCGCAGCGCGTTGGGCAGAGGTTGTCGCCGCCCATCAGACCCCTGTCAGCCCGTCGCTGGATCTTGTTATCGACGCGGTACTTCAGGAGGCCGCAGAACGGGCACAGCAGCGTATCCTGTCCGACAGGCTGCTGCCGGGGAAACCACACAGGGCAGAAGGTCGCCCGGACGTGCAAGCGGCTTTCTGTATCGACGTCCGGTCCGAAGTCTTCCGTCGCGCGCTGGAAGCGCAGGACAAAAACATCGAGACCATCGGCTTTGCCGGGTTCTTCGGGCTGGCCAGTGCGCACAAGATTGCCGGTTCGGATGTGAGCGAACGGCGCGGCCCGGTGCTGTTGCAACCTGGCGTGACATCTCAGGCGGCGGAGCCCACGCAGGCCGATCTCGGTCGGCGTTACACCGCACGGGCCAAGCGGGCCTGGGGCCGGTTCAAGCTGGCCGCTGTGTCGTCTTTCGCCTTTGTGGAAGCGACGGGGCCGCTTTATGCCGGGAAGCTGGTTCGGGATGCGCTGGGCCTTGGCGGCAAGGCCACGGTCGAACCTGCACCAGAGTTGGATCCGGCCATCAGCCTGGACGCCCGTATCGGGATTGCGAAGTCAGTGCTGACGGCCATGTCGCTGACCGATAATTTTGCGCGGATTGTCTTGCTTGCCGGTCACGGCGCCGATGTAACCAACAATCCGCATGAAAGCGCATTGCACTGTGGCGCCTGTGGTGGACACGCGGGGGATGTGAATGCCCGGCTTCTGGCACGGCTGTTGAATGATCACGACGTAAAGCTTGGATTGCGGGACGCCGGGATCGAGATCCCTGTCGATACGGTGTTCCTGCCCGCCATGCACCACACAACGACCGACGAGGTCACCCTCTATGAGGGGGATGTGCCGCAGGGTGTCGCGACCGGCGGGTTCAGACAGCTGAAGGAATGGTTGTCCGCTGCCGGGAGCCTCGCCCGTGCAGAGCGCGTGCAACGTCTGCCACGCGCAACTGGAGCCGCGAGCGTCCCACATCGGGCGCGGGACTGGGCCGAAACACGCCCCGAATGGGGGCTGGCTGGATGCCGGGCCTTCATCGCAGCGCCGCGCCATCGCACCGACGGGGCGGATCTGGCAGGGCAGGCCTTCCTGCATAACTACGACTGGCGTCGCGATGACGGGTTCGGCGTGCTTGAACTGATCATGACCGCGCCTGTGGTTGTCGCCAGCTGGATCAGCCTGCAGTATTACGGCTCAACCGTGGCGCCGTCCCTGTTTGGTGGTGGCAACAAGCTTTTGCATAATGTGGTGGGAGGTATCGGCGTTCTGGAAGGCAACAATGGTGCCCCGCGCCCGGGTTTGCCATGGCAATCCGTTCACGATGGGAACAGCTTCCAGCACGACCCGTTGCGCTTGTCGGTGATCATCGAAGCGCCGCGCGAGGCGATGACCGATATTCTCGCGCGCCATCCTGGCGTGTGTGAGCTGTTCGACAACGGTTGGCTGCATTTGATCGCCATGGATGACGAAGGCAAACTGGCCTGGCGCTACTGTGGGGACTTGAAATGGACGCCCTTCAGCGCTCCATCTGATGCCGAGCGCGCAATAGCCGCCGAATAGTTCGCCTTTCGCGGCAGTGCGGATAGTCTGGCACTCGTCCACAGCCACAACACGCGGCCTCCGTTGGGAAACGGGGGCCGCGGTCTTGTTTGTGCGGTCAGGTCTGCGCTGATCAGAGACTAGCACCAGACACTCTCAGCGTTGCCAGTCTGCGACCTTGGCCGTGTTGGCATCGATCCACGACTGGACCGCCTTGTCGATCCCTTGCTCTCGTGCGTTGACCATTATCTCTTCGATATCGGTGATTTCCAGTGCGATCCTGCCGATCATGTCCGCGATATCAGGGGCGCGCTCGGGGAACCCGGTGTTTGCGCGTGCGTGAATCGTCGAGGCCCCGGAGTAGAGCCCTTTGGGATCGTCTAGATAGCGCATTCCATAGAGCGCGAACTTCATATGTGGACGCCAGGCGGTGACAACGACGGGCGCGTCGCGCCGCTGCGCCAGCGCGATTTCGCGGACCATCTTCGGCCCGGTGCCTTCTTCAAGCGTGTAGTTCGTCAGCCCGTATTGCTGGATCGCGTCACGCGTGGTGGCCATCAACCCGGCGCCGGGATCAATGCCCACGATGCGCCCGCCAAGGGCCTCCTGCACCTCGGGGCGGCGCAGATCCTCGATCGAGGAGATCAGGTCGGCGGGTACCCATTCGGGCACCGCAAGACCGATGGTGCCCTCGTAAAGCGGGCCGAGGTCCACGAGCGTGTCGCCGTAGCGGCGCAAATAGGCGGCGTGCAATCCGGGTTCCCAAGACATCAGCATGACGTCAATCTCGCCGCGCGAGAGGGTGCGGAACTGGGCCTCGATGTCGGCCAGGGTCAGCTCGACATCACGGTCCATCATGTCGTGCAGCACGCGGGCAACAAGCTTGGTCACCACTTCGGCGTCAGACCAGGGCGTCCAGCCGATGACGACATCCGGGCGGCCCAGCGATTGCGCCGCGAGAGGTGTTGCGGAGAGGCTGGCAAGGGCAGCCAGCATGCTCCGGCGCGAGAGGGATGTGCGGATCATGGTTCCAGTTCCTCGAAATTGATGTCCGCCGGATCGAAATCGCTGGCCTCGCCACTGGTCGCGTCAAGTCCAGCGCGCAGGTCATCCGGGGAATTTGCGTCGGTATAAAAGACGCGGGTGGGATCTTTCAGGCTATGTCCGCCCTCGATGCAAAAGCCGATGGTGTGAATCTCGATCATGTTGGCGGGATTGTCGAACACCGCACCGACAACCGGGGCAGGGCTTTCGCCGCTGGAGGCCTGCCCGTCGGTGATGACGATCAGACGGTAGGCGCCGGTTCCCCCCTGTCGAACGGCCTGGTTCTCCAGCTCCTCGCGGGCGATCTGCATCGCGCTGAGAAGCGGCGTGCCGCCGTCGGCGCCCAGGGCTTTGATCCGGTCAACAACCTGGCGGGCGTGTTCCTCCCCGCGCCCGAGCGAAAAGTCGAGTTGGGTGCCTTCGGCGCTGAAACTCACCAGGCCGACGTTGTCGCCGGGATTGGCGGCGATCCAACTCAGCAATGCCGCCTTGGCGGCATCGGCGCGGCTGAAGTAATCTCCGGCGCAGTCCTTGCTTGCCATCGAGCCGGACATGTCCAGCACAATCATATTGTTCTGCGCAAAGGGATCGGTGGCCGTGCCGGGTGTGATGTCGCCGTCACGCGTTCCGTTCGCTGGCCAGACGGCGTTGCCGAGCGCGGCAACTGAAATGGGTGCCACATCTGCGGGTGCCTCTTCCTCTTCGAAACAGGCAGACAGGACAAGACAGGCGGCAAGGCTGATCGATATGCGGATCAGGTTTTTGGAGTGTAAGGTCATGGCTGCCTCACCACTCGTTCAGCGGGGTAAAGACCTCCGCCTCGGATTCCATGCCAATCACCCGGAACACGACCCGGCGAGAGTTCTGCCATTCTTCCTCGGTCTTGGGCGGACAGGGCAGATCGTTGCAGAACCCGCCGAGCGGATCTTCGATGCCGCGGCCGTTGATTGTGATCTGGCTGTTGTCGATGTCATAGCCCAGCGTCGCGGCGGTCTCGACCAGCGCATCGCGTACTGCGAGCGCGCGCGCCGTGGACGTGTTGCGCAACGAGGCCAGCTCGCGCTTTTGCCGGGTCGGCGGCCAGTCCTGTTTCAGCACCCCCTTGAGGTAGCCAAGGTAGGAGGAATGCGCTTCGATGCTCAGAATTGCACCGGCGTAGATCTGCGATTTATCGAGGGCTTCCTCGAAAGCGGTGCGATAGTCCTCGATGGGGAATTGAGCCTGGTTGGGCTCGAACAGGATCGTGACGGCAGCGATAGTGGATTCCGCGATGTCATCATTGCTCATGGCCTTGATCGCGGCGGTGGCGGCATCCTGGTCGAAACCAGAGGCTTTGACGCGGCGCTTGTCCCAGATGTTGTCGCCAAGGGTCGCGTAATCCAGCGGCGGATCAGTCAACGCGACCGCGCTGGGAATGAGGCCGGCCTTGACCATGGCGGTCTGGCCGGAGTTGACCACCGACCGGAACGAACGCGGCGCAGAGGCTGTGGACCAGTCGACCTGACCGTTCAGGCCGACGGTTTCAACACCGCGCCAAAGGGTCTGCATCTCGTCCTCAAGGGCGGCGTCGCCCAGCACCATTTCCGCGGCGCGTTGAAAGTCGACCACTTGTTTCTTTGCGTCCTCGCGGAACAGTTCTTCGGCCTTCAGAAGGGCCCGAACGGTGGCCCGGACCTTGTCACTGTTCTGTTCAAGATAATCGGAGCGTACGACCAGCAAATCGCCGATCACCCGGTTGGCCGAGGTGGTTGTGACCAATTGTTGTGCCCCGGCGACGGAGCCTTCGGCCCCGGTGCCGACGCCGCCAGCGGTCAGTACTTCGGCGCGCGGCGTTGACATGATGGCAAAGGGCAACCCTGCGTCCTGCGCAAAGCTCTCGGCGGGGGTATCGACCAACCGGATGTCGGGCATGGTTTCCGCATCCAGTGCCAGTTGCAGAGCAAAATCCAGACGGGCGGGTGTCGTCGCCACGGCGCGTCCGGACAGGTCGCTCAGCGCATCAAAATCGCGCGCGACCAGCGCGTCTGCGCCGTTCGACCAGCCGTAGAAGAACACCGGCACCATGCGCGTCTTGTCCTGCGCCTCGGTTTGTTCGGCCAGAAGCGTCATCTGCGCATGGGTGACACGCATATACGGCGTCTCGCAGCCGAGGTAGGCGGGCAGCTGCGCGTCATAATCATCGAACCGGCGGGTCTCGATCGTGAAGTCGACGCCATCGCGGGTGGTGGAGTGACGTTGAAAAATGCTGGGGCCAAGCAGATCGTCCGTGGCATGTGCGGTGATCGCGTCATGCCCGGCCGGAACCATGGGCAGGATGCTGGCACTGTCTGCGCGGCAATCGCGCACCGCCAGATCCTGTGCAACCGCTCCTGTCGCCAGAAGCGACGCCAAGGCCGGAACAACGAATAAAATAGGTCTCATAAAAGCGTCCTTTAAGTCGCGTCAGCGTGAATGTGTCAGTGTGCTTTCCAGCACCTGTAGGGAGACCTCCGCCTCCTCTGCCGAGGTCTGGATAATGGACTTCTGTGCGCGCAGAGCTGCGTCCGATGCATCCTGTAGGGCGGCAATCAGGCGCGCGCGGGTATCAGCGGAGTCCACCAGCCCATCTCCTCTGTCTGCGAAGGCACAATAGTCGATGAAGGCGGATTCGACACGGGGCAGGGTGCGACGCAGCAGGGTATCGGCGCGGCGGGCGGTCTCCACCGAGGAAAGCATATCGGCAAAAAGCGCCTCGAACCGCGCTTCGCAGTCGCTCAAAGCGGTCTTCAGGGCTTCGCGGCGTCGGGCCCCTGCCACCTGCATGCGTGCGAACCGTGCCTGTGCCTCCTGCACGGACTGCGCGGCGCGCAGTGCGCTGTAGTCATTGTCCACTCCGGCGTCCGCCAACATGTTCTCGGCCTGCGATTCTGGGCGCAGGATCTGCTCTACGGCCCAGTTCACCACGGCGAAGGTCAGCCAGCCCGCCGCGATTGCGCAGGCGGCTTCGGCCTCTCGTGGCCAGCTGGCAAGGTTAAACTGCAGATAGATGGAGAGGGCCGTCAGTGCGCCCAAGATACCCGGAATGATATGGAGTGCCGCCGCGATCATCCGTCACCCAGTGCCCCAAGGAGGCGCCGCTCTACAATGCGCACTTCGGCCCGGCGTGTCCGCTTGGACAGTGAGGCCGCGCTCTCGCCTTCGCGCGGATCGGGAGGGGCAGCGCCGCCCGCGCCCCGGCTGATGATCCGGTCTGCCGGCACCCCGGCATCGGCGAGGGCCGTGGCGACCACATCAGCCCGGCTACGTGACAGGGCAAGGTTGGCCTGTGCATCGCCGTCCGCGCCAGTGTGACCGGTGATCAAGGCAACTGTGGTCGGGTGATCCAGAAGCGAATTGATAGCGACCGCGATCATGGCGTCAGATCCAGCGGCCGGCCGCGCGCCTACGTCGAAATCGACGACAACAACCTCTGGTCCATCTGCGCGGGGCCAGACAAGCCCGGCCGCGCTGAGTGCAATAAACACTGTGACGAGCGTAAGCAGACCCAATCCGACCCCCTTCCGTCGTCGGATTGATCGGTTGTCGAGGCGCATAACTTGGTTTCTCCTGCAATCAATATGCAACTTCTCCGCGACCGAAGAAGGCATGTTTCGCAAAGGCTCTGTCAACCGTCAAAGTCTCTCGCGTCCAATAACGCAGCGCGGGCGCGGCTGATCGGCCTGTCGAATCTCGACTGGCTGCATGGCGACCGAGGTTATGAGGCTGATTGGTTCACAGAGACGTTCAACCACAAAGGGATAAGCCTAAGCAAGAGTGCGCAGTTCATTCGCGTCTGGACGGATGTGATTGGGTGGGGAGGTGTCTGCTCTTCAGCAGAGCGCGTTCCGGGGAACAATTCCGCCGAAAGGAGAGGTGGCGCGTGAAAATCACGCCACCTCATCCGTTCAAGGGATCACTTTGTGATCGACAGGGCCGCCATGGACGGCAGTGTCAGGACGTCATGCGCCTGTGCGACGCGCTCGGGGGTGTAGTAGCCTTCTTCGTGCAGGAAATTGACCGTGGCGACCATCTTGCCCCCAAGGATCACCGGCAGGTTGATCACGGACCCACAGCCGAGTTTGCCGATCAGCTCCGCGTCAGGGAATACAGTGTCGATATCGGCCAGCGTGTTGGAGACAAAGGTCTCGTGACGGCCATGAACCTGCTCGAACCAGCGGTTCATCTCGATTTCCTTGGTGCCCGTTGTGGGGTAGTTTTCCGCATCATCCGTGTAGACGCGACGGGCGAGCATGGCGTCGATATCCGCGGTCATTACAGTGAACAGCTTTGCGCCCACTGTGGCCTTGGTCAGCGCGCAAAGCGCATCATAGGCCTGTTCTTCTGTGGTGGCCTCTGACAGCGCTTTTTCAAAATCCTGGCGCGCCGTGTTTGTATCCGTCATGTCTTAGTCCTTGCGGTCTGGATTGCCGCCCGATGCGGCGTAAAGGGATTGGGTGTAAGGGTCGGTGAAGCTGCCATCGTGCAGCGCTGTTGCGGGCGCAATCTCGACGATGCGGCCCTTGTTCATCACGGCCATGCGGTCGCACATGAAGCTGACGACAGGTAGGTTGTGAGTCACCATCAGATAGGTCAGCCCCTGCTCGCGGCGCAGCTTCTTCAGTAGGTTCAGAATTTCCGCCTGTACTGAGACATCCAGCGCCGATGTGGGTTCATCCAACAGCATCACCTTAGGCTCCAACATCAGGGCGCGCGCAATGGCGACCCGCTGGCGCTGCCCGCCCGAAAGTTGGTGCGGATAGCGAAACCGAAACCGCTGATCGAGGCCCACGGCAGCGAGCATCTCAATCACGCGGGCATCGCGATTGCCAAGTCCATGGATCTTGAGCGGCTCGCTCAGCACTGTGTCCACGGATTTGCGCGGATGGAGCGATCCATAAGGGTCTTGAAACACCATCTGGCAACGGGTGGCAAAGCCCTGATCGACAGTCCGCCCGCGGGGCTGTCCCAGTACCGAGATTTCGCCGCTCCAATCCGGGGCAAGGCCTGCGATGGCCTTGAGGATCGTGGATTTCCCTGATCCGCTTTCACCGACCAGAGCAAAGCTCTCGCCCTCGGCGACCTCAATGTTCACGCCCTCAACCACCTTTGTGTGGCCATAGGAAATGTCGAGATCTTTCAAAATGATCGCGCTCATGTGCCGCTCCATGCGCTGCGGTCGAGGACGGGGAGTTCCTCGCGCGTTTCTTCCATCCGTGGCACCGCCGCCAGCAGGCCTTGGGTATAAGGGTGCGTGGCCTTGTGCAGATCTTCGGCCGCGCAGCTTTCGACCACTTCGCCTGCATGCATCACGAGGATGCGGTCGCAGTAGCGCGCCACAAGATTGAGGTCGTGCGAGATCAGGATCAGCCCCATGCCCTTGTCCCGCACCAGCTCGTCGATGAGGTCCAGAACCTGCGCTTGCACCGAGACGTCCAGCGCTGAGGTCGGCTCATCCGCGATCAGCAGATCCGGGCGCGGGATCAGCATCATGGCGATCATGATGCGCTGGCCCATACCGCCCGAAACCTCATGCGGGTAAAGGTTCACCACACGTTCAGGATCATTGATGCGCACGGAATGCAGCATCTCCAGCACGCGGGATTTGACCTCGCTGCGGGCAAGTTTCTCGTGAGTCTTGAGCGCCTCGGCAATCTGCGCGCCGATGGTCATTACCGGATTGAGCGAGAACTTCGGGTCTTGCATGATCATCGAGATCCGCGCGCCGCGCAGGTCGCGCATCTTGCGTTCCGACAGCCCTGCCAGGTCGATCCCGTCAAACACCATCCTGTCGGCTTGCTGACGGCCCGGGCTGCGCACCAGTCGCAGGATCGCGCGGCCGGTCATCGATTTGCCCGACCCGCTTTCGCCGACGATGCCGAGCCGTTCGCGACCCAGGGTGAAGGACAGGCCCTTGACCACCTCGACGCGCCCTTGTGGCGTGGGAAAGCTGACGCGCAGGTTTTCCAGTTCCAAGAGAGGAGCCCGTTCTGATTGGTGAGAATGGCTCATGATTTGCCTCCCTGTTTGGGGTCCAGCACATCGCGCAGACCGTCGCCCAGGAAACAGAAACCGAGCGAGACGATGATGATGGCAAAGCCGGGCATGGTGGCGACCCACCACTGATCGAGGATAAAGGCCCGCCCGCGCGAGATCATCGCGCCCCATTCCGGCAGCGGCGGCTGTGCGCCAAGGCCAAGGAAGCCCAGACCAGCGGCGGTCAGGATGATGCCCGCCATGTCTAGCGTGACCCGCACGATCATCGACGAGGTACACAGTGGCAGAACATGGCCGGTGATGATCCGTGTATGCGAGGCGCCAAGCAGGCGCATGGCCGAGATGAATTCCGAGTTGCGGAAGGTCAGCGTCTCGGCGCGTGCGATCCGCGCGTAGGCCGGCCAGGAGGTGATGGCGATGGCGATGATTGCGTTTTCGATCCCCGGTCCAAGCGCGGCGACAAAGGCCAGCGCCAGGATCAGCTTTGGCATCGACAGGAACACATCCGTCACGCCCATCATCGCCTTGTCCACCCAACCGCCAAAGTACCCGGAAATGGCGCCGATCAACAGGCCAAGTGGGGCGGAGATCACCGCCACCATTGCGACGATCAGCAAGGTAATGCGCGCGCCGTAGATCACCCGGCTGAAAATATCACGACCCAGTTCATCGGTGCCCATCCAGTGCGCGGCGGAAGGCGGCAGCAGGCGTTGACCGAGGTTTTGTCCCATCGGACTATGCGGCGCGATCCACGGCGCAAAGATGGCCGCAAGGATCAGGACCAAGAGGATCAGTGCGCCCACAACGGCCAGCGGATTGCGCATCAACATCCGCGTAACACGGTAGCTGTGACCCAAGGAGGCCTGCAGGCGGGAGCTGGGGGAGTCGTCGAGCAGCCAGTTTGTCATCGTTGTCATGGTACCCTCCTATCGGCTGCGCGGGTCGAGAATGCGGTACAGCACATCCGACAGCTTGTTGATGAGAATGAAGACCGACCCGATCACCAGTGTGGCGCCAAGGACGGCGTTCATGTCGGCATTGAGCAGCGCCACAGTCAGATAGTTGCCGATACCGGGCCAGCTAAAGACCGTCTCGATCATCACCGAGCCTTCCAGCAAGGCGGCATAGGAGAGGCCGATCACGGTGATCAGCGGCACTCGGATCGGGCGGAAGCCGTGGGTCCAGATCACCCGCCATTCCGCAACCCCTTTGACACGGGCGGTGGTGATGTATTCTTGGCCGAGCTGATCCAGCATGAAGCTGCGCGTCATCCGCGCGATATAGGCCAGCGAGAAGAAGCCAAGGATGGTGGCAGGCAGGATCAGGTGATCCAGCGCGCTCCAGAACACGTCGAAGTCGCCGGCAATCAGGGAATCGACCAGCAGCAGGCCAGTGCGTGGCTCTACCAAACCTTCATAGAAGATATCGACACGCCCGGGACCGCCGACCCAGCCAAGGCCTGCGTAGAACACGACCAGACCCACAAGACCGAGCCAGAAGGCGGGAACCGAATAGCCAAGCAGCGCAAAGACGCGGATCAGCTGATCCACCCATGTGCCCTGCCTTGCTGCGGCCCAGACACCCAGTGGAACCCCCATTCCGACGCCGATGATAATGCCAAGGGTCGCCATCTCCAGCGTGGCCGGGAAGACGCGCGCCAGGTCTTCGGCGACGGGTCGGTTGGTGGACACCGAATGGCCCAGATCACCCTGAAAGACATCGCCGACATAGGTGATGAACTGTGCGATCAGCGGTCGGTCGAGGCCCATGGCAATGCGGACCGCATCATATTGTTCCTGAGTGGCACGGTCGCCGACCACGGACAGAACCGGGTCGATCGGAATCACGCGGCCGATGAAGAAGGTGATCGCCATCAACCCGACAAAGGTCAGGAGCGTGACGATGATAAACCCACCGATTGCCCCGGCGGTTTTCCTCAGCGCAGCGTGCGAAGGCGCGGCTGTATTCAAGGGTCTGGTCCCCATTTCTCCTCCCAAAACCCCCGGCGCGCGGGAGATCTGGCATCGTGAAAACTCTGCGTCGGGGAGGTCCCGGACGCGGTGGTTGGTGCATCAGGCATAAAACAATTTTCGAAATGTGCAAAAATTTTTTTGCCTGACAAAAATTTTTTTTGTAACCTGATGGAGAGAACATCCAGGAATGTGACCCGGTCTGGTGCTTCAGGCGCAGGTCCACCCCAAAGTGTGAAGAGCAAAAATGCCGCGTGAAAAAACACTACAAGAGCCCAGTGTCGGCCCAGCGATCCGCAAACGCCGCAAGCAACTGAAGCTGACCTTGCAGGCGCTGTGTGACAAATCCGGCGTCTCGGTCGGATATCTCAGTCAGGTGGAACGCGACAATGCAACGCCGTCGCTCGGCACGCTGGCGCAGATCTCAGCGGCGCTTAACGTGGGGCTGGACTATTTCATTTCGGCGTCCAAGCCCTCTGACGGCCTGACGCGCGCCGGCACCCGCCCGCTCTTTGCGCTGGATGATTCCTCGCTGCGCTACGAGGCGCTGGGCGCGGATTTTCCCGGCTCTGAGATGTCGTCCTATATCCTGCATATACCGCCCGCCTATGTCTCGGAAACCGTGAGCCATGAGGGCGAAGAGATCATCTTTGTCCTTGAGGGCGAGATCCAGCAGACATTGGACGGCCAGACCTTTGCCATGACCTCGGGCGACAGCCTGCACTACAGCGGCAACACCCCGCACGCATGGACCAACCCGACCGACCGCACGGCCCGCATCCTCTGGACCGGGACGCTGACAGTTCTCAATCGCAAAGGCGCCATCGAGCTACCGGAACTGTCCCACAAGCAGAACGCGTAAACCGCGACAGACAGATTAGAAGTTCAACCCAACAAGGAGACCTCCCGTGAAACACCTGAAGACAACACTGCTGGCCAGCGCGCTGCTTTTGCCGCTTGCAGCGCCGGCTGTGCTGGCCGAGACGCCCGAGGGCGTGCTGGTCGTGGCACAAAACATCGACGATATCGTCGCCATCGATCCGGCACAGGCCTATGAGTTCACCTCTGGCGAGCTGGTCACCAACCTCTATGACCGGCTGGTTCAATACGATGCAGAAGACACCACCGTTCTGGCGGCAGGTCTGGCCTCGGAGTGGGTCACCGACCCTGACGCAAAGACCATCACCTTCACCCTGCGGGAGGGCGCGACGTTTGCCTCCGGCAACCCAGTGACCGCAGAGGATGTGGTCTATTCCTTCTCCCGCGTCATCAAGCTGAACCTGACCCCGGCGTTCATCCTGACCCAGCTGGGCTGGAACGCGGACAACATCGGTGAAATGGTCACCGGTGACGGCAACACGGTGACCGTGAAATACGCGGGCGACTTCTCCCCGGCGTTTGTGTTGAACGTCTTGGCTGCACGTCCCGCATCCATCGTTGACAGCAAGCTGGTGCAGGAGAACGAAGTTGACGGCGACATGGGCAATGCGTGGCTCAACGCCAATGCAGCCGGTTCCGGTCCCTTCACGCTGCAGCGCTATGCGGCCGGTCAGATGGTGCGCATGCAGGCGAACCCGACCTATTTCAACGGCGCGCCCAAGATCGACAGCGTGATCATCCGCCATGTGGCCGAAAGCGCCACTCAGCAACTGTTGCTGGAGCAAGGCGACGTGGATCTGGCCCGCAACATGACGCCGGATCAGGTGGCCTCGCTCGACAGTGGCGAGATCAAGGTCGACACCTTCCCGCAGGCGGCTGTCCACTTCCTGTCGTTCAACCAGAAAACCGAGAGCCTGACGCCCCCCGCTGTTTGGGAAGCGGCACGTTATCTGGTCGACTACAAAGGCATGACCGACACGATCATCAAAGGTCAGATGGACGTGCATCAGGCGTTTTGGCCCAAAGGCTTCCCCGGTTCTTATGATGAGACCCCGTTCTCTTATGACCCGGAAAAGGCCAAGAGCATCCTGTCCGAGGCCGGTATCGAGACTCCGATCACCGTGTCGCTGGATGTGATCAACGCCGCGCCCTTCACCGATATGGCGCAGTCGCTGCAAGCGAGCTTTGCCGATGCGGGCATCAACTTTGAGATCCTGCCCGGCACCGGCAGCCAGGTGATCACCAAATACCGTGAGCGCAGCCATGAGGCGATGCTGCTGTATTGGGGCCCGGACTTCATGGATCCGCATTCCAACGCCAAGGCCTTCGCCTATAACTCCGACAACTCTGACGACAATTATGCAGCGACCACCACATGGCGCAATGCATGGGCCGTGCCGGAAGAGATGAACAAGCGGACCATGGCAGCGCTGTCGGAAAGCGACGCGGATGCCCGTCTCGACATGTACCGCGAGCTGCAAAAAGACGTGCAGACAGAGTCTCCCATCGTGATCATGTTCCAGGCGGCCTATCAGGTTGCCATGAACGAAGGGGTGTCCGGCTACGTGAACGGCGCAACCTCTGACTTCGTTTTCTACCGTCTGGTGGAAAAAGAATAATCTGAACCTTTTCGGGCTGCCGTGTCACCGGCGGCCCGAATTCCATATCTCCCCCCTCATTCCCCGGAGCCCTTGATGACCGAATTCCCGCTGACCGCCGCCCGCCTCGCTGCTCTGCGTGCCCGTATGGAGCTGACAGGCACCGATCTTGTTGCCCTTGGTCCGTCCAGCCATATGGCGTGGCTGTCTGGTGTGCATCCTCATGGCGATGAACGCCCGGTGATGCTCTTGGTGAGCCAGTCTTATGCGGGCTTTCTGATGCCGGCGCTGAATGCCGCCGCCGCGCGCAAAGATACCGACCTGCCGTTCCATCCATGGCGCGATGACGATGGCTCGGACGCCGCCCTGGCCGAGCTGCTCGAGGCTTGCGCTGCCACCCGCCCGAATCTGTCGGTGGTCTTGGATGAGACCATGCGCACCGATTTCTCTCTGCGCCTGTTGGACGCACTGGACAACCCGCGTCGTCGTTTTGCCGATGACACCGTGAGCCTGTTGCGGGCCTCCAAGGACGACAGCGAATACCACGCGATCAAAGCCGCGCATTTGACCAACGACAAGGCGGTCAAGGCTGCCTTTGCGGCGCTGCGTGAAGGTGTGACCGAGCGTGAAATCGTCGAGCTTATCAAATCCGAGTATGCCGCTGCCGGTGCAACATTGGAGTTCTGTTCGATCTGTTTCGGCGCATCCGGTGCTTTCCCGCACCATACACCCGGTGACACCCCGCTGACCCGCAACTCCGCCGTGCTGATTGATACCGGCTGCCGTCTGGATGGCTACCCGTCCGACATGACCCGCTGCGGCTACTTTGGTACGCCTGAAGAGGGATACGAGGAGGTTTTTGCTGTTGTCGAGAAGGCCGTTCAGGCCGCACTCGCGGTGGCCAAGCCCGGTGTTGTGGCAAGCGATATCGACAAGGCCGCCCGCGATGTGATCACGGCTGCGGGCTATGGAGATCGTTTCCTGCATCGCACCGGCCATGGTCTCGGGATCGACATTCACGAACCGCCCTATATCGCCGCCAATTCCGAGGTTGTGCTGGCCGAGGGCAATGTGTTCTCGATCGAGCCGGGCATCTACCTTGAGGGTAAGTTCGGCATCCGTCTGGAGGAGATCGTCATCCTGCGCGAAGACGGCGCGGAGATCTTTTCCGAAATGCCTCGCGATATGGTGCGTGTCTAAGGGCTCAATACCTTCACGTCCGGTGGAGAGTGCGAATGAACGGGCGGCGCAGCTTAATGTTGCGCCGCTTTTTTGCCCAGAACGCCCGGCACAGCCAGATCCGCCACCGCAAGGCCCGCGAGGCCTGCCATATGCCAGCCGAGGACTTGATTGGAACTTAGCACCGGCAGGCCCAACTGTTCTTCGAGTGTTGGGATCACCTCAAGCGTTCGCAAATTGGTGCAGGAGAGGAAAACTGCATCCAGCGGAGCTTGTGACGCAAGCGCTGTGGCGGCTGCGCAGATCGATGCGGGTGCGATGCGGGCCACACGGGCCTCGATCTCCTCGCCAAATCCGATCATGTCCGGCACCGCGATCCCCGCAGTCTCGAAGGCCGCGCGGATCGGGGCGGCGACCGACGGGATATAGGGCGATACGATCCCGACGCGCGACAGGCCAAGCGCGCGGATGGCGGTCAACGCGGCGGTCAGCGGATTGGTGACCGCCTCTGTGGTGACGCTGGCGGCGACCAGTGCCTGCACCTGAGCCGCGCCGATCAGCGTGGTGCCGGAGGTGCAGCCATAGGCAACCACGGAAAACCGCGCGGCGGGCGGCAGCAGCGCCGCGGACTGGGGCAGGTCATCCGCCATTGCGGCGATCGTGTCCGGCGTTAGTTCGGCGCCTGAGGGCACGCGGGTGACATGCAGCCGTGCCTTATCCTGCGGGATCATGCGACGAAAATCCTCTTCGATGGTCTCATCCACCTGCAGAGTGATCAGTCCGAGGCGGGGGCGGGGGTCTTCCGCGATCTCATATGGGAACTGTACCATCAGGTGATCTCCGGCAGCTCGGCAGGGGCGCGGGGCGACAGCAGTTCGGCGCAACTCTCGCGCAGGACGATGTTTTCCTCATGCACCATGATGCAGCCCGGGCGCAGGATCGCGCCGGGTTCCAGCGTCAGCACCATGCCCGCGCGCAGCGGCGTGTTGTCCTTCGGTGTGAAGGAGGGCCATTCGGTCAGGGTCAGCCCCAACCCATGGCCCAACCGACCGCCACCGGGCGTGGCGCCGTGGCGCACAAGGGCCTCGGTCAGGATATGATGTGCGTCCCGCGCCAACATGCCGGGGCGCAACGCCTGCAGGCAATCCTCGGTGGCGGACCAGAGCGCGGCATGGGTGCGACGCGCCAGATCCGAGGCCGCTCCGATAGCATAGTTGCGGTCGAAATCGCAGAAGTACCCCTCGCGCACTGCGCCGGTGTCGAGCATCAGCACATCGCCCTGAGTGAGGGCGCGGGCAGGCGCGGGCGAGATGACATCTCCATAGCCCTCGGGACCGGCGCCGCCTGCCAGATAGCTGACCCAATCGGCCCCTTCGCCCAGTAATAGAGCCTGAAAATCGCGAAACACGGCGTCGAGCGGACGGCCAGCCCCCGCGATCTCCGGCACCCGGTCAAAGGCGCGCGCGGCGATGGCACAAGTGCTGCGGATCCTGTCGACCTCGGCCTCCGACTTGATCTCTCGGACCCGCTGCACGACCTCGGTGGCATCGGCAAACCGGCGGGGCGCAAGGCCATCGCGCAGGCGCTCATAGTCTGTCAGCGGCATCCGCAGGTGTGTCTCCAGCCCCATCGGCAGGCCGACGGAGCCGTGTTCGGGCACCAGTGTGGCTAGCGTGTCCCGCAGCAGGCTGACACCGTCATCCTCAGGGTCAGGCGCGTCCCAGGTGCGGATCTGCGTAACCCATGTGCGTTGCATCAGCTCGGCGCCGATAGCGGGGATGACCGCAACCGGGACACCCGTCGCGGGCACCACGATGAACCACGGGCGGGCCGGGCTTTCCCAGAACCGGGTCAGGAAGCCGGTGACATAGAACACATCCGCAGGGCTGGTCAGCAGCAGCGCATCGTGACCTGCATGCCCCATAGCATCCTGCAGCGCCCGCACCCGCGCCTGATATTCGGACGCGGGAAAGATCAGCGAGGTGTCAGGCATCTTCCGGCCCTTCGCTGAGGATGGCAAGCACCCGGGCCTCAGGGGGCAGGTTCAAGCCCGCCAGCAAGGCGGCAATCCCGGCCGCGCCGGAGGGCGTGGTCGCCAGCCCATGGTCCGCAAGCGTGGTGACGGCAGTCGCAGCCTCCTCTTCCGTGAGGGTGACAAACAGATCCGCGTCGCGGGCGAGGCCTTGCAGCGCGATCATCGAGGGTGTCTTGCAATCCAAGCGCCCCATGGCAGAGACGGGGCCAGCTGTGTCGACCACCGCACCGGCGCGGATGCTCTCCACCAGGGCTGGGGCGGATTCGGGCTCCACCACGATGATCTGCGGTGCATCGCCCCAGGTCCGGCGGGCATGGGCGGCCACGGAGGCGGCCAGCCCCCCGACACCGGCTTGCAGCAGGATATGGGTCGGCTGCTGTGGGATTTGGGTCGCGGCCTCCTGCGCCAGTTGTAGGTACCCCTCCATCACCAGATAGGGCAGGTCGACATAGCCGGGCCAGGAGCTGTCGGATAGCAGCGTCCAGCCGTTGACCTCTGCCGCGATCTCCGCGCCAGCCATGCTGGCCTCGTAGTCGTGGCCCTCGCGCACCACCTCGGCGCCTTTGGCCCGCAGTCGGGCGGCAAAGCTCTCGGGCACGGTCTCGGCCAGGTAGACCACCGCCCGCGCGCCGAACAGCGCCGCCCCGGCTGCCACCGACAGGCCATGGTTTCCGGCGCTGGCGGTGACGTAGGTCTGGCCGACAAGCGCTTGCTGCCAGGCACTGTCCACAACACGATCCGCTGCTGCCCTTGCAATGGCATGGGCCGCGCCGAGCGCCTTGAAGCTGCCCAGCCCCATGCGGTTGCGTTCATCCTTGAGGTAGAGCTGCGCCACGCCACAACGGGCGGCCAGTTCCGGAAGATCCAGCAGCGCGGTCTCGGCATGCGCTGGGCACTGCCCCAGCAACTGCATCACCCCGGAGGCATCGCTGCAGGGAAATGGCGCGTCCAGATCGAGGCCCCGACCGCGGTGCGGATTGGCAAAGGTGACGGGCATGATGCGGGCTCCTGTCTTGATGATATTTGCCAGTCTATCGCGCCCGTGGTGGCGTATCCCGGAATTCTCGGCCTCCATGGGGCCGATATTCGGCAAAAGTAGTAAGCTCTTGTCCGAAATTGGGCTTTGAGTGGCTCCCTGTCTTACACGGGAGCCGAAATTCCGACATATCTTTTGACATGGACAGATTCGATGCGCTCATCCTGGAGGCGATCCAGACCGATGCCCGGCTGACGGCGGAGGCGTTGTCACAACGGGTGGGGTTGTCGCCCGATGCCTGCCGCAAGCGGCTGGCGCGGCTGCGGGCTTCCGATGTGGTGGAAACCGAAATCACCGTGCTTGCGCCCGATAAGGTGGGGCGCGGGTTGCTGCTGATCGTCGAGGTGACGCTTCAGAACGAACGGATGGAGGATCTGGACCGGTTCAAGGCCCAGATGCGCGCGGCGCCGGAGGTCATGCAATGCTATTACGTGACCGGCAACGCGGATTTTGTCCTGATGATCTCGGCCCGTGACATGGCGGATTACGATGACTTCACCCGTCGTCAGTTCTTTGCAGAGGAGAACGTGTTGCGCTTTCGCACCAGCGCGGTGATGGACCGGGTGAAGACCGGGTTCTCAATGCCGGTGGTGCCTGACACGGGCTGATCGCGGTCGGAGCGATCATCTGACGCATCAGGATCTGATATGAAAACGGGCCAGATCCCGAAGGATATGGCCCGACATTTCATAAGGGTATGACGAACGGCTTTGACTATTCGGCAGCCTGAGGGGACACCTCGTCGACCACGGCGTTGTTGTTCAACAGATCATCGTCCTTGTGGAACAGAGGGTAGATGAACAAGAACGCAGCTGCGATCAAATAGCCGCCGGAAACACCGCCGAGTTCGGGCCAGTGAAGGCTTGCGCCATGGATCACCCCGATCGACGCCATAGCCGCAGCCGCCAGGGCAAAGCCCCCCGCGTTGCGGAAGTTGCCGTCGATGACGCTGGCGACGATCGCGCCCCAGATCAGGCCAGTCAGGATTGCTCCCTGTGACAGCGACAGATGACCGCTGAAATGCGCACCCTGTTGCAGCAGCGCGGCTGTCAGCGCGTCATCGCCCAGCTGCGGCACGCCCGCGACACCAACCGCGCCGAGCGCACCGATGAGCGAGCCCCATTTCACCATGAGGAAGGCAGAGACATGCGGCATCATCGCGATGGTGACAGCCGCCATATGCTCGGTCTTGACCGAATGGGCGGTATTGGTGATCAGGCTCAGCGCCACGAAGACCAGCACGGGTGCGGCAGCAGCCACCGGGATCAGGTTGTTGAGGAAGGCCAGCAGGCCGAAGATCGCCGCCAGCGGGATCACCGTGCCAACCCCGATGATGTAACCCGCATGCGCGCCCATGCGCTTGTAGGCCGGATGGCCGATATAGGCGGTGGTCGGGAAGGGCGAACCGAAGACCGCACCGATCATGGTGCCCACCCCGTCGGTGATCTGGCAGGTGGCCACTGGGTAATGGTCGCCCGCACTTTCAGCGCTCTCGACGTTGTTCATGGTCTCGATGAAATTATAGATTTGCACAGGGACCAGCACCAGGAACAGCTCCGGGTTCACAAACAGATACTGGATGCCCGCGATCAGATCCCCGAAGTAAGGGAGCGGCGGGTAGAAACCGATGCCATCGACGCTGATGGTGGAGGTGCCAAGCGCCAGCGCCACCAGGGTGCCGACAATCAGCGCCAGCAGACCTGCAGGGATATTGTAGGGCAGGCGGAAGCGTCCCACGAGCCCCCAGAGGATAATGATCATCGAGGCAAAGCCGACGTAGGGGTTCTCGAACACGGTGGCCAGCGGGACGGTGCCGATGAATACCAGCGCAATACCACACAGCGTGCCGAGCATACCTGCGCGCGGCGTCACGCGTTTCAGCCAGGGGCCGATGAGGGCGCCGAGGGCTGCGACGATGCCGCCCATGAAGCCAGCCCCGATGCCCACCTGCCAGGCGATTAACGGATCATTGGTTGCCCAGTAGATCGGCCCGATCACGCCAAACAGATAGACAAACATCACCGGCGTCGAAATGCCGTAGGGCAGGGCGGTCACGTCGCGCCCGTGCTGCGCCGCCGCGCGTTTCGCCAGCGCTACATAGACAATGATGCCAGCCAGGATCGCGACGCCTGCCCCGGGAACGATGCGCCCGTACACGATCTCTGCGGGCATCTGAAAGACGAACTGACAGACGCCTGCCAGCACCATCAAGTTGACGAGATTGTCGGTGAACAGCGCCCAGAACGCGCTGAAATCGCTGCGGTGAAACAGCGAGTATTTATAACTCCCATCCCTCATGGGGACCTCCCTTTTACAACCGGATGCACGGGCGGTACTCCTCCCTCCACGTGTCTCCGGTGATGTGTCACTGCGCCGCGAGATGCGAGACAGCGTCCCCGAAGTCGGGGTGAAATGCGGCAGTTTCAGAGGTCAGCGCGGTGATCACTTCGGCTGCCACAAGGGCGGCGATCACAGCAGGCCGCTTGTCGCGGCTGCCGCCTGCCCCGATGGGGCAGATCAGGTCTGCAACAGAAAGCCCGTCGCAGTGTTCTTGTGTCCAGCTGGCGAATTTCGCCCGCTTGGTGGCCGAGCCGATCATGCCGACATATGCCGCGTCGCCGCGTTGCAGCGCCGCCGAGGTCAGCAGGAAATCAAGCCCGTGGTCATGGGTCAGCACGATGAAGGCGCTGCCGGGGGCGGCGTTCATCACCTCGATCTCGGGGATCGCGCTGAGGCGACGCTCGACCAAAGCTTCGGATTGGTTCAGCTCGTCCTGTCGCTGGTCGATCAGCACCGTGCGCAGCGGCAGATGCTGAAACAGATCCGCAAGCGCGCGGCCCACGTGGCCCGCGCCAAGGATATGGACCGCCGGACGCGCGGCGTCTTCGACCTGCGCGGCCTCGACTGCGGCGGATTTGTCAGAGGCGCTCATGCGGGTGATGGCGATCTCCACCCGCCCGCCGCAGCACTGGCCGATCTCCGGCCCCAAGGGTACATCCATATGGTGCGACAGGTTGCCAGCGGCCAGCAAATCCCGCGCCGCCTCGATTGCGATATGTTCCAGCTGGCCGCCGCCGATGGTGCCGAGCAGGGCCTCGGCGCGCACGAACATCTCGGTGCCGGTGGCACGGGGGGACGACCCCCGCACCCGCGTGAGCCGCAGGCTTGCCACCGGACCGGCGGCGTCGAGATACTGTCTGAGTTTCTCTGCCTGCATCATGGGCTTACACTCCGGCCTTCAGCCGTTCGACTGCCATCAGCACGCGCTCGGGCGTGGCTGGCGTTTCCAAACGCGGGCATTCGCGATAGTCGGCCACCGAGGCCACAGCCATCGACAGCGCCTCCAGCACCGAGATCCCCAGCATGAAGGGCGGCTCGCCCACGGCCTTGGAGCGTTTGATGGTCATCTCGCGGTTTTCCGACCAGTCAGCGAGCTTCACGTTGAAACTGCGCGGCCGGTCCGAGGCCAGCGGGATCTTATAGGTCGAAGGCGCATGGGTGCGCAGGCGCCCTGCATCATCCCACCACAGCTCCTCGGTGGTGAGCCAGCCCATCCCCTGGATGAAGGCGCCTTCAACCTGACCCTTGTCCAGCACCGGGTTCAGAGAGCGGCCCACGTCATGCAGGATGTCGGTGCGCTCCACCCGGTATTCCCCGGTGAGCGTGTCGATGGCGACCTCCGAGCAGGACGCACCATAGGCGTAGTAGTAGAACGGCCGCCCCTTGCCCGCCGCGCGGTCCCAGTGGATCTTGGGCGTCTTGTAGAACCCCGCCGCCGACAAGTGCACCCGCGCCATATAGGCCTCGCGGATGAAGGCGGCGAACTCCACCACTTCCTCGCCGATGCGAATGTGGCTGGGGCCAAAGCTGACGGCGCTTTCGGCCACGCCCCGGCTTTCGGCGGCGAATTTGATCAGCCGCGTCTTGATCTGTTCGCAGGCATCCAGTGCCGCCATGCCGTTCAGGTCAGACCCGGAGGAGGCCGCCGTGGCAGAGGTGTTCGGCACTTTTTCGGTGGTGGTCTTGGTGATCTTGATGCGGTCGAAATCAACCTGGAACGCCTCGGCCACCACCTGCGCGACCTTGGTGTTGAGGCCCTGACCCATCTCGGTGCCCCCGTGGTTCAGATGGATCGAACCGTCATTGTAGATGTGGATCAGCGCTCCGGCCTGATTGTACCACGTGGCGGTGAAGGAGATGCCGAATTTCACCGGCGTCAGCGCGATGCCACGACGGATGATGCCGCCCTTGGCATTCTCGGCAATGATTTCTGCACGGCGGGCCTGATAGTCGGCGCTCTCTTCCAGCTCCTCGACGATACGACCGATCACATTGTCCTCGACCTCCTGATGATAGGGGGTGAGGGTGCGGCCATCGCCGATCTCGCCGTAGAAATTGGCCTTGCGCACCTCCAGCGGGTCCTTACCGAGCGCATAGGCGATTTCCTCGATCATCCGCTCTGCGGCGACCACGCCCTGCGGGCCGCCAAAGCCGCGAAACGCCGTGTTAGAGACTGTATTTGTCTTCTGTGGGCAGGATGTCAGGCGGACGTGAGGATAGAAATAAGCGTTGTCGGCATGAAACAGCGCGCGATCCGTCACCGGGCCGGATAGGTCCGAGGAATAGCCGCAGCGCGCTGCAAACTGGCTGTCCACCGCCTGAATGCGCCCCTCACCGTCAAAGCCGAGATCATAGTCGATCACAAAGTCATGCCGCTTGCCGGTTGCCGTCATGTCCTGATCGCGGTCGGGGCGGATCTTGACGGGTCGGTTCAGCTTCTTGGCGCCAAGGGCTGCGACAGCGCAGAACAGGTTCATCTGGCTTTCCTTGCCGCCAAACCCGCCGCCCATGCGGCGCACGTTCACCACCACCGCATTCGACGGCACGCCCAGCACATGAGACACCATATGCTGCGCCTCGCTTGGGTGCTGGGTGGAGCAATGCACTACCACATCGTCATCCTCGCCCGGCAGGGCAAAGGCGATATGGCCTTCCAGATACATGTGATCCTGCCCGCCGACAGTGACGCGACCCTGCAGCCGGTGCGGTGCTTCAGCCAATCCAGCCGCCACATCGCCGCGCTCCAGTTTCAGCGGGTCGGTGACCATCGGCATGCCAGCGTCGCGGGCCGAAATCGCATCCAGCGCGTGGGGCAGCACCTCATAGTCGACATCGGCCAGTTCCGCCGCCCGGCGGGCCGCATCGCGGCTCTCGGCGATCACCGCAAACAGCGGCTGGCCGTGGAATTCCACCTTTTCGGTCGGAAACACCGGCTCGTCATGCTTGCCGGTGGGGCTGACGTCATTGACGCCGGGGATGTCGTCGGCGGTGAGCACATCCACCACGCCCGGCGCGGCTCGCACCCGGGACAGATCCATGCCGCGGATGTTGGCATGGGCCACGGTGGACACGCCGAGATAGGCGTGCAGGGTGCCCGCAGGTTCGGCGATGTCATCGGTGTAATCGGCACGGCCCTGCACCTGCTTGATGGCGCTGTCGTGCTTGAGGTCCTGGTGGGCGGCGCCCTTGATCTCGGCGGTGGTGTTCAGATCTTTCATGGTCCTGTCCTCCCTCACGCGATGGCCAGACGCACCGGCGCGTCCTGATTGGTGTCATGTTCCAGCTGGAACCGGCGCAGCAGGTTGGCCGCGACCGTGGTCCGGTAGTCCGCGCTGGCCCGCCAATCGCTGAGCGGGGTGAAATCTTGGGTCAGCGCCTTTGCTGCCGCATCGAAGGTTGCCGCTGTGAAGGGCTGTCCGATCAGCGCGGCTTCGGCCTGCGCGGCCCGTTTGGGCGTTGCAGCCATGCCACCAAACGCCAGACGGGCGGCGGTGATGATACCATCACTGACGGTGACGCTGATCCCGGCGGCGACTGAGGAGATATCCTCGTCCCGGCGTTTGGAGATCTTGTAGGCGGCGTCGATCTGGCCCGGTTGGCTGCGCGGAATGCGGATGGCGGCGACAAAATCGCCTGCCTCGCGGTCCTGTTTGCCATAGTCGATGAAGAAATGCTCGAGCGGCAAGATGCGGGTGCCGCGTGTACTTTGCAGCATGACCTCCGCACCAAGCGAGATCAGCACCGGCGGCGTATCCCCGATCGGCGAGCCATTGGCGATATTGCCACCGATGGTGCCCATGTTGCGCACCTGCCAGCCGGCGATGCGGTCCCAATATTCGCCGAGATGCGGGAAGGCCTCGCGGATCGCGGCCTCGCTTTCGGAATAGGTGACGCCGGCGCCGATGGTCAGCGCATCGTCATTCAGGTCGATGGACTTCAGCCCCTCAAGATGGGTGATGAAGACCACCGGAGAGATCGGACGCATGAATTTGGTCACCCACAGCCCCACATCGGTTGAGCCTGCTACGATGGTGGCCTTGGGGTTTTCGTTCAGCACCTTTGCCAGATCCGCCACATCCAGCGGCAGAATGGCGCGGTCGTCTTCGGGGCCGGTCTCGATACGCGATTCTGGCTGCAGCGCCATCAGCCGCGCGGTCACATCGTTGCGCTCGCGGGTCAGATGGTCATGGGCGGGGCTGCCGTATTGGGTCACCGCCATTGCTGCCTGCACGATCGGCTCATAGCCGGTGCAGCGGCAGAGGTTACCTTGGATGGCGGTCTCTACCTCGTGTACCGAAGGCTCAGGGTTGCCCATCCACAATGCGTAGAGCGACATCACGAAGCCCGGCGTGCAGAAGCCGCACTGGCTGCCGTGATACTCCACCATGGCCTGCTGCACGGGGTGCAGGCGGCCCATGGGGCCGGAAAGATGTTCGACGGTGACGATGTGGCAGCCGTTGAGCGAGGCCAGAAAACGAATGCAGGCATTCACCGTCTCGTAGTGCAGCTGGCCCTGATGCAGACGTCCGACCAGAACCGTGCAGGCGCCGCAGTCGCCCTCGGCGCAGCCTTCCTTGGTGCCGGTCAACCGCTGTTCCAGACGCAGGTAATCCAGAAGCGTGAGCGTTGCCTTCACCTCGGTGACGGTCTTCTCCTCCCCGTTCAGAAGGAAGCGGATATCGTTCTGCTGAGCCATTTGCCCTCCCAATTCCATCTCCTGCCTGGCAGGAGTGTCGGGACTTTACTGTTTATGACTGCCTCTAAATATGGTGGGCTTTGCGAAATACTTTCAACAGATCGTTGAAAGAAGCGCACCGAACGTGCGTGTATACTGGGCTTCGGCGCAAGTGTTGAGGATTTTGAATGGCTTATAATGGCGTATCTTGAGAGCCTGCGGGTGTTCTGCCGAGTGGTAGAACTGGGCAGCATCACCTCGGGCGGGCGCGACCTGCGTCTGACCCCGGCGGTGGCGAGCAAACGAATCAAGGAACTGGAGCAGCATCTGGGCGTGCGGCTGTTTAATCGCACCACCCGATCGCTGACCCCGACGGAGGTGGGCAGCGAGTTCTACAAGGAAGCGCTGCGCATCCTGAGCGCCGTGGACGAGGCCGAAACCGTGGTGGCGCAGTTCTCCGGTGCGCCGCGCGGCACGCTGCGGGTGACCGCGCCACTCGCCGCCGGGCGGCGCATCATCGCCCCCTTGGTGCCGGATTTTGTCGAGGCCCATCCCGACATCGAGGTGCGCATGCGGATGTCGGACCGCAAGGTGGATATCCTTGCCGATGGCATCGATGTGGCGTTCTTCGTGGGCAACCCGCATGATTCCAGCCTGAAGATGCGCAAGATTGCCACCTGCGACCGGGTGCTCTGCGCCGCGCCCGACTATCTGGAGCGGTTCGGCACGCCAGACGCGCCCGAAGATTTGATGAAGGGGCACAATTGCCTGCTGCTGCGCTACCCGCGCTCGCCGGAATATTACTGGACCCTGAACACCAGGTCCGGCTTTCGTAAGTTCGAGGTGAAAGGCAAATATGACGCTGATGACAGCGATGTGCTGCTGAACTGGGCGCTGGATGGCCGCGGCATCATCAACAAGCCGAGGTTCGAGGTGGCGCAGGCACTGCGCAGCGGCGCGCTGGTGGAAATCCTGCCCGAGGCGCATCCGATCCCGGCGACCTTCGGCTGTCTTTACCCGCACAAGAAATTTCAGGATCCCAAAGTCAGGCTGTTGGTGGATTTCATTACCAGCCGGGGGCAGGCCTACCTGCAGGGGCTTGAGGCACCGCGCGCCGATCCGGCCTGACGTAAACAAAAAACGCCCCGCAAATCTGCGGGGCGTTCCTGTGAGTGGTGGTTTGACGCCGGGTCGAGATCAGAAATCCACCTCGATGGCGATGCCCTGCTTTATCGCGAGTTCGACGACGGAGGAGGCCACCGCCAGATCCTGAAGACCAACGCCGGTGCCGTCAAAGAGGGTGATCTGCTCCGCCGAGGTCCGGCCCGGATGCGCGCCGTTGATGACCGCACCCAGCTGCGCCACGTCGGCCTCTGCAATCAGCCCCTGTGCCACCGCATGCTGCGCCTCGCCGATGGAGATGGATTGCGCCACCTCGTCGGTGAAAACATCGGCGCGCACCAACAGTTCGGGATCGACCTCCTGCTTGCCTTTGGTGTCGGTGCCCATGCAGGCGATATGGGTGCCGGGGCTGACCTGATCGGCCTTGAGGATGGCATCAAACGACGAGGTGATGGAGATAATCACATCCGCCTCTTTCAACCCGTCCAGCTCCACCGCCTCAAACGGCAGGCCTGCCTCGGTGGCGACCTCTTCGAGGTTCGGCAACATGTCGGGATGCAGGTTCCAGCCGATCACCTTGTCAAACTCGCGTTGCTCCAGCGCGGCGCGCAGCTGGAACTTGGCCTGATGCCCGGCGCCGATCATGCCGATCACCTTTGCGTCCTCGCGCGCGAGATGCTTGATCGAGACCGAGGAGGCGGCAGCGGTGCGCAGAGCGGTCAAGAGATTGCCCCCCACCATGGCGCGCACCTTGCCGGTGTCGGGATCAAACAGGAAGACGGTGGACTGGTGGTTGATCAGTCCGCGCTTTTCCAGGTTGTTGGGCCAGTAGCCGCCGGCCTTCAGCCCCAGCGTCAGGCCCGCGCGGTCAAAGCCGCCCTTGAAGCCATAGAGCGCGTCTTCATGGCCGATGGCCTCGCGCACCACCGGAAAGTTGTAGGCATCACCGGCGGCCATGGCGGCAAAGACCTGCTCCACCGCGTCAAAGGCGGCCTTGCGGGTCATCAGGTCGGCAATCGCCCGTTCGGGAACGATGTACATGAGGTGTCTCCATTCGTCTGGCGCGGGCTGACGCCCGGACCGCGCCCGGCCCTCCCCCCGAGAGGGCGCTGACGCACTCATCGAGGCTCGGGCGCGACCCGCTTGTCGGGGCCGCGAGGCAAAATAAAAAGTCGGCGGAGGGCGGCGATGCGCACCTCCGCCAGTTCGGGGTCAACTTTCAGTAGGCTTTGCCGCGCGCCGAAACCGGCCACAGGGTCTCGACCTTGCCGCCACGCACGCCGACGTACCAATCGTGCACGTTGGCGGTGGGGTCGCAGTGGCCCGGCACCAGCTTCAGCTTTTCGCCGACCTTGAGCACGCCGTCGGGGTCGGCAACCACGCCATGCTCGTCGGAGCATTTGACGTATTCCACATCCGTGCGGCCAAAGATGAACGGCAACCCGCTGTCCACCGATTGTGCCTTGAGGCCAGCGTCAACAATCGCCTTGTCGGATTTTGCATGGCTCATCACCTGGGTCAGGATGAAGAACGCGTTCTCCCATTCGCCCTGGTCGATGCGGTTGCCGTCCTTGTCGAGGATGCGGCCATAATCCGCGTCCATGAAGGCGTAGGAGCCGCACTGCAACTCGTTGAAAACACCGGAGTTGCTCTCGAAGTAGTAAGAGCCGGTGCCGCCGCCGGAGACCAGCTCTGGCTCCAGACCCGCGGCTTTCAGCGCCTCGACGGCCTCGGTCACCTGCGCGATGGCGATGTCGAGTTTCTCCTTGCGGCCCTCATAGCTATCGATGTGCTGCATGGCGCCCTGATAGGCTTGGATGCCGGTGAACTTCAGACCTTCGGCGGCGTCGATGGCCTGCGCGATTTTTACAACCGCCTCGGATGTGGTGACACCGCAGCGCCCGGCGCCGCAGTCGATCTCGACAAAGCACTCGATCTGGGTGCCGTGCTTGGTCGCGCCGGCGGACAGATCGGCGACATTGGCGATGTCATCGACACAGACGATGGTGCGCGCGCCCAGTTTCGGCAGCCGCGCCAGTCGGTCGATTTTGGCCAAGTCCCGCACCTGGTTCGACACCAGCACGTCCTTGATGCCACCGCGGGCAAAGACCTCGGCTTCGGACACCTTCTGACAGCAGACACCGACCGCGCCGCCCAGAGATTCCTGTAGCTTTGCCACATCCACCGATTTGTGCATCTTGCCGTGCACGCGGTGACGCATGCCATGCGCCTTGGCATAGTCGCCCATCTTCTTGATGTTGCGCTCCAGCGCGTCCAGATCCAGCACCAGGCATGGGGTCTGGATATCGGCTTCGTCCATGCCGGGCAGGGCAGGGACGTCGTAGCCAACTTCGAGATTGTCGAAATTCACGGGTGCATTCATTTTGGTCACTCCCTTACTGGGTCTCACAGGGTCCAGGGCAGTTTGTCGAGGTCGACATTGCCGCCGGTGATGATGATACCGACGCGCTTGCCTTTGAACGCATCGGGGTTTTTCAGGATGGTGGCGAGGGGCACGGCAGATGAAGGCTCCATCACCACGCGCAGGTGCTTCCAGATCAGCTTCATCGCGTCGATGATCTCGGGATCGGAGGCGGTGAAGATGTCGGACACATGGTTCGACACAAAATGCCAGGTCAGATCCTTCAGCGGCACCAGCAGCCCGTCGGCAATGGTCTTGGGCGCGTCATCGGCGATGATGTAGCCCGCCTTGAAGCTGCGGTAGGCGTCATCGGCCTGCTCCGGCTCGGCGGCGATGATCCGGGTTTCCGGCGCCAGTGTCGACAGGGTCAGACAGGTGCCGGAGATCATGCCGCCGCCGCCGATCGGGGCCACCACAAGGTCAAGACCATCGGTCTGTTCCACGAACTCCTTCGCGCAGGTGCCCTGTCCCGCGATCACACGCGGGTCATTGTAGGGATGGACAAAATCGCCGCCGGTCTCGGCCTGCACGCGGGCAAAGGTCTCCTCGCGCGACGAGGTGGACGGCTCGCATTCGGTGATCTTGCCACCATAGCGGCGCACGGTGTCCTTCTTGGCTTGCGGCGCGGTGCGCGGCATCACCACGTTGCAGGGAATGCCCCGCAGCATCGCCGCATAGGACAGGCAGGAGGCATGGTTGCCGCTGGAATGCGTCGCCACGCCCTTGGCCGCCTGCGCCTCATCCAGACCAAACACCGCGTTGCTGGCACCGCGCACCTTGAAGGCGCCCGGCTCCTGAAAGTTCTCGCATTTGAAGAACAGCTCCGCGCCGGTCAGCTCGTTCAGGTAGGCCGAGGTGCGGATCGGCGTGCGGCGGATGTGCGGCGCAATCCGCTCATGCGCCGCCAGCATGTCCTCATAGGTGGGGATATACATCGCGCTGTCCTTCATCACGCGGCGTCCTGCTGCGCCGAGGCCCCGTTGCCGCGATAATAGTCCTGCGCCGCCGCAACACCGGAGCCAAGTTGGATATCAAGGCCGAGGTCGACCATGCACATCTCGGCGGTGGCAATGCCGGAGAGCGTCATCACATCGGTCAGGCTGCCGAGGTGGCCGATGCGGAACACCTTGCCCGCGACCTCGCCGAGACCCACGCCAAAGGCGACGCCGTATTTCTCGGCGGCATGGGTGACGATATCGGTGGCGTTGAACCCTTCGGGCGTGCGGATGGCGCTGACGGTGTCGGAATAGACCTCCGGCGACGCGGCGCAGAGCTCCAGCCCCCATGCGCCCACGGCGGCACGCACCCCTTCGGCGATGCGGTGGTGGCGGGCAAAGACGTTCTCCAGTCCCTCAGTCAGCAGCATCTTGCAGGATTCATTGAGCCCGTTCATCAGACCCACGGCAGGCGTGTAGGGGTAGGCGTTGTTGGCATAGCCCTTGGCCATGTCATGCACGTCAAAGAAGGTGCGCGGCAGCTGGGCGGTTTTGGTCGCCTCCATCGCCTTGGGGCTGAAGCCGACGATGGCGAGGCCCGCGCTCAGCATGAAGCCCTTTTGCGAACCGGTGACGGCCACGTCGACGCCCCACTCGTCCATGCGGAAATCCATTGATGCAATGGAGCTGACGCCATCAACAAACAGCAGCGCCGGGTGGCCAGCGGCATCCAACGCGCGGCGCACCGCGGCAATGTCGGATTTCACGCCCGTGGCAGTCTCGTTGTGGGTGGCCAGAACCGCCTTGATCTTGTGGCCTTTGTCGGCGCTCAGGATCTCTTCATAGCGGTCGGCGGGTAGGCCCTCGCCCCAGGGGGTTTCGACGATCTGCACGTCAAGCCCGTGGCGCTGGCACATGTCGATCCAGCGGTGGCTGAACATGCCGTTGCGCGCCGCAAGCACGGTATCGCCCGCCGAGAGCGTGTTGCTCAGCGCGGTTTCCCAGCCGCCGGTGCCGGAGGAGGGGAAGATGAAAACTTCGGCGGAGGTGCTTTTCAGAACCTTGCGCACACCTTCGCGGGCCGGATGCAGGATCTGCCCGAACAGCGGCGAGCGGTGATCGATCGTCGGCATGTCGCAGGCCTTGCGCAGGCACTCGGGGATGTTGGTCGGACCCGGGATGAATACGGGGTTTTGAAAGCTCATGGAATGTCTCCTTCCGTCTGAAATTCAGCATAGGCAGGGGAGGCACCGAGCGAAATTTTTTTGAAATCGTTTTTCGAAAATAGAAGTGACCGGAAATATCGTTCCTTGTCAGGTGTTTGAGTTTTTCATATCGTGAATTCGAATTTCGCGCAAAATCGGAGGGATTTGATGGATTCGCAAGAAACTGGCCCCAAGACCACCCGACGGGCACGGGGGCGGCCCCGGGACTGGCACGACAAGACGGCGCAGAACACCATCAAATCACTCGACCGGGCGATGGAGGTCTTTGAGTTCCTGAGCGAGGCGCAGGGCAAGCCCCTGACGTCGATCGCCGAGGACATGGGTCAGTCGCCCGCCACCGTCTACCGCATCCTGGTGACGCTGGAGGGGCGCGGGCTGGTGGAGTTCGACACCGAGGAACAGCTTTGGCACATCGGCGCGCAGGCCTTCGTGATCGGCGCGCGGTTTCTGCGCCGCACCAGCCTGGTGGACCGGGCCCGTCCGATCCTGCGCAGGCTGATGGAGGTGACCGGCGAGACTGCCAACCTCGGCATCGAGAAAGAGGGCCATGTGCTGTTTGTCAGCCAGGTGGAAACCCACGCCAGCATCCGCGCCTTCTTCCCGCCCGGCAGCCTGTCGCAAATGCATGCCTCCGGTATCGGCAAGGCCCTGCTGGCGCAGATGGAGGCAAGCCGGTTGGATCGCTTGCTGGCGGCGACCCGGCTGGAGGTCTTTACCGACCACACCATCACCGACGGCGATGCGCTGAAACAGGATCTGGCAGCGATCCGCACGCAGGGCTTTGCGGTCGATAATGAGGAAAAGAACGCCGGCATGCGCTGTATCGCGGCGCCGGTGTTCGACATGAACCGCGAGGCGGTTGCCGGGATTTCGGTCTCCGGCCCAACCAGCCGCATCAGCGAGCAGGAGATTGCAGAGCTGAGCCGCCCGGTGATCGAGGCCGCTGAACAGTTGACGCAGGCTATCGGCGGGGTCGCGCCTGTCGCACACAAAGGCGGTGACGCCTAGCAAAAGAGCAGGTCAGCATCACACCTTGAGCAGTGATGGACCAAGACCGGAGCGCGATGGCACTGGACTCTTGGGCGTTCGATACAAATAGTTAAAAGCGTTAACCTAGTTTCGGAGATTGTATGGCCCGTTCTGACCCTCATCTGACTGCTGCAGAAACAAAGGGGCTCCGTGCTGCGCGGGAGCTTGAGGGCCATGTGAAGTGGTTGGAGTCCTTCACGCCCGCGGCGCTCGGTGTGCTCGCGGTGGCGTCCGGCATCTATACCTATCTTGGTGTCAGCTCTCTGCTGGAGGACACCGGCGCCATGAGCTTTTTTGCGGCGGTAGCCTATTCGGTCGCGGTGTCTGTCGGGATCTTTGTGTTCTGGAGCTACATGATGCGGTTGCTGCCCGCGATGCGGACAGCGTCCGGGCTGGTTGGTTTGGTCCTGTCCACGATCATTGGATCGTTCGCGATCATTGCCATGTCGAGCTGGTTGAACGCGGCGGCGCTGGCCGGGTCTGCCGCAGTGGAACAGCATCTGGAAAACACCGTGCGTGACTATCAGGGCGGACTGGAACGCGCCCATGAAATCGCACTGTCGGGGCAGGCGCTGGGTCGCGAGGTTGAGCGCGCCCGGCAAACGTTTGAGGCGCTGGCGGATCAGGAACGTTCGGGTGATCTCTCCGGTGCGGCGGGCGAGGGGGCGGTGTTTCGTGTCCTCACCCAGAAGACAGAGGAACTGTCGAACCTCGAACAGCAAATCGCCGCACAATCCCCCTTGATCACGGCGGCGTTCGAGGAAGGAAACCGGATTCTTGGGCGGATGCGCGAATTGACCGTGGCTCCGGGACCGGTTGATCAGCGTTCGGTCCTGTTTGCTGAGGAAAGCGTGCGGCTTGCCGGGGTGATCGCGAGCTTGAACCAGTATTCGGTGGCCACGCTCGTGACACGGGCGGCACAGGATCTGCCTGCCTCTGTGGTCCTGCCGGAACTGGATGGGCGAAACTCCGACGTGCGCGCGGCTCAGTCCTCTACGATTGCGTCGGTGTTGAGTGCTCTGGATCAGCGCAGTCAGACCCTGAAGCGGGCGGCGGATGAGGTGCTGGCGCTCGAACCACCCGCCGAGACGGTTTATAATCCGATCTCCAGCGCCGATGCGGTGATCCGGTATGCGGGTAATTTCGTCCCCTCATGGGCCGGGGCGATTGCCATTGATCTGTTGCCGGCCATTCTTGTCTTTGTATTGGCGATCACGCAGGCGGCAATTCGCAGTGGGCGTGATGGAATCAGTGTTGAGGAGACGCTCACACTGTCGGACCTGAAGGCAGCCCTCAATGCGATGCGCGACGTGGAGACCACGATGGCAGCTGCAGACGCCGATCTCGACCGCCGGTCAGATCCGGGGCGATCAGCGCCGCTGGCGCCCAGCTCTGACAAGGCCGCGGAGTAGCGCATGTCTTCACGCGGTCAGTGGTTCGCCGATATCACGCTTGCGCGCAGTCTGCGATATGCGCTGTTGGGGCAATGCGCCATCGCCGCGGCGGTCCTGGCCACCGATTTGCTGGGGCAGTGGCCAACGGGCGGGGCAAGCCGCCGGGATCTGCCGCAGGGGCCGGTTTCGCCCGGGGACCAGTGGCGGGAGTATGATCCGGCCACCGTGTCGCCAAGCTATGTGCGGCGCGACCCTGCGCCAGGTGTGGAGACGCCGGCAAACATGCCCTCGCGGTTGAACTTCAGTGTGATGGAGACGGAGAATCTGGGGTCTTTGCTTCTTGTGACCGGTCAAATTTCCGAAGGGGATGCAGAGCAGTTTCAAACCTATCTCGACAGTATGGACGAGGTTCCGGCGGGCGTCGCCCTGAACAGTCCCGGCGGCGTGGTGCAAGAGGCATTGGCGCTGGGCCGCGCCATACGGCGAATGGAGATGGAAACCGCAGTTCTGCCGGGTACGATATGCCTGTCGAGCTGCCCTTATCTGCTGGCGGGCGGCATCGCGCGCCGCGTGTCGAGTGCCGCCTCAGTCGGGATGCATCAGCATTATTATAATACTCCCGGCTACCTGCCTGCGTTTCTCGCTGTGGAGGAAATCCAGCATGGTCAGGGCCGCACCATGGAGTATCTGATCGAGATGGGAGTGGACCCCGGCGTGATGGTGCATTCCCTGAATACCCCACCCGAGGAAATCTACGTGCTGCTCGATCAGGAATTGAGCGACACGAGACTGGCGACCGAGATCCTTGATTAAGGTGCGGGGTCACTCCGGGTGATCGCTGCGGTTCAACTCCTCTTGGAGTGGCACGTGCGAGTTCAAGAAATTCCCCACCACGGACAGCGCCGGAATGTGGTCACACATCGATTTGAAGCAGACCAGCAGCGGCACCGCCATCAGCGCCCCGGCAATGCCCCACATCCAGGCCCAGAAGACCACAGCAGAGAACACCGCGACGGCATTCAGGTTCAGCCGTCGTCCGAGAAAGACGGGTGTTACGAACTGTCCCTCGATTATGTTGGCCAACAGATAGGCCAGCGGTGGCAGCAGCGCGTAGGGCAGCGAGGAGAAGGTGACCAGCGCCATGGCAGCGCAGAGCGCGATGCCGGTCAGCGCACCGATATAGGGCAAGAAGTTGAACAGGAAGGCGATCGCACCCCAGAGCGCAGGTTGCGGCATGCCCAAGGCCCACATGCTGAGGCCAACGGTAACCCCCAGCCCGGCATTGATGAGAGTGATCGACAGCAAGTAGCGCGAGATCCGTTGCTCGATGCTGTAGACGATCCGCAGGGCACGGGTCTTTTCCGTGAGATTGGGAAAGCTCTCGACGATTTTCACGTAGAAAATGTCGTTGGAGGCCAGAAGGAATAGCGCCAGGACCAGCGCGACCAGGGCGGTGGTGGCAAGCGTCACCATGTCGAGCGCGGTCGACGTGACGATACCGGGCTGGTCGATCGCCACTTTCAGAACGTCATTATCCTTGGCGGCCTCCGCGATGTCCTCAACCCGCTCAGAGGCTTCACGTACCGTTTCCAATGAGGCCGAGATGTCCCGAAGCCGGTTCTCGAGCTCCAGCCGTACCTGTGGGGCCTGATCAATCCATTCAGAGACCGGGCCGCTCAGCAGGTAGAGACCTCCGGCTGTTGTCAGCGCCACCGCCAGGATCAGGCAGACGGCGGAGACAATTGGCGGCACTCCGTATCGGGCCACACCCCGTGTCAGCGGGCTGAGCGTAAGGGCAATCAGCATGCCCAGGGCAAATGGCAGAACCACATCCTTCGCAAAGAACAGAAGCGCTGCCGCCACGATTGCCACTATCACGCCGAGGAAGTTCCGGATGACAACGACATTTTGCCGGATCGTCCTGCGGTCCCGACCGGGCGAGCCCTGATCTGACGTTGCCTCAGTGCCGGGTGTATCAATTACACGATCTGTGGTCACGTCCTGCGACGCCGGGGAAACGGTCATATGGGTCTGCCTTTTTGCTGATACATGTACAACGCCCGGCTTTGAATGTGGTTCCCAATAAAGCTGACGCAGGGGCACCGGTCTTGCCTGGCCAACCCGTCCTCAAGACGCTCTTCGATAGAGAATTTCCGGGGATGGAAACACGCCCTCTTCCGCCAAAATTCCGTCGTACATTAAAAGGCTTGTGGTTGCGTGCAGCGGCGGGCAACCCTCGTGAAAATTCGCAAGGTTCGAAAAAATATAGGAACTTTTCCCCGGTGCATCCGTTGTTTGGCCGAGAGCGACGATACGAGCTTCAACTGAACAAGGATAGTACTGATGAAAAATCTTCTGATTTCTACCGCACTTCTTACCGCCACTTCCACCATGGCATTTGCCGATGAACAAAAGTTCATGACCGAAGCAGATCCGATGGCGATTCAAGCGTCCGACTTCATCGGGCAAAACATCTACAGCACTGAAACTGGTGTTGAGAACACCAGCTCGAATGGTGTTCAGGACGGCTGGGAAAACATCGGTGAGGTGCATGACATCGTGCTGACCCGCGATGGCAAGATCCAGTCGGTACTGGTCGATATTGGTGGTTTCCTGGGTATCGGCGAGCGTCAAATCGCTGTCGACATGAACGCCCTGAAGCTGGTCTCTGACAGCGCCACCGAGCAAGATGACGCAGATTACTTCTTGGTGATGCAGGCGAATGTATCGGAGTTTGAGGATGCACCGGCCTATGAGCACACTGCTGCGAATGACCTGACCAACAGCGTTGAGCAGGCGGCGGAGAACACCGCAGCGGCGGCCAAGGATACGGCTGCTGACGTAAAGGCCTCTGCAGAGACGGCGGCTGCCGAACTTGGCGACGCGGCGGAGAATACGTCCGAGGACGTGCAGCAGATGGCTGATGAGGCCACCGACGGTGACATGGCACGCGAACCGATGATGCGCGAAGGCTATGCCCAGCTGGACAACAACGATCTGACGACAGAGATGCTGACTGGTGCGCGCACCTATGACACCAAGGATGAGTGGATCGGCGAAGTGTCTGAACTGGTTCTGAACGACAAGGGCGAGCTGACCCACGCAATCGTGGACGTTGGTGGTTTCCTTGGGATTGGTGAAAAGCCGGTGAAACTTGACCTGAACAAGCTTGATATCCTGCATGAAACCGACGGTAACGACGTTCGCGTTTACCTGCCGATGACCGAGGACAAGCTGAAGTCGATGGAAGCCTACGAGGGCTGATGCGAGACACGACTGTTAAAGAGTATTGATGTCAGTTCTGTCATCTGAAGTTTACCAAGGCCCGCCTGTCACAGGCGGGCCTTCTGTCGCGTGCGTGATCGGTGCCTGTGGACCGGCCGCGGCTTCTGCCAACAACCACAGGACCATTGTCTCGACCTCCGGTCGCCGGCTGTTGCGCGCCGTGGGCAGCACCAGGTAATGCCCCTGCCGGGCGGGCAGGGACAAATCCGTCGCACGCACCAGTTTTCCACTGTCCAGATAGGGTTGCGCAAGAGTTTCCGCGACCAGAGCGGTCCCGTGTCGCCTGCTAGCCAGCTCCAGTGCGATCAGCGACTGATCCACCTTGAGCGATGGGGCGGTGATCGGAGTTGTCACCTCGTGTGAGGCGAAAAAATGCTGCCACGTATCGACCACTCCCGCCAACTCGATCAAGGGACCTTCCGCCAGCTCCTGTAAGGTGCCATCCGTCAGCCGTTCAGGGGCGCAAACCGCGATGATGGCATCATGCATGAGCGGCACGACCTCGCCGTCCACCCAGGTGCCGTCCCCAAATCGTATGTCGATATCAATTTCCTCACCTGCGGCCATTTCGGACCAGGACGCTGAGAGAACGCGCAACCGGCTGTCCGGATGGCGACGTCGATAGACGTCGAGACGGGGCACCAGCCACAACAGGTTGAGCGAACTCAGGCAGCGCAGACACACCTCGTCTCCGGCGGTTTTACCGAACAGGTTGGAGGTGGTGGCATCCAGATCTGCAAAGGCTCTGGTGACGATCGGCAAATAGGCTTGGCCAAGCCGGGTGAGGGTCAGCACACGGTGCTCACGGTGGAACAGTTGATGCCCGAGTTGCGCCTCCAGCCCCCGCACCTGATAGCTGACGGCCGAGGGCGTCAGTCCAAGCTCTTTGGCCGCGAGTGTGAAATTTCCGAGCCGAGCACTCGCATCAAACGCGCGCAGCCAGGGGAGGGGAGGTAGGTCATTGTACATGCGCGGATCATAGATGTGCTGCGAAAATTTTTAAGGGTCTGACGAATTATTTTTCGTTTTGGATTTGCATGCCCGCTTTGTAACGACTTTGCGACAGGACAGGGAGCAGGTGGCTCGAACGTTGGCGACATTTGACTACATCATCATCGGCGCGGGATCGGCGGGCTGCGTGTTGGCGGAGCGATTAAGCGCATCGGGACGGCACAAGATATTGATACTCGAAGCTGGCGGGCGCGGGCGCTCGCCCTGGATTGCGCTGCCGTTGGGCTATGGCAAGACCTTCTTTGATCCGTCGGTGAACTGGAAATACGAGAGCGAGTCCGAAGCTGCGCTTGGCGGGCGCAAAAGCTACTGGCCACGCGGCAAGGGCGTCGGCGGCTCCGGCGCGATCAACGCCTTGGTCTACGCCCGTGGATTGCCGCGCGACTTTGATGATTGGGAGGCTGCGGGCGCAACAGGCTGGAACTGGAACACCGTCCGTGAAACCTATGATCAGATGGAAACCCGCATCGGCCCATCCGGCGCCCGAACTGGGGATGGGCCGATGACCGTGCAGGATGTGTCCGACCAAATTCACCCGGCCACCCGTCATTTCTTTGACGCGGCTCAGGAGCTAGGGCTGCCGCGCAGTTCCGATATCAATGGCGAGGCATGTGAGGGGGCCGCAGCCTACCACATCAACACCAGCGGTGGCCGCAGAATGCATTCTGCCCGTGCCTATCTCGCGCCAGCATTGAAACGACCAAATGTGACGCTCATGACCGGGGCGTTGGTCAAGCGGATCGAGTTTGATGGCAAGCGGGCTGTATCGGTGCGGCTGCAGCACAGGGGGCGAACCCTCAGCCTGCGCGCCGGGCGGGAAATCATTCTTGCAGCCGGTGCAGTCAGTTCGCCTTGCGTGTTGCAGCGCTCCGGGGTGGGGCCTGCGCAGGACCTGCAGGCGCATGGCATCACACCGCTGCTGGATGCGCCCCATGTCGGTGGCAATCTCCAGGACCACTTGGGCATCAACTACTACTTTCGTGCGACCGAGCCGACGTTGAACACTCTGTTGCGCCCATTGCATGGCAAGCTACGTGCAGCACTGCAATATGTGCTGACCCGGCGGGGCCCGCTGTCGCTATCTGTGAACCAGTGCGGCGGCTATTTTCGATCCTCACCCAATATGAGCGCCCCGGATCAACAACTTTACTTCAACCCCGTCACCTATACCACCACGCCAAACGGCAAACGGACGGTGGTGCAACCGGATCCCTTTCCGGGGTTCATCCTCGGCTTTCAACCGGCGCGTCCCACCAGCCGCGGGCGTATCGACATCCGCGCCGCAGATCCGTCCGCGCCGCCGCGTATCTGTCCGAACTCTCTGGCGACCGAGGAGGATCAGGCGCAGGTCATTGCAGGGGGGATGCTGTGTCAGCGACTGGCGCAGACCTCCGCCCTGACGCGCCTGATAGAGGGGCCGATGGCGCCTGATCTGCGGTGTTTGACGCCGGAACAGATCCTGGCCGATTTTCGCGAGCGGTGCGGAACCGTCTTTCACCCGACCGGCACCTGTCGAATGGGACCGGACGCGAGACACTCCGTTGTTTCGCCACGCCTGAAGGTGCATGGAGTGGCGGGGCTGCGGGTGGTCGATGCCTCGGTGTTTCCGAACCTGACTTCGGGCAATACCAATGCGCCCACCATGATGTTGGCCCATCGCGCCGCTGATCTGATCCTGGAGGACGCATGAGTACGCCATATTCCACATCCGGTGCTGTACCGGTTAGAACTGCGCGTGGCACAGATGACACCGGCCCTCGCATCGCCAAGGTGGAAACATTCTGCACCCCGTTGATCGGTTTTGTCCGGGTGACGGCAGAGGATGGAACGACGGGCTGGGGGCAGGTCTCCACCTACAACAGTGACCTGACCTGCGAGATTCTGCACCGGCAGGTGGCCCCTTGGGCGCTGGGTCGCGGAATGGATGCACTGGAAGAGGTCACCGCCGAGATCCCGATGCGCGAGCACAAATTTCCCGGCACCTATCTGCGCCGTGCCATGGCGGGGCTGGATACAGCAGTCTGGGATTGGCGCGGCAAAGTGGCGGGCAAGCCTGTGGCGGAATTGCTCGGCGGCTCTGCCGGTCCGGTGCGCGCCTATGCCTCGTCGATGCGACGTGACATCACGCCTGAAGACGAAGCGGACCGGATGCAACGGCTGCGGGACCAGCACGGGTTCGATGCTTTCAAAGTGCGCGTCGGCGCCGAATGTGGTCAGGATCGCGATGAATGGGAGGGGCGTACCGAGGCCATCATTCCGGCCCTCCGAAAGGCCATGGGGCCGGATGCCGCGCTGTTGGTGGACGGGAACTCAGGCTTCAGCCCCTCCCGTGCGATTGAAGTGGGCCGGATGTTGGAGGCCAGCGGCTATGAACACTTTGAGGAGCCCTGTCCCTATTGGGAGCAGGAACAGACCGCCGAGGTTACCCGCACGTTAAAGATTGACGTCGCGGGCGGTGAGCAGGACTGCGACATGCAGCACTGGAAACGGATGATCGAAAATCGGGTGGTCGATATCATCCAACCAGACATTCTGTATCTGGGCGGCATGGTGCGCAGTATGGATGTGGCGCGTATGGGGCACGCGGCAGGGCTGCCCTGCACGCCCCATGCGGCGAATCTGTCTCTGGTGACGCTGTTCACCATGCATCTGATGCGGGCCGTGCCGAACCCCGGGCGCTATCTAGAATGTTCGATCGAAGGCGACGATTACTACCCGTGGCAGCGCGGCCTGTTTCGCAACGACCCCTTCACGATTTCCGAGGGTCAGGCCCGTGTCAGCGACTTGCCGGGCTGGGGTGTAGAGATCTGTCCCGAATGGTTGTCCAAATCCGCCTACAAATGTAGCGAGACAGACCAACTGTGAGAGCCACGACGAAGCAGCGATAGGCCATCAGAGATGGCCTGCGCTCTAACGGGTCGGGCTCGTGCCCGCTCAGGTGGTTGGCTGCGGGCGGATGAACCCATTGATCGGGTAGACGCTGCCATAGGCGCCGGGATTGCTTTCTAGGCGGACGCGGGACCAGTCATTGTTCTCCGAGACGTCGATCACTGACATCCCGAGCGAGACTTTGTTGCGGCGCCAATTGGCGTGATCCACGCGCAACATGCGATCATCCACAAGCTCTGAAACCACGGCCACATGGCCCAACGGCATGGACGGAGTGGCACTGAACGCCATGACCGCACCGATGGTCGGGGTATTGCCGACCTCAAACTCACCCTGAGCCTGACGCCACCATGTCCGGGCATTGCCGCGAATTTCGACGCCGGAGAGGTTGCGCGCAAACGGTACGCACCACACGCGCGCGCCACGGGATTGCAGGCTCTCGGCCTCCCGCATGGCAAAGGCCAGGCGGTTCGGATCAATTGCGCCTTCATCACGTCCAGGAGCCTCGCCGCAGGCCGTTAGGCCCAGCGTTGCAATGAGAAGAAGTCCACTGACAAGCGGGTTCGGGCGGAAGATACGGATGAGGTTCTGCACGGTACTCTCTGGCATTTTTTTATGGTCGTGAGGCGCCGTAACATTCTGTCAAAAAGCCGTGTGTGCCAAGACGCCTAATACTCGCAAGCGAGAATCTGCCGATTTCTCCGAGGTCATGGAACATTTTTCGAAGTTGCGAAATGCGAGCGCGGTCACGTTCTGCCAAGCAATAAACGCGAGTAGCGATCAAAACGGCGATCAAGAACGAGATATAAGACAGCCTATTGTTGAGCAACCAGCCTGTCGATTACGGAAATATCGTCTATCGTCAGAGGTTTGCTGAAATAGCCGCGCACCGGGGCAAAGGTCTCGGCACGACTGCGGTCTTGCGGATCCATAGAGGTGGTCACCATGATCACGATCTGGTTCTCGAGCTCCGTTTTCGCTGCTTCCAGAAACTCAAATCCATCCATTCGCGGCATGTTGATGTCGAGTAGAATTACATCCACCGGCTGTCGCGTCGGGGATTTCAGGTATTCCAGCGCCTCGGTTGCGTACTGAAACGGCAATAGATCGATTTCGGCGTTGGTTTTTTTCAATATCCGTCGATACGCCAGTTGATCAAAGCGGTCGTCATCAACCGTCATCACCCGATTGAGTGCCATTGTCGCGCTCCCTTTCATTTATCCATAGTCTCACGATAAAGGAGCTTCCTCCCTGGTCGTTCGAGACAACTTGAATATCTCCGGCGTGGTATCCGGCGATACGTTGGCAGAGCGTTAGTCCAATTCCGGAGCCAGAGTATTCGTCGTAGGTGTGTAGCCGTTGAAACAGCGAGAAGATCCTTGTCCGATAGGCTTCGGGTATGCCGATTCCGTTGTCGCTGACTGTAATCTCAGCCGCGCAATTCCGCGGCTTCGGCGCCGCGGAGACGGCGATGCGGCCGGGGCGTGCCGGGTCGCGAAACTTTATCGCGTTGGAGAGTAAATTCTGGAGCAGGCTGCGCAGTTGTGACGGCATGCCCCGCACATCCGGAAGCGGGGAGATGTCGATTTCTGCTTTTCCAGCCGTGATTTCCTGGCGCAAGTCGTCGCGAACGTCGCGGCACAGCTTGTCGAGCGACACAGTCTCGAATTCCGCCTCCTGACCCACGAGCCTGGCATATTGCAAGATGCCAGTGATCATCCGGGACATGCGCGAAGCGGTCGCCTGGGCGGCATCAATGAGTTCAAGGCATTCGGAATCCAGGTGCTCCTGGTGATCAACTGAAATGATGTCCAGTAACATCGCGATGGTATTGATCGGAGATTTCAGATCGTGGGAGATGGCGTAGGTGAACTGCGCCTGTTCCTGATTGGCTTGCTGCAATTGGCTGTTGAGGCGCTCTGACCTCTCCAATCCCGCTTGGAGTTCGCGGGTACGTGCCTTGACCTGCTGATCCAAACTGTCGCGCTGCCGAGCCAGTTCATAGGTCACATCGCGCAGCTCCTGTTCTGCGCGCTTGCGTTCCAGTACCTCTGCTGTCAGTTGGGCGACGCTTTCGCCATAGCCACGCAGCGCCATGTCGTAGACCGAAATAGCCTCGAGATAGAACTCCTCGGTCCGTTTGGTTTCAGGCGAGGGGGACGGCGAACCGTTGCACAGCGTCTGCGCTGCTTGGAAATGGAGTTCGCCCAATTGCCCGATCGAAATCGAGCTCTGCAAAGCCTGTCTGGCGCAGTCGTAGGCCCGCGACAGGTTCTCTTCATTCCCATCGCGCACATAGGTTGCGAGGGCTGTCGCATAGCTTTGAGCAAAGGACCGGGGCGCGTCGGCGCGGCTGTTGCTGTCGTGGTCAATCATGGCGCGGCCACCACCTTGAGGCCAAGAACCAATCTGTCATCAGTCGGGCGCCCGTGATGCCTGAGGATGCCCGAGGTGATATCCGAGAGTGGACCGGTGGCGTCGAGATCAGAACGGTAGTTGCGACTGATTCCATCTGTGGTCAGGAGGATCACATCATCGACCCGCAGTGGAGCGCTGGTCAGGCGAATGCCATCGTAGATAAGTCCGAGCGTTCCGCTTTTCTGAATCAAGCTTCCGGAAATCCTGCCGTTGCGGACGAGGACGCCATCGATGTCTCCGACTGCGCTCCAGCTCAACATCATCTGTTCGAGATCTATTTGGGCAGCGGCCAGCGCCACGCCCCGGATACCACGCAGGGCTGCATGCACCTGATCGAACGCGATCTCCATATCATATCCACCCGCCTCCCGAAGATGCGCCAATGTCGTGTCGGCAGCAGTGTTCGCTTCGGCTCCGCTGCCCATTCCATCGACGACGTAAATCCGAATATGCGCCCCGTCACGCAACAGCATGTAGCCATCTCCGCTGCTGTCGGCGAACTTGGAGCTCTCTGACATGCTCCATGACAGTGCGTGGCGCGCGCCAGGTGGGGCAATGAGGTGTTGGGTCATCGCAGCTGCCATTTCACGGCGATGATCGTAACCCCTTCGCCAGGGGGGGAGCGAATGTCGAACTCGTCCATAATTCTGCGAGTGCCGGGTAGGCCCAGACCAAGGCTGTTGCCGGTGGAAAACCCGTCACACAGCGCGCGCTCCAGATCTGCGATTCCAGGGCCATGGTCGCGGGCGATGATACGGATGCCCTGCCTGTCTCCCTGCTGCAGGGCGGTCAGTTCAATTTCGCCATGATCGGCGTAAACGACGATGTTGCGTGCCAGTTCTGAAATCGCGGTCGCGACAAGCGCCTGGTCCGGGCGGTTGAACCCGAGGTCCTCGGCCAATGCGCGCCCCATCTGGCGGGCGGAGATGACGTCGGCATCGCGCCGAATGGCCTGAACCATGGCATCGAGCGGAGCCGGAACCTGCATGTCAGGTTTCCCTGATCAGAGCGAGGCCATGGTCGAGATCAAGCGCAGTCGGGATGTTCTTGAGTGTGAGGCCAAGCAATACCATGGATATTGCCACGTCCGGCTGAATGCCGACGATAATCATTTTGGCGCCGCGCAGCTTTACCGAGTGGGCGATTTCGATCAGGGTCTTGGTGCCAAAGCTGTCGAGAATGCCGATGGCGCTGACGTCGACGATCACTGCATTGGCGCGGTAGCGGATCACATCCTCGAGTATGCGGCTCTGCAGGTTCAGAATATCGCTGTCGCAGAGGTCTTCCTGGATCGAGGCAATCAGCGCAGAGCCTTGCCGCAGGATCGGAACCGTCACAGTCATCGGTTCACTCCCCCAGCAGGTGTTCTGCCAGTTCTATGCCGCGTTGCAGGTCGCCGGCGGTGCTGAGAGCTTCGGCGGTGACGCCGACCTTGACCAGAGATTGTGCCACCTCTGCGGAGAGGCCGGTGAGAACGGGTTGCGCCCCCATCAAGCGCGCGGCGGCCATTGTCTGGATCAGGTGATTGGCGACGGCGCTGTCGACTGCTGCGACGCCGGTAATATCCAGCACCACGGCGCGTGCGCGATGCTCTTGGATGCCTTCCAGCAATTGTATCGTCAGAGCGCGGGCGCGATAGCTGTCCAATGTGCCAACCACGGGGATGAGCAGCAATCCGGGGCGCAGTTGCAGAACCGGGGTGGGCAGCTCGCTTAGCTCCCTTTCGCGTGCCTTGATGGCCTCTTCTCGTGTGTCGGCATAAGTTTCCAGCGCCAAAGCCATGTCGAAATGGGCAATCTTGAACAGCGACAGAACCATACTGAACGCCTTGGCAGGATCATCCTCCATGCGATCAAGGACGACATTCGCGAGCTTGTTCAGGTAGAACGCATAGGCGCCGATATAAAGGGTCGGTGTCACGCCGGTGCGTTCATGAATGCTGCCGATCCGGCGGCGATCCGCGATATAGCTACTGTCCAGGTCGGCGTTGATCAGCTCTCGAAAGTAGCGCATCTGGCCTTTCTTGACCTGCGCGATATGCGCATCGTCGCGGAAATGCCGTGACGCCGTCTCGTCCGCCAGCAAATGTGTATAGAACGCCTCGATGATGCGCTCTCCCACATCGTCTGCGATGTCGCCCAGTTCCGAGGTTAGGGCGCGATCATGATCCGACAGATCGAACCATCGCATCGCGTCCACAAGGTCCTGATCGAACTCTGGCTTGCCCTCGGAATCGGAGAGCGACGATGAAATTACTTCACGCACGCGGAAACCCTTTGACCACACCCTGCAGCAAACGCGGGGCAACACTAACGCTTCAAGCCTACTCAGGGTTGTTTAACAGGCTGTTAAGTGGCTCATTCTGAGGAGCGGTGCGTTCGGGTCTTGAGGCGTATGTTTGGCGTCGCAGGACGACAGGAACAGGCTCGCCTCCCTGCTGTCTGCGCCATTGATGCGCACTTGGCATGGGAAATCAGGCATCGTGCAGTCCGGAAGTCGGCAGACAAATTCCGAAGCACGGTGGTTTCCGCATCACGGTCAGTAGCGAGGAGCGTCAGGACATGTTACGGGAACGTAAACGGTCCGATATGCGAGGCAGGTCAGGGACTGCTGCGCCGATATCTGGATTGACCGTCCCAAGACAAAGGAAAAAACAATGAACATGATCGGGACCTTCATCAAACCCATGCATCCGGAAGGGCGCAAGTTTGTCGCGATCTTCGCCGCTGTGACGGTAGGGTTGTTCCTGCTGACCCCCATCCTGGGATGGGTCGGTGTCGGCCTGACCGTCTGGTGCTACTACTTTTTCCGTGACCCGGAACGGGTGACGCCGCAGCGACCGGGGCTGGTCGTCTCTCCGGCGGATGGCATCGTTTCGCTGATCGAGCCGGCTGTACCTCCGGCCGAACTGGGGCTGCCGGATACGCCACTGACACGAGTCAGCGTATTCATGAGCGTGTTCAACTGTCACATCAACCGTGCGCCGGTGGCTGGTGAGGTCACGGCAGTTGCATATCGGCCGGGTAAGTTCCTGAATGCATCTCTGGACAAAGCCAGTGTCGACAACGAGCGGAACGGACTTGCGATCCGTATGGCTGACGGTCGTGATCTTGCGGTGGTGCAGATCGCGGGGCTGGTCGCACGGCGGATTGTCTGTTTCGTAAAACCCGGGGCTGTGCTTTCCGGGGGCGAGCGCTTTGGTCTGATCCGTTTCGGGTCACGTCTTGATGTGTACCTGCCCGAAGGTGTGTCGCCGCTCGTGGCGATTGGCCAGACCATGGTTGCCGGCGAAACCGTGTTGGCCGATTTGTCGGAAGTCCCGGATGTGGGCAATGCCCAGGCGATCAGTGATGCCTGAAGACACCGAGAATACATCTACACATCTGACCATCGTCCAGCTGATTCCCAACATGCTGACGATCGCGGCGATCTGTGCAGGCCTGTCAGCCATTCGCTTCGGTGTCGAAGGAAATTACGTGCTGGCCGTACAGTTGATCCTCGCGGCCTGTGTGCTGGACGGTTTGGATGGGCGGTTGGCCCGCCTGCTGAACAGCGACAGCAAGATGGGCGCAGAGCTCGATTCTCTGGCGGATTTCTTGAACTTCGGGGTCGCCCCGGTACTGGTCATTTATTTCTGGGCGCTTCAGGATTTGCGTGGCGTGGCGTGGATCACCGTGTTGATCTTTGCGACCTGCTGCGTGGTCAGGCTTGCGCGCTTCAACGTTGCGGCCAAGGCTGACAGCGAAGAAGAGCGCGAAGCTGCAGGCGCCTACTTCTCCGGTATCCCGTCACCGGCGGGCGCCTTACTGGCCATGCTGCCGATGTTTCTGTCGTTTGCCTTTGCGGATGCTCGGTTGCTGCCGGATCTCGTCATCTGCCTGCATCTGATTTTGGTAGGCTGGGCGATGATCGCCCGCTTTCCGGTCTGGTCCTTCAAGACCGCACGCATTTCTCGCAACAACGTGAAGTTTTTCCTCGTGGGGTTTGCTGTACTTGGGTCGGCCGTGCTGATTTATGCTTGGATCACCCTTGTCGTTCTCTGCCTCGCTTACTTGATTGTAGTCATCTGGAGCGTTCTGTCCCACCGGATGGCTGAAGATAGAAAAGGACATTGATTTGGAAATTAAAGCCGTCGAAACGTCATATGCGCGCTGGGCACCGGTCTATGATCGGACTTTTGGTGCGCTCACTGATATTGGTCGTCGCAATGCTGTCGATTTCATCAACAAGCGCCAGGGCCATGTTCTGGAGGTGGGTGTTGGCACCGGTCTATCGCTGCCGCATTACGCGCCTGAGGTGCGGGTGACGGGCGTCGACTTCAGTGCCGAGATGCTGGCCAAGGCGCAGCAGAAGGTAAAGCGACTGAACCTTGAAAGCCGGATCAATCTGGAACGGATGGATGCGCGCGCGCTGACGTTCGCGGATGCGACGTTTGACACGGTGGCCGCCATGCATGTGCTGTCGGTGGTGCCCGAGCCGGAAAAGGTGATGTCCGAGATTGCTCGTGTTCTGAAACCCGGCGGCAAGGTCGTGATTACCAACCATTTTGCCCGCACCACCGGCGTTATGGCCGGGGTCGAGAAGGTTGCGGCCCCCTTGGCCAACCTGATCGGCTGGCATTCAGATTTTCGGATCGAGACGGTTTTGCAGGAGCCATCGCTGCACCCTGCCGATCAGCGCAGATTGCCGCCGCTTGGGTTGATGACATTCCTTGTCTTGCAAAAGAATGCCGGCATGAGCTGAAAAGCTGGTCGACCAGCTCTGGTAGGGAAGGTGGGGCGCAGAGGTTTCTCTGGCGCCCCTTTTTTAGCGAGGCGGTCGAAAGGGGGTCGTGGATGCAGTCGTCGTTGGGCAACCGCATGGGGCTGATCAACAGTGCGTGTCTGCTCGACGGCCCTTAGCCGTTCTCGGCGTCTTCGGTGGCTTTGGCAACGGGGCGGGCGCGGCCTGTATCTTTCAGGCGGGCCTTGCGCAGTTTTTCCGTTTTTTCGCGGCGCTCTTCGGCCTCGTCATCCATGATTTCACGGGCTGCGCGCGAGGTTTTTTCAAGCGCGGTTTCGCGCCGGGGTTGCTGGCCTGCCTTGTCGAGCTCTTCTTGGGTGATCTTGGTCATCGGGACGCGCTCCTACTTTGCGGGCGCATCTTCCGATTCGAGAGATGCGCGGCGTGCGTAAATTGCGCTCGGATCGGCGCAGATTTTGCGCGCCACACCTCCAAGCCGGGTGAACCTCTCACCCAGCCGTCTATTCAAGATCAAAGCGACTGTACATCCCCGTCTTGCCGCGCCCGAAAGCCAGCGGCTCGAGCCGCGGACAGAAAGGCCGCGCGGGCGTCTCTCACGGACACCATGCAGACCATCGCGGCCTCGACCTGCTCCAGGGCACTGTCGCGGGTCGTGTCGGACAGAGGCCATGCATGCTGAAGGCAATACTGGGCTTCTTCGATTGTGGTGACTTTGCGTTGGGTGCCTGCGGTGGATGACTCCAAGGTCATCGGGCTACCCCAATAAATTTCCATCATGTGGATTTTCCATTCTTTTTTATTATAGTCTGTCGCCGCTGCTGGGCCGGCGTACAAAAAAAGAGCACCCCCGAAAGGATGCTCTCGTTTTCTCGTGAAGCCGAAAGAGGCTCAGGCGAGTGCCAGGTTGCTGGCGGACTCGCGGCCATCACGGCCAGCTTCGATGTCGAAGGTCACGGCTTGACCGTCGTCAAGGTGATGAATGCCAGCGCGCTCCAGAGCGGAAATGTGGACGAAGATGTCCTTGGATCCGGATTCCGGTGCGATGAAGCCAAAACCTTTTTGAGAATTGAACCATTTCACGGTGCCATTAGCCATCGTGTTGTCTCCTATAGAAATACCATCCGCAACATGCGATGGCCTGGCCTAAGTGTCTCGTCTGAACAACTGGGCCGTAAGGAAACAGTAGATCGTAAGAAGCAGCTTTGCCCATCTTGAATGCGCTTCTTTCACTTGAATAGCAAGCGTTATATTTTTGAAATCGAGAATAACGCGAAAGACCGCTCGGCAGTTACCCCGCCAGCAATCGCAACCCTTGGGTGACATCAGAGCGCAGGGCGAGGCGCAGGCCGGGCTCGTCACCAGCCTTGAGCGCCGCAATGATGAGCTTGTGGTTGTGGGGGGCTTCTGTGCGTCCGAGGCGACCATAGAGCGCCCGCATGGTGGGGCCGAGCTGCAGCCAGACGGTTTCCGCCATGGCCAGCATGGCGGGTGCTTGTGCGCGCAAATAGAGTGTCCGGTGGAATTCGAGATTGGTTCGAATGTAGCCCACCGCATCGCGTTTGGAGATGGTCTCAGCCACCGTGCCGTTGATGGTCTGCAGCCTGTCGATCAGCGCCATATGAGCGCGGGGCAGGGCGCGAGAGGCCAATTCGACTTCGATCAGCGCCCGCAGTGCCGCCAGTTCCTCGATTCGGTCATTTGAAAGCTCCGGAGTCGAAACCCGTCCCGAGGATGACAGAAACAATGCGCCTTCCGCAACGAGGCGACGCACAGCTTCGCGCGCGGGCGTCATCGAGACGCCGTATTCCTTGCCTATGCCACGTAGTGTCAGGGCCGCGCCGGGTAAGATCGCCCCATGCATGATACGGGTGCGGAGCGCCCGGTAGACGCGATCATGGGCCGAGCCCGTATTTTCGGCAGTGGGGCGGTTCCCCGTGAGCAGCTTGTCCATGACGACTTATGTGATCACAAAGCGTCGGAAGATCAATCGTTTTCGATTTGCCCGTCAAAACGATATCGATGCAGGGCGTTGCCCTCGGCCTGCAACCAGCGACGCGGGGCCGCGTAATCCCCATAGAGCCTCTCGACGACGTTCCAGAACGCGCGGGAGTGGTTCATTTCCTCCAAGTGCGCCACCTCATGCGCCGCAACGTAGTGAAGCACTTCGGTCGGGGCGAGGATCAGTCGCCAAGAGTACATCAATCCACCAGCCGATGAACATGACCCCCAGCGTGACCGCGTGTCGCGCAGCGTAAGGCTCGTATATTTTTGCCCCAAACGGCCAGCATAGGCGTCCGATGCTGACGCCAGCCTGTCCCGGGCCAGTTCCCGCAGGTAGCGTTCCAGGCGCCGCATCGGTGCCGGGCCGGGGACGCGCAATGCGCCCTCCTCGCGCAGAACCCTGCGACCGGTCCCCGTGCGCACTTCCAGGATATCGCCATCAACGGGGAGGCGGGTGCCGGGGGCGACAATGATCTGCTCTGGTTGCTTCGCGAGGTGGGCGCGAATCCAGTCCTCTTTTTCAAGCACGAAGGCGCGCCCTTCGCGTTCCGAGACCCGTTTCGGCAACGTCAGTGTCACCCGGCCATCCAGCGACGAGATCCTGAGCGACAATCGCCGCGCGCGCGCTGAGCGACGCAGTGTGACACGGACCTCCGGATCTCCGGGCAGGCTCAGCTCTGACATGGTTTCCCCACTTCGGATGCAAGGCTGCAAAGGCTTTGACAGGGTCTGCCGCTTATGGCAAGGCACCTGAATCGTCTCACCGACTCACGCTATTTTTTGAAGGGGATCCACATGCCCAAGGAAGAATGGGGTACGAAACGCGTCTGCCCGACCACCGGCAAGCGCTTTTACGACCTGAACAAGAACCCGATCGTCAGCCCCTACACAGGCGATGTCGTCGCGGTTGACACCAGCAAAAGCCGCATGATCGAAGCTGATGCCGAGGACGCTGCAAGCGTAAAGGCGAAGCAAAAGACCGATGCCGACGGCGCGGTTCTGGAAGATGATGATGACGCCGTGGACATGGATCTCGGCGATGACGTTCTGGAAGATGACGAAGAGGATGATGTATCCCTCGACGAAATCGCAGACGTGGCGTCCGAGGATGACGACACCTGAAAACGTCTGCAGCGTTTCCGTGCGCCCGATGGGGGTGCACGGGCGCTGGTTTTTGGGTTGAGGGGGCGACCGAGAGGCGCAAATGGCCATGTTGAAAAAACTGATGTTTCTGCTTCATTTTCCACTTGCAGCCCGCCGCCGCCTCCCTTAAATCACCACACACCGAACGGAGCGTTGCTCAAGACGGTGGTAAGGGGCCTTAGCTCAGCTGGGAGAGCGCCTGCATGGCATGCAGGAGGTCAGCGGTTCGATCCCGCTAGGCTCCACCATTTCTCATTAAAAAGAACCAGATAGTTCTGCCTTTTTCGTCAGAGGATTTGCCTCTCTCGCGCGGCCAGGTGCTATTTTCCCTACGAAAATCCATGCTGCTTTGATCCACGCCTTTTCGGAGTGCTGATCGCTTCTCAGGGCGCTGTTGCACAAATCAGCTAACAGCCAGAGTTCCGCTTTCCCCGGACACACTTATCCTAGGGCCACGGTGACAGGTATGCCGAGGGCGGTGAAGCGGTTCATGACCGCCCCACGGATCTGAACTTCGGCGACCTGGCGGTCGAAGTCCCGTGATATTAACCTCTGGCCGAGCAGCTTCACGCAGTTCATTTTCGTCTCCACCCTGCTGCGGCGGTGATACCCGCTCCAGTTTCGCCACAGCGCCCGACCCAAGTGCTTCGATGCTCGCAGGATCTCGTTTCGCGCCCGGGCTCCGGCCGTGTCCGGCTTCCAAGGCCTCGCAGTCCGCCTCGGCGGAATGACCGCCGCCGCGCCGCGGGCCGCGATGGCATCATGGCAAGCGCGGGTGTCATTGGCACCGTCGGCGGTGACGGTGGCGATCTCCTCCTCCGCCGGGAGCTGGGCAAGCAGGTCCGGCAGCATCGGCGCGTCGCCGACGTTGCTGGAGGTGACCTCGACCGCCCGGATCTCCAATGTTTCCTCGTCGATCCCGAGGTGGATCTTGCGCCAAACCCTGCGTCGCGAGCCACCCATTGCCCGGCAACATATGCTTGCATGTGTGAGAGGGATGCTTGCGCGTGTGCCACTCGCCTTCACCTTCCACCTTGATGCCGGTACTGTCGACGAGCAGGTGAAGCGCGCCCTTGGAGCCCCGATACGGGATGCTGACGTCCAAGGCCTTTTGGCGACGCGACAGGGTGCTGAAGTTAGGCACGGACCAGCCAAGGCCGGACAGTTCCAGCAGGCTCGCAACTAACCCTGTCGCCTGGCGGAGTGGCAGCCCGAGGAGGACCTTCAGGGTCAGGCAGGCCTGGATCGCGGCGTCGCTATAGGACTGCTGGCGTCCGCGCCGCCCGGACGGCACCGCCTCCCACTGCATAGAGGGATCGAACCAGACGGTCAGCGAACCGCGCTGCCTCAGCGCCTGATTGTAGCTCTTCCAGTTGGTCGTCTTGTATGTCGTCTTCGGAGGTCTGCTCATGCTGCACAGCTAGCATGCTGGATCCACGAGATGAATCCCCAGGGATTTGCGCAACAACGCCGGGCCGCCCCTCCATCGCGCCGGAACGGTTGATCCGGGCCGGCCTGCTGCAGATCCCCTACTTGATCCGGTCCGAGCGACAATTCATGGAACAGATGGAATACAACCTGCTGTTCCGCTGGTTTGTGGGCCTCGGGATCGACGATGCGATCCCACCGTCAAGCTGATCCCGCGTGAGGCGGGGTAACGTTAAAATAAACCCTACAAATTCCGCAACCATCTCACCCGAGGCGGTTCTTTTATTCGGGAAATTGCACGCAAGGTTGGCTGCCTATCTCGCGTGTCGTAGAATGTGGTCATGGGGTATGTGACGTCGCTCTTCGCGCATAAAATCGTCGCCGCGGCTGGCGACGGAATCGACGCGGCCAAGATGCTGTCTCTGGTCGAGATTGACGTCAATTGCCCTTGGAACCCCAAGCAGATGATTCCAGCGGAGCGCTACTATGACCTCCTTGAAAGGATTGCTGAGCAAATAGATGTGACCGACCTGCCGGTGCGCACGGGAGCCTCAATGCGGCTTGACGAATACGGGGCGCTTGGTCTTGCCTTTAAGGCCGCCACTACGCTTGGGGCGTCCTATGCACGGGTGGAACGCTATGCGCGCCTGTGGACCAGCGTCGCTGAATACGAGCTACGACCGACGACGGAGGGAACGCTCTTCATCCTGCACCGGGCGGGTGAGCGTCGCCTAGGGATGCGCCTGTCGAACGAGGCGACCCTCGCGAGCGCCGTGTCCATCGCAAGGCAAGTCTGCCCGGAACCGCTCGCGCCTTTGGAGGTGTTGGTCCAGCATCCCGCGCCGCACTCGATCACGGCGCATGAACAGTGGTTTGGTTGCCCGGTGCGTTTCGACACTGATCTAGATGCGATTCTCTATTCCGAAGAGACGCTGGCACGGCCCAACATCCTCGGGGACGAGGGGATCTCGAAGTACCTAACGCCGCATCTGGACGCCGAACTGTCCGAAGTTACGCGCGAGCCGACACTGGTTGTGCAGGCAAAAGCCTCCATCGCCCAATCCCTGAGCGAGGGGGCGCCAAAGATGCCCGAGATCGCCCGCAGCCTCGGGCTCAGCGCGCGGTCGTTTCACAGGCGGCTTTCCGATCACGGAATGACCTTTCAAATACTGACCGAGCAAACCCGTCGCGATCTCGCCGAGGGACTATTGCAAGATGAGTGCCGCTCGTTGGCCGAAATCGCGTTTCTGACAGGTTTCTCCGAGCAGAGCGCTTTTTCCCGCGCGTTCAAGCGCTGGGTCGGCAAAACACCGGCGTCCTACCGCAAGGATACTTTTCACTGAAAAAAGGGCATATTGGCGACCGTAGTCAATAGACTGGCATCGCGGGTCAATACCGGACGCCTTGCCAGCGCCTATTCCCTGGACATCGCAACCAAAGCCAAGGAGATACCCGATGCAAGACCAACCCATTCTCGTCATCGGCGCGACCGGCAAGACCGGCCAGCGCGTTGCGAGCCGTCTTGATGCGCGGGGCCTTCCCGTTCGCCGCGGCTCGCGCAGTTCCGCAACGCCCTTCGACTGGGAGGCACCGGAGACATGGGCGCCCGCCCTGCACGGGGTGCGCGCGGCCTATGTCACCTACTTTCCGGACCTCGCCTTCCCCGGAGCGGTGGATAAGCTCGGGGCCCTGTGCGAGACGGCTCGCGACTTGGACGTCGAGCACCTCGTTCTGCTTTCAGGCCGCGGCGAACACCACGCCAGGCTGGGCGAGGACGTGGTGCGCAATTCCGGCGTCGACTTCACCATCGTCCGGGCCGCTTGGTTCGCGCAGAACTTCTCGGAAGGCTACCTGCGTGATCCGGTGCTGGCGGGCGTCCTGCCAATGCCTGGCGGCGATATCGCCGAGCCGATCATCGACATCGATGACATTGCCGACGTGGCCGTTGCAGCGCTGACCGAAGACGGCCACCGGGGCCAACTCTACGAGGTGACCGGCCCGGGACTGATGTCCTTCGCGGACATGGCAGATGACCTATCGCAGGCAATCGGACACGAGATCCGACATGTCCCGATCAGCTTCGAGGAATTCCACGGCACCATCGCCGAGGCTGGTGGCGCCTTCGTCGCCGACGTCTTCACCGGCATTGCACGCGAAACCCTGGACGGGCGCAATGCACACATCACTGACGACGTGATGCGGGCGCTTGGCCGCAGCCCTCGCGACTTTATGGACTTCGCCCGGGAGGCCGCCCAAAGCGGGGCCTGGACAAGTGCCGCCTGACCCCAGCCTGTGACTCTGCCCCCGGGAGATCGTCGGTGACCTGTTGTTACCGGCGATCAATTAACGGTCCGCGATGAACGTCCAGCGCGTATTTGAACCCCAAACGACCTTTCATCAGACGGCTAGGGCTTGGTTCCATAGTAGTGAAGGAATATCTCGGCCCCAGATTCCACCTGGGCTTCTATCTCCGCGATTGACAGCGGCGGACGCACGCCAAGCTTGACCTCGAGATTTGAAAACCCAAGCCAAAGCCCTGTCAGCTGATCTGCTGCAACCTTGGTTGAGCCTGTCTGTATGAGGCCATCCGCAACAGCCTTGTCCAAAAGCTCTTTCAGGAGCCGCTGACCTCGGCCCGGGCCCAACTCAAAGAACTTTCTAGGAAGTTCGGGGCGAACAGCCTCGAGGGAGGCAATGACCCGGTCCCAGGCAATCAAGTCATGACTGTTGACGAAGCCGACAAACCTCCGCCCAAACGCCACCAGTGTCGCCGCTGTGACCGGCGGCTGCACGAGAAAGGCAAAGTCTTCTTCAGTGATGGTCTTGTCCGCTTCGGCACGAATGACCGCCTCGACCAGCTGGTCCTTACCCTTGAAGTTTGCATAGAGAGTGCTCTTGGACACTCCAGCCGCCAGAGCGATCTCATCGGTGGTGACATCGGGACCCTTCGTCAGAAGCAGCCGCCGTGCTGCGCCGAGCAAGGCGGTCTGCTTCGAGGCATCCTTGGGCCGTCCGCGAGGTCGCCTTTGCTCTTTTGCTTTCACAGTGTTTGCTCTCAGTAAATCAAGGAAATCGCAACGGCGATCATCAGGCCACCCACCACGGTAATATGTTCCAGAGCAATCTGAAACTCATACATTCCCTTCTCGCCCTCGAACTTCCAGAACGGGTGGGCGATCGGAATGCATAGGACTGTGAATACGCCAAGCGCCCCCGCCCCGAGCCATGCCATATCCCAGAGGTCAGTGATCAGTAGCGCGGATCCGACAAGCTGGCACTGAATGGTCGCCACGGCGAACATTGCCGGTCGCGGAAGCTTGGCATCGATCATCTCCTGGACGATGGTCTTGAAGTTAAAGATCCCGAACACCCCAGCAATCCAAAAGAAGGAGGTCAGAACCACCTTCATGAACATGATCGAATGAGGGTGTGTCAGGATGAGGTGAAGTAACTGTTCCATTGGTCTCTCTGCATTTATCGTACCAATCAGTATGATATATAAATTTATCGCACTGCAGAGTGCGATAAATTGGCACATCATCACATCTGACCACGGCGAAGCCTCCCCAGCGCGACTGAAGGTTGGCTCCGGGCCACGGTCCTAGGTCTCTTGGGCGTGAGTTGCGCTATCCGCCGTCGGTCTCGCGCATAACGCCCGGGAGTTCGTTCCGCAGGAACGTGGCGAGAGCGTCGACCTGTGGCGGGTTGCCCCTTCGCTCCTGCATCAGCAGGCTGATTGCGGGCGTCCCAGCGGTCCAGTCCGGCAAGATTTGGCTCAGCTGTCCCGAGGCGATATCCTCCGCGCAGACATAGGCTGGCAGGGCGACCGCGCCGAGCCCGTCTGCGGCCGCTTGTTTGAGGGTTGCCATATCATCGCTGCGCAGGCGCACGGGGTATGGGACCTAGGCTGTGCATCCGTCGGGTCCGGCCAGCGACCAGGAACTCCCTTCTGGCCGCCAGCCAAGTGCAAGGCCCGGCACGTCATTGAGGTCCGTTGGGGAGGCGGAGGCCCCAATTTTCCGGGCCATGTCCGGCGAGGCGAACAAGTGCCAGGGGACCTCTGTGATGCGTCTTTGGATCAAACTGGAGTCGGGCATCAGTTTGACGTGGCCCCAGCAGGTTAGGCTCTGGACCCATTAATTTGGTTGCCGTTTGCGGGCGATCTTGATTCAGGCTCCCAAATGTTAGGGGGCGTGATGAGCAATCTTTTCTGGCTGACTGACGAGCAAATGGCCCGGCTTCGACCGTACTTTCCGAAGAGCCATGGCAAGCCACGCGTTAATGACAGGCGTGTCCTGAGTGACATTATCTTTATTAACCGCAATGGCTTGCGTTGGAGCGACGCGCCAAAGGAATACTGTCCGCCCAAGACGCTTTACAACCGCTGGAAGCGGTGGAGCGACATGGGCGTGTTTGCTCGGATCATGGTGGCGCTGGCTGCGGAGGGAACAGATCGGAAGACGGTCATGATCGACGCGACTTACCTCAAGGTGCGCCGCACGGCCTCCAGCCTGCGGTTGAAAAAGGGGGGCGTGGTCGGCTGATCGGGCGTACGAAAGGTGGCATGAACACAAAGCTACATGCCGTCACCGATGCCGTCGGGCGACCGATCCGGTTCTTCATCACCGCGGGTCAGGTCAGCGACTACACCGGTGCCAGGGCGTTGGTAAGCAGCCTGCCATCGGCTGACTGGCTACTTGGAGATCGAGGATACGATGCGGGCTGGTTCCGTGACGCCTTGATAGAAAAGGGCATTAAGCCCTGCATCCTAGGACGGAAGTCGCGCGACAAACCTATCAAATACGACAAGCGGAGATACAAGAGGCGCATTCGGATCGAGATCATGTTCGGCAGGCTCAAAGACTGGCGGCCTGTCGCAACCCGATATGACAGGTGTCCGAAAGTCTCCCTCTCCGCAATCGCGCTCGCAGCACTCGTCTTGTTTTGGCTCTAAAACAATGAGTTTGGAGCCTAGGGTCAGGACCCATTGATTTTCGGTTGGCTGCGTGATTCACCGCATCAAAAATGGGCGGTGACGATGTCTGATCTTTTCTGGTTGAGCGATGCGCAGATGGCGCGTCTTGAGCGCTTCTTTCCCAAGTCTCACGGCAAGCCGCGAGTTGATGACCGGCGGGTCCTAAGTGGCATTATCTTCATCAATCGCAATGGCTTGCGGTGGCGTGATGCACCGAAGGAATACGGCCCACACAAAACGTTGTACAACCGCTGGAAGCGGTGGAGCGATAAGGGCATTTTCGCACAAATGCTGGTCGGTCTGGCCGCAGATCATCGCGAAGAACAAACTGTCATGATCGATGCGACGTATCTCAAAGCGCACCGTACGGCTTCCAGCCTACGGGCGAAAAAAGGGGACCTGGAGACAAGCGCGGGCGGGTGATCGGTCGCACAAAAGGCGGGATGAACACGAAGCTGCATGCGATCTGCGACAGCCGTGGTCGCCCGCTCAACTTGTTCATCACTGCCGGCCAAGTCAGCGATTACGTCGGAGCACGGGCTCTGTGCAGCAGCCTGCCGACGGTCGGATGGCTGCTGGGCGACCGGGGCTATGACGCTGACTGGTTCAGAGAAGCGTTGGAAGACAAGGGGATAAAGGCGTGCATCCCTGGGCGCAAACAGCGTAAAACCCCTGTCAAGTACGATAAGCGCCGTTACAAACGCCGCAACCAGATCGAGATCATGTTCGGCAGGCTGAAAGACTGGAGAAGGGTCGCAACACGATACGACAGATCACCAACAGTGTTCCTGGCAGCTATCGCTCTCGCCGCTCTCGTCATCTTCTGGCTATGAAGGATAACGAGTCCTGACCCTAGGGTAATCCCCCATTTTTAATGGGGCTCAGCCGTAGAATTCATGCGGCTGCTTTTAGTTTCATGGCGGGTGTCATGCCGCCGATGCCCATGTTGGGTCGCTCGTTGTTGTAAGTCCAGAGCCATTCAGTTGCCTGGTCCTGTGCCTCCTCAATGGTTTCAAAGATATATTGGCCTAGCCATTCGCCACGAACGGTGCGGTTGTAGCGCTCGATATAGGCGTTCTGTTGGGGCTTGCCGGGCTGAATGTATTCCAGTCGAACATTGTGTTTTTCAGCCCACTCCATCAGCTTTCCGCTGACATATTCTGGACCGTTGTCGACACGAATGGCTTTGGGCTTTCCTCGCCATTCGATAATCTGGTTCAAACTGCGCACGACGCGCTCTGACGGTAGCGAGAAGTCCACTTCGATGCACAAACCTTCGCGGTTGAAGTCATCCAGAACGTTCAGTGTTCTGATCGAACGACCATCTGCCAACTGATCCGCCATGAAATCCATCGACCATGTCTCGTTTGGCTTGTCAGGTACAGCCAGTGGTTCAGGTTTGTCCCGCTTCAGCCGTTTCTTAGGCTTAATCCGTAAGTTCAGCTCCAGCTCACAGTAGATCCGGTAGACCCGCTTGTGGTTCCAGCCATAGCCCTGCGCGTTGCGCAGATACAAAAAGCACAGGCCGAAGCCCCAGTTGCGTTTATTGGCCGTCAGACGTTCCAACCACTCGGCGATCTCTTCATTCTCATCGCTTAGTACAGAACTGTATCTGTAGCAGGTCTCGCTGATCTCGAATGCACGGCAGGCCAGCGCAATGCTGACCCCGGTTTGTGCGACCGCATTCATGGCCATCTCTCGGCCTGAGACGGCCTTAACGCTTTTTTACAAGCGCTTCCTTCCGCAGATCATTTTGCATGCTCATCTCGGCATACAAGCGCTTCAGGCGACGGTTCTCTTCCGCCATGTCCTTCATCTCGGACATCATAGACGCATCCATACCGCCAAACTTAGCCCGCCATTTAATGGGATGGATGTCTCTCCCGCAATCAGCAACGCTGCGGGTGCGACGCAGTAGAATGGAGAGAGATATGACAGTCGCATTCATTGGAATTGATTTGGCCAAGAACGTGTTCCAGTTGCATGGAGTCGACGCTAACGGACAGGCCGTATTGAAACGCCGCCTCCGCCGAGAAGGATTACTCGCCGAGATTGCTGAACTGGAGCCCTGTGTCATTGGTGTCGAAGCCTGCACAGGGGCATTTTATTGGCAGAGGCAGTTCGAGGCGCTTGGCCATACGGTCAAGGTGATCGCGCCGCAGTATGTCAAGCCCTTCGTCAAGCATCAAAAGAACGATCAGAACGATGCCGAGGCCATCTGTACCGCCTTGATGCTTCCGAACATGAAGTTCGTGCCGACCAAATCAGAAGAACAACAGGATATTCAGTCCCTGCATCGGGCGCGCCGCCGCCTCGTCAATCACAGGACCGCACTCGTGAGCCAAATGCGGGGCCTGCTGTTGGACCGCGGCATACCTATCGCTTTATCGATCGGACGGGCACGGCGGGCCATCCCAGAGATACTTGAGAACCAGACGAACGGGCTGAGCGCAATGAGCCGAGAGATCATTGGCGACTTGTTCGACTTCTTGGGACAGATTGATGCTCAGATCACAACCTTCGACCGCCGCATTGATGCAGTGTTCAAGTCCAATGAGGATTGCCGCCGGATCGCACGCATCTGCGGTGTCGGCCCAAAGACAGCGACCGCTGTTGTCGCAGCCGTGGGCGATGGCCGTGAGTTCAAGAACGGCCGACATCTGGCCGCATGGATGGGGCTGGTTCCACGGCAGCATTCAAGCGGCGACAAGAGGCTACTCATGGGGATCAGCAAACGCGGAGACAGACATCTCCGAACCCTTCTGATCCATGGTGCCCGATCAGTAGTCCGTGTAGCGCAGCGAAAGACGGACCCCTTCAGTCAATGGGTCAACAGCCTTCGCGAACGACGCGGTATGAACCGCGCTATCGTCGCCGTGGCCAACAAAAACGCCCGGATCATCTGGGCCATGCTGAACAGAAACGAAGAGTTCCGCGCCCACGCTTAAGCGCGCAACAAGGATTGCAAGAAGATCAATGAAATGAACCGACCGGCAAACTCCGGTGTGTGAGGAACCTGGCTTTTATAATGGCCTGCTGAGGCCGACCATTTGTTGAGGCTCACCACGCGGAATTCCCATTTGGGCGCACCATCGAAGGGTGACGCCGGATAGATGTTTGTAACCTGGGACCTGGCGGTGGAACAGATCAGCGAAAATCTTGCAAAGGGAGAGACATCCATAGATGTAGAAACTGGCGCTGCTCATCCCATGCTCGCGGCAAAGCTCTGAGACCGGCACACCACCTTCTGCCAACTTCAGGATCGCCATGATCTGCGCGTCGCTGTATCGTCCGTTCTTCATCGTAAATCTCCTCAGATATCTTGCCGAGAAAATTCTACTTTTGAACACCACTAATTTTAGGGGGGATTACCACGGCCCTTCTTAGAAGCCGGCAAGTGCCGGGTCGACCGCACGAAACCAAGCGGAGCGAGGGTCACGATAGCTACGGTGGCCACTTTAGCGACAACTATATGGATATCACCGCCGGAGCCGTATCGAGACCAAGATGCACTGCGTGAAGCTGATGGGCTAATCGCTGATGGCACGGGACTTCGATCAGCAGGCCGCAGAGATACAAATCTGGATGGCTGTCCTCAACCGCTACATCGCTCTTGGCATACCGCTTCTTTGCTTCGAAGTTTGTCGAAGAACAACAAATACGTTCCTCAGATGGTCGATAAAGCGTTCAGAAAAGAAATCTACAGAACGCATGAAAGGAACTCAGATGTTCAAGAAAATCAGCTACGCCATTGTCTTCGCCTGTACTGCGGCCATCGCCCAAGCAGAAACCTTTGAGGTGAAGATGCTCAACAAAGGTGAGGCCGGCGCGATGGTTTTTGAACCCGCCTACGTCAAAGCTATGCCCGGTGACGTCATTCATTTCATTGCCACTGACAAGGGACACAATGTGGAAAGCATCAAGGGGATGCTGCCTGAAGGGAGCGAGAGCTTTAAGAGCAAGTTCAATGTCGACTATGAGCTGACGGTGGATGCCGAGGGGCTCTATGGTATCAAATGCACCCCGCACTACGGCATGGGTATGGTTGCGCTTATTCAGGTCGGGGACGCCGTGAACTTGGAGGCGGCTCAGGGCGTCAAGCAAAGAGGCAAATCCAAAGGTCGCTTTGAAGATTTGTTCGCGCGAGTTCAGTGAACGAAAATTCCGGATAACCAAAAACAAGGGCGGCACTTTCCCGGTGTCGCCTTTTTTGTCCCGCTGCAGGAAACACGACATGTCGCACCCTCAATCTTATTCCGGCCCCGCCTTCCTGTCCTATGGGTTTCGCCCGTTCTTCATGGCTGCGTGCCTGTTCGCCGTTGTGATCATACCGCTATGGATGCTGATCTGGACGGGCGGGCTGACGCTGCAAAGTGTTCTGATGCCCGCTGATTGGCACAGTCATGAGATGATCTTTGGCTATGGCAGTGCCGTGATTGCAGGTTTTCTGTTTACCGCGGTGCCCAACTGGACAGGTGGCATGCCGACCCGTGGCCGGCCATTGTGTGCGATGCTGATGCTATGGTTGGCGGGGCGCATTGCTGTCTTTGGTGCGGTGCCCCTGCCGTGGGGCATAGTCGTCAGTATCGATAGCGCGTTCCTCCTTGTGCTGGCGGTACTGGTGGCGCGTGAAATCATCTCGGGAAAGAACTGGCGCAACCTGATGGTTCTGGTGCCGGTTTCGCTTCTTGGATTGAGTAACCTGTTCTTTTTTGCCGAGAGTGCGCTGGTGGGGCAAGCGGTCGTCAGCCGGCGACTGGGCTTGGGGCTGGTGATCTTCCTCGTGTTGCTGATCGGCGGGCGCATCATTCCAAGCTTTACCCGCAACTGGTTGAACCAGAAGGGGGATCGCCATCTTCCTAAGCCCTTCGGAACGTTTGACCAGCTGAGCCTCCTGGCCACTCTTCCGGCGCTGGTGGTTTGGGGCATCTGGCCACAGACCCTGAGTGCTGCGGTACTCATGTGTCTGGCGGCCATGCTGCAAACTGTACGTCTGGCGCGTTGGCGTGGATTGTCGACGCTGCGCAATCCGGTACTGGCGATGTTGCATGTCGCGTTCCTGTTTGCGCCGGTCGGGATGCTGGCAAATGCGGCGGCGGCGATTGGGTCTCTTGACGCCAGCGCTGGCCTGCACATCTGGGGTATCGGCGCGATTGGCGGCATGACGGTTGCCGTGATGATGCGGGCGACAATGGGGCATACCGGACGTGCGCTGGTGTCGGGATCGGTGCTGAACCTCGCCTTCATAGGATTGATACCAGCACTGTTGGGGCGGTTATTCCCTCATGTCGAGTTCCCGGGCGGAGTCACGGGGCTTGATCTGGCGGCGTTGTTCTGGACGCTTTCCTTTGCGCTGCTCTGCTGGAAGCTTGTGCCGTGGCTCGCGATGCAACGCCAGGATCGCAAACGGCCGACACCGCTGCGCAGTCGTTGATCTGAAGTTTAGGCCGGTAGAATGCAGATGCAGGCGGGATTATCCGCCTGCATCGTTTCATGTGCCTGATGTCTGCGTGGGGTGGGACACATGTGCTGCGCAGGGATTATCCGGGAAATGGCCATGCGCCGATAGCAGATGCATGCAGGTGCAAGACGACGCACCAGAGCAACACGCCAACCGCGCCGCGCAACATAACGGCGCGGGTATTTTCCTGCCACCATGCGTGATCAAACACTGGCCGAAGCGACAGGATCGGCGCACCGGCAAAAGCGCCAGGGCCAAAGGTTCTCAGTGCCCGCCGGTCAAATGCAGGCATCGCCAGCAGCGAAAACAGTGCAAAAAGACCAAAAAGGACAACATGCGACAGATCGCCATTGGGCGGCAAATGTGCCAGAGCCCAAAGTGTGAGCGCCAGCAGCACAGGGTGGCGGGTGATCGCGGCAATGCCGGGGTGGGCGGGATCATACTCTCGCCTGCGACTGGCACCAAGGCTACCGGGCAGTCCGGCCCCGATCCCGCAGGCGGCCAGCACGAACGCAATTGGTGTTGCCACGAACGGAACCCATCGCGTCCATGGTGCCTGGGGCCAAAGCTCGATATAGGGCGCGCGGCCTGCGGCTGAAATCACCCAGCCCAACAGGATCAGCGACGCCAGCCCGTAGAGGGCAAAATAGGCGCGCCTCCCTAGGAGCCTTATCAGGGTCCCCCTCAGGCCCGCAACACGCGGCAGAAGGTGGCTGAGCATAAAGGCCCCCAGCGCCAGTGCGAATTCCTGCCAGCCGGTCATGTTTTCTCGGCCTGGGTGATTAGCCCATGGATATGGCGGGCAAACATCCATGCCGCGGGTAGGCCGAGCACTCCTCCGATCACCACGCTCATATGCGGGGTGAGCACGTTCCATCCGAGCCAACTGCCGATCAGCGAGGCAAAAAAGACGTTGATGGCAGCGGCCCCCGCCGCCAAGGGGTAGAGGCAGGCCACTAGTTTGCAGGACACGCGCGGGATCATCTCCGGCTCACCAGCACATGTACGGAGACCAATGCTGCGAGCAACAGCAGGGATGCGATGAAGAACCAGAACTCCGCGACGTCGGTTTGCGGTTGTGGAATGGGGCGCTCGAAGGGGTCGGCATGCGCGGAAAACGGGATCAGAAGGGAAGCAAGCGTGCAATAAAGACGTTTCATTTCAGTGCTCCATCGTAAGGGATTGATAGATCTCGGGCAGGGCGCGGGGCAATCTGTCCGGGTCCGGCAGCAGGGTAAAACCGGCGCGGCCAAAGATGCGCGCAAACCAGTCCTGCCCGTCGGCGTCGATTACCACCGCATGCACTGCATGCCCGAGCGCGCGGGCCTCGCGCACTGCCATGCGGCTGTCTTCGATGCCATGTACACCTTCGTAGTGGTCAAGATCGTTGGGCTTGCCATCGGTCAATACTAGGAGCAGGCGGCGGGCGCTGCCCTCTTGGGCCAGTTGGGCGGAAGCATGTCGGATTGCAGCGCCAAGCCGTGTGTAGTGCCCGGGCGTGAAGCTGCCGATACGGGCGGTGATATCCGCATCCATCTGTTCGTCAAAGCGTTTGGCACGGGTCAGAAAGACCCGGTCCCGGCGCAGTGAGGAAAACCCCCAAATGCCAAGCCGGTCGCCGGCGGTTGCAATCCCTGCAGCCAGCGCGGTCAGCGCCTCGCGGGCGGTCTCTATAACAGGGCGTGCGCCCACGGTGGCTTCGGTTGAACGGGAACAATCAATCAGGACAGCGACGCTGAGATCCCGTGCCATCGGGCGGTTAGCCTGCCAGACACGGTCGCTGCCTTGTTGCCCCATCCGCTGATCGACCTGCGATTGTACCGCCGCGTCCAGATCCAACTCTTCACCGTCCAGCTGCCGCGTCAGCATCACGCGTTTCGGCATGAGCGGCGCAAACTGGCGCTGCACCCGCGCCACCAGACGCGGATCGGGGCAGAAATCCATGGCCGGGTCGGCGTCGACCTCCAGTACGCGAGCATGGTCCGGCATATGGCGACCAAGGCGATGGTTCCACTCAGGGTAGGTGTAACGATCCGCCAGGCGTTCGTGTTCCGCATCTTGCGGCGACAGGTCGAGAGAGATCCGCAAGCGCGAGGCTGCGCGCTTCATCTGCTGGGACAGGGTGATGTTGTCCTGATCCTCCGCCGCTTTTTGCGCGTTCTCGGTGTCGTCGTCATCCACCATCCGGTTGATGTTCAGACTTTCGGCCCAGGACAGGATGGACTCAAACCGATGAACGATGAAGCTGTCTTTGCGGTCGGCCTGTTCGCGCTCTTCGCGAAGACCGGTCTTGCGGGTGGCCATAGCCACACTGGGCGTGTCCGCCTTCTCGGTATCGGGGACAGGCGGTCGGCCCTTGCGTGCTGCTGGAAGGCGTAGCCAGATCGGGAGCGGCTGAAAGCTGCGGTATCCTCGTGGTGCAGTGCAATCGCATCGGTCCGCAACAACACAGGGCGATCCAAGCTGGTCAAGGATCATCCGCTCGATGCGTGCCTCAAAGCGCGGCAGGCCGGTGCGTTGCCGCGTTGCTGCGATATGGCTGCAGAGCGCAGCATACGCGTTGCGCAAGCCCGGACAGGTGGAAAAGGCGTGATCCGCCGCCTTTGCGTTTGCGGCAATTTCTCCCTGATCCGCCTGATAGGGATCAGCAGGCGCAGTCGGTAGGTCAATATGTGAGCCCATGGCAGCGAGCCACAGATAGGCCTGTCGGTTGAGGGTCTGGGTCGGGAAAGCGTCCATCACTGGTGGCAGGCGCAGCCGCTCACCATCAAAGCTGGCGACATAGCCGATCTCACGCGGGGTGCCGATGCGGCGCAGGCGATCTGTGCGGTGTTCCAAGGCGGCTGCCGGCGCTTCGAGGATCTCAACGCCGCTGTTGCCACCCAAAGCGCGAAACAGGATGGCGACGCTGCCACGGACATCGCCATAGTGCACCGCCGCCTCCGCATCGGGGCGCTCCGCCCCGATGCGTGTGGCCATGTTGTGCCACAGGTTGCCCACGGTCTCTTCGGGTTCAAGAAGGTCAAGCGCGTGCATCATGATGTCACCCGTAGACAGATGCAGTGAGGTCGCGCAGCGCCTGACAGACGTCTGCCTCGTCACTGAGGGGGGCGATGATCGCCACCTCCAGCGCACGATCCACGCTCATGCCATTTGCAATCAGCGTGGCGGCGTAGATCAGCAGCCGGGTCGAGACCCCTTCTTCGAGATCCATACCCGAGAGGTTTCGGATATGCCCCGCCAGTCGTACCAGGGCTGCTGCGCGATCATGATCCAGGCCGCTTTCCTCGGTCACCACTGCGGTTTCAATGTCGGCCTCCGGGAAATCAAAGCCAACGGACAGAAAACGTTGCCGCGTCGAAGGTTTGAGCTTTTTCAGGATGTTCTGGTAGCCGGGGTTGAAGCTGGCCACCAGCATGAAGGATTTGGGGGCCACCAGTTCTTCGCCCGTGCGGTCGATCACCAACCGGCGGCGGTCATCGGTCAGCGGATGCAGTACCACGGCCACGTCCTTGCGGGCCTCGACCACCTCATCGAGATAACAAATCCCACCTTCGCGTACCGCGCGGGTCAGCGGCCCGTCGACCCAGACTGTTTCGCCACCTTTGAGCAGATACCGTCCGATCAGATCGGCTGCTGAGAGGTCATCGTGACAGGCAACGGTGTCGAGGGGCAGCCCGAGCCGGGCTGCCATATGTTCCACAAAGCGGGTCTTGCCGCAGCCGGTCGGGCCTTTCAGCAACATTGGCAATTGGTTCGCCTGTGCCATTTCAAAGACCGAAACCTCGTCATGTGCCGCCTGATAGAACGGGACTTTCGGGGTGTTGATTGCGTTCATGATCACTCTCCCGGAGTTGTGACTGGGCCGGGCGCGATGAGTTCACGCCGCACGACCAATTGGCTGTAGATGAACAGGAGTGCCCCAAGGACCACCGCAACACCTGCGCCGAACCGCATCATGTAGAAGAGGCCAAGCTGGTCCTGCACTTCCATGTAATAGTCGCCGACAATGCGCTGCATGTGGGTCTGGATTGTGCCCGCAAACGTCAGCACGAAAGTCATGAAACACATGCCCCCGGTCATCAGCCAGAAGGACGCCATGTTGAGCACCTGATTATAGGGCGCGCGGCCCCGGAGTTGCGGCATCGCATAGGTGAACATTGCAAGGTTCATCGCAACATAGGCCCCATAGAAGGCGAGGTGACCGTGGGCTGCGGTAATCTGGGTGCCATGGGTGTAGAAGTTGACCCCATGCAGCGTGTGCAGAAAGCCCCAGACGCCTGCGCCGAAGAACGCGACGGTCGAGGCCCCAAGCGACCATAGGAGGGCTGCTTTGTTGGGGTGGTTCTTGCGACCTTTCCAGACCATGACAAAGGCGAAGCTCATCATCGCGAAGAAGGGGATCACTTCGAACACCGAGAAGATCGACCCAATCCACTGCCAGTATCCCGGTGTCCCGATCCAGAAGAAATGGTGACCGGTGCCCAGAATGCCCGAGAACAAAGCAGTCGCGACAATGACATAGAGCCATTTTTCAACGACCTCACGGTCGACGCCGGTCATCTTCAGCATCAGGTAGCCAAGGATTGCCGCCATCACCAGTTCCCATGTGGCCTCGACCCAGAGGTGCACGACGAACCACCAGTACATCTTATCAAGCGACAGGTTGTCGGGGTTGATGAAGGCGAAGACCCACAGCAGGCACAGGAGCCATAGCCCCATCAGCAGGATATTGGTGATCGCGGTTTTACGTCCGGCCAAGACGGTGAGCGAGATGTTCACGAGAAAGATCACCGCCGCAACGAGGATGCCGAATTTCACCCAAAGCGGCTGTTCGAGGAACTCGCGCCCGCCATGGATGCCCACGAGATAGGACACCACGGCACCGAGAGTGCCGACGACCAGGATCGCAAGCTGTATATAGGCCAGTTTGGTCGAAAACAGCTCTCGTTCGCTTTCTTCGGGCACCAGATAATAAGCGGCGCCAAAGAAGCCTAGCAACAGCCAGACAATCAGCGCGTTTGTATGCAGCATGCGTATGATGTTGAACGGCAGAAGCTCGCTCAGCGTATTGGGGGATATGTAGATCCAGCCAGCGAGCAGTCCGCCCAGTACCTGGATCGCAAACAAGGCCATCGCCACGAGGAAATAGGCGTAGGCCACTTTTTGTGATTGATATTTCATGATTTTCTCCTTGCGCCAGCAGTGATCAGAACATGAAGAACTGATCGCGTGCTGCGCGCCTCTCCCTCAGCCTGCGTCGTTGGGTGGCCAGTTTTGGGTGTCGGTCTGGTCGGCCCATCTCAGGAACTCTGCGAGGGCGCGGGTTTCTTCTTCCGTGAGGTCGAAGAACGGCATCTGACGGCGTCCCTCGATGCCCGAGGGCTGGGCCTGCATCCATCCATTGAGGATCTCAAATGCGCTTTCGGGGTCATCAAGGACGCCCCAGCGCGTCATCACATTGCCCACCTCAGGTGCGAAATACGCACCCTCGCCATGCAGAGTGTGGCAGTTGATGCAGGAGGCACGTTCCCAGACGTGTTTGCCGAGGCGCACCTCGTCGGTCAGCGGCATTCCGGCGGTGGAGGTTTCGACGATATAGCGGTGGCTATGCACGGTCATGGCCACGAACACGACAACGAAGAACAAGGAGCCTCCGTAAAACACGTTCCTGGCCCGCGATTTGGTAAGTATCTCTGACATGTCGCGGTCCTGAGTACAGTTGCGGATACCCCACCCATAAAGGCCGACGTGTGTCAGATGTTGCGCAAGCGCAAAGTTCGGATCTGTTCGTGAATGCAGAATGTATGAATGGGAGGAACTGACCGATGGCGAAACATGACCCGGAAGACCCTGATCTGCCGCTTGCGGATTTATTCGCGAATTGGCCGGAGATGGTGGCGGTGTTTCTCGCCTACAGAATGCTGTGTCCGGGCTGTCCGATTGCCCCGTTTCACACCGTGATCGATGCGTGTGATGAATATGGGCTGGAGGAACAGGCGTTCCGTGATGTTCTGCAAGACCCAAAGAGGGTGCAACAGCTGAAACAGCAACCGGAAACGCGATGTGGTTCCGGTTCGTGACATTCAACTCGCCTTAGGCTTAGCTCTCTGGCGTGCTCAACAGCATCAGGCGATGCGGGTCTGTGATCACGATGTGCTTGCGTCGTGAGGCAACAATCCCGTCACGCTCCCATGCGGACAGCAAGCGGCTAACCGTATGCAGCGTGGTTCCGGTCATCTCGGAGATATTGAGCCGTGTGATGGGGAAGGCGATCTCGATTCCTTGATCCGTTTTGCGCCCCGACTGGTTCACAAGACGCAGCAGTGCTGTCGCGATTCTCTGTTCAACCGCCTGAGTGGCAAGCTCGGTGATCCGGCTTTGCATTTCGCCGAGCCGCTCGCCGAGGGTTCTGTAGCTTTCGGTCGCAAACCCCTGATACCGGGTGGTGAAATCTGCCCAGAGGCGGACCGGCCATGACAGCGCGATGGACTCAGCTACGGAAATGGCCGTGGCAGGGTAAGTGTCCCGGCTGAGGGCAGGGGCAATGCCAAAGAGCTGTCCCGGTGAAATATGCAACGCGATGATTTGCTCGCCGGTTGGCGTGACTTTGACGACGCGGATGTAGCCGTCGAGCAGCAGATAGAACCGCTCTGCGTCATGACCTTCGTGAAAGAACTCTGTGCCGGCTTCGACCCGCTTTGGTGTGGCCTGATCCAGAATTTCGCGAATATCCCCGCGCTGCAGGAGACTGAAAGGGGGTAATCCCGCGAGCAGGCTTTCGTCGAGCTGTTTCAAAGCGGCCTCTTGCTGGCGTCAGTCAGATCTTACTCAGCAGCGACCTATCAGAAAATCACGGTTTGGACATCGGAGAAAATTTCGAAGCCGCCTTTGCCCGACTATCCTGCATCACTCAAGTGTTGGCCACACCCTGTTCGGTCATGATCATGTCGAGCCTGATGTCATGTGGCTGAGGATGGATTGTTGCGATCCGGGATTGCAGCAGCCCGATCCCGATCACAATGGGGGCTGAGTTCAGACTCGCAAGCGTACGATCAAAGTAGCCGCCGCCATACCCAAGCCGATAGCCATCCGCGCTCCAGCCCACGCAAGGGGCCAATAGAATATCAGGCGTTTGTTCCGGAGCGTCTGCCGGCGGCACCGGGATATTCCAATCACCACGTACCATGCGCGTTGCGGGTGTCCAGCGCCGAAAGACCAGTGGTGCGGCTCGCGTTTCCACCACCGGCAACGCGATCTCGGTGCCTGCGTTGTATAGCTCCGTCATCAGGGGGCGTAAATCCAGCTCCCCCTTGATTGGCCAATAGGCTGATACCACCGGCGTGCGCGTGCCTTCCATATGTCGAGCGAGCAGCTGTTGCAGGTGCTGCGCCAGTTGAACTGCCAACATGTGTCGCTCAGTTGCAGAGATCGCCATGCGAAGACCTCGGAGGCGCTGGCGTTCTGCCCGCCGCCAACTGGGTACGTCCTGCGCTTGTGTCGGTGGCCCTGCAGGGTGCCATAGATGATCAACCTCCAGTTCGCTGGATGCGCAGGGAGGTGATGAATAGTGTGCAGTCTCTTTGTGCTCTCGGTCCGTGTCGCCCATGTCTCTTCCTGATGATCTGCGTCACCCTTTCAAGAACACTGAATTGGACGGCGCAGTTCAAGAGCGGAGTCTTGATGCCGTGATCAGCCAACCCAATGATGGCACGCCAGATCAGCGGCCAGACACACGCATTGCGAATTTTGAGATTTGAGCGCGAATATTGATCCCAAACAAAGTCCCGTCCTCGGGCCTGGCGCAGGGTCGCCCCATGAAACAGATTGATCGCCTTCGAGCCCATGGCCTATTTGAGGCACGGGTGCCCCGCTACACCTCATATCCAACCGCGCCTGGGTTTGCGCCCGAGATCGGCAGCGTCGAGCAGACCGAAGCCCTAAGTGCGCTTGATCCCAGAGATCCGGTATCTGTCTACCTGCATATCCCTTTTTGCGAGCGGTTGTGCTGGTTTTGCGCCTGCCGCACGCAGGGGACCAAGACGCTCAGCCCGGTTGAAAGCTATATCGCGACGCTGGAGCAGGAGCTGGCGCTGCTGAAGCGTATCCTGCCTGCGGGTCTGCGCATGGGGCGGATGCATTGGGGCGGCGGGACGCCCACTATCCTGCCACCAGAGCTGATCCATCGGCTGGCACAAGCCGTAAAGGCGGTGATCCCGCCAACCGGGGATTGGGAGTTTTCGGTGGAAATCGATCCGACCATGGTGGATCGCCACAAGATCACAGCACTTGCCGCGGAGGGGATGAATCGGGCCTCGCTCGGGATTCAGGATTTTGACTCCAAGGTGCAAAACGCCATAGGCCGCCTTCAGCCGTTTGATGTCACCCGGCACTGCGTGGAGGATCTGCGCGCGGCAGGCATTCAGTCCCTGAACGCCGATCTAGTCTATGGTCTGCCACATCAGGATATCACCCGACTGGATGATACGGTTTCAAAGGTGCTGGATCTGGCGCCGGATCGGATTGCGCTCTTTGGGTATGCGCATGTGCCATGGATGTCCAAACGGCAGCGGTTGATTGATGAGAAATCCTTGCCCAAAGAGGTGGAGCGTTTTCATCTTGCTGAATACGCTGCAACGCGGTTCAGTGATGCGGGCTATCGCAGCATCGGGATTGATCATTTCTCCAAACCTGATGACGGGCTGGCCCGTGCCATGGAGACAGGGAGGCTGCGGCGAAATTTTCAAGGATATGTGGATGATAGCTGCTCCACCCTGATTGGGTTGGGCGCGTCTTCGGTGTCGCGACTGCCCACCGGCTATATCCAGAATGCATCCGCCACCCCTGCCTATGTTCAGCGTATTGAGGCCGGAGAACTAGCCGGAGCAAGAGGCCACATGATGAGCCATACAGACCTTTTGCGCGCCCGCGCCATCGAGATGATCATGTGTGATCTCCAGCTCGATTTCGCGGAGCTGTCCAGAGAATTCGGCGCTCTTGCGGAAGCGTTGCGACCAGAAAACGCCCTTGTGATTGATCGCTTCGACGGCATGGTTCAGGTCCGGCACGATGGGTTTGAGATACTGCCAGAGGGGCGGGCGCTGACGCGGATCATCGCCAGCTGTTTTGATGCCTATGCACCGATGAACGGTCGTTACAGTCAGGCGTCGTGACCGGGGCGCATCCTTTGCCACAAAGGCCACCACCAGGGTTTGGGAGCCTCAGCGTGTTCCCGAACCAGACGAAATCCCAGATGATCCGGTGGCAATCCTACGGCACAGCCGCCGACGCTGGCGTCGCGGACAAAATCGACGATTGCCGCGCGGTGGATGCCGCCTGCAATGCGAACCCAGCAATAGGGTTCGCTCTCTCGAACGGTGCCGTCCGGGTGCAATGAGCCACTTTGCATACAGCCATCGGTCCATTCCCAGACATTGCCTGATATATCTGCAATACCACGCGAGTTGAGGCCAAATCCGCCGGCCGGGCGCAACGCAGGACTGGCGGTTCCACGCAGCAAAGTTCCTGCCGCGTATTGGGCCAGCATGCGTTGTCCGGGGTCCATCTCCCGGGTGTCAGGGGCCGCATCCCCATAACGCTCGCCTGCGGCCAGCTGCCATTCCATGTCGCTGGGAAGGCGCCAGTTTTCGCCGGTTTTGCGGGAGTACCAAGTTGCGTAGGCGTTGGCGTCTTTCCAGTTTACATGGGTTTGCGGATAATCTCCGCCCATTGTTGGCACCGGGGGGCAAGCCCCAGCGGAGACACATGCAGCATATTCTCGGCGACTGACTTGGTATTTCATGATGGAAAATTCCGCGACCTCAATCACGTAAGGACGTGGTGAGCGCGTTTTTCCATTCTCGACAAAATTGCCAAACGGGCGGTAGCTGATGCGCCCGCTCGGAACCTCAATGAGGTCCACCTCTGGTGACAGGCTGGGGGAGGGGGCACGGGTCAAAACCGCGACGCCCAGTGCGATCAAAGCCACAAGGCTCGTGGCTACAACATTCTTGAATGATGGTTTCATCGGTGATCTCCCAAGCGCTGCAAAGACGGCCGGTGGGGCCGGCCGACCTTGTGCTTCTATAAAACCTGTGGGTTATGGGAGTGCGGTCTTGCCTTCATAGGCTGCGTCATAGGCTGTTGGCGCTTCGACCTGCTCCATCAGATCGTTGTTCCAATCGCCGTCCACCACGACATGCGCGGTTGCGCCTAGGTTTACCGCCTCGATCAGGTTGTGGTTCACATAGGCGTAGACGCCCGGCTGCAAAAACTCGTAAAGCGCTGCCCCAGCAGACCCGCCGCGGATGAACCAGGTTTCAAGGTCGCGCTCCGGTGGGTTGTTGAATTTCCCGGTTTCCCAGACCAGATCCCCATGCCCGCCGATCAAATGCGGACGGGTGTCACGGTTTGCCTGCGAGTGCACAAACAGAACCTTCTCGCCCTGCGTCGCGTGCAGCGCATTGTCACCGGTCAAAGAGCCGACCTTGCCGTTGAAAACGACGTGGCTCGGGATCAGGCCATTCATGACATCCAGCGTGTCGGGATAGCTCTCGCCGACATCTTCAAAGCGTTTGTATTCGCCGTTTTCATCCTTCGGGATGTAGAAGTCATTCTCGCCGATGTAGAATACGCGATCATAGCTGACGGGGGTGCCGTTGTGATCCTTCAGGCCATCGCGGGGCAACACCATGATCGCGCCCGACATCCCGCTGACGACGTGCCATGGGATCATGGGGCCACCCGGCGCACAGTGATAGACAAAGGTGCCCGGACGTGTTGCCTTGAACCGCAATGTTGTCTTCTCACCGGGATTGACCAGCGTCAGAGAACCACCGCCAAGGGCACCGGTTGCTGAGTGGAAGTCAATGTTATGCTGCATGAGATTTTCAGGAGAATTGTAGAGCGTAAGCTCAACATAATCACCTTCATGTACGACCATCAGAGGTCCTGGTACTGACCCGTTGAAGGTCATGGCCTGTAGGTAGGCACCGCTATCGACTTCGATCTCCTTTTCAACGATCTGCATCTCGAATTCGATAATTTGCGGCTCTGTCGAAGCCACTTGCTCGTGCTCGTGAACCATCGGAGGGCGCACTAATTTACGTTTCACCCGCTTGAGCTTAGACAGATCAGCTGGTGGGACCATGGATGTGTCCATGATCTCCTCTGCTTGAGCAGTTTTGTGAAGTACGGGTATCGCTGCAATCCCTGCGGCCCCAATAAGCGCGGCGCGTCTGGTAAGCATGTCCTTATCTCCTTTCCATGCATGTATGATTAGCTTGAAATGTATGCGGAGACTTGGATGTGAACGTTGATCAGGGACAACCTTCGATAAGGATATTACCTGATGGACTGCTATGGTCAGGACATCAGTAACGGGTCGTCTCCAGCTAAGGCGGCGTCTCGCGCAAAAAGACAGATGCCGCTGTCGCAAGAAGCGGCTCTTTTCCGCGCCTGCTCCTGATCGTCACGCCAACCTGTAATGAGGTCCTTCGGGCATACCCGCCCGACCGATTGCGCGGCAAAGCGGCCTGCCTTGCACATATCGAAGAGGCCATGAAGGAAGGGATCGGGCCGGAGGACTTGCGGCAGGCCGTCCAAGCCTACGCGACCGACAGCGCAGGCTTCACCCGTTCCAAGGTCTGCTTTTCCGACAACTGGTTTCAGTCGAGACGCTGGCAGGCCTATGTCGAGAAGCAAGCGGAAGACCGAGAAAAAGCGGCAGCATTGCAGGCCGATCATCACACGCGGCTGGCCTGCTGGATCAGTGACCGCAGCCCGATGTGCAAACACATCACGTCCCCGCAAGTGACTGCATTGCTTACCTCAAAGCTGGTGACGCTGGCACAAATCCAAGCCGCAGGCCTCAGATCATGACCGCAATCGATCCCACCGAAGAGCAAACAGCAAGGCGACCCATGTCATACGCTGGCGCTGCTGACACGGGACCTTGCGAGGGGCGGCAAGCCTCCCCTTCGAACCCCACCGGCGCGGGAAAAGCCCGCACCAAAGAGCAGCTGACCGAGACCTTCGTCTTCCGGTGCACCGCCGCAGAGAAGGCCCAGTTGCGTGCCAAGGCCGAGGCCGCAGGCCTGCCCGCTGCGACCCTGCTGCGCGAGGCGCTTGGGCTGACCGAGGCCCGCCGTCGCAAGCCAATACCCCGCGTAGATCCTGCGCTCGTGCTGGCCGTTGGGCGCATCGGCGGCAACCTCAACCAGATCGCCCGCTGGCTGAACCGCGCCATGCTGGCGGGCCGCGTTGATCTCGACGCACTCACCGTTGCCCGCCGCCTGCTGACCATCGAGCGCCAGCTTGGACAAATCGTCGAGGCCGAGGTCGAAGAGGTCGTAGACGATGCCGTCGATCTTGGACTCGGCCTAGGCGGTTTCGGCGGTGAGGCGAGCGATCTCGGCGCGTTCGCGAGTGATCCAGTCTTCCAGTCGGAGCGTTCGGAAAGCGGGATTTCAGCCTTAAAGGCTTTCTTCACCTCGGCCCGGAAGGCGGCGAAGTCTGGCAAGGTCGCCGCATCCAAACATCAATTGGTAAGTGAGCCGACCAAGCCGCACACAGCATGCTCCTGTTCGACCGAGTTCTCTAAGAATTCAAAAAAGCATCAGGCCCAATGAGACTAAACTACCCAGAACCGCTAAAATGTTGAGAGCTTTGAATCCCGCGCTTGCATGTATTTTTTCAACGAGGTCTGGCGTGTTTCGCAAAACAATGAGGATTCGCGCCGATCTGCCAAACACCCGCACCGCTTCATCGCGGCCCGGGATAATCGCATCTGCCCTTGTTACGCCAGGCAATTGCGGCGGCCCGGCACGCATCTCTTGAGTAAGAAACAAGACATCTTCACGCATCTGTTCTTGAAGATCACCTTCGGTGAGGGTTTCAAGAATAGGCGCAGCATCGGCCAATTGCGCGAGGCCTTCAGAAGACAGCTCGCGAAGGGACTGTTCCTGTAGAATTTTCCGATTTTCAGAAACTTCGGTGTCAGTCGCGCGTATGCCCTGAGCACCTTCTTGCAACGCCAGAAGTAGGGCATTGTTCTCATCAGACGGAGGCAACTCGCCTGAACCGATTTGAACCGTCAGGCTATGGTGAACCGTAGTAAGGTCCATCTCGACCCGTTGAGGGTCATTTGCATAGCGCTCAATAGTTCTACGCAGCTTGCGGATTTCTAAGGAGTTCGCGTTCAGCCCATTGGACTGGTTTTCGAGCACATCTTCAATTGCATCAGTCAGCTGAGACAGCGTTGCGGCCAATAGGCCAGGCTTAACAACCTCTTTAAATCGCACACGAAAAGTGCCGGTCTCTTGATCTTGTATCAATTCCTCTGCCAACGGCAGAAGCCGACTTAATTTATCGGCGTCATCTTCGAAGCGCTGGCCTTCAAGGATATCACTATCATCATCGTCATCGTCATCGTAAAATTCGGGTCCAGGGATTGGCGACCAGTCCCAAAGTCCACGTTCGTCAATAATCTCCTGGGCAACCTTGTCGATGAAATCTTCTGGATACTCACCAGAGAAGTTGTCACCAAGTGCCCCCTGTGGCGTTTCCGGTCCCCCATAAATCCATTGGTAGCCACCTTCCGCCGAAATGTGCGGCAATGAGTTGGCTGGATCTTCATAGTTTGCGTAGAACCATTCTTTCAATTCTTCGGTTGCAGCTTCGCGGTCGAAATCGTCTTCATCGAAGTCCTGATCGTCAAAGTCTGATTCATGCTCAATACTAACCGAAAAATTTTGCTCGAGTTTATGACCGTTAAGGTCTGCAACAGGCTCACCCAGGAAACCTTCCGGATACTCCGACATCTCCCAGCGAAGATCGCCCAACTCATCTCGACTTGTTGAGGCACCCCACAGCCGATCAGGCCCCATGTCCCGCTCTTGGCTCGCGACCACTTCCCAATCGATTTCATCAGGCTCAATCTCAAATAGTTCTCCAGTTTCAGAATGGCGAACTATCGCTTTTCCAGTAGTGCTAATTCTCATTATTTCTCAACTCGATCTGTCGAATGGCGGGCAATAATGTCCTGTAATTCAGTCGGTTGAAATGCCACATCCCAGGGCCAAAGCCCAAATCCACCAACCGAATTAACGGCTTCAACCCACTCGCCCAGGACGTCTCGTTTGGCCTTGTTCTGAGGGCTATCAGAGCCTTTTATTTCCAAAGCTAACATCTTGCCGGATGCATACTTCACTAGAAAGCCAGGCAGATAGCGACGACGTGCACCCCCCCCCCCCCCCACACACAGATATTGAATTTGAAAACCAAGATGGTTATTATTAGCGTAGGTCAAAACACTATCCGATTTCTCGAGCACATTGGCGGCGTGCCCCTCCCAAGAAGAGTCGCCAACTAGATGGCTTATATGTGATTTTACGGCCGGGAAATTCGGCTTCGTTGTATACCAAGTGCGCATCTGACCGGTCGAGCCGATCAGATTTTCTTCGTCAAAGATTGGTGTCAAATTTGTCCTATTTTGTTCATCAACGCTTCGCATCAGGTGTTGCACGATCAAGTCAATGTTCAGCGCTATTAAGATACGGCGACGTAGTGGATCAGAATGGAAGAGCGAAGGTATTTCAAGCACATCAGAGTCGATAAATTCTTCCACGATCCGAACAAGTTGCGCGGCCAAAAGTTCTTCTGATCCTTTGAAGTCGGAAGCCATCAGGGAGCTTTTCAAGGTCTATGGAAGACACCTTGCCCCGCGCCAATGTGCCCGCGTCAACCAGAGCGTCGCGGGCTTCTTCATAGGCTTCATCGGTCACAGTCGGGACATGCTCGCGCAGGAGCGCGAGCATTGCACCATTGCCAATTGAAGAGCCATCCTCGGGCGTAAGGGAGAGGATCAGGTCAGAAATGTCTGAAGACATCGGCGGTTAGCCTTGAAATCACTTGTATATTTTAGAGCGACCTTAAAGAGATCGACCTCAGGTTGCATCATGCAAATTCAATATTTCGGGAAGCCCGCGATGCCTTAGCGATACGGCGGGCGAAATAGACCTCGACCGTGGCAGCAAGTGCAAAAGCAGGAGACATTAAAACAAGGGCAACTGCGGACAGTACAAGGAGAACGTTCAGCGGATCGAGCGCGCCAGATGTTGAGAAAAGCATGAGCTTGCCGTAGCAGGGTAGATATACCGCAGTCGCTATCAAAAAAGCATTGAAAACAGGGTTGGTGAAACGACCAACATCATTCCGCACCCGCTCCAGAATGACCAGTTTTTGCCGCTGCATGTGCGGAATGTTAGAAAGCATCATAGTCTACTCCTTTAGCAATTCGATCCACGTATGAACGTCTTCCATTGAGACTTCTTTTCCATCGGTTAGCGACCGATACCACCGCGCGACAATGGCCCCGCGCTTTTCGCTTTTGATCCGTATGCCTTGTTCGACCAGGAACCGATCAAGCGAGGTTTCAAATTCTTCAAGCGCGTCAATATCGTGTTCGACACGTGCAGATTTCGTGCCGAGAAGAATCCAATTCACATCAACGCTGAATTTGTCATGAAGCAACACCAGCGCCTCTATGGGGAGGCCGCGCTCACCTTTTTCATAGCTGTGGTAAGCCCGCAGCGAGACACCAATTTCCTTGGCCAAGTCCGTCTGAGACAAGCCAGTTTCATTGTGCGTAATTGCAAGCCTGGCCCCGATGCCAATGAACATTTCAGACGTTTTTTGCGCCACGTGTGGTTCCCAGTTGACGAATGTGCATTTATTAGCAGTGTGCAAAAAATGACAAACTTTGGTTTGTTTTGTTATCTGACCATGCAGGATGACTTAAGACAAGGGATTCCGGCCAACTATAAGAAAAGGAGACAACTTTGGAGCAAGAACGTCTGCTTTCACCGAAACAACTAAGCGAGATCGTAGGTCTCAGCCCTGCGCAAATTCGCGCACTCATGAACGATGGGCGTCTGGAGTTCATAGCAATATCATCGAAGACCAAACGACTGACGATGAGCGGCTGGGAACGGTTCCAGAAGAACGCGACCAAAGTCAAAAGCTGTGAAAGCGAGATAACGGCTGCAAACTGACGGGGGACATACGCAATGACTACGACCAATCTCAATATTAGCGTGATCGACAAACGCATGATGAAGCAATCTGAGGCCGCAAGTTACTCTGGTTTGCCAGTGAAGCACTTCAAGGCGGCTTGCCCGGTGCGCCCAGTTGAGTTGAAGAAGGGCACGCTGCTTTGGGATCGCAAAGACATCGACCTCTGGATCGACGGCGTGAAGTCAGGCGCGATGACTGAAACGCGGGATGACATCCTGGGTCGACTTTGATGACTCAAGTGCGCGTCAAAGGGTTCAAGATTTTCAAGGACCGGCATGGAAAAACGCGTTGCTACCACCGCGCCACGGGCCACAAGATTGACATTGAGAAATCCCCAATCGGCTCTGCGGAGTTCTTTGCTGAGTGCGAAACTATTCGTGCGATTGCAGAGGCGCAAAAGGCGAGGGCACCGAAAGTAGGCACACTTGGAGGACTTGTTCAGAACTATTTCGAAACAGAGCATTTTCAGAGCCTCGCTGAAATAACGCGGGGTAATTATCAAGGTTGCGCCGATTTTCTAAAGACGATCAAAGACACGCCGGTCCATGTAATTGACACCCCTCTTGTCTCAGGCATCCATGACAAGGCTGCAAAGAAGATTGGCTGGCGGCGCGCCAACATGGTGCGCACGCTATTGAGTGAGGTTTTCAAATATAATATTCCAAAAGGACTTATCGCGGCCAATTACGCCAAAGACGTAATCCCAAAGCGCCGTCCGCGCGATCTTGCCTACGCAAACCGACCATGGAGTATCGAAGAGCGGGACATTGTCCTGCCAAGAGCAAGACCTCATGTGCGCGTAGCACTTGCTTTGATGATGAACACCGGCCTCGATCCCTCGGATGCGCTGAATCTCCGCAAGGATCAGCTCGACGGCGATACTATTTGGGGCGTGCGCGGCAAGACCGGCGAAGAAGTCGCAATTCCGATCAGCCCCACTTTGCAGGCGGCTTTAGACCTGTTTCTAGAGCATGAGGCTGAAACCGTCCTTGCCAGTTCGCGCGGCAAAGCATGGACTTACAACGGGTTTTCAACAGTTTGGCACCGTTTCAAGATCAAACTGGAAGAACAGGCCCTGATCGCACCAGGCCTCACACTCAAAGGCCTGAGACACACGGTAGCAACCACCCTGCGCGAAGCTGGCCTTGATGAACGCCGTATCGCAGACCTTCTAGGGCAGAAGACACCATCCATGGCGCGACACTATTCCCGCTCGGCAAATCTTGCCGAAAAGAACCGCCAGACCATGGAGATGCTGGAAAAAAAACGAAAGGCGCGCGAAGATTGTCAAACCTTCGCCGAAAAGCGTCAAACCCGACCAAAGTGAGGATCAAACATGAGCAGTAAACTCAACGATATCAGAGAGTTAAGTGGTGCCCGGGGGCGGAATCGAACCACCGACACGAGGATTTTCAATCCACTGCTCTACCCCTGAGCTACCCGGGCACGGGAAGGCTTATCGCCTTGGGTGCAGGCCTTCTATGCTCTGGGCGCGATGGTGTCCAGAGGCTTTTTCAAAGAAAATCGCTAATGTTCCGTCTGACCTTGATTTCCCAGGTCTTCCAGTGCGTTTTCAAGGTCTTCCTGATCCTCGCTGGGGACCGAATAGCCGCCGTTCAGCCATTTGGACAGGTCCAGATCGGCGCAGCGTTTGGAGCAGAAAGGGCGATACGCCTGGTCGGTGGTCTCGCCGCAGAGAGGGCAGCTCATTTCAGGATCTCCATCAGAGGAAGGCGGCCGCGTTTGCGTTGCAGCTCAAAGTGTCCAAGCGTGGTCCAGCCCGCCAATGTTGTCTCCTCCGGATCCACCTTGAAGGCGGCGCGCAGGGCGCTTTCAAAGGCGCGGCGGTCCTTCTTGGGCATCGGGGCGGCGTCGATCACCACCTGGCCGCCCAGTCCCAGACAGCGCAAGGCGCGGGGCAGGGTGCGGGCGCAGGCCATGTTGGCCTTGACCCCGGCGGCAAGCGAGGTGTCACTGCCGGTGTTCACATCCACCGCCACCAGGGCGCGTGTGGGCTCCACGTAAAGAAAGCCACCGCCACCGAGGGGAATGCGCCCCGTTCGCAGCCCGTCCAGCGCCTCCAGCACGCCGCAGCGCTCAAATCCGCCGGGCTCCTGTTCGATCTGCGCAGGCTCGGCCCATTCGCGCCAGGCCTGCAGATGCGGGCTGTCCCCCTCGTGCAGCGTCTCTGGTTCGGTGCCGGTGTCTTCCAACACCTGACGGGCGGCGGTGACCATGCTGGCGATGTCCTCGCCGATCTCCTCCGGATCGGCACCGGCGCAGGCGGAGCGCAGGATCAAGCCGTAGTCTGACTCGCCCATTTCCTCATGCGCGATCTCCAGCAGGCGGTCGCGTTCGTCTTCGTCGCGGATCGACCGGGAGATGTTCAGCCCCGGCGCATCCGGGGTGACAATGGCATAGCGGCTCTTGAACAACAGCTTCTGGGTGACCGGCAGTGCCTTGCCGGGCTCGGCATGGCCGGTGACCTGGACCAGCAGCAGCTGACCGGGAGCCAGCCCCTTGACCTGACGCAGGAAGGCAGGGCCGTCCGGCGTGGTCAGGAACATGCCGCCCTGTCCCTTGACCGGGCGGTCGGCACGGGCGCGGTAGATGGTGCCCGGCACCGGCGCGTCGCCTGCAATCAGGAAATCCTCAAGCGTGCCGTCGACCATCCGTGCAGCGGCCTCGTGGCCGTCGATGTGGTCGAGAATGATCTGCGTGCCCTTCATGGCGTGCTGTCCTTGTAGAGAGGGTATCCTGCAGTCTGCAGTAGGGTTGCGGTTTCTGCCAGCGGCAGGCCGACGATGGCCGTGAAGGAGCCGCTGATCCACGGGATGAGCGCCCCGGCGGGGCCCTGGATGGCATAGCCCCCGGCCTTGCCGTCCCAGTCGCCGGTTGCGAGATAGCCGTTCAGCTCCTCGTCCGAGAGGCGTTTCATCTTCACCTGGCTGACCACATCACGCTGCCACAGCTGGTCGCCCCGGCGCAACGCCACGGCGGTGATGACCCGATGCCGGCGACCGGAGAGGGCGAGCAGAAATTCGGCGGCCTCGCCGGCGTCGCGGGGTTTGCCCATGATGCGGCGGCCAAGTGCGACTGTCGTGTCAGCGCAGAGCACCAGATCATCCGGCGCCGCGGGGACTGCCTGAACCTTTTCGCGGGTGACGCGGGTGCAGTAGTCGCGCGGCAGCTCCGCCTTCAGCGGGGTTTCGTCGATATCCGGTGGGCGCACGTCATCGGGCGTGACGCCGAGCTGCGCCAGCAGCTCCAGCCGACGGGGGCTGCCTGATCCAAGAATGAAACCCATGCCTGAACTCCTGCTGTTGCGCCGCTTGGTTCTATGCCCATCGATGGCGCCGGAAAACCCCATCAAAAGACAAGTAGGGGCAAAACAAAAGCCCGGCACCGGGCCGGGCTCTTACCGTCTTGAGCGAATCGCGCTTACTTGAAGCGGTAGTTGATTCGTCCCTTGGTCAGGTCATAGGGTGTCATTTCCACCTGAACCTTGTCGCCTGCGAGGACACGGATGCGGTTCTTGCGCATCTTGCCTGCCGTATGTGCTATGATTTCATGGCCGTTTTCCAGCTCGACCCGAAACGTCGCGTTTGGCAGGAGTTCCTTCACGACACCGGGAAATTCGAGCGTATCTTCCTTGGCCATGTTGTCTCCATAGTTGTAATTTCCCGAACGAAGCCGGGACGTGCGCTTAAATGAGCGTATTTCTCCCGATTTTCAAGGGCGCTTTTATCGCAAGTCCTGCTTAACGACATGTTGGGCGCGTGATTCCTGCTCGTTCCAGTGGCTGCGGTTGCGTACGACCCCCTCGCGGCGGACATGGGCGATCGACGCGCAGTCCACATCGGCATAGGTCCAGCCGGGCTGGTTCAGCGTGCCTTCGGCGATCACGCCGGTGCCGGGAAAGCCCGTGTCGGGCGGGCCGAAGATGCCGCCCATGCCACAGCCCTCATCGACGGCCTCGGACCAGCTCGCGCTGCCGACCACCGAGGACATGGCGGTGACGCATTGTTGTTCCAGCGCGCGGGACATGGCACCGATGCGCACGCGCCAGTATCCGGCCAGCGCTTCGGTGCAGGAGGGGACGAGGATCACATCCGCCTCCGCCAGCGCACGGCCCAGCAATGGATACTCACTGTCATAGCAGATCAGCACGCCGATCTTGCCGAGCGCCGTGTCAAACAGCTTGAGTGGGCCGCCCGGCGCGATATCCCATGGGTCGCGCTCGAACATGGTCATGATCTGCTTGTCCTGATGGTCGCGCTGGCCGGTGGGCGTGTAGAACTCGGCCCGGTTCACCGGGCGCGCAAACCCGGCATGCACCGGAGCCGATGCGCCGAGGATATGCACCTTGTGTTCGGCTGCGAGCTTCTGGTGCAGGGTGGCGGCGGCCTCCATCTTGTCGGACACCGATTGGATCGAGCCTTCGAGGTCGCCAGCCACGTCGGCGCCGTCCAGGGTCGCCAGCTCCATCGCGCCATATTCGGGAAAGACCAGCAGGTCGGCACCGTTCCCGGCGGCCTCTGACACCCAGCGCGACAGTTTATCCTCGTACTGGGACCAGCTGTCGAGCCAGTCGAGGGGGTAGGCGGCGGTTGCAATCTTCATGGCGGTCTCCGATGCAGGTCTGCCCATAGGGCTAACCGATTGCGGCGCGGTGGAAAAGTCTCTGCTGCCATGCGCAGCCACTAGGGGTGGTGGAGGTCTCGGCACCAGAATTGCAGCGGTTTGCGCGTTTCGGCGGGCTGATCCACGTCTTTCCATGCAAATTCCGCCACCACGCCGGGCAGGGGGGTATAGCCACGTTTGCGCCAGAATGGATCCAGCAGGGCATAGCCATCGGGGCGCAGCGGGTGATCCTGCGGTCGCTGCACTGAGCAGAACGCCGATTTTGCGAACCCCAATGCGCGGGCGTGCGCCTCGCGGGTGTCAAAGAACCCATGCCCCGCACCCTGACCGCGATAGGCGGGCAGCAGAACTGATTCTGCGCAGTAGAACACCTCTGCCAGATCCAGCCCGCTGCCCGCAAAGGCATCGGCGAAATCCTCCGCGTGATCCGCAAGCGGCGTGCCAGTGGCCGCGCCTACCAGTCGATCACCGTCATAGGCCCCAACGACGATCGCGCCTTTGCTGTCGCGGTAGCTTTGCAGGTAGTCCCGCTCATACGCCAAATCACCGTCATAGAGGTAGGGCCAGGCGCGAAACACCTCGATCCGCAGACGCGCCACATCCTCCAGCGCCGCCGCCAGTGCCGCGCCGGTCAGGGCCGTGATCCGCAGGGGCATCAGGTCGAGACCTGTTTGATCCAGTCAGAGAGGCTGTAATAGGTGGTCACCCGGGTAATCAGCCCGTCGCGCAGCTCGAAGAACGACCCGGCAGGCAGCTTGTAGCGCTGCTGATGCGCCTCCGGCAGGCCGTCGTCCGTGGCCAGATAGGTGCCATTCACGGTGTATTCCGCCGCCGCGCGCCCTTCGTCAGCTGTCGCGAAGATCACCATATCGGTCAGCTCTTCCTTGTAGCAACGGCTCATATGGGCGCAGAACTCGGCGAATTTTTCCTTGCCGATCCGGATGCCGCCCTCGTTCACGTGATGCGCCACATCATCGGCGAGGCAGGCGAGCATGCCATCGGTGTCGTCTGCATTAAACGCGGCGAAGTAGCGGGCGATGGTGTCGGTCATTCAAGTCTCCGTTGGGTGTCCCCAGCGTGCTATCAGTCGCTCGAGGATCTGGTCTCGGGTTTGCCTGTAGCTTTCTAACTTGGCCTGCCGCGACTCGCCGAGCCCAGTTGGGTCCATAATTGGCCAATAATCGACATCGAGGTGATAAAATCGGGTCAGTTCCAGCGCTCGGCGCTGGCTGGCGGGCGACAGCGCGATCACCAGATCATAGGAGGAGATGTCGTCGCCCCATTGCACCATCTCGTCGAAAGAGCGGGAGCGGTGGCGCGACAGCTCCACGTCGATCTCCTTGCAGACGCTGATGCAGAAGCCGTCGATCTCCAGATCGTTCTTCACGCCCGCCGACTGCACATAGGTGCCGGTGCCATAAAGTTTCTTCATGATCCCTTCGGCCATCGGGGATCGCACCGCATTGTGGTCACAGCAGAACAAGATGGACTGCGGCAGCTCCGTCACGCATCAGCCTCCGAAATGCAGGACGCAGATCAGCGTGAAGAGCCGGCGGGCGGTGTCGGTGTCCACCCCGGCCTTGCCCTCCAGCCGCTCCTGCAGGACGCGGCTGCCTTCGTTGTGGATGCCGCGGCGGGCCATGTCGATGGTCTCGATCTGGCTCGGGGGCAGGGTTTTCACCGCGTTGAAGTAGCTTTCGCAGATCTGGTAATAGTCCTTGACCACCTGTCGGAAGGGCGACAGCGACAGGTGAAACTCGGCCGCCTTGTCGCCGTCCTCGGTCTGGATGTCGAACACCAGACGTTTTTCGCGGATCGACAGGGACAGGCGGTAGGGCCCATCCGGAGCACCGGTTTGCGGCAACTCAAAGCTGTTGTCCTCGATCAGGTCGAACACGGCCACCTTGCGCTCCTGCTCGATCTCCGGTGTCGGAGGTGGCAGGTTGCGGTCGTCAAGTTCAATATGGCTGATCCGGCTCATCGCTCTGGTCCCAGTTCTGTCTCTCTCAAAGACGTAGCTGATCCTTTGCGCGCGCACAATCAGCCGCTGCACCTGACCCTGCGCAATCAGTGCGGCAGTGTAGCGTTATGGTGTCGTTAAATGGGGTGGCAGGGGCGCAAAATCAGATTGGTGCAGACCTGCGTCAATCCTCTGTTAACCCTGTGTGGACTTTAATCAACCTGTGCCCGAAGCTTCGGCGTCCGGGTCAGCAAGAAGCTCAGCTTCGCGGAGGGCAGCCCGCTAAGCTGAGCTTTAGCTGTTTTTTATCAGGTATTCAGCGCATCCAGACGCGCCAGAACCGACAGGCCGTGCGCCTCGAGGCTCTCGCTTTTTGCCAGGGTGGCAGCGGCGGGGCCGATGGCGCGCAGGGCCTCCGGTGTCATCTGGCTCAGGGTGGTGCGCTTGATGAAATCCATCACCGACAGGCCGGAGGAGAATCGGGCCGAGCGCGCCGTGGGCAGCACGTGGTTGGGGCCGCCGACATAGTCGCCGATCGCCTCGGGCGTATATTGCCCCATGAAGATGGCGCCTGCGTGGATGGTTTGTTCGCTCAACGCCACCGGGTCGGCGACGCAGAGTTCCAGGTGCTCCGGGGCGATCCGGTTCGACAGGGCCGCGGCCTCGTCCAGATCCTTCACCACGATGACTGCGCCAAAGTCGCGCCAGCTGATGCCCGCGATGGCGCGTCGCTCCAGCGTTTCCAGCCGCGCGTCGACCGCTGCGGCCACCGCCTTGCCAAACTCCGCATCATCGGTGATCAGGATCGATTGGGCGCTTTCGTCATGCTCCGCTTGGCTCAGCAGGTCGAGGGCGATCCAGTCGGGGTTGTTGTCCTTGTCGGCGATCACCAGGATTTCCGACGGGCCCGCGATCATGTCGATGCCGACCTTGCCGAACACCCGCCGCTTGGCCGCTGCGACAAAGGCGTTGCCGGGGCCGGTGATCTTGTCCACCGGCGCGACGGTTTCGGTGCCATAGGCCAGCGCGGCGATCGCCTGCGCGCCGCCGAGGCGGTAGATCTCGTCAACGCCGGAAATGCGGCAGGCCAGCAGCACCAGCGGATTGATCTGCCCGTCCGGGGTCGGCACAGTCACCGCGAGGCGCTCGACGCCCGCAACCTTGGCCGGCACCGCGTTCATCAGCACAGAGGACGGATAGCTGGCAAGGCCACCGGGCACATATAGCCCAGCCGCAGAGACCGCCGACCAACGCCAGCCCAGCGTGGCACCGCTGGCATCGGTCCAGGTCTTGTTCTCGGGCATCTGTTCGGCGTGATAGGCGCGGATGCGCTCGGCTGCGAGTTCCAGCGCCGCGCGGTCTTCATCGCTGACGCCAGCGATGGCCGCATCGACCTCCTCGGCGCTGATGCGCAGGGCCGAGGCCTCGGTCAGGGGCAGTCGGTCGAATTTCGCCGTCAGCTCCAGCAGCGCGGCATCGCCACGGTCGCGCACATCGGCGATGATCCCGGCGACGGTTGCATCCACATCCGGGCTGTCCTCGCGTTTCGCACCGAGCAATGCGGCAAAGGACTGTTCGAATGTGCTGTCCGTTGTATCAAGGAACACAGGCATTGCGGCCTCCTTCAAGGTTTGGCCCTGCTTAAACCGCAGCCCGTCAGGCCTCAAGCCACTCTGTCAATCACCGTGCTGCGGCACATGGCCCGAGGGGGCGCGATAGGGGCGGGTGACGTCCTTCAGCGTGACGTCCAGCGCCTCGACCGAGAGCCGGATTGCGCCATCGCCAGCGAGCGTCAGCAGCAGATGGCCAGCGCCATCCTCGCCCGGCTCGAAGGTGACCGACAGCAGCGACAGGATCACGTTCTTGTCGCTCCGGTCGATCCCCTGCGAAGCGATGCCGAGCACATTGTCCACCACCATCACCGATTGCACCCGCTCATAGGCGCGGCCACGTCGTTCGGCGGCGGGGCGGTCTTCCCAGCGAAAGCGGTTCATCAGGATGGCAAAGCGGCGCTCCGAAGCGCGCCAGCTCATCTCGGTCACCGGGAACACCGCGTCCTGCACCAGCGAGGAGATCACCTCCAAGTCCGCCGCCTCATAGGCACCGAGGTTCAGCGGGCGTTCGCGGCCATCTTCAAAGCTTGCATCCGACATCAATTTTCCTTGATGCGTTCGACCTTCGCCCCAACGGCGGAGAGTTTGCGCACCACATGTTCATACCCGCGATCAAGGTGGTAGACCCGGCTGACGCGGGTTTCACCTTCGGCCGCAAGCCCGGCGAGGATCAGCGAAACCGAGGCCCGCAGGTCGGTGGCCATCACCGGCGCGCCCTTCAGGCGTTCGACGCCGGTCACCTTGGCGGTGCCGCCTTGCACGTCGATCTGCGCCCCCATGCGCATCAGCTCGGGGGCATGCATGAAGCGGTTCTCGAAGATCTTCTCTTCCAGCGTCGCCACGCCCTCGGCGGTGCACATCAGCGCCATCATCTGTGCCTGCAGGTCGGTGGGGAAGCCCGGGAAGGGCTCGGTGACCACATCCACCGCCTTCACACGGCCTGATTTATGCACCACCTTCAGACCCTTGTCTGTTTCGCTGATCTCAACACCGGCGGCTTCCAGCGTCTGGCAGAAGGCCTCCAGCAGGTTGCGGCGTCCGCCGAGCAGCTCGACCTCGCCGCCGCAGATCGCAGGCGCCAGCATATAGGTGCCCAGTTCGATCCGATCGGTGACCACCGGATGTGTCGCGCCGTGCAACCGGTCGACGCCCTGGATGGTGATCGTCTCGGTGCCGTCGCCGTCGATCTGCGCGCCCATCGCCCGCAGGCAGTCGGCGAGATCGATGATTTCCGGCTCGCGCGCGGCGTTTTTCAGCACCGTGGTGCCCTTGGCCAGTGTTGCCGCCAGCAGGGCGTTTTCGGTTGCGCCGACGGAAACGATGGGGAACTCGAACGTGCCGCCGGTCAGACGCCCGCCGGGGGCCTTGGCGTGCACGTAGCCGTCGCGCAGCTCCATCTCCGCCCCCAGCGCTTCGAGCGCCTTAAGGTGCAGGTCGACCGGGCGCGCGCCGATCGCGCAACCGCCGGGCAGCGACACCACGGCGTGGCCGTCGCGTGCCAGCATCGGCCCCAGCACGAGGATCGAGGCGCGCATCTTGCGCACGATGTCATAATGGGCGGTGTGATTGTCGAGACCATGGCTCGACATCGCAAGAACCTGACCGTCCTGCAGTGCCGAGACCTCGGCCCCCAGCGATTGCAGCAGCGCGGTCATGGTGCGGATGTCGCTGAGCCGCGGCGCGTTGGTCAGCGTCAGCGGTTCTTCGCTCAACAAGGTCGCGGGCATCAGTGTCAGGCAGGCATTTTTCGCCCCGGCGATCGGAATCTCTCCGTGCAGCGAGCCGTTGCCTGTAACCAAAATCGAATCCATCTGCTCTATCCTTTAGCGTCGCGCGAAGCGTCGTCTTTTTGTGTGGTCCGGGCCTTGGCTTGCGCCTTTCGCCGGGCCATGTTTGCCTTCAGGGCCGCTTTCAGGCGGTCCTCGCGAGAGGCCTCGGACCGGTTGCCGGAAGGTTTGTTTTTCTCTGCCATATAGCCTGTCTAACTTAGTCAAAAAAAACCGTCCAGATGGACTTGCATCCCTCAGCGAATATGCATAGAAGCCCCCTCACGGCGCTGCTGTAGCTCAGAGGTAGAGCACTCCCTTGGTAAGGGAGAGGTCGAGAGTTCGATTCTCTCCAGCAGCACCATTTCCTGACAGGTAAACCTTTGGAATGTAATAGCTTATTGCTGTATTTCTTTCGATGCGATCTGAGCACGTTAACGTGCATCGCACGGTTTGAACCTGTTTTTCCCGACGTTCGCCAGAGATAGTGTGCAAAACGCGTGCAGGGTAGCTTCCCGCGCCGGAGACGGTTGGCCCCAATAAGTGATGCGACTCGCCGCGACTTGGGCGTTGCTGTTGATAAAGCACAATGCACGGTATGTGTGGGGGTAGTAGCCATACGAATACCTCTTATTTTCTAGGCTTCCGGCAAGTGAAATATCTACCGTCTATGGAGTGAGCCGTGTGATCGTGCGCACTCGCACATGCAGTGTTGTTGTCGGGTGACCTCATGGCTAGATTGTGCAAACTGAATTGATTGCGATGCCGCCTAGCTTCGAGGAATTATTGAGTATGTGGAAAGACTTTGGCTTCACGAAAAACTTGTACGACACGCATCCTATATCCGGCAATGCGCGGGGGGAGCGTTTGCTTGTCGGTAGGGATAAGGAACTTAAGGGGCTAAAGAACCGTATAACAGGGTTTAAGACTGTAACTACCATCGAGGGTCCAAATGGGGTTGGGAAAACCAGCTTTGTTATGGTGGGCGGGTTTCAGCTGGAAAATCAGTCAAAGGGAATGGGCAAAAGCTCCATCCTGCTTCTTCCTGAACCGTTTCAGTTGACACTTGAAGATTCCGCTCTCGATTTCAAAAGAAAAGTCTATGCAGCAATAGCGTCCCACTTTATCGAGAACGAAAAAACTTTGCGAAGTCAACTCGACCTCCAGTTCGGCCTGAGCCCTCTTGAAGCTTGGCTTGAAAACCCAATCTTTTTAAATGGTTCAGCGTCCGCTGCCGGTTTTAGTCTGGGCGGCGGTAAAGCCGCAAACGAATCAAGTGGGTTTGATCTTCATGGCTTTTTCGCCCTCGTTGACAGGCTTCTAAAGTCCGCATTCGACGATGAAGGGGGGATACTGTGCGTAGTCGACAACCTCGAAATCCTCAACACGTCACAAGTCGCGCGGCAGAGACTTGAAGAGCTACGCGATGACTTGTTTGCGAAACACGGAATTAAGTGGGTGGTTTGTGGGGCGCGAGGTATCGTGCGGAGCGTTGCGAGCAGCCAGCGTCTACAGGGCAGACTTCAAGAACCGATTGAAATTACGCCCCTCAGCGCCGACGCGATTCAAGATCTGGTGCAAACTAGGGTACGAGAATTTCGACTTAGAGACGATGCAATCCCTCCAGTTGGCCCAAGATCTTTTAATCACGCATTCCACGTTCTGAATGAAAACCTGAGAGACACTCTAAAGTTTTGTGGTGACTTTTCTCTGTGGCTGAGTGACAGCAATCAGGCCAACCACGACGAAGAGATCTTAGATGAGCTCTTTGAGATATGGCTTGCTGATCAAAGTGAGGCCTACATGGCGGCGGTAAATGTGCCTCCGCGTGCATGGAAACTGTTTGATGACATTTGTGAGCAAGGTGGCTCGATTAGTCCTTCAGATCACGAAGAGTTCGGGTTTAATTCTTCCCAGAACATGAGGGGGCAAGTTCAGAAACTCGAGCAAGCTGATTTGGTAGTTTCGGAGTTGTCAGATACAGACCATCGTCGAAAAACTGTTTCTGTTGTAGCCAAAGGTTGGTTGTTGCGTCATCACAGATCTGGATATGTCAAGCGCGAAGAGTAGCATCTCGCTGTCGGCAAGCGGCAACCAACTGGCGAGGTAATTCAAGACTATGCGCATTTCTGTACAGAACTTTAGTCGGTAGCGAGATGAACAGCCTGTGTTGGCGTCGAGCTCAAGTGCAGCCAGAGCCATAGCATGGAGGAGTAACGCCAGCGCTTAACTGGTTATTTCGAAGCTGTATTCGAGGAGAACATGGCGCTCTCCTTTATCTTAGACCGCCCGCATAGCCGCGCGGCGCTCCTCCGGCTTTGGCAGCTGATCGCCCAACCGAGAAAAGTCCCATCCGTAAACCTTGAGCCGTTCGCCAAGATCTGAGGGCGCAAGTTTGCGGTAGCGCTCTGCCGTACTGCTGGTGCGCCAGCCGCCGAGATCCAGCAGCCGCCCATAGTCCCGGGTGGACGCATAGAACCACGTAGCCCATGTGTGGCGCAGTACGTGCGGGGTAACGTCTGCCCCAAGCCGGGCATTCTCGCGGGCGGTGCAAAAGGCTTTCTTGATGTGCCCGCCGCTGTTGTCTCGCGCCACGTAGGCTAGGCCCTTGTGGCTGCGCAACAAAGGGCCAGATCGGGGAACCCCGTGCGATAGGATCAGATCCCGCGCCCGCTGCGGCATTTGCACCATGCGGGCGTGCCCGTTCTTTGTTTCGGGCAGCCAGATCTCCCCGGTCGAGGCGTGCCAATATCGCACATCGGCGGAAAGAGCTTCTGAGGTCCGGCAGCCGGTCCCGATCATGAACGTCAGGATTACTTTCAGGTGCGGTGGCGCCTGATCGCACAGCGCCTCAAACTCTTCCGGGGTAAGCCACCGCGTTCTCGCGCCTTTGGCCTTGAGCCTGCGAAAGCGACGGTGGTCAGCTTTGCCATTATCGGCCGCCATGTTGATAATCGCGCTCACCGGCGTGATCACCTGCCGGTTTTTTGTCGCGGCGGATCCGTCTGGGTAGAGCGTTTCAGCAAGCTGCAGCAAAAAGTGGTTGTCGATATTTGACACCAGCTGATCCGGGCCGAGGTGAAGCAGGATCTTTTCGAGAAACCGCGCATCGCCGCCGGTCATCATGTAGTCATGCGCTGCCTCGGCAAAGGTCAGCGTCGCCTTGCCGCCAAGGGCGTGACGTTCGAGGATTTGGTGTTCTTTTCGGATCGCCCACGCTTCGGCTTGTCTCTTGTTGCTAAGGCCAGTGCTTTCAAAAATCTTGTGTCCGGCGACGGTGCCTCGGGCGTAGTACGGCCCGTTTTTGGAGCGCTTCGAGAGTTTGAGGGGCATTCTGTCTTTTCCTCTAAAAATGCCGCGCGCAGATCCTCTTTCCGGTACAGGATCCGCACCCGCCCGTGGGCGGCGACGTATGGTAATTTTCCCTGCGCCCGAAGATCATCCAGCTTTCGGCGTGACGTTCGCACACCGAGCGTTGCCAGGTGGTCCACGGCCTCGGGGGTGGAGAGGAGTTCTGCAGTTGGTGCTGGCTGCTCCTTCATAGTAGCCCCGCATGCTTTCCGATGATCACTGCCGCGAGCGCGACAATACAGAGGCCGCCCAACCAATCGGTTACGGCCAGACCGATGCGGGCGGTCTTGAGACGCAGGTTTTCCGGCTCTTTGTTATTCATTGCGTGCCTTGCGCGTTTTTGTGTGCACTTGGCGTAGCACACAAAAAAGTGCATCGACAAGATAAAAAATCATTGCAAACGGATAATGCTGCGGTCTAACGGTAAACCGGTGGGTGCGGGACGGGCTGAATGGCTCGGAAGATAGATTTAGGAAGTACGAATTATGAAGAGGTCCAATATGGATAAGGTCTTACGGGAGTTGGAAGGGCAAAGCGATGAAGCGCTATCCCGGGTCGTGGATCGGTTGGAGGCTTTGGTGGCAGAGGCTAGTGCGCCCCGCCAGTCTCCTCGCGGGCAATCTCAACAGCGCGCAGTGTTAGATGATCAGGCATCCGCTCAAGTGTGCGGTGAAGTCTAATTTTCGCTTCTGTGATCGAATCTGCCTTGTGGACTAGGCTGATCGGCACGCCCAGCACGTCGCAAACGCGCAGCATATTGGCATAAGACAGCGTTGTGCGACCTGAAATAAATTGGCTTAGGCCGTTGCGTGACATGCCAGCTTGGCGGGAGACTTCCGAAAGGTTCATATCTTTCATTGCTGCGGCCATCCGAAGATTTTTCCGGGCAATGTCAACACGCGGATCGGCCTTCGCGTCTTTGTTATCCATTATTGTATCCGTTTTATGTGTTCGGTTTTTTCAACGCTGCCAGCGAGCGTCACGCCGCTGGCGGCCCTTTTTCATGCACTCTTTTGTGTGCATGGAAGTTAAGGCACTAGTTGTCGCACTAGTTCAAGGATTTTCTTTTTATTCCGGGCATATGGCACAAAAGCGTGCACTCCCCCAGATTTGCGCCTTGCGATGCACATTATTGTGTGCGATGCCAGCATTATTCAACATGTAGTGGCAAAATCGCCCGGTTCTGAAAGGAGTAAAGAATGCAGGTAAGGAATACCCGTCCAAGTTCACCGCAAGTGACGCCCGCGATTGTTCCCCAATCCGCTGAATTTCGCACTTGGGTGCAGGATTGTCTTGGTGTGCTGAGTGTGTCGGCCAGGTCGTTGGCCGTATCGGTGGAAATCGGTCCCAATACGCTGCGCACTTTCCTGAGCGACCCGATGCGCGGGATAAACATGGATACTGCGAACGTTTTAACGTGCAGGATCCATGAGATTGCGCACGAGAAGGGCAAGGTTCTGCCCCGCTTGGGCGCCATCCGGTTGGCGCGGCCAAAAGGAGGGCGGGACAATGGCTAATTCTTGCACCTTGGATCTGGTGGATCAGTTGCCGCGCAGTGATCGCCGCCTTGTGGATCTGATGGCAGTCGAGGCGAACACCTCGCCCGATGCCATCATGCTGCAAATTGCTCGGGCGTATCTCAGTTTGATGCGTGCCGCGCCGGAGGTTCTGCCGAATGATCCCCTCCGCAGAAATGCACAATCTGCGGCCAATCGGAGGGGCGGCGCATGACTGCTTCCTGTGATGAGCGCGGCTTTGCAATCTTCACTGCCCTGCGCCAGCCCAACGCAAACCCGCGCCATCCGCAATGCGCCCTAGCGCTGCAGCGTATCTGTGGAACGTGTGCCCATTATCGTGGGCAGCTGCGCCCTGTGGGCGGGGAGCCTACCCACGCGGCCTGTGACCATTTCGGCACCGAAAAGGCACTTCGCACGGATGCCGGCCGGTGTCGCCAGTGGACGAGGCGGGGCTGACATGCAGGATCCACTGGCCCCCTTGCGCGCCGAGGTCATGGCGCAACCGCCCGAGGATCGCGTGGAGTACGCATTGGATCTGTTGCGGCTGTATCTGGATCCGGTGCCCGAATTTTTTCTGGGGGTGCATCGCATTGCCCCCGGCCTGCAGCCCGCTGATGTGCGGGTTTTGCGGGCGCTGGACGCGCGGCGCGGGTACATCGTTTCGATGCAAAGCCTGATCGCAGCGCGCTCTCTGGATCGGGTGGTGGATGATTGGGCCCCGCCGCAAAAGGTGGTGTCCTGCATCGCAAAGTTGCGCCGAATTGTGAAACAACGCCGCCTGCCGGTCACAATCGCCACATTCACCGGATTGGGATATTGTCTGGAGGCGCCCGCGTGTTTTCGATTTGAGGATGGGGTGGCCCCGCAGGTGTCGTCATGACGCGGGATGATGGCCGCCGGTATCTGGCGAAATCCATTCCGATCATGGACGTGGCACATCGCCTCGGGATCAGTGGCCTAAGCCGCGCCGGTGTCGAGCATGTGGGCGCCTGTCCAGTGTGCGGAGACGGTGGTAAGCGCCACCCTGACAGGTTTGCAATCAATCCAGCGCGCGGCGTCTATATCTGTCGCCAGTGTTCCAGTGGCGGCGATGGTCTGGCCCTTGTGCAGTTTGTTATGGGCTGTGATTTCAAGGCGGCGCTGTCCTATTTGGCGGGCGAGGAAGATGTGCAGCCGGATCCCGCCGAATTGTCTCGCCGCCGCGCGGCGGCCGAGGAACAGGCCCGCAAACAGGCGGACTATGCCGCGCAATCGCGCGCCAGGGCGATCCGCGACGCCCGCGAAATCTGGCACACCGCGCAGTCCGGTGCTGGCACCGCGGTCGAGGCTTATTTGGCCGGTCGCGGGATCCGGTTGCCTGAGTGGCCGCCCACGCTGCGGTATTTGCCGCATCATCCGTACCGCAAGTATTTTGCGGGCCGGGGGGTGGTCGATTGGTTTCATGGGCCATGCATGATCGCGGCCATCCAAGACCGCAACGGCCGCGTGACTGCGGTGCATCAGACCTTTCTCGACCCCGACCGGCCCGGGCGCAAGCGGCTCGTGGTTGCGCCAGATGGCAGCGCGGTCGACGAAAAGGGCAAGCCGTGGCCTGCCAAGCTGGTGCGCGGATCCAAAAAGGGCGGAGCCATTCGCCTGACCCGGTTCAATGACACGGGCCTTATGATCATGGGTGAGGGGATCGAAACCACATTGTCGCCCCTGACGGCCGGGATCCGCACCGATGCGGTCTATTGGGCCGGGGTAGACCTCGGCAATATGGGCGGGATCATGGAAAAGACGCCGGGTGCCCGTTGGAGCGGTCAGCCTGATCTGCAAGACGGCGATGCTTGGTTGCCGCCCGACGGGATCACTCGCCTTGTGTTTATTCAGGACGGTGACAGCGATCCCAATTCCACACGCGCAAAACTTCTGTCTGGTCTGCGCCGGGCAGCCCACCACCATCCCGGGCTGCAGGGCTGGATTGTGAAGGCCGAACAGGGCCGCGATTTGAATGACATGCTAAGGAAGGCCCCCGAAAATGACGAATGATAACGGGATCCACACAGCATTTGCACAAGCCGAAAAGGTGGACATGGGCACCCCTGATGCTGCTGACATGCCGCAGGGCGATGACGGACCGAAGGAAGATCGGGGCAGCCCACTGCCTCCGCATGAAGAAAGCCCGCCGGATGATGCCTATCTGGAAGATAAGCCCGAGGCAAAAGGTGCAAGTTTTCCGCTGACCGATTACGGCAACGGGCAGCGCCTGATCCACTATTTCGGGCGGGATTTCGTCTGGGTGCCGCGCCTCGGTTGGTATCGCTGGGACGGCCGTCGCTGGCAGGCTGATGAGGATGAAATCTTGGTGCGCCGGGACGCACAGCAAATCTCTGACCGCATACTGCACGAAATACCGTTCGTTGCGCTGGATGATTGGCAGCGTGATGCGCTGGATCTCTGGCGCGAGGTGAAGGCGGAATATCGCAAGCTGATCGGCGTGAAGGTGAAGGACCGAGCAGAAGGTGACGCGGAGCGGCTGGAGGAATTGGAGGGGATTCGCGAGAAAGGCGTTGCGGCCGAAAAGGCGATAGCGGGCCTCAGGAAAAGCCACCGCGACCACGCCAGAGCCTCGGGCAATAGCAGTAAGATTTCCAACATGCTGCAAGAGGCGCAACCGGCCAAGGCCGTGCGCGTTGATGATCTGAATGCAGATAAGTTGGCACTCTGCGTCGAGAATGGCGTTTTGCGGTTTTCCATGGTCGAGGATGAACATGCCGCCGAGTGGGGAGAAAAGGCGCAGCTGGTGCCGCGTGCCAAACTGGAGGATCACGACCGCGCCGACATGATCACCAAGATGGTGCGGGCCAAATATGATCCCGGCGCCACCTGTCCCACCTTCCTTGCTTTCCTAAAGCGTATCCTGCCGGAACGCGAAATTCGCGACTTCATGCAGCGGTGGTGTGGCTACAATCTCACCGGGCTGACCACTGAGCAAAAGCTGGCCTTTCTGTTTGGGGGTGGCCGGAACGGGAAATCCACCCTGATGGATCTGATCGGCCGGATCATGGATGATTACGGCACCACAATCCCGATTGAAACGCTGACCGGATCGGAACAGCGCAAGGGATCCGACGCCACCCCTGATCTCGTTCGCCTGCCCGGCGCCCGCTATGTGCGCGCCTCTGAGCCGGAACAGGGTCAGAAGATGAAGGAAGCCCTTATCAAATCCCTCACCGGCGGCGAGGCGATCATGATCCGCCGCATGATGCAGGAATTTGTGGAGGTGGTGCCCGAGTTCAAACTGACCATTGGCGGCAACTATCGGCCCGAAGTGCGCGGTGCAGATGATGGCATTTGGCGCCGGATCATGCTGGTCCCGTTCCTCCAGCAGATTCCCCAGGACGAAGTGGATCCGCTGCTGCCCCAAAAGCTCTGGGCCGAGCGTGACGGGATCCTGTCGTGGATGGTGCAGGGCGCGCTGGATTGGATGCAAGGCGGCCTACGTCCGCCCGAGGCCATTCTGGAGGCTACAGCCGACTATCGCCTGACAAGCGACCCCGTGCGCCAGTTCTTGGAGGACGAATGCGAAATTACCGGATCGCCCGAGGATGACGTTATGGCCCGCATTATGAATGACGCTTTTAATGCGTGGCAGCTGGATAATGGCAATGCCGCGTGGACCTCGCGCCACCTGTCCAATCAGATGCTGCTGCGCGTGGGCGCCATCAAAGGCCCAAATGGCGAGACATTCGAGCGCGTGAAATCCAGCAATTATGTGTATCGCGGCGTGCGCCTGAAACAGGATGCATTGACCCGTCTGGACGTTTACCGGGAACGGCTGGAGGCGCGGAAATGAACGCATCCGTTAGGCCGCTAAAAATCCTTGTTGGTTGTGAAACCTCTGGCATCGCCCGCCGTGCTTTCGACCGTCTGGGGCATGACGTCTGGTCCTGCGATCTGGAGGCGGCCGAGGATGGCTCTAACCGACATATCCGCTGCGATATCCGGGACGGGATCCTGCTGGACGGCTGGGATCTTCTAGCGGTCATGCACCCACCTTGCACGCGCCTGTGTAGATCCGGCCGCCGTTGGATGTCTGGCCCGGGCAAATGGACGCCCCCAAAGAAACTGCCCAAAGGTAGAACCCTTGCCAGCATGTTGGAGGAATTTGAGCTAGGGGTCAGTGTGTTTACCGCCTGTTGGAATGCTCCAATCGAGCGGGTCGCGATTGAAAACCCCGAAATGAACGATCTGGCACGCGATCGCATGCCGCACGATCTGCCCGGGCCGCACTTGGTGCAGCCGTTCTGGTTTGGTGAGTCAGCCTATAAATCAACCGGCTGGTATCTGCGCAATCTGCAACCCTTGATGCCCACCAACATGCTGATCGAGCCTGAGCGCAATTCTGACGAATGGAAGCGATGGAACAAGATCCACCGAATGCCACCCAGCGCAGAGCGGGCACGGCTCCGCAGCCGGTCCTTTCCGGGCATGATGGAAGCGGCCGCACTACAGTGGGCGGGCCAAGGGCTTGAGCGGGTAGCTGCATGATGCCTCGCTGTGATTTTTGCGGCACCCCTGTCGCACCCTTTGGCTTTGCACCCGCGCCGCGCCTCGGGATCCCGATTCAGCGCCCGATCAAAACCTGTGGGGCCGAGGGGTGCAAGGCGCAGGCGCGCGCCCGGTGCCGCGCGCTGGTGGATGCCAAGGATCCGTTGGCAGGGCGGCGCAAGACGTGGCGTGCTGCCCCGCACCCCGCGCCAGATGACCGGCAGCCCGCGCTTATTTGATGCCGATTGACCTATGAGCCGCTTTTACTTGGCCACATTGGTGGCCGAGGTCGGTTTATCACCTGATGAATTGCCTGGCTGCGAATCGTGCGGTCATCTTGCAGCGATCAATGTTTCGTTGATGTGCCAATCATCGGAGGTTGGGTTGTGCGTAAGGGTCACGGTGAAATTACTTCGTAGCATCGCGCCATATGCGTTTTGTGCGTCTACCCATGCTGACACCGTAAATTGGCAGATTGCGGAACCTTCGGAAATTATCACCTGCCCGTTCGAGTAGAGCGGGCCGCTCGGGAGCGGAGGGAACTCTGCAGTGGACGGGGATTTGAGGTTTCGCTTCACCTCTGCCTTGGCTCTCTCATAAGCAGCTGGTTTGCTGCACCCGGCCTTGGTCTCGCTGTCATCTTTGCAGGCGGTGAGGGTCAGAGCAACGGCCGTCAATGTGGCCAGAGGAAAGCGGATCATAGGGCAATCTTCTCCTGTTCAATGCGGCGCGACTATGCGCCCGCTCGGCCGATCCCGCAACACCTGCGCCTCTGCGCTTGCTGTATCCCGTGGGATCTGCGCCCTTGGGTGTGGCGAAAGCGGAGCGGCGACGGCTGCGGCGGGGGGATCCGGCCGTGCAAAGCGACTGCAAATCCCCGCACCCCTGCACTCTAATGAGGTCATGCGCGCGCCACTGGTCCCACTGATCCCTGATGTGGGGACAATATTTGCCCGGTGGTCCCGATGAATTTCCGTTTTTTTCCAACGAGATAAATGAGCGCTTGTGCGGTTTGGGATCATTGGGACCAATTCTCTGGGCTTCGCCTATTACGTGAAAAGGGGGTGCGGGGTGGCGCGAAAGTGTCGCGCATGTCAGGCGCAAAAACTGGTCCCATTGATCCCATTGTGATGCATTTGTGAATTAAAACAGTTACTTATCAATGCTCACTGATCCCATGCTGATCCCATTCTAATCCCATAGGGTTGGGGTTAATCCCAATCATTTACAGCATGTTGTGGGTATAGGCCGGATCCACCCTATATATGGAGATTTTGCCGTGTTGACTGGATCTGAGTTGGGGCGCGCTGCCCTCTATCTGTCGAATATGAATTTGCAGCTGGTGAAGGCGGCCGGTGTGCGTCGGATGCAAGCGGGCAGGGGTGTGGGTGCCCGGCTGCCCGGAACCCTGCAGGGTGCCCCGGTGCAGCTGGTGGAGCTGTCCCGGTCGATCCCGGGCGGCAAGGCCGAGCGTGTGACGCCGTTAGGCTACAGGACGGCACGCCGCAGCTTGCCGCGTCTGCTGTCTTCTATGGACTCAGCTGACCCGCGCCTAGTGGTGGCGCAGATGATTGTAGATGCAGCGGAGCGGCTGGGCGCTGTGCCCGGTTCCAATTTCGCGGGATCGGACAGTAAGGGCGAAATCTCAGACGGTGGCGCCACCACCCGCGTAAAGCACGCTGCGCGTCTTCGCGACTTTGAGGCGATGGCGAACGGTTGGCCATTGGATCGCCGCAAGGCCCGCGCCAACCGGGTGCCGCGTGTGGCGCTGGCCGTGCGCCGCCGCACGGCCAATCGCTATAGTGTAAAAGTGTTTGACGCGCTTTGTCTGGCGTGTGTGGACTGTCTCAGTATGGATGAAATCCTGCGCCGCCATGGTTGGCCCGCCCGCACGTCCTACCGCAACAAGGTACGGGATGCCGTGCTGAAAACGCTGGATCTGATCGCGTTGGAAATGGGCTATGCGCATGCCGCCAAGAAAACGATTTGACACAAACTGACCGTCTCGGACATACCTATGAACAACGGCGCAAAGGTGCGTCAGCCACCCGGCAGCCCTTTGGGCGCCGGGTTTTCTATTCCAGACATGAGGTGATCCTGTGGCGCGCTTGAAGGGGCCGCCCCGGCGCTTGGGCTTTACCCCGCGCGTCGTGGGCTTCGTGGACCGTGCCGAGGCGGAGCGTGCCCGGGATCGGGCGCGTGTCGAGGGCAACAATCTGCGCCGTCTCTACCGCACAAAGCGCTGGCGTGATTTGCGTTTGGTTATCCTGACCCGGGCCGGGTGGATGTGCCAGGGCTGCGCCGTGCCGCACCTGCTCGTCGGGAAGGCGCCAGAGCCAGACAGTCCGGTGGTGGATCACATAGAGCCGCATCGGGGAAACCTCGCGCTGTTCTGGGATGAATGCAATCTGCAGGCCGTGTGCAAGCGGTTCCATGACACTGAAAAGCAGGCAGCCGAACACGCCGCCGCCCGGGACGGTGCCCCGGGGGGTGGGTCAAAAGTCTAAAACCTTCGAGCGCGCGAACCCGCACTCCCCCGCATTTGGAGATTTTTTTCCCTATGAGTGACGATTTTCAACAGGAAGGCGGCCCCCGTGACCTGTTGGGGGATCCATATGAACAGAACAAGGAAAGCTGGGGGCGCCCGGGGTATAAAAAAACTAAGGAAAAACAAGAGGCTGTCATTGCATTGTCAGCGGCTGGTTGGACCCAGCAGCGGATTGCGCGTTATCTGGGGTGCGATGTTAAGACGTTGCGAAATCATTTTTCCCTAGAGCTAACCGAGGCGGCGGATCGGGTCGAAGGAGAGGCGATTTTGGCGATCCACCGGCGGATGCGCGACGGCAACGTGACGGCCGCAAATCGTGTGATCGCGATGGCAGAAAAGGGCCGAGCCGCTCCACCTCTGCGCCCTACACAGCCCGAGGCAGCCACGCCCGAGCAGGAGGAAACCCCGGCCAAAGGCAAGAAAGAGCAGCTGGCCGATGCCGCCAAAAAACCCACCGGCCGGTGGGGCAGCATCTTGCAATAAATGCCGTTTGATTTTGCCTGCCCCGATTGGGAGGACCGGCTAAAGGCCGGGTTGCCGCCGATCCCAGATCTGCCGCTGGATGAAGCGGCGGCCGAAAAGGCGGTGGATGTTTTTAATGAACTGCGCCTGCCTGATGTTCTGGGGCAGCCGCGCATGGAAACCGCCTGCGGCGATTGGTTCCGGGCGCTGGTGCGTGCCGCGTTTGGGAGCCGGGATCCTGAGACCGGCGAAAACCGGGTGGGCGAGATCTTTTGCCTCGTCCCAAAGAAAAACAGCAAAACCACCAATTCAGCGGCGCTTGGGATCACGGCGCTGCTGATGAACCAAACGCCTAACGCCACAATGCTGATCGTCGGTCCCACAAAGGACGTGGCAGATACCTGTTTCAGCCAGATGGCGGGGATGATTGAGGCAGACCCCGAGGATCCCGAAACGGGCCGCAGTTACCTGCAGGACCGTTTCAACGTGCGCGAGGGAACGCAGGAAATTGTGGATCGCTGGACCGGCGCCACGCTGGCGGTCAAGTCATTTGATCGCAAGGTGGTGACGGGCAAGATCCCAAAGCTGGTGATCATTGACGAATTGCACGTTCTGGGTGGCAACGCCTACGCGGCCAAGGTGTTGGCGCAGCTGCGCGGCGGGATGATCACCCAGCCGGACACGCTGTTGCTGGTCATCACAACGCAAAGCGATGAGCCGCCAAAGGGCGTGTTTCGTCAGGAACTGAAATACGCCCGCGAGGTGCGCGACGGAAAGCACAAGGGCGGCCGCCTTCTGGCGATGCTCTATGAGTTCCCCGAGGCGATCCAAAAGAGCAAGGACAAGGCGTGGCGGGATCCGCGCCTGTGGCCGATGGTGCTGCCGAACCTCGGCCGATCCATCACCATTGATCGCCTGATGAACCTCTACCGCATGGCCGAGGCCAAGGGGATTGATGAGGAGTTGGTTTGGGCCACCCAGCATCTGAATATTCAGATCGGCATGGGCACCCACGCGGAAACATGGATTGGCGCAAGTGTTTGGCCGCAGGATGTGCCGTTGGTGACGCTGGAGCAGCTGCTGGAACAGTCGGACTGCATCACGGCCGGGATCGACGGGGGCGGTCTAGATGACCTTCTGGGGCTGGGGTTGGTGGGGCGCCACAAGGAAACACGGCGATGGTACGGGTGGGCGCGCGCCTGGGCACAGCCCGAGGTATTAAAGCGGCGCCAGGACATTGCCAGCCAGTTGGAGGATTTCGCGAAACAGGGTGATGTGATCCTGTGCGATGACGCCTCGCAGGATTTGCGTGAGGTGGCCGAAATTTGCAGCCGGATCCACAAGGCCGGTCTGTTCCCTGAGAAATACGGGATAGGTCTGGATCCCGCCGGGATCACGGCGCTGGTCGATGAACTGGTGGCCAAAGAAATGCAGGATGATTTGCTGTCCTCTATCAGCCAAGGCTGGCGCCTGTCTCCCGCGATCCAAGGCTTGGAGCGCAAGCTGCGGGATGGGTCTTTCGTGTCCTGCGGTCAGGAAATGCTGACTTGGTGCGTGGGCAATGCAAAAACCGTGGATCGCGGGAACGCGGTCGCGGTTGAAAAGGCGGTGTCGGGCCGCGCGAAAATTGATCCTCTGATCGGGATTTTTAACGCGGTCTTCCTGATGAGTCGCAATCCGGTCGCCAAGGGTGGCGGCCTGGATGATTTCCTAAGCAATCCGGTGTTGGTGATATGATCGCAGCGAGACTAATCAAAGCGGCCGCCCGGGCCGTGCGAAACGAACTTGCAGCCGGGCAATCTGGTTGGCTCAACGCAAACGATGCAGCCGCGTCGGTGACTGTCTCGGGCGTTGCGGTGGGCCAATCCACTGCCATGACAATCTCGGCCGCGTTTGATTGTGTGCGCAAGAATGCGCAGGCGGTCGCCACGCTGCCCCTGGCTGTCTATGAGCGCCAGCCGGACGGATCGAAACACCGTATTGAAACCGATCTGTCCGAGATCCTGACGGTTTCGCCGTGCCCGGGTATGACAGCCGTTGATTATTGGGAGGGCATGGCCGCCCAAACGGTTTTGAATGGCAATGGCTATTCGGAGCGATTGGAAGTCGGCAACCGGCTGGTGGGCTTGCGGCCGTTGCAGGGTGTCACACCCCGGCGCCTGCCGAATGGAGAGTTTGAATATTCGTTCGTAGATCGCGGCAAGCGCGAGGTGCTGCCCGCGCAGAAGGTGTTTCATGTGCGTGGCTTCGGCGCTGGGACGGGCCTTGGCCTGTCTGCGATCAAATATGGGGCGAATGCCTTTGGGGCTGCCGTGGCGGCGGATAACTCAGCCAGTGAGGTGTTCAAATCGGGCCTGATGGCCAGCGGTGTGGTCACGTCTGATCAAACCTTGACGGACCCCCAGAGGACGACCTTGGAGCGCATTCTGGAGACCTACCGAGGTTCTAAGAACGGCGGCAAGATCATGGCGTTGGAGGCGGGGTTGAAGTTTCAGCCGCTGCAGATGAACCCCGAGGATGTGCAGCTGCTGGACACGCGCCGGTTCAATGTCGAGGACGTGTGCCGCTGGTTTGGGACGCCGCCGGTGATCGTGGGGCACGCGGCGCAAGGTCAGACCATGTGGGGCAGCGGTGTTGAGGCGATCATGCTGTCATGGCTGACGCTGGGCCTAAACCCAAGCCTGCGCAAGATCGAGGCGCAGGCGCGTCTGGACCTGATCCCGCGCGAACGCCGCCGCCGGTGGTTTGTCGAGTTTAACCGCGAGGCGCTGCTGCAAATGGACAGCAAGGCCAAGGGCGAGTTTCTGAGCAAAATGGCAAGCTCTGCGACCATGACCGCGAATGAGCGGCGGGCCAAGCTGAACCTGCCGCCCCATTCGGATCCCTCGGCCAATGACCTGCTGGCGCAGGGCGCCATGCTTCCAATTCAGGATCTGGGAAAGGACTAATCCATGGGAAATCGCAATCTTCCACGCGCTACAATTCCGGGCCGCCCCGGTGTTTCCAGCAACCTGACGCCAAGCGCGGCGCAGCGATGGAACCCGGATCTGCGGGCCGCTACCGCTGAGGATCCCGAGGTGGCCACCGTTTCGGTACTGGATCCGATTGGCGCGGATATGTGGGGCGATGGTGTCACGTCCAAGCGGATCGCGGCGGCGCTGCGGTCCATTGGGGATCGTGACGTGGTGGTGAATATCAATAGCCCGGGCGGTGATTATTTCGAGGGGCTGGCCATCTACAACCTTTTGCGTGAACACAAGGGCAAGGTGACGGTGCGGATCCTTGGGATGGCCGCCTCTGCCGCGTCGGTGATCGCGATGGCCGGTGATCAGGTTCTGATCGGCCGGGCGGCCTTCCTGATGATCCATAACACATGGGTTGCAGCCGCTGGCGACCGCCATGCGTTCCGCGATGTGGCGGCTTGGCTGGAGCCGTTCGACCAAGCGGCGGCCGAGGTTTACGCGGCCCGCACCGGCCAGACCGTCGCGCAGATCGCGCAGCAGCTGGACCGGGAAACGTGGATCGGCGGTGGCGCTGCGGTGGAGCAGGGGTTTGCCGATGGGCTGCTGGACAGTGATGTGGTGGAAAGCGCGCAAGCCTCCGCCGACCTGTCGCCCATGGCCGCGCAAAAGAAACTGGATCTTTTTCTGGCCTGTGGGATCCGCATTCCGAAATCTGACCGTCGCGATCTTGTGGCGGCGATCAAAGGCGGGGGCACGTCAGGCGCTGCCCCCGCAAACGGCACGTCTGGCGCTGCCGTGGCTGAGTGGGCGCAGGGTGCGCTTACCAAAATCAACTCACTGTAACTGAGGAAATCAGACATGAAAAAATCCATGATGCCCGCCATGGCAGTGGCGGCAATGATCCCGGCTGCGCCCTCCTCGGCTGTTCTGCTGTCCGGTTTGCGCAATGAAGCGGCGGACCCGGAGCGCCTGCTGCGCGAGGTCAACCAGAAACTGGACAGCCTGAATGGCGAGGTGAAACAGACCGCAGAAGATGCGCTGAGGCAGGCCAAACAGGCCGGTGATGTTTCGCAGGAAACCAAGCGTCAGGCCGATCAGCTTCTGACCGAGCAGAATACGCTGAAACAAACTGCTGACAAGATCACCGAACAGCTGGAGGGGCAATCTGCACAGCTCCTTGAGCTATCGCAGTCGGTGGCCGCAGGTGCGGGGCGTGGTGGTTCCGCTGCGGTTATGACCATGGGGCAGGCGGCGCTCGCCGAGGGGAGCGAGCAGATCAAGGCATTCCTGGACAACGGTGCAAAAGGCAGCCTGCAGATCCCGGTCAACAATGCCGTCACCTCGGCCTCTGGGTCTGGGGGTGGTCTGATCACCGGCGATGAAGAACGCGCGCCGGTGAACATGGCCCGCCGCCGCCTGCGGATCGTCAACCTTTTGAGCCGTGGGCGTACCGGGTCCAATCTTGTGACGTTTCGCAAACAGGTGCTGCGCACCGATGGCACGGCAGCCATCGCAGAAGGGGGCACCTATCCGGCCTCGTCCTTTGGCTGGGAAAAATCGGACGCCAAGGTGAAGAAAATCGGTGCTGTGACCAACATCACCGAGGAAACCATGGCAGACGCGGATCAACTCCAGACCGAGATCGACGTGGAGCTGCGCTATGGGCTGGATCTGGAGGAGGAAAAGCAGATCCTCGCAGGGGATGGCATTGGTGAAAACCTGCACGGCCTGATCCCAAACGCGACCGCCTTCGCTGCGGCCGCAGGTCTGCCGAACCAGACCCGGATCGACCGTCTGCGCCTTGCGGTGCTACAGGTGGTTCTGGCGGATTACATCCCCACCGCCTTTGTGCTGAACCCGCTGGATTGGGCGGCCATCGACCTGCTGAAAGACGCAGAAGGCCGCTATATCTTCGGCAATCCGCACGCGCAGTCCACGCCGCTGCTTTGGGGCAAGGATGTGGTGGAAAGCGCCACCATGTCCCAGAATGAATGGCTGACCGGCGATCTGGAAATGGCCGCGACCTACTATGATCGCAGCGAGGCCGAAGTGCTGATTTCCTCGGAACACGATCAGAATTTTGTCGAGGACATGCTGACCATGAAAGCGCGCAAGCGGGCCGCGTTGGCGCACAAGCGCCCGGCCGCCATGGTTGCTGGGGATTTCACCTTCGCCTGATCTGTCCGCATGTCGATCTGACGTGACCCGCCCGGGATGACCCGGGCGGGTTTTCTATTCAACGCAAAGGGGGAAAGCCCGTGTTTGTGAAAGTAAGCCAAACCCGCCACACCAAAATCGGCACCCTGCGGCCCGGGGTTTATGAAACGGCCAAGCTAGGCGCGGACGGTGCCAAGGTGATCAAGGCGCTGATCGGGGCCAAGGATCCGGCCTTGAAGGAGATCAGCAAAAAGGAAGCCGAGGCCGAATTGGACAAAGTCAAATCGCTTATGCCGACGAAAGTCGAGGATCTGAAAGTCGGGCCTGCTGCAAAGCCCGATCCCGATGTGACCACCGATGCTAAGGCAGCTGCGCCCGGAGAGGATGCAACAGGCCAGGTGACTGCGAAATGACCCAGATCGCGCTGGAGAATATGAAGGTGCACCTTGGGGTGCCCGAGGATGATCTGGGCCATGATTCTCTGATCACTGGCTATATGGACGCGGCCGAGGATCATGTGCTTCGCCACCTCCGGCGCGATTTGGATGAGGAATTCCCCGAGGGATGGCCGTCAAGTGTGCTGCAGGCCATTCGTCTGCTGGTTGCGCATTGGTATGTAAACCGCGAGGCGGTCGCGCCCGGTGTCATGGCAGAGGTGCCCTATGGGGTGAAAGCCATGCTGGCGCCCTATCGCGAGTTCGGGGCGTAGGCATGGGGGCGGGCAAGTATCGCGATGCCGTGTTGGTCGAGCGCATGGCCGCAGGTGGCGGTCGTGACCGCTATGGAAATTTGCAGCCCGGTGACTGGGTGCGGCTGTTCTCTGCCCGGGGGTGGCTGCGCCAGACGTCTGGCAAAGAGAAAATTGCAGCCGGTCGGCTGGAGGATACAGCGACGGCGACGCTGCGGATCCGCGCAAGTCTAACAAGCCCGGCGTGGGGGATCACCGGCGCGGATCGCGTCAAGGTGCGCAGTCAGATCTGGGCCATCAAAGGCGCGCCGATTGATCCCGAAGGACGCGGCGAGTGCGTCGAGTTGTTGCTGGAGCGCGGGGGTGCGGTTGAATGAAGGTTGAGGGCCATAAAAAACTGATCCGCAAGCTGTCTTCGCTGCCGGATGCGCAGCGGCGCCACGTCCGAAAGTCCATCGCCACCAGCACCGAGGAAGGCGCCCGGGTGGCCCGCGTGTTGGCGCCAAATACCACCGGCGAAACCCGCGATGAGATCACCACGGAATACCATGACAACGGCATGGTGGGCGAGGTGGTGGTGATCGCCTCCGGTGCGCCGCAGGCCGACAAAGACCGCGCCTATTCTGTCGAACACGGCCGCAAGAAGGGCGACCGGGGCACCACCGAAGGAAGCCACCATGTGCAGCGCACCCGGCAATACCTCGGCAAGAAGTTTCGCAATCGCATAAGCCGCGCCGTGCGCAAGGCTGCAAAAGAGGTGGCGAGCCGTGGCTGACGGATATGTGACCGCGACCATGGCGGGGCTGATCGCTGCGCTTCTGGCCGATCCCGGTGTGACCGGGATTGTCGGGGATCGGGTGGTGGATGAGCCGGGCGAGGGGATCGGATTTCCCTATATCCGCCTCGGTCGTCTTGAGCCGGTGGCCGATGACACCGACGGCACACTAGGCGCATTAGTGCAGGCTGGTCTGGTCGTTCACTCCCGCCCCGGTCAGTCCGGTGGGCGGGTGGAGGCCGCGCGGATCTGCGAGGCGATCCAAGCCGGGTTGCATCGCTCTGAAACGCTGATTTGCGACGGTTTCACTGTCGTGGATGTGGAGGTGCAGACCTGGGCCGTAGACCGTGCCCGGGACGGCAAATCCTATGAGGGCCGCGTGGCCCTGACTGTGCGCCTTAGCGCCTGATGCTGCCCGGCGGGGTGGTTTCCCTTTCAATCTGAATAAAAAAGGAGGATCCGGCATGTCTGGACCGAAAGTGGGCCGCGCGTGGCTCTTGAAAATCTCTGACGGCGCGGGCGGTTTCATCGCCTTGACCGGGATCACCGGCAAGTCGCTGGACATTAATGGCGAGCGCATCGACGCCACGGTGCCGGATGCGATGAACCCCGAGGGGCCGCTGTGGGCAAAATCGCTGGATGGTGTGCGTAGCATTGGCTTTTCCGGCGATGGCCGTGTGGTCAACGACGCCGCCGAGGAGCTTCTGAAAACGTCGGTGCATGGTGACAGCATGGAAGGCACGTTCCAGCTGGTTGTGCCCGCCTGGGGCACATATGAGGGGGTTTTTTCCATCACCCTGCAGCTGGGCGATGATGGAACGGTAACGTTCTCGATCACCGGGGCCAGTAGCGGCGCGGTGCAATTCACCACCATGGCGCCCGCCTAATCCATGGGTATCGCGGCACAAGCGCCCCGGGGCGGTCTGGTCGAGGAATTGGCCGGATCGTCGCGCCCGTTGGTTCTGCGGAATGCAGAGATTGAGCGGTTTGAGGATCAGCACCGGGGGATCTTTGACGTGTGGGATGGCTTTTTTGGCCGATCCGCGAAGCCAAACGCGCGCGAGGTGCGCGACATGGTGGCCTTGGGGCTTGTCGGCGGCGGCATGCTGGACGCGGCGGCGGATGGTCTCGTGGCGGGCCTTGGCCCGGATCAAAACCTGTTCCTCTATCAGATCGCGCAGGGGCTGATCGGCGTGGCGTTCATGCCTGACAGTGTCGAGGGCGGCGGCGATGAGCCAGACGCCCCGCCAGAGGATGAACCCGAAAAAAAGACCGATCCCGCGCTTGGAGCGTGAGGCGGATCATCCGCAGCGCAGCGCCGCTGGGGATCCTGCCGGACCAAGTGCGGGCAATGTGCCCGCGTGACTGGCTGCTGATCAAGCGCGGCTATGAGGACCAGGCGCAAGCGATGAAGCCCGGCGGGACTGCGCCGAGCAAGGCTGAGGTGGACGAATTGGTGAGGCTTTACGGATGAGCGGAACAGATTTTGAGCGCCTGAATATCGTGCTGGCCGCGCGGGACCGTGAATTTGCCCGCGCGATGGATCGCAATATCCGCCGAGTGGAGCGATTTGCGGCCCGTTCGCAGCGCGACCTGTCCAAGATCTCCAAGCGCTTTGACGCGCTTGGGTTTGCAGCCAAACGGATGGGGCCATTGATCGCGGCCCTTGGCGCGGGGGCGGTGATTGGCAAGCTGCAGCGGACGGTTTCGACGCTGGATGACATTGGCAAAACCGCTGACAAGATCGGCCTGACCACCGACGCGCTGCAGGAATGGCGCACGATTGCCGAGAGCGCAGGTGTGGCACAGGGTGCGCTGGATAGTTCTCTGGAGCGGTTCAACAAGCGGCTGGGGGAGGCGCAGCAAGGCGGCGGCGCGGCCTCTAAGATGCTCAAACAGTTGGGGCTGGACGCGGGCGAATTGGCCACGGCTGGCCTTGATGAGGCCATGAAACAGGTGGCCGATCAGATCGCTGGTTTGGCCGATCCCACCGAGCGCGCGGCCGCAGCTGCCGCCCTGTTTGGGCGCGAGGGCGTGGCCATGGTCAACCTGTTGCGCGAGGGCAGCGCAGGCATGGATCGCATGCGTCAAGAGGCGCGGGATCTTGGGATCATCATTGATGAAAGCCTGATCCGCGGTGCCGAGGATGCACAGACGAAACTGGACCTAATGTCCCGTGTGATCGACGCGCAGCTGAATAGCGCATTGGTCGAATTGGCCCCGCTTCTGGTGGGGGGCGCCACTGCATTGGCCGATTTCGCGCGTTTCATTAATTCAAGCATTGATGCGGTGCAGGATTTTCTTGAACCGCAGACCCAGCTGCAACAAGCCACTGACAATCTGGTGATGGCGATGGGCGACGAAATCCGCCAGTCGCAGTTGTTGGATCAGGCGCTGGGGCGTGGTGTGACCATGAGCCAGGCGGTCGCCAAGGCCAAGTTGGAAGAGGCCCGCACTCGGCATGCAAACGCAAAGGCCGCGATCTCGGAACATAAGGCGATGGTCCTGGGGTCTGAGAGCTGGGCCAGCCTGACCTCGCAGATTAATGACGCGCAATCGACACTGATGGCCTCGGGGTTTCATGGCGACATTGCCACCAGCAGGCGCGCCGATGCTTACGAGCAAGAGCAGCAGAGGCTCGCCGCGCTGATCGTACAGCGGCAGGAGCTGATCAAGGTAGACGGTGAGTTGCAGGCGCATCTGGATCGTACCGCTAGCAATATGACCGCGCTGGAGGGGGCCATCGGCCAATCTGGCGGGGGGCTGGTTTCGGTCGAGGGCACGGCGATCAATCCGATTGAGCCGAGCTTGAGGGGGCCGGTGGAGGCCAGCGGCCGGGCGGCCTCGGCCGCTGTGCCGGAATTGACGGATTACGCTGCCGTGGTTGAGCGGATCCGGGGCGTGTTTGGTGATGCCGCAGTGGCCGGTAGTGGCTACCGGGATCAACTCACACAGTTGGACGTGCTCTATCGGGCAGGCAAGTTGTCCGCCGCAGAGTATGAGGAGGCGGTGGGCGCGGTCGAAAGCAAATTCGAGGGTGCGAAGTCGGCAGCCGAAAGTCTGCGATCCTCGGCCACCCGGGCGCTGGCGGATATTGTGACGGGTTCGCAAAGCGCCAGCGATGCCGTGTCCGGTCTGTTGCAAAACCTCGCGGGCATGTTCGCCAATGCCGCATTCGGGGGGCTTTTCAAGGATACGGGGATTTTTGCCTCGGTCGGCGAATTGCTCAGTTTCGACGGTGGTGGATACACGGGAAGCGCTCCGCGCAGCGGCGGCCTTGATGGCAAGGGCGGGATGCTGGCCATGATCCACCCGCAGGAAAGCGTCATTGATCACACTAAGGGTCAGCGTGCGCCGATTTCCTCTGCATCGAATGGCACGCCTCAGTTGAATGTGAATGTGTACGGCGCCAATACGGATGCGCAAATCCGCGATATGGCCCGGCAAGGCGCTCATGAGGCAATCCAGCAATATGATCGGCAGGTTTTGCCTCGGTCTGTCGCTGCAATCAACAATGACCCTCGGAGGATCGGTTGATGGCTTTCACGTTCCCGCTGACCCGCGCCGATTTCCTAGATCTGTTGCCAGTGCAAGAGGTCAAATTCTGGTTGTCACGCCAGGACCAACACACAGGTCTGTCTGGTGGCGAAATCCTAGCGGCCGAGGTGGCGCCGCCGTTGTGGCGTGGTGTTGTGTCCCTTGCCCCAATGAGCAAGCGAGCGTCGGACAAGGTGGAGGCGATGCTGGCGGCTTTGGAGGTGCCCGGGCGCAAGTTCGAGGCCTTTAAAGCGCAACAGGTCGGCCCTGCGGCAGACTCTCTTGGGGCTGTGCTGCAGGGGGCTGCGCCGCAGATCCTCGCCGTTGACCCGCTGGATCCGCAACTGCTGCGTTTGAGTGGTCTTCCCGAGGGGTTTGCGCTGCAATCGGGGGATCTGTTGTCATTCGACTATGACCCGGGGCATGGTATTCGGCGGGCATTGCATCGCGTCGTGGAAGGTGCTGCGGCCGCAAGCGATGGCAATACCCCAAATTTGATGATCACACCGGCAATTCGCGCGGGCGCCTCGCCCGGGGCGGCGGTTGATTTGATCAAGCCGTTTTGTCTGGCGGGGATTGTCCCGGGATCGGTCAGTTACGGCACTACCAAGGGCAACGTCACAAGCGGGATCGGGTTTGAGTTCCGCCAGACTTTGCGGAGGTAAACACCATGAGAAGCTATGACGCTGACACCCTCGCGTATTTGGCAAATCGCGAGGGGCTTGTTTCCGTGCGGCTGGTTTGGATCACCGCGCGCAATCAATTCGGTGCGCCAGAGACCCTTGGTCTGTGTAGTGCTGAGGATGATCTGGTGGTGCGGATCGGCGGGCAGGATCGCACCTATCTGGGTGCAGGGCCTCTTTTGCAGTCGGAACCGATTTCTGCAGGATCTGGTTTGCAGGTGCGTGTGTATCGCATCCAGCTTTCAGCCGTTGCGCCCGAGGTTGAGGATCTGGTCAAGGGGTATGAAACCCGGTTCGCGCCGATTGAGGTCCACCGCATGTTTCTGGATCCTGCCACCCGGGTGCAGGTCGGGCAACCGCATCGGGTCTTTCGCGGCAGCATTGACGGCATTGATTTCCCCCGGGCAGAGCCGGGCGGCACTCCGGCTGTGGCGGTGCAGGCTGTAAGCGAAACCCGGGTACTTACCCGCCAGCTGCCGCTCAAGAAATCCGACGAAAGCCACCGTCGCCGCGATCCGCAGGATGAATTTCGCAAATATGGCGATATTTCCGGGTCCGTCCCGGTCTATTGGGGGGAGCTGCGCTCATGATGACCGGCAACAAATTAGAACGTCTGCCGGACTGGCGGCCGCGCCTCAGTGTGTACTTGAACCAAGTGGCGCGCGCCAAGTTTCGGCCCGGTCAGCACGATTGCGCGCTGTTTGCCGCCGGGGCGGTTGCAGCCATGACCGGCTGTGACCTGGCGGCCGAGTACCGTGGATCCTATCGCACGTTGGATCAGGGCCATGAGGTTCTGCAGGCACAGGGTTTTGCCGATCATATCGCCTTGGCCGAAAGCCTGTTCAACGCCGTGGCGCCTGCGTTGGCGCAGGTTGGTGATCTGGCTGTGATGCCGAGTGATGTGGAGGGCGAGCGGGGCGCGCTTGGTGTTTTCCAAGGTGCTGGCGTCTACATGCTGCGCCCGTCCGGTTTGGTTGTTGCGGATCGTCTTACAGTCGAAGGGGCGTTTGCGGTATGAGCAACATTCTGATCGTGCTGGCTGTTGCCTGCGTCTTTGTGTTGACGCCGGACCCAGCGGCCGCTGGCCCGCTGGCTGCTGCCATAACGGCAATCCAGACTTTTGCCGCATCCTCGGCCGTTGCTGCCTTTGTTGTGCGGATCGGTGTTTCGCTGGCATTGTCGGCACTCTCCACTGCATTGCAGGGCAAGCCAAAGGCGCAACGCGCGCCGGGGATCCGCACCGACACCACGACCACCGGCGGGGTAAATCCGCAAACCTTCATTCTTGGCCGCACGGCGACGGCTGGCAATATGGTTTGCCCGCCCTATTCGACACCGAACAGCGGTGATGTACCAAACCGGTACCTCCACTACGTGGTGGATGTGTCTGATCTGCCCGGTGTCGAAATGTCTCGGGTCATGGTGGCCGGTGAATACGTCGCAGACCTTGAGCCTGCCCCGGGTCTAAATACATGGCGCGGGATGCTGCGCGATGGCGCGCACCATTTCTATGTGAATTGGCATAACGGCAGCCAGACTGCAGCGGATCCGATCATGATGGCCGAATACGCGGGCCACCCGGAGCGCCCATGGTCCGAGGACATGGTTGGTGCCGGTGTTTCCTATGCGGTCCTGACCTTTCTTTATAATCGTGCCCTGTTCAACCAGCTGCCTGCTGTGCGCTTCGAGGTTCTGGGGATCCCGCTCTATGATCCGCGCCTGGATACCAGTGTGGGCGGTTCTGGCGCACACCGATGGGCGGATCCGTCAACGTGGGAGTTTACGGAAAATCCTGTTGTGATGATCTACAACATCCTGCGCGGTATTACCTTGCCGGATGGGTCCATCTGGGGCGGTCGCGTGCAGCGTGAGGATCTGCCGCTGTCAAACTGGTTTGCCGCGATGAACGAATGCGATGCACCAGTTCAGACGGCCGAGGGCCAAAGTGTTGCGCAGTATCGGGCGGGGCTGGAGGTTTCCACCGATGATCAGCCCGCCGATGTGATTGATCAACTCAAGAACGCTGCCAGCGCGGAGCTGGTGGAGTTTGGTGGTGTCTACAAGGTTCGCGTCGGTCCGCCTGCTTTGCCCGTCTATTTCTTCACGGATGAGGATATTGTGGCGGATCGCAGCCAGACCCTGACCCCGTTCCCGGGGTTGGATGGTGTCCACAATGCGATCCACGCAAGTTACCCGGATCCATCCGCGTTGTGGGAGGTGCGGGACGCGCCGCCGCGCTACAATGCGGAATGGGAGAGCGAGGACGGCGGGCGCCAGCTGGTGGCACAGGTAGATCTGCCAGCGGTCAATTCCGGCAATCAGGCACAGCGTTTGATGCAAGCATGGATCGAGGATGAGCGACGTTTCCGCCGTCATGGCCTGACCCTGCCACCGGATGCCATGACGCTGGAGCCGCTGGACACATGCAGCTGGACAAGCGCGCGTGAGGGCTACACGTCGAAGATCTTCGAGGTGGGCGACCTGACCGATGATCTGGTGACGTGCCTGCAGACCATGGCGCTGCGGGAACGCGACGCGGCGGACTTTGTCTGGAATCCGTCCGATGAGGTGGTGACGCTGACCCCCAGCCCTATCGTCGTGGTGCCGGACTTGCGGACTGTACCGGGGTTTGGCTTGCTTGCTCATGTTCTAGTGGATGGCGCAAGTACCGCTCGCCGTGCTGCCTTGCGGATGACTTGGAACCCGTCGCAGATTGCATCTGATGACATACTGGAGTGGCGCCTGCAGCTGGCTGACGGCACGCCTGTGGCGTCCGGTGCTGAGACCGATCTGGTTAGTGGTGAGTTGATACTGTCCGGTGGGATATTGCCGAGTACAGATTATCGCGCCCGTGCGCGGATTCGCGCCATGCAGGGCGGAAGCTGGACCGATTGGGTCGAGGCCACCACTCCCGCAGTCTATCTTGGCGCTGGTGACATGCCGTCGATTGCCGAGATCATCGACGATGCGCAGGCGGCGGCGGACGCTGCAGGGCAGGGCGCGGCGCAGGCTCTCACGGATGCACAGAACGCAACCGACGCCGCCAATATTGCCAACCAGGCGGCGCAGGACGCGTCAGATGAAGCAGGGGCCGCTGCTGCTGCTGCACTCGCCAATGCGGGCGACATCCAGAACATCGAGACGGACGTCACACGGCTTTCGTCTGTACTGCACCGCGACATGCGCTGGGATTTTGTAGAGGGCACCACAGGTTGGACGGGTCACCCCGGTGGCGGGATCAGCCCCCCGCTGATCGACTCATCCCATATCAAGCAATCTGACGGGAGGTGGGTCTTCGAGAGAAGCGGTTTTCAGCAGCTATCCCACGCTGCGCTGCTCCCGTTTGTCGCTGGTCATACCTATGAGGCAGAGGCAGAGGTACGCGTTACGATTGACAGCACGATCACCGGCGGGACCGCCGAGCGGTTTGTTCTTGATGGCGTCTATCTAGCAGCCAACGGCGGGTACCTGGGGGCATTCTCCCTTAGCGACGTTGACGGATGGACCCGTGCCGTCAACCCGCTCCGGGCGGAAGACGGATGGGTCAAACTCCGTGCAAAGGCAATCCCCCCTGCTCCCGACCCGAACACGGCTTTTATCCGTATCCGCTTGCTCAGCCTATATGGCGGGACCGGCGCCCATGGCGACGGTACGTGGCAAGTGTCATACTTCAGGGCAGAGGATACGACCGAAGCTGACGAGATCCGGGCCAACCTTTCCCAGAACTACCTGACAGCGGTGCAGACCGGGGAGGCAATCGCAGCGTCTGAAACAGCCCTGCAGGCTTCGATTGACGGGGTGTCTTCGGACCTGTCCCAGAACTACTACACCCGCGCCCAGGCCGACAGCGCGGTCACCGTGTCAGAAACTACTCTGCGTGCGGAAATAGACACGACCCGTGCCATGACGATGGTGCCGGATTTTGCGGACAGGGGGAAGTTCTGGAAAAGCGCCCCCGATGGGTCGCCAGCCAATGAGGCTGCTATTCCATACTGGACCTTCAACAGCCTTGCTGGCCCCGGATACCGGTACGCCAGGCTTGACGCCTCAGAGATCGACGGCACGAAACAGGTCCACCTCTGGTCGCGTGGTGCCTTTACACCTGAATTGGGCCGTCGCTATCGCGTGTCTGTCGGGTGCTATGTTCAGGGCACCGTGACGGGCAATCCGAATATCCTGCAACTGTTCATCCGCAGAATGGACCGGAACTTTGCGTATGCTGGGTCGAATGCGATGGCGACCGCAGTTACCCCCGCTCCGTCAGGTGTCTGGGGGGAATACACTGCAGAGGTGACCTGCACGAACGAGAAGACCGCCCAATACTGGCGCCCTGGCATCCTGATCCGGGGGGAGCGTGCATCGCTATCACCCGGCTTTATCGGTATCTCCTACATCAAGATCGAGGACATCACCGATGCCGACGAGCTGAGCGGGGCGATTGATGAGATCAAGACCCTCGACATAAACGCTCTGACCGGCACGGCGCTGGCAAACATGCTGACTGAGTTGAACACCGACACAAACGGCAGCTCGGCCACCGTTACAAGTCTGCTGCAGACGCAGGCGGATGTGGACGGGTTTTCGTCCGCATTCGCGGGTGTCACTGCTGAGACGAACGGCGGGAGAATTGCGGGCTTCAGGGCAAACTCCTGGAGCGATCCGAGCGGTGCTGGAGGGTCCGTTCTTGAGCTTCTGGGGGATGTCATCGCAGAGGGGTCAATGGCCACCAACCGGCTGACCGTTGGGCTGGGTAAAAACCTCTTGGGCAATACCGACTTTGTTGATGGGGTTGCAGGTTGGGATTTTGGCACCGGAACTGGCTCTGGCTACACTGACTCGTCAATCCAAACCCGACCGGCAGGCCAGTCCTATGCCGGAGAGTTCTACCCGACGCTCATGGTCTGGCAGGACTCTGGCGCAACGGATGGGTATCGCGATATTGTTTATCATCCACGATACGGTAACGGAGTATCTGCAGCCAATGGCGTCGCCGTGCTTGCGGGTGAGTGGGTTGAGGTTAGCGCCTACGTGTCAGCGCACAGGTGCAGCGCTGAGCTTCGTATCCAGTTCACAGACGCGGCAGGGGCGCTGGTATCTTATTCGGGTGCTCTTGAAAGCAACAATGGGTTCTCGGGGTCCGCGATCAACCCTGAGCTTTGGCCCCGTCTTTGGGGGAAGGCCCAGGTTCCGGTAGGGGCCGCCTATGCGACGATCCACCTGCGCAAAAAGGCCACCAATCCGGGTCACTCAAACAGCTATATATTCGTCCACAAGCCGCAGCTCGCGCAGACGACTGAGAGCGCGACCCTGCCAACCCCTTACAGCCCGCAAGGGTCCACATTGATCAACGGCAATCGCATCGCCACCGGCGCGGTGACTGCCGAAAAAGTCAACGTCAATGAGCTGTCGGCCATCACCGCCAACATCGGTCATTTCAAGAGCGCCTCCAGCGGCGAGCGTGTGGAGATCGAGGATGATCGCATTCGGGTGTTCGACAGCAGCGGTGTTGCGCGGGTCGTCATTGGGAGGCTCACCTAATGGCCTATGGAATTGAGATGAGGAATGCGGACGGGTCTTTGGTTCTGGAGGGAAGGCAGACCCTGCCGCGCCGCGTGTTTCGCATCGGGTGGTCCACAACCTTCACCGGGTCGCTGGGCACCTTTCCGGACTTTGATGATAACCGGGGGGCCTTGATGATGGCTCCGCTGGGGTTCCGCTACACCATCTATGACAATTTCGTACATGGCGAAGGTGCAGGCCCCGGCGCGCGCAGTGGCGAGTTCTTTTACAACCCAATCTCCATGCCAACCCTGCACTGGGACAATTCCACCAAGGAACTGACCGCAGTGGCCGGGGAAACCTACGGCACCAGTGCTGTGTTTCTCTGGTTCGCTTGGGGCATTCACTACAGGTAGTTTTGAAATGGCTTATGGTATCACTCTGCAAAATGATCTTGGTGAAACAATCACCGAGTATGAGGACGTTCTTTTTGAAATGGACAGTGGCGTCACCCGTCGATTGGCCACTCTGCCGTCCATCGGGTTCGATAAGCACCTGTTCTACAACTGGTCGACCTACACTGGATCTAATCCCAAAGTGCCCCGCTTTGAGCAGATTGCAAAGGGTACCAAGTGGATCACAACGGGCCGGACGCAGGACCTCTATAACTATTACCGCGTCCTCACCGGCAATGACGATTGGCCCCTAAACACCTTTCCCTTTGTGAAAATGCCGAGCGAGGGCATTTGGGGCATGCTGGGGGTGCCGTTTCGGTATCCCAGCAATGGGCCACGGGTCATGATGTGGGCGGTTGGAACAGATGCCACGGGCCTGCCATTCAAGATGGCCGGTGACAATCTGCCCGCCACTCTGAGTGGCGACTACGGCATGCAGATCCGCAAGCCCGGCGGCGCAGTCGCCTTTGATAGCCGCGCCAAGATGATCTCGCTCGCGGGGCATTTCTACATGTCACAGGCCGATATGGTGGCTGTCTTGGAGAACGGGGCCACTCGTACCTACACCATCAGCTCGCCCGCGCCCGGATCATTTGTCTGCGCGCCGCACTACACCTCGTTTCTCTACACGGGATCGGGGGCGGCATGGGTTCCAAGGCTGCGACAAATCGACGACACCGCGTTCCTTTTGGATCGCATCGCAATAGCCGGACTGCGCCCCGGTTTGGTTCCGGATGTCGGATACGCAGGGGCATTCTTCCACGACACGACCGTCATGGTCGCGCGTAACATCTAACCAAAGCCAAAGGAGACCTGGCATATGACTGAAATCACCCCAACCCCATCTGAGGAACCCTTTGTATCCACCATTCCGCAGGTCGCAGCCGTGCAGCAGGTCATCGCTGATCTCGATGCGATCCCTGACACCGTGGATGGCTTGGATTTGCGCCAGTTCAAGCGCATGGCTGCTGCAAGCGGTTCCACATTCATCACCAATCTGACAGCGGTTTTGAAGCTTGGTACCCCGGCCGCCTGACAAGCAACAAATTGAGGGCCGACATAAAGTTTGATCGGCCGACTAGCTATTCTGTGCCAGATGGCCGGATCGATTAGGCGTACAGGTGCGCCCAAGTGGAACGTAAAAACGTGCAATGTGCACAGAAGGGGCGGCAATGATCGGTAAGGAAGGGATCTTTTCCGGGTTGTGGGCGTGGCTCTACTCTGACGTGGGGCAGATGGCGCTAGCCGGTGCAGCTGGTGGCTTGGTCCGCTGGCTAACCCTGCGGGAAAGCTGGACCGATGGGATGGTGTCCCTGGTGGTTGGGTGTATCTGCGCCCTTTATCTCGGCCCGCTGGTAGCCCCGGTGCTGTCGCCGCTAATCGGAAAAATCACCCCGGCGGATCCTGCCGGGTTTTCGTCCTTTGTCGTCGGTCTCGGCGGCATCGGCTTTGCGGGGTTCGTGATCGACACCCTGAGGCGGTTCTGGGCCGCCAAGGAGGCGGACAATGCGGAAAGCTGAGGCTGCCCGAGTGGCGGCCAAAGCGGCCGCCCGCCGTGAAACCCGGTTCTGGATCTGGGGCGCCGTCTGCGTCGCCCTGTGGATCATCTATCTGACATTGGAGGGGTCAAATGTACTCTGACCGCGTAAAGCGCGTGCAGCGACTGCTGCGCGTGGAAGCCAGATATACTGGCGCAATCGACGGGATCACGGGCGCACGCACGCTATCTGCGGTGGCCTGTGTGCCCGAGGTGCGCAACCGACCGGATCTGATCGGCGTGGATCGCCAGCTGGTCGCAGCTGGTCAGGCGGTGCTTGCTAGCCTCGGCCATGATCCCGGCCCGGTGGATGGTCATTGGGGGCCGCAAACAGATGCGGCCTATTTGGCGTGGTCTGGTGCAGGCTTGCCATGGCGCCAGGCGGATATGGCAAGCCGCTTTGGTCCGGCGGGGTCGGCCCGATGTACTGCCGGGCGGGTAACTGTACCGTGGCGGATGGTGCTGGCGTGGGATACTGCGGAGGTGATCACCTCTTTCAGCTGTCACGAATTGGTTGCACCAAGCGCGCAGCGAGCCTTTGACCGGATCGCGGCGATCTATGCCACGTCACAGATAGAAGACCTCGGCCTGCATCTGTTTGGCGGCTGTTTCAACCACCGGACAAAGCGGGGGGGCACAAGCCTGTCCACCCATGCCTATGGCATCGCCATTGACTTTGACCCCGCGCGGAACCGCTTGAATTGGGGGAAGGATCGCGCACGTTTGGCACATCGGGACGCTGTACCCTTCTGGGATGTGTGGGCAGCCGAGGGCTGGACTAGCCTCGGCCGTGCCCGCGATTTCGATTGGATGCATGTGCAGGCGGTGGGCTTGTGACGCGGGGCGCAAGCCTTTGGGCGGCGGTTATTATCATGGCCGCCCTTGCCAGCTGCGGATCCGTTTCTAAACAGCTGGTGCGTGGTGTCCTTCCCGGGGGTGGGCCGAGTGTGGCCACCAATGTCCAGGCGGGTCGCAGCAACGCGCAAGTGGTGGGCGGCACCTCCACCCAAAATGATCTGCGGCTGGTGCGGCCGCAGTCGCGCAGCATCGAACAATCCACCGGCAAAACCGGCGTGCGGGCCGAGGAAGTGCAATCCATTACCGTGCGCAATGAGGCGCCGCCGTGGGTCTGGGCGTTGCTGATGTTTTTTACCGCTGCGGCCGTCTGGGCCGTGTCCGACGAAATCCGCGACCGTCTTGCGCGCAAGAGGAAGGGGCTGGCGAATGTTGACTGATTTGCAGCGACAGGTAATGCAAGGCATCTGATCAAAGTACCTTGTTTGTCAAAAGCGTTTACGCTGCCTGCAAGTTGTCATCCGTGCTTGTGGCATTGGGTGGCCGGAGACAGCCCCTTCACGACATTCGTGTAAGGCGCAGCATGGTGCCAGGCACCGACACGGGGGGCGGAAAGCGGAAATTCGCTGCAGTGGGAAACAGTTGAATGATAGCTTCACAAGCAGTCGTTTAACGCACACACCGAAAAGAATTTCAACAATGGGTTGCAGAACACGGTTGGTCTCAGCAACATGCTATGTGAGCTAGTGTGGTACTGGTTGGAGAACACTTCTCTTCTTATTTGGAAAAGGTCGGCTCAAAAAACTGAAATCTGTACGCCCGCGAAGGCATATAGGTCCCTATAGCTGATTGGGAATACGAATTGTTAACAAGATTAAGAGTTTGGGCGGTTTCCACAGGCGGATTTTGGAAAGCAAGAAGTTGGTTCTCGCGGCAGATTTTTCGTGCCGAAAAGCTGAGGCATGATGGCTCCTCAGGTGTAAGAGCGCAGATTCAGAAATCGCGGATTGGCTGGCAGCTTATCTGGATTGGTTTGAAAAAATTTCTCGCCGTTGGCTTTTCCTTGCTAGCATTGGAATACGCAGAACATAGCATAGTAGATGAGTTTCAGCTCACGAGTTGGCCTGATGTGTCTTCACACGACGATTATAACGGACAACTTGAATTCTACGCAGTTCTCTTGGCTGCAATTTTTTCGATATATTTTGCGACCATTGGTATCATTCTCAGCACCGGTTACGCCAAGTTGAATCGAAAAATCATCAGCTTGCTGATAGGCGAACAAGTCGGCAACCTGTACACGTCAATTCTCATATTCGCGACCGCATTCTGCCTCACGGTCACAGCTATCAACATCTTTGACCATCAGACAGGGCTTGCAGTATACGTGGTTTCAAGCTGCTTGACTGTGTTGTCTGTCTTGACACTTTTCCCCATTGGTCGACGCTTGTTCGAGTTCTTTGAGCTTACGCCGTTGATTGACGGTGAAATCGTCCCAAAAATCGTTCAAAATATCGAGCGCGTCGCTCAGGACCGGAACTCAATTTCCTATCAGAACCATTTTTCTCAACTAACTAAAACAAAGCTGAAACAACTCGATTTCATAAACGAAAAGCTGCAAACTGAGCAAAGTAAAGTTGAGCAAAGTTTGCCGTTGCTAACCAAAAGGTACTCAGGCCTTCTGGCTTACTATTTGCAACATAAGCACAAGATTCCCGAGGACAGTTACTGGTTCCCAAGAATTCAGTTCCACCCGAACTGGTTCCTAGCTGGAGATTCGGCTACCTCAATTGCCCTCCAAACAAGTTCCCAACTCCCGCCCGAAGAACGACCGGACTTGGACTGGCTTGAGAAAGAGACACTCGAGAAAATTCATCAACATCTCGAACGGGCTTTGAAGGCGAAGAGGTGGGAACTATCGCTGCGACTGGTTTTAGACCTTTCCCTCCGCGCATCCGTATATGCTAATGGACTATATTTTAAGACAGGGCTGGACGACTTCGCAGCGGTGCGGCTCTTACTTGAAAAATACCTGCCAGAGCTTGAAGGAAAGAATAGCGAAGCATCAAAGCACGCAATTGCATTGGCTGATACATGGGTAGCTATCGTTCAGAACTTCTTTCTTGAAACGTTGCGCAGGATACAGACCTTTGACAAGGAACTGATGCAGTTCTTCGCTGAAGATGATTGGTCCTTCGTTGCAAGCAAGAATCTTCCAATATTTCTACAAGTCAAAATTCGTCCTCTTCAAAAGAGAATAGTCTTCGAGCAAAAAATTGAGCAGCGTCGTTTGTCTCGACCGAAGTATTTGCAGCAACTGACCATCAAGGCCGTTTTGGAAGAGTACATCAAAATCGTCGAAACAGTAGCGGATTTCGAGAGTATCGAACTTCCGAAGTTTACTCAAACACTGGTGGCATCGGGACATCCAGCGGCAGCAACCCAAGTCGTTTTAAGTACCCTCCACTCGAACTGGAAACTGCCCGGTTGGTATGATGACTTGGACAGGTTGTTTTCACGATACGCTGAGTACCAGCGGTATGATGACGAAATGTACAAGCTTCCAGCCTTGGATTTTGCAAAGGTTCGGAGCCAATTTAAAATCCAACGCAGTGAATTGATGAAACTCTTGTCCGACATAAAGTTGGGAAGCCATTTGTTTTCCTCTCGCGGACACGACACTAGCCTTCCTGACCACTTTGGACAGACATATTTCGTGCTCGCCAATGAATGCCTCAATGCGCTTCACCAGAACGATGAGGATGTGTTGGAGCGGGTTTCTCAAACATTTTTTGGACTGGCGTTTTTGGCCGTAAATTTCAAGTTCATTGACCCAGACTTGGACGTAAATCAAGAATTTCGTCTTCACCTTGTTTCTAGCGCTAACAAGGACCTTGCAACGCTTCTAGGGTTTGCAATTTTGTACTCTGAGCATCATCAAAATGAGGCACTTAAGACTATCCCACTTCAAATTTGGGAAGGCTTGATAGAAGCCGCCAAGGACCGCAAGGGCTATTTGGAAAGAACGATTCTGTTGAGCGATAGCAGAAAATTTAGCATGAGCGCTTCCCCGAGAGACATGATTAGAGCCGAGTGGACGATGAAATTCGAAGCCCTCTTGAGAGATGCAGGCTACAATGATCGTTTTTCTTCACATGGACCAAAGCACCCTAGCGACATTGTCGATGAGTTTCGAGGCGGCTACTACAGTGCCAGCGACGTCTTCTTTGCATTACATATTCTAGATGAAGTTAACCTGTCGGATGACCAAGTCGGCCACCGAATCACTAGATTCAAGTCGCGACTTGAGCGGCGAGAAGGAGAGGCAGAATGAGAGTTTCTCTCGATGCTCCTGAATTTTTCGTTAGTCACGAGATTTCACCCAATGCGCTGGAAGCGATGGTTTTTCGTCCCGTTGACCACATGGGTAACTTCAACCAGAACATGTTCAATGATGACTTTCATAATATGTTCTTCGGCGGTTCGCGGCGAGATGCAAATACTTTTCGGATTTCATCGAATAACCAAGAACTGCAGGACAAGCTGGTGGGGGCTTTCGTCATCAGGCACAACTATTCGGGTGGGCACTCTATAGTAGAAGAGCTGGTCGAAGAGGTGGTTCAAAGCCTCATTTGCCACGGTAAAGCGGTGTACATTCTACAAGAGCATGAGGATGAAGGTCAGTTTTTTCGTGCCATCCCAGCTAGCTCGATCTTTAGGTTTCTAGGCTTAGTTTTTCAATATATACCTCGACGAGTTAGACGGCACTGGGACAGAGACGACGAACTTGTGCAGCGCGAAATTCGTTTCCTGAAACGTCAGAACCTCCTCTTTTTTGATTGGAAGAGATCAATACAGAGGAAGGTGCGTTACCAAAATCGTATCCTCAAGACGTTGGACAGGTATGCGCATGATGGTGGGGTAAAGCATATGCCTCGCCCAACGCATGAAAATCCAAATCCAAAGAACCATTTTGACTTTCGCGTCTGGAAAGAAGTCCAGGATGAAGCGCTATTTACAGCTACTAGGCTTACGGGCTGGAGCAGAACAGTATCGTCGCATACTAACCGTTCAGATTTCTTTATTTGTCATCGTCTTATTCGATTCAGAAAGCTTCAAGTTGAACTTGCGTCCCATGTTTTGGACACACTTAGCGACCAGCTAACCAATATCGGGAAGCAGGAGGATGTAAGTTTTCAACTTTGCATTGAGTTTAGCGACGAATATCAGAGCATCGCTAAGTTGGAAGAGCTAGAACGCAGGTTGGAGCGCGAAGAGGTCGGTTTTGGGGAAATACTGAATTACTGCTTTCAGTCTTAAGGTCCGCTCCATTGAGCGCGCATTTTGTTCCCAATTCCCCCGTTGGAAGTTTGGCTTCTCGTGCAGCGAATGTCAGGTCCGACGGGGCGCACCGCAGCGACAACGACCACCGCCCAAGGGCAGCTATGGGCCGTTCACCCCTTCAAGGTGGCCCGCTGCCACGACTTTGCAAACTACGCTTTCTGCGCTTTTTCGCGATGTGAGCGATGTCCAGCCCCCTAGAGGCACGCGGCACTGCCGCCATTCTTCGCGCGCTTACTGAAGGGCAGAAGCGGGGTTGGTGAGCGCCAAACCACTTCAAAAAGCCAAGCAAAGTATGGTTCTGAATGAGCAGAGGGCGACACGAGTCGCCCTCTTCACGCTTAGTGCCTCAAAAGCTTGGTCATTCCACCGAAGCCATCAGGGCGAATAATCTGGGGCATGTGGAAGCGGTAATGCTTGCGGTAAAGCCAAGCACAAATGAGGCCCTGAATATGAACAAGGTTTTTTTGACCGGGCACCTCGGCCGGGATCCCGAGGTGCGAACCTTTACCGATGGCAGTATGGTGGCCAATCTCAATGTGGCCACCACTGAGACGTGGAAGGATCAAAGCACGGGCGAGCGCCGGGAAAAGACAGAGTGGCACCGTGTGGCGATCTTTGGTCCGCTGGCCCGGATTTGTCAGCAGTACCTGCGCAAGGGTGCCAAGGTGCTAATCGAGGGCAAGCTGGAAACCCGCAAGTGGCAGGACCAAAATGGGCAGGATCGCTACGCCACCGAGGTTGTGCTGCGTGGGCGCAATGGCACATTGGAAATGCTGGACCGCAAGGATCCCAATGGGGCCGGTGGTCAGTCTGGTGGGGGGCAGGCAGGCGACTACGGCGGCCAATCTGGCGGCGGTCAATCCGCTGGCCAAAATCCACCCATTCCCGATGAAATCCCGTTCTGAGGTGCGCGCTATGATGCATGTGAAATTCCGCGTCGAATTGCGCCTGTGGGCACGGGCTGCCCACGCTGGGGGCTTCCTTGGCTTATCGCTGCTGTTCTGTGTCGTGACCCTTGGCGGGGCGATGCTTGTTTGTCGATTGGTGGAGGAGCCTAAATATGCAGGGTGAACGGGTAGTGTGCGCCGCATGCGGTGGCACAAAGAGCGAGACAAGCCGAGGTGGCGTGATGCACGAGTGTGGCGCCTGCAACGGCTGGGGTGTGGTGCCGCCGCCCGGCCAACGTGCCTCTACCATTCGGCCAGGTATGAAAATCCTTGTGATCGGGCACGCGGAACACGGAAAAGACGCTGCGGCGCTGTGTCTGGGGCGCGAGTTGGGTGTGGCGTTCATCTCTAGCTCAGAGTTTTGTGCGGCTAGGGCTGTCTATCCTCTGGTGTCAGATCTGTATGCTGATTGGCGCGCTTGCTTCGAGGATCGGCGCAAGCACCGCGCTTTATGGCGCCACGCAATCGAGGCTTACAATCTTCGCCCGGGTCCATCTTTGGCGGAACAGGTATTGGCGCTGGCCCCCATTTACGTGGGGATGCGCAGCCGTGCCGAGTTTGACCGCAGCAAGAGTTTGTTTGATGTGGTGATTTGGGTGGATGCATCCGAGCGCCTGCCCTTGGAGCCAGCCGCAAGCATGGATCTGACCAAGGACGATGCCGATTTGTTCGTGGATAACAATCGAGGTTTGTCAGAGTTGACCGACACGATTTGGGCGCTGGTCAACTCTTAGCGCGAGCGCACGTTTTTGATGCCTATGCACGGTTTGGTTAGGCTTTTCCGTGCCAGTTTGGGGCCGCGCCAGCTGGTGCGGCCCTCTCTTTTGCGCTTTCATTTGGTAGCCAAGCGGTGCGGTTGAAACCTAAAGTGGTGCAATGCGCGTGCAGGTGATTTTCAAATTTCGCGCAACAGATTGTTTTGTTGAGGTATTTCAGAATAGATCGGTTCCCTTGGTAAGGGAGAGGTCGAGAGTTCGATTCTCTCCAGCAGCACCATGGAAATCCCCCAAATCAAATCAATGACTTGCTCCTCTGCCTAGGGCGTCGTCACTCGTCGCGTTGGTGTTTGCTGCGCGCTACTTGTCGTGCGGTGCTCGCGGCCAGAATCGCCGTCGTTCGCAGCTTGTGATCGCGCTGCGGGTCACGGCACTAAGCCGTCCGATTCTGCCCCGTAGCGGTCTCGGGCGGGCGAGCGTGCCGCCTTGCCGCAGGTCGTTGTCGTTGCTACCTCTGACGTAACCCATCTACAGGAGCGAGACATGACCCAGCCGGATATCGACGCCCAGACGCAATTCGAACTGGAAGCCGCTGCCTTCCGTCGTCTGCGCAAGCATCTGATGGAAGATCGGACCGATGTGCAGAATATCGACATGATGAACCTTGCGGGGTTCTGCCGCAATTGCCTGAGCCGCTGGTATCAGGAAGCGGCAAACGAGAGGGGCATCGAGATGGGTAAGGAGGATGCGCGCGAGATCTTCTACGGCATGACCATGGCGGAGTGGAAAGCCAACTATCAGACCGATGCCAGCGCGCAGACGCAGGATGCGTTCAAGCAGGCTTTTGCGGAAAACGTCGGCACCGATAAGGGCTGAGCGGGCCCGCGTTCCTGCGCTGGCGCAGGCAGGGACGCAGGTCACCCTTGTCCTGGACTGGGAGGCACAGCATAGCCCGCCCCTTGCTGCGCCCGGCGCGGCCAAGGGACAGCGCGCCAAAAGGCTGCCCTCAAACAGCTACCTTGCGCGGCGTCAACTTTGGGAATGTCGGATCAGTGACAGCAAAAAAGGCCGCCCCCAAAGGAGCGGCCTTTTGAATAATTGCGTCACGTCTCGCGGTGTTCAGACCGCCACCTTGACGCTTTCTTCAATGTAAATCTCGCGGAGGCGCTTGGCGATCGGGCCCGGCGTGCCGTCCCCCAGCGCGACACCGTCGATCTCCACGACCGGCATCACAAAGGCAGAGGCCGAGGTGGTAAACGCCTCGTCGGCTTCTTTTGCCTCGTCGATGGTGAATAGGCGTTCTTCGACCTTCAACTGCGCCTCTTCGGCCATGCGCAGTACCGCCTTGCGGGTGATGCCGTGCAGGATGTCATTGGACAGCGGGCGCGTGACGATCACGCCATCCTTGACGAAATAGGCGTTGTTGGAGGTGCCCTCGGTCACATGGCCATCTTCGATCATCCAGGCATCATCTGCACCGGCTTTCTTCGCCATCATCTTGCCCATTGAGGGGTACAACAGCTGCACGGTCTTGATGTCGCGACGGCCCCAGCGGATGTCCTCGATCGAGATGATCTTGGCGCCCTTCTTGGCCGCCGGGCTATCGGCCAGACCGGGTTTGTTCTGCGTAAACAAAACGATGGTCGGCTTGGTGTCGGCGGAGGGGAACACAAAATCCCGATCCCCGTCCGAGCCGCGCGTGACCTGCAAATAGACCAGCCCCTCGTCGATACCATTCAGCTCCACCAGCTTGCGGTGGATCTCCAGCAGCTCGTCCTTGGTGCAGGGTTCGGCCATCTCCAGCTCATCCAGCGACCGCTTCAGGCGCACTGCGTGGCCCTCAAAATCAATGAGCTTGCCGCCCAGCACCGAGGTCACCTCATAGACCGCATCCGCCATCAGAAAGCCGCGATCAAAGATAGAGACCTTGGCCTCGGTTTCCGGCAGGTAGTCGCCGTTTACATATACGGTACGGGTCATGGTCGTCTCCTTAGCCCCAGAGCGCAGGCCGAGGGGGGTGCACCCCGTCGGCGTCAAAAGTCAGCGGTTCGGGACGGTCTTCGGCCAGAAGCAGCGGCCCGTCAAGATCCGTCACCAGCGCACCCTGCGCCACCAGCGTCGCGGGCGCCATCGCAAGCGACGATCCCACCATGCAGCCGACCATCACCTGATAGCCCTCGGCCAGCGCCGCATCGCGCAATTTCAAGGCTTCTGTCAGGCCGCCGGTCTTGTCCAGTTTGATGTTCACAACATCATATTTGCCCTTGAGTTTCGGCAGGCTGGCGCAGTCATGCGCGCTCTCATCAGCGCAGACCGGCACCGGACGTTCCATCCCGATCAGGGCCTCATCTTCACCTGCGGGCAGGGGTTGTTCCACCAGCTCCACCCCAAGGCGCAGCAGATGCGGTGCAAGCTCGGCGTAAACCTCGGCCGACCAGCCCTCATTGGCGTCAATGATGATCCGCGCCTCGGGCGCGCCCGCGCGCACCGCCTCAAGGCGGGGCATATCCTCGGGCGTGCCGAGCTTGATCTTCAACAGCGGACGATGGGCATTCTCTGCGGCCTGTGTCTGCATCTCTTCAGGAGAGGCCAGCGACAGCGTATAGGCAGTGATCTCTGGCCCCGGCTGATCCAGCCCAGCCAATTCCCAGACCGGCTTGCCGGCCTTCTTGGCCTCCAGATCCCACAGGGCACAATCCACCGCATTGCGCGCGGCCCCGGCGGGCAGCAGCGATTGCAGTTCCTCGCGCGTAAACACGTCAGGCAGCGCTTCGATCTCTGCTGTTACCGACTCCAGCGTCTCATCATAGCGCGCATAGGGCACACATTCGCCCCAGCCCACATGATCTCCATCCTCAACCCGAACCGTCAGCACCTTGGCCTCGGTGCGCGATCCGCGCGAGATGGTGAACACCTGCGCCAGTTTGAACACATCGGGGGTGACAGTGATTTTCATGGCTCTCCCTTCGGGCAGCGCCGCCACCCCTTCTTCATCTTTTCAAAAATACCTCCGCCGGAGGCTCCTGCGAGATCCGCAGACGCCCCCGGCAAAGATGTTCAATCAGACCGCAGCCAGCGCGTCCACCAGACGACCGGCACCGTGGCGATAGGGATCCACCGCAGGCAGGCCCATGCGGCCCTCAACTTCCTTCAGATAGGCCACCGCTTCCTCCTCACCCAGATGCTGGGTGTTCACGGAAATGCCGACAATCTTGCAGTCCTTGTTGGCTCGTTGCGCCAGCGGCAGGGCCACATCGCGCAGCTCCTCCAGCGAGGGCACATCATAATCGGGCAGACCGCGCATATGAGTGCGGGTCGGCTCGTGACACAGGATCAACGCGTCGGGCTGGCCGCCATGCACCAGTGCCATGGTCACACCGGAATAGGACACGTGGAACAACGATCCCTGACCCTCGATGAGATCCCAGTGGTCGTCATCATTGTCGGGGGTGAGGTACTCGATGGAGCCAGCCATAAAGTCAGCGATCACCGCATCCAAAGGCACACCGTCGCCGGTGATCAGAATGCCGGTCTGTCCGGTGGCGCGGAAGGTGGATTTGATACCGCGCGCCTGCATCTCTGCGTCCATTGCCAGTGCGGTGTACATTTTGCCGACCGAACAATCGGTACCCACCGCGAGGCACCGCTTGCCGCGACGCTTGACGCCATCGGCGATCGGATACTGCACTGAAGGCACCCGCACATCATGCAAGGTGCGCCCGGTTGCTTCGGCCACGGCGGCCAAATCCGGCTCGTCGCGCAAGAGGTTGTGCAGCCCGGAGGCAAGGTCAAAGCCCTCTTCCAGCGCCTGCACCAGCACTTTTTTCCATTCCTGACTGATCTTGCCGCCTCGGTTGGCAACACCGATCACCAGCGTTTTGGCCCCGGCGGCCTTGGCCTCTGCCAGCGTCATCTCGGTGAGGCCGAGGTTCGCACCGCAGCCGGGCAGGCTGATCTGGCCAACTGCATGGTCGGGGCGCCAGTCGCGGATGCCAATGGCAACCTTGGCGGCCAGCATGTCGGGCGCATCGCCGAGGAACAGGAGATAAGGGGTCTCGATCATATCCAGCGTCCTTTTTTGGAATTCGTCAGAGTTCAAGGTAGCTTGCGGCAATCGCGCTGCAACTTCCTGTCTAATTTGCCAGTGCAGCAGGCCTTCGAGGTGAATTCTTCGAGCAATAGGTGAATTCTTCGAAGATATTCCCACCCTACGCCAGAATACGCGTGAGATGACGCGGATCGCGTAGAAAGACTATGCAAGCGCGGCATCATTGAGATGCTGCAACTGCAAATAAGACTTGCCATTGTGTAAGCAACGAAATACCAAAACATGAACCAATTTTGGAATTTATGAACCTGGAGAGACCAGAGATGAGCTTTCGCCTTCAGCCCACGCCCCCGGCCCGCCCCAACCGCTGCCAGCTGTTCGGCCCCGGCTCCAACACGAAACTCTTTGCCAAAATGGCCGCCTCTGCGGCGGATGTGATCAACCTCGATCTCGAAGATTCCGTGGCCCCCTCAGACAAGGATCAGGCCCGCGCCAATGTGATCGAGGCGATCAATACGGTCGACTGGGGCCGCAAGACCCTGAGCGTGCGCATCAACGGGCTGGATACGCCCTATTGGTACCGCGACGTCGTGGACCTGCTGGAGCAGGCGGGCGAACGGCTTGATCAGATCATGATCCCCAAGGTGGGCTGCGCCGAGGATGTCTATGCGGTGGACGCGCTGGTGACGGCGATCGAGCGTGCCAAGGGCCGTCAAAAGCCGATCAGCTTTGAGGTCATTATCGAATCTGCCGCAGGTATCGCCCATGTCGAGGCCATCGCGGCCAGCAGCCCGCGCCTGCAGGCCATGAGCCTTGGCGCTGCGGATTTTGCCGCCTCCATGGGGATGCAGACCACTGGCATCGGTGGCACGCAGGAAAACTATTATATGCTCCGCGAAGGCACCAAACATTGGTCCGATCCGTGGCACTGGGCGCAAGCCGCCATTGTCGCCGCCTGTCGCACCCATGGCGTGCTGCCGGTGGATGGCCCCTTTGGCGATTTCTCCGATGACGAGGGCTATATCGCGCAGGCCAAACGCTCCGCGACGCTGGGCATGGTCGGCAAATGGGCGATCCACCCCAAACAGATCGCCCTGGCCAATCAGGTTTTCACCCCCTCCGATGAGGCCGTCGCCGAGGCGCGCGACATTCTCGCCGCCATGGAAGAGGCCAAAGCCAGCGGTGCGGGCGCAACCGTCTACAAGGGTCGTTTGGTCGACATCGCCTCGATCAAACAGGCCGAGGTCATCGTGGCGCAGTCCGAACTTATCGCCAAAAGCGGCTGAAGCGCGGCGATCGCGCTGCCGCTCCCACGTCGAGCGGACAACGTCTCGGCGCGCGAGGCAGAGCCTTTCTTCCTCGCGCTATCTTCCCGCACCGGGCGAGATTGTCCACATCTCACAGTCCAAACCCCGCATCTGACCGCAGCGCGCAACGTGTGCCTGCCGGGTCGTGGAACTCTGCAGTGGTGCCCCAGCTGTGGTGGTGCAGCGTGACCTTCACACCACGCCGCCGCAGCTCTTCACAGCGGGCGACCACGTCAGCCACGTTAAAGCGTAGTTTGAGCGGCAGCCCGCTCTCACGCGGACCTGCGGCCTCTTCCGGTTCGATCATCAGGTAGGCTCCCCCCAGGTCAAAGGTGCTCAGGGTCTCTCCCGGGCGATCTATCCTGTGGAGCAATGTCAGCCCCAAGACTTCACCGTAGAAAACGATGCAGGCCTCATAGTGGGGGGTGAACAGAATGATACCCGCTTGTGTGAAGTCCATGTCGGTCGTTCTCCTGCATGAGGACGTTGCGGGGATCTTGCGGTCTCAAGTGGGGTTGAGCTCAAGCGTTTATTGCAGCCCAGACAATGCGCGACTGTGAGGTTTCGAGATGGGTGGGAGGGGAGCGCTCCCGCCCCTTTGCGGATCAGGGTAAACCTGACCCAAAAGCGTTGGGCCAAGCCGGGGCCGCGCCGAAGGCGCGGCCCCGGCCCTGCGGCGTCGCGCGCAGCGCGGCGCAAACCCTCCAGGCCGGCCTTGTCGGCAGCAGAACAACCGGCGGTCCCAGTGAAGGGGCGCCGTGTCAGTGTTGCTGTGTGCGAGATCCTCGGATTGGCTGGGGATCTGATATGTCAGGACGATAAGGGGCGGCGCCGCCAGATCGGAGATGGACGGGTGTATCCACCCGCGCGCTAAACGTTGTCTCTGCACGCCTCCCGTCAGGGAGAGCCGGTTCCTAGGTGACCGGGATGTCAGGCCCGGTCGATGATCGCGATCACCTGAGATCCTAGCGAGAGATCAAGAAGATTTCGCTGAGGCGGCGTGCGCAGGGTATGCAACACCCATGGTGCTCGCTGCGACCGGATCAGGCGCGCTGGTCCTTGGGCGATCCCATCACAACGTAGGTCGTGATCGCGGTCACAAAGGGCGAGGTGCCGAGGATTTCGGTGTGGAACTGTTTGTAGCTCTTGAGGTCGGCGCATTCGACGCGCAGCAGATACTCGATGGTGCCGGTGATATTGTGGCACTCCACCACCTCCGGCGCATTGCGCATTGCGCGTTCAAAGGCCTCCTGTGCCTCCTTGGTGTGCTCGCCCAGGCCCACACCAATATAGGTGACAAACCCCACGCCCATGGCCTGCGGGTCCAGCACTGCGCGGTAGCCTGTGATGACCCCATCGCGTTCCAGCTCCTGCACGCGGCGCAGGCAGGCGGAGGGCGACAGGCCCACACGCTCCGCCAGCTCCAGGTTCGAGAGGCGTCCGTCGCTGGTGAGTTCACGCAATATATGCTGGTTTATTCGGTCTGATTTCGCCATTTGTTGTGTAAATACGCGATAACGGTGCAAGTTTGCAATTTCATTTGTACGGTCTCGCGGCAAAGTATTGCGCATGATGACCTATGACCTTGTTGCCGCACTTGCGCTCTTCGCCTTTGTCTCCTCGATCACACCGGGGCCGAACAACCTGATGCTGATGGCGTCCGGTGCCAATTTCGGCTTTCGCCGCACCATCCCGCATATGCTGGGGGTGGCGCTGGGGTTCGTGTTCATGGTGCTGTTGGTGGGGGCAGGGCTGGTGCAGGTCTTTGACGCCTATCCGGTGAGCTACACGGTGCTGAAGGTCGGCTCCGTTATCTATCTGCTCTATCTGGCGTGGAAGATCGCCAACGCAGGGGCGGCCAAGACCGGGACGGACGGTGATGTGGGCACCCCGATGACCTTCCTGCAGGCGGCGGCCTTCCAGTGGGTCAATCCAAAGGCCTGGGCGATGGCCCTGACGGCGATCAGCGCCTACACGCCGGATCATACGCTCTGGGCGATCCTGCTTGTTGGCGTGATCTTTGGAGCGATCAACTTGCCATCGGTGGGGTCCTGGACGGTGCTGGGCCAGCAAATGGCGCGGTTTCTGACCAGCCCGCGACGGTTGATGGCCTTCAACTGGACCATGGCCGTCTTGCTGGTGGGCTCGCTCTATCCGGTGATCTGGCCGCACTGATCCCCTGCGGACCCAGAAACGCACATCGGGTTGTGGCGCGCAAAACCCCCATCGAGGGGCCTTTGCGCGCCCTTTTTTGGCGGGGCCGAAAAAGGCTGGCGCTCTATTTCAGCGGCAGCACGATTTCGGTGAGAAGGTCTTCGGGGGCGGTGCTGCGCGGATCGTTCAGATAAATCTCGTAGCAGGGTCCATCCGCCGGGGTTTCGCCGGATTGCGGAAGCCAGCCGCCAAACAGGCTGTCATAGGCCGCAGAAAGCCCGACATATGGCCCCTTGAAGGTGAGGATGGCCGACTTGCCACCGGGTAAGTCAAACGGCTCCAGACCCTCGGGGGTGGTGTCGGCGCGATACTCAGCCCCGGCGTAGCTGCGCAGTTCGGCATCCGGCACCGCGCCGGGCATGTCGAGATAGACGCCGATGACGGGGCCAAGATCGGGCCAGAGATTGCGGGCGGTGGCCAGGGCCGAGAACTGTTCGAACGCCCGGCCAATTTCGGGGTAGGGCCCGCGATGGGGGGTCGTGATGAGGTGGCGCGCAGGTTCGCTGCGCAGGGTAACATCATACATAAAAAGCTCCTTTGGATCGCGAAGCGCGGCAGGGGGCAGGTTCAGCCCGGCCGTGCGAAAGGCCCCCGGCGCCTGGCCGTAGGCTGCGGTGAAGGCCCGCGAGAAGGAATAGCGGTTGGGATAGCCCACGGTGGCGGCGATGTCCTCGATGGAGGTCTGCGACGTCACCAGCGCCACGGCGGCGCGGTGCAGCCGGATGCGGCGCACCGATTGGCCGCAGGTCTCGCCGGTGAGGGCGCGAAACACCCGGTGCCAGTGAAACCGCGACATCGCCGCCACATCGGCCAGCCGATCAAGGCTGAGGTCGCCCGCCGGATTGTTGTGGATGTAGTCCAGCACCCGCCGGATGCGATCCTCGTAGTCTGTGGCCATCCGCCTGTCCTTCTCTGTGGTGCCATTGCCGTGATGCCAGAGAGCCGCGTGACAAATCTTGCTGAGTTTGCCCCTGCGGCCGCAGCGGCACGCATTTCAGCAGCCAGACGGGCGGCGGTGGTCTGCCTCCTCCGTCGCGCAAAGCGCTGGATGTGACACGGAGAGTTGCATCGGACGCAGGGTAAGTCCATATAACGGATAAACCGTGACAGTAGAGACAGTATGACCCAGTATCTGGAATTCGAAAAACCCCTGGCCGAAATCGAAGGCAAGGCGGAAGAGCTGCGTGCGATGGCACGCACCAACGAAGAAATGGATGTGGATGACGAAGCCGCCGCGCTGGACAAGAAAGCCGCGCAGCTGCTGACGGATCTCTACTCGGATCTGACCGCATGGCGCAAATGCCAGGTGGCACGTCACCCGGAGCGCCCGCACTGCAAGGACTATGTGGAAAAGCTCTTTACCGAGTACACGCCGCTGGCCGGCGACCGGAATTTTGCCGATGACCTTGCGGTCATGGGTGGGCTTGCGCGCTTTAACGACCAGCCGGTTGTGGTGATCGGGCACGAGAAGGGCTCTGACACCAAATCGCGCATCACCCATAACTTTGGCATGGCGCGCCCCGAAGGCTATCGCAAGGCGGTGCGGCTGATGGAGATGGCTGGCCGCTTTGGCCTGCCGGTGATCACTTTGGTGGACACCACCGGGGCCTATCCGGGCAAGGGCGCGGAAGAGCGCGGCCAGTCCGAGGCGATTGCACGCTCGACACAGATGAGCCTCAAGATTGGCGTGCCGGTGATTTCGGTGATCATCGGTGAGGGTGGCTCTGGTGGCGCCGTGGCCTTTGCCACTGCAAACCGCGTCGCGATGCTGGAACATTCGGTCTATTCCGTGATCTCGCCGGAGGGCTGTGCCTCGATCCTGTGGAAAGATGCGGAGAAAATGCGCGAGGCCGCGGAAGCGCTGCGCCTGACCGCGCAGCACCTGAAGACGCTCGAAGTGGTTGACCGCGTGATCCCGGAGCCGCTGGGCGGCGCGCACCGCGATCCCGAGGCCAGCTACCGCGCCGTCGGGGCAGCCATCACCGAGATGCTGGCCGAGATGAAAGACATGGATGCCAAGGCGCTGATCTCGGATCGCCGCCAGAAATTCCTCGATATCGGATCCAAGGGGCTGGCAGCCTAGGCAGCGACCTCCGGAAAAAGATCCCGAAGCCCTCGCCGAATGGTGGGGGCTTTTTGCTGTCATGGGGTGGCATGAGGCGCGGATCTGGCCCGAAGCCCTGTTGCCGGAGCGATGCAGGGTGAAATAAGGTGTGCCTGTCACAGGTCCTTAACCGCCCTGTCATCATTTGGTGGCGAAGCTGGAGAACAGTTGCGGCACAGCGTGATCTGAGCCATAAGACCAATAAATATGTTTGCGATAACATGAGCCGCTGCGCTGGTCTGTCCGCCAGTGGCCCTGTCGCGCGAACTGATATGAGACACCGCCGTTTTGAACACGGACAGCCGGAGGATAGAGATCCCATGAAACGCACGCGCAACGTCAAGATCGTGGCCACACTCGGCCCTGCGTCCGAGACCTACGAGACCATTCGTGCGCTGCATGAAGCGGGCGCGGATGTTTTCCGCCTCAATATGTCTCACGGCAGCCACGAAGAAATCGCCTCCAAGCACAAGATCATCCGCCAGGTGGAGGCCGATCTGGACTCGACCATCGCGATTTTGGCCGACCTGCAGGGGCCGAAACTGCGCGTTGGCGTGTTTGCCAGCGGTTCGGAAGAACTGGAAGAAGGGGCGAAATTCCGTCTCGACCTGGATCCGGCCGAGGGGGATATCAACCGCGTGTGCCTGCCACATCCGGAAATTTTCCAGGCGCTGGAAGCCGGGGCTTCGCTGCTGGTGAACGACGGCAAAATTCGCCTCAAGGTCGAAGACTGCGGTGAGGATTTCGCCAACTGCGTGGTCACCACGGGTGGCACGATCTCCAACCGCAAGGGCGTGAACGTGCCGGATGTGATCCTGCCGCTGGCTGCCTTGTCGGAGAAGGATCGGGCGGATCTGGAATTCGTCTGTGCGCTGGGCGTTGACTGGCTGGCGCTGTCCTTCGTGCAACGCGCAAAGGATGTCTTCGAGGCCCGCACCCTGGCAGATGGCCGCGCGGCGATTCTGTCGAAGATCGAAAAACCGGCTGCGGTCGACAATTTTGTCGAGATTCTGGACGCGTCTGACGGGATCATGGTTGCCCGTGGCGATCTAGGTGTCGAACTGCCGGTGTCGCATGTGCCGCCGATCCAGAAGCGCCTGGTGCGCAAGAGCCGTGCCGCCGCAAAGCCGGTGATCGTGGCAACACAGATGCTGGAAAGCATGATCGAGAGCCCGATGCCGACCCGCGCCGAGGTCTCTGACGTGGCCACCGCGATCTATGAAGGCACGGATGCCATCATGCTGAGTGCGGAATCTGCGGCCGGTCAGTATCCGATCGAAGCGGTGCAGACGATGGACAAGGTGGCCACCGAGGTGGAGCAGGATCCGACCTATCGCGAGATCATTGCTGCCTCTCGTACATCGAAGGGCGACACCATCGCGGATGGCATCGTGGCCGCGGCTCGCGAGATCGCGGAAAAAACCGAGATCAAGGCGATCTGCTGTTTCACCCAGTCCGGGACCACTGCACTGCTGACTGCGCGGGAGCGGCCCTATGTGCCGATTCTTGCGCTGACGCCGCTGGCCAACACCGCCCGCCGTCTTTGCCTCAGCTGGGGGTGCAACTGCGTCATCACCGCCAAGGTCGATCGGTTCAAGGGGGCTGTGGTGTCCGCCGCGCGGGCGGCGCGGTCGGGCGGGTTCGCGGGTGAGACCGATCAGGTGGTTGTGACCGCCGGTGTGCCTTTCAACGTGCCGGGCACCACCAACATCCTGCGGATCGCGCCCTGTGATGAACGCCTGATTTACAACACCGACCCGGAATAATAGGCTACCCTTCGTGTAGTGAAGGGTGCTGGTAGATATGGATGCGGATGCATTTCTGGTGATTGGGCTGGTTCTTGCCTGGCTTGGAGTGCCCGCGGCCGTTTCCGCATATGCGCATCGCCGCAGCCCTGTGATGGCTGTGGCGTTGTTGCTTTCGGGGGGCGGGTGTATCGCCTGGGCGGCATTGACCCACCCCGATGGATATAGGCTTACGGATGTGCCGGATGTGTTTTTCCGGGTCATCGGCCAACTTCTCTGACCGAATCTGCTTGCCCTTTCGGGCGAGCTGCCGTAACAGGCACCCCTGTTCGCGCGACCGGCCAAAGTGGCATGCCGAGTCGCGTGTGTAGCGAACCTACTTAAAAGGAGACGGAAATGCCCAAGATGAAGACAAAGTCGAGCGCCAAGAAGCGCTTCAAAGTGACCGCGACCGGCAAGGTCCTGGCCGCGCAGGCCGGCAAGCAGCACGGCATGATCAAGCGCAGCAACAAGTTCATTCGCGACGCGCGTGGAACCTCCACTCTGTCCGCACCGGACGCAAAGACCGTCAAGGGCTACATGCCCTACGACCGCTAAGAGGAGTTCTGAGATATGTCCCGCGTTAAAGGTGGTACCGTCACTCACGCCCGTCACAAGAAGGTTATCAAGGCAGCCAAAGGTTATTATGGCCGCCGCAAGAATACCTTCAAGGTCGCCCGTCAGGCCGTCGACAAGGCAAATCAATACGCAACCCGCGACCGTAAGAACCGCAAGCGCAATTTCCGCGCACTGTGGATCCAGCGGATCAACGCGGCTGTGCGCAGCCACGACGAGGCACTGACCTACTCCCGCTTCATCAACGGCCTGACCCTGGCCGGTATCGAAGTGGACCGGAAGGTTCTCGCAGACCTCGCCGTGCACGAGCCCGAAGCATTCGGTGCAATCGTGCGTCAGGCACAGGACGCGCTGGCCGCCTGATTTCAGGTTGAGCTGAGCTGATTTAGACCCGCCGGAGCGATCCGGCGGGTTTTTCTATGCGCGGTGCGCTCGCGATGCGGATGTGATCGGGGGAGCAGCGGTGAGCCGTTCGTGGCTTGTCTCCGCAGGCCTATTCGGGTTGGGAGGCGCCACGGCGCTTGAACAGGCCGATCAGGGCGAGGCCGCCAATCGGCCAGAGGGACCAGAGCGCCCCTTGCCAGCTGAACAGGTTCACACAGAACAGAAATGCAGCGATGGTCCACATTTTCAGAGGCGCGCCCAGAAACTCTGACCGGCCCACAATCCTGTGCCCGTCGCGCAGGGCAATCACCGCAAACAGGGCCAGCATTGGCCAATGTGCCCAGATGCCGCGACCGGTGATCAGGTCGAGCACAAGCAGCCCCGCGGCCACCATGCCCAGGCCACGGCTTGTGCCATCCAGCGGCAGGCGTCGTCCGCACAGTTTGTCGAGGCCGCGCAGGGGGGCGGCCTGCGCTGAGCTTTGGTCTGGGCTGTCGGGCTCTGCGAAATCACGTTTGGGCGCACCGGAAAAGGGATCCGGTTCCTGCCAGACCTGCGCGGTGCGGCTGTGGCGTGGTGCGCCGAGCGAGATGCGATAGACGGGAATGTCTTCGGTCAGATTGCGCGGACGGCGGTCGCCGAGATACTCAAAGCCGATGGTGAGTTTGTTTTTGACGTGGTCGTAGACCTGCTGCGTGATCAAAACGCCGCCGGGCTCTGCCATGGTTTGCAGGCGGGCGGCGAGGTTGACGCCTTCGCCAATCAGGTCGTCACCGTCGCAGATCACATCACCGAGGTTGACGCCGATACGGAACGACAGGGCGCTGTCCTTGGCGGCCAGTTCCTGCTGCACCTCAATGGCGCATTGCACCGCCTCGACCACCGAGGGAAAATCCGCGATCAGCCCGTCGCCGGCGGTATTGGCCACCCGGCCGCCGTGGCGCTCGATCAGTTTGAAGAACACATCCCTTGCGGCTTGCAGCTCGGTAAAGGTACCAACCTCATCCGCTGTCATGGCCGTGCTGAACTGTTCTGCATCCGCAGCGAGAATCGTCGTCAGCTTTCGGGTGATCCGGTCACGCATCAGGTTGGGCCTAGGATAAGGAGTCGCCTTAAAGTGGGCCTTTGAGGGCTGGCTTGCAAGAGGCATGAATTGCTCTTGTTGACGCAGGGTGACATCAGGCCACAGCGATCCACCGGTCGATACAGGCGCGTCCCTGTGACCGGGAGGACAGGGCAGGGGCCTTGTGGAGGCTACGGGCGGCGCAGGTGCTTGCTTTCGACGCCTCGTGTGGTAGCAGGACATCAAAGCGAGACGTGAGGGGCCGTCATGGACGATCTTAAAGAAAAATACCTCGGCCAGATCGCCGAAGCCGCAGATGAAAACGCGCTGGAGGCCGTGCGCCTTGCGGCTGTCGGCAAGAAGGGCGAAGTGGCCCTGAAGATGCGCGAGCTGGGCAAGATGACGCCGGAGGAACGCCAGGTGGCGGGCCCGGCGCTGAACGCGCTGAAAGACGAGATCAACTCGGCGCTGGCCGCCAAGAAGGCCGCCTTGGGCGATGCGGCGCTGGATGAGCGTCTGCGCTCCGAATGGCTCGATGTGACGCTGCCGACGCGCCCGCGCGGCCAGGGCTCGATCCACCCGATATCGCAGGCCTCCGAGGAGCTGACCGCGATCTTTGCCGAAATGGGCTTTTCCGTTGCCGAAGGGCCGCGGGTGGACACCGACTGGTACAACTTCGACGCGCTGAACATCCCCGGTCACCACCCCGCCCGTGCCGAGATGGACACCTTCTACATGCACCGTGCCGAGGGCGATGATCGCCCGCCGCATGTGCTGCGCACCCACACCAGCCCGGTGCAGATCCGTTCGATGGAGAAGATGGGCGCGCCGCTGCGCATCATCTGTCCGGGCGGCGTCTATCGCGCCGACTACGACCAGACCCACACGCCGATGTTCCATCAGGTCGAGGGGCTTGCGCTGGATGAGAACATCTCGATGGCCAACCTCAAGTGGGTGCTGGAGGAGTTCGTCAAAAGCTTCTTCGAGGTGGAGAGCGTCGATCTGCGCTTCCGCGCCTCGCATTTCCCCTTCACCGAGCCGTCGGCCGAAGTCGACATTCGCTGCAGCTGGGACAATGGTCAGCTGAAGATCGGCGAGGGCGACGACTGGATGGAGATCCTCGGCTCCGGCATGGTGCACCCGAAGGTGATTGCCGCCGGTGGCATCGACCCCGAAAAGTACCAGGGCTTTGCCTTTGGCATCGGTATCGACCGTCTGGCGATGCTGAAATACGGCATCCCAGACCTGCGCGCCTTCTTCGACAGCGACCTGCGTTGGTTGCGCCACTACGGCTTCAGCTGCCTTGACGTGCCGACGCTGCACGGGGGCCTGAGCCGCTAAAGGCTGCATCCGGCTTACATTGCATTTCTGAACAACCCGCCTCTTGCAGGCGGGTTTTCTATTTGGGCTGATCGGGTGGCTTGGCTCATTTGCGAGGAGCTATTGTTGCCGTCGACCAATATCAGACCGCTTGCAATCATCTCCTGCGTCGCTAGCTTCCGCACCGGACCCCAAAAGCCGGAGAACACACATGCTCTTTGACCGCGACCACCAACATGGCGGCCTTGCCAAGCGCCGCCGCTATGCCCGGTTCGAGATCGCCTATACGCTGGCGGATTTCGGCGCCGCCTTCAGCTTTGTGATCGGCTCTATCTTCTTTTTCTCCGAGCGGCTGATGACCGCAGGCACCTGGCTGTTCCTCATCGGCTCGATCCTCTTTGCCGCCAAGCCCAGCATTCGCCTGATCCGAGAGATCAAGCTCGCGGCCATGGGCGAGGATGAGGAGCTCGCGGAGCGCTATGAGCGATAAGCCTCCCACAAACATGTGAGATGACAGGGGCGCTGCGATGGCTAGGCTCCCGATTATGCTGCGCCTTGTTCTCTGTGCTCTCGCCCTCCTGTCCCTTGCGCCGACGCTGCACGCCGAGATGGCGGCCGAGCGCTGCCATCTTGATGTGCCCTGCACGCTGGGTGAGCGCTCTTATCACGTCATGGAGCCCGACGGTTGGGATGGCGAGGCGCCGCTGGTGGTGCTGATGCATTTTCACGGCTGGGCGCGCACCGGGGTGCATGCGCAAAACAGTGACCGGATCGGTGCCTCCACCCGGCGGCGGAGCGTGTTGCTGGTCACCCCGAACGGGCGGCGCAAAACCTGGGATTTCTGGCGCGCGGGCAGCGAAGATGTGGGCTTTGCTGATCGGGTGCTGGCGGATGTCCTGGCGCGCTATCCGGTGGATGCGCAGCAGATCTATGTCTCTGGGTATTCCTATGGGGCGGCGATGGCCTGGCGCTATGCCTGCGAGAGCGGTGATGACCTTGCGGCGCTGCTTGCGGTCGCCGGCAGTATCGACCAGCGCGAGACCTGCGCCGAGGCGCCGCCGGTGGTGCGCCATGTGCATGGGCTGTCCGATACGGTGATGGATTTCCCAATGGGGCCGGGCGGGGACTCCACCTATCCGGTGGCGCTTTGGCGGGCCCGGCTGGGCTGTGCTGCCGGGCTGGGGCAGGGCAATTGGCAACTGCGCAGCTTCCTCACCTTTACGCGTACCAGTTGGGCCTGCGCCAAGGGGGCGGTGACGCTGGATCTGCATCCGGGCGGGCATTTTGTGCCGCATGGCTGGATCGGTCGGCAGCTGGACGAGCTGATGGGGCGTGCTCCGTCCTACCCCTGAGGGCTGTCGCGATGGTGGGCAGGAGCCGCCTGTCGGCAGGGTATCCGCTTGCGCGCGGCGACAATCGCGCCGCAGTTGCCGGTCATGGTCCCGCTCCGGTGCGCCAAGGCTTGAACCCGGGGGCAATCTTTGTCATTGCCATGGGCAAACCTGATGACTTTGCCAAAGGGCGCTGACCGATGAAATTCACTCTCTCCTGGCTCAAGGACCACCTCGACACCGACGCAAGCGTTGAGGAGATCACCGAGACCCTGACCGACCTCGGGCTGGAGGTCGAGGAGGTCGTGAACCCCGCCGACGCCCTCAAGGCCTTTACCCTGGCCAAGGTGGTGGGCGCCGAGCAGCATCCCGACGCGGACCGTCTGCGCGTCTGCCGGGTGATGACCGACGAGGGCGAAAAGCAGATCGTCTGCGGCGCGCCCAACGCACGCGAAGGCATCACCGTGGTGCTGTGCAAGCCGGGCGATTATGTGCCGGGGCTGGATTTCACCCTCTCCGTGGGCAAAATCCGCGGTGTTGAGAGCCATGGCATGATGGCATCGTGGAAAGAGCTGATGCTGGGCGAGGATCACGACGGCATCGTCGAGCTGCCCTCGGGTGAGGTTGGCGAGCGGCTGGTGGATTGGCTGGCGGAGAATGACGCCGCCAAGGTCGACCCGATGATCGAGATCGCGATCACCCCGAACCGTCCCGATGCGCTGGGTGTGTTCGGCATTGCCCGTGACCTTGCGGCGCGCGGTCTGGGCACGCTGAAGACCCGCGATTACATGCCCGTTGAGGGGCAGTACGACAGCCCGATCAAGGTCTCCATCGATGACGATACCCTGGATGGTTGCCCGCTGTTCACGGGCCGCATGATCCGTGGCGTTCAGAACGGCCCCTCGCCGAAATGGCTGCAGGATCGGCTGAATGCCATCGGCCTGCGTCCGATCTCGGCGCTGGTGGATATCACCAACTTCTTCACCTTCGACCAGAACCGGCCCCTGCACGTCTTTGATGCGGCAAAGGTCACCGGCAACCTGCGCATCCATCGGGCAGCGGGCGGCGAGGAGCTGCTGGCACTGGACGAGAAAACCTACACGATGCAGCCGGGCCAGATGGTCATCTCTGATGACAATGGTGCCGAGAGCATCGCAGGTATCATGGGCGGCGAAGAAACCGGCTGCACCGAGGAGACCGTGGATGTCTTCCTCGAAAGCGCGTTCTGGGATCACGTTCAGATCGCCACCACTGGCCGTGCGCTGAAGGTCAATTCCGATGCGCGCTACCGCTTCGAGCGTGGCGTCGACCCGGAGTACACCTACGAGGGGCTGGAGCGCGCAACGCAGATGATCCTCGATCTCTGCGGTGGCGAGCCGTCGAATGTGGTCGCTGCAGGCGATGTGCCGGATCATTCCCGCAGCTACCGGCTGAACGCCGAACGCGTGCAGTCGCTGGTGGGCATGGACATTCCCGAAAGCGAGCAGCGCCAGACCCTGACCCGGCTTGGTTTTCGCCTTGAGGGCAATATGGCACATGTGCCGAGCTGGCGCCCCGATGTGCAGGGCGAGGCGGATCTGGTCGAGGAAGTCGCCCGCATTGCTTCGCTGACCAAGCTCGAGGGTAAGCCGCTGCCGCGTCTGACCGCAGGCATCCCGGCGCCGGTGATGACGCCGCAGCAGCGCCGCCTGCAGATGGCGCGTCGCACCGCGGCCTCGCTCGGCTACAACGAGGTGGTGAGCTATACCTTCATCGACAAGGCCGCAGCGGGTCTGTTTGGCGGCGGCACCGACGCCACCATGCTGGCCAACCCGATCTCCTCGGAGATGTCGCATCTGCGCCCGGACCTGCTGCCCGGTCTGTTGCAGGCGGCAGCGCGCAATCAGGCGCGCGGGTTTGCCGATGTATCGCTGTTCGAGGTCGGACCTGCCTTCACCGGTGGCGAGCCGGGCGATGAGCGCATCCAGATCGCGGGCCTGCTGGTGAACCGCAACGGGCCCAAGGACGTGCATGGCGCGTCGCGCAACTGGGACGTCTATGATGCCAAGGCCGATGCCGAGGCGGTGCTGGCCGCGATCGGCGCACCGGCCAAGGTGCAGGTCCTGCGCAAGGGCGAGGCCTGGTGGCATCCGGGCCGTCATGGTCGCATCTGTCTGGGGCCGAAGAAAACGCTGGGCGTCTTTGGCGAGCTGCACCCCAAGGTACTGGCCGAACTGGGCATCAAGGGCACTGCCGTGGCCTTCACCATCTATCCGGACGAGATCCCTCTGCCGCGCAAATCCAGCGCCAGCCGCAGCGCGCTGGCGATCAGCGATCTGCAGGCGGTGGAGCGGGACTTTGCCTTTGTGGTGGATGCGGATGTGGAGGCGCTGACGCTGGTCAATGCCGCTGCCGGTGCCGACAAGGTGCTGATCAACGATGTGCGGGTCTTTGACGAGTTCATCGGCGGCGCGCTGGGCGAGGGCAAGAAATCTCTGGCCATCGCGGTGCGGCTGCAGCCGACGGACAAGACCCTGACCGAAAAGGATATCGAGGCGGTGAGCGAGAAGATCGTCACCAAGGTGACCAAGGCCACCGGCGGCACCCTGCGCGGTTGATCGCGCGCTTGCACGTCTAAATATATCGAAGCAACGCGCCCTGTTATGGGGCGCGTTTTTCGTTTTCGTCGTTCGTTTTGCGGGTGCGCGGGGCCAGCCCTTCGCGCGCGCTGCGCCATTTTGGGACAAGAGAAAGCCCGTCAGCTTTGATTGCTCAACGCTTCGGCCAGGTGATCGAACACCAGACGGATCTTGCGGCTGGTATGCACTTCGCGGTGGGTGGTGAGCCAGAACGGAAACCGCAGTATATCGACCCAGGGCAGGACCCGCTCGATGCCTGCAGTCTGTTCGGCGACCTTTGTGTACATCGGCGCGATGCCAAAGCCACTGCGGACCAGCTCCCAGGCGACCAGACCATTGCGGGAGCCGATGTGGAACTGCTCGGGGGTGATCTCCAGGTTCAGGCCTTGCGCATAGGCGATCATCTCGGCGTTGTCGCCAAATCCGACAAAGTCATGACCGGGCAGGTCCGCCGGTGCCTGCGGGCGGCCGCGCCGGTCGAGATAGCTGCTGGCGGCATAGAAATGCGCGTTACCCTCATGCACCAGCCGGGCGATCAGGTCGGGCTGGTCGGGGCGGACATGGCGAATGGCGATATCGGCCTCGCGTTTCATCAGGTCGCGGATGTCATTGGTGGCCACCATGTCGACCTTCAGGTTGGGCGCGATCCGGCGCAGGTGGTGCAGCACCGGCGGCAGCACATGGGCGGAGAGAATGTCGCTGGCGGTGATCCGCACCGTGCCCTCGATGGCGTTGGCCTGACCGCTGGCGGACAGGGTCAACGCGGTGGCAGCCTTGCCCATCTGGCGGCCCTGATCCAGCAACTGTTGTCCCGCCTGGGTAAGCACCAGCGCGCGGCCCACCCGTTCGAACAGCATCACGCCCAGCTCTGTCTCCAGCGCCGCGACCTGCCGTGACAGGGTGGGTTGGGTGAGGCCGAGACTGCGGGCGGCGGCGGAAAGAGACCCCTCTTCGGCGGTGGCGAGGAAGGCGCGGATGTGATTCCAATCGGGTGAGGGCGGGCTATCCATGCAAATATGTATATAATCCTTGCGTATTTCCGCAATTCTTATGGCATTCCCGCATGTGTATTTTGGCGGCAGCCGCAGGAGAGATGCCATGACCAATGAGGCCCAGTTCTGGGACAAGATCGCCGCCAAATATGCCGCCAGCCCGATCAAGGATGAGGCAGCCTATCAGATCACGCTGGAGCGCACGGCCAGCTATCTGCAACCGGATCAGGAGGCGCTGGAGTTGGGCTGTGGCACCGGCAACACGGCAGTGAAATTGGCGCCGCATCTGGGTCGGTTGGTGGCAACCGATCTGTCGCAGAAGATGCTCGACTTCGGCGCCCGGCGGGCGCGAGAGGCCGGGGTCACCAATCTAGAGCTGGTGCAGGCAGAGCCAATGACGGCGCCGGAGGGGCCGTTTGACGTGGTGCTGGCGTTCAATCTGTTTCACCTGCTGGGAGACCTGGACGCCAACCTGCATGCGGCTGCAATGCGGCTACGTCCCGGTGGGCTGTTCATTTCCAAGACGGTCTGCATGCAGGATATCCGCAGCCCCCTGAAGCGCCTGCTGATCCGCGGTATGATCCCATTGATGCGTCTTGTGGGCAAAGCACCGGACGTGGTGCATTTCATGTCGGTGGCCGATTGGCAGGCCCGGATCGAGGCCGCGGGCTTTGAGATCATCGAAACAGGCAGCTATCCGGTTGATCTGCCCAATCGTTTTGTTGTGGCGCGCAAGCGCTGACGGGGTTGGCCCCGGTTGCGCAAGCGGCTAGGTCTTGGCCCGAACCCATGGCTCCCGCAGGGGGCAAGGCAGGAGGACCAAGCATGACCCTATCCGTTTATCTTTCCGGCGAGATCCACACAGACTGGCGCGAGCAGATCATCGAAGGCGCGCGCGATCTCAATCTGCGCTTTGATAGTCCGGTGACCGATCACGATTCCTCTGACGATTGCGGCGTGACGATCCTCGGGGCCGAGGACAACAAGTTCTGGCACGACCACAAGGGCGCCAAGCTGAACGCCATCCGCACCCGCAAGGGCATCGAGGACGCCGATGTGGTGGTGGTGCGTTTTGGTGAGAAATACAAACAGTGGAACGCGGCCTTTGATGCGGGCTATGCCGCTGCGCTGGGCAAGTCGATCATCGTGCTGAACCCGCCAGAGCACCAACACGCGCTGAAAGAGGTTCACGCAGCGGCACTGGCGGTGGCTGAAGAGCCGCGTCAGGTGGTGGAAATCCTGACCTATGTGCTGACGGGCAAGCTGCCTGCATGACGCCGGTTGTGCTGGAGAGCGACCGTCTGATCCTGCGCCCGCATGAGGTGCAGGATTTCGACGATCTCGCGCGCATGTGGGCGGAACCGAAAGTGGTGCGCTACATCACGGGCACCCCATCGACCGAGGAGGCCAGCTGGGCACGCCTGATGAAATATATCGGTCATTGGCAGATGCTCGGCTTTGGCTATTGGGCGGTGATCCTGCGCGACACTGGCGCATATGCCGGCGATGTCGGGTTTGCCGACTACAAACGTGCGCTAAAGCCCGGCCTCGATGGCGTGCCCGAGGCCGGCTGGGTGTTGTCACCGGAGGTGCATGGCCGCGGTGTCGCCACCGAGGCGGTTGCCCGCATACATGCCTGGGCGGATGAGCATCCGACGTGGCACCGCACATGTTGTATCTTTGATCCTGAACATCACGTGTCACAGAAGGTGGCGCTGCGGTTGGGGTATCGTCCAGAAGAGGCGCTTGGTCTCTATAACGACATGCCGACCCGGATCATGTATCGCGATATAAAGCGCTGAACGAAGGGATGGCGGGGGACTTTTTCGACAGTTTCCCGCACATCTATTCCGGCGCAGAAAGGGGGGGCGCCGAGGTCTGCAGCCACGCTTTCTTAATAAATCAAACGGATAGTTGATGCTTGGATCGCACCTTGAGTGTGATGTCTTTTTCCTGAACATTAACGTATGCCAATGCCGCCAGATATCCCTAGAATAGATCGCCGCGCGCGCGGTGCAGTTGCCCCGGAATATGAGGACAGCGGCCTTTTCAAGGGCGGTGTGATTCAGGTGCAGTTGGCGCTTGTGCCGGTGTTTGGGACCACCTCACGTGGGGATTGCTCCGCGCGCGGGTTCAACGCGGACGGTACGGAGGTGACGGTCGTCTTTGCCGGTCGTCGTCGGCCCCACTTCCAGGCGCTCTATACACAGCTGCGCTACATGTACGCGCAGGCACAGCACAAGGATGTGCTCCTGGGGGTGAAAATGCGCGATATCAATTCGATCCAGCTGCCGGTGCAATGTGAGGGATCATGGCGCGCGCAACGGCAGCAGGACGAGCAGGGGCAAGAGCAGCGCAGTCTGCATTTCATGGTAGCCCGCTGGGCCTTCCAGGCGCATGATGGCCAGACGCTGAAATTCGGCACAGCTCCGTTGTTGAGCAGCAAGCCGCAGGGCACGGCCGAGGCGAAACGCGACAGGCCATTGTCCTATTCCGATGTGTCCCCCGCCGGCAGGCAGGGGACCGTGTTTGGACGCTGAGACCCGGTCGGCTCAGCCTTCTTTCTGGATTTCCACGCTATGCGGATAGGGGATGGAGATGCCTTCGGCGTCGAACGCTTCTTTTACGCCCTGGATCATCGCCCATTTCAGCTCCCAGTAGTCACCGGCAGTGCACCACAGGCGGGTCGAAATATCGACTGAACTGTCGCCAAGGTTGGTCACCCGCACCCAGGGTTCGGGGTTCGACAGCACGCGGCCATCGGCCTCGGCCAGCCGCAGGATGATCGCCTTGGCCTTCTCAATGTCGTCGCCATAGTCGATGCCATAGGTGATATCGAGCCGCCGGGTATCATGCGCCGAGTAGTTGGTGATGATGGTGCCCCAGGCCTGACCGTTGGGAACAATGATCTGCACATTGTCCGGGGTCACCAGTTCGGTGACGAAGAGGTTCAGGTCCTTGACCGTGCCGGAGGTGCCACCGATGTCGACAAACTGGCCGAGCTTGTAGGGGCGGAACAGGATCAGCATGAAACCGGCAGCGATGTCGCTGAGGGTGCCCTGCAACGCCAGGCCAATGGCGAGGGTCGCAGCGCCGAGCATTGCGACGAGGCTCGTGGCCTCAATGCCAAAGATGCCAAGTACGGCGACCAGAACGATTGCCAGCAGGACCCAGCGCACCAGGCTTGCAACAAAGTTGCCCAGTGTTTCGTCGATCTGCGGTGTCTTGTTGATGCGGGTGCGCACCGCGCTTGAAATCAGGCCTGCGGCGATCCAGCCGAGCACCAGAACGATCAGCGCCTTTGTGCCGCTGACGACCAGTGGCCAATATGCGCCAGCCTGTTCGATTACATTTTCCATGTCAGTCCCCACGTTTCTCGTAGATCGCCGTGCAGGCCGGGGAATGCTCCGGCAAGGCACGGGGAGTGTTCGTCTTGGTGGGCAGAGGCTCTGCCCGTTTTGCCTCTCCTTAGTGCGTCAGTCTGCCGCGCGGAATCGAGAGGTTTTTAACGAAAACATAGGGGAATTTATCGAACGTGACCGCCAAACAGCGGTGTAGGGCGCAAAACGCGGCCCCCATGTCGAGGGCCGCGCTGAAAGATCGGACCTTAGGCGGCGTCGCGAAGGGCAAGTGTCGGCGACAACACATCGAGGCCCAGTGCCTTGCCAACGGCGTAGTAGGTCAGCTTGCCCGCATGCACGTTGAGCCCGTTGAGCAGGTGCGGATCATCCGCGCAGGCCTGTTTCCACCCCTTGTCCGCCAAGGCGAGCAGGAACGGCAACGTCGCATTGCCAAGCGCCTGCGTCGACGTGCGCGCCACGGCACCCGGCATATTCGCCACGCAATAGTGCATGATGCCGTCGACCTCGTAGATCGGGTCGGCATGGGTGGTCGCGCGGGAGGTCTCGAAACAGCCGCCCTGGTCGATGGCCACATCCACAAGCGCCGCACCCGGTTTCATCGCGGCAAGATCTGCGCGGGAAATCAGTTTGGGCGCAGCCGCACCGGGGATCAGCACCGCCCCGATCACCATGTCGGCTTCCTGGATCAGCTCTGCGGTGGCGCCGGCAGTGGAGTAGCGGTTCTTGAACGTGCCGCCAAAAACGTCATCAAGATACTTGAGCCGGGGCAGGGAGCGGTCGAGAACGGTCACATTCGCACCCATTCCGGCGGCAATCTTGGCGGCATGGGTGCCAACGACGCCACCGCCCACAACGACGACTTTGGCCGGGGCCACGCCGGGCACGCCGCCCATCAGCACACCGCGGCCTCCATTGGCCTTCTGCAGCGTCCAGGCACCGACCTGCGGGGCCAGACGGCCCGCGACTTCGGACATCGGCGACAGCAGCGGCAGGCCGCCGCGATCATCGGTCACGGTTTCATAGGCAATCGCTGTGCATCCCGAAGCCAGCAGGTCGTGGGTCTGATCCGGGTCGGGCGCGAGGTGCAGATAGGTGAACAGAAGCTGCCCCTCGCGCAGCATCTTGCGTTCACCGGACTGCGGCTCCTTTACCTTCACGATCATGTCGGCGCTGGCGAAGATCTCCTCGGCGGTGTCGATGATGACGGCACCGGCAGCGGTGTAATCATCGTCCGGGAAACCGGCGCCAAGGCCTGCTCCCTTCTGGATCAACACCTGATGGCCGTGGGCGCAGGCTTCCCGCGCGGCATCGGGCGTCATGCCAACGCGAAATTCTTGGGGTTTGATCTCCGTGGGGCATCCGATTTTCATGGGGTCTCCTCCGTTCCCTTTGGGGCAAAGTGTCGCAGTGTGCGGTTCAAAGGTGCTACTTTTTTGAGCGCTTTGAAAAGGTGACATTCGAAGTATCTTCGAATATGAGTGACGCTTACGCAAGAAAAGGTAGGTCATTTGGCGCTAGATCAATTGGATCGTCGAATCATGGCGGTCCTGCAGAAGCAGGGCAGGATGTCCAACGCCGAGCTGAGCGAGACCGTGAACCTCTCGGCCTCTGCCTGCCACCGGCGTGTTCAGCGTCTGGAGAGTGACGGCTATATTCGCAACTACGTGGCGTTGCTGGATGCGCGCAAGCTGGGCGTGCCGACAACGGTTTTTGTGGAGATCACCCTGCAGACCCAGGCTGATGAGGTGCTGGACGCGTTTGAAAAGGCGGTCGCACGCATCCCGGATGTGCTGGAATGCCACCTGATGGCCGGAACTGCGGATTACATCCTGAAGGTGGTGGCAGAGAATACCGATGACTTTGCCCGCATCCATCGCCAGCACCTGACCCGCCTGCCGGGTGTTGCACAGATGCAGTCGAGCTTTGCCCTGCGCACCGTGTTCAAGACCACCGCACTGCCGGTCACCTGACCTTGCCGGTGGAGCGGTGGTTGGCTACAATTTTTGGCTAAGAGACTGCGGCTGAGCCCGCCTATTTTCTGTCCGACGCTCGTTTTGGCGTCGAATTGTCAGGGAGGAGAGAAATTCCTCGGCCCTGATCGGCGTTTTTCGACCATCACGACGCCATCTGACACCAAAGGATTACATGCCGCCATTATGCGGTGACATAACCCTGTTGCATGAATAAGGAGACACAGTGTGAGCAGCGATCAGGAAAATACATCCTTCGAGTGGCTGGAAGCCGAGCTGCAGGACACGCTGGACGAGGACTTCGAAATCGAATTTGCCGAGCCCATGCTGTCCATGGAGCTGCGCAAGATCTACCGCGCCCAACATCCCGAGATGCTCGACCGCAAGGTCTACTTCCGCAACCTGCTGCGGTTGCAGGCAGAGTTGATCAAGGTGCAGGACTGGGTGCAGCACACCGGTGCCAAGGTCTGCATCCTGTTCGAGGGCCGCGACAGTGCCGGCAAGGGCGGTGTCATCAAACGCATCACCCAGCGGCTGAACCCGCGGGTGGCCCGGGTCGTGGCGCTGCCTGCACCAAGCCGCCGCGAGCAGAGCCAGTGGTATTTCCAGCGCTACGTGCCGCATCTGCCGGCGGCGGGCGAGATCGTGTTGTTCGACCGGTCCTGGTACAACCGTGCGGGTGTCGAGCGGGTGATGGGTTTTGCCGATGACGATCAGGTCGAACAGTTCTTTCAGGACGTTCCGGAATTTGAACGCATGCTGGTCCGTTCCGGCGTCATCCTGCTGAAATACTGGTTCTCGATCACCGACGAAGAGCAGCAGTTGCGATTCCTCATGCGCATCCACGATCCGATGAAACAGTGGAAACTGTCGCCGATGGATCTCGAAAGCCGCATCCGCTGGGAGCAATATACCAAGGCCAAGGAAGACATGTTCTTCCGCACCAATATCGATGAAGCACCCTGGTATATCGTCGAGGGCAACGACAAAAAGCGCGAACGCCTGAACTGTATCGAGCATTTGCTGACACGGATCCCCTATCACGACGTACCGAGCGAGAAGGTCACCCTGCCGGACCGGGAATATAACCCAAGCTATGAACGCCGGGTGCTGCCGGACGAGCTTTACGTGCCGAAGATCTACTGACCGGAGCGACCGCAGTCGCCTTCATCTTTTTCCAAATACCTCGGGGAGCGCGAGGGGCAGGGCCCCTCGCAAGGCGGCCAGCGGCAAACATCATGTTCTGGCAGACATGACAGGTCCGGACAAAATGAAACCCCCGGAGCGGAAGCCACGGGGGTTTTATTCTTAAACAGTATCCAGAAGCGACTGGAGACGGGCGAGGGGTCTTAGAGGAGACCTTCGCGCTGTGCTTTCTTGCGTGCCAGCTTGCGGGCACGGCGGATAGCTTCAGCTTTCTCGCGCGCTTTTTTCTCGGAGGGCTTCTCGAAATGTTGCTTGAGCTTCATTTCGCGGAAGACGCCTTCGCGCTGCAGCTTCTTCTTCAGGGCACGGAGCGCCTGGTCGACGTTGTTGTCGCGAACACTAACCTGCATGTGGTTTTCACCACCTTTCTAAGTTGAGTTGCAAGGATTTGCAGGAGCTGGCCGTATAGCAAGGCGGAACTAAATTGTCTAGTACTGGAGCCAACAAGACAGAGGAGCATGGGCGATATGGCGGAAAACCCAAGAGAATCTACGGATCAAGGGGCCGAATTACAGGATAGCCTGCTGGATGCAGCCTTGATGCATGTGGTGTTTGACGGCTGGAGCGCGGCGACCTGGGAGGCGGCCCTGGCTGATTCGGGCGTCGACCGGACGTTGGCGGAGGCGCTGTTCCCGCGTCGGGCGCTGGATCTTGCGGTGGCCTATCACAAGCGCGGTGACGCGCAGATGCTGCAGCGGCTTGCAGAGGCGGACCTTGGCAGTTTTCGCTTTCGCGACAAGGTGGCCGCCGCAGTGCGCTACCGGCTGGAGGTGGTTGGCGACATGGAGGCGGTGCGCCGCGGCGCGACGCTGTTTGCCATGCCGCAGCATGCTGCCGAGGGCACCCGGCTGATATGGGGCACGGCGGATGCGATCTGGACCGCGCTGGGCGATACCTCCGAGGATGTGAACTGGTACACCAAACGGGCAACCCTGTCGGGCGTCTATTCCTCCACCGTGCTGTTCTGGCTTGGCGATGACAGCCCGGAGCATCAGGCAACCTGGGACTTCCTCGACCGACGCATCGACAATGTGATGCAGGTTGAGACCTTGAAGGCCAGCGTCAACAAGAACCCGCTGCTGAAACCGCTGATGGCGGGGCCGAACTGGCTGATGAGCCACATTCGCGCCCCCAAGAGCCGTGAGGATCTTCCCGGTCGCTGGTCGCCCCGCGCCGACCGTTGAGCAGCCCGGCGGACGTCGCATTCGCGGGGCGTTGCGGATGTGGTGCTGCTTGGCCAATGGACGCCCGGGTGTTAGCTGTCGTGACAACTGCGACGAAAGGATAGACCCGATGCCCACAGCCCTTCCCGAGACCATGCGCGCCGTCGAGATTTCCGAACATGGCGCGCCGGATGTCCTGAAACCGGTGGAGCGCCCGTTGCCCGAGGCCCGGCATGGCGAGGTGGTGATCCGGGTGGCCTATGCCGGCGTCAACCGCCCCGATGCGCTGCAGCGCGCGGGGGCCTATGCGCCGCCCAAGGGGGCAAGTGATCTGCCGGGGCTGGAAGCCTCTGGCGAGATCGTCGCCATCGGTGCGGGCGTTACCGGCGTGAGTCTTGGCGACCGCGTCTGTGCCCTTCTGCCGGGTGGTGGCTACGCCGACTATGTCGCCACGCCGGCCGCCCATTGCCTGCCGATCCCCAAAGGGCTCGGCCTGAAAGAGGCCGCCTGCCTGCCGGAGACCTGTTTCACCGTCTGGTCCAATGTGGTGACACGCGGCGGGCTGACGGCGGGAGAGCGGTTCCTGGTGCATGGTGGCTCCTCCGGGATTGGCACCACCGCGATCCAGCTGGCCTCGGCGCTCGGGGCGCGGGTCTATGCAACCGCAGGCTCGGACGACAAATGCGCCGCCTGCGTGGGGCTCGGCGCGGAGGTGGCGATCAATTATCGCGACGAGGATTTCGTTGAAATCCTGAAGGCGGATGGCGGTGCCAATCTGATTCTGGACATGGTGGGTGGAGACTATATTCCCCGCAACATCAGGGCATTGGCGGATGATGGGCGATTGGTACACATCGCCTTCTTGCAAGGTCCGAAGGCGGAGCTGAACTTTGCCCAGATCATGGCGCGCCGACTGACGGTGACGGGCTCTACCCTGCGACCGCAAAGCGATCTGGCCAAGGCGCGGATTGCGCGGGATCTGGCGGAGGCGGTCTGGCCGCTGATCGAGGCGGGCAAGCTGCGGCCCGTGATGGATTCGACCTTCCCGCTGGCGGAGGCGGCGGCGGCGCATGCGCGGATGGAAGGCTCCACCCATATCGGGAAGATCGTGCTGGAAGTGGGCGGCGAGAGCTGACCACCCGTCCGGGGGCAGTCCCAGCGCCGCATTCTGGCGTCGGGGCTGTCTTGCGGGTTTATGTCACCGCGCGGCGATAGAAATGCCAAGTGGCGTGGCCGAGCAAGGGCACCACAAAGATCAGCCCGGCGAACAGCGGCACAGAGCCGATGAGCAGCGCCGCCCCGACCAGCAGCCCCCAGCACAGGCAGACAAAGCGGTTCTTGCGCATCACTTCCAGAGAGGTGGCCACGGCGACCGGCAGGCCAACGTGACGATCCAGCAGCAGCGGAAAAGACACGATGCTGATCGCAAGCGCTGCATAGGCCAGGATCGCACCGGTTGTGGTGCCGATGATCATCATCGTCCAGCCCGGCCCGGTGGTGAACACGTCGGTCGCAAAGCTACTGAGAGATGATGGGGCGTCGGGGCCCAGCGTGGCGGCAAAGATGGCCTGTGCCACCATGATCCAGATGACGAAGAGCGCCGCGAGGTAGAAGGCCAGCATCAGGATGGATGCAAAGGCTGGAGAGCGCAGGACGGCAAAGGCCGACATCCAGCTCGCGCTCTCGCCCGCTTCGCGGCGGCGGGACATTTCATAAAGGCCGATGGCGGCGGCAGGGCCGACGATCGCAAAGCCCATCACCATGGGCAGCAGTAGTGGCAGCACCGCAAGGTGAAACCCGCTCATGATCATGGCGATGCCAATCAGCGGGTAGATAAAGACAAGGAACATCGCATCCGACCGCGCCGCCTTGAAATCCTGCCAGCCATCGCGCAGGGCTGCGGAAATGTCGCTGAGGTCAAGTGTGCGGACCTGTGGTGTTGCGCTGTCCTCGCTGCGTATCTCGTCAATGGCATCGGCTGTGCCGTGGCTGGCGGATCGCAGCGACTGAAACACCCAGCTTGCCGGGTTTCCGATGGTCTTTGGGGCGACTTCTGACATGGCTTGGCTCCTCCTGTGGCTCGCCGGGGCGTGCCGCGCGGAACAGCAGGGTCAAAGCCGGGACCGGTGGCCAAGAGCTTGCGGACATGGCGCATCGGGTCTCGGTCGGTCCCGGTGGGGGTCCCCACGATTGGGCCTTCGCGCGGCATGTCGTGCGATCAGCGTAACACGCCCGGACGTGTTTGTCTGTCACAGTTGCGGGAGCGCGGGTGAACGGGAGGCCTAGCGCACCGGCTCGAAGACCGCATCCTTGAGTGCGCAATCGCGGATGGTATCGCGACCACAGGGCACCGGGGTCAGGTCGCGGGACAGGCAGACACGCGCCTCCTGAATGAAGCCGTCACGGCAGGTGATGGTCAGGCTGTCGCGAGAGAGCTGCGGGTTGGCTTTCAGGAAAGCCTCTTCCACAACGGAGGCCGGGAGTTTTACCGGCTTGTCCAGACGGCGGAAAATCTCTGGCCGGGTGATGCTTTGATAGGCGGTGCGCGAGAGGTCGTAGTAGCTGCGGGCCGACAGGCCGGTACAGGTGCCGTGCTTTTTCCACTGATGCCAGGCGAGGCCGGAGGTGCCCATGATATCGCCCATCTTGCTGGTCTGGCGACGGGTCGGCGGCGTTTCGGTGGTGCGGCAGTAGCTGGGCCAGCCCTGGTGAAACTGGGGCCAGAGCCCGTGCAGGGTCCAGCCGTAATCATGCCGTGAATCGCATTGCTTGGAGCCCTTTGCATCGCCCTCGGTTGCACACCAGTTGGGCGACCAGCTGAGTGCCATGACATAGTAGTCAAAGACGCCCGCTCGCTCGCCATCGGCCTGCGCAGGCGTGGTCAACAGGGCAAAAGCTGCCAAAATAGTGAAGAAATGCCCGCGCATTCGCCTCTTTCCTTATGGTTTCAAGGCGACTATATAGACCTGAAGTTCCCCGACAACGGAAACCCGCCCCGAAGATCCGGGGAAGCCGATTTAAGGCGACGGGAGAGGTTTATCCGCGAGATGTCCGGTTTGGGGACAGACGTGTTTAAAGGAGTAGAGCACATGGCAAAACCGTTGATGGCCAAGGCGACCGCCGTGTGGCTGGTGGACAATACCACGATCAGCTTCAAGCAGATCGCCGATTTTGTTGGCATGCATGAGCTGGAAATTCAGGGCATCGCGGATGGCGATGTGGCCTCTGGTGTGAAGGGGTTTGACCCGGTTGCCAACAGCCAGCTGACGCAGGACGAGATCGCGACCGCCGAGAACAATCCGCTGCACAAGCTGAAGCTGAAGTTCAACGCCGCCGCCGCAGGCGAGGAAAAGCGCCGCGGACCGCGCTATACGCCGCTGTCCAAGCGCCAAGACCGCCCGAACTCGATCCTGTGGCTGGTGAAGTTCCACCCGGAACTGGCCGATGCGCAGATTGCAAAGCTGGTGGGCACCACCAAGCCGACGATCCAGTCGATTCGTGAGCGCACGCACTGGAACATCTCCAACATGGAGCCGATCGATCCGGTCGCGCTGGGCCTGTGCAAGCAGTCCGAGCTGGATGCCGCCGTGCAGAAGGCCGCCCAGAAACGCGCGGCCGAAGGTGGCGTGATGAGCGATGACGAGCGTCGCAAGCTGGTGTCTACCGAGCAGTCGCTGGAGATGGACGCAGAGCCGAAGATGCCCACCGCGATCGAAGGTCTGGAGACCTTTACCCTCGGCTCGTCCGAGGAGAAGAAGGAAGAGCCGATCCCGGATGCGGACAGCTTCTTCAACCTGCCCTCCGGTGGGGATGAGGATGACGAGGACGACGATAGCGACGATCCGCGCTACTAAAAGACCGCATGCGTCAGGCCTCGCCCCAAGTGGGGCCGGGCCAGTCAAAACTTGATGTGAAGCGCCGCAGAGCCTCCGGGCCTGCGGCGTTTTTTTGGCTCTTGCCAATTCCTGACTGAATAAGTAGGAAAAGGCACCCAGCCTCCCCGGCGCCATGCAGCGACGGATCTGCCCGGTTTTGATGTGAACACTCTGCCCGTGCCAGATACGCATTGCGGGCGGGGCAGGCAGACAGAGGGCACAGCTATGACACTGCAGGTTTCGATCACCCCCGAGCTGGCGCAAGCGCCTTTGGTGACATTTGGTTTTGACAGCTTTGAGGTGCGGCTGGTGTCGGTGATGCGCCACTTCGTGACCGCCGCAAATGCACCCGGCAGCCAGGCGTGGCATCGCGGCTTTGTCATCGCGGCGGAAAACTGGGGCGAGACACATGGGCTGGCGGTGGCGCATGCGCTCTGGCCCGTGGTGCGCGAGGTGCTGGCGCTGCGGCAGGGGGATTTTGCCTTTAACGATCCGCTGGACCTCGACACGCGGGATTTGCTGACTGCGGATGAGGCGCAGTTCATTGCGATGCTGCATCATATGCGCCGCGATGAGACCGGCAAGGCACGCGATGCGGTTGATGCGCTGACGCGAGGGCAGATGGACCCGGAGCTGATCCGCGCCGGGCTGTCCTTTGCCGATCGGTTCCCCTCCGGCGCGCGGCATCGTTTGCGCGGAACGCCAAGTCTGCGTGTGGTGCAATAGAGACGTCTGCTCGCTGATAGCGCATGACATTGGTGGATTTGCGGCGGGCGGGCATGAAAGCGGCCTCAGCAGCCTTGCACGACCGGGGCGCGGGTAGTAGGCATTTCGCCAACGCAAGTCCCGGGAGGCGTTGAGAATGGACGATCCAAAAACCCTGGTTTCCACCGACTGGCTGGCCGCGCATCTGAAGGATCCCGATCTTCGGATTCTGGATGCATCCTGGTACCTGCCGCAGATGGAACGTGATGCCAAGGCCGAGTATGAGGCCGGACATATTCCTGGCGCACGCTTCTTCGACATAGATGACATTTCCGACCATCGGTCGGACCTGCCGCACATGGCTCCGCCCGTGGAGAAATTCATGTCGCGCCTGCGCGCCTTGGGTGTCGGCGATGGGCACCAGGTGGTGATTTATGACGGCGCGGGCCTGTTTTCGGCGGCGCGCGTTTGGTGGCTGTTCCGCCTTATGGGGCAGCTGAATGTTGCGGTGCTGGATGGCGGTCTGCCGAAATGGAAGGCCGAAGAGCGTCCGTTGGAAGACCTGCCGCCGGTGATCCGCGACCGCCACATGACGGTGCGGGTGCAGAACCAGCTGGTGCGTGACGTCACACAGGTGTCCTCTGCCGCTAAGCTGGGCGATCACGAGATCATCGACGCCCGCGCAGCCGACCGGTTCCGCGGCGACGCACCAGAGCCCCGTCCGGGCATGCGAGCGGGTCATATTCCCGGCTCGAAGAACGTGCCCTTCACCACGCTTTTGAACGACAATGGCACCATGAAGGCCCCGGACGCGCTGCGCGCGATCTTTGAGGGCGCCGGTGTCGACCTTGGCAAACCTGCCATCACCTCTTGCGGATCGGGGGTCACTGCTGCCGTGCTGAGCCTCGCCATGGAGCGCATGGGCAAGCACGACCACGCGCTCTATGACGGATCCTGGTCCGAATGGGGCGCCTTTCCGACCCTTCCCGTTGCAACCGGAGACAACTAAGACATGTTCGAGAACCTGAAACCCCAGCCTGCCGACAAAATTCTGGCGCTGATGCAGATGTACCGTGATGACCCGCGGGAACAGAAGGTCGATCTGGGTGTGGGGGTCTACAAGAACGCCGAGGGCGTGACCCCGGTGATGCGCGCGGTCAAAGTCGCCGAACAACGGATCATCGACGAGCAGGCCACCAAGGCCTACACGGGTCTGGCCGGGGATCCTGCCTATGCAGATGCGATGATCGATCTGATCCTCGGCAACGCAGTGGAGCGCGACAAGATTGCCGCCGCTGCCACCCCAGGCGGGACCGGCGCCGTACGTCAGGCGTTTGAGCTGATCAAGATGGCCAACCCCGGTGCGCGAGTTTTCGTGTCTGATCCGACTTGGCCGAACCACGTGTCGATCCTGAAATACGTTGGCATCGAGGCCGTGGTTTACCGCTATTTTGATGCCAGCACTGGCGCGGTGAACTTTGATGGCATGTTGGAAGACCTGAAGGGGGCCAAGGAAGGCGATGTGGTGCTGCTGCACGGTTGCTGCCACAACCCGACGGGCGCCAATCTGAACAGCACGCAGTGGCAGGCTGTGGTCGAATTGCTCAACGAACGGGGCCTGATCCCAATGGTCGACATCGCCTATCAGGGCTTTGGCGATGGTCTGGAAGAAGACGCTGCAGGCGTGCGTCTGGTGGCGTCCTCTGTGCCGGAGTGCCTGATTGCGGCGAGCTGTTCGAAGAACTTCGGCATCTATCGTGAACGCACGGGCCTGTTGATGGCGATCAGCCAGCAGGGGGATGCGGAAGGTCTGAACCAGAAGACACTGGCCTATCTGAACCGCCAGAACTACTCCTTCCCGCCCGATCACGGCGCTCGTGTGGTGACCACGATCCTGAATGATCCAGAGCTGCGCGCGGACTGGAAACAGGAGCTGGAGGAAACCCGTCTGGGCATGCTGGCCCTGCGTCAGCAATTGGCGGATGAGCTGCAGCGCCTGTCCGGATCCGACCGGTTTGGCTTTATCGCCGAGCACCGTGGCATGTTCTCGCTGTTGGGCACCACGCCCGAGCTGGTGGAAAAGATGCGCGTGGATGCGGGCATTTACATGGTGGGCGACAGCCGGTTGAACATCGCTGGTTTGAACGCGCAATCGGTTCCGGTGCTGGCCAAGGCAATCATTGACGCAGGCGTCTGAACCTGACCCTTACGACTGTGTATGGAGAGCGCGTCCCGATTGGGGCGCGTTTTCTTTTTGCGACGGGGGACCTCCCGCCCGTCCCGCCTGCATTGAAAATGCAGGCGCGCCCGTTGGGCCGGGCGCCGCTGCGCGGCGCAAAGGAAAGAAAAGGATCTGCTGAGAAGCGGTTCAGGGGCAGATCTGCCCTGAACGCGCCTTGTCGAGTGTGGGGCGGCCCATCCGCGCCTCAAGGGTAAACCGCGCGTGCCGCGCGGCGGCGGGGCCGCCCTTGACCCGCGGCTGCACCTGGGGTGCACCGCGTGAGCGGTGCGCGGCCCAACGCCTGAAGGGGGCTGTCGTCAGACAGGGCCTGCGCAGGGGGCGGGAGCCTCACCCCGTTCAGATGCAAAACGCGGCCCCCGAAAGAGCCGCGTTTCAGTGTTCTAGAAGAGCAGGGGGCGTGGGTTAGCCGGCCTTGAACTCCGGGTAGGCTTCCATGCCCAGTTCCGCCATGTCGAGGCCGTTGATTTCATCCTCTTCGGTGACGCGGATGCCCATGGTGGCCTTCAGGATCAGCCAGACGATGCCGGACACGATGAAGGTGAAAGCGCCGATGATGGCAAAGCCGATGATCTGGGTCACAAAGGACGTATCTGCGGTGTAGAAGGGAACCGCAAAGGTGCCCCAGAGACCCGCCAGCAGGTGCACCGGGATTGCGCCGACCACGTCGTCGATCTTCATCTTGTCGAGCATCGGCACGGTGAAGACCACGATCACGCCACCGACAGCACCAATCCAGAGCGCGCCGAACAGGGTCGGGTCAAGCGGGCCTGCGGTGATCGACACCAGACCGGCCAGCGCGCCGTTCAGCACCATGGTGAGGTCGGGCTTCTTGAACAGAAGCTGGGTCAGGATCAGCGCTGTGACGGCACCGGCGGCAGCGGCCATGTTGGTGTTGGCAAAGATGCGAGACACATCGGTCACGTCGCCCACGGTGCCTGCTGCCAGCTGCGAGCCACCGTTGAAGCCGAACCAACCGAGCCACAGGATGAATGTACCCAGGGTCGCCAGTGCAAGGTTGGAGCCGGGCATCGGGATGACGCGGCCCTCTTTGTACTTGCCAATACGCGGGCCGAGGATCAGCGCCCCGGCAAGGGCCGCAAAGCCACCGGCGGCGTGCACCAGGGTGGAGCCGGCAAAGTCAGAGAATCCCATCTCGGACAGGAAGCCGCCGCCCCACTGCCAGGACGCCTCGATCGGATAGATCACGCCGGTCAGGATCGCGACAAAGATCAGGAAGGGCCAGAGCTTGATGCGCTCCGCCAATGTGCCCGACACGATGGATGCGGTGGTGGCGCAGAACATCAGCTGGAAGAAGAAATCCGAGCCTGCGGAGGCATAATCAAGCGCTGCCGCATCCGCTCCGAGGCCAACCGGCTCCAGCGAGGTGACCGCGAACAGCGGGCCCATGACGCCGGTAATCAGCCAGCCGTCGCCCGGGTACATCAGATTGAAGCCGATCAGCCAGTACATGATCGCGGCGATAGAGAACAAGGCCACGTTCTTGGTCAGCTGCATGGTCACGTTTTTGGAGCGCACCAGGCCTGCTTCGAGCATGGCAAAGCCGGCGGCCATCCAGAACACCAGGAACCCGCCGATCAGGAACAGGAGTGTCGTAAAGATGTAGGGGGTGATGTCCGGTGTCTCGGCCGCTGTCTCCTGGGCGAAGGCCAGACCCGGCAGGGCCGCCAGCGCCGTGGTGGCGGCAAGTGTCACTGTCAGTTTCTTCATTGTCTTTGGCTTTCCTTTGCGAAGGGCGCGTTAGAGCGCTTCCTGATTGGTTTCGCCGGTGCGCACGCGCACGGCCTGGGCCACGTCCAGCACGAAAATCTTGCCATCGCCGATCTTGCCGGTGCGGGCGGTCTGGGTGATGGTCTCAACCACCTGATCCGCCAGATCAGACGGCACTACGATTTCCAGCTTCACTTTCGGTACGAAGTTCACTTCGTACTCAGCGCCGCGGTAGATCTCCGTGTGACCCGCCTGCGCGCCAAAGCCCTTGATTTCGGTTACCATCAAACCTGAGACACCGAGGGTGGTCAGCGCCTCGCGGACCTCCTCCAGTTTGAAGGGTTTGATGGCAGCAATGATCAATTTCATCTCGACACCCTTTCCCGGGCCCTGCGCCCGCTGTTTGCAGTTGCAGAAGATCGCCCCGCTCGAGTCGGGGGAACGTTTTAGGGGGGCTGATGCGCCTGCTTTCCGGGCGTCGGCTGAATAATTTCGCTTAAAAAAGGGGCTTTGCTCGTTTATTGGGCGTAATTTGGATGGCATTTGGCGAAAAACCGCCTCTCTACATTCTGAGAAGGAGCCGCTATTCTGTGCCAAAGAGGCTGGGCGTAAGCCCCACGAGACCCAAAATACGAGCAGTCAGAACAGGATTTTCAGCATGACGCAGGGGCGCAATTCCGGGCGCGGTACATCTGGGCGAGGACGTGGTCCGCTGGTCGCGGAGAAGCGTCAAGCGGGCGGACCCAAACGCAAACCGGCCAAGGCGCCGCGTCGCAAACCCGCGACACGCGCCAAGAAGGGCTGGAGCCTGTTTGGGCGTCGCAAGGCACGTGCCCCGCGCAAGCGCGGCGTGTTGGGGTGGTTGTTGATGCCGTTCCAAATCGTGCTCCGGGCCGTCTGGGCCGTGAGCTGGCGCATCGGAGTTCTGGTCGGGCTCTTTCTTGCCGGGGCGGTGGCCTATCATTATTCCAAGCTGCCGGAGTATCAGGCGCTGCTGGATGGTCGGAACCAGGGCTCAGTCACATTGCTGGATCGCGCGGGCAAGACCTTTGCCTGGCGCGGGGATCAGTTTGGCGGTGTGGTGACCGCGGATACGGTGTCGCCGCATTTGAAGAACGCCATTGTCGCCACCGAGGACAAACGCTTCTATCGCCACTTTGGCGTCTCGCCGCGCGGTATCGCCGGCGCGGTGCGCATCAATCTGAGCGAGGGACGTGGGCCGCTGTCTGGGCACGGGGGCTCTACCATTACCCAGCAGACCGCCAAGCTGATGTGTCTGGGCGTGCAATTTGATCCGACCATGTGGGAGAGCGAAGCGGCCTATGAGTCCGACTGTCGTCAGTCGTCGCTGTGGCGCAAGGCCAAGGAAGCGATCTTCTCGATGGCGATGGAGGCGAAATACTCCAAGAACGAGATCCTCTCCATCTATATGAACCGTGCCTATATGGGTGGCGGTGCCTATGGTGCCGAAGCCGCAGCGCAGCGGTTCTTTGGCAAGTCGGCCAATCAGGTCAACCCGCCTGAAGCGGCGATGCTGGCAGGACTTCTGACGGCCCCTTCGACGCTGGCGCCCACCAGCAATATCGAACGCTCGCGCAATCGCGCTGCGACGGTCCTGCGGTTGATGGAAGAACAGGGGTATCTGACCGAACAGGAGCGTCAGCGGGCCGCGGCCAATCCGGCGGAATTGAGTGAGGCCGCCGCGGCACGCGCCGGGGGCTATTTCGCCGATTGGATCATGGACACGGTGCCAGGATTCCTTGGCGATCAGACCACCGAGGATGTGGTGATCCGCACCACGCTCGACCAGCGTCTGCAGCAGGCGGCGGAAGATGCCGTGAACTATGTGTTTGAGAACAAGGTTCGCGAAGGGTCCAAGGCGCAGGCTGCCGTGGTGGTAATGAGCGCCGATGGCGCCGTGCGCGCCATGGTCGGCGGGCGTAAGGTGCGGGCATCGGGCGTGTTCAACCGGGTGACACAGGCCAAGCGGCAGACCGGGTCCGCCTTCAAGCCGTTTGTCTATGCGGCGGCTTTGGAGCTTGGATATTCGCCCTATGACCGGGTGCTGGATGCGGAGTATTGCCTTGATATCCCCGGCTCCGGTCCGTGGTGCCCGCAGAACTACACCCGCAAGCATTATGGTGAGATCACTTTGACCCGGGCCTTGCGTGATTCCCTGAACGTCCCGGCGGTAAAAGTGTCCGAAGCCGTTGGCCGGGACAATGTACGTCATGTGGCGGGCGAGTTCGGCATCGAGAGCGACCTGGCCGATGGCCCGTCTCTGGCGCTTGGTGCGTCCGAGAGCACGCTGCTGGAGATGACTGGCGCTTACGCGGGGATCCTGAACGGCGGCTCTTCCGTGACACCCTACGGCGTGGATGCGCTGACGTTGGTGGGCGATTCCGAACCGCTGATGGGTGCCTCTGGCGGCATGGGCGAACGGGTGATACGCCCCGCCGCCGCGCAGGAGTTGATCTGGATGATGGAGAAGGTCATCGCAGAAGGCACCGGGCGCAGGGCGCAGATACCGGGCTGGCAGGCGGCTGGTAAATCCGGCACCACCTCGGCGGCAAAGGATGCCTGGTTTGTCGGTTTCACGGCGGATTACGTGGCCGGGGTCTGGATGGGCTATGACGATAATACGCCCCTGACCGGCGTGACCGGTGGGGGGCTTCCGGCGGATATCTGGCGCGAGACCATGGTCCGCGTGCATGAGGGGCTTGAACCGCAGCCGCTGCCGATGAAAGCGCCGGAGCCTATCGCCGTGCCCGAGCCGCAGCCCCAGCAACAGCGTCGCAACAATGGCGGCGGTCTGGGACGTGAGATCGAACGCACGTTGAATGGCGTGCTGCGGGATATCTTCGGCAACTAAGCGCCCTGCGCAGGGACTCAGTCAATGCAGCCCTGCGGGCAACGAAAGCGATACAGGGCCATCCGCGGGGCATCCGGCGGATGGCCCTGCTGCGTTGGCCCTGCTGCGTTGGCCCTGCTGCGTTGCCTCTGCTGTGTTGGCTCTGACTGTGTGATCCCACGAGAATAGGGGGCGCGCGCAACATCCCGCGCCAGGTCAGGGCTCGTCTGCCCAAGGGCCGCCGTCCGGGGGATGTGGTGACACTTGAGGCGGCATGTGAGGCAGATGCGACCGCCCCATCACCCCGCCGTCGATGCGGAAGTCTGTATCGGATGAGAGACAGGCAAGCCTGCAGCCTGCGTCGCGCGCATGGCATTGCCGTTTGGGGCACTGAGGTCACGCAATCGCTGTAGCAAAGGCTGCGCCGGGGCTGAGGTGATGGCGTGAGACATCGGTCTGTCTGACGCATGCACAGACGAGGTCGCCACGATCAGCGCCGTGACCGCGACGCATACGCTTGCGAATTTTCCGGCCGAGCTTGCGCGCGAAGGGGCCTTGGTCTTTGCGCCGGTGGACATTGCCATTGGGTATGCCATCAATCTGAACCTCCTGAAGCATCACTCTGTTGTGGAGGGAGATATCCTGCGGCTTGTCAGACCGCGCGATGGTCCTGTGTCGAAATTGCGGAGCTTCGGTTCAGTTTAGGACGATTTGTCGATAGCCCGAAGGAGGGGCGGGTTCACGCGAGTGAGATCAGCAGGCTGCAAACCGCTTCCGGGTCATAGCGGTCGGGGCGGTCCCCGCGCGACAGTGGCAGTCTGTGGCATGCGACATCGTGATCTGCGACGACGCGGTCGCATTCTTTGGCAGGAGTCTTTGCATCGCAGATGACATGGCTGAGCAGGGCTGCAGTGGGGATATCGTCCCCGACGTCCCGGCGCATGGCAGTCAGCAGCGCGGAGATCTGATCCGTCAGGCGCATGCCGTGACACTCCGGGTCATCGCCGAGGCTGGGGATGTAAACCTTGGGCACGTTGCGCGCTGCAATGGCGCGACCGACACCAGCCGGCAGCAGGTTTGAGATCACGCTGGAATAGAGACTGCCGGGCGGGTAGCAGATCAGGTCACTGGCGGCGATCAGCTTCTGGTTCCGCTTGGGCAGGCGCGCCGTTTCGGCGGGCAGTTCGCTAGACCCATCGGAGAGAAACAGGCGCGTGATCCGGGTGCCCAGTGGCGCGCTTTCCTTACCGGTCATCTGGCGCTGACCGATGACGCGCCGCCCGTCCTCAAGCTCGGCGCCGATCTGCAGGTTCACATCGGCAATCGGGCGTACGATGCCGCGCACATCGACCATCTTCGACATAAGGAACAGCACCGGCTCCAACACCCGGTCATTGTCGAGGTAGCCCCCCGCCAGGATCAGGTTGCCGATGCTGGCATTGCGGTAATCCAGCCCTTTGGGCGCGGCGTCCTCAAAATGGCGCAGATAGCCAACGATCAGCTGCCGCATCGGTTTCGACAGGGCCTTCAGCAGCGGGTGCGCGCCATCGAACAGGCTGGCCACCTCGCGGGCCAACTCCTTGTCGCTGACGTCCTTGGGCAACCGGTGCGAAAACAACCGGTAGATGTCGGGCTGGCCCAGTTCCGTTTCATCCGCCAGCGCCATCAGCCGACTGCGCAGATCGCCGACGGCGGGCATGCCAAAGGCCTCGCGCAGCACCTGAGAGGAGCCACCACTGTCGAACGGCGTGATCAGATGCGCCGAATTATGCGTGTAGAGCTTGAGCTTGCGGGAAATTTCGTTGAGCGCACTGCCGCCGGAAAAGAACAGCAGACGCGGCCCTAGGTTGGGGGCGGCAAGAGAGCGCGCGATGCGCAGGTTGTCGGGAACCGAGGCGTGGCGTAGAATCGAGATATCGGACATGGTCACCCGTTCGTGCAGCTCGCGGCGACCATGCCATTCCTTTTGCCAAAACACCACAGGCTTGCCATGCCCACTCGCCAACCAGAGTTCCTAGAGGTCATCCGCATCGCCGCAAGGGCAGTGATCTGGCGTGAGGGGCGCGTTCTGGTGCAGGTGAAACAGGCCGCCGACGGGCGCATCTACCTCGGCCTGCCCGGTGGCCGGATGGAGCCTGGCGAGACCCTCGCCGAGGCGACCCGGCGCGAGGCGCTGGAAGAAGTCGGCGCCGAGGTGCAGGTGGGGCCGCTGCTGCAAGTGCTGGAAACCTACAGGAAACGCCCCGAGGGGCTGCGCCATCAGGTGGAACATCTGTTCGTCTGTCATGTGGATGACACATATGTCCCCCAGATGGGTCAGCATCCGGATTCAAAGCAGATCGCGGTGCGGTGGGCCGACCCAGTTGTCGAAGCCGCGCTGTTTGACCCGCCCTATGGTGCGCTGCTAACGGACAAGACCGCAGAGACGTACCAAGGGGTCGTGCAAGATGAAACTGCCTGAGGCAGCACAGGAAAACCTGGCGTTTCTGCTGGCGGAGCTGGACGGTCAGATGTCCAACCTGCTGGCTTACTTCAAGGAGCCTTCGGCCGATGGCGCGCAGAAGGTGGTGCTGCGGGCGGGCTATGCCCATAACCTTTGGTCGCGGGTGCAAGCCGCCTGTCGCAGCGCCACGACCCGTGGTAAGACTTCGCAGTCCAGGCGCTTGCTGCTGCAGAATGTCGACACCATTGCCCGCAACCTTGACCAGCTGTCGCGCCTGTCCCGTATGGCGCTGTTGCATGCCGAGGACGTGCAGCGCGTGAAGCTCCTGCGCCCCGAGGCCTATCGCAAGGTGCTGAGACAGGTGGCCTGTGCGTTGCACGAGGTGCTGCCGGCGCTGGAGGCCACAGACGGCAAGAGCGCCATTGCCATCGGTCAGAACAAGGCCGAGGTCGATGACTTCTACGACCGGATGTTTCGCACTTATACTCGCGACATGCGCGACACCCGCCATACCGAGGATCTGGCCAATGCGCTCTTGGTGCTTAACGAGGTGCGCCGCATGGGCGAAAGCCTGCAGGGCATCTCGGAAGCGCTGCTGTCGATCTCGATCGGGCAGAATGTGCAGTTCGAACGCTATTTCACCCTGCGCAGCGTGTTGTCCGGCAGCAAGGTGGCTGATGACGACCTGACGTTGAAGCCGCTGGCCGAAACCCGGTCCGGCAGCGCCATCTCCTCGGTCAGCACCCGCGACAAGGCGGGCGATCTGATCGACGCGGTGTTCAAGGACGGCGAAAAAAGCAAGGTCAAGGAAGAGCGCGCCGGGGTCAAAAGCTGGCACGCGATCTATCCCGGTCTTGCGCCGCGCATCCTGTCCTATGAAAAACGCGGCCAGTCGGCGGCGCTGTTGATCGAGCATCTGTCGGGCTACACGTTTGAACATGCTCTGTTGAACGAAGGCGACGCAACTCTGGCGGCGGCGCAGAGCGCGCTGCACAAGACACTCACCGATATCTGGACCCGGACCCAGTCCGATGATCCGGCAGAGATGCAGGCGATGAAGCAGCTCTCGGCCCGGATGAAGGACGTCTACCGTGTCCACCCGGAGTTTGACACCGGCGCGGCCCGCATTCAGGGTGTAAAACAGCCCGCCTTTGCGGAATTGCTGAAGGCGGCGGAGAAGCGCGAAACGCAGGTCGCGGCACCTTTCTCGGTCTATATCCACGGGGATTTCAACCTCGACAATGTGATCTATGATCCCGCAGAGCGAAAGATCCGGTTTATTGATCTGCATCGCTCGCGCTACATGGACTATGTGCAGGATGTCTCTGTCTTCATGGTGTCGAACTACCGTCTGCAGGTGCAGGACGGCCCGGTGCGGGCCCGCATCGGCGACACTGCGCTGGGGCTGCATCGGATGGCGGCCAGATTCGCCCGGGCGCGCAAGGACACCACGTTTGAATACCGGTTGGCGCTGGGGCTTGCGCGCAGCTTTGCCTCGTCTACCCGGTTTGTGTTCGACAAGGAGCACGCCCGGCGCATGTTCCTGCGCGCCCGCTACCTGCTGGATCTGGCCCTCGCCGTGCCCGACGGGCGCGAAGCCCGACTGAAATTGCCGATCAAGGAGCTGTTTGGTGACTGAACTGAAAATCGGGGTGATTGGCATCCCGGGAAAATGGTCGACGGAGGCCATCGCCGACGCCCTGGAGGCGCGGACCGGGTTTCGCCTGGTGATCGACATGGCCGAAGTTTCGCTGGATCTCGGCACCGGCGCGCTGGTCTATCGCGGGCAGGATCTGTGCCAGCTTGACGGGCTGGTGATCAAGAAGATCTCGGAGGTCTACAGCTACCACGCGCTGGATCGGCTGGAGATGCTGCGCGTGGCCGAGGCCAAGGGCGTGAAAATCTACAGCCGTCCCGAGGCGATCCTGCGGCTGATGGACCGGTTGGCCTGCACGGTGACGCTGGCCAATGCCGCGATCCCGATGCCGCCGACCACCATCACCGAAGATGAAACGGCTGCGCTGCAGGCGGTTCAGGCCTATGGCAGTGCGGTGTTCAAGCCGCTGTTCTCCACCAAGGCGCGCGGCATGTGCCTGATTTCCGCCAGCGATGCGGATGCGGCAGGGCAGATCGCTGCCTTCAAGGCGGACAACCCGGTGATGTATGTTCAGGCCAAGCGAGAGCTGTCGGGCCAGGATCTTGGCATGGTTTTTCTGGGCGGCGACTATGTCTGCACCTATGCGCGGGTGAAACAGGACGAGACCAGCTGGAACACCACAATTCTGTCGGGCGGCAAATATGAGGCGTTTGAGCCTGATGCCGCGCTGATCGACCTTGGTCGACGGGCGCAGGCACCCTTTGGCCTGACCTTCACCACCGTGGATGTGGCCCTGACCGACAGCGGCCCGATCGTCTTCGAAGTCTCCGCTTTTGGCGGCTATCGCGGCGTAAAGGAAGGCTGCGGCATTGATGCGGCGGCGCGGGTGGCCGATCACGTGGTGGCGGGAGTATCTGCATGAGCCTGACAACGGTCTCCGATATCGCGGCGCAACTGGAGCTCAGCGGCGCGCAGGCCGCAGAGCCGCTGGGGTTGCGCGTCGGGCCGGTCTCGGTCTGCATTCTCTGCGAAGGCCCGCTGCGCGACGTGTTGGCCGACTACTTCAAGGAAGCCACGGATGTGGTCGCAGACCCGGACATCACCGTGCATGTGGTCGAAGGGCAGGCCCTTGATCCCGCCCCGGCCTGGCAGGATTGGGCGCGCGAGCCGGGCAAGACCGGGCGCAAGGATGCGATCCACGATCTGACCGACGGGCGGCTGATCCACAAGCGCCGCACCGGCGTGACCTTCCTGCAGTCCACTGACCTTCTGGTGGCCTTTGGCCCGGTGACGGAAAACGCCAATCAGGTGGTGAATTTCGTCAATACGCAGGTGCTGAACAACCGTCAGCGTGCCGGTTGGGAGATCTGCCACGCCGCCGCCGTCAGCAAGGGCGGGCGCACATTGGCCATTGCGGGATTGTCGGGCGGCGGCAAATCCACCTCGATCCTGCGCATGATGGATATCCCCGGCATGTCGTTCATGACCAATGACCGGCTGTTGGTGCAGGCCGACGGCCTGGGGGCGCAGGGGCTCGGCATTCCGAAACATCCGCGCATCAACCCGGGCACCATTCTTGGCAATGATCGTCTGCACGACATGCTCAGCGCGCAGCGCAAGGCGGAGCTTCGGGCCATGCCAGCGGATGACCTGTGGCAGCTGGAGGAAAAATACGACCTGTTCATTTCCGACATATATGGCGCGGGGCGGATCGAATATGCCGCGCCGCTGACGGATTTCTGGGTGTTGAACTGGCAGCGCGACGAGGAACAGGTGACCATGATCGAGGAGGTCGATCTAGCGGCGCGCCCGGACTTGCTGGCCGCGATCATGAAGAGTGCAGGCCCGTTCTATCAGTTCCCCGATGGCAGCTTCCTGCGTGACACGGCGGCCCCCGATCCGGAGGGCTATCTTGCGGCATTGCGCAATGTGCGGGTGCAGGAGGTGACGGGACGGCTGGATTTCGATGCCATCGCCTATCTTGGGCGCGAGCTGTTTGATGCCTGACGGCGCACGCTACATCGCATTGATCCGCCACGGGGCCTATCACCAGAAACCCGGCGCGCCCTCCGCGTTGCAGCCCTTTCCCCTGACCGAAGACGGGTTGGCGCAGGCGAAGGCCTGCGGCGAAGCGCTGAACGCGGCTCTGATACGGGAGAACTGGACCCTTTCGCCGGTGATCCATGCCTCGCATCAGCTCCGCGCGTGGCAGACGGCGGAGGGGATTGCTGGCGTCTTGCGCCAGGCGGGGCACGCCGTGTCAGACATCGCCGAGACCTCCCGTCTGGCAGAGCGCAGCGTCGGTGCGGTGGCCAATCTGACGACTACAGAGATCGAGACCCTGCTGCAGCTGGACCCCCGCTATGATACCCCCCCGGAGGGATGGAAGTCCGACAGCCACTACCGTTTGCCATTTCAGGCCGCCGAGTCGCTGCTGGAGGCGGGCGCGCGTGTGGCCAGCCATCTGACCGATGTGGCCGAGGCCGCCGCGGCGGAGAGCCTGACGCTCTGTGTTGGGCACGGGGCGTCCTTTCGCTATGCTGCACATCACCTCGGTCTGCTGACCTTGGGCGATATTCCGCAACTCTCGATGCATCACGCGCAGCCGTTACTGCTCTGTTACATGGGGGATGGTAGATGGTCGCACTTTGGCGGTGCCTGGAAGCAGCGGCAGAGACAGGAGACCCATCTGGACTAGGGACAGACGCCTTGCAGAGCTGCCACACCGCCCGTTCCCCGCTTTTGCCGCCCATTCATGACCCCGTTGGCGAATTGTCCGACCTGCCGCAGGAGCTGGAACGCTGGTGCGTGACCGCGGCGCATTCCGGCTGTGCCCGTCCCGAAAGCGCCAATCACCTGCAGGCCTGTCTGGAACGCGCTGAGGCCCATGGCGGCTGGCGCTGGCCTGCCAAGCCGGTGGTGTTTCTTTCCGACACCCATGCCGATGCCGAGGGGTTCTTGCGCTCGCTTGTGGCCGCCGGTCTGATCCGGCGTGGACGAGCGGAGCCGGGCGGGTTCAGCCTGACCGAATTTGGCCAGAGTGCCACCATCCTGATCGGCGGTGATTGTCTCGACAAGGGGCCGAGCGATCTGGACATGCTGGATGCGCTGGGCACGCTAATGGCCAAGGGGCCGGATCTGCGCATTCTGGCGGGCAACCACGACCTGCGCCTGCGGCTGGCTGTCGCCGCCCTGCACGAGACCCCCACGGCGCTGACCGAACATCTTCTGGTGCGCATGGGGCGCAAGATCATCCCGCTGCTGCGCGAGGTTCATGACCGCTACGTGTGCGATGCGGATCTGGCCGACCTGCCGGATGAGGCCAGCTGCCGCGCGCGTCTGCACCCCGGTCGCGACTGGGCCGAACGGTTCTCGGTTGCCGCCGCGCGTCACCTGAATGCAGCCGCCGTCGCGTCCGAAGTGGAGAAGCTGGCAAAGAAGGCCGCACAATTTGATGCGGAGCTTGCCCGCGCGGGGCTGACCTCGCGGATGGTGCTGGCCGCAGCGCTCAAATGCCGCGAGGTGTTTTTCACGTCCGGGGGCGACTACGCCTGGTTCTACGAGTCGATGGATGTGGTCTGCCAGCTGGGCTCGCTGCTGTTTGTGCACGCCGGGATCGACGACAGCATGTGCGAGTTGCTGTCCGAGGCAGGCGCTGCTGGCATCAACGCCCGCTACAGGGCGGAGCAGGGCGCGCACCCCTTTGCCTTCTATTTCGGACCATTGGCCAATCTGGTGCGGACAAAATATCGCGCCTCTGATGCGGCGCTGACACAGCAGGGCGTCGCCGTGCTGCATGGGCTTGGCATCCATATGGTGGTGCAGGGGCATGTGAACAATCAAAGCGGCCAGCGGTTGTTGGCCAAACAGGGGCTGTTGCACCTTGAAGGGGATGTGACGCTGGACCGGGCGTCGCGTCGGTTGGAAGGGCTCTCCGGCATCGGCGCCGGGGCCACCTTGATCTTTCCCAGCGGGGATGTCATCGGTTTGAGCACAGATTACCCGCGCGCCAAGCATTTCGCGCCGGAGCGGCAATTCCTTCCGCGTTAGAGCCGCACTCACGCAGCTGAGATCAGGACGGGCAGTGATGGCCAAGGACGACAAGACAGGCGACGACGCGCGATTTCGTCACGACTCCCTGCAGGATCGCAAGACGATCAAGGGGTTGGTGGATGCCATCGGCAAAGGGCTGGCCAAGGGCGAGCTGAGCCTGAGCGATGACGAGGGCGAGATCGTGCTGAACCCCGAAGGGTTGCTGACCCTGCGCATCCGGGCCGAGCGCAACGACGGCCAATGCAAGGTCGATTTTCGCGTCAGCTGGACCGAGCGTGACGATGATCTGCAGCAGAAAGCTGCGCCAAAGGTCAAAGCGCGCGGCTAGGGGCGATTAAGCCTGCTCTTCGAGAATACCTGCTTAAAGGCTTCGAACAGGACAAGTGGGAGGCTCCCGCCTGTTTCTCAGCGCCTGTCGGCTTGTCGAAACAGTTGGGCCCGGCGCCGCGCGCCCCGCAGGGGCGCGCGGCGCCGATCGCTTCGGGCAAAGCCCGAAGCGAAACTCCTCAAACGTGATGTGCAGTTAAATGTCAGCCCGGCCTGTGCCGATCTGGGTGCGCGGCGTCAAAGGCCGGATGCGCGGCGCAGCTCTGCTCAATGCGCAACAGGCGCGGGAAGGGCGTGAGATCCACCTCCCAGCGGCGCGCATTGTAGAGCTGCGGCATCAGGCAGATATCGGCAAGGCCTGGTGTCGCACCGGTACAGAAAGGCGCATCCTCCCATCGTTCCAGCAGCGCCGCGAAGGCCTGCAGCCCGGGGCCGATGAACTGGTGCATCCAGCCCGCCATGTCGAGGGCGCCGCCACTTTGCGAGACGCCGAAGCGGGCGACCGAGAGGTTGCAGACCGGATGCAGATCCACTGCAATGCTCTGCGCCAGGGCCTCCACATGGGCGCGGGCGACGGGATCCTGCGGCATCAACCCAAGCCCCCGCGTGGCGTCCAGATAGGTGAGGCAGGCCAGCGACTGCGTGAACCGCTGCCCGTCGATATCGAGCACCGGCACCAGCCCCTGCGGGTTGCGCGCCAGATGATCTGCCGTGCGATGGTCACCCGCTACCAGGTCGACGGAGCGGCTCTCATAGGAGATGCCTGCGAGGTTGAGCGCGATGCGCAACCGGTAGCTCGCGGAGGAGCGCCAATAGTCCCAGAGTACGGTGTCAGCCATCGATCAGACCCGCTTTGGCCTGTCTTAGAGCCTGTTTCAGGATTTCCGCCTCCCCTATGTGGTTGGCCAGGATCAGGATCAGGCGCGCATTGAGGGCGTCGCTATGGGCCTTGCTCAGCCCCTCATGCGCAGACAGCAGCATTGCGTAAGTGTCATCCGGGGTCGCAAGGTTTGCGGTCAGCGTCAGTGTCTCGGGCATCGGGTTACTCCTTGCCGATGGTGCGGCGCATGGCGGCGCGGATCTTGGCATCGTCAAACGCGGGCATGCGGGTTGCCACGTGTTGGTCGGGCCGGATCAGGTAGACCGCAGAGGCTTCCGTGCCCAGATAGCGATCACGCAGCGCGGTGGTTGTTGCATCATCGGTTGAGATCGAGAGTCTGGAGATCGTCACGCCCGCCTCTTCCAGCGTCTCTGGCGCCTCTGCGTTGATCGCCAGCAGGGTGAAGGTGTTGCCAAGCTGCGGCAGCAGGAAGCAGTCCTTGATCGGGGCATCCGGGCAGGGCGCGCCGGGGCGTGTGCGGGCTGGGCCGCCAGGCAGGTGATCGCCGGAGTTGAGCGGCGAGCCATCATAGATCGAGGGCAGCGACAGGCGTCCGGAATTCACCAGCGGGCGCGCGAACCCGTGATGCTCCGACAGGTCCAGCACCGCGTCGCGGAAGATGCGCGACATCTCCGATTTTGGCGTGATGAAATCAGTTGAGCGCGAGGAGTTCAGGATGTTTTCCTCTGCCGCCGCAATCCGTTCCGTGTCGTAACTGTCCAGCAGGCTGTCGTCCGCCAGGCCCTCCAGCACCAGTTTCAATTTCCACATCAGATTGTCGGTGTCCTGCAAGCCGGAGTTCGCCCCGCGTGCCCCAAAGGGTGAGACCTGATGGGCGCTGTCCCCGGCAAAGATCACCCGACCGTGACGGAACCTTTCCATGCGGCGGCATTGGAATGTGTAGATGGAGACCCACTCCAACTCGAACTGCACGTCGTCGCCCAGCATCGCTTTGAGCCGGGGGATGACATTCTCGGGCTTCTTCTCCTCCGCCTTGTCGATGTCCCAGCCGAGCTGCAGGTCGATGCGCCAGACCCCATCGGGCTGTTTGTGCAGAAGTGCCGATTGCCCCTTGTTGAAGGGCGGGTCGAACCAGAACCAGCGTTCGGTCGGAAAATCAGCCTCCATTGTGACATCGGCGATCAGGAAATTGTCCTCAAACACCCGGCCGACAAAATCGAGCCCCATTTGTGCGCGGATCGGAGAGCCGGCGCCGTCGCAAGCGATCAGCCATTCGGCCTCAAGTGTGTAGCCTCCATCCGGGGTGTCGACGGTGAGCCTGGCGTGGCTGCCGTGATCCGTCACACCCGCGACCCTGTTCTTGCCGCGGATCTCGATGGGCGCGCCGGCGGCCTGCAGGCTGCGCACACGGTCCACGAGGTAGTCCTCGATATAGTATTGCTGCAGGTTCACGAAGGCGGGGAACTGGTGACCGTCCTCGGGCAGCAGGTTGAAGTCATAGACCTTGCGATCCCCGAAGAAGACTTTGCCCATGTTCCATTCGACGCCCTTGTCGGCCATGGCGTGCCCGACGCCAAGCCGATCCGCGATCTCCAATGTGCGTTTGGCAAAGCAGATGGCGCGGGAGCCGGAGCTGACCTTGTCGTTGTCATCCAAGACCAGAACCGGCACGCCGGACTGCGCAAGGTCGATGGCCGCAGCAAGGCCGACCGGCCCTGCGCCGACCACGACGACCCTGTGGCGTGCGGGCGGGGTCGCATCCTGATCCGCATGGCGTGCATAGGGGTACAGCGGCACCTCAAAAATCTTGTTCATCCGGTTTCCTCCCTCCGGCAAGCAGCTTCTGGTCCGACCCCGCGTGGCGGGATCGGTGGCAAGGACGGACAATCGCCATTGCATCTAAGATAGGCTCTAAAGGCTGGCTTAGAGCCGAATTCAGGCCTGCAGGGCTTCCCACATCTCCAGATCGCGCTGTGCGGTCCAGATCCGGGGTGTGTCGATGCCGCGGGCCTCGTCATAGGCGCGGGCGACGTTGAAGGGCAGGCAATGTTCGTAGATCGCGTAGTCCTTGAACTTCGGATCACAGGCTTCGCGTACCGCGTCCCAGGCCTCTTTCAGCGACCCGCCACGCGCCGCGACCTTTGCCGCCGGGCGATAGGTGCTGTCGACAAAGTCGCGGGTGTTCTCGATGGCAGCGTTGACCATCTCCTTGCCCACGAGAGCGTCGCCGCGACCGGGGGCGATGGCGTCCACATCATAGGATTTGATGTTGTCGAGCGTGTTGCCCCAATCGCCAAAATGCCCGTCACCGCAATAGCAGGCGGAGTGGTATTCGACGATGTCGCCGGTGAACATGACGTTTTGATCCGGCACATGGATCACCGCATCACCGGCGGTATGGGCGCGCCCCAGATGTTTGATGTCGACGCGGCGATTGCCGAGGTAAACCGTCATGCTGTCGGAGAAAGTGGTCGTGGGCCAGGTGAGGCCTGGAATGCTCTCGTGGCCCTCAAACAGGCGCGGGAAGCGCTGGAATTCGCTGTCCCAGTCTTCCTGTCCGCGTTCGACCACCATGGCGCGGGCGGTGTCGGACATGATGATGTTCTCGGCGCCAAAGGCCGAGGCCCCCAGTACGCGCACTGCGTGATAGTGGGTCAGCACCACATGAGAGATCGGCTTGTCTGTGACCGAGCGCACGCAGTCGATGACCTTGTTGGCAAGGCGCGGGGTCGCCTGCGCCTCGACGATCATGACGCTGTCGTCGCCAATGATGACGCCGGAATTTGGATCTCCTTCGGCGGTGAAGGCATAAAGGCCTTCGCCCACCTCGGTGAAGGAGATGTTCTTTTCGCTCATGTCGCCCTGGGATGCGAAGGCTTTGGCCATAGGGTCGTGTCCTTTTTGTCTGTTCCGCCGAAGGTCAGGTTGGGGTGCCTCCGGCGGAGGTATTTGAGAAAAGATGAAGATCCTAGCGTGCGTAAGGATCGCTGAGCGCGGGCACTACAGTGCCGGTGCAGTCGCCGAAACCGATGGTATAGCCATCGCCCTTCGCCGCGCCCTTCAGGGTCAGCGTATCGCCATCCTCGATGAAGCTGCGGCTCTCGCCCGTGGGCAGGGTCAACGGCTCCTTGCCGCCCCAGCTGAGCTCCAAGAGCGAGCCGCGTTGGTCCTTTTCAGGGCCTGAAATGGTTCCGGAGCCGAGGAGGTCGCCCGGGGTCATCGGGCAGCCGGAGGTGGTGTGATGCGCCAGTTGCTGCGCGGCGGAATAGTACATTTCCTTGTAGTTGGTGCGCGCGATGGTGGCGCCCTCGCCGCCTTCGGGCCGCAGGGTGACCTCCAGGTCGATGTCATACAGCATCGGGCCGCAGTCTTTCAGATGGTCCAGAAGCTCTACCTCGCGGGAGGGCGTGTCGCAGCGGAACGGTTCGAGCGCCGCCTTGGTGACGATCCAGGGGCTGATGGAGGTGGCGGTCGCCTTGGCTTGGAACGGGCCCAGCGGCTGGTATTCCCAGGCCTGGATATCGCGGGCCGACCAATCGTTCAGCAACACATAGCCAAAGATGTTGTCATCGGCTTCCTGTACCGTGATCGGACCCTCGGAGGGGGTGCCGACAAGCGCGCCCATCTCCAGTTCGATGTCGAAGCGCGCACAGGGTGCCCAGCGAGGGGCTGCATCATTCGGCCCCTTCAGCTGCCCCCAGGGACGGCGCACATCGGTGCCGGAGACCACGACCGACGAGGCACGGCCGTTGTAGCCGATCGGGATATGCAGCCAGTTCGGCGGCAACGCATTCTCGGCGCCGCGGAACATGGTGCCCACATTGGTGGCGTGGTGACGGCCAGCATAGAAATCGGTGTATTCCGACACGATCACCGGCATGTGCAACTCTGCGTCAGCCATGGGAACAAGGCAGGGCTCCACCGTCTTCTGCTCTTCGGCACCATCCTGCAGCAAAGCGATCAGGCGATTGCGCAGGGCGGTCCAGAGTGCCGGGCCTTCTTCCATGATCTCGTTCCAGAACGGCATCTCGAACATCGGTTCGTCACCCAGATCCACCAGCCCTGCGGCCTCGGCCGCTTGCAAATCAAGGATCATGTCGCCGATGGCCACGCCGCAGCGCGGATCGGTGCCTGCGGTGGAAAAGACGCCGTAAGGCAAGTTGTTGAGCGGGAAGGGGTGATCGGCGGAATTGGCCGAGGTGACCCAGGATTTTTTCAAAGGCATGCGCGTTCCTTGTGGCGGTGAGGGCTCTGTCGGCCCTGCTTCATCTTTTCACAAATATCTCGGGGGTGAATGCGGCCCGTCGGGCCGCAGAGGGGGCAGCGCCCCGTCACTTCTTGCCCGGGGTGCCGTCGAATTTCTTCTCCAGCGAGGTCCAGCAGTCGATATATTCATCCTGCAACGGTGCTTCCTTGGCGGCAAACTCCGTCAGATGCTGCGGGAAGCGGGTCTCGAACATGAAGGACATGGTGTTTTCCAACTTCTCCGGTCCGAGGTTGGAATTCGACGCGCCTTCAAATGCATCTTTGTCCGGCCCATGCGGCAGCATCATGTTGTGGAGGCTCACGCCACCCGGCACAAACCCCTGTGGTTTGGCATCATACTGGCCGTAGATATTGCCCATCAGCTCCGACATGATGTTCTTGTGATACCACGGCGGGCGGAAGGTGTTCTCGGCCACCATCCAGCGTTCGCGGAACAGCACAAAGTCGATATTCGCGGTGCCCGGCTGGCCCGACGGCGCGGTCAGCACGGTAAAGATCGACGGGTCCGGATGGTCGAATAGGATGGCGCCGACCGGGCAGTAGGTCCGCAGGTCGTATTTGTAAGGCGCGTAGTTGCCGTGCCAGGCCACCACATCCAGCGGGCTCTGGTCGATCTGGGTCTCATGGAACTGGCCACACCATTTCACAGTTAGGGTCGAGGGCACCTCGCGGTCCTCATAGGCCGCCACCGGCGCCTTGAAGTCGCGCGGGTTGGCCATGCAGTTGGCACCGATCGGGCCACGGCCCGGCAGGTCGAACTTTTGGCCGTAGTTTTCGCAGACGAATCCGCGCGCCGGCCCCTCCAGCACCTCGACCCGATAGACCAGACCGCGCGGGATGATGGCGATCTCCTTGGGCTCCACATCGATGATACCCAGTTCGGTGGCAAAGCGCAGCCGGCCCTCTTGTGGCACCACCAGCAGCTCGGAATCGGCGGAGAAGAAATAGGCGTCCTGCATCGATTCGGTGACCAGATAGACATGGGTGGCCATGCCGACCTGGGTGTTCACATCCCCCGCCGTGGTCATGCTGCGCATGCCGGTGAGCCAGGTCAGCCCCTCGTCCGTATGCGGCACCGGATCCCAGCGGTATTGACCAAGCGAGATCACATCCTCGGGAATATGCGGCGCGCTTTTCCAGTAGGGCAGGTCGATCTTGCTGTAGCGGTGCGAATGCTTGACGCTTGGACGAATGCGGTAGCACCAGGTGCGCTCCGGGCGCTCGGCGGTGAAGGCGGTGCCGGAGAGCTGCTCGCCATAAAGCCCGTATTCGCATTTCTGCGGGCTGTTCATCCCCTGCGGCAGCGCGCCGGGCAGGGCCTCTGTTTCAAAATCATTGCCAAATCCGGGCATGTAGCCCTCTGTGGTGCCCTGGTTCGACGGGGCCTGAATCATCTGGTCCGGCAGTGCGTGACGGGTCATTGCGGCCAACCTCCTCTTGCATTTCCTTCTCGGTAATAGTTGGTTTTGTAACTAACAAGGGATGCGGAGTGCACGAATGGACGAAAATGATGATTTTGTAGTGCAGGATTTCTTGCCCTATCTGCTGAACAGGGCGGCGGAGGACTCCTCTCTGGCGTTTCAGACGCTTTACAAGGGGCGCTACGGGATGCTCCGGACGGAATGGCGGGTGCTGTTTCACCTTGGGATGTATCATCGCATGACGGCGCGCGACATCAGCACCCGCGCCAAGATCCACAAAACCAAGATCAGCCGCGCTGTGGCGAAGCTTTCGGCGCGGCGCTGGGTCATTCGCAATCGCGATGAAGCCGACCGTCGCTCGGAGCATCTGGAGCTGACACCTGCCGGACGCAGCGTCTACGAGGATCTGCGCGAACAGGCCAAGATCTATGACCGGCGCCTCACGCAGGAGTTTTCCGCTGGCGACGTTGCGCTATTGCGCCGTATGTTGCGACAGTTGGCCAACATGGAGGCCTCGGTCGATCCAGATTGAGGGCGTGCGGTCAGGCATGAGGAGGGCGCGGAAATTCATGCGGCGATTGAAGAACTGAAGACCTGGCTCACACGGCAGGGGCTGAAGGCCCGCAGTCGCGAAGAGATGCTGCGAAGTTTTTGCGAGCAATTGGTCAATCACGGGGTGCCTTTGCTTCGGATGCAGTTGGCGCAGCGCGCGTTGCACCCGGAATTCGGCGGCATCGGGTTCACCTGGACCCGCGCGGATGGAATGAACGCCGAGTATTTCGCCCGCACCGACCACACCGAGGCACCTGTCGAATGGTTGCAGAGCCCGTTCTTCGCGTTGATCGAGGGGGGAGAAGACGAAATATATGCCGATCTGACCGGGCCGGATGCGGCGCGTTTTCCCATCTTTGAGCGGTTGCGCGCCATGGGGGCGACGAGCTACTTCGCCCATTGGCAGCCCGTCGGTGAAGTCACCCATGCGGACTATGATGCCACCAGCCAAAAGGCCGAAGGGGTCGTCGGTTCATGGAGCTTTGACGGAGAGCCTGCGGCAGCGAAGGCCTATCACGCGCTGATCCGAGAGGTGTTTGAAACGCTCGCGCTGGTTTTGTCTGCCGCCAGCAACCGAGAGATGGGCCGGTCGCTCCTGCAGGTCTATCTGGGGCGCGACGCCGGGGCCCGGGTGCTTTCGGGAGAGATCGCACGCGGCTCTTCCGAGCGGATCGATGCGGTCATCTATCTATTTGATCTGCGTGGGTTTACCGAACTGTCCGAACGTTTGCCGGGCGAGGATCTGGTCGATCTCCTGAACGATTATTTCGGACATGTGGTGCAGGTCATCCAGGCCCACGGCGGCAACATTCTCAAGTTCATGGGCGATGGCGTTATGGCGATGTTCAATGTGGGCTCGCTTTGCGAGGATGCGCAGGCAGCGATGCGGGCCATACGAGAGCTGGGGCCGCGGATGGAGCGGGTCAATGCCGTGCGCGCCGCGCAGGGCCTGCCGTTGGCGGGGTATACCATGGCGCTGCATGCGGGCGAGATCCTCTACGGCAATATTGGCGCGCCCAATCGTCTGGACTTCACGGTGATTGGGCCGGCGGTGAACCTGACTGCGCGGATTGCCGACATGCATCGCACGGTGGAGCGGTCGATCATCCTGTCCGAGGACGTGCGCAAAGCCGCCGGAGCCGAGGGGGACTGTCTGGTGTCGGTGGGACGTTACATGTTGCGCGGGGTGGCAACCCCGATCGAGCTGTTCACTCTCTACGACCCGGATGCAGGTGCGGTGATCGCGACCGACATCGAACCCCCGGAGGGGCGCAAAGCTTAGCTGGGGCCGCCTGCACCGAGCGGTTTGCCCGGTGCATTCATTGGTCTGGAGGGGTCGTCGCGCTGAGAGTGTGGCGGGTCTCCCCGCCCCGTGCTGTTAGATGTCGATGTCGACGTCTGGCAGCTCCAGCGCCTTCATCATGTCGCGCAGCTCCTGCCGTGCGGCGATGTTTGAAATGTTGAGCTGCTTAACGCCCACATCCTTCAGATCCAGCAGGGTCAGGCCGCGCGGGAACAACTCGCGGAAGATCACCCGCTCGGAGAAGCCCGGTGCAACACGAAAGCCGATCCGCTTGGACAGCATCTTGATCGCGCGTTCCATCTTTTCCTTGTTGACCATGCGCTGGGTGCCGACACGGTTGCGGATCACGATCCAGTCGATTGGCGGCAGCCCGGCCTGAGCGCGCAGCTGTCGGGCATTCCAGACCATCTCGGAATAGACCGACGGGCCTTTGATCTTCTCGCCATGCTCATCTGTGTGGGCGAGCAGATCGAAGTCCACAAAACTGTCGTTCAGGGGGGTGATCAGGGTGTCGGCGAGGGAGTGGGCCACTTGGCTCAAACGGGTGTGGGAGCCGGGGCAGTCGATCAGGATGAAGTCATACTCGGGCTCCAGCTCGGAGATCGCCTCCGAGAGCCGCAGGTCGTAGATGTTCTCGCCCGGTTGCACCGTGTCCGGGTTGATCTCTGGCAGCTCGTGCAGCGCCACCATTGGCAGATTGAGATCGGTGGCCGCGATAAACGCGAGGCGGTTTTCGAGGTACCGACCCAACGACCTCTGTCGCAGGTCGAGGTCCAGGCCCGCCACCTTGTACCCCATGCGGCCAAGCGTGGTGGCCACATGCATGGAGACGGTGGATTTCCCCGCGCCGCCCTTTTCGTTTCCGACGACAATGATATGCGCCATCTACCGGATCCCTTCAAAGCTGCGCCGCTTTTGCGCGGCACCTTTTGTCTTTGAGGTGACTATAGAGTCCAAGAGAATCAATGGAAAGCGGCCAAAACACCCTATTTAGAGCCTATTGTCGCAATGTGACGCTTCGTGGAAAATGCAGACAATGCGAACGGTTCCAAACGTAAAACGCCGCCCAGAAGGACGGCGTTTTCTGGAATATCCATGTGGATAAGTCCGTGGAGGGAATGGCTCAGAAGCCGAGACCTTCGTATTTCTTTTTGAACTTGGATACGCGGCCACCGGTGTCCATCAGGCGGGACGTGCCGCCGGTCCATGCGGGGTGCACGGAGGGGTCGATGTCCAGCGCCAGCTGGTCGCCTTCGTTGCCCCAAGTGGAGCGCATCTGGATGACGGTACCGTCGGTCAACTTGACGTTGATCGTGTGGTATTCGGGATGGGTGTCTTTTTTCATGATACCGCTCCTTACGCTTTCGCTTTGTAGTTTGCGTCTTCAGCGATACGGGCAGATTTGCCGCGACGCGAACGCAGATAGTACAGCTTGGCGCGACGCACGCGACCGCGGCGCACGACTTCGATGTACTCGATGTTGGTGGAGAACAGCGGGAATACACGTTCCACACCTTCGCCGAAGGAAATCTTACGAACGGTGAAAGACCCGGCAATGCCGTCGCCGTTCTTGCGGCTGATGCAAACGCCTTCGTAGGCCTGCACACGGGTGCGCGTGCCTTCAGTCACCTTGTAGCCGACGCGGATGGTGTCACCGGCCTTGAAGTCGGGGATGGTTTTCCCCAGCGCAGCAACTTGCTCCGCTTCGAGTTGTGCGATCAGATCCATGATCGTCTCCTTTGCTGCTCGTGGTTATATCCACGAAGTTCGTATGATCCCCAGAGCTGCTGGTCTTCACCGGGTCCGCAGGGAGTGCCCCATACGCCCGCCAGAGATACGGTCTCGTTGCTTGTCGTCGCCGCTGCTGATTTGCGATACCGCCGAAGAAGACTGGCACAGGCAATACAAAGCGGGTCCGGACGACTCAAACAGAGCCCCGGACGCGCGGTTCTTAGGCCAGATCTCCCCTGTTTGCAAGCCTGATACGCGGCCGTCGGGCCTTTAGATCCGGTTTGCTATCGGCTTACGCAGACTGTGCCGAACCAAGGCCACAGCGGCACAGATCAGCAGTACGGTTGCCAATGTGATGAAGGTGCCGCGATAGCCCGTCGCCTGTACCAGAGGCAGTGTCAGCAAGGGCGACACGATCTGACCGAGAAAGACGGATGTGGTCATGACCCCTGCTGCGCGTCCGCGCCGGTTGGCGGGGGCGGATTTCAGCGCGATCTCGTTGAAGTTGGGGGAGACCGTGGCAAAGCCCAGACCCACCAATGTCGCGCCAACGAAGATCACACCGAGGTTCGGGGCCAGTGCAAGTGTGAGCATGCCGCTGCCCATCAATCCAAAGCCGATGGTGAACAGGCCGGTGTGCCCGTACCTCGGCTTGAGCGTGGCATAGCGTGTCGCCGCCAGCGCGCCTGCGAGGGTGAGCGCGCCCATGACGCCTCCTATGACTGCCGTATTTGTGACGCCGTGGCTGGCAACAAAAAATGGCACTTGGGTGGGCATCGTGAAGAAGCAAATGACGGTCAGCATTTGCAGCGCTGCCATGGACCACAGACCCAGACCAAGGCCGTCTGGCGAGGGGGCTGTGTCGACAGTTGCCCCGGGTATAGCGGTTGGCTTTTCTGCGGGCTTGGGCTCTCGGATGGCGGTCCACAGGAGGGGCAGGATCAGGAGCGCCAGCCCGTGAATGGCAAAGACATGCATCGGCGACAGGAGCGCCAGAAAGCCGGCCAGGGTGATGGACACCAACCCACCGATGTTGCGCGCCGAAATCTGCAGGCCAAGGAGGCGACTGCGGGCCTCATCCTGGAAGTAATCTCCGATCAGTGCGGTTTGTGCGGTCATGATCAGCGCCACGGCGACGCCGAGTGCAAGACGACTGGCCAGAATGGCTTCTAGACTGTCGAGCACCATGCCCAGGCTCCCGGCGATCGCAAACAGGATCACGCCGCCCAGCAACAGAATGCGCTTGCCGACACGGTCGGCGAGCACGCCGGACCAGCCCGCGATCAGCACCACCGCCACGGATGGTGCAGGCACCAGAAAGCGGGTCAGCAATGCGGCCTGCGGGTGATCGGCAAAACGGGCCTCCAGTCCCGGCAGGGCTGGGCTGATGGCGGCGTTCGCCATGGTGGTCAGGGTTGCCGCGAGCAGGAGCGCCACCGCTCGCTGGTCCCTGAATGGCGAAAATGAAGAGGACGATGACATGTTGTTTCCCTTGCCAATATTCGATTCGAGGCACAGGATGCGAATTCAAGTCAACTTGAGGTCAAGCATGAAGCTGCTCGATATCGGCGAAGTCTCTGAGCGCAGCGGGGTGAAACCGTCGGCGCTGCGTTATTACGAGGAGAAGGGTCTGATCCAGTCGCTGTCACGTCACGGGTTGCGGCGACAGTATGGGCATGAGGTCCTGCAACAGCTCTCGCTTGTTGCGCTGGGCAAACAGGGTGGCTTCACGCTGGACGAGATCGCGGCAATGTTCGGCTCCGGCGGAAAACCGGATCTGCCACGTGACGATTTGCAGGCCCGTGCCGACGCGATGCGACGACAAGCCCGCCAGATGGAAGCTCTGGCGCAGATGATGCTGCATGTGGCGGAATGCCCGGCGCCAAACCATCTGGACTGTGACCGTTTTCAACAGTTGCTCCGTGTGGCGGTCCGGGCGCAGCAACGGGGCGGTTCAAAGCACAGATAGCCCGATAGGGTAGGGCGACGCCGCGCGCGGACGGGCGATGCGGCGTCTGGCAGTATCAGCTCAGGTCTTCGACCCTGGCGTCCGGTGCATTGGATTGCACCGAAGCGATGCCATTGTCGCGCCCAGACGCGCTGGCGTAGCTTTGCGAGGTGCCGATCACCTGACCGTTCGTGGCCTTGAGGTTGAACATATGTTTCCCCGCTGCGGTCTCTTTGCGCTCATAGCGCGCGTCGTCTCCGGCGTTCTTCTTGACGGACTCAATACCGTTCTCTGCACTGGACTTTTGTTTGTAGCCCTCGCTGGCCAGAATGTTCTCGCCATTGCCCGCCTTGAGGCGGAACCGGTACTCCCCGGCAGTGTCGGTGTAGAGTTCGAATTTTCCAGCCATCAGCAGTGTCTCCTTGTTGTTCCGTACACTTACTGATCGACTAAAGCATGTCGTGGGAAAACCGGCAACGGTCCGAGTGATGCTGATCCAACCCGTCGCCCAGCATGGAACGGGCAGTATTTACACTGGGCAAACAGCCGCCAGACGGCACGGTGAGGGTGCCGAACTTCGATTGACGGCGGGGCGGGGGGACGCCACTATAAGAGCACCCTTCTGGAGGCGGTTTGATGAATATAAGATATTGTTCTGCATTGATTTTCGCGACACTGGTTGCGGCCGGTTGCGATGTCACAGGGCCGAATTCAAGCGAGATGGCAGCAAAGCGCGCACAGAATGATGCGCTCTGGTCGCAGCGCCAGACGGTAACAGACAGCGGGAAGGCTTATGCTTTTAGTGCGGATACCACGCGCGAGATTGCCCTAATTGCACCTGCTGCGGGCGGATTCTCCTATACGGCGTCGGATCTGGAGCGGATCTCGACCGCGCAAACCGGGTGTCAGGCGCTGTTCCAGGGTGGGTTTCTCGACCTCCTGGATGGTTACACGCCGGGAACCAATCTGCGTGGAACACAAGAAGGTATGGAGAACTTCAGGCGCTGGCAGATCAATCTCGACTGCTGAGCGTTTCCTCAGTCGTCAGACGCGCGCGCTTGATGTGCCGCCCAGAGGTCGGGGCGGCGCTCTTGGGTAATCGTCTCGCTCATCTGCTGGCGCCATTCGGCGATCTTGCCATGGTGGCCCGACATCAGAACCTCCGGGATCTGATGTCCCCTCCACTCGGCCGGGCGGGTGTATTGCGGATGCTCCAGCAGGCCGGAAGAGAAGCTCTCCTCCTCCGTTGAGGCATGATTGCCCAGAACGCCCGGGATCAACCGCACGGTCGCATCAATCAGCGCCTGCGCGGCCAATTCGCCTCCGGTCATCACGAAGTCCCCCAGTGAGACCTCCATGATGCCGTAGTGTTCCAGCACCCGTTCATCCACACCTTCGAAGCGACCACACAGCAGCGTCAGGCCATCGCAGCGGGCGAAGGTCTGCATCATCTTCTGATCCATGCGACGCCCGCGTGGCGAGAGGTAGATCAGCGGCCAGTTACCGCCCTTGGGCGCAGTGGTGCCGGCCATGGCATGGTCTATGGCCTCTCCCAGAACGTCAGCACGCAAGACCATTCCAGCGCCGCCGCCTGCTGGCGTATCATCGACGTTCTTGTGCTTGCCGATACCGAAGGGGCGCAGATCCACAGTCTCCAGCTGCCATAGGCCCTGTTGCAGGGCCTTGCCGGTCAGGCTCTCTCCCAATACGCCCGGAAAGGCCTCGGGGAACAATGTCAGGATCTTTGCTTTCCACACACCTGCCAGGTCCGGCGTGTCGCTCATCAGCTCACGCGGCTTCAGGGTGGCGCCAATAGAGAGGCGCCCGTGGGATTTGGACGGCGTTTGGGTCATGCAGGCGTGCATGCCGCCGATCAGAAGGGTTTGCAATAGTGTTTTTACGCCTACTATGGCCTGAAACCCAGACGTCGGAGGCCGAATGCCCCAAACCTCGCCCGTCCTGTTGCAGGGCCTGAGCCTCGATGCGCTGGCGCACGATCTGGGGCTGGCGCCCGCGCGTGTGCAGTGGCGGCAGATCAAATCGGTCAAGACGGAGCGCGAGGATCGTCAGGTGCTTCTGCTGGAGCATGACGATGACGCGAAGCTGGTGGTGAAACAGGAGCCGAGCCTGTCCGCGCGCCGTTTCGACAGCTTGCTCGAAAGCTACGGCACGCTGGGCCGGGCGCTGGGTGGTGACGGGGCGTTTCGTATGGTGCCTGTGATCCTTGCGCGTCCTGAGGACCGGCTGGTCGTTCTGGCGCATGTGCCCGGCCTCACTGCCCATGCACGGTTGGAGGCGGCCGAAATCGGGCTGGATCAGCGTGCGGAGGTGATCGAGAGCTGCGCAGCCTGGCTTGGTCAGCTGCATCGGGCCAGCAGCGTCGGAGTGACCGCGTTTGAGGGAGGTGATGTGTTGCACCGGGTGCGAAAGCTTGCCCGTGACGTGCGCGAGGGTGTTCGCCCCGTGGCCTATCCCAAGAGGTTTCTCGGGCTTTGCGCCTTCATGCACAAGGCGGTGCGGGGGGCCGAGGGGGCGCCCACGCAACACGCGCTGCGCCACGGAGATGCCCATTCACGCAACTTCATATTCGGGGCAGAGGCGCTGCTTGCCGTGGACCCGACGCCGCGCGGCGCGGGGCCGGTTGCGTTGGACATTGCACGCTACATGACACGTCTGGCGTATTCCTTTGGCGTAGCAGAAGAGGGCGCGGGGCATGCCGGATTGGCGCGGGCGGACTGGCAGGCGCTGGCGACCGGATATGAGCACCCTTGGGAAGATGATCCGGTACTGACCGTCTTCCTTGGGCTACAGCTCTTGAATGACTGGGTTCAGATGCCAGACGCGCGGGAGCAGCGCACCTCGTCACAACAGCATCGGCTGTCGCGGCTGGTGATGATGTTTCAGCTGCTGCGTGAACAGTGTGACTGACCTCAGAACAGACCCTCTGGCGGGTCGGCGATAATGCGTCCCTTGTCGAGGTCGACCGTGGGCACCGCTGCCATGGTAAAGGGCAGCAGCACCGTTGCCGATTGCCCCGGCGCCTGAATTTCCAGCAGGTCGGCAGCGCCGTGGTTCTGAACGGATTTCACGCGCCCCAACAGGGTTCCACCGGTGTCATAGACCTCCAGACCCATGAGGTCGGCGTGGTAGAATTCATCATCGGGCAGAGAGGGCAGGCGGTCGCGCGGCGCAAAAAGTTGAACGCCTTTGAGTGCGTCTGCCTCTTCCTTGGTGTCGACGCCCACGATGCGCACGGCAAAACCGTTCTTTACCGTGCGGGCGATGGCCAGCGCATAGCTTGTCTTGCCATCCGCGCTGAGCAGGGGGGAGTAGTCCTCGATTTCTGCGGGGTCGGCGCAAAAGCTCTTCAGTCTCACTTCGCCGCGCACCCCGAAGGAGCCGGAAAGCGCGCCCACACAGATCAGATCGTCATTTGCGTCTGTCATGTCACATCCGGCAGATCATGCCGGTCCCCGTTTCAGTTCGTGTCCAGTCGCCGCCCGTGGCGGCGCAGCGCTCGCGGGCGCCGCTGCGTTCATAAAGGACCCCGGCGCCAAAGGCGACAAGGGTGAAGATCAGCATGCGGATCAGCCCCATGGATGGCTACCGCGTCTCGACCGGCAGCGCGGCAAAACGCTGTTCCCAGCCTTCCTGCTCCAGTTCCGGCGTGTCCGACAGATGTTCCGGATGGCCGATGCAGAAATAGCCGATCAGGCGCCATCCTGCAGTCACATTCAGATCGCGGGCCATCTGCTCGGGATCGAGCACCGACACCCAGCCCAGACCCAGCCCTTCGGCGCGCAGGGCAAGCCAGAACAGGGTGATCGCGGTCACCACAGAGTAGCGGCGCATTTCCGGCATGGTGCGGGCACCAAGCCCGTGGCCCTTGTCGGTCTCGTCATCACAGTAAAAGGCGATCTGCACCGGCGCCTCGCGCATGCCCGAAAGCTTCAGGCGCGCATAGCTGGCGGCACGATCATCGCTATAGTCCGCCAAGGCCTCTGCATTGGCAGCTTCGAAATTCTTCAGAGCTGCCGCGCGGGCGGCCTCGCTCTCGACGCGGATAATGCGCCAGGGTTCACTAAGGCCGACAGAGGGCGCCAGTGAAACGGCAGAGAGGCAGCGCGTCAGCACTGCCTCATCCACCGGATCGGTGCGAAAGCGCCGCACGTCGCGGCGCAGCTTCATCAACAGATCGAGCTCGGCGCGGAACGCCTGCGGGAAACATCCCATCGCATCCTGCGCCGAACCCGTCATGTGATTATTCCGCGTCTGCGGGAGCTTCGGCCGCTTCAGCAGCTTTGGCGGCTTTCTCTTCAGCGCGATCCTGGGCTTTCTTGCCCGGGGTGCCCTTGTTGGGGTTGTTGCGGGTTGCTTTGTCGCGAACGCCGGCAGCTTCCAGCATGCGGGCCACACGGTCGGTGGGCTGTGCGCCCTTGTCGAGCCATGCCTGGATTTTTTCGATGTCCATTTTCACGCGCTCTTCGCTGTCTTTCGGCAGCAGCGGGTTGTAGGTGCCCAGCTTCTCGATGAAGCGGCCGTCGCGCGGCATGCGGCTGTCGGAGGCCACGATGCGATAGAAGGGGCGCTTTTTAGAACCGCCGCGGGCGAGACGAATTTTCATAGCCATGGTGTCATTCTCCTTTGATGGCGTTGAACGAGGTGTCCTGAGATCAGGTCGACCCCCGCTTATTCCTTGTGCTTCTTGTGGTGGCGGATGACCTCATCGATGATGAAGTTCAAGAACGCCTTGGCAAATTCGGGGTCCAGATCGGCCTCTTTCGCCAATTCTTCGAGCCGAGCGATCTGCGTGGCTTCACGCGTGGGATCGGACGGGGGAAGGTCGTGTGTCGCCTTGAGCTGGCCCACCGCCTGGGTGTGCTTGAACCGCTCTCCCAGGGTGTAGACAAGGATCGCGTCAAGGCGGTCGATGCTCTCGCGGTGCCCTTTCAGGAGGGCGGCTGCACGGGCAACGGGATCGGTCGTTGTGTCAGTCAATGGCCCATCCTTTTGGTTTGAACAGCGGGTCGGCGTAATGGCCGATTTCCATCTCGATACCATGCGTCAGCTGGCTGTCGCACAGCGCCGCGGGCGAGGGGTGACGGTAGACTGCATCATTGCCGTCGATGGTCTGCGCGTCGTGATCCTTTTGGGCTCCGAGCCGCTCCGCAAGGCGGATCGAATCGAGGTTCTTGGGGTCGATATAGCTGACCGCGCCGTCCCAGCCGCCTTGGGTATAGAGATACTGCCGCGCTGCATGGGTCGCTTCCAGCGCATAGCCCTTGCCAGCCTTTTCCGGCCAGATGATCCAGGCGATCTCGGGTTCGGGCCAACCCGCGGGTTGCCAGCCTCCGGCCATGCCATAGGTCTCGTCCGTGTCCTTGTCGTGGATCATCCACATGCCAAAGCCGCGGATCTGCCAGTGACCGATCTCGGCGGCATAGAGCATCCAGGCCTCGTAGGTGTTGAGCGGCCCGCCCATGAAACGTGCGCGATAGGACGTGAAGGTCGCCTTGAAGTTCGGATAGTCCTCCGCCTCCGGGCCGCGCAGGACCAGGCGTTTGGTTTCGATCACCGGAATGGATGCGGCGTTCATGCGTAGGCCTCCAGTCCGGGGCCGGAGCTGTCCGGCGTGTGGCGATAGACCAGATCCGCCGGATCATAGCTCTGCGCATCGGGGTCCAGCACCGCGCCCATGCGGTCCGCCAGCGCGATGGACCGGCGGTTCTTCTGGTCGATGTAGCTCACCAGCGTTGGTACTTCGAGGATCTCAAACGCGAAATCCCGCATGGCGGAGGCGGCCTCAAAGGCAAAGCCCGCGCCCTCGAACCCTTCGAATGCGATCCAGCCCAGTTCCAGTTCCGGGAAATGCGGTGGTTGGCTGATGCAGATCTGACCGGCCAGCTCGCCGTCCTTGGTTTCGATCGCAAGGCCACCCCAGCCGTAGACCTCCCAGGAGCCGACCTCGGCCATCAGTCCTGTCCAGAGCTGCGAGCGGCTGTCCGGCGCGTCCATATACTTCGACCGGTCACTCTGGAAAAAGTTCCAGAATTTATCCAGATCCCCAGCCTCATGCGGGCGCAGGATCAGGCGGTCGGTTTCTATGATGGGGGCGGCGGTCATCTGTCTTGCCTACTTCTTCTTGCCAAAACCGGACAGGCCACCGGGCAGGCCCATGCCACCGCCAAGCCCACCGAGGCCGCCGGGCAATCCGCCCTTGCCACCCATCGCCTTGGCTGCTGCTTCCAGTGCCTTGGGGTCCATCTGGCTGGGGTCCATGCCACCGGGCATACCGCCTTGCATATCCGGCATGCCGCCGCCCTTGCCGAGCATGCCCTTCATGGCCTCTTTCAGCATCTTGCCTTTGCCCATCTTGCCCATCTTCTTCATCATGTCGCCCATCTGGCGGTGCATTTTCAGAAGCTTGTTGAGATCGGAAACCGCCATGCCGGAGCCCGCCGCGATGCGTTTCTTGCGGCTGGCCTGCAGCAGCGCGGGGTTGGCGCGCTCTTTCTTGGTCATCGACTGGATCATGGCGATCTGGCGCGTGATGGCCTTGTCGTCAAAGCCCGAATCCTCGACCTGTTTGGCCATCTTGTTCATGCCGGGCATCATCTGCATCATGCCCTGCATGCCGCCCATCTGCTGCATCTGTTCCAGCTGCATGCGCAGGTCGTTCATGTTGAACTGACCTTTCATCATGCGCTTCATCATGCGCTCGGCCTGTTCGGCCTCGATGGTGTCCTGCGCCTTCTCGACCAGCGCGACGATGTCGCCCATGCCGAGGATACGGCCCGCGATCCGGTCCGGCTCGAAGGTCTCGATGGCGTCCATCTTCTCGCCAAGGCCGACGAAGCGGATCGGCTTGCCGGTCACTGCACGCATCGAGAGCGCCGCACCGCCGCGACCGTCGCCATCCATGCGGGTCAGCACCACGCCGGAGATGCCGATCTTGCTGTCGAATTCTTCGGCCACCTCAACGGCGACCTGACCGGTCAGGCCATCGACCACCAGCAGGGTCTCGCGCGGGCTGACCACATCGCGGACGTCCTCGACCTCTTTCATCAGGACTTCGTCGATCTGCAGACGGCCTGCGGTATCGAGCATATAGACGTCATAGCCCCCCAGCGCGGCCTGCTGTTTGGCACGGCGCGCGATGTCGACCGGGGTCTGACCTTTGACGATCGGCAGGGTGTCGACGCCGATCTGGCTGCCGAGCACGGCCAGCTGATCCATCGCTGCCGGGCGATAGACGTCGAGCGAGGCAAGGAGGACTTTCTTGCCCTCTTTTTCCTTGAGGCGCTTGGCGAGTTTACCAGTGGTGGTGGTCTTACCGGAGCCTTGCAGACCGACCATCAGGATCGGTGCAGGCGGGCTGTCGATTTTCAGCGCGCCGGGATCGTCTTCGCCGCGCAGGGTGTCGACCAGCGCGTCATGCACGATCTTGACCACCTGCTGGCCGGGGGTGACGGATTTGGTGACTGCCTGACCGGTGGCCTGGTCCTGTACCTTCTTGACGAAATCGCGGGCCACGGGCAGCGAGACATCCGCCTCCAGCAGCGCCACGCGCACTTCGCGCAGGGCGGTCTTGACGTCGTCTTCGGACAGCGCACCCTGTTTGGTCAGCCGGTCAAAGACGCCAGACAGGCGTTCGGATAGATTTTCAAACATGCCTTCGGCCTCCATTGCCGGTTACGAGATGTGCCCCTGATGTAAGGAGCGGTGGACCTTTACACAATCGTCCCCACCTTCGGCTGCGGTGCGGGGCCAATTCAAACAGTTTGCCCGCGCCGTGTCAGCACAATGCGAGCAAACCAAAACAGATTTGCCCCCACGGGCGCAACGCGCTGGTGGAGGGCGATCCCCGACACGCGCCGAGGACCGGAAGACACAGTGCTCCCGGGGTTGAGGCAGGGCCTACCGCTGGCGCGCAGGAGAGTCAAGGCAAAGCAGACAACAGTGGCGGATGCAGGCAGGGATGCCGTTGGCGAGAAGCGACCGGACGTTGCGGATTTGACGCAAGCGCGTTGCGGTGCGTCGATTAATGGCGCAGTTGCCCGAGACGGATGCGCAAAACTGCGTTGAAAGGCGCAGGTTCGATCTGCAGACTGCGGCCGATTCAATTCCAGTTCAAGTGGGGCTATATCATGGACGCGTCATCCCTTTATCAGGACAGCTTGCCGCTCTCCTCCGACATGTTGCTGGCGCAACTGGACCGCTGGGGGATCTCCTATGTCCTGCATGAGCATGTGCCGCTGCGCACCGTCGAGGAGTCGAAGGCGGTTGAGGATGACCTCATGGTGCCGGGGGAGAATGCGCTGCGCCTGAAGAACCTCTATCTGCGCGATCGCAAGAAGCGGAACTATCTGATATCGTTGCAGCAGGACCGCGAGATCGACCTCAAGGCGCTTGGCGCTGAGCTTGGTGTGGGCGGGTTGTCTTTTGGCTCGGCTGATCGGCTGATGCAGTTTCTCGGCATCCGTCCCGGCGCGGTCAGCCCGCTGGCGATGATCAATGGGGCGGAGCAGGAGGTGCGCTTTTTCATGGATGCACAGGCGCGGGATGCGGAAGTGATCTATATGCATCCACTGGTCAATGATCGCACCGTGGCGATGCCGCGCGCGGACATGATGACCTTTTTCGAAAAGATCAACGTCACTCCGGACTGGATCTAGACTGGATCTAAAGGGTATCCGGACCCGGTCTGACGGTGTGGCACCCCAAACTTGTGGCGCGCGATACAGCTGAAACTAGGTCGAGGGATTGCGCTCCGCCTTGCGGATCGCCGGGGGCAGGCCGCGCCTTTGGCGCGGCCTGCCGGGCCCAACGGGTCTTGGGCAGCTTGTGGCTGACCGATGACCGGGCGGGAGAGCCCCCGCCCGTACTGAATGGAAGGGGGCGGTCTCTGGACACCAATCAGGTCAAACGTCAGGCCGCCAGTTGGGCGATGGCGTCCTTTGCCTTTTGAACAGAGCCTTCTGCGTCCAGCGCCTGCTGGTCGGCCGCCACGAGTTCGATGTCGGTGATGCCGATGAACCCCAACATGTGCTGCAGGTAGCGGCTCGCGTAGTCGATGTCCGACCCTGCCTCAGTGCCACCGGAAGCGATCACGACGATGGCGCGCTTGTCTTTTAGCAGTCCTTCGGGGCCGGCCTCGGTGTATTGGAAGGTCTTGCCCACACGTGCGACCAGATCAATCCAGGCCTTTAGCGTGGTGGGCACGGTGAAATTGTAGACCGGCGCGCCAATCACCACGGTGTCAACGCGCTCCAGTTCGGCGACCAACGCGTCAGACAGCGCCAGCGTCGCCTTCTGATCGTCGGATCGCTGGTCTGCGGGTGTGAAGTTTGCACCGATCCAGGCCTCATCCAGCAGGGGCAGCGGCGTGGCCAGGTCGCGACGGATCACCTCTTTTGCGCCGAGACGCTCGACGACCTGAGCTGTCAGGTCGCGGGAAACGGAGCCGGAAAGGCGGGCGGAGCTGTCGATATGAAGAACGGTCTGGGTCATTGTCTTTGGGTCCTCGTAGGGGGCGATGTCAATCTACTGAACCGGAGAATGGGTATTTACAAATGCGAACACAATTTGAGATATTCAACATGATCTGTGCGCATTTGCGCAGGCTTTCAGAGGCATGTTTCTGAACTGGGGAGCAGGTTGGAAAATTGGGATGAAGTGCGCACCGCCTATCAGGTTGCGCGGCTGGGAACCGTGAGTGGCGCGGCCGAGGTTCTGGGGGTGCATCATGCGACGGTGATCCGTCATATCGATGCGATCGAGGCGCGGCTGGGGGTGAAACTGTTTCAGCGCCATGCGCGTGGTTACACGCCGACCGAAGCGGGGTTGGATCTGTTGCGGGTGGCGCAGACCACCGATGACCAGTTCAGCCAGTTGGTCGGACGCCTGAAAGGGCAGGGTGACGAGGTTTCGGGCGAGTTGGTGGTGACCTCCCTGTCGTCGATGGCGCCGATGCTGGCCCCGGCGCTGACGGAATTCCAACAAATGCATCCGGATCTGGTGATCCGCTACCTGACCGGCGACCGCTTGTTCCGTCTGGAGTATGGCGAGGCCCATGTGGCCCTGCGCGCCGGTGCCGCGCCGGAGCAGCCAGACAATGTGGTGCAGCCCTTTGTCGGTCAGCGCCTCGCGCTCTATGCCTCACGCGACTACGTGGAGCGCCACGGCATGTTGCAGGGGCAGGATGACATGGTGAACCACCGCTTTGTCGCCAGTGACAATGAAAACACCCGCGCGCCGTTTGAGCGCTGGCTGCGCGCCACCATTCCGGCCGAGAACATCGTGTTCCGCTGCTCCGACGCTGTGGCGGGGCATAAGGCGATCCGCGCTGGGGCAGGCATCGGGTTCATCTCGCTGTGGGAAGCGGCCAACAGCCCCGACCTGGTGATGATGATGGATCCGCGCGATGACTGGTCGGGCAAGATCTGGCTGGTGACCCATGTGGATCTGCACCGCACCAACAAGGTGCAGAGCTTCGTGCGCTTCTTGAAGGAACACGCCAAGGGCTGGCCGCAGTAATGAGCATGAACAGCAACTCGCTGCCAGAACGCCCGGCGTTGAGCGACGGGCACAAGGGCCATTTGGCGATGCTTGCCTTCTCGGCGCTGGTGGCGGGGTCCTTCTCGCTGGGGGCAATGGTGGCGAATGAAATCACCCCGGCAGCAATCAACGCAGTTCGGTTTGTACTGGCAGGCACACTGATCGGTGCGGCTGCAGCGTTGGGGCCGGGGTTGCGACGTGCGCATTTTGAGGCGCCCTGGCGCTATTTGCTGCTGGGTGGGGTGTTCGCGATCTACTTCGTGCTGATGTTCTACGGGCTGAAGACCGCAGCACCGGTCAGCGCGGCGGCGGTTTTCACGCTCACACCCGCGATGAGCGGCGTCTTTGGCTGGCTGTTGCTGCGGCAGGTCACGACGCCACGGATGGCCCTGGCATTGGCCATTGGTGGGGCAGGGGCGCTCTGGGTGATCTTTCGCGCGGATCTGTCGGCCCTCATGGCGTTTGAGATCGGCCAGGGAGAGATGGTCTATTTCTGGGGCTGTATGGCGCACGCGCTATACACGCCGCTGGTACGCAAGCTGAACCGGGGCGAACCGGCGCTGGTCTTCACTTTTGGCATGCTGGTGGCGGGCGCACTGGTGCTGATCATCTTTGGCTGGCGCGACCTGCGGGCCACGGATTGGGCTGGGCTGAAACCCATCGTCTGGATCGGTCTCTTCTACCTGTCGTTCTGCGCCTCGGCGCTGACGTTTGTGCTGCTGCAGTTCTCCACTCTGCGGCTGCCCTCGGCCAAGGTCATGGCCTATACCTATCTGGTGCCCACATGGGTGATCCTGTGGGAAATGGCGCTGGGCAAGGGCTGGCCCTCGGGGTTCATCCTCGTGGGCATCGCGCTGACCATGGTGGCGCTCTGGCTGTTGCTCAAGGATGAGGGGCGTCACTAGGCGTCATTGCGGCGCCGTATCTGCTCGTATGTCCTGCAGGGGGTCAGGCCTCGTCGGACTGCGGCGGTGCCAGTTCGGTCTCCAGAAACCGTTCAAAGGCATCAAGGTTCACCGGCTCGAACTGACCAAACCCCTGCATCCATACGGAGGCGTTGCGCAGGGCGTCGGGCTGCAGCTTACACCATTTCACCCGCCCGCGTTTCTCCTGCGCGATCAGACCGGCGCGGGTGAGGATGGTGAGATGCTTGGAAATCGCTGCCAGCGACATCTCGAACGGTTCCGCTACATCGGTGACGGCCATGTCGTCCTCCAGCAGCATCGACAGGATCGCCCGTCGGGTCGGATCTGCGAGGGCCGCAAAGACTGTATCAAGGGTGTCGCTCATGCAGATACCTCCTAAAGTGCAGGATGCGGGTCGACAATCCCGAAGCGTGCGCGCAGAACTCTCGCACAGAAACACAGGGAGACCACCATGGCGCTGCGCGATTGGGCGATTATTGTCATTCTCGGCATCGGCTGGGGCATGTCCTTCATGTTCAACGCCGTGCTTCTGCGTGAATTGGATCCGCTGTGGATCTCGACCGGGCGGGTTGGCCTCGGGGCGCTTGGGTGCTGGATCTTCCTTCTGGCGCGTGGTCGTCGCTGGCGCATCCCGATGTCGCGGGCGCTGGCGCTCGCGGGGTTTGGCGCGCTGAGCTATGCGATCCCGTTCTCATTCTATGCCATCGGACAGCAGCATATCGCCAGCGGCGTTGCCGGTATTGTCAATGCGAGCACGCCGGCGCTGGCGGTCGTTGTGACCCATTTCTGGCCGGGCGGCGAGCGCGCCAGCTGGCGCAAGAGCCTTGGCGTTGGGGCGGGGCTTGCCGGGATCGTGATACTGTCGCTCCCCATCCTGCAAAGCGGTGAGCCATCGGCCATCTGGGCGGTTCTGGTGACGCTGGGTGCACCGCTGTGCTATGCCTTTTCTGTCAATGTCGCCCGCCAGTTTCGCGACATGGAAGCAGTGGTGCTGGTTGCCTGGGCCCTGTCCGGGGCGACAGTCTTCATTCTGCCGCTTGCGATCTGGAGCGAAGGCCTGCCAGGTGCCCTCAGCGCTCAGGCATGGGGCGCGCTGGCCATCATCGGATTTGCGCTTACCTCTGCGGCCTTTATCGCGATGTACTGGGTGCTGCCACGCGTGGGGCCAACCAACATCACGCTGCCAACGTTGATCGCTCCGACCTCCGCGTTGACGCTGGGGGTCCTGGTGTTGGGAGAGCCGCTGGCGCTCAGCCATCTGATGGGGCTGGCGGCGATCCTCTTCGGGCTGCTTTTGATCGACGGGCGATTGTTCCGGCGCCGTCCGTTGCCCGCCTGATCCCAAGATCAACCGTTTGGTTGAATATGGCGTTCTGCGCCATTTGACGCCAATCGGCTGCCTCTGAGGCGATGCGGGTCTTGATGTGGTTTGTATAAGATACTGATTATTAATGGAAATATATGGAGGATGTGACGCGCATTGTGCAATTGACTCTGAGCGGGGGACCGCTTAGCAACACATCAGATTTCGCGTGAGGAACCGTCTGTTGATTGACGATGACCAAAAGCAGCGCATGGCGCAGCTGGAGGCAAAACTGGCCGCTGCCAAACAGGCGCATGAAGAGCCAGAGCCCCGTGCGGATGAACACTATTCCATGGCCAATCAGGCCTGGCGGATGGTGACGGAATTGGTGGCCGGTCTCGTGATCGGCCTCGGCATCGGATACGGGTTGGACGTTCTGTTTGGAACCATGCCCCTCTTCATGGTGCTGTTTATAATGTTGGGTCTGGCCGCCGGGGTGAAGGTAATGCTCCGCAGCGCACGCGAGATCCAGGACAAGCAAATGGCCGAGGCGGAGAAACACGCCGACGCTGATAAAGACGTATGAATGTCGGGCGCCAGTCCGGCGACAGGAGAAGCGGAACGATGGGCAAACTGTTCTTTTACGTAGCTTTGGCTCTGGTGCTCGTATCGGGTGTGTTGTTTGCACCTGAAACCGCGGGCCTGGCCATCCACCCGATGGATCAGTTCACCGTGACGCCGCTGTTTGGCGGCGACCACATCGCGTGGTACACGCCGACCAACGTGACCCTGTGGATGTTCTTCGCCGTGGTTGCAGTCTTCGCACTGCTGGTGTTCGGCTCTGCCAACCGTGGCATCGTGCCGTCGCGCGCTCAATCGGTTGCTGAACTGGCTTACGGCTTCATCTACAAGATGGTCGAAGATGTCGCCGGCAAGGACGCGGTGAAGTTCTTCCCCTACATCATCACATTGTTCATGTTCATCGTGACCGCCAACTTCCTTGGCCTGATCCCGATGTCCTTTACCACAACGTCGCATTTCGCCGTCACCGGCCTGCTGGCGGTTGTGGTCTTCGTAGCGATCACCATCACCGGCTTCGTGCTGCATGGTGTCAAGTTTCTCGGCCTGTTCTGGGTCAGCTCCGCTCCGCTGGCGCTGCGTCCGGTCCTCGCCCTGATCGAAGTGATTTCCTACTTCGTGCGCCCCGTCAGCCTCTGCATTCGTCTTGCAGGCAACGTGATGGCGGGACACGCGGTTCTGAAGGTGTTCGCAGGATTTGCCGGCGCGTTGGGCGCGGCCTCCTTCCTGCCGATCTTTGCCATCACCGCGTTCTACGCACTCGAGGTTCTCGTGGCCTTCATCCAGGCCTACGTGTTCACCATTCTGACCTGTGTCTATCTGAAAGACGCGCTGCACCCGTCCCACTAAGGGGCCGCGTGCTGGTCTGAACTACTACCGCAACTTCCAATCGTAAGGAGATACTATCATGGAAGGCGATCTCGCATACATCGGCGCTGGCCTGGCTGGCATGGGTACTGGCATTGCAGCTCTGGGTGTTGGCAACGTTGCAGCCAACTTCCTGGCAGGCGCACTGCGCAACCCCTCCGCAGCTGCTTCGCAGACTGCTACTCTCTTCATCGGCATCGCATTTGCAGAAGCTCTGGGCATCTTCTCGTTCCTGGTCGCTCTGCTGCTGATGTTCGCCGTCTAAGACTCCGGAACACTTTTTCCTTACGGCCGGGCGGAGTGCCAACCGCGCCCCGCCCGGTGTAACGGCAAGTTCCATAGGAGGACGACATGGCAACTACTACGCATGACGCAGGTCATGGAGCTGCCGACGCGGCGCACGGGTCTTCCGGCATGCCGCAGCTGGACTTCTCGACCTACGGAAACCAGATCTTCTGGCTTCTGGTCACGCTTGTCGTGATCTATCTGATCCTGTCGCGCGTCGCGCTGCCTCGCATTGCAGGCATCCTGAACGAACGTCAGGGCACCATCACCAACGACCTCGCCGCGGCTGAAGATCTCAAAGCCAAGGCAGTTGAGGCCGAAAACGCTTATAACAAGGCTCTGGCTGACGCCCGCTCCGAGGCACAGCGCATCGTCGCTGAAACTCGTGCGGAAATTCAGGTCGGAGTCGACGAGGCGATCGCCAAGGCCGACGCGGAAATTGCTGCCAAGGCAGAAGAATCCGAGAAGGCCATTGCCGAGATCCGCGCAACTGCGTTGGATAACGTCAAGATCGTTGCGTCCGACACCGCCTCTGCGCTGGTTGCAGCACTGGGTGGCAAGGACGATACCGACACAATCGCGGCTGCAGTCGCCAAACGGACGGAGGGCTAAGATCATGCGCGCAACTCTCGCACTCGCTCTGACCCTCGCGTCCGCGTCCCCCGCGTTTGCGGCGGGTGGCGGCTGGAATCTCGGCAACACCGATTTTGTTGTCGTACTCGCCTTCCTGCTGTTCATTGGCATTCTGCTCGCTGCCAATGTGCCGTCCTTGATTGGCAAGCAGCTCGACGGACGTGCGGACAGCATCAAGTCGGAACTGGAAGAAGCCCGCGCCCTGCGTGAAGAGGCCCAGACCCTTCTGGCGTCCTACGAACGCAAGCAGCAGGATGTACAGGCTCAGGCTGACCGCATCGTGTCCAACGCCCGTGACGAAGCCGCAGCAGCGGCCGAGCAGGCGAAAGCGGATCTTGCCGCTTCCATCGCGAACCGCATGGCCGCTGCCGAAGAGCAGATCGTGTCTGCCCAGGCCTCCGCGGTGAAGGAAGTGCGTGATCGCGCCATCACCATTGCTGTCGAGGTTGCCGATCAGGTGATCGCAAAGCAGATGACGGCGGCGGAAGCCAACAAGCTGATCGACGCAGCCATTCAGGACGTGAACGCAAAGCTGCACTAAGCAGGTCTTGTGTTACATCCGATAAGAGCCCCGGTGGAAACGCCGGGGCTTTTTGCATTCGCGAATTTACGGGTTTTGTGAAGTTTTTATGATCGACGGCTTTGCGACATGACTCTGACGTCCCGCCGTGCCACATGGTTTTTCAAGTCATGCTGCATTCAGGGCACAAATGTTCGACTCGCTTCCAAAGCCTCAGCACGATGTGCATCAGACCGCGGGAGAGGGTCCTGCAGGTGATCCCGGACCGGCGCTGATGTCGCTGCAGGGATTTTCAGCCTCAATCAACGGTCAGCTTTTGTTGCGGGATCTTAGTTTTGATCTCCACCAGGGCGAGGTCTTGGGTCTGATTGGTCGGGCGGGCGCCGGAAAGACAGCCCTGTTGCGCGCCATGTGTCGTCTGCTGGATGAGCATCGCGGCCTTGGGAACACTGGCCACATCCTGCTGGATGGTGCTGATATCTATCATAACGCTTGCGATCTGCCGACGCTGCGCCGGCAGCTGGCGTTCATTTCGCAGCAGGCCAACCCCTTCCCAATGTCGATCTGGGACAACATCGCCTATGGTGTGCGTCTGAACCGGATCGCCAGCACGCCTTCGCAGGTCGCCGAAGTGGTGGAAACCGTGCTGCGCCGCTGCCTGCTGTGGGACGACGTCAAGGATGTGCTGCACAAGATGCCGGCCACCAAATTGCCCATTCAACGCCAGCGGTTGCTGTGCATTGCCCGCAGCCTCGCCATCCGACCCAAGGTATTGCTGCTGGACCGGCCCACTGGTTCGATCGACCGGATGGAGCTGGCTCTGCTGAACCGTCTGATCGCCGATCTGAAGCAGGATCACACCGTGGTTCTGGTCACCGCATCCCTCACCGAGACCGCGCATGTTGCGGATCGGGTGGCCTATCTCGAAGAAGGGCGACTGGTTGAAATCGACAGTGCGGAGATGATCTTTACTGCCGCACTCAATCAAAGAACCCGAGATTTCATCAACAGCACCGCCATGTGACGTGCCGCATCAGCGGTTGCGTTCATGCTCCAGCCGCTGGGCCGCGATTTCGGCGTTGCGCTCAGCCCGAATCTGTTCGTCCAGAGCCTGTTTCACATAGTCCAGATGTGCCTCCACCGCCGCCCTTGCGTCAGCAGCATTGCGCGACTGCAACGCGGTGTTGATGGCGCGGTGTTGCTCCAGTAGAGCCTCGTAGGTGGTGTGTGCGCCAAACATGATGCGCCGGTTGTAGAACACCCCCTTGCGCAGCATGTCGAACATCGACCGCATCATGTGCAAGAGGACCACGTTGTGGCTGGCCTCCAGAATCGCCGAATGGAACTGCGCGTCCAGCTCTGCCGCCGCCTCCGAGATGCTGGGATCCCCGGCCTGCTCCATCCTGTCGAAAATTTCCTGAATCACGGCAAGGTCGGCATCAGAGCCGAATTTCGCGGCCCGTTCGGCGGCCATGCCCTCCAGATCGCGACGGAAGGAGAGATAGTCGAACACCGCCTCGTCGTCGCTGGCAAAGAGCTGGATCAGCGCCGGCGAGAAGGCCGAGCCCAGAACATCGGCCACGAACACCCCGGACCCTGCCCGGCTTGCCAGCAAACCCCGGTCCTGCAACTCTGCCAGCGCGTCGCGCAGCGAGGGACGCGAGACACCCAGCCGTTCGGCCAGCTCGCGTTCGGGCGGGAGCCGCTCTCCCGGTCGCAGTATGCCCCGCAAGATCAGCTTCTCAATCTGGCGCACCACGGCGGCAGAGAGCTTTTCCGGCTGAACTTTCTGGAACGGCATGAGTGGCCTCGGAAAATGTCGATTGGTCAAATCATATGACCACCAACCGCCCCGGGCTGCAAGATCACGATGGGTGAAATAATAGGTCAGGACTATTGACTTGGTTTTCGTCTTTCTATCGATTGCGGGCATGATCGAGAATGAAAGTGATTCAAATGACCCTCCCAGCGCAATTTGCGAAACGTATTGGCCGCATGAAGGCTTCGGAAATTCGCGAGCTGTTGAAGCTGCTGGATCAGCCGGGGATGTTGTCCTTTGCCGGTGGCATCCCCGATCCGGCACTTTTTCCCGCTGAGGCCTTTGCCGAGGCCTTCCAGTCCGCCCTCACTCCCGAGCATCAGGCGCAGGCGCTGCAATACTCGATCTCCGAAGGTTACCTGCCGCTACGCCAGTGGATCGCGGCACATATGGCAGAGATGGGAGTGACCTGCGCGCCAGAGAACGTGCTGATCACCTCTGGCTCACAGCAGGCGCTGGACTATCTGGGAAAGCTGTTCCTCAACCCCGGCGACACTGCGCTGGTGGGCTGGCCGACATACCTTGGCGCGCTGGCGGCCTTCAACGCCTATGAGCCGCGCTATGACTGCCTGCGCCCGGGCGATAACCAGCCGCCCGAAGCCTATGCGGCCGCAGCAGAGGTCGCCGGGGGGCGGGTCAAGTTCGCCTATATGAGCCCCGATTTCGCCAATCCCACCGGCGTCACCATGACCCGGGCGGAACGGGTGGCGGCCTTGCAGATGGCGGAGGCACTGGGCGCCGCCGTGATCGAGGATGGCGCCTATCAGGCCCTGCGCTTTGATGGTGAGTCGGTGCCGCCGATGCTGGCGCTGGAGCAGGAGCAGAAGGGTGGCGATCTCGATGCCTGCCGCACGATCTACTGCGGTACCTTCTCCAAGACCCTGTCGCCGGGGCTGCGCGTCGGCTGGGTGGTGGCGGCGACGCCGGTGATCCAGCAGCTGGTGCTGATGAAGCAGGCCGCCGACCTGCATTCCGCCACCATCAACCAGATCGCCACCCATCAGGTGGCCGCGCGGCTTTTTGACGACCACGTTGCGTCCCTGCGCGCGGTCTACATGCGCCGCCGCGACGCCATGCTCGCCGCGCTGGAGGCGCATATGCCTGAAGGTGTCACCTGGGCTCGGCCCGAGGGCGGCATGTTCATCTGGCTGACCCTGCCTGAGGGGATCAGCAGCGCCACGCTTCTGGAGCGCGCTTTGGCGCAGGAGCAGCTGGCCTTTGTCCCCGGTCAGGCCTTCTATGCCGACGGCTCCGGCGCCAACACGCTGCGGCTGAGCTTCTCCAACAGCAATGAAACTGTGATCGCCGAGGGCATGGCGCGTCTGGGGCGGGTGCTCAACTCCGCGCTGTAAACGGCGGTTATCCACAAGATATGGTGGGGGTGCAGGGCGAAAAGTGCCGATTTTGCGTCATGCGCCGTTGACACTTGGCCCGCAAGACTGATGTGATTTCCGGCAACGGAATCACCAGAAAGGGCGATCTTGCGCTTTTCCAAACTCAGGCTGACTGGCTTCAAGAGCTTTGTTGACCCCACCGACCTGATCATCGCCGATGGTCTGACCGGCGTCGTGGGGCCAAACGGCTGTGGCAAGTCGAACCTGCTGGAGGCGCTGCGCTGGGTGATGGGCGAGACCCGGGCCAAGGCGATGCGCGGCGGCGGCATGGAAGATGTGATCTTCGCCGGCACCGCCAGCCGCTCGGCCCGCAATTTTGCCGAGGTGAGCCTGCAGATCGACAACTCCGAGCGGCTGGCGCCGTCGGGGTTCAACGAGGCCGATCAGCTTGACATCGTGCGCCGGATCACCCGCGACGTGGGCTCCGCCTACAAGGCCAACACTCGCGATGTGCGCGCCAAGGACGTGCAGATGCTCTTTGCCGATGCCTCGACCGGCGCGCATTCACCGGCGCTGGTGCGGCAGGGGCAGATCTCCGAACTGATCAACGCTAAGCCCAAGGCCCGCCGCCGGGTGCTGGAAGAGGCGGCGGGGATCTCCGGCCTCTATCAGCGGCGCCACGAGGCGGAGCTGAAGCTGAAGAACACCGAACAGAACCTGCTGCGCGTCGATGACGTGATCGAACAGCTCGCCAGCCAGTTGGGGCAGCTGGGGCGGCAGGCGAAACAGGCGCAGCGCTACCGCGAGATTGGAGAGAAGCTGCGGCTGGCCGAGGGCATGCTGCTCTACCGGCGCTGGCGCGAAGCGGATGACGCCCGCCTCGCCGCTGAGGAGGAACTGCGCACCCGCGTGAGCCAGGCGGCCAAGGCAGAGGCATTGGCCCGCGTGGCGAGCGAGAAACGGGCCGAGGCCGAAGAAGGCCTGCCGCCCCTGCGCGAGGAAGACGCGATCGCTGCGGCCGTGTTGCAGCGGCTGGTGGTGCAGCGTGATGCGCTCTCGGATCAGGAGGCGCAGGCGCGTCAGAACATCGAACGTCTGAACAGCCGCATCCAGCAGCTGGGCAATGACATTGAACGCGAGTCCGGCCTGAACAAGGACGCGGGCGAGACCATTGAACGGCTTGAATGGGAAAAGCGCGAGCTGGCCAAGGCCGGCGAAGGCCAGGACGACCGGATGTCCGAAGCGGCGGATGTGGCAGAGGAATCGGCGTCGATCCTGCACACCGGCGAGGAACATCTGTCGCAGGTGACTGAGGATGTCGCCCGTCTCGCTGCCCGTCACCAGTCTGCCCAACGGCTGGTTGAGGATTGCCGCCGGGCGCTGGACCGGGCCGAGGGCGAGGGCGCCAAATCCCGCGCCGCCATGGAAGAGGCCCGCGAGGCGCTGGGGACATCCGAAGAAACCTATGAGGCCGCAGTCGAGGCCGAGGAAGAGGCCCGCGAGGGGGCTGAAATGGCCGAGGAGGCCCTGGCCGAGGCGGATGAGCTGCGCACAGAAACCCAGGCGCATGAGACCGAGGCGCGCGCCAAACGCTCCGAGGCCGAGGGCGAGCTTGGCGCGCTGCGGGCCGAGGTGACGGCGCTGGCCAAGCTGGTCGAACGAGACACCGCCGAGGGTGGGCAGGTGATGGATGACCTGCGGGTGACCCCGGGCTACGAGAAGGCCTTGGGCGCGGCGCTCTCCGATGATCTGCGCGCGCCGCTTGCGGATGGCGACGGGCCCACGGGCTGGCTCACCCTGCCGTCCTATGACCGTGATGCCCCGCTGCCCGACGGGGTTGAGCCGCTGGGCAAATATGTCGACGGCCCCGATGCGCTCTGGCGCCGGATCGCGCAGATCGGCGTGGTGGACCCGGACGAGGCCCTGCGCCTGCAACCGCAGCTGCAACCGGGGCAGCGGCTGGTGACATTGGAGGGCGACCTGTGGCGCTGGGACGGCTTCCGCGCCTGGGCCGAGGATGCGCCCTCTGCCGCCGCCATGCGGCTGGAACAGATGAACCGGCTGGAAGCGCTGAAACAGGATCTGGCCCATGCGACCGCCCGAACCGAGGGCGCGCAGGCGGCGCATGAGGCGCTGGTGCGCAAGCTGGAAGAGGTCACCCGCGCCGATCAGGCCGCCCGTCAGGCCCGCCGCGCCGCCGACCAGCGTGTCGCCGATGCCGCCCGTGCCCTGAGCCGCGCCGAGGCGGAGCGCAACCTCGCTGAAGGCAAGCTGGAAAACTTCGGTATCGCCGTTGCCCGCCATGACGAGGACGCGCTGACCGCATCCCTGCAGCTGAAAGAGGCCGAAACCGGACAAAGCGCGCTGGGGGATCTGGGCGAGGCCCGCGCCAAGGTCGAGGAGATCAAGCACGGCGTTGAGGCTGCGCGGATCACCATGTTGACCCATCGCTCCGCGCTGGACGAGCTGCGCCGCGAGGGCGAGGCCCGCACCAAACGGGCCCAGACCGTGACCAAGGAAATCTCCGGCTGGCGCCATCGTCTGGAGTCGGCCGGCAAGCGGATCGCTGAACTGGAAGAGCGCCGCGAGGCCAGTCAGGAAGAGCTGGAGGACGCGATGGCGGTGCCCGGCGAGATTGCCGAGACCCGCGAGGAGCTGAACGAACAGATCACCGAGGCCGAGACCCGCAAGGCCGAGGCCACCGATGCGCTGGTCGCCGCCGAAGGCGTGCTGCGCGAGGCGGTGCACAATGAGCGCGAATGCGAACGGCTGGCCTCCGAGGCTCGCGAGGCCCGCGCCCGCTCCGAGGCCCGCACCGAGGCCGCCCGTGAGACTGTCGAGGCCGCCGCCGAGCGCATCGACGAGGTGATGCAGATGGAGCCCGGCGACCTACTGCAGCAGCTTGAGGTCGCGCCCGAGGATATGCCCAACGCCGAGGATCTGGAGGTCGAGGTCGCCCGCCACAAACGCCAGCGGGACGCGCTGGGGGCGGTCAACCTGCGTGCCGAGGAAGACGCCCGCGAGGTGCAGGAAGAGCATGACACGTTGGTGGCCGAAAAGCTGGACTTGGAAGAGGCGGTAAAGACCCTGCGCGCGGGCATCGCCAGCCTCAACCGCGAGGGGCGCGAACGGCTGCTGACCGCCTTCGAGCAGGTCAACAGCTCCTTTGCGATGCTTTTCACGCATCTCTTTGGCGGCGGCGAAGCCAACCTGCTGATGGTCGAAAGCGACGACCCGCTGGATGCGGGGCTGGAGATCATGTGCCAGCCTCCGGGCAAGAAGCTGTCGACCCTGTCGCTGCTGTCCGGCGGTGAGCAGACGCTGACGGCGATGGCGCTGATCTTTGCGGTCTTCCTGTCAAACCCGGCGCCGATTTGCGTTCTGGACGAGGTCGACGCGCCGCTGGATGACGCCAATGTCACCCGCTTCTGCGACCTGCTGGACGAGATGTGTCGGCAGACCGACACGCGGTTTCTGATCATCACCCACCACGCGGTGACCATGGCGCGGATGGATCGTTTGTTCGGCGTCACCATGCAGGAGAAGGGCGTTAGCCAGCTGGTCTCCGTCGATCTGAAAAAGGCCGAAGCTCTGGTCGCCTGACTGTGAGCGGCGCTGACACGCAGTCGTGACTGCGCTGTCATCAAAAGCGCCGCTAGGGTAGCGTTATGCGCTGTCTCATCCCCTTGCTGCTTTGCCTTGCCACGCCGCTCTCTGCTGCCGAATGGGCGTTGCGCCCCGGAGATCAGCCCTTTGACGCCGACGACCTTGCGGCACTGCCGGGGCAGGTGTTCCGCTACTACGATGATGGCGAAAGCCGGTTCTGGGCCAATGGCGCCTACGCCTATACCTACTCGGCGCAGAATGGCGGCGGTACTGCGTGGGGCAGCTACAGGGTCGCCGAGGACGGCAGCGTCTGCGTGACCTTCACCAATGGCAACAAACGCTGCGACCTATATGTGCGTGATGGCAATCGCACCCTGCTGATTACCGAAGAGGGCGCGCGTTTCCCGATGCGGCCCTGAGCGACCTCAAAGCGCGTTGAGCAGATCTGGCGTTGGCCAGGCATCGGCAGGCAGGCCGAGGCGCATTTGCTCTTGCTGGACGGCCAGGCGTGTATTTGCACCAAGGATACCATCTACGCTGCCGACATCATGCCCTCGGTCTTGCAGCCGCCGCTGCAGTTCCTTCATCTGCCCGTCGCTCAACCCGGTGTCGGGGTTGCCCGCGTTGTAGACCTCTGCGCCCTGAAGCCGGGTGGCGAAATAGGCGGCGGTCAGCACATAGGTAAAGCTCTGGTTCCATTCGAAATAGATGTCGAAATTGGGGTAGGCGAGGAAGGCAGGTCCCTTGTGTCCCTGCGGCAGGATCAACGAGGCCTCGACGTCCTTCATTGCGAAGTCAAAGGACCGTGGCGTGACCCCCATGGCCTCCCACTCTGCCACGGATTTCTTGTAGGCCGGGCCGGAGGCAGAGACATCCATGCCCGCCGGAATGGTGACTTCCTGCAGCCAGGGCTCGTTTGCACGCCAGCCGAGGTGCGACAGCATCCGCGCCGCTGACATCAGCGCATCGGCGGCAGAGGTTTTCAGCGTCACATGGCCATCGCCATCCGCATCCACCCCGTGTTCGAGGATATCGCCGGGCAACATCTGCACCATGCCGATCTCTCCGGCCCAGGCGCCGGTAGTGCGGGCCGGGTCGAAATCCCCCTTGCGGTAGAGCTCCAGAGCCGAGAAGATCTGCGGCCGGAACAACTCCGGGCGGCGGCAGTCATGGGCCAGCGTCACCAGCGCGTTGCGGGTGTTGAAATCGCCCTGGACCGCGCCGTAGTCGGTCTCAAACGCCCAGAAGGCCAGCAGCACGCCGCGGTTGATGCCATAGGTGGTCTCGATCCGCTCAAAAATCTTGTCGAATTCCTCGCCCTTGCGGCTGCCCCGATCCAATCGGCTCTGCGAGATGAGCCGTCGCGAAAACTCGATGAAGGGTTTCTGGAACACGCCTTGCGAGCGGTCGGCGCGCAGCACTTTGGAGTCTTTAGCGACACCGCTGAAGAAGCCGTTCACCGTTTTGATCGAATAGCCCGCGGAAACGGCCTCGTCCTTCAGCCCACGTACGAAGTTCTGGAAACCTCCGCCACATTGCGCAGAGGCCAGGGTCGGGGTGGCTAACAGGGCGATCAGGGCGGTGCGGTGCAGGACCGCTTTGGGGCTGGGCAGCACGCGCATGGCCATATGTCCTTTGGTCGGATGGGTTCGCGCTAACGATATCTAGAAGAGCAGACCCAATGCAACCACCAGAACCAGTGTCAGACCCCATGATTTCCACAGAATTTGACAGCAACGCGTGATGGCATGGGCATCGGCGCTCTTTGAACCGCTGTCATTCACCCAAGCAAAGTCGCGCATCTCGCCATCGTAGGAGCGCGGACCCGCCAGCGCCACGCCAAGCGCGCGGGCCATGGCGGCCTCTGGCCAGCCCGCGTTGGGGGAGCGGTGTTTGCGCGCATCGGTGCTGATCTCGCCCCAGTCGCCGGTGCGCCGGGTGACCACGGCCAGCAGGAGCGCACTCAACCGGGCGGGGATGATGTTCAGCACATCATCAAACCGCGCCGCGGCCCAGCCGAATTCCTCGTAGGCTTCGGTGCGATAGCCGATCATGCTGTCGGCGGTGTTTATCAGCTTGTAGATCAGCAGCCCCGGTAGTCCGGCGACAAGGAACCAGAACACCGGCGCGATCACCCCGTCAGAGAAATTCTCCGCCCCGCTCTCGATGGCGGAGCGCGCCACCTGCGGGCCGGTCATGCTGTCGGTGTCGCGGCTGACGATCATCGCCACCGCTGCGCGCCCCTCGGGCAGGCCTTGACGCAACCCGGTGGCCACGGCGCTGACGTGGTCGATCAGCGAGCGTTGCGCGATCAGGATGGCGGCGATCAGCACGCTGACCAGGCTGCCGAGCCAGGACAGCGTCCAGCCGAGGACCAGCCCGGTGAGCACCAGCACGGCAACCGCCACCACGCCCCTGCCACGTTTGCCGTCGCCCTCATTCAATCCGTCGTCCAGCGCCTGTACCAGCCGTCCCATCAGCACCGCCGGATGCGGCAGCCGTGACCAGAGCCATTTCGGTTCTCCCAAGGCGGCATCGAGGATCAGGGCGGGGATCAGCAGCGCGGCGGTGCTCATGTCAGCGCGGTCTCCAGTTGGCCCCATCGGTCGGCGGGCGGCAGACCGAGGCGCAGGAAGCGGGTGGAATAGGGGAAGATGCGGCTCCAGATATGGGCGCGGCCAAGGCGCTCCTGCCAGGCAGCCGCGTCCTCCACGTCATAGAGCCGGAACAGATCGGTGCCGCCGACGGTCTGCGCCCCGGCCTGTTGCATCAGCTGGTCAAGGCGCGAGGCGGCATCGGCCAGCTCCAGCCGCGTGGTGGCCGCCCAGTCTGGGTTGTTCAATGCCTGTGTTCCGGTCCGCAGCGCCGGGCCGGAGACCGCCCACGGCCCCATGGCGGCACGCAGCCCCGCGATCAGTTCCGGGTCCCCAATGGCGAACCCCAGCCGCAGCCCGGCCAGCCCCCAGAACTTGCCAAAGCTCTTCAGGATCACCGTGCCGGGCGTGGCGGCCTGGGCGATTAAGCTCTGATCGGGGCAGATATCGCAAAAGCTCTCATCGATCACGCAGAAGGGCGCTGTCAACTCCTCCGCCAGCCAGAGACGTCCATCGGGATTGTTGGGATGCACCACAACCTGCCCCTCTGCCGGACCCGCGTCGAGGACCTGCCAGCCACATTGGTCAAAGGCGGCCGCGTGTTCGTTATAAGTCGGGGTGGTGATCTGCACGGTGCGGGAAGGACGCAGCACAGGGAGGCGGGCGATCAGGGCCGACGCGCCGGGGGCGGCAAGGATATCCGCGCCCTCCGGCACCTGCCAGAAACCGCGGGCCGCCTCGATCAGTGCCTGTTGCGCGTTGCTGTCGGGCAGGGCGGTCCAGTCTTCTGCCAGCATGGGCGGCAGCGGGTAGGGGGCCGGGTTTATTCCGGTCGACAGGTCGATCCAGTCCTCACGCGCGCCGCCAAAGCGCGCGATGGCTGCGGCGAGGTTGCCGCCATGATCGCGCGCCGGGGGCAGGGCGGTCGTCAGGGCGGTCGCCGGTGCGCCTTGAGGGACGCTTGAGATACTATCTACCATGGCGGATCGGCCTTTGTGCATAGGGTCTTTGGACGATATGCCCCCGCCCTTCCCATAAAGCAAGCGCGGCGGAACCCCGCCGCGCCCTGGGCCTCTGCGGTTCGGTTGCGCGCCTATCCGCGCCCGTGCGGTGCATCCCAGTCCAGTACCGGGTTGATCGGCAGGATGCGGTTCGGATTGATGGTGTCATGGCTGTAGTGATAGTGGCGCACGATATGCGGCATCACCACCGTCTCTGCCACGCCCGGCATCTGATACAGTTCACGGGTGTAGGCCCAGAGGTTAGGGTAGTCGATGATCCGACGCCGGTTGCATTTGAAATGCAGATGGTAGACCGGGTCAAAGCGCACCAGCGTGGTGAACAGGCGCCAGTCGGCCTCGGTCAGATTGTCGCCCATCAGGTAACGATGCTGGCTCAGGATGTCCTCCAGCCAGTCGAGACTGTCGAACAGCGGCATCACGGCGGCGTCATAGGCCTCCTGCGAGGTGGCAAAGCCGGATTTGTACACGCCGTTGTTCACCGTGTCATAAACTCGGGCGTTCACCGCCTCGATCGGCTCGCGCAGCGCCTCGGGCCAGAGGTCAAGCGTATTTCCCGTGATCTCGTCGAAGGCGGAGTTGAGCATGCGGATGATCTCTGCGCTCTCGTTCGACACGATTGTGTTGTTCTGCTTGTCCCAGAGCACCGGCACCGTGACGCGGCCAGAGTAGGCGGGGTCTGCCTTGGTATAGACCTGATGCATGTAGTCGAAGCCGAACAGATCATCGCCGGTGGCGCCGTCCATGCCTGTCTTGAACTCCCAGCCCTTGTCCAGCATGTCCGGATGCACGACTGAAATGCTGATGTGGTCCTCCAGCCCTTTCAGTTTGCGAAAGATCAGGGTGCGATGCGCCCAAGGGCAGGCGTAGGACACATAGAGGTGATAGCGACCGCTTTCTGCCTTGAACCCTGTCTGGCCATCGGGACCCGGGCCGCCATCGGCGGTGAGCCAGTTGCGGAACTGGGATTCGGAACGTTTGAAAGCGCCCCCATGCGATTTTGTGTCATACCAGACGTCTTGCCATTTGCCGTCAACCAGCAGTCCCATGGTAGGCCCTTCCTTTTTTCGGTTGCGACTGAGGATAGGGCCAGAGCAGTGGCGCGACCACCTGTGCGACTGCGCAGCGCCTCTGCATCCGCGCACAGGCCTCATGCAGAGAACCTGTTCAGGCAGCGAGGCATTGGAACGTAGAAAGGCGCGCGGCCAACCGATCACACTTCGAAATTGCAGCCGAGGGGCGCGCCGCCTTCACTTGATTTTAGCCAATTCCAAGCCAAACTAAGGGTCGGTCCTCTAATGCCGGAGGTAAAGGCCATGACCACCTACGTTCCCCAGTCCGTTCAGGACGCGCTGGACAAGGCGCGCCTGCAGGGCATGAAGAAAAAGAATCGCCTGCGCGTGCATGCGGGCGAGGAGATCTATCCGGTGCTTCGCCAGTGGACTGACGGGTTCTCGGTCGAGGCGGAGGTGGTGCCGCAGTTGCGCGGCCTTGTGGATCTCTACGATGGCACACGTCATCTGTCGCAATGTCTGATCGTGGCCTCCGAGGCCGAAGCAGGCGAAATGCGCTATGAGTTCAAGCGCGCGACCGCCGCAGCAGACAGTGCACCGCTGGATTTCTATCGCGCGCCGGATGCGCCAGTCGGTTTGTTGGGACATGATCATCTGGGCGAGGGCTGAGCCAGCGCCCTTGGAGTAATGTTTCCGGGCTGTGCGCATTGGCGTGTGCGCACCAGCCGGCGCTGCGTGATGTTGCGAGATTTGCAGACGGCGGAGCTCCCGCCCATAAGCGCCATATCCTGTTCAGGACATGACCCTGACGGTTGGGCCAAGCGCCGCGCGCGCCCGGAACGGGCGCGCGCGGCGCGGGTCGCTTCGGGCTTTGCCCGAAGCGAAACATCTCCGATAGCTCTGAAAAAAGCCAATGAGCCAATCCAGGCAATCGGTCAGGGCTTGATATCCACCGTGCTCCCAACAGCGACAAGCTCCGATAGCCGCCGCAGCTGAGCATTGCCGCCGGCACTGCTGTTCGCATCGAATCGCGAGCAGGCTCACCAATTCCAGTAGAGCCTTCGGCTTCCCGTGGATGAACATCTCGCCATGCGGATCGCGTCTCGCGGTGGCGGTGTGCGCCTGATCCCTTGCCTGCAAGTTATCGTGGCTGCGCAAGAGGGGAGAGGCGCTGCCGGGATTGCGCTGGTCGAACCTGGAGCGCCCCTCCGGCGTCTTGCCGGCGCCCTCCGCAAACGCGGCGCCTTTGGGGGCAGATCCACGCGTCCTCTAGATCCGCAACACGACCTTGCCCTCGGCACATCCTATCACCGCAGCCGCCCTACCGGATGTGTTGACCATCTGATGTTCCACCGCCGCCACTGGAGATGGCGGCGGTGCGGGCCCCAGCCGCGGCTCTTAGAAACAGGCGCGGCACACGACCAGCGTGCCCTGCGTCTCCTCGATCCAAGCCAAGGCCCGCACGAAATGCGTCACTGCAGGTCAGAGAACGCCCTGGCCAAGCGCGCACAGGCCTCTTCCACCCGCGCCCGCTGGGTGCCGAGGTTGAACCGCAGGAAGGTCTCGCCGCCAGTGCCGAAAGTGGTGCCATGGTTTGCCACGATCATGGCATCCTGCTCCACACGGCGGGTGAACTCCGCCCGCTCCATGCCGGTGTCGCTAAAGTCGACCCACGCCAGGTAGGTGGACTGCAGTGCCATGGATTTCAGCCCCGGAATGGCATTCACAGCCTCGTCAAACAGCGCCTTGTTGCCCTCGATATAGGGCACCAGCGCGTCCACATAGGCCGCCCCTTCGGAAGAATAGGCGGCGATGGTGGCGGTTTCGCCGGCCGTGTTGCCCTGCAGATAGATCGCCAGCATGCGACGGCGGAAACGCTCGCGCAGCGCCTCGTCCGGGATGATCACCTGACCCGTGTGCAGCCCGGCTATGTTGAAGGTTTTCGACGGCGCTGTCAGCATGATCAGCCGGTCGATAACCTCCGGTACGGCAACCGGCATCGGTAGGTGCTTGTGCCCACTGAACACCAGATCATGGTGGATCTCGTCAGAGATCAGCATCAGGTCGTGGCGCTTGCAGAAATCGGCGACCCCCTGCAGTTCGTCCTGGCTCCAGACCCGGCCACCGGGATTATGCGGCGAGCAGAGGATGACCATTTTTTCCTTGCCGGTCATCTGCGCGTCATAGGCGGCAAAATCCATGCTATAGGCGCCGTTCTCCTGCACCATCTGGCATTCCACCACCTCGCGCCCCGCCAGGCGGATCACCTTTGCAAAGGCGTGGTAGACCGGGGTGAACAACACGATGCCGTCGCCCGGATCGGTAAAGGTGTCCAGGCACATGCCGACGCCGTTGACCAGGCCCGTGGTGGTGAAGATCGCATCCGCATCGACGCGCCAGCCGTGGCGGTTCTCCATCCACCACTGGATCGCGCCCTTGTACTCGGACTCGCGATTCTCGTAGCCATAGATGCCGTGATCGGCCATCTCGAGCATCTTTGCCGAGACCACCTCCGGTACGGCGAAATCCGTGTCAGCGACCCACATCGCCAGCCCTTCTTCGGGGGATACTCCGTAGAGTGGCTCCATCATGTCCCATTTGACGCAATTCGTGCCGCGGCGATCAATGATCTTGTCGAAATCCATGAAATTCTGTCTCCGTCGTGTTCGGGGCAGACGCTAGGGGATTGCGCCTGCGGTGCAAAGCCCCGCCAATGTGCTGGTACAAACACAGCGCGGTCGCTTGCCGATCACGGCCACCGCGAAGAGACATTGCGGGTTTGCAGCGATTGGCCTAAAGGCATTGGCCATGAAACGTTCGATCCTGATACACCCCGACCCGCGTCTGAAGAAGACCGCCGCAGAAGTGCCGGACCTGTCCGATGATTTGCGCGCGCTGGCCGACGACATGCTGGAAACCATGTATGCAGCGCCCGGCATCGGCCTGGCGGCGCCGCAGATCGGCATTCTGGATCGCCTGATCGTGCTTGATTGCGTGAAGGAAGAGGAGGGCGCCGCGCGCCCCCTCGTCATGTTCAACCCGCGCGTCATCGCCGCCTCGGACGAGGAGAACGTCTACGAGGAAGGCTGCCTGTCGATCCCCGAGCAATATGCCGAGGTGACCCGCCCCAAGGTGGTGGATGTGGAATGGCTCGACCGTGACGGAAACCTGCAAAGCGAGACCTTCGACGGGCTCTGGGCCACTTGCGTGCAGCATGAGATTGACCATCTCGAGGGCAAGCTGTTCATCGACTATCTCAAGCCGCTGAAACGCCAGATGATCACCCGCAAGATGCAGAAGCTGAAGCGCGAAATCGCGCGTGGCAATACATGAGCCTGCTGCCGATCGTTCTGTGGCCCGACCCGCGTCTTTCGACGATCTGCAGGCCGGTGGACGCGGACGAGGATGTGACCACTCTGATCGCCGACATGCTGGAGACGATGTATGACGCGCCGGGCCGGGGCCTGGCGGCGCCGCAGGTTGGCGTGCTCAAGCGCCTCTTCGTGATGGATGTGGATTGGAAGGACGGGGCGCGGAACCCGGTCGTGATGATGAACCCGCAGATCCTTTGGCGCGCGGAAGAGACGGCTGTGGGCGAAGAGGGCTGTTTGTCGATACCTGGGGTCTCCACCGAAGTATCGCGCCCGACCCGTGTGCATGTGCGTTGGCTGGATGCTGAACGCCAGCCTTGCGAACAGGAATTTGACGGGTTCGCCGCCCGCTGCATCCAGCATGAATACGACCATCTCGATGGGCGTGTGACCTTCGATCACCTGTCGCCTCAGGCCCGCGCGGCGGCAGACGCACAGTACCAGCCTGATGAGGACACGCGCTCATGACCATCCGTACCTGCCTGCCTTGGCCCGACAAACGCCTGCGCACCGCCGCCGACGCGGTGCCGGAGATCACCGAAGAGATCCGCGCGATTTGGGACGACATGATCGACACGATGGAGGCGATGCCGGGTGTGGGTCTGGCTGCCCCACAGATCGGCGTGATGCTGCGGCTGGCGGTGGTCGACGGCTCCACGCAGCGGGGCCGCGTGGTACGGCTGGCCAATCCGGATATCCTGCATTCCTCGATCGAGCTGCGCGAACATGAGGAAGCCAGCCCCAACCTCCCCGGCGTGGCGGCCAAGATACAGCGCCCACGTGCGGTCACCGTGCGTTTCCTCAACGAGGACGGCGTGGTGGACCGGCGCGATTTTGTCGGAATCGAGGCCACATCCGTGCAGCATCAGATCGACCATCTGAACGGCAAGATGTACTTTGACCATCTCTCCCGGATGAAGCGCGACATGCTGATCAAGAAGGCGCGCAAACTGGCGCGCTGACCTGTTGGCTTTCAGCTTTTTGTAAATATCTCCGCCGGAGGCCCTAGCCTGACCCGTCAGGGGCAGGTGCATGCTGTCGCGCATATGCGCGTCCGCTCTGGCCCTGTGCCGTGTCCTGCGTTAAGCCTGTGCTCAACACCAATGCACAGCAGGAAGGGCAGCGCGATGCGGGTTATCTTCATGGGAACACCGGAGTTTTCGGTCCCGGTGCTGGACGCGCTGGTGGCCGCAGGTCACGAGATCGCCGCGGTCTATTGCCAGCCACCCCGTCCCGCCGGGCGCGGCAAGAAGGACCGCCCCACTCCGGTACACGCAAGGGCCGAGGCGCTGGGGCTTGATGTGCGCCACCCAGTCTCGCTCAAAAACGCCGAAGAACAGGTCGCCTTTGCAGCGCTCAAGGCTGACGTCGCCGTTGTGGTCGCCTATGGGCTGATCCTGCCGCAGGCCATCCTCGATGCGCCTGAACGGGGCTGCCTCAACATTCACGCCAGCCTGCTGCCGCGGTGGCGTGGCGCGGCACCTATTCACCGCGCGATCATGGCGGGCGATGCAGAAACAGGTATCTGCATCATGCAGATGGAGGCTGGCTTGGATACCGGCCCTGTCCTGATGCGCGAGGAGACCCTGATCGGGGCCGAGGAAGTCACTTCCGAACTCCATGATCGCCTGTCCGAAATCGGCGCTGGGCTTATCGTGGAGGCTCTCATGGCCTTGCCGGATCTGACGCCGGAGCCACAGCCCGCGGAGGGCGTCACCTACGCCAGCAAGATCGACAAGGCCGAGGCCCAGATCGACTGGCGCGCCCCTGCGGAAGAGATCGACCGCAAGATCCGCGGTCTCTCGCCGTTTCCCGGCGCATGGTGCGACATCGATGGCCAGCGGGTAAAGGTGCTCGCCTCGCGTCTGGCCGCGGGATCCGGCGCGTCCGGCACCGTTCTGGACCAGGCATTGACCATCGCCTGTGGCAGTGGCGCAGTGGAGCTCCTGCGCCTGCAACGCTCCGGCAAGGGCGCGCAGGACCGCGAGACCTTCTTACGCGGGTTTCCGATTGCGACCGGTTCTGAGCTGTCCGTGCCGGAGGCGACGACATGATGTTGGCGCTGTTTGGCACCGTGGTGATCGCGGGTATTGTCGGCTACCTGTCCGAACGCAGCGGCTTCACCCACAACGGGGTGGTGCAATCGATCATCATCTGCATCGGCGGCGCCTTCCTGTTCTTCTTCCTGCGGCTGATGTTCGGTATCGGTTTCAACGCGCCGGGCTGGAACGCCATCCTGTCCTCGATCGGCGCGCTCATCATCGTGCCGTTCCACTGGCGGCGCTAGGCCTTTTGACGGGGCAGAAAGAGAGACAAGAATGTCGGTTGTGTTCCTGATCATCATCGGTGCGGCGGCGGGGTTGATCGCCACGCGGATCATGCGGATCGAAGCGGATCTCCTCACCACTATCGCCATCGGCGTTGCCGGGGCGTTGATCGGGGGTCTGGTGCTGCGCGCGCTTCTTGCGGTGATGGGCATGCTGGCCGGCTTGGTCGGCGCAATCCTCGGCGCGGTGGTGCTGATCCTGCTGTGGCAGAAGATCCAGAATAAGTAGTAAGCGGGGCAAGGCCCAAGTGTGGCAGGTGTTTCGCTTCGGGCAGAGCCCGAAGCGACCCGCGCGGTGGCGCGCCCTTTGGGCGCGCCACCGCGCTCGGCCCAACATTGTGGGCGTCCCACAGGGGCGCAAAGCTCGGGCGGGAGAGTTCCCTGACGTTTTGTTCAGCTTCGAGGCGGGCGCGGACGGTAGACGGGCAGATGCCAGCCAAAGGCCAGGGAGCCGGCACGGGTCACCCAAGTGACCCCGGCGCAGCCCAGCAGGGCCGGTCCCGCCGGCAGGCCAAACCAGACCATAACCACCGCGGTGATCGCTCCGGCCATGGCGCAGGAAATATAGAGCTCGCCCTGCGTCAGCACCAAGGGCACTTCGTTGCAGACCACATCGCGCATCAACCCGCCAAGGCTGCCGGTCGCCATGCCCATCAACACCACGATCACCGGCCCGTGCCCCAGTTCCATCGCCGCCCCGGCGCCTGCAGGCACCGCGATCGCCAGCGCAAATGTGTCGAGCCAGACCACCCAGCGCAGGCGGCTTTCCACCAGATGCGCGGTGAAGAACACCAGCACCGCCACCCCGGTGGCCAGCAGGATCGGCATCGGATCACCCATCCAGAACACCGGGTTACGGTCCAGCAGCACGTCACGCACGGTGCCGCCGCCCACCGCCGTGAGGCAGGCGATGAAGGCAAAGCCGACGATGTCCAGCTGCGCCCGGCTTGCCACCATGGCGCCGGATGCGGCAAAAACGATGGCCGCGGCGTAATCCAGCAATGTCAGGATGGTCATGCCGCAGCCTCCCTACCGCGCGTGACAAAGGCGACGAGCGTTTCAGCCGCCTTTCTTGAACGGTGCCATGCCAGCGCGGGCCAGCTCGTCGGCGCGTTCGTTCTCTGGGTGGCCCGCGTGGCCCTTGACCCATTCCCAGGTCACGTCATGGCGGGCCTGCGCCGCGTCCAGACGCTGCCACAGCTCGACATTCTTCACCGGCTTCTTGGCAGCAGTCTTCCAACCGTTCCTTTTCCAGCCGAAGATCCAGCCGGTGACACCGTTCTTCACATAGGCGGAGTCGGTGACCACGGTGATCTTCGACGGCCGCGCCAGGCTTTCTAGCGCATGGATCGCGGCCAGCAGCTCCATCCGGTTGTTGGTGGTGTCTTTCTCGCCGCCCTGCAATTCGCGTTCCTTGACGATGGTCGCACCATCCATGGCACGCAACAGGGCGCCCCAGCCGCCGGGGCCGGGATTTCCGGAGCAGGCTCCGTCGGTATAGGCATATAAATCAGGCATGCGCGGTCACTACGACAAAGGTCTCCGCAGCGCCAGCCAATCCTTTGCCATTTCCGCGTCGCGTGCTCAGTACGGTGTAGCCCGCAGTGCCCAGAAGGTCGGTCAGCTCCTCCTCGCTGTAGTAGGAATAGAACCGGCCCAGCGTGTCGCGGCCTTCGCCTTCGCCGAGTTTCATGCCAAGGCTCAGCTGCCCCCCGGGCACCAGCGCCCGGTGCAGGCGCAGCAGATGGCCGGGGAAATCGTTGCGTGGCGCGTGCAGCAAGCTGAAGAAGGCCCAGATGCCGTCAAACATCGCGTCGATTTCGATATCTTCGAATTCCGCGACGCGGACCTCGACGCCAAAGGTCTCCTTTGCATAGGCCGCCATCTCGGGTGAGGCGTCTACGGCGGTAACCCGGTAGCCGTCGTCGCGAAACCGCGCCGCCCAATGGCCGGGCCCGCAGCCCAGATCCAGCACCGTGCCGCCCTCGGGCAGGCCTGCCACAAAGGCCGCATAGTCGGGCTCGTGAAACGTGTCCTTCGCGCGGGCAAAGCCCTTGCCGTAGTCTTCCGCCGCTTGGGCATAGACGGCCATGGTTTCTTCATCGCTCACAAGAACACCCCGACAGACAACGAGAGGACAACGATGCCGGTCAACAGCACCCGCAGGCGCATCCACCAGCTGGGTGTCAGCCGCCAGAGGCTGAACATCATGTCCAGCAGCAACAGGCCGAGAAAGCCCCAGATCAGGTTCATGCCAGCGCTGACCGGCCCGCCGCCGGTCATGAAAAACGCCCAGAGCGCCGGGATCACCGACAGGGCGTAACAGGCCGCCGATTGCAGCCGCCCCGAGGCGCGGGTGGCATAGCCCCAGAGCACCCCGGACATGAAGCTGAGGATCACCGAACCGTAGAACAACTGCACATAGGGGCCGACAAACCGCGATCCCAGAGCGCCGATCCCCCAGCTCTGCAGGGCCGGCACCAGCACCGTTAGCGCGCCCCAGACAAAGGGGATCACCCCGGCAAGGCCGAGGAGCAGCGGGGCGGTCGGAATGCCACGCAACATCAGGCGCGCTCCATCGCCAGCCGCAAGGCAAGCGCGGCAAAGATCGCCGCGAAGCTGCGGTTGAGCCATGTGACCACCCGTTCAGAGCCGAGGATCAACTGGCGCGCCTGCGCCGCAAACAGCCCGTATAGGACAAAAACCGCAAAGGTCAGCGCCATGAACACCGCGCCCAGCAACACCATTTCCTGCGTTGCACTGGCGGCAGATCCGGACAGGAACGGCGGCATCAGTGCGAGGAAGAAGATTGATAGCTTCGGGTTCAGGATATTGATCAGCGCCCCGCGCTTGGCGATGGTCAGGCCGGGCTGCGGATCAGGCTTTGCGGCTGAAACCGACAGCGCGCCATCGGACTTTAGCATCTGCCACGCGAGGTAAAGCAGGTAGACCACACCGGCTATCTTCACGCCCTGAAACAGCAGCGCCGAGGAGTGCAGCACTGCCGCCAACCCCAGCGTGGCGGCGGCGAGATGCGGCAGTATGCCGAGGGTGCAGCCAAGCGCGGCCCAGATCGCCGCGCGCCGTCCGCGTCCAAGGCCAAGCGCCAGCGTGTAGATGACACCTGTGCCTGGCGCGAGGACGACAACAAAGGCGGTGAGAAGAAACTGCAGGGAAATCAATGGATCGGTTCCTTGTGACAGGCCTGAACATGCAGGATGGAATGCCTCTCCAAGGTAGTCACGCCGCCGCAGAGCGCAAGCCGCTGCTGCGTGCAAGGCGGGGTAGGGGTGACGGCACCCGGCGGCACGCGGGTCGTCTTCAGGCGCTGCGCAGCACGCGCGGTACCTTGAATTCGACTTTTTCCACCGCCGTCTCCACCAGTTCCACGGTGACGTCATAGCGGGCGCGGAAGGCGTCGATGACCTCGTTCACCAGGAGTTCCGGAGCCGAGGCCCCGGCGGTGATCGCCACCGAGCGGATGCCGTCGAGGGCGCGCCAGTCGATGTTCTCGGCCCGCTGCACCAACTGGGCGTAGCTGCAGCCGTTCTTGGCGCCCACCTCGACCAGACGGCGCGAATTGGAGGAATTGGGCGCGCCGACCACCAAGAGGGCGTCGGATTTCGGGGCCACCGCCTTGACCGCTTCCTGACGGTTGGTGGTGGCGTAGCAGATGTCTTCCTTGTGCGGGCCGATGATGGCCGGGAACCGCGCCTGTAGGGCCGCGACGATATCCTTGGTGTCATCCACCGACAGGGTGGTCTGGGTGACAAAAGCCAGCCGCTCCGGGTCGCGCACCGTCACATCGGCCACATCCGCCACGGTTTCGACCAGCAGCACCTCGCCCTCGGGCAGTTGCCCCATGGTGCCGACGGTCTCCGGATGGCCCTTGTGGCCGATCATGATCATCTGCAATCCGGCCTCGGCATGGCGCTGCGCTTCGATATGCACCTTTGAGACCAGCGGGCAGGTGGCATCGACAAATACCATCTCGCGGGCCTGGGCAGCGGCGGGCACCGATTTCGGCACCCCATGGGCGGAAAAGATCACCGGCCGGTCATCAGGGCATTCTTCCAGCTCCTCGACAAACACCGCGCCTTTTTCGCGCAGCCCATCGACGACAAATTTGTTGTGTACGATCTCGTGACGCACATAGACCGGTGCGCCCCATTTTTCCAACGCCATCTCCACGATCTTGATCGCGCGGTCGACGCCGGCACAGAACCCGCGGGGCGCCGCGAGATAGAGGGTGAGAGCTGGTTTCGTGGTCATCGGTGCGCGGTCCCAGAGATCGAGGGTGGTCAGGATGTGCCCCAGAGGTAAGGCCTGTACCGCCCGAGGTCCAGTGCCGGGCGAATAGTGGTGCGCAAAAGAAACCACCCGGCGCCTATGTCACACCGGGTGGTCCTATCGTGAGTGGTTGCCTGAGTGTTTTGGCGTCAGTCGGTCTCGGCAGGCGGCGTGCGCGGTTCGCTCGGGACGTCGCGCGGTGGCCGCCCGATGACGTCGCGCAGTTCTTCGAGTTCGATGAAGTTGTCGGCCTGACGGCGCAGTTCGTCGGAGATCATCGGAGGCTGGCTGCGGATCGTCGAGACAACCGACACGCGGACGCCCTGACGTTGCAGGCTGGCGATCAGAGGGCGGAAGTCACCGTCTCCCGAAAATAGCACGATATGATCCACGCGCGGTGCAAGCTCCATGGCATCGACAGCAAGTTCGATATCCATGTTCCCTTTCACCTTCCGGCGACCCATGCTGTCCGTGTACTCCTTGGCAGGCTTGGTCACCATGCTGAAGCCATTATAGTGCAGCCAGTCCACCAATGGCCTGATGGGCGAGTATTCGTCGTTTTCCAGCAGCGCTGTGTAATAGAAAGCCCGTACAAGTTTGCCGCGCCGCATAAATTCCTGGCGCAGAAGCTTGTAGTCGATGTCAAATCCCAATGCCTTGGCGGAGGCATATAAATTCGAGCCATCTATGAACAGCGCAAGCCGTTCGTCCTTGTAAAACATTAAATGTGTCCTTCTGGTGTCGCGGGGACCGAATTCCGTGAGTGAGTTTAATAAATGTCCGGATCCGCGGGTGGACTTAATCTAGTTTATTTGGCACTCCCCGCAAGTGTCAGGTCTTTGGGAATTGGGGTCAAGCATGACCGAAAATCGGTCAACCTTTCTCGTTGCGCTCGGAAGCAATCTGGAAAACGAGGGAACAACCCCCCTCGCGACCATGCAAACATGCTTGACCGAGTTTCGTAAAGAAGGGTTTGAGCTCTCGGCGATTTCACGGTTTTTTGCCACGCCTTGCTTTCCGGCAGGGGCCGGGCCGGACTATGTGAACGCGGCTGTGGTCCTGACTGGCGATCTTTCTGCCAGTGATGCGCTGGCTGCGCTGCACCGTATCGAGGCTCACTTTCGACGCACCCGCACGGAGCGTTGGGGCATGAGGACGCTTGATCTCGATCTGCTGGCGGTCGATCAGCAGGTGCGTCCTGATCGGGAAACCTTTGAGTATTGGCAAACCCTGCCAGCCGAGCGACAGCGCAAGGACAGTCCGGATCAGTTGATTCTACCGCATCCGCGCATCCAGGACCGTGCCTTTGTATTGGTGCCGCTGGCGGATGTGGCGCGCGACTGGGTTCACCCGGCTCTCGGGCTGAGCGTCGGGCAGATGCTGGCCGCATGTCCGGCCACGGAGCGGGCCGAGGTTGCGGCTCTGTAAAGCGGTTGCAGGGGTTTTCCTGCGATTGTGATATGTCTCGACTTGTCAAGTCCCGTGATTCATCCTAGAAGCACTCTCTCTGGACCCAGAACTATATTGGAGAGTCGCCCATGGCCCGCGTGACGGTTGAAGACTGCGTTGACAAAGTTCCCAACCGATTTGAGCTGGTGATGCTGGCCGCACATCGTGCGCGCGAGATCTCTGCTGGCTCCGAACTCACCGTTGACCGCGACAACGACAAGAACCCGGTCGTGTCCCTGCGTGAGATCGCCGATGAAACCCAGAGCGCCGACGCCCTGCGCGAACGCCTGATCGAGAGCAACCAGTCTCAGATCGAGGTCGACGAGCCGGAAGAAGATTCCATGGCGCTGCTGATGGGTGGCGAAGCCGACAAGCCTCAGGAAGACGACATGAGCGAAGAGAAGCTCCTGCGCGCCCTGATGGAGGCCCAGGGTCAAGGCTGATCCAGGCTGCATGAAAAGAGAGGTTGCGGACCGGCAATGACATCTGCTGATGACCTGATTTCCCTGGTCCGCGACTACAACCCCAAGACAAATGAAGCACGGCTGCGTGATGCCTACGCCTTTGGCGAGGAGATGCACGGCGGCCAGTTTCGTCACTCGGGTGAGGCTTATTTCACCCACCCCGTTGCCGTCGCTGCCATCCTCACGGAACAGCGGCTGGATGATGCGACGATTATCACGGCCCTCCTGCACGACACCATCGAAGACACCAAGGCCTCTTACGAAGTGGTCGCCGCGCGTTTCGGCGAGGAGGTGGCGATGCTGGTCGATGGGGTCACCAAGCTGACCAACCTGCAGCTGTCCTCTCGCGAGACCAAGCAGGCGGAAAACTTCCGCAAGCTGTTCATGGCGATGTCGAAGGACCTGCGGGTGATTCTGGTCAAGCTGGCCGACCGTCTGCACAATATGCGCACCATCCGCGCCATGCGGCCTGAGAAACAGGCCCAGAAGGCGCGCGAAACCATGGACATCTACGCGCCGCTGGCGGGGCGCATGGGGATGCAGTGGATGCGCGAGGAGCTGGAAGATCTGGCCTTCAAGGTGCTGAACCCGGAGGGGCGCCAGTCGATCATCCGCCGCTTTGTCACCTTGCAGCGCGAAACCGGCGACGTGATTCACCGCATCACCGGAGACATGCGCGGCGAGTTGGAAAAGGCCGGCATCGAGGCCGAGGTCTTTGGCCGCGCCAAAAAGCCCTATTCAATCTGGCGCAAGATGCAGGAGAAGGATCAGGGGTTTTCGCGCCTGTCCGACATCTACGGCTTTCGCGTCATCACCCGCACCGAAGAAGACTGCTATCGCACGCTGGGCACCATCCACCAGCGCTGGCGCGCGGTGCCGGGGCGGTTCAAGGATTATATCAGCCAGCCGAAATCCAACGGCTATCGCTCGATCCACACCACCGTGTCGGGGCGTGACGGCAAGCGGGTGGAGGTGCAGATCCGCACCCGCCAGATGCATGACGTCGCCGAGTCGGGCGTCGCGGCGCATTGGTCCTATCGGGACGGTGTGCGCACCGAGAACCCCTTTGCCGTGGATCCGGCTAAATGGATCGCCTCGCTGACCGAGCAGTTTGACGGCGAGGATGACCACGACGAATTCCTCGAAGCGGTCAAGCTGGAGATGTATTCGGATCAGGTGTTCTGCTTCACGCCCAAAGGCGATGTGATCAAGCTGCCCAAGGGCGCCACGCCGATCGATTTTGCCTATGCCATCCACACCCGCATCGGCCATGCCTGTGTTGGCGGCAAGGTGGACGGCATCCGGGTGCCGCTCTGGACCCGGCTGCGCAATGGCCAGTCGGTCGAGGTGATCACCGCCGAGGGTCAGACCCCGCAGGTGAGCTGGCTGGAGATCGCCACCACCGGCAAAGCGCGCACCGCCATTCGCCGCGCCCTGCGCGAGGCGGACCGCGAACGGTTCGTGAAACTGGGCCACGAACTTGCACGCTCCGCCTTTGAGCATGTGAACAAGAAAGCCACCGACAAAGCGCTGGAAACCGCGGCCCGCGCCCTGCGTGTCAGCGATGTGACCGAGCTGCTGGCCCGGCTCGGGGCCGCGGTGATCACCGCCCATGATGTTGTTCAGGCCGTTTATCCGGAGCTGACCGCCAAGGACGGCGACGAAGTATCGCCACGACGCGCGGTGATCGGCCTGGAACCGGGGCAGAAGTTCGAGCGCGCCGCCTGTTGCGAACCATTGCCCGGCGAACGTATCATCGGCATCACCTCGCGGGGTCACGGCGTGGTGGTGCACACCGCAGATTGCGACCGCTTGGGCGAGTTCGAGGACCAGATGGACCGCTGGGTCGACGTGCACTGGCACTCGGGCACCCATCCGGCAGTCTACAGTGTGACCCTGGAGCTGACGATCGGCAATGACGCCGGCGTATTGGGGCGGATCTGCACGTTGATTGGCGAGAAGAAGGCGAATATTTCCAACCTTGAATTCAAGGATCGGAAACCAGACTTTTACCGCTTGATGATCAATGTGGAATTGCGTGATGTGGAGCAGCTGCATTCGTTGATACTGACGCTGGAAGCAGAGAGCCACGTCGCCGCGGTCGCGCGCTACCGGGAGCGGCCTGGAGCGCAACACCGTACGATCTAGCCTCTTCCGTACGAAGAATAGGGATGATCCTTTGGTATTCAGGCGCCGAGACAGACGCCCGCCGCTCAGGGCGGTTGCGGAGTTTCTCTGGCCTCGCGGAGGCTGGGGCAGGGCGTTTCTTTATGTCAAACACCGTGTGCGCCGTCTTCCGGACAACCCGGAGCGTATCGCGCGCGGCATCTGGGCTGGGCTCTTTACCACTTTTACGCCCTTTTACGGTGTGCATTTTTTCGTGGCTGCCCTCATCGCGCGGGTGATGAATGGCAATCTTCTTGCGGCACTTTCGGCGACCTTCTTCGGCAATCCGCTGACCTATGTGCCGATCGGCGTGATCTCTCTGCAGACCGGGCATTGGTTGCTGGGCAGCCAGCCGGTGGCCGAGGTGGACGCGACGCTGACGGACAAGTTTCTCGCCGCTGGATGGGACCTTTGGTACAACGTCTACGCCTATGCGACCGGCACGCCGACGGACTGGACCGGGCTGGTGATCTTCTATGATGAGGTGTTTTATCCCTATATGATTGGCGGGCTGCTGCCTGGGGTCATTGTCGCGACCGTAGGCTACATCCTGTCCGTCCCGGTGATCCGGACCTATCAGTTGCGTCGTCGCCGCAAGATCAAGGCCAAGTTCGACGCGATCAAGAAACGTGCCGAGCTGGAGGCCGTGAACAGCCCCCATGCGCCGAGCGGGACCCCTCCGCCTGGCCGCAGCCCCAAGGTCGGGCGACCTGAATAAACCTGTCCAGGGTGGCGATAGGGCCTGTCTCGTTGGCCACAAGAGGCCACGGATCAGGGTGAGGGGGAGGCCGACGCCGTGCGAAGAATTGTATCACTCGGGGCGTTGGTCCTTGCCTCTGCGAACCTGCCAGCTAGGCTCTCGGGCAAAAGACCTCCAATGACAAAGAGACCGTCTCATGTCCCAGAATGACTTGCGCCTCGGCGTGAATATCGATCACGTGGCCACCGTCCGCAACGCGCGTGGTGGGGCCTATCCGGACCCGATCCGTGCCGCGAAACTGGCCGAGGAGGCGGGCGCCGACGGCATCACCGCCCATCTGCGCGAAGACCGCCGCCACATCACCGACGCCGATATCGACGGGTTGATGGCGGCCCTGACCGTACCGCTCAATTTTGAGATGGCCGCGACGGATGAGATGCAGAAGATCGCCCTGCGTCACAAACCCCACGCGGTTTGCATCGTGCCGGAAAAGCGCGAGGAACGCACCACCGAAGGGGGGCTGGAAGTCGCCCGTGAAGAAAACAAGCTGGCCCATTTCATCGCACCCCTGCGCGATGCGGGTTGCCGCGTGTCGATCTTCATTGCCGCCGACCCGGCCCAGATCGAGGCCGCCCATCGCATCGGCGCTGAGGTGATCGAGCTGCACACCGGCGCCTATTGCGACCACCACGCCGAGGGGGATTTCGCCGCCCGCGACGCGGAGCTGGACCGGCTGCGCGACATGGCCACCTTTGCCCATTCGCTGGGGCTCGAGGTGCACGCGGGCCATGGTCTGACCTATGAAACGGTCGCGCCCGTCGCCGCCTTCCCCGAGGTGGTTGAGCTGAACATCGGCCATTTCCTGATCGGCGAGGCGGTGTTTCGCGGCCTCACCCCGGCCGTGCAGGAAATGCGCCGCCTGATGGATGCGGCCCGTCGCGGAGATGTCGCATGAAGCTGCGCCGCTTCACCCTGGTTTATCTTGCGATCATCGTTGCGATCATCATCGTCAGCGCTCTGGTGCAGATCCTCGCCGATTTCGACATCACCAATGCCGGTATGGCGTTGATCCCGGCCATGGGGGCCTCGATGGTCGAGGGGCAGGCTTTTGCCAAAGCCGAGAACCGCATGCCTGACACATCCGAGATGTGGGGCTTTGCCCGCCGCGCCTCGGTTGTCATTCTGGGGCTGATACTGCTCTCGGCTGTCGCCTTCAGTCTGGCGCTTCCCGAGCTGCAGTACATGGTGTCGCAACCCTATGGTGCCCTGTTCGTGGCCGGGGCGCTTCTGTTCCAGACGGTTATGTCGTTCTTGTTGGTTCGGTTCTTTCTGGCCAGCGGTGCGAAATCCGTGCTGCGGACCCGTGACCGCCAGGAGGGCCGGGGCTGAGGCCCGGTTGGTGGCGAGGATGATCTTGGGAATCGGCACCGATCTGGCAAACATCGACCGCATCCAGCGCACGCTGGACCGTTTCGGGGACCGGTTCCGCAATCGGGTCTTTACCGATGTGGAACAGGCAAAATCCGAACGACGGCGCGATGTTGCGGGCACCTACGCCAAACGCTGGGCTGCCAAGGAAGCCTGCTCAAAGGCCTTGGGCACCGGCCTGCGCATGGGGATCGCCTGGAAAGACATGGCGGTTTCCAACCTCTCGACCGGGCAGCCGGTGATGCATGTGACCGGCTGGGCGGCAGATCGTCTGGCTGCGCTGACCCCGGCGGGACATGAGGCGATCATCCACGTCACGCTGACCGATGATCACCCCTGGGCACAGGCCTTTGTGCTGATTGAGGCCCGTCTGGTGGTCGCGGCCTCGGAGTGAGCGCCCGGCTGCACCTCGGCCTCGGTTTCATCCCCGTTGATCGCGAAGGCGCGCGGCGGGCCAACGCGCAGGCAAGCCGCAATACCTGCGGCAGAGTGCCCACAGCTGAGCCACATCTGGCCCGTCCCGACGGCATCGCTTGACTTGCGCCGGGCCTGCCCGCATGTACGCCCCGACCCGCCCACAAAAGACCGGAGAGCCTGATGGCGTCGAAAACCACTGCCGGGAATTCAATCCTCGAGACGATCAAGACAATTGTCTACGCGCTGTTGATTGCCGGTGTCTTCCGCACCCTGTTCTTTCAACCCTTCTGGATTCCCTCCGGCTCGATGAAGGAAACGCTGCTGGTTGGCGATTTTCTGTTCGTGAACAAGATGGCCTATGGCTATTCCTACGCCTCCTGCCCCTCGATCCGTCTCGGGGCGGTCGGCCTCAATATCGACGCGCAGGATATCTGTGGCTTTCTTGATGGTGACAACAGCCGCATCCTTGGCGGCGAGCCGGAGCGCGGTGATGTAGTGGTCTTCCGCCATCCGGTGAACCGCACCGACTACATCAAGCGCCTCGTTGGCCTCCCCGGTGACAAGCTGCAGATGAAGGACGGCGTGTTGCACATCAACGGCGCCGCTGTCGGGCTGATGGACGATGGCGACTTCGAGGAAGCGATGGAGCGTCAGGGCCCGCAGGGCAATTTCCCGCGCTGCGAGAATGATCCGGTGGGGCAGGGCGGCGTCTGCAAGAAGTCCCGTCAGATCGAAACGCTGCCGGGCGGCACTTCCCACGCGATCATCAATATCGGCAATCAGTCCAGCGACCACACCAAAGTCTACCATGTGCCCGAGGGGCACTTCTTCTTCATGGGTGACAACCGTGACAACTCCACCGACAGCCGCGTGCCACAGGCCGTGGGCGGCGTCGGCTATGTGCCCTTTGAAAACCTGATCGGTCGTGCGGACCGTATCATGTTCTCCTCCGCCGGGCGGTCGATGCTGTTTTTCTGGACGTGGCGCAGTGACCGGTTCTTCAAGGCCGTCAGCTGAGCACACTGAGATCTGATCACTTCGACGAGGCCGCGGTGTATCTCCGCGGCCTCGTGCCGTTCGGAGCCGTCCCTGCCACGCCTCGGCGATGTCGCTTTGTCCCGGCCGCGCGTCATGCTAGTCAAACGGGACCCGCATATGCGACCGTCGGACATCGCCGGGCCTGTTTGTCATCAAAAGCAGGGAAACAGCCCGCCGGGGGCGCTTTCCTATTCTGCGGCGCTGGGATAAGGAACGATCCCGTCGGGGCAGCCGCTGCCCCCAGAGTTTGAGGACCACACGTGAAGCTATCCAAGGATATCCATGCCTTTCAGGAACGGCTCGGCCATGATTTCGCCGACCCCGAACTGCTGATCCGGGCACTGACCCATCCGTCTGTCTCTTCGCCGAACCGGCAGGACAATCAACGGCTGGAGTTTCTGGGCGACCGGGTGCTGGGTCTGGTGATGGCCACGGCATTGCTGGATCATGACCGGCAGGCCACCGAAGGTCAGCTGGCGCCCCGTTTCAACGCCTTGGTGCGCAAGGAAGCCTGCGCCGATGTGGCCCGCGAGATCGACATCGGTGCGGTCCTGAAACTCGGCCGTTCCGAGATGCTCTCAGGTGGGCGGCGCAAACAGGCGCTGCTGGGCGATGCGATGGAAGCGGTGATCGCCGCCGTCTACAAGGACGCGGGCTTTGAGGCAGCACAAGCGGTGATCCTGCGGCTTTGGGGCAAGCGCGTCGGTACCGTGGACGAAGACGCCCGCGACCCCAAGACCTCGCTGCAGGAATATGTCCAGGCCCGCCGACAGCCGCCTCCCGCCTATGTGCTGGTCGCGCGCAGCGGGCCCGACCACGAACCCGTATTTACCATTGCCGCCCGCTTGCAGGACGGCACCGAGGAACAGGCCACCGCCGGATCGAAACGGCTGGCGGAACAGGCGGCAGCCAAGGCGCTGCTGACCAAGCTGGAGCAAAAGTCATGAGTACACGCGCGGGCTTCATCGCCCTGATCGGCGAGCCCAATGCGGGCAAGTCCACGCTTCTCAACCGCATGGTGGGGGCCAAGGTCTCCATCGTCACCCACAAGGTGCAGACCACCCGCGCCCGCATCCGGGGCGTGGCAATGGAAGGTGGCAGCCAACTGGTGTTTGTCGACACGCCGGGCCTGTTCCAGCCGCGCCGCCGCCTTGACCGCGCCATGGTCGCCGCCGCCTGGGGCGGGGCTGCGGATGCCGATGTGATCGTGCTGCTCATCGAGGCCCATCGCGGCGTTACCGAAGGCGTCGAGCGCATCCTGGAAAACCTCGCCGAAGTGGGGGAGGGCCGCCGCGTGGCGCTGGCGATCAACAAGATCGACCGGGTGCAGTCGGACGTGCTGCTGGGTCTGACCAAGGATCTCAACGACCGCTTTGCCTTTGCCGAGACCTTCATGATCTCCGCCGAGAAAGGCTATGGCACCGAAGATCTGCGCAAATGGTTGGCCCAGGAGGTCCCCGAGGGCCCCTGGCTCTACCCCGAGGATCAGATTGCCGACCTGCCGCTGCGCATGATTGCTGCCGAGATGACCCGCGAGAAACTGACCCTGCGGCTGCATCAGGAACTGCCTTATCAGCTCACCGTCGAGACCGAGAAATGGGAAGAGCGCAAGGATGGCTCCGCCCGCATCGACCAGATCGTCTATGTGGTGCGCGACGGTCACAAGGGCATCGTGCTCGGCAAGCGCGGCGAGACCATCAAGGCGGTGGGGCAGGCCGCCCGCGCCGAGCTGGAGGAATTCCTCGACCGCAAGATCCACCTGTTTCTGCAGATCAAAGTGCGGCCCAACTGGCTCGAGGAATCCGAGCGCTATTCGGAAATGGGCCTGGAGTTCAAGGACGGCAACTGACCCCGCCCTGACGCAACCTGACTGCCGGGCTGCAATCCCGCAGCCCGGCGCGGGCGCGAAAAGCCTTTCATCTTCTCGAAAATATCCCCGCCGGAGGCTCCTCCCGTTGCCTCCGGCGGAGCCTCCGCGCCCCTTGCGCCGCGCCGCCATCTTTCCCTAAATACTGCCGGAGGCGTCCATGCAGGTCGCCACTGCAGCAGGAGTGCTCATGACCCGCCTCACCGCCCGTTTCTGGGTCGACGCCTATCTGGCCCGCCTGCGGTTTCAGGATATTCCGGCCTTTGTCACGGCCCATGGTGATGACACCGCCGGTGCGGTGCTGGTCAAGCTCAACACGCTCGACGGGCAGGCCCAGGTCTATCAGCGGTCGTTTGACCTGATGACCGGAGACCGCAAATGGGTCGAACTCACTGCAGGCGAGGATGCCGAAGCCGAAGCCGCTATCGCCAGGCAGCGCCAGTTCGACAGCGACCTCTGGGTGATCGAGGTGGAGGACCGCGCGGGTCGCCACCTGCTTGATGAACCCGGTCTGGAGTAAGCAATGGACTGGCGCGATCAGGGCATTCTGCTGACGGTACGTCGCCACGGCGAATCCTCCGCCCTGATCGAGGTCTTCACGGAACACCACGGCCGCCATGCCGGCCTCGTGCGCGGGGGCGCCAGCCGTCGCATGGCGCCGATGCTGCAACCGGGTGCGCAGCTGGATCTGGCCTGGTCTGCGCGGCTGGAGGATCACCTTGGCACCTTCAAGGCCGAACCGCTGCGCAGCCGGGCAGCGGCGGCGCTCTCCGGTCGGCTGGCGCTCGCCGGGCTCAACGCGGTCTGCGCGCTGCTAGCCTTTGCCCTGCCGGACCGGGAACCCCATCCGGGGCTGTACCGTCGCAGCGAGGCGCTGCTGGACCTGCTGGACAATGACGACCTCTGGCCGCTGGCCTATCTGCGCTGGGAAATGGCGCTGCTGGAGGAGCTGGGCTACGGGCTGGACCTGTCGGCCTGTGCCGTCACGGGGGCGACCGAGGGGCTGACTTATGTATCGCCGAAAACCGGCCGTGCGGTGTCGCAGGACGGGGCCGGAGAGTGGGCCGACCGGCTGCTGCAATTGCCGCCGGTGATGCTGGGGCAGGGCGCGGCAGAGGATATCGAAGTCCTCACCGGCCTCAGAACCACTGGGTTTTTCTTCGAATCAAAACTGGCCCCGGCACTTGGAAACCGGCCCGTGCCCGAGGCGCGAGGGCGGTTTCTCGATGTTTTGGCGCGGCGGCTCTAGGCGGCACGCGCAGAAAACCGCCGCCTCGTGCGACACTGCGAAGACCCGGCCACCGACGTCACACGCATGATACATCTTGAGGGGAAGAACGCCCTTGCGGTTCGGCCCGTGCAGAAGGGGTCGTATCCCAGCCAATTTGACAGCGAGGAGCGCACTAAAATGGTTGATAAGACCCTCATCGATCTTTCCTGGGACGACTTTGACGAGCACCGGGATCCCCGTCCCGATGAAAACCAGTTCGACGCCGTGGTCGAACGCGCGGTGTCGCGTCGCGGGTTCCTTGGCGGTGCGCTGGCGTTTGGCTCCGGCGCGGCGGTTTTCGGCACCGGGCTGATGTCCTCCACCACCGCATCGCGTGCTGCCGGTGGCGCCACATTCGCGTTTGACCCCATCGGTATTGCCACCGACCACGCGGTGCATGTGCCCGCCGGCTACAGGAGCCAGGTTCTGGTTCGCTGGGGTGATGCGCTCTGGTCCGAAGCCGAGGACGCCTATTCCGCTGAGGACGGCGTTTCGGTCGAGATGTCCGACAAGGTCTTTGGCGAGAACACCGACGGCATGGAGCTGTTCGAGATCGACGGCCGCGAGGTCATTGCGGTGAACTCTGAGTATGTGAATCCGAAGATCAACCTGCCCGCCGCCTCTGATGGGGTGCCGCAGACGGCCGACGAGGTGACCCTGCTGAAAAACCTGCAGGGCGTCACGGTGATGGAAATCGCCAAGGGCGAAAGTGGCTACGCCGTGGTGAAAGACAGCCCGCTGAACCGCCGCATCACCCATGAGACCGAGATGACCCTCGCAGGTCCGCTGGCCGGTCACGATCTGGTCAAGACCAAGGCCGATCCCGAAGGGCGCACCGTCAAGGGCACCATGAACAACTGCGGCTCCGGCAAGACGCTCTGGGGCACCTATCTGACCTGCGAAGAGAACTTTAACGGCTACTTCGGTGCCACCGGCGAGATGCCAGAGGGCGAGGGCTACATCCGCTACGGCATCGGCGGCGCGGGCCGCTACGCCTATGAGAAATTCGATGAGCGTTATGATCTGTCGAAAGAGCCGAACGAGCCGCACCGCCACGGCTTCATCACCGAGATCAACCCGGCGGATGCGACCGCCACCCCGGTGAAGCGCACAGCCCTGGGCCGGTTCAAACATGAAAACGCCGAGATGGTGCACGCCGCCGATGGCCATATCGTGGTCTACATGGGCGATGATGAGCGCGGTGAGTACCTCTATAAATACGTCTCCGCCAACACCTGGGCCGAAGGGGAGGCCAGTGATGGTCTGCTGGACGACGGCACGCTTTATGTGGCGAAGTTCAACGACGACATGACCGGCGAATGGCTGGCCCTGACGCCCGAGGCCACCGGGATGGACGCGGCAGAGATCCTCTGCTTCACCCGTATGGCGGCCTCTGCCGTGGGTGGCACCACCATGGACCGCCCCGAGTGGGTGGCCTGCAACCCGCTGAAGGCGGAAGGCTACTGCGCGCTGACCAACAACAAGAACCGTGGTGTTAAGCCGAATGCTGGCGGCGACGACACCTCGGTCAACGCGCCGAACCCGCGTGAGACCAACAACTACGGTCAAATCGTGCGCTGGACCCCGGCGGACGACAATCACGCCGGTGATGCCTTCACCTGGGATCTCTACGTGATGGCCGGCAACCCGACGGTCTACAACAACACCTATGCCGGGTCCGAGAACGTCAACGCGGGCAATATGTTCAACTCGCCCGACGGCATGGCCTTTTCCTCCGACGGGATGCTGTGGATCCAGACCGATGGCGACGACAGCAACGAGGGTGAATTTGCCGGTCAGGGCAACAACCAGATGCTGGTCGGCGATCCGGAATCGGGTGAGATCGCCCGCTTCATGACGGTACCGAACGGTGCCGAGGTGACCGGCCTGTGCTGGTCGCTGGACAAGACAGTCGCCTTCGTCGGCGTGCAGCACCCGGGCGGCGCATGGCCCGATGGCAACGGCAAGCCACGCTCTGCCGTGGTCACCGTCTGGCGCGAAGACGGCGCCGCTTTCGGCTAAGTCATAGGTCGAAGATCTGTGGAAAGCCCTCTCCGAAAGGAGGGGGCTTTTTGCCGTGCAGCTGTTGCCGTTGCACCGGGCGCAGCGTTCGGGATATGTTTGGAATGTTTAATGAAAACAAAATGATAGGTCGCGCCTGCTGCCCTATTGTTTCGCGCGCGAAACATTGGGTCAGAAGGGCTGTCGTATCGCCTGGGCGCTGTCCTGTGATGCGCCTGGACAGCGCCCGTGCCGGTGCTCTTAGCTGGGCACCTGCCCGGTGATCATGTCCCGCACCCGCAGGGCGTAGCGGTCTGTCATGCCGGAGACAAAATCGGTCAGCGCATGGGCCGCGGTGTAGTCGTCCTCGATACCGCGCAGATCCAGATCCACCGCGCGCACCAGTTGCGTCCAGTAGCCATGCTCCTGCAGCAGCTGTTCCGCGTCCCAGTTGCAGTCCTTCAAGGCGATGAACAGGTCATGGAACTCGTCAAGGATGGTGAACAGCACCTTGCGTCCCACCACCTCCAACTCGGTCTTGCGCTGGGCGGTGAAGATGCGGGCGTTGGAGATCTCCTTGAGACGTTTGAAGGCGGAGGCCTTTGAGGAAACTTCCATCAGCCCGTCATTGAACGTGCCCGCCATGATGTCATCGTAGTGGTCGAGGAACGCCGTCACCGCACTGTCGATGGCAGCGCCGATGGCCATGGCACGCAGCATCCCCGTGCGGTCGCTGAGCGTCATGCCGGGATCGGGTGCGCGGTTGGGCTTGCCGGTGATCTCTTCGAGGATCTCCGACACAACGGCGCTGTCGAGGTCACCGACGGTAGCGGCATCCTCGAGGTCGAGAATGCGGTAGCAGATGTCATCCGCCGCCTCGACAAGGAAGGCCAGCGGATGGCGGCGCCACCAGCGATGTCCTGCGGCCGTGCGCTCCTCGGGCAGGCCAAGGGCGGTTGCGACTTCGGCAAAGAGGTCTTCGTCGCTTGCGAAGGTGCCGAATTTCTTCAGGCCAACGTAAGAGTGCCCTGCGTCGGCTGCTGCGGCGGCGGTGCAGGGGTATTTGGCAAAGGCACCAAGGGTGGCATAGGACAGGCGCATGCCGCCCTCGCGCCGCGCCATCTCTAGCCGGGACACGATGCGAAAGCCCTGTGCGTTGCCTTCAAAGGCGGTAAACTCGGCACGACGTTCCGGGGGGATCCCTCCGGCGATGCCGCTGCGCTTGCCCGCGTCGGCGGCAAACTTCTGGGCAAACCAGGCGCCGATGCTCGCCTCGCCGGAGTGACCAAACGGCGGGTTTCCGATGTCATGCACTAGGCAAGCGGCCTGCACGGTGCCTGCGATCACATGCTGCAGCCCCTCCTGCAGGCGCCCGTCCTTGACCAGCGCCTGCCCGACCTGGATTCCCAGCGACCGGCCCACCGAGGAGGTCTCCATCGAGTGGATCATCCGATGGTGCACATGATCGTGGTCATAGAGCGGGTGAACTTGCGTCTTCTGCGCGAGGCGGCGGAACGGTTCCGAGAACAGGATGCGGTCGTAGTCCTGCAGATAGGCCGGGCGATCCGGTTTGTCGGCGTAGTCGGGGCGGCACAGGCGTCCCGGGTTCAGCAGCTGGGTCCAGTCCATCGGGTGCTCTCTCCTGTGCCAGTTGGTGGGCTTTGGCCTAAAAAGCCTCTCGGCTCCGGAATTGCAACCTGCCCGTATGATGTCGTCGCAAGGGGGTGCTCCCGCCCGCCATGCTCACCCGACCTTTCGGTCGGCTGCCACATGGCAGTTGGGCCGGGCGGGGGCCGCGCCGCAGGCGCGGCCCCCGCCCCCGCGCGATGCGCGGAGCGCAGCGCAAACCCTCCTGCAGGGTGGGCTGTCAGCGGGGGGCAGGGGGCGTCGGTTCCAGCCCGCTGTCTTCCAGCTTGTGGTCGGGCTCCACATGGATGGTGACATGCACACCGGGCAGGGTGGCCTCGATCTCGTGTTCCAGCCGATCACAGATGTCATGGCTTTGCGCCACCGTCATTGCGCCGTCGACCACCATGTGGAACTCCACAAAAATCGCCTTACCCGCGCGGCGGGTCTTGATGTCGTGGATCTGCAGTGCGCCGCCGCCAGAGCCGAGGATTACAGTGCGGATCTTGTCCTGTTCCTCGTCAGATGCGGCCTTGTCCATCAGACCGTCCACGGAGTCGGAGACCACATGCAGCCCCTCACGCAGGATGTTCACCGCAACTAGCAGCGCCAGGATCGGATCCAGAACCGTCCAGCCGGTGACCAGCACCAGTATCAGCCCGCCCATCACCCCGGCCGAGGTCCAGACGTCGCTCATCAGGTGGCGCCCACCGGCCTCGAAGGCGGGTGATTTCAGGCGTAGACCTGAGCGCAGCAAGATCTGCGCCCAGAGGAGGTTGACCGCGAGTGCAGCCGCATTGACGACCAGGGCGACGGGCGTCAGGTTTGCCATGGCGCCCGAGGTCAGCGCAGAGATCGCCTGATGCACGATCAATGCGGCGGCGAGAATGATCATGATGCCTTCGATCACCGCGGAGAAGTATTCGGCCTTGTGATGTCCGAACGGATGGCCGTCGTCCGCCGGGCGTTCGGCGTAGCGGATGGCGAACCACGCCAACACTGCGGCCGACACGTTCACCAGGCTTTCCATCGCATCGGAGAACAGGGCGACGGAGTCGGTCAGTGCCCAGGCGCCGAGCTTCAGCGCCAGGACCAGCAACGACACGACAATGGTGCCACCGGCGATCTGACTGGCTGAAAGGCGAGTGCTGAGATCCAGTGACATCGGCTCAGCCCACCAGCGCGCGGCGCATGAGGTTTAGTCCCGCGACCAGCAGCACAAAGAGGGTCGCCCGGCGAAAGGTCTTCTGGTCGATCTTGTCCTGCAATCGTCCACCCAGCCACATGCCAAACAGTGCCGGCAGGATCATCAGGACCGAGAATGGCAGCGTTTCACTGCGCATCACACCGGAGCCGACATGTGCAAAAAACAGCACCACCGCACCCAGCCCGTAGATCACCCCCTGGATGCGCATCTGTTCGCGTTTTTCAGTCCCAAGTGCGGTCAGATAGGCGACAGTGGGCGGCCCCCAGATGCCGGAAAAGCCGCCGATGAAGCCGGCAAAGGCACCGATGCCGATTTCCATCCGGCGCGAGGGGGCGTGCAGCACCAGATGCTTGCCCATCAGCTGGGTCACGGCAAAAAGTGTGATCGGCCCGCCGATGATCAGGAGCATCACCTGCGCTGGCAAGACCCGCACCAGCTGCGCGCTCAACATGAGGAAAACGCCACCCACCAGCAGGAAAGCGCGAAAGCGCTTCATCGACTGCCAGGCCGCGCGAGGGCCCTGCCGCATTGCCTGAAACCCGTTGGTCACCAGCGTCGGCAGGATCAGCCCGGCCAATGCCAGATCCGGTGCCATGATCGAGCTCAGTCCCGAGACCATGATCATCGGCATGGCAAAGCCGACAATGCCCTTGATGGTGCCTGCGACTAGCGCCACGGCAAAGGCCAGCACGAATCCGGCCGGCGCGAGAAAGGGAAAAAGATCCATCATAAACTTGCGCATAGCACATCCGGAGGGCGCTGCACTGCAAAAACGAAAGGGTAATTAATGAATGAATGATGGATCATTTCGGATTTATTGTTGCGCTGCACCTGCAAAGTGGCCTATCACCGAGCCAGACCTGAAGAGGATGTGACCGATGCCCCATGACGGACAAATGGACGGACAGGACATGAACCCAAGCGCGCCATTGCTGCCGGATTTGCTGGCGCTGACACGAGACGCTCTGACGCCACTGGATGAGCTGCTGGAGATCGCTACAGCCCGGGTGCGTGCGACGGTCAGCGACGGGCTTCGGGTCTCGGGCGCTTTGGTCGAGCAGAACCAATATGCCGCGCACGGGCTGGCCTGGCTGGCCACCTATGTCTATGCGCTGCGCCAGATGCACCGCTGGGCCGAGGCGCTCTCGGGTGCGGGTAAGCTGGGCGAGATGGAGCAGCTGATCCACCAGATCGCCTTTGGCGAATACCTCTGGCAGATCTACGGCGGCATCCAGATGAACCAGGGTGAGGTGCTGCGCCTGCAGGATCTAGGCCTCGGCCAGGACGATCAACGCGCGCTGATGGCCCCGGCGGTGATGACGCTGACACAGTCCGGCAACACCCAAGCCGCGCGGGTGCGGCTGGTCGAGCTGATGGAGCAGCAGTCCGGCAGCACCATGTTCGGCACCTCCGGTCTCGACGAGGAGCTGGAGATGATCCGCGACCAATTCCGCCGCTACGCGCAGGAAAAGGTCGAGCCCTTTGCCCATGACTGGCACCTCAAGGACGAGTTGATCCCGATCGAGGTGATCGAGGAGCTGGCCGAGATGGGGGTCTTTGGCCTGACCATCCCGGAGGAGTTTGGCGGCTTTGGCCTGTCCAAGGCGTCCATGTGCGTGGTCTCCGAGGAGTTGTCACGCGGTTATATCGGCGTCGGCAGCCTCGGCACCCGCTCCGAGATTGCCGCCGAGCTGATCCTCGCCGGGGGCACCGACGACCAAAAAGCCAACTGGCTGCCGAGGATTGCCAGCGCGGAGATCCTACCGACGGCGGTGTTCACCGAGCCCAACACCGGCTCTGACCTGGGCGCCCTGCGGACGCGGGCGGTCAAGGGGGACAACGGCGACTACACAGTTACCGGCAACAAGACCTGGATCACCCATGCGGCGCGCACCCATGTGATGACGCTTTTGGCGCGCACCAACCCGGAGACCACGGACCATCGCGGCCTGTCGATGTTCCTGGCGGAGAAGGTGCCGGGCACGGATGAGAACCCGTTCCCGACCGACGGCATGACCGGCGGCGAGATCGAGGTCTTGGGTTATCGCGGCATGAAGGAATACGAACTGGCCTTTGATGGCTTCCACGTGAAGGGCGAAAACCTTCTGGGTGGCGAAGAGGGCAAGGGCTTCAAGCAGTTGATGGAGACGTTTGAGAGCGCCCGCATCCAGACCGCGGCGCGGGCCATCGGGGTGGCGCAATCGGCGCTCGATATCTCCATGCAATACGCGCAGGACCGCAAGCAATTCGGCAAAGCGCTGATCAACTTCCCGAGGGTGTCATCGAAACTGGCGATGATGGCGGTCGAGGTGATGGTGGCGCGGCAGCTGACCTATTTCTCCGCATGGGAAAAGGACAATGGCCATCGCTGCGATCTGGAGGCCGGGATGGCAAAACTGCTGGGCGCGCGGGTGGCTTGGGCTGCAGCGGACAATGGCTTGCAGATCCACGGCGGCAACGGGTTTGCGCTGGAATACAAGATTTCGCGGGTGCTGTGTGATGCGCGCATTCTGAACATCTTTGAAGGTGCGGCGGAGATCCAGGCGCAGGTTATCGCGCGGCGGCTGCTGGCGTAGCGCCCATTTGAGAGACTATGCGTTCGGCCTGCAGGCCGGACAGCGCCCGACCCTCCCCACGGGAGGGCGCTTCGCCCCCACCCAGGGTCAGGCGCTGCCCTTTGCGACTTTATCATCTGCCAATTGGCGGGGCTCATGCTATGCAGGTGACTATGATCCGTATTCCTTTCCTGCTCCTCAGCCTGCTCTTTCTTACTGCTTGCGGCGACAGCCCCGTGGGGCGGGAGGCCCGGATTCTCGCCATGGGGGATTCGATGATGGCGTGGAACGGTCTGAGCGGCCAGTCGATCCCCGATGTGGTCGCATCCGAGTTGCAGGAGCCGGTCATCGACCGTTCGGTGACGGGCGCGCGGATGATTTACCGGCTGCCCATCAGTGGCGCGGCTGGGCTGTCGATACCCAAACAATACCGCGCCGGTCCCTGGGATTGGGTGATCCTGAACGGCGGTGGCAACGACCTGCTCTTGGGGTGCGGCTGTGCGGTCTGCGACCGCAAGCTGGACAAGCTGATCTCGGACGATGGCGCGCAGGGCGCCCTGCCAGAGTTGGTGGCCCGCATTCGTGCGGCGGGTGCGAAGGTTATCGTGCTGGGGTATCTGCGCAGTCCCGGACGCTCCTCACCGATCGAGGCGTGCCGGGACGAGGGAGACATTCTGGATGCCCGGCTGACCCAACTGGCGGCGCGGGACGACGGGGTGACCTTTCTGCCGGCTGCCGGGTTGGTGCCGCATGGCGACCTCAGCTTTCACGCCGCCGACCGGATGCACCCTTCGATCAAGGCGAGCCGGGTCATTGGCGGCATGGTGGCGACCGTCATCCGGCAGCAGAACTGACCTCAGGCTGACGAGTAGAGATCGGTCGCACTGAACGCCTGCAACAGAAAACCCCCGCACGATGGCGGGGGTTTTTGTGTTTCACTTTATGTCTGACCGAGGGCCGGGATCAGCAGATCGCCGCGGCTTTCACGTCATCGTCGATATAGGGCAGGTATTGCTCGAAGTTGTCAGAGAACATTTGCACCAGCTTCTCGGCTTGGACGTCATAGGCGGATGTGTCGTCCCAGGTGCGGCGCGGATCCAGCAGCACTTCGGCAACGCCGGGGGCCGCGACCGGCACGTCGAAGCCAAAGTTCGGATCCTTGCGGAAGTCCGCATTGGCGAGCGATCCGTCGAGGGCAGCGGTCAGGAGCGCGCGGGTCGCCTTGATCGGCATCCGCGAGCCGGTGCCGTAGGCGCCGCCGGTCCAGCCGGTGTTCACCAGCCAGCAGCTGGCACCATGTTGGGCGATCTTCTCGCGCAGGAGGTTGCCGTAAACCTCCGGGCGGCGCGGCATGAAGGGCGCACCAAAGCAGGTGGAAAACGTGGGCTCCGGTTCGGTCACGCCACGCTCGGTGCCCGCCACCTTGGAGGTGAAGCCGGAGAGGAAGTGATACATCGCCTGCGCCGGGGTCAGACGGGCGATCGGAGGCAGCACGCCAAAGGCATCACAGGTCAGCATGATGATGTTCTTGGGGTGACCGCCGCGCGCCGAGGCCGAGGCGTTGGAGATGTAGTGCAGCGGGTAGGCACACCGCATGTTGGCGGTCAGGCTGTCGTCCTCGAAGTTGAGGTCGAAGGTCTGCGGATCGAAGGTCATGTTCTCGATCACGGTGCCGAATTTCTCGGTGGTGGCGTAGATCTCGGGTTCGGCTTCGGGGTTGAGGTTGATGGTCTTGGCGTAGCAGCCGCCCTCGAAATTGAAGGTGCCGTTGGAGGCCCAGCCATGCTCGTCATCGCCGATCAGCACCCGGTCCGGGTCGGCGGAAAGCGTGGTCTTGCCAGTGCCGGAGAGGCCGAAGAACACCGCAGTGTCGACAGGGTTGCCCTTGGCGTGGTTGGCGGAGCAGTGCATCGGCATGATGCCCTTTTCCGGCAGGAGGTAGTTCAGCAGGGTGAAGACGGATTTCTTGTTCTCGCCGGCATATTCGGTGCCGCCGATCAGGATCAGCTTGCGGTCGAAGTTGAGCGCGATCACGGTTTCGGAGCGGCAATTGTGCTTGGCCGGGTCGGCCTGGAAGCTGGGGCAGTTGATGATGGTGAAATCGGACACGAAATCATCCAGATCCTCAAGGTCGGGACGCCGCAGCAGGTGGCGGATGAACAGGCTGTGCCAGGCCAGCTCGGTCACCATGCGCACGTTGATCGCATGCACCGGGTCGGCGCCGCCCACGAGATCCTGCACGAAATACTCGCGGCCTTTCATGTGCTCCAGCATGTCGAGGTAGAGCGCGTCGAACCCCTCGGGGGTCATTTCTGCGTTGTTCTCCCACCAGATGGTGTCGGCGACGCTGTCGCTCTTGACCACATGCTTATCCTTGGGGGAGCGGCCGGTGAACTTGCCGGTGGTCACCAGGAAGGCGCCGCCCTTGCCCAGCGTGCCTTCGCCGCGGCCCAGGGCCGCTTCGACCAGCGCAGGCTCCATGAGGTTGTAATAGACATTGCCCAGACCCTCGATCCCTTGATCCTCGAGGCGGAATTGCGGGTTTACCCGTCCAGATGTCATCGCTTGTCTCTCCTGGGTGTCGGCCTGTTGCGTAGGGCTGTGGCCGCATGGAACTTTCGCTGCGCCGATTGGCACCGAGGCGCAATAATAGCACCTCCTGAACGGGTCTTAACATGAGGTTTTGCGGAAAGAACAGGACGCTTTGGCGCAGTTAGCGCAACCACGCAAACCTTTAGCGCCACCAATGTTTCGCATAGGCGCCATCGCAGTTTCACTTGGCGGTCTTTAACCAATGCTAAGACATTTTTGCGTCAATGGATGCCAAGATTTTGCCTGATTCGTTAATCAGGGATTGATTCGCGGCGTCTTCCAAGCGACAAAGGACGTAAAATAAACGAATAATGAGCAGATAGGGCTAATTCCGATGTCAAAGATTGCTTTGGTCGATGACGACAGGAACATTCTGACCTCGGTGTCTATGACGCTGGAGGCCGAAGGGTTCGAGGTCGAAACCTACCACGACGGACAGGCTGCACTCGACGCCTTTAACAAACGCCTGCCGGACATGGCGGTTCTGGACATCAAGATGCCCCGGATGGACGGCATGGATTTGCTGCAGCGCCTGCGCCAGAAAAGCCAGATGCCGGTGATCTTCCTCACCTCCAAGGATGATGAGATCGACGAGGTGCTTGGCCTGCGCATGGGCGCGGACGATTATGTCAAGAAACCCTTTTCACAGCGCTTGTTGGTGGAACGCATCCGTGCGCTGCTGCGCCGTCAGGAAGCCGTGGCCACCGATGAGGTCGGCACAGCGCCCGAAACCAAGGTGATGGAACGCGGCGAGCTGCGCATGGACCCGCTGCGCCACGCGGTCAGCTGGAAAGGGCAGGACGTGTCCTTGACCGTGACCGAGTTCCTGTTGTTGCAGGCCCTGGCGCAACGCCCCGGATTTGTCAAAAGCCGCGATCAGTTGATGGATGTGGCCTACGACGATCAGGTCTATGTGGATGACCGGACCATCGACAGCCATATCAAACGCCTGCGCAAGAAGATGCGGAGCGCGGATCCTGATTTTGCGGCGATCGAGACCCTCTATGGGATCGGCTATCGCTACAATGAAGAGTAAGTTTCCGATCTTCGGGAGCTTGGGTGGAGACATACGCGCATGCGCGACAGTGGCATGACGGATTCGTACCGGCAGATGGATCGGGATGAACGTCGGGACAATGACCTTGTTCTCGGTGACGATTGGGTTGCACCAGAACAGACCGTTGGGCGCGAGATGCAGGCGAAGCGGGCGCGTCGGGGATTTTTGTCCCTGCGCAGCTCGCCCCTGACGCGCAAGATTATCACCTTCAACCTGATCGCTCTGATCATCATGGTGTCAGGCATCCTATACCTGAATTCCGCGCGTCAGAGCTTGGTGTATCAGCGGCTGGGCACGCTGGTCTCCGAGGCGATGCTGGCGGCCGACGTTGTAGAAGCGCAGCTGCCGACAGAGACTGCAGGCGCGCCGGTTGCGATCACCGATTCCGATGTGGAGCCCACGTTGGAGACCCTGTCGCTGCGGGCCGGGGTCGAAGTCTTCGTGTTTGACACGGCACAGGCGCTGGTGGATCGGCAGAAAGGTGTTGCGCGGGCTGACACCCTGAACTTGCTGAACGAAAACGAGGGCGGTTCGACGCTGATCTCCGATACGCTCACGTCACTCTGGACGGCGGTCGGAGGAAGTCGTGCACCGGAACAGACCGGGGCAGTCGCCATTTCCGAAGGCCAGCTGACAAATTTGACGGAGCGGGCCTTGCGGGATGGCACTCAGGTCGCTGCGGTGCCGGATACAGCGGGCGGGACGGTTTACGCCGCAGCCACGCCGATCATGCAGGCCGGGCAGACCGCCGGTGTTCTGGTGATGACATCGGCAACCGGTGAAATCGACCGGTTGGTGCGAATCGAACGCGAGCGCGTGTTGCAGATGTTCATTGTGGCGCTGATGGTGTCTGTCGGTCTCAGTCTCGTTCTGGCCTCGACAATCGCAAACCCGCTCGCCGACCTAGCAGAGGCGGCGGAACTGGGTAAGGATCGCGACGATGACAAGGTAAAACCGGGTCGAATTCGTATTCCGGACCTCTCCGCGCGCCCGGATGAGATCGGTCGGTTGAGCCGCGCGCTGCGTGGTATGGTAAAAGCGCTATATAATCGTATCGATAGTAACGAACAATTTGCAGCTGATGTGGCACATGAGATCAAGAACCCTCTGGCCAGCCTGCAGTCTGCGGTCGGCACGCTGCGCATGGTTCACCGGGAGGACCAGCGGGAGAAGCTGATGGAAGTGATTGAACATGATGTGCGCCGCCTCGACCGGTTGGTGAGTGATATCTCCAACGCGTCGCGGCTGGATGCGGAACTGGTGAAGGAGGACGAAGAGGATTTCGACCTGCTCCACATGCTCGGCAATCTGAACCAGTATCTGGGCGAGGATGCACGCGGCAAGGGCATCGACTACATCACCGAACTGCCGAATGAGCCGATCGAGATCCGGGGTCTTGAGGCGCGTTTGGCACAGGTGTTCGTCAACCTGATTTCCAACGCGATCTCTTTCTGCGAGGAGGGCGATGCGATCCGGGTCTGGGCGCGTCGGCGCGAAAATCGGGTGCTTGTGGTGGTTGAGGACACGGGCCCCGGTATTCCGGAACAGGCGCTGTCGAAGATCTTCAAACGGTTCTACTCGCAGCGTCCGGACGAGCATTTCGGCAACAACTCTGGCCTTGGTCTGGCGATTTCCAAGCAGATCGTCGAGGCGCATGGCGGCGTGATCTGGGCCGAGAACATTCGCCCGACCGAAGCGGATCTGACCTCCGAGCCACTAGGCGCGCGTTTCGTGGTCGGCCTGCCGGTCTGACCGTGGTCACCGGAGCTTCTGCCGGCACTGTATTGCACGCCAGTTGCGTCGCGCTCGAGGGGCGCGGCGTTCTCATTTCCGGTCCGTCGGGGAGCGGTAAATCTGCTCTGGCGCTTGAGTTGATGGCACGCGGGGCGGCGCTGGTGTCCGATGATCGCACGGAGATCCGTCGAGCGGGCGCCAGGTTGCTCGCAAAGGCACCAGCGCCGATCTGCGGTCTGATCGAGGCACGCGGTGTGGGGATCTTGCGTGCTGATGCGGTGGCTGAGGTACAACTTCACGTCATTGTGGACATGAGCCAGCTTGAAACTGACCGGCTTCCGCGCCACGTACGACAGCAGGTTCTGGGCGTATCACTGCCCAGTCTGAAGCGCGCGGAAGGCGACCACTTCGCAGCCGCGCTGATCCAGTATCTGAAAGGCGGAGCCATTGACCCCGACGGAGATCGAACCTCTTTGTGATGCCAACGGTGCTGTTGCCTCGCGGCCGCCGCCCCTCGTGTTGGTGACCGGTCCGTCCGGAGCCGGGCGGACCACCGCACTCAACGTGCTGGAGGATCTTGATTTTGAGGCGATCGACAACCTGCCATTGCGGCTGGTTCCGGGGCTTGTGGATGCGGGCGGTGCGGATCGTCCTCTGGTGTTGGGGCTGGATCCGCGCAACCGTGATTTTTCGACCGAAGCGCTGATCGATGTGATCGATCTGCTGAAGAGCCGGCGCGGGATCGAAACCACTGTGGTCTATCTGGACGCGCGACCTGAAGTCCTGCTGCGCCGGTTCTCAGAGACCCGCAGGCGGCATCCGCTGTCGCCGGCAGAGAGCCCAGAATTGGGTGTTAGTCGCGAGCTGGATCTGATGCGCGCGATCCGTGACCGTTCGGATGTCATCATTGATACCTCGGAGCTGAACGTGCATCAGCTGCGGGCCGAGGTAGAGCGGGTGTTTGCGCCTAAGGGTGGCCGCGCCCTTGCGGTGGCGCTGCATAGTTTTTCATATAAGCGCGGCATCCCGCGCAGCGTCGATATGGTGTTCGATTGTCGGTTTCTGGCGAACCCCTATTGGGAACCAGCGCTGCGGTCCCATGACGGGCGCGACGTCGAAGTCCAAGACTACGTGATGGCGGATGCCAAGTTTCAGGGGTTCTTTGATCGGGTCCTGGATCTGACCCTTTCGTTGCTCCCGGCCTACCGCGAGGAAGGGAAATCCCATTTCTCCATCGGGTTTGGTTGCACAGGTGGGCAACACCGTTCGGTTACTTTGGCCGAAACCTTGGCAAAGGCCCTTGCACGCGCAGGCCAGCAGGTGTCAATTAGGCACCGCGAGCTGCCTGGCCAGCCATTGAAGTGAGAGAGCCGCTTGATCGGGATCGTGATTGTTGCACATGGAGGGTTGGCCAAGGAGTACTTGGCTGCCGTTGAACATGTCGTCGGGCGTCAGCCTGCGCTGATGGCCATCGCCATCGGCCCTGATGATGATCGTGATGCCAAGCAGGATGAGATCTGTTCTGCCGCGAATGCCGTTGACATTGGCGACGGTGTAGTGGTGGTTACAGATCTTTTTGGCGGCAGCCCCTCCAACCTCAGCCTGCGCGCCTGTGCGCCCGCCAACCGTCGGATTCTCTATGGTGCCAATCTTCCCATGTTGATCAAGCTGGCGAAGTCCCGCCATCTGCCGGTGGCAGATGCAGTTCGCCATGCGATGGAAGCAGGGCGCAAATATATCAATTCCCAAAATGTGAACCCTGAAGGGGGCGCGGCAGAATAAATGGCTCGAAAGACACTAGAAATTATAAACGAGAAGGGCCTTCATGCCCGTGCGTCCGCCAAGTTGGTGGAAGTGGTCGAGGGCTTTGATGCCTCCGCAGAAGTCATCAAGGATGGTATGTCGGCCTCGGGTGACAGCATCATGGGGCTTTTGATGTTGGCAGCGTCGAAGGGAACGACTATTGACGTCGAAACCTCGGGACCTGACGCAGATGCGTTGGCCTCTGCCGTGGCGGCCTTGGTGGCTGACAAATTTGGCGAAGGCTACTAGTCTGTCGGAACGGTCCAAAAAGACGGGACAGGTGAAAGTGGCTGACACCGCACATAATAACGATTCCGGCCTCACGTCGAAGGACGCGCAGGGCGTTTCCACGGGCGAGGTCTATGATCGTCGCACTCTGACTTACGCCAATTCCTTTGACGACCGCTGGACCTCGCTGGCGATCCGTACCCTGGAGTGGTTGACGGGCAAGCTGACCATTTTGCGCATGGTCTCGAAGTTCGAGAAGCGCAATGCTGACTATCGCGGCAACAAGTTCTGGCGCGGCGCGCTCGACGTCATGGGCATCGAACTGCAGACTCCAGACGAGCAGATCAACAATATTCCCGAAGACGGCCCGGTGGTCGTGGTGGCAAACCATCCGCACGGTATGGTCGACGGCATGATCTTTGCCGACCTGATCGGGCGGCGGCGGCTCGATTACCGTATCCTGACCCGCTCGGTGCTGACCGGACTGGACGAGGCGGCCACGTCTTTCATGATCCCGGTGCCGTTCCCGCACGACCCGGATGCGCAGCGCAAGATGGTTGAGATGCGCGCCAAGGCAATGGCGCATCTGAAAGAAGGCGGTGTGGTCGCGCTGTTCCCGTCCGGCGTTGTGATGTCGTCCGAAAGCTGGTTTGGCCCTCCGGTCGAGCAGGAGTGGAACGTCTTCACCGCGCAGCTCATTCGCCGTTCCGGTGCCAAGGTCGTGCCGATGTTCTTCCCGGGCCGGAATTCGCGCGCCTATCAGATTGCCTGCAGGATCTCACCGACCTTGCGGCAGGGGTTGCTGCTGCATGAAATCGTTCGATCATGCAATAAACCTCAGGCCCCAGTGGTGGGCGAGGCGCTGACGGAAGAGCAGATGGAGCGGCTGCACAGCGATCCACGCGGCTTCATGGCCTGGCTGCGCGAACACACGCTCAATCTTGGAAAGAAGGGCTGAGAGGTCTTATGTCCTGGCGGCCTGTTCTCCGGTCGCCAAGACAACAGCTTTGCGCCTGCATCATCGCCTGCGTTCTGACGGCAGGCGATGACGACGCGGCTTGAATCGCTTAGCGCGTGGGGACCGGGGTCTCACCGCGGTAGTCGTAGAAGCCACGCTGGGTCTTGCGACCAAGCCAGCCAGCCTCGACGTATTTGGTGAGCAGCGGGCAGGGACGGTATTTCGTGTCCGCCAGCCCATCGTGCAGCACGTTCATGATCGCAAGGCAGGTGTCGAGGCCGATGAAGTCCGCCAGCTCCAGCGGTCCCATCGGATGGTTGGCGCCCAGCTTCATCGATTCGTCGATCGAACGTACCGAGCCAACCCCCTCGTAGAGCGTGTAGACCGCCTCGTTGATCATCGGCATCAGGATGCGATTGACGATGAACGCCGGGAAGTCCTCGGCGCTGGCTGCGGTCTTGCCGAGCTTTTCCACCACGGCCTGGCAGGTCTTGAACGTGTCTTCATCGGTGGCGATGCCGCGAATGAGTTCGACCAGCTGCATCACCGGCACCGGGTTCATGAAGTGGAAGCCCATGAAGCGCTCCGGTCGGTCGGTGCGACTGGCCAGGCGGGTGATGGAAATCGAAGACGTATTGGAGGTGAGAATCGTATGCGGCAGAAGATGCGGCAGCAGGTCTTCGAAAATTGCCTGCTTCACGGTCTCACGTTCGGTTGCGGCCTCGATGACCAGATCGGTCTTGCCAATGTCGGCCAGCACCAGCGTGGTCGAAATCCGCTCCATAGAGGCGGCCACTTCCTCGTCCGAGATCTTGCCGCGTCCGGCCTGACGGGCAAGGTTCTTCTGGATCAGAGACAGGCCGCTGTCGAGCGCTTGTTGGCTTATGTCATTGAGAACAACATGAAATCCGGACAATGCCATGACATGGGCGATGCCGTTGCCCATCTGACCTGCCCCGATAATCCCGACTGTTTTCACATCCATGATGGTTGGCCTTTCCTTGTGCCTGCGGCGGGATACTACCGGTTTCGCAACTGCAGAAACAAGGCCGATCCGGCAAGATACATCGGGTTTTCGGCAAAATCACCATTTAGCAGTTTGGAAAGATTCTGACGCCAATATGGCTCTTGGGTGAAAAAGTGGTGGACGAAATGAGCTATGAACTCAAAAGCGCCGACGCGCTTGTGAGCGGAATATGCAGCTACGGAGAGTCACGGCTGCATGTCAGGGGGCCCGCGCGGGATTTGCGCGATCCTTATCTCAGTTTCCTAGGTGGGACTGAGGTGTTTGGCCGGTTTGTGGAACGACCGTTTCCGCAGGGTGTAGAAGGGCAGGTGGGGCTGGCCTGTGTCAACCTTGGGTCGATAAATGCTGGTGTCGATGCCTTCGTGTATGATGACAGCCTGATGGAGGTCGCTGCCGGGGGGCAGTTGACGATCCTGCAGGTGATGGGGGCACAGAACCTTACAAACAGTTTCTACAAGGTGCATCCGCGCCGGAATGACCGTTTTCTGCGCCCCTATGATGCGTTGGTGCATTTGTTTCCCGAAATCGACTTTACCGACTACCATTTCAACAAACACATGCTGACATCGCTGAAGGCCGTGTCCTCGGAGCGGTTCGAGCGGGTCTGTGCGGAGCTGCAGGAAACCTGGCTCATGCGCATGGGTCGGTTGATCGATGGGCTGCAGGGGCGTGTGGTGTTGCTGTGGCTGCGCTACGACATGGGAACCGCCGAGACCCTGGGGCCGTCGCCGAGCCTCGTGGAGCGCTCCATGGTGGACGTGCTGCGGCCCAGCGTTGATGGTGTGATCGAGTTGGAGGTCGCAACGGCCGCGCAGGCGCAGGATGTTCCGGGTATGATTTTTGGCCCGATGGATCTGCCGGCGGCACGGCTGATGCTGGGGCCGAAAGAGCATGATCGCATTTCGGATGCGGTGGCATCACATCTGTTGAGTTTGTTGGCCGCGGCATGACCCCGCAAATGCGGTCTTTATGCGCCGCATCTGTCGGAGCGCGCATCGGGGTTTCAGCCGGGGTCGGAAAGTAAAAGAGCCCGCGCAATGCACGGGCTCTTCCGGTTTTTGGGACCTTTCAGGACCGCTTAGCCGAGCTTCTCGGTCAGTTCTGGCACTGCGGCGAAAAGGTCTGCGACCAGACCAAAGTCGGCAACCTGGAAGATCGGCGCTTCTTCGTCCTTGTTGATCGCAACGATCACTTTGGAGTCCTTCATGCCCGCGAGGTGCTGGATCGCGCCGGAGATGCCCACGGCGATATAGAGCTCCGGTGCAACCACCTTGCCGGTCTGACCCACCTGCCAGTCGTTCGGAGCAAAGCCCGAATCGACCGCAGCGCGGGATGCGCCAACAGCGGCGCCCAGCTTGTCGGCCAGTGCTTCGATGATCTTGAAGTCTTCCTCGGAGCCAACGCCGCGGCCACCGGACACAACCACACCTGCGGAGGTCAGTTCCGGGCGGTCGCTCTCGGCGACCTTGTCCTCGACCCAGGACGACAGGCCCGGGTTGTCGGCGGCGGAGACGCTGTCCACGGAGGCAGAGCCGCCTTCGGCTGCGGCGTCAAAAGTGGAAGTCCGGAAGGAGATCACTTTCTTCGCATCGGAAGACTTCACCACCTGGATCGCGTTGCCGGCATAGATCGGACGCTCGAAGGTGTCGGCGTCCACCACGGCGGTCACGTCGGAGATCACCATCACGTCGAGCAGAGCCGCCACGCGGGGCAGGATGTTCTTCGCGTCGGTGGTCGCGGGCGCAACGATGTGGCTGAAGTCGGAGGCGAGGCCCGCGATCAGCGCAGCGGTTGGTTCTGCCAGACGATGGCCGAGGCTTTCGTCTTCGGCGACCAGCACCTTGGCAACACCGTCGATCTTGGCGGCGGCGTCACCGGCTGCGGCAGCAGAGGCGCCAGCGGCCAGAACGGTCACATCGCCCAAGGACTTGGCAGCAGATACGGCCTTGGCAGTGGCGTCATATGCCAGCTCACCATTGGTAACTTCGGCAAGGAGAAGAACAGCCATTACACAGCTCCCGCTTCTTTGAGTTTCGCAACCAGCTCGTCGACGGAGCCCACGATGATGCCAGCGGAGCGGGCCTCGGGTTCCTTGGTCTCCACCACGGTCAGGCGCGGGGTGACATCGACGCCGTAGTCAGCAGCGGTTTTCTCGTCGAGCGGTTTTTTCTTTGCCTTCATGATGTTCGGCAAGGACGCATACCGCGGCTCGTTGAGACGCAGGTCGACGGTAACGATGGTCGGCATCTTGACGGAGATGGTCTGCAGGCCGCCGTCCACCTCACGGGTGACCTTGGCGTTGTCGCCGTCGATGTCCACCTCAGAGGCAAAGGTCGCCTGGCTCCAGCCCAGAAGCGCGGAGAGCATCTGGCCGGTGGCGTTCATGTCGTTGTCGATCGCCTGCTTGCCTGCAAGAACCAGCCCGGGCTGTTCTTCTTCGACAACCTTGGCGAGGATCTTGGCAACCGCGAGCGGCTCGATGTCCTGATGCACATCGTCGGCAGCAACCACCAGGATGGCGCGGTCGGCACCCATGGCCAGGGCAGTGCGCAGGGTTTCCTGAGACTGCTTGACGCCGATGGAGACTGCGATGACCTCATCCGCCTTGCCGGCTTCCTTGAGGCGGATCGCCTCTTCGACGGCAATCTCGTCGAAGGGGTTCATCGACATCTTGACGTTGGCGAGATCGACACCGCTTCCGTCCGCTTTGACGCGGACTTTCACGTTATAATCAATCACGCGTTTGACAGGCACGAGTACCTTCATAGTGCGTTTCTCCTTAACAATCGGGATCCGCTCACACGGGTCCCATGAGTGCTCTCGGAGTGTTGATATCGACTAGAGGGCCACGACAACAGGGTAAAATCGTCACGTTGTGGGTCGCGGACGTCGCGTTTGCAGAAAGAGTTGCGAATTTCGTTGCGGAATTTTCGGAATAAAAACTGCGCATGAGGCGCAAAAAAAGACCCCCGCGCCAACTGGCGCGGGGATGTTTGCGGTAGCAGTGTCGAATCGGTTCTTCGCTGACGCACTGTGTCGGCTCAGCGGTTGGCGCCCGGAACCCAGAGCACATCTTTTTCACCGTTTTCATTGGCAATGCGGGAGGCGACGAAAAACCAGTCTGAAAGCCGGTTCAGGTAGATCAATACCGCCTCATTCACATCCTCCAGCGTTGCCAGTTCGGTTGTCAGACGCTCGGCGCGGCGGGCGACCGTGCGGCACACATGCAGATGCGCCGACAATGCGCTGCCACCGGGCAACACAAAGCTGCGCAAGGGCGTGAGCAATGTGTTCATCTCGTCGATCTCGGCTTCGAGCCGATCCACCTGAGCCTGCGCCAGGCGAAGGGGCGGATACTCTGCTTCCGCGTCCGAATGCATGTCAGGCCTGCACAGGTCTGCGCCCAGGTCGAAGAGGTCGTTCTGGATGCGCGCCAGACCGGCGTCGAGTTCGGCCTCGGCTGTCAGCCGCGCGACACCGACCTGAGCGTTCAACTCGTCCGAGGTGCCATAGGCGGTGACGCGGGCGGAGTGCTTTGCAACACGGCTGCCATTGCCAAGCGCAGTGTCGCCCTTATCCCCGGTGCGGGTATAGATCTTGCTCAGAACCACCATGTTCAGTTTCCTCCGCTGGTAAAGAAGACAAAGGCCAGCAGCAGAACCACGGCCAGAAATTGAAAGAAGATCCGCAGCTGCATCATCTTGTTGCCATTCTTGCGATTGAATTCGCCGCCAGCGCCGAAGCCGCCGATGCCGATCGCCAACACGACGACCACAGCCGCCATTGCCAGGATGCCCAAGATGTAGAGTGAAGAGCCCATGGTCTGTCTGGTCCTTTATTGTCCTGAAGCACGCCGTCTGCGGCGTGTGCTGCGGCCCGTCGGGCCCTGGTCGGACTATCTATAGCGCAGAAGGATGCGGTCAATCGCCCGTGTTGAGAGTATTCGCCGCAGGGTGCCAGCGATATAGGTCGGGGTGGTGACATAGTAACGCGGGCGGGGCCGAGCGGCCTCCAGTGCGTGGGCGAGTTTCTTCGAGACTGCCGAAGGCGGCAGCTCAAAGCTATCCGGGCCGCGCGATTCGTATAGGCGTTTCAGTAAGGATTGCTCGTAGCGGTCGCGGATCGGAGAGGTCTTCCAGTCGATGTGTTTTTCAAAGTGCGGGATCGAATTTTCCCGGATTTTTGAGGTGACCGGGCCGGGCTCGATCAGCATTACGTGAATGCCGGTGCCGGACAACTCCAGCCGCAGCGTGTCGGTCAGACCTTCGATGGCGAATTTCGTGGCCGCGTAGGCGCCGCGCCAAGGGTAGGTCACCAATCCCAACACCGAAGAGTTCTGCACGATCCGGCCGTGGCCTTGCGCCCGCATCACCGGAATCACCTGCCGTGTCAGCTCGTGCCAGCCAAAGACATTGGTTTCAAAAATCTCTCGCAACCCGTCGGTTGGTAGATCTTCGACTGCACCCGGCAGCCCATGCGCGCCATTGTTGAACAGCGCGTCCAAGGTGCCGCCGGTGGCGTCGAGCACCTCTGCGAGCCCACTGCGGATGGTTTCGGGGTCGGTATAATCGATGCGAGGACTTTCGAACCCTTCGGCGCGCAAGCGGTCACAATCGCTTTTGGTGCGACAGGAGGCAAAGACACGCCAGCCACGGGCGCGCATGTCATGAGCCGCAGCATGGCCGATGCCGGAAGAGCAGCCGGTGATCAAAAGTGTCTTGGTCATAAAAGGTCCCCGGAATGTGTCCGGGGCCGAGTTATGACGCTTTCGCGCTCAGCAGGGAAGCAGCAATCCAGCCGACCTGACCCGTCTTTGGGTTTTCGAGCAGCGACCAGCCGGATGGGTCCTCATTGAGGACACGTACTTTGTCGCCAGCAAGCAGCTGAACCAGCACCGGAAAGCGGGTGCCGGGACCAAGACGGACATTGGCGCGAGAGGCGCGTATTCTGCGCATGTCACCGATGGGTTCCGGTGCGGCGACCGTTGCAATCGGGGTAGGGGCGGTTGCGGCTGTGGTGATGGTGCTTAGCCCACCTTCGATGGACCCGATGCGTAGGCCGGTTGCAGGCAGGTTGAGCGAGATCGGTTGCGGCACGTCCACGACGGAGGATGGCTCACGCAGAGTCACGTTGATGACGCTGGCGGCACTGCGCGCGGCTCTCTCCGGTGCGGGAGCAGCTTGATCGTTCGAGGCGGTCCTGACCGCGGATCGCTCCGGCGCGGAATAGGGGGTGAGAACCGGCGTCGCCAACTGCGTTTCTGCAGGGCGGCTGATGATGCGGTTGCGCGTGTCGCTGTCGGTGGCCTGCTGGATTTGCGTGTCAGTCGTCGGATGCGCAGGAGGTGTGAAATCCGCGCCGCCGCTGAGTTCGTAGAAGGCCAGGGCCAGGCCCGCAAATGAAACCATCAAAAACCGCGACATGGCGCATACTCCCTACAACAGATCGCATTAAACAATCGGACGTTCCCGCTCCCGCGTGAAACGCGGCAGGCACAAAGATGTTCCAGACCAGAAATGGCAACGAGAATCGCCCCAGGTGCGATCAATACTCCACAATCTTAACATAAAACGAGGGGGAGAGCTGCGTGTTTCCTCCCCCAATGGGCAGATTGCGACGCGAAAACTCAATTTTCACAGGGCTGTGCGGCCACGCTCCTGCTTTGATCTGATGAAAACCAAAGATGCCTGCTTGCCGCTCGACGAGGTGGGCAGTATCAGGTTTTCATGACCGACATCGTTGACGATCCCACGCCCGCCGACCCGCCTGACCACGCCGAGATGCGCGAACCGCTGCGTCGCGCTATTGGTGAGCGTTACCTGACCTATGCATTGAGCACGATCATGCACCGTGCGCTGCCCGACGCGCGGGATGGCCTGAAGCCTGTGCACCGCCGCATCCTCTATGCGATGAGCCGCCTGCGCTTGTCCTCCTCCGGTGGTTTTTTGAAATCCGCCAAGATCTCCGGCGACACAATGGGGGACTTCCACCCTCACGGTGATGCGGCGATCTATGATGCGATGGCGCGACTGGCGCAGGATTTTGCCGTGCGCTACCCGCTGGTCGATGGCCAGGGTAACTTTGGCAATATCGACGGCGACAACCCGGCCGCCTCGCGCTACACCGAAGCGCGGATGACCTTTATCGCTGAGGCGATGCTGGAAGGCTTGGGCGAAGACGCGGTTGATTTTCGCGACAACTATGATGGCCGCCTGCAAGAGCCGAGCGTTCTGCCCGCGACCTTCCCCAATATCCTCGCCAATGGCTCCAGCGGTATTGCGGTCGGCATGGCGACGAATATCCCACCGCACAACATTGCCGAGTTGGTCGACGCCTGCGTGCATCTGATCAAGTCGCCGAATGCGGGCGATGACACGCTGCTGCAATATGTGCCGGGACCGGATTTCCCCACCGGGGGTACGATCGTGGAGCCGCCGGAAAACATTGCCCAGGCCTATCGGACCGGGCGTGGTTCCTTCCGTCTGCGGGCAACCCACGAGATCGAGGACCTTGGCCGTGGCCAGTGGCAGATCGTGGTCACGGAAATTCCCTATCAGGTTCAGAAGTCCAAGCTGATCGAGAAGATCGCCGAGCTGATCCAGACCAAGAAGGTGCCGATCCTCGCCGATGTGCGCGATGAAAGCGCCGAGGACATCCGCATCGTTCTGGAACCCAAGTCCAAGAACGTCGACCCGGAGGTTCTGATGGGGCTGATGTATCGCAGCTCCGATCTGGAGGTGCGGTTCTCGCTCAACATGAACGTGCTGATCGACGGGGTGACGCCGAAGGTCTGCTCGATGAAGGAGGTGCTGCGCGCCTTCCTCGACCACCGCCGCGACGTGCTGCAACGCCGCACGCGGCACCGGATGGCCAAGATTGACCACCGGCTGGAGGTGCTCGACGGCTTCATCATCGCCTTCCTCAATCTCGACCGGGTGATCGATATCATCCGTTACGACGACGACCCCAAGGCGGCGCTGATGCGCGAAGATTGGGGTCGTGAGCAGCCCCGGGCCTTTACCGAAGCGGAGTATCTGACCCCGCCGCCCGGTGATGGAGAGCTGTCTGAGGTTCAGGCCGAAGCGATCCTCAATATGCGCCTGCGCAGCTTGCGCAAGCTGGAGGAAATCGAACTGACGCGCGAGCGCGACGCGCTGCGCGAGGAGCGGGCCGGTCTGGCGGAGCTGTTGGACAGCGAAGATCTGCAGTGGAAAAAGATCACCGAGCAGCTGCGCGACACCAAGAAGCAGTTCGGCAAAAGCTACGCAGGTGGCGCTCGCCGCACCCGCTTTGCCGAAGCGGGAGACGTCGAGGACGTGCCGCTGGAAGCGATGATCGACCGCGAGCCGATCACGGTGGTCTGCAGCCAGATGGGCTGGATCCGGGCGATGACCGGCCATATCGACCTGACCCGCGAGCTGAAGTTCAAGGACGGCGACGGCGCGCGTTTCATCTTCCATGCGGAAACCACGGACAGGCTGCTGGCGTTTGGCTCCAACGGGCGTTTTTACACGCTGTCGGCAGCCAACCTGCCCGGCGGGCGCGGCATGGGAGAGCCGTTGCGGTTGATGGTGGACCTGCCCAACGAGGTGGAGATCGTCGATCTGTTCATCCACAATCCCGATGGTCGCCTGTTGGTGGCCTCGGATGCGGGCAACGGGTTTATCTGCGCCGAGAAGGAGATCGTGGCCCAGACCCGTGGCGGCAAGCAGGTGCTGAACGTCAAAGATGACGACCGCGCCAAGATCTGCATTCCGGTCTCCGGTGACCACGTGGCAGTGGTGTCGGAAAACGGCAAGTTCCTGGTGTTCTCGGTTGAGGAACTGCCGGAGTTGACCCGTGGCAAAGGTGTGCGCCTGCAGAAGTACAATATGGCCCGCGGCCGACAGGGCTCGCTCGAGCTTGATGGCGGACTGGCGGATGTCACCACCTTCAACTGGGACGACGGGCTGCAGTGGGAAATGGGGGGCGGCAAGACCCGGCATGAGACCGACCTGAGCCAGTGGCTGGGCAAACGTGCCGGTGTTGGCAAGCGCCCGCCCTATGGGTTCCCCAAGGACTACAAATTCAAATGACGGCAATAATTTGCCAGAATGCCTGAAAACATGTGGCCCCCGCGCAACCGCGCGGGGGTTCGCCGTCTTGCGGGTTTACCGGGAGCAAAAACCCGGTCTATCACTTGGCAACCCTGACCCGACCGCGAGCTAGAGAGAATTCATGATCCGCACCCTTGCCCTTCTGGCCCTGACCGTTCTGGTTGCTGCCTGTACGCCACCGACCCCAGATGACGAGCTGCGCGATCTTGGTCGTTTCAAGCTGGGCCATAATATCGTCGTGGCGCCAAAGGTGCAGATGGTGCCCGGGTCCCGCAAGGTGGAGCCGGATGAATGGGTGGATGTTCTGACCAATGAAATGGCGGCGCGGTTCTCGCGTTACGAGGGCGATCAGCTTTATCACTTCGGATTGAGCGTCGAGGGCTATTTCGTGGCCCCCGGTGGTGTGCCTCTGGTACTGAGCCCGAAATCCGTGCTCGCCATCAAGGTCACGGTCTGGGATGACGCCGCCAACAAGAAGCTGAACGCTGAGCCAGAGACCTTCACGGTGTTCGAGACCACCTCGGGCGAGAGCTTCCTGCTCGGCTCAGGCCATACCCGCACCCGCGACGAGCAGATGCTGGGTCTGGCGCGCAACGCGGTGAAGGAGATCGAGATTTGGATGGCAGAGAATCACGCGGAAGACCGCTGGTTTGCAGCGGAGGGCGAAGTTGCTCCCGCACCGGTGAAAAAGCCCGTGCAAAGCTGGAACAGCCCGTCCACGGCCAGCGAATAGCGCGTTTGTCAAGAACGAACCGCTTGATTTTTGCGCGCAAACCAAATAAGCCGCGCGCGCAGAGGAAACCGGGTCCCGTCGGACCCCCCAATATTCAAAAGGGCGCCTAAGGAATGGCAAAGGAAAAGTTTGAGCGTAACAAACCGCACGTCAACATCGGCACCATCGGCCACGTTGACCACGGTAAAACCACGCTGACCGCAGCAATCACCAAATACTTCGGTGACTTCCAGGCCTACGACCAGATCGATGGCGCACCGGAAGAAAAAGCCCGCGGCATCACCATCTCCACCGCACACGTGGAATATGAGACCGAGTCCCGCCACTACGCGCACGTCGACTGCCCCGGCCACGCTGACTATGTGAAAAACATGATCACCGGTGCGGCGCAGATGGACGGCGCGATCCTGGTTGTGAACGCAGCTGACGGCCCGATGCCCCAGACCCGCGAGCACATCCTGCTGGGCCGCCAGGTTGGCATCCCGAAGATGGTCGTCTTCATGAACAAAGTTGACCAGGTCGACGACGAAGAGCTGCTGGAGCTCGTCGAAATGGAGATCCGCGAACTGCTGTCCTCCTACGACTACCCGGGCGACGATATCCCGATCATCGCGGGTTCCGCGCTGGCGGCGATGGAAGGCAACAAGCCTGAAATCGGCGAAGAGAAGATCAAGGAACTGATGGCGGCCGTGGATGACTACATCCCGACCCCTGCACGTGCTGTTGACCAGCCGTTCCTGATGCCGATCGAAGACGTGTTCTCGATCTCTGGCCGTGGTACTGTTGTGACCGGTCGTGTTGAGCGTGGCGTGATCAATGTTGGCGACAACATCGAAATCGTTGGTATCAAAGACACTACCACCACCACCTGTACCGGTGTGGAAATGTTCCGCAAGCTGCTGGACCGCGGTGAAGCAGGCGACAACATCGGCGCCCTGCTGCGCGGTATCGACCGTGAGTCGGTTGAGCGTGGTCAGGTTCTGTGCAAGCCGGGTTCCGTGACCCCGCACACCAAGTTCGAAGCTGAGGCCTACATCCTCACCAAGGACGAAGGTGGCCGTCACACGCCGTTCTTCGCGAACTACCGTCCGCAGTTCTACTTCCGCACCACCGACGTGACCGGCACCGTGACCCTGCCGACCGGCACCGAGATGGTGATGCCGGGCGACAACCTGAAGTTCGAAGTTGAACTGATCGCCCCAATCGCGATGGAAGACGGTCTGCGTTTCGCCATCCGCGAAGGCGGCCGCACCGTTGGCGCGGGCGTTGTGTCCAAGATCATCGAGTAATCAGGTCTCCTGATTTTCGAATGGAAAGGGCTTCCCTCGGGAGGCCCTTTTTTGTGCGAGGCGCAGCCTCGCGCTCCGAGGTATTTGTGAAAAGATGAAGCGGGACGCGGGGAGGGCTGCGTCTTGGCAGTATCAATCAGAAATCTACGCAGCTTGAGTGCTGAGAGCCGCGAAAATCGCAACTTGCCTCTTGCGTCGAGCGCCGGTCTCGCATAGGAAATGCCGCACTGCAGGGGTATAGCTCAGTTGGTAGAGCGACGGTCTCCAAAACCGTAGGTCTCGGGTTCGAACCCTGATGCCCCTGCCAGTAAAATCAAACAGTTAAGCCGACACTCCGCTAACCAAGCCTTTGCGTTTGGGCGGTCATTTGGGAGTTTTGTCCCTGTTTTCGAACATTTCCAGCTTCTTGATCGCCGATTCTGCGAGCTCCGAATCCCTGCTTAAATAGTGTTCGTCCAGGATGGCTCCGACGTCCTTCATGCTATGTCCGGTGATGGTCGCAATCTCAGCTTCGGAGCAACCAGCGATGGCGAGGCGGGTCGCTTGTGGACCTAGCAGGTCATGGAATGTAAGATCCTGTGATGTTTGCCTTGCCGACCGTCTTGCGCAACGGCGCAATTTCGAGACTGTCGAATATGCCGCCCTCGAGTGGATGCGCTCAGGCGGAAGGCCCCCTCCCTCTGATGAGCCGTGGAGGCAGCTTTCTGACCTCGTAGGTAGTGTTTGGACCTTTTGCTTGGGATTGGGGATCTAGTATTCAGGAGGGTGAGGGCCGCCGGAGCGCTTAGCCCTGCACATTGCGCAGATACAGAAAGCACAGGCCAAAGCCCCGGTGCGCTTGTCTTCCGTCAGGCGTTCCAACCAATTGGTGAACTTCTCGTTCTCGGAACTCAGCTTTGGACAGTTGCGATAGCAGGTCTCACTGATCTGAAAGGTTCGGCAGGCCAGCGCGACACTGATCCATGCACCGCCACCATCTTCATGGCCATCTCTTGTCGATGAGGCGCCTTCAAGACTTTGTTTCGAAGGCTCCCTTGAGCGACTCATTCTGCATGCTCATCTCCGCATACATCTTTTTGAGGTGGCGATTTTTTGAGGCAGCGATTCTGCTCAGCCATGTCCTTCATCTCTGCGATGAGCGACGCGTCCATACCGTCAAATTTGGCACGCCATTTGTAAAAGCGGTCACTACTCATCCCGTGCTCTCGGGAAAGCTCAGAGACCGGCACGCCGCCCTTCGCCTGCTTCAACACAGCCATGATCTGCGCATCGTTAAATCGTCTGTTCTTCATCCTAAATCTGCTCAGATATCTTGACGAGAAAATTCTACTTGTGAACACCACTATTTTTATGGGGGATTGCCGTTGGTTATGATCGTCAATGCAACCATGAAAGCCTGTAAGGTGTGGTAGATTCGACGCGGAAAATTGACACGGTGGCTAGCCAAGCTGGGAGGTCTGGAGATAAAAAGCAGTCATAAAAGATTTGGATGGTGGCTTGTTTTCTCTTGCGCCTGTAAACGAGTATCACTATTAGCACGCTCTGTGGACCGATAGCTCAGCTGGATAGAGTACTTGACTACGAATCAAGGGGTCGGGGGTTCGAATCCTCCTCGGTCCGCCACCTCCCCCATGTTGAACGTCAGACGAAATTGGCTTTTACGTCATAAACTGACCCAATCACCGCGAGCCGGATGATTGTGGGCAAGCCGCGAGTATCCGGTTCGCCCCCACTTAAGTGTTGCTTCGCTAGATCTCTCGGACGCCAATGCACGGAAAGCGCCTATTCTATGCTGGGATGGCGGCAGGTTCGGTTAAGTAACAAACGGCCCAAAGCTGCCGTTCCTCGCTCGACCTGATGCCGCGGTGCCGCTTCACCGAACCGGCTGTTCATACATCACGCAGCATTCTCGACGCGCGAATGACCGTAGAGCGGTCCTACTCAAAATTTTAAGATTTAATATTCGATTTCAAATTTACCTTGCTCCTGCTGAGCGGCATAGTTTCCGGCCAACCTAGGCTTGGTGACATCTCCAAGCTGGATGCGATCTTTAGCTGCGTCACTTATTCGTCGGACGGCAATGGGCCTAATTTCTCAGTTGCCATGTTAGCTGCGCCGATGGCGAGGTTGATAAGCTTAGACTCCTCATCGTCGAACGCTTCGCCATACGCGGCATTCAGCGCGTTCGCTTGGCGGCCGACAAACTCAAGCAGCAGTCCAATTTCCAATCTGTAAAGGAAGAGCGCTAAGCCTTGCCGATAAAGCGGTGTAATAGCCGCGCCGACTAAATCGCCGCACACGTCGGTGAACAGTTGATGCAAGTAGTCCGGAACAGCAGCGTGAGTTAGTTCTGACAGTCCACCATACTGTGATTTGAGCTCCTTTGACAGTGACCCGATGTTCGGTGTTCTTTTAGGGACACGCTTGCCATCCGTGACCTCATCTATTGCGCCGATGATCTCCATCTGCTGACGCATCAATGCCGCCGCTTGACCGTACAGACCTTCTGCAATTGCGATCTCGCACAAGTCCACTCCATGCATGAAGTGCATTGATAACTGCGCGACCTGCGCGGTCTTATCAGCAGCCTCCTTGTCCAAATTGTCAGGCCATTTCTTACCGCCAAAGCGCTTGAGGCATAGGGTGATCGCGCTGACCATAGCTTCATGTGCAAATAGGAAATCTCCGGCATCCTCTTTGAAGCTCGCCCGGTTCACGGTTCTGGCTTGTCGCTGTCCATCGAAGTACTCTTCCGCAGGGGATCTCTCTTCTGTGATTTCGGTCATTGATCATCTTACCCCTCCACGGTCAGTCCCCTGCGCTCTTATCATCAACCAGGACTCGAAGCATTAGCGTGACAACCGACGCCAAAGTTAACATGGAATTTTGCCGTTCCGACAGTATTGACATCCTGTGTTTCAGCGAAAATAGCCACTCCAAGATGTTGGGTCAATTTCCGATATTCACCTCAGCCCTTGTAACGGCCCATACAATTACCTACATTGATCCTGCTTTGTTCTTCAAAAGAGATGCGGGCTCACACTGAGCGCCGTGAAGATTGAGAAGGGCGGGTTGGCGATTGGTTATGAACCGAGGACCGGCCTACAGGGTGCCGACGACGTCGATTACGATAATGGCGGTGAAGGTCCTGGTGAGCAAATGGTGAGCCTTGCCTCTGAGTTGGCCATAGCCCTTCATTTCTCCGATGAGATGAAGCTTCGGGTGGTCATTAGAGTTTCTTTACGGCTTCGCCTGGACGCGGCGCGAGATTTCTTCTTGCAATCGGCCCGAAAAAGGTAAGCTACCTTATGGAGGTCTGTGCGATGAAATTCGACGCAAATAAAAACATGTCAGCATGTCATGCTGGCGCAAGGCCGCTTCGGCAACTTGTCGTGGCGCGTTCATATCGCTGATCTTGATCTGCGGGCTCACACTGAGCGCCGTGAAGATTGAGAAGGGCGGGTTGGCGATTGGTTATGAACCGAGGACCGGCCTACAGGGTGCCGACGACGTCGATTACGATAATGGCGGTGAAGGTCCTGGTGAGCAAATGTTGCGTTTAGAGGTAGGGCGAGGCTTTCCGATGTCGTCTGCCAGAGAGCACGTGAATGGGGAAATTTTTTACAAAGGCCACGGAGCAGAAAACACTCTTTTCAGCCTGGAGAAAGATTAAGTCTAATGGACTGAGATCAACGTCCTTCGAGACCAGAACGGGCATAGAGAAGTTTGATCGTGACGCAATCAGCAACGTTAAGAAGATTCAACGCTCTTTGCGAACAGGTAAGTTTGAGTTTGAGCCTCAATATGGCGCGACTGTAAAAAAAGGCAGCGGTGGCAAGCGCGGCATCGTAATGGCGTCAGTCCAGAACAGAATAGTAGAGCGAGCTTTGCTTGAAACCCTGCAAGAAAAGTCGAAGTTTATTAAGGCGGTCAACTCTCATCCGACAAGTGTCGGTGGGGTTCCGAACCGGAGTGTTCCGCATGCTCTCCAAATGATTGACGAAGCGTTTCGCTCCGATCAAACCCAGTTCGTTCGATCCGACATATCAGGCTTTTTTGATCATATACCGCGTTTATCAGTCCTTGAACGCATCGCAGAAGATGTAGACGATGATGCTTTCAACCATTTACTGAGAGCTGCTACCACGACCACGCTATCAAACGAGGTCGCTCTTGGTGAAGATCGATCTATTTTCCCAACGAACGAAGAAGGTGTGGCGCAAGGATCGCCGTTGTCTCCGCTGTTTGGCAATATCCTGCTCTACGATTTTGATATTAAGTTCAATGATAGAGGTGTGATCTGCATCCGTTTCATTGACGACTTTCTGCTGCTTTCAACATCTGAAAAAAGATGTAGGCGTGCTTTTGAGTCCGCCCAAAATTTCCTAAAAGAGATGAATTTAGACTGTCACGATCCTTTTCAATTGGCTGCAGACAAGAACAAGACTGAATATGGTGACGCTCGCTTAGGTGGGTTTTGGTTTTTGGGATACGCTTGCCAACCAGGTCTATTTCAGCCCTCACCCAAAGCACGAGCAAGCATCTTGAAGTCCGTAGACGAGCATTTTTCAAACGGCAGATCTGCGATCAAAGAGGTGCGAAGAGCGAAGGATAGCTTCGCCGCCCGCCAACGCTATACACAAACACAAACTCTCATTGACCAAGTTCTGCGTGGATGGGGCGAGGCTTTCGCCTACTCTACTTCACGTTCCACAATGAAAGATCTAGACAAGAAAATTGACGTTAAGATTGAGAATTTTCGCAAGTGGTACTCACAGCAGGCTCAATCGATGAATGCTGAAGATAAGCGCCGCACAGGTGGGATAGGCTTGCTCGCCGACATCAAGCCAAAGTTCTTTGAAGATGCACCAATCGTTCTGCCCAAAAATAAGCAATTTCGGACGAACAAGAACACGGTTACAATTTCAACTGATGGCTCTGTGCTGACTTCGGGTAAGATGCGCGGTAAGGATCAAGGCCCGGGAGGTTGGGCGTACGTGGTTCATGACACGGCAGATGAACAATTTGGCGGCGAGGCATCTACCACCAACAATAGGATGGAGCTTCGCGCGGTTCTGGAGGCACTTCTTTCCTTACCGTCGGGTGCTTCTGCAATCATACGTACCGACAGCAGGTATGTTGAGAACGGCTTCAACAAAGAAACGGCTTTAAAAACAAACATCGATCTCTGGAAAAAGCTACAGCACGAGGCCGAAACGAGAAATATCAAGGTCGTTTGGCTCAAAGGCCATGCTGGTGATCTGCACAATGAACGGGCTGACAAGCTGGCAGGCCAAGCTGCAACTAAACAAAGGCAGGCTTAAATCAAGAACATTGAACTGTGGCGTAGCAAGTCTCCAAGATCACGGAGGTGTCTGCTTTCCAATTTTTCGGTTGAAAATTCGCGACTGCAGCGAATGACAGGTATCCGCCCGACCCGTCGGATGCCGGGTCCGAAGTCAGAAAGGGTCGGTGGCACAATCATCAGCTAAACCTGCGTGTTCTTTGTTTCCCACCAACTCGTCTTGCACCTTTGTACCGTCGCCCAGCTGAGCTTCATGGTCATCGCGATCTTGTTTGTTGTCCATCCATCATCAAACAGCTCATACAAGCGGGCGCGATCATATTTCTGGTTTGAATTTCGTGGCTTGATGGCGCGTCCGGTCGACTTGATCCACTTGGATAGGGTCTGGGGCGTCGGCCCGTGCACTTGGCTCAGGGCACGCAGAGATTTCCCGCCTTCCCATGCCTTCGCAATATTCTCTACAATGTCAAATCCAGCCGCTTTCAGACCGTGGATGGCATCGCGGCGTGTGATCGCAAGCCTTTTGGCGAACTGATCAAGGGACCCGACTTCCTGAAACAGCGACACCAGTTCATCGGTCGGCTGCACAATGCTGTTGTCGGCCCCAAAGCTGTAGATAAATGCACGCTTCTGAGCCTGCTCTCGGAGTTTGAGGCGTCGCTTCCTGGCACGACGTTCGGCTTCTCGACGAAGTGTGCGGTTTCCTTCATCGGTCAACGATCTTCGTTTCTGAAGCTGTTTCCGCTTCCAGGCAGGGGTCCTAAGCGGTCGTCGGGAGGCTAGACTGTCGTAGGCTTCTTGGGCTAAGCGAAGAGCTTCTTTTGCTTGCAGCAAGTTCTCTTCGGCCTGACGAAACATTCGGCTTTCTTCGTCTGTCGTCCCATAACGACTGGGCCGCGCATCAGTGTTCAAGCCCATATCTGGTTCCCTGCGTGTGATTCCTTGTTTGCGACATGGTCACAGTTTGCGTTGCTTTGGCCAACACGAGATCTCAGTTTGTATGATGATCGCTAGGGCAAAGAAGAGATTCAAAGCCCCGCAAAGTGGAAATCCTTGACCTAGCTCTGGCTGAGCGGAAGTTGGGCAAACAAGCAAAACAGTTTGATAGTCTGATGACCCTCAACCGCGATCGACATGAAGAGATAAAGTACCGTCTGAGACAGCGAGGCTTATCCTTGGTTCAGATCGCGCGGGATTTAGGGATCTCTGCTGGCAGCGTTACCGCTGTCAGTCAGGGACACAGGCGTTCGAGGCGTGTCGAACAAGCTCTTGCCGAAGCGTTGGAGACGACGCCGAAAGAACTGTTTCCGGACCGTAGCATGGGGAGGAAAAAACAATGAGTCCATAAAAGACAAAGACCTCGAAGGAAGCTTGCGACTTCCGACAAGGTCTTGGTGCAAAAGATTGCAGCCCTTTGCACCTCCTTCATGACCCAAATTTCGAAATCCGTCAACCGCGCAGAGCGTTTCTGCGGGCGGGTTTCGTTCACCCCAACATAAAGGAGTGCCATCTGGCGCTGGTGTGAACCGGTGGCCGTGGCAAAGACTATGACAAACCTTGAAAACGACGATCTATATCGTCCACCCTCGCCGACCGTAGCGGGCCTGATGTTCCCGGCCCGGTCAAAACTGACCGTGCGTGGTTTCACGCTCGCGATGACGCCGGCGGAACAGCGCTGGCGCCAGATCATCAGCGCAAGCCAAGGGGAACGGGAGACCTGTCTCTTGTCACTGGCGATGCCGGATCTCTGGAACCTCATCGACCAACCCAAACCGGTGAGCTTCGTTGACGTGGATGGCAGGCAGAGAACCCACAGGTTCGACTATCTGGCAGAGTTCAAAAATGGCCTCCGGGTGGCCATTGCCGTGAAACCCGCAGAACGCGTCGAAAGACTGCATTTCAAAGCCACATTGCGAGCCATCAAGCGCGACTTGCCGTTGGGTTTTGCTGACCGGGTGGCGTTGGTCACAGAGCGCGAGCGGCACAAGATCGAGGTGCGCAACGCTGAGCTTCTGAACTTCTTCCGGCGTTGCCCTGATCCGGAGGCTGACAACGTCGTTGCGGAACTGATTGACGGGCTTTTCGGCGAGGTATCGATCAGTGATCTGGTTCAGAAATCTGGTTTGGGTGCCCGAGCGTTTCGAGCGGCATTCCGTGAGACCTACGCGGGCAGGCTCGATGCGAACACGCGAGAAACGATTTCCACCAACTCCATCGTCGCACCGAGAAAGGACAAGGCATGAAACATGAAGCGATCCGTCTTGGCGTAACCCCGTGCGACGCCATTGTCGCCAACGGAAATATCCAAGTGATCACCAAGGCGACCGACCTATTCATTGAAATGAAACCCCTGCGTGGGGACGCAGAGCCTATCTCCCTGACCCATGCCGAGCTTTCAGAACTCATCAATTCCGGTCAGTTTTTAGTTCAGTACGGTTATTTCGAAAGTCGCCAGGTCGCCCGGCGGGCGATCGCTGGCCGCGCATTGATGTCGAGGATATCGGCGAAGGCCCAACTGGATGCATTCTGGAAAGAGTGTTGGTGTACGACATTTCTTGAATTGGAAGATGAAGGAAAGTCCAACCGGTCGGCCAATCGCTGGGCGGAATTTTTGCCAGAGCTTGAGCTCCGCGTTTTGGAAAAGCTGAAACAGGGCCTGAAGGCTGCGACAGCCGGGGCCAGCTTCGACAGCATTGAGCTGCGAAGAGCACCAGGTCGGACGTCCGTGATGGCTTGGTTGAAGGAGTGGGAACCATCCAAAGATCCCATGGTTTTTGTGAAAAAATCTATTTTTAACGGCAGCAACGCAAGGCGCATCGATGCCGAACGTGAAGCCATCATTCAAGGGACTCTTGAAAGCTATCTACATCCAAATCAGCTTCTCCCAGGCCACATCCATGATGACGTGAATGCCGAGATCCGACGGCGCAATTCCGTCCGGATTGCGAACGGCGACCTGCCTCTCGAAGAGGTATCCAAGAGCACCATTGAACGTCGGATCAAGGATATTGATAAGTTCGAGGTGCTGGCTGCTAGGAAGGGCCTAGCTGTCGCCAAGAACAAGTTGGGCGCTCACGGGGGTGGATTGAAGCTTGATGTGCCACTCCATCGCATCGAGATGGACGAATGGGAAATCGATCTCATCGCTCTCCTCAACAAGAGCGGATACGATATCGGCCAGGACAATGTTCGGGATCTCGAAACTGGTCGATACTGGGTATGCGTCGCGTTCGATACAGCCAGCCGAAGCATACTTGGATTAAAGCTTTCCCGCAGCCCGACTTCCGAAGACGCAAAAGCGGTCCTTTGGATGGCAATGCGCGACAAGGCTGAGCTGGCTCGGCAACTGGGGTGTGAAACGGACTGGAAGCAGTTCGGTCATATTGGCCATGTCGTGGTCGACAACGGCCCCGCTTTCGTCAATGCAGAATTCAAAGCCGCGCTTTCAGACCTGTGCATCGATTACTCGGTTCTTCCTGCAGGGGTCCCAAAACTGCGCGGCCGCATAGAGCGCGTGTTTCGTTCAATCATAACCCTACCGATACCATACCTAACTGGGCGCACATTCTCCAATCCTTCAGAACGTGGCGACTATCCATCTCAGAAGTACGCCGTCCATACCGCCGAAAGCATCATTGAGCTTCTGGTTCGGTTCACTGTCGATGTGTACCACAATCGCAAGCATAGGAGGCTGGAGTACGCGACACCCAACATCGTTTGGGATCGGCTCATCAAGGAATTTGGGTGGTCGCCACCGATGAGCAATCACACTCTGCGGCACATTTTGGGTGTCGCCATCACACGGGACACCGGGCGTCATGGCGTTCTCGTGAATGGGGTCAACTACCATTCCGAGCGGCTGGCAAAGCACTTCCAGAAATTTGGCAAGCAGCATGTTGATGTTCGAATTGACCCTGAAGATATGGGGCAAATTTCCGTCTGGCTGGAGAGAGGGAAAGACAGCGGCTGGTCGACGTTGAAAGCCCGTATCGACGGACTGGAAGGCGTGTCTTTTGCCGCCTGGGAACGAACGGTGTTCGAGCTTCGACAGAACAATCGCAATGCCGCTTCGTTGACGCAGGACGTGATTGATCGGGCCATCAAACGTATCAAGGAGATCGATGCCGACCAATGTGCTCTGCGGCAGCTCGGTCCGATCGGAGATACCCACGACCAGATCAAGAGGGCTCAGAAGGAGACCTTCTGGGGCCTTTCTTTGGGGTGTGATCCTGAGTTGCCGCCTGGTCCCTTGGAAGAAGATGACGGCAACGCTCAGGGCCTGCTGTCGAACGAGATCAAAACCGATCTTGAGCCGGCTTCCTCTGCTCGTCCTGTCCCGCGTGACGAGCGGGCTCCAACGACTGTGCTGTGGTCGTTCAGAGATGACCGCAACGAAGCTCCTGCGGAGGATGAAAACGATGACTAGTTCCGACATGAGAATTCGCAGGATTGTGCAGGATCTGCGCTCGGCATTCGTGCCAACGCCATCATATGCGAAGCTTGAATCCCATTTCCGAACGCTGCTTGAGCAGCGAAGGGCGGACGTGGCGGACGGCATCGTGAACAATGCGCGCGGGATCGTTCTGGTCGGGCAGTCTGGCAGTGGGAAAACCACTGCCATCCGCGAGCTAATCCGCCAGAATAAATCTCTGTTGCAGACGGACCCGACCAAGGACATCTGCGAGTTCATCAGCCTGCAGGTTCCAAGTCCGGCAACCATGAAGTTTGTTGGCGCGGCGACACTCCGCGCCTTGGGTTATCCCTATTCCGGTGATAAACAGGGGCCCGCCATTTGGGATCAGGTCAAGGTTCAACTCAAATTGCGGCAGACCAGTTTTCTGCACCTCGATGAAGCTCAGGATTTGGCCCGCTATCAAACGGACAAAGAGCGCCAATCGGTCGTGAACACCCTCAAGTCCGTCATGGAAAATTCCTTCTGGCCAACTGGTCTCATTCTGTCTGGCATGCCGGACCTCAAAAAAATCGTGAACCAGGACCCGCAACTTGCGCGCCGCCTGTATCCGATCGAAATCGGCAGGTTAAATGCCCTGCGGGATGTGACGCCGGTGCTGGATATCGTTCAGAAATATGCCGCGCGGGCGAAGGTTGAGACCAAACCCTGTGTATGCAGCGAAGGTTTCGCACAGCGGCTCATGCACGCGGCCGATTACGAGTTTGGTCTAATGGCAGAAATCACGGTTCAAGCTCTATCAAAGGCGCTGTTTAGCGACGGCACTGAGGCCCGGCTCGAGCTCCAACATTTCGCAGATGTGTTCTTTGACCGCAGTGCCGCAATCGATGTCATGAACCCGTTTGTCGCCGAAGACTTTGCCCGAATTGATCCGCGGCAGGTCTTTGAGTTTGATGGAGAGAACGCATGACTTCGCCTCTTCTGCCCTCTCTCCCCCTCAAGGAGGGGGAGACGCTTACCGGATACGTCAGCCGATCAGCGAAGCTCTACGAGACCACGGCGCGCGATTTCTGCTCTGATCTCGGGATGCGCTGGCCGTATCTATGCAGCGGTCATGATGACCAAATTGAACGCCTTGCCTGGCTAATCGGCAAGCGAACTGAAGACCTTAGAGCATTCACCTCCGGCAAAGTCGAAATCGGGCGTTTTCGGTTTGGGCGAACGATGGCGACCTTCGGAACGCTACGTCGCACAGCCGTGAGGTTTTGCCCAAAATGTGTGATCGATGCGCTTGCAAGGACCGGGCTGCATGGCATCTGTCAGATGCAGGAATGGGCCGTGACCTCTCTATATTCCTGTCCACATCATCGTTGTCTTCTGATGACGTTGCCGTCCAGTCAGCACGCCCATACTGCTTATGACTTTGTTACTCGGATAACAGATCACATGGATGAGGTCCTACAGGCGAGCAGATCACCCAAGGCTGTTTCGCCAGCGCCATTCGAAAACTACATACGCGAGCGCATTTGGCAGGGTCCGAAGGACGATTGGTTGAAGGACTTCGACCTTACCCAGATACACCGCGTGTGCCTCAACTTGGGTGCCGCAATCGAAGGTTTGAAAATGAAATCCATGATGACGCTGAGCAGCGAGCGTGAGCGTTCATTGTGCCAACTGGGGTTCAAATACGTCGAGGTCGGCCCGGGCGGCTTCAAGGCGTCTCTCGAACGCATGCACCAACAAAGCTCCACAGAGCGGCCCTATTTCAGCTCGGATATGGGGCCATTTTACCAATGGCTCAGAGAGTTTTATGCCGAACCGGCCTTGACACCCCTGGTTGACCTGACCTGTTCTCACATATTCAAAACATACCCGACGCCCACGGGCAGGGAGATTTTTGACCGGGTTGCTCCAGAACAAACCTTGCTGACCATGAATGAGGCGCGGAAGAGATCAGGTTTCGGCGTCACATTCCTGAAAAAGCTCCTGGGCCACATGAATGGCATCGATGAGGCTGAAGCCCTTCGGCGAACCGATGTTCATGTGGATGAACTGGCCAAGGCAAAGGCCTATTGGGACAAGCTGATCAATCTCAAGGATGCGACCTGGATGCTGGGTCTTTCCGGGCCTCAGATAAAGTCTTTGCAAGCCCTTGGTGCGATCGACATGATCAAAATCACATCGTCGCTTCGGTATCTGTTGCGTAGCCAAGTGACGGAGCTGCTTGAGAAGTTGGATGCTTTACCGCCTTCGCTACCGGACCGGTCAGTTGTCCCACTTCGGGAATTTTGCCATTTGAAGCAGGTCTCTATTGTACAAATCATTGACCTGTGGGTGCGGGGTAAGCTTGAGGGGCGGCTCTATCGAGGCGAAGGTATAGGTCTGCAATCCATTGAAGTTGATTGGGATTTTCTATCTCAGAGGACCTTGATCGACCTGATCGGTGACCTCACCGCAGAAGAAACGGCCAGATATCTCAAGGTCAACGTCGCTGGGATCAGGCGCTTGAGAGACGCCGGATATCTGGAAGAAATATCCCGCAAGAACCCGGATACCAATCACTGCAAGCGATACATCACCAAACAAAGCATCACGGCGTTCGAGCACGAATATGTCACCCTCGGGCAGTTGGCGAATGACCAAGGTATCAGGCCCATCCACCTTGCCCAAAGGCTCGACCGTGACGGCGTTGCGCCCATAAATTGCAGTTCTGGACCGGTAAGGGTTTATGCAATCGACGTTCTGTACGGCGGGTATGACCATGTCCGAAGCCCTCAGAGATGAGCTGCAAGATGTTGAATCCAGCACGCTGTACGGCCTCGCGAACAAGGATGGTATCACGCGGGAAGAGCAGACCGCACGGCTTATCGAAGCGTATTTTGACACCTCGAGCCAAGACCGAGATATGGAAGTGTCCGCCGAGTTTTTGCGTGAAAACGCGGATCCGGTATTGGATACGGTCGCTCAGGGTCTTGTCTACGTCAGAGCTGAGAATGGCCGGGCCTTTGTGATCATCCTGAAAGACACCTATGATCGTCTTTCCGATCCTGATTGATTCCGATTACGAGATATTTCCAGTGAATTAGCCCGTGAGAGACGGCGCCGCCTGAGCAAGCATATCGGTACCATTGTCGATAACAGGCGGATTTTGATGGTTCGGTTGAGAAAAGCAAAGCGGGAAGAGCGGTGGGCTCAACTATCGCAGAGGTTCCCGCCTGTAAGGAACGCCCGTGTGAAAAGGCTGAGGTCGATGGGTTGAACTTCCAACACGCTAGACCACGCGAGCTTTGGCACGTTCGGCATTTCTTGATAGGATAGGCAGGTGTTGGCGCAGGAGGCACAGTCGTGACGACCCCAGATAAGCAGAGCAAAGGACTTCGCGAGCAGCTCGAAAGTGAGCGTGGCACACTTTCGGAACGTGTTGCGGTGCTGCAAAACAAGGCGAAGGCGCTCGGCCTCACCGAAACGTTGTCTGAGTCTGAGCTGAAAGCCTTCATGGATGATCAGTGGGGAGAGTACGACCATTGCGATCATGGCTAACTGATGAAATGCCGTCGTTCACGCCCGGATGATTGTTGGGCTAACTACAGCCTACTTGGAGCCAAGCGGAAGATCGGTTGCTCGATTCATTTCGACCTAAGTCGGCTGTCCCGGTTGGTTTCACCCCACCTACTCAACCGATCTCTTGGGCAATACTTGGGTTGTTCTGAGGGGGCATCAAACTGTTATAGGTTAATTATTCGAGCTTCTAATAGTATTGTGTTTGGGTGGGTGTGGGGTATTGTTTTTTCATGAAAAAGGATGCGAGACAGAGCAGCCTTCCTGGGATGGAAGCTCAGACGAAGCCGGTTCGGTTCGAATTGGTCGATCCACTTTTTTATCGATACGAGAAAACAAAATCTGGGCTACTTACGCAGCTCGCCCTTGGGTCGTCGGATTTAGTCTTTGCTGCGGTTGACAAGGGTGACAATACGTATGATCTGGAGAGCCCTTCCGGCGTAAAGTTCTCGGCCTCAGCTCGTAAGCTCAAGGGCAAGAGCAAAGGGAAGTTTCAGATAATTGGTGACGTGCGGCGAACGGACATTTCGCCAACTGCCGTATATGACAGCTTTAAAATCAATGGTGAAAACAAGGATGGAGAGCGCCTGAGGCCAGCGCAGGTTGGTGCGCTATATGCGCTCCTGTCGCACTGGTCGCTTTCGCAAGAGGTCGCGACGGTTGTATTGCCCACTGGAACTGGCAAGACCGAAACAATGCTCGCCGCATCCATCGCGGACCAAGCGAAGAGAACACTCGTAGTGGTCCCCAGCATTGAGCTCAAAGATCAGATCAGTGAAAAGTTTGCAAACTGGGGCATACTCCGAAAATTGGGTGTGATCGCTGATCACGCGCTCAATCCGTCTGTGTTTGTGATGCAGAAAACTTTGGGCAGCAACGAAGACCTTAATTTAATCCAAAGCGCTGACGTAGTGATTGCCACTCCAGGGCTTTTAGCACGTGCTAAGAAGAGCTTGTTAGAAGATGCATACGAAATGTTCTCTCATGTGTTTTTCGACGAGGCCCACCATGTGAAAGCGGCAGAATGGAGTTTCCTGAAAGAGCGTTTCAAGCATTCTAAGACCGTACAGTTTACTGCTACGCCTTATCGGACCGATCGCCAACCGATCGAAGGGAAAGTGGTCTACAACTATCCCTTATCTCGAGCGCTTTCTGACGAGTGCTTTTCCAAGATTTCTCTTGTTTCAGTTAGCGAACGGCACCCCAAAAAGAAAGATCGCGCGATCGCAGATGCCGCTATGCGTCGCCTGTCTGAAGATCGTAAAAAGGGCTGGCGGCGCCACCGCATGATGGTTCGAGCTGGGGGGAAGAACGAGGCAGAAAGGCTTTTTGGCCTCTATTCCGAGTGGTTCCCTGACGAGCGGATCGTTCTGGTACACTCTGGCACCAAAGGTCGAAAATCGATTATCGCAGACATCAAGGCTGGAAAATACGACATCATCGTGTGCGTCGACATGCTCAAGGAGGGGTTCGACTTTCCGGATTTGAAGATCGCTGCGGTTCACAGCGTGCACAAATCGCTCTCAGTACTTTTGCAGTTCATTGGACGATTTACTCGAACTCAAAATGGGTTGGGGGATGCGTCTTTTGTCGTTAATTTTGCAGATGAGCGGATGTCTACCGATCTCGAAGATCTGTTTCAGGAGGGTAATGGTTGGGAGAAAGTAATTAGCGAAATTTCCGACGCAAAGAAGGCAGACGCAGAATCGCTGTTGGCTTTTTTACAAGGTTGTGAACCGTACTCGGGTTTTGATGCGCCAGATATCGAGTTGCATCCAAAGATAGTTTACCCTGCGCTTAGTTGTGTCTGTTTCCATGCCGATAATGCCGATTGGAGCAAGTTCACGGAAGCTTTTGATCTTAAAAAATATGCAATCTCTCATCCATACTTCAACAAAGATGAGAACGTATTTTATTTTGCGACGCAAAAGCGGGAAAAGGTGAAATGGGCACGTTCTCGCAAGATGTCCGATCAGAAATGGGATCTGGTAGTCCTGCATTATGATGCCAGCACCAAGCTATTGTATGTCGGCTTCTCGGATAAGAAGTTGGGTATTCTCGAACTTGTAGAGGCTGTTACGGGAACAGCACCACGCATCATTAACGGAGATGATGTCTTTCGATCATTCGATGACATCAAGCGCTTGAGCATCGTGCACGCTGGGATCTTCAAGCCCGCAAATCACTTGCACCGCTACTCTCGGCTTAGTGGTGCCGACGTGACCACGGAGCTAAGCCGCTGGAAAGAAGGAAAGAGATGCAAGAAATCTGATTTTGTTGGTGTCGGATTTCGAGGTGGCTTTCCGGTAAGCATAGGTGCTTCTGTTAAAGGGAAAGTTTGGAGCCCCGCGAGAGCGGGCGATCTAAAAGATTGGAAAAAATGGTGCCTCGAAATTGGGCGCATGCTGACCGACGAAACCATCAACTCCAATCAGCTACTCGAGAATTCGGCCGAGAGAGTTCAGATTGCGAAGTACCCAGATGATTTAATCGTCTTGGCAACAGACTGGTCGGAACAGCTCTACGACCGGATGCACAAGCTAATCTTGGAGAGACCTGAGCGAACTTCTTTCATGCTCTCCGAGTGTTCACTTGTCTATCTTGGATCAAGTGGTGATACCGCAAATTTTAATCTCTTAGTGATGGAGGATACTTATCCGTTCAGCATCAAGCTAGGTGGCGAGCAGGGACATAGCGTACATGGCCTAGAGGAGGTGCAAGCTACAATTGAGGGTTTGAAATCACAGCCTATGGGTCTCACGCAGTTCTTTGCTGAAAACCCTCCCACCCTTTTTCTACTCAATAGCTGTACAATTTCCGGCAGCATCCATACCGACTACGGTGAGATGTTCGAAGTACAGATCCCAAACGACCGGATCAGAGTTTTTGACTGGGATGGTGTCGACCTGACCACTGAATCAATGTTCAAAGGCGGAACAGCACGACCCAACTCAATACAAGAATATATAATGAAATATCTTGTGAAACGGGGGGCGCGAGTTGTCTTTAATGACGATAACAGCGGCGAGTCAGCCGACATTGTAGCGGTGTTCGAAGAACGAGACAAAATTCGATTTGAGCTGGTTCACTGCAAGTACTCAAAAGAGACCGTAGGCAATCGAAAATCAGATCTGTATGAAGTCTGCGGCCAGGCCATCGTCTCGTTAAGGTATAAGTGGAAACCGGAAGAACTTCTCCGCCATATGCAAAGGCGAAACGGTGCAGGAGTGCTGAAAGGGAAGCGATTTTACCATGGCGCGGACAGAGACATCGAAGACGTTGCGAAAGCTCTTAAATTCTCCGAAGTAGAGTTTGAGTTTGCAATCGCGCAACCCGGCGTTGGCGGAACGACAATGAGTTTGGACCAGAAAAATCTGCTTGGGTCTATCTACTCCACTATCATCGAGATGACCGAAACGAAGCTTCTCTGCTATTTCAATGAGGCGCGATGATAAGTTGTCGGGCTCTCATCTTTCGCGGGCTCTGACGACGAAAGCGCCCCCTCTTCCTGCACGAGATGAAAGCTCCATGCGTCGGGCCATCATTATACATTAGCTAGCCGGGGGAAATAGCTGCGGGGAGCGGGGCGTGACTGGGAAATCATTAGCGATTCAGCACTAAGAACATGGATCAAATCTCTATCAATTGAGGAAATACCGAGTGTCACGAAATTCAAATGATGATCCTCTTAAACTGTCAATAAGCGAAGGAATTATCCTGCTGCGATGGTCTTTCACCGTTATGGGGGCTGTTATGTCCGCGCTTCTTGTTGCTGCCTCTCAGGCGAATGAGAACATGGCTTTCTACCTCATGACAGTCACATTGTTTAAGTTGTCGCTATTTTTATTTTTATTTTTGTTCGGCATAGCTTTTGCAGCACTTGTTGCTACTTTTATGGGGTATTCAGAGAGGGTTAGCCGTGATCGATGGGTCCGTGTTCAGAGGATTAAGCCACGTCTTGGGTGCCTTTCTTACCTAATTGAAAGAGCTCGGAGGCTAATCGGGAGGCTGTGGTCATGGTCAGTATTCGCATTGGCAATCCTAATCGGCGTGGTTCTCCCAGCTGGTTTGCTTCATTTTGGATCCAACTCTCTGAAATCTGACCTTCAACTGTCTAGGGAGCTGCAAAACCTCCAAGTGGACGCTTTCGAAAATGGGCTCAGTCAACATGTGAAGAAGCCTGTTCCGGAAAATTCCCCTGCTGAATGAACGTAACCCACCTTGTTTTCAAAGCAGCTTTTTGTATGAGGTTAAAAATGCTTGACGTTTGGGTCAGATTTGAATGACGTTGAATGAGCCTTTCCTCAGCATTTCGAGGAAGTTCGTGTCAAAGGTTCGCGACGTTCCACACCCCATGTTGAACGTCAGACGAAATTGACCTAGGCGTCATAAACTGACCCAATCCGCTGTTTTTGCCGTGTGGCTTGTTGCGTTGATCTGACCTTCCATTCGGAAAATCAGGGCTGATTTGCAGGTTCAGTCGGCGAAGCCGCCTGTTCCTGCTGATCTGCCACGTGGCGAACGCGGGAGGGGGCGAGGCAATGCTATTCGACCGGGTTGGTGCGGCCCGCAGGCGCAGCCGAGGACACGGCCCGGTCTAATAGAATTGCCCGAGGGGGAGGGTAGCACCCTCTCCCTGACGGCCAGGGGCGTTTGGCTCGTCCAAATCCCGCTGGCCCACAAAACAGAAGCGGCGGGGCCACCAGCCCCGCCTCAGTGTTGCGGTCATTCAATATTGAAAACTGAGTTCACAGGTTTGGGACTGAACCGCTAGTGCTGATACCCGCATCAATGGCCGTAGCCAGCCCATTTCAAGACATTCACGCGACGCGGATCGGCAGCCAATGCTGCAGGCGCGAAGGAAACCAAAAGGTTTCCCAGGAGCGGACCTTCAGACTGTCTCGACAGATTGGAAAGATGCTGCGCCTCGCATGAATGTCAGCGAAGCGCAGATAGTGACCTTTGCAAAGTCCAGGCAGCAGGGCCACCTTGATGGGGTGAACGGCCCATTGCCGACCTTGGGATAGAGTGACCCCGCGGCGGCGCAGCGTCACCGAAGCGGTCGTTCGTGCGTCGCGCAGCATTTCCCGACGGCCAAGGTCTGCTGAGCGGACAAAGCGGCCGTTGAAATTTATCCCTATTTTGGAATTATTTCCGCAATGGACGCCGCGCTTTCCTTGAGTGCCGACTGGCTCTGCGTCCACGCGGCGGGGTCTAACGCAAGCGTGCTCCTCAACCAGGCTAGCGTCAGCCGCCGCGTGGCTTCCAGCGCGTCCGGGTCTTCTGTTTCGGTTTCACGCGCGTCCCACCCGGCGATTCCGCCAAGGCCATGTCCAACGCCGTTGATCGTCAGCAAAGCATCGGCGCCGGGGGCATCATGAAAGGGGTCCGCATGCCATTCGGGGCCACGGGGCGTGAAATGCGGATCGTCATCGGCACCGCAAACCACGAGCGTCGGGGTGCTTATACCGCTGAAGTCCACGTCGAAGAAGGGAAAGCGTTCGGCGTTTTCGGGGGTCAGGTCCGCGCCGCCACGGCCCGGAGCGGCCAGCAGGATACCGGCACCGATGCGCGGGTCGGAAAAGCCCTCGCCCTGCAGGCGCGCGCCGAGCAGCAGGCTGCAGGTGAAACCGCCGAAGGAATGTCCGGCCACCGCAATCCGGTCATGGTCCAGCCGCCCGGCCACGGCGGGCGCCTGCCGCTCGACCTCGGCCAACTGGTCGAGGATGGCGCGCATTTCCGCCACCCTCTCGCGCCAGAAGAACGGCCCATTGGGCAGTTCGGGGTCCAGCCCGCCGACCCTGGAGCTGGCCTGGGTCGGCTGGATAACTGCGAACCCCCGTTCGGCCCAGAACTGCACAAGCGGGGCGTAGCCGTCCTTGGAGGGAATGTAGTTCGAGGGACCGAAGCCATGCGACAGGATCACGATGGGCAGGTTACCCCCGGCAGCCGGGACGGTCAGGCGCAGCTCAAGCGGCTGGCGGCCCGGCATGGGCAGTCGGATCGGCGTATAGGCGACGGTGATCTCCGGCACTGGTGTCGGCAGTTCGCGGGAAAGCGTGATCAGTCTGTGCATGAGGGTGTTTCCTTTTTGAATGGATGGCCGCATCGGAGGTGTCAGGACGTGGCAAGCCCTGCTTCGCGGAACCAGGTTTCGGCGTCCGCGCCTGCGGGCAGCTTCATCGGCGCGGTCTCGTCCGTGACGGCGCGCCAGACGGCCTGTGCGACATCGCCCGCCTCGGTCTTCTCCGTCGCGGACATAAGGCTCTGGAAATAGGCCTGCACGAAGGGCCCATAAGCCTCGGGCACATCCATGCCCATCCGCGCCACGGCATTGCGCCCAAAGGATGTCGACGGAGCGCTGCCGGGCAGGACTAGCCGGGCGCGGACGCCGAATTCAGCCGCCTCAAGCGCGAAGCTTTCGGTAAAGGCATTCAGGGCGGCCTTGCTGGCGCTATAGATTGACAGGGCGGGCAGCGGGCGCAGCGTCACGCTGGAACTGACGTTGACGATGACGCCGCTGCGCCGCGCGCGCATGGCTGGCATCACAGCGCGGGTCATCGCCATGGCACCCAGCACGTTGGTTTCGAACAGCTCGCGGGCCCGCCCGATGTCCGCGCCTTCCAGCACGTTGAGCATGCCGACACCGGCGTTGTTCACCAGCGCGTCGATCTGCCCGGCCCCGGCAATCGCGGCAGCGATGCTTTCAGGGGCGGTCACGTCCAGGGGCAGCACCTGCAGGCCGTCGGACTGCGGCAGCCCTTCGGCAGAGGGATTGCGCATCGTGGCGATGACATCCCAACCCTGATCGAGGAACTGCGCGGCGATGGCCTGGCCGAAACCGGAGGAACAACCGGTGATGAGAATACGAGGCATTTCAGATCTCCTTGTCTGCTATGATAAGGAGATAGACGGCATCCTTCGGCCATTCTATATTCAGAAGTCCGAAATAGTTCATCAAGCGTCCAGATCCATGCTCGACACCCCTGCAGATCCTCTTTCCAGCGTCGTGACCCTGCTCAAGCCTGCCGTCTCCATCTCCAAGATGGTCGAGGCGGGTGGCCAGTGGATGGTGGAGCGTCACGACATGGCCAGCCCTTTCTACTGCGCGATGGTCGAAGGGCAGTGCCGGCTTCACGTCACCGGGCGCGATCCGGTCACGCTGACGGCCGGAGATTTCGTGCTGATCCCCCACCTGCAGAGCTTTACCATGTCGAGCGAGGTGCCCCCGCCGCCGCATGTGCCGCGCTTGCCGCTTGAAACAGGTCCCGGGCGTTTCCGGCTTGGCCTGTCAGAGGCTCCGGTCGATGTGCGCGCCCTGGTCGGACATTGCCGCTTTGACACGCCGGCCAGTGACCTGCTCGTGTCGCTGCTGCCCGAGATGATCCATGTCTCGGGGCAAAGCCGCCTGACGGCCCTGGTGCCAGTGATACACGAGGAAACCCGTGCCGACCGGCCGGGCCGTGGGATGATCCTGGAGCGGTTGCTGGAGGTCCTTCTGATCGAAGCCCTGCGCTCTGATCAGGCGACGACCCTGGCGGCCGGGCTGCTGCGCGGCCTGTCGGATCCGCAGCTGTCCGGTGCATTGCAACGTATCCACGCCGAGATGGGCGGCCCCCTTTCCGTTTCACAAATGGCGAAGGCGGCGGGCATGTCGCGCTCCGGCTTTTTCGAGCGGTTCCGCAGGCAGGTCGGCCGCGCGCCGATGCAATACGCCATTGAGTGGCGCATGGCGGTGGCCAAGACCTTGCTGCGGCAGGGCGGGCTGACCAATGCCGAGATCGCCCTGAAGGTCGGTTACGGGTCCGCCAGCGCCTTCGGACTGGCCTTTGTCCGTCACGAGGGCCTGTCGCCCGGGGCGTTTGCGAACAAGGGCAGTAGTTAAGCGGGATACGGACCCCGACGTCTCTCACCAATCCTTAGGCAATGTCGAATATGGGCTCCAAGCCGACTTGCGGCGGCGCGGCGTCCTGATCGCGAGCCTGGACGGCTGAAGGTGCTTCCGCTGGTGGCAGCAGGCAGCCCTTTATGGACATTCGTTCTGCACCTGCATCGGATGAGCCCGCCAGCAGGCCGGGCGGTGTCCGAAAGTTCGCTGCAAATGCGAAACTTTGTTTTACTTGCACGGAGGCGGACATTGACCTTCGCGTAATTTTGATTGCGCACAACCTCCTCAGTACAGCGGACAGCGCGGTGGCTGAATTCACACACTGCAGTCCCGGTCCCAGGGCGGCACCTCACCGCCGAGGTGTTCCAGAATGAAATCAATGAATACACGCACCTTGGCGGGCAGATAGCGGCGCTCGGGATAGATGGCATAAAGCGTCTGCGACGGTAGCAAGCAGTGCGGCAGCACACGCACCAGCCGCCCCGCCGCCAGGTACGGACCGGCGGTGAAGGTTGGCAGGCGGCCGATGCCCGTTCCGCCGAGGATCGCCTCCCGCAGCGCTTCGCCGTTGTTGACGCTGTAGCTGCCGCCGGGCCGGAAGGTCTGCACCTCGCCGCCGCAGTTAAAGACCCACTCCTGGAAATCCCGGCTGAAGGAATACTGCAGGCAGTTGTGCAAGCGCAGATCGCCGACCGTTTCCGGCACACCGTGGCGTTGCAGATATTCCGGGCCGGCAACCAGGACATTGTGCAATGGCGCAATCTTGCGGGCCACCAGCGCGGAATCCGCCAGCGTGCCGCCGCGCAGCGCCAGATCGAACCCGTCGGCGAACAGGTCGGCCACCCGGTCATCCATCACCATGTCCACAGACACGCCGGGATAGCGCTCGAGAAAGCCAGAGATCAGCGGTGCGACATGCAATCGGCCGAAGGCCATCGGAACATTCACCCTGAGACACCCCTTGGGGGCCTCTTGCAGCGCCAGCACGCTGTCCTCGGCTTCCTGCGCCGCCTCCTGCGCTCGGACCGCATGGGTATAAAAATGCTCGCCTGCCTCGGTCAGGCTGACATTGCGGGTGGAGCGGTGAAACAGCTGTGCCCCCAGCCGCCTCTCGATCTGGGTGATCCGCTTGCTGACCGCGGACTTGGTGACGCCCAGCCGCCGCGCCGCCGCGGCAAACCCCTGTGTTTCGGCAACCGCCACGACAACCGGGATGTCTCCCATTCCTTCCATTAGCATTCTCCGCTCGGGGTGATTTTTTCTCAACATTGGGTTTCACTTTAGTCGGATTATCGATTGCATGGAAACCGCCTACCTTTGCCGGGTCATCAAGGAGACGAGCCATGGCAAAGATGCTGATTGACGGTGTGCTCACCGAAAAGCCGAAACCGGGCGACGGGGTATTCCGCCGCATGAGCAGCGGCTTCCGCGGATGGATCGAGCCGCGCGCGGATGCGGAGTTCCCGGCTGAACAAGGCCGCTATCACCTCTATGTTTCCATGGCCTGCCCGTGGAGTCACCGCACCACGCTCCTGCGCGCGCTGAAAGGGCTGGAGGAGATGATTACCATCACCCAAATGCTGCCGCTGGCAGGCCCTTGTGGCTGGCAGATCGACACCGCAGCGCATGCTCCGGCAGCCGGGGTGCCGCAGGACGCTTACCTGTATCAGGTCTATCAGCGGGCAGATCCCGGCCACACCGGGCCGGTTACGGTGCCGGTGATTCTGGACACACAGACCGGCCGCATTGTCAGCAATGAGTCCGGTGACATCATGCGGATGCTGAATTCGGCCTTCGACGGGCTGACAGGCGCAACTCCGGACTTCTTTCCGCATGAGCAGCAGCAGGACATCGACCGGATCAACGCCGAAATCTACGCACCGGTCAACAATGGAGCCTACCGAGCAGGCTTCGCAACCACACAGGCAGCCTATGACGCGGCGATTGCCGCCCTGTTCGGCAAGCTGGACGAGCTGGACGCTCTGCTTGGCACCCGCCGCTACCTGACCGGTGAGCGGATCACCGAGGCGGACTGGCGCCTGTTCACCACCCTCGTCCGCTTTGATCCGGTCTATGCGACCCATTTCAAGACCGACCGCAAGCGGATCGCCGATTACCGCAATCTCGGCCCCTATCTGCGCGATCTCTATCAGGTGCCCGGCGTAGCCGGCACGATCGATATGGAGGCGATCCGCCAGCACTATTTCCTGAGCCACCGGCACATCAACCCGCATGGGATCATCTCTGCCGGCCCGGACCAGGATCTGAGCCAGCCTCACGGGCGGGACGGCACAACCCAATCCGCCTGAACCCGTCACCCAAAAAACCGGACCGGGGCCGCTTCCCCGGAAACAAAACTGGAGAGTTCCATCATGAAACTGCTTTCGAAACTTGCCGTTGCCGCTTTTTGGCTGCCCGCCCAAGGATTTGCCGGCGCAGAGGACACTGCCGGCATCCTGAAACTGGAATACACAGATGGCCGCCCGGCCTCGGTTGGCGTGGAAGACGTGAACACGGTGCTCCGCAGCGTCGGGGTCCGCGTCAGCACCGTTGCACTGCCGAAACAAGCGCTGCCGGTTCTTGAAGCCTCCCGAAGCCGTGCAGTTACCGCGGAGGAAGAGGCGCAGCTGATCTCCGATTTCGCACTCAGCCGCGAAGACCTGCTGGCGGAAATTGCCGCCGCAGGACGTGAGCCAACGGTCGAAAACGGCGGCTCCCTGACCACTTCGGAACCGGGCGTTGCGCCCTATCCCAAGGTCTACGACATGCACAAGATGAACGCCGATACCCGTGTCTGGGTCCACAAGAAATTCGGCCCGCTGCACATCAACCACGCCGAGGACGGCACCGGTATCGACGAGGTGATGACCATCGTCTCCGGCGGCCCCTGGGTCTGGTTTTTCGAACTGCCCGGGGATGTCATCGGTAAGCTGACCCTTGGCCATGTCGGCCCGGAGGGTGAAGCCTGGCGCATCAGTTACCCAGGCATCCGCCCGCACGGCGGCTTCCTGGACCCGGAGTATGGCCTGGTTGTCGCCCATGCGCACGGGCCGGAGCAGTTCGAGATCCACTTTGACGCGGACAATATCGCCGGTTCCCGCCTGAACGGCACCAACGCTTGGATCGACATATCCGGGGGCAAGCCTTTGCTTCTGGATGCGCCGCTGACCGGCAACTGACGCTTACGCGGCTGCCGGCGGCCGAGCCGCCGGCGGTTCCTTCCCCTCTCATCCAGGTGACCTGATGAAATCCCCCGTTCTTACCATCGACTTCTTCCACGACGCGGTCTGCGGCTGGTGCTTTGTGATGTCTCCAAAGCTGCGTAAACTGGCCGCTGAATTTCCAATCCGGGTGCGCCACCGCACCTTTGTGCTGCAGGACTCGCCCGCCAAACTGGCCGCCACCTTCGGCTCTGCGGAGAAAGCTAAATCCGCCATTCTGGGCCATTGGGAGCGATGCGCCGAACATGACGAAGGTGGCCGGATCAACGTGGAGGGCATGCGCCGACAGCGCTTTCCCTATCCCACCGGACTGCTGAACGCCAAGGCCTGCAAGGCCGCAGAACTGCAGGCCGGGGACGCCCGGCACTGGGACTATTTTGATGCGGTGCAGGTGGCGCATTTGACAGAAAATCGGAATATTGCAGATGAAACCGCGCTGCTGGATGCGGCCCTGTCCTGCGGGCTGGATGCCGGCCGGCTGCGCAAGGACATGCATAGTGCCGAAGTTGCGCAACTGGTTTCCCGGGACCGGCAGCTGGCAGCGTCCTGGCGTATCAGCGCGGTGCCGACACTGGCGGTTTCCGGTGGCAAGTGGCAGCTGCGCCATGGCTCGCTCAGCCAAATGCGCGCAGAGCTGGCTTTGTTCGTCTCTCATGAGCAAGCCTGAACCCCAGCTGGTTCAGATCTGCAGTGGTTTCGCTGCCAAGCAAATGCGGCTATTCGTAAATGACACAGGAATTAGAAGCTTCTCGCCTTATGGGCACACCAGAACCACGCTTTCTAATAGAACAAGCTCAGTCCCTAAGCGCTTCCAAGACCACTGGTTCAATCCTTCGAGCTGAGCACGCTCCTTATAAGAATAGTTAGCGATCAGGAGGGCTCTGTTGCACAAATCGGCTGACGGCCAAATCTCCCGTTACCCCGGACGGACTTAGCCCACAGCGGTATGCCAAGCCCGGTCTAGCCGTTGAGCACGGCGATACGGACCTGGAGCTCCGCAACCTGCCGGTCGAAGTCTCGCGCCATGAGGCGCTGCCACAGCAGCTTCACGCAATGCATCCAGTCGTCGGGAAAACGATCCCCGGGATCGTTTTCTAATCCTCCTCATATCTCGACTCGGCTCCGACGGTGGTATCCACTCCATCGTCGCCAGAGGGCGCGGCCCAGATATCTTGATGCTCGCAGGGCTTCGTTCCGGGCTTCGGCACCGGCGGTGACGGCTTTCCACGGCTTGGCATTCTTGCGCGGCGGGGTGACGGCAACTGCGTCGCGGTCGGCAATGGTGTCGTGGCATTTTCGTGTGTCCTAGGCACCGTCGGCGGTGACGCTGCCGATCTGCTCGTGAGACACGATCTGGTTGGGCAGGTCGGGTAGCACAGGTGCATCACCGATATGGCTCCCGGTGATTTCGACGGCGCGGACCTCCAGTGTTTCCTCATCAATCCCGAGATGGAACTTGCGCCACACACGCCGTTTGGAGCCGCCATGCTTGCGGGCGTGCCATTCGCCTTCGCCTTCGCCTTCGCCCTCGACCTTGATCCCGGTGCTGTCGATCAGCAGGTGCAACGGGCCCTTCGATCCACGATATGGGATCCTGAAGGCGAGGGTCTTCTGGCGGCGGGACATGGTGCTGAAGTCAGGCACCGTCCAGTCGAGGCCAACCAGCCGCAGCAGGCTCTCGACGAAGCCGGTCGTCTGCCGGAGCGCCATACCGAACAGTACCTTCATCGTAAGGCAAGTCTGGATGGCGGCATTGCTGTAGGTCTGATGGCGGCCACGCCTGCCTGTCGGAACGGCATCCCAGATCATCTCGGGGTCGAACCAGATCGTCAGAGAGCCCCGCGCTTGAGCGCATCATTGTCGGCTGGCCAGTTCCTGGTCTTGTAGGTCGGGGGTGTGGGGCTGCTCATGCATCCCGGCGACCACGCTGGTCTCACGAGATGAACCCCTTACGGATTTGTGCAACAGAGCCCGTCTCACCCCCCGATTGACACATCCCCCGACCCGCTCGATACGCTGCCGCCGCAATCAATCGCATCGCCGACGCGGCCCGCAGGTTTTCCATTGATAAACACCGTTCCTGACCCGCCTGAGACGCTGCGACCGTGCGGCGGGTGTTTGGGCTTTGCATGCGACGCGAAACTGTCGCCTTGCCGTAGTGCAGGCTTCCCGTTGATGGATACATCGCCACTCCCCGATGTGGCCGGCGTTGGCGGGAAGCCGTCGTGGTCCGAACCTATATCGCCCTTGCGTCCTGCTGCTGGCATTATGCGTCCTCCCAGATGTCGAATTCCGTGCCGCTGAGCGTGTCCGACCATATCGCGATCAGGGCGTTTTCGGCTGCTGTGCGATCCGGTTTATCGAACAATCGCGATTTGAGAAATGCAGCGATCTGGGGCGGGGCATTGCGCAAACTTTCCAGTGGCATGTCGAAACTCAGCGTTCCCTGCACGGCGGCAATGCGCGCGCAGATGGCGAGGGTGTGGATCTCTGGATTTTCGTGCCTGCCGGCCTCAGCGTCGAGAATCTCTCGCAAGCTCCTCGACGGCGGCATGAGCGCGGGGTTGATGAAGCGGGCGGGGCGCTCGAATTCGGGGCTTGGTTTGAGGGGGAAACCGGAGGCGTGCCAGCCCTCCCAGACCTGTGAAAGTTCTGCGTCTTTGCACCAGGAGAGGGCGGTAGCGCCGTAGACGGTCATGCCTGCAGCGGAGCAGAGGGAGTGCCAGTTGGCAGCAGAAAACTCAGACAAATGCGCAACCAAATCTAGGTCAATGCGATTTAACGCTTTAAGATTTTTCGACGTAGCAGAGCTCTGTGACATGATAACCCATTGAACGGCATTATCATGAATTCGAAGCCAGATTTTCGGTGCTGCGGTATGTTGGACGACTATTTTAGCACCATGATATGCTTGCCAAGCGTTGGGTGTTCTAGAATTCATTAGATTGTTGTATCACTGTGCTTTTATCTGGAAAATGTCTAGTCAGAAGGGCTTTTGAGACAGGATAACCTCGAATTGGAAGATCACGTAAAAAAAGGATGAATCGCATTCGGAATTGTGATATTAGGGCGAATATCTGGTGTCTCAGCGGGAAGGTAGGTTAAGGTTAATTGGGGCATAGTAATCTCTGACATTTCGTGCCAGAGATCAAAGCTTCTCTCAACACTCCACTTTCCCTGCAATGAACCTAAGCCTGCTCCAACGAAGCCGTCATCCAAGTTGTAGATGCTTTGGTCGCGAAAATACATTGTCTCTCCAGCGATTACATCCGGTGACATATCTATCCAGTATTTTTGAACACCTGCTAAAAGTACGTCAACATTGAATCCATAAATGCTGCCCCAGGCACTATCAATATCACGAAATGAAAAAGGGGTCTCAGCGACGATACGCGACGCATTCTGATTCAAAAGGGCCAGCAATGCTCATCCAGTCTGAGCGTCTTCCACACTCTGAACAGCTCCAAAATAGTCTGAATTGTTTATTAAACTCTCCGCGCCATCAAGTGAACGATCAATCTGTTGTCGTGGAACTCGGCCATTATTTCCTGACCCGCGACGCATCGCTTTTGTACCTATGCTCGCGGTAAGGCCCGCGCCTCTAAGGGAAACGACCCCAATCTGCAGGTTCTCCAGCCCAAAGAAAATCAGAGTGTGCTTGCCGATCACCAGAGAAATGCCCGCAGAGTAGGCGACGTCCCACACGCGAGATTTTGTATTATACAGCCCCAACCAAGAGGTGACCCTTGACGGGTCGTTTCCGAACGGGAACCGGTTCATTGGCTCAACCCAGGTCCGAGGGTGCAATAGAACTGTCCCTCGACGCGAACGGCGAATGTCATACAGGAATTTGCCCCGGTCGCACGCATACACGCTTCAGGCGCATCGCGAGCAATTTCCTCTCGAGTGCAATGCTCTGCCTTGCAATCGAACACATGTAGCAGTCCCGTATCTAAATCAGCTGAAACGATAGGCGCGCGCTTGGGATCGAAGGTGAGATTCAGAAAATCTGAACGCATTTTATCATGAATATCTTTGCCGCCAAAGTTCGTATAGCCCATGCTCAGGGCATATGTCCCGCGCTCGTCTTTAGAAGCTTCGTCATGTCTAAAAATTCCATCATATCCATCAAAATCACACTGTAGTGAAGTGGGCGATACACGCGTTACGCCCTGCCCATGCACATTCGAGAACGATTGCCCCCAAAGAAGCAAACCAAGAGCTCCGGTACTCACGAGCCCAAGTGCAAAAAAACCTTTCTTTTTCATGAGTTGATATCCACCTTTTTACCTTTAATGGTGAAGGCACCGTCTGAATTTTGCGTCATTTCGGTTGTGTCGAAGCTCATCCCTCCTTCAGAGTTAATTTCGACTTGCCCCGAAAAATCCATGCTTAGACGCCTACCTGCTATTCGAATATCTCCACTGGAATTCAAGATAATGGATGCGGCACCGCAATTGATCGTGACTTCCCCGCCGGATTGCAAGGCAACATCTGCCCCCCCCCCCCCCCCCCCCCCGTTTATTGAAACGGATTGCCCACCGTTTAACTGCACCAAGCGTCCAGCAGATAGGTTTTGAGTTGCGCCTGCATGCGAACTGTTGATCATACCTACAAACACATTTCGCATTCCAAGGCTTGTTTCCATAATCGCTTTCTCAGCTGACAAGGTATATATGCCAGCACCCACCGAATTTATTACTGGAAGCGTTAACCTGCGCGCTGCCTCAGCTATGCCTTCAGGAGCTTTGTTCAAATCGTCCCTCACAACGCTGTCGTAATTTATACTGCCAACTTGAATTGACATATTTCCGCCAATCACCTCGTCGTGACTGTGCCTCACTTGCACAGCCTTGTTGTGCCCGACACTCTGCACCCAGTTGTTATCGATCCGCTCGGTGTGATTGTTACGAACCTTCTCGTTCCGGTCCTTCTGCGCATGAAGGAACACCTCCTCTTCTCCCTTCTTGTCCTCAAACCGAAGCTCGTTGAACCCCTCACCCTCATGCGTGTCGGTCCGAAAGGTGCTGCGCGTCTTATGTTCCGGCAAATCGTAGGGCACTGCGTTTTGCCCGTTATATACACACCCGGTCACGAGCGGCTTGTTAGGGTCGCCGTCGAGGAACTCCACGACGACTTCCATACCGATGCGGGGGATGACCATGCCGCCCCAGCCGTTGGCGGCCCAGCTTTGCGAAACGCGGCAGCGCATGGAGTAAGCGGCGTCGAGATCCCAGTGGAACTGCACGAGGATGCGGCCGTATTCGTCGCAGTCTATCTCGCCCTTGCCGACGACCACCGCCGTTTGCGGGCCTTTGACATCGGCGCGGGCGGTTTTGTTCTCGGGCACGAGCGGTGCGTCTGCGGGCAAGAGCACGTAGCGACCGGAGTAGGCGTAACCGTCGCCCTCCTGTCCACCGGAGCCGTAGTTGTTCGACGTGTAGCTGTGATAGGCGACGAGGCAGAGGTAATCCTCCCCTGTGCCGGGCAGAGGTTCACCGCCCAACGTCACGCGAAGACCCGCGCCGAGCGCAGGGATATCTCCCTCCGCCTCGAACCGCCGGTCCTGACCTTGTTCGCCCTTGCTGCGCAGCCGTGCAACCACGTCGCCGCGTCCCTGATCGAGGTAATCCCCCGGCCAGTCGAAACTTTCGATCTGCCCGTGAGCATAGCCCGCCGAGGGGGAAGAATTCGTTTCCATCGCCGCGGTCGGCGTCTTGAAATTGTAATCCGTGAGCCGTACCGCGCCCGTGGTGATCCGCCGCGCGGGCCGCCATTTCCAGAAGTGCTCGATCTCCTCCTGATGGTGCCCGTCATAGGGTTTGAACGGCCGCTCGCCGATACTCCCGTGGCTCTCGAAGATGTCGGTGATCACCATCTTGTGGGCACCGTCGTCTTGTTCGAAATGATAAGAAATCCCGTGCCGTTCCATCATGCGGGTCGCGAAATCCATGTCGCTCTGGCGGTACTGGACGGTGTATTCGAGCTCGGGATAATCGAGCGTCAACTTGCTCTCGAGCGGCCCGGCGGACGCATAGGCGCCGAGCAATTCGGTGAGGATGTCCACAACCGTCTTGTTGTGGAAAATCCGCTGATTGCGGCGCAGCGAGGCGAGCCAGAACCAGGGCTTCAGCGTCAGCTGATAGCAATGTCCGTTATCTCCCGCGCCCATCCAGCGTGCCTCAGAAATGACCCCGTCGAAAGGCTTATCGTCGCCATCATGGGTGCGCAGTTGGACGGTTGCATGCGTGCCCAAAAGTGCGTCGAAATCGATGTCATCCTGACCGGCCAGACAATCCACGACATAAGTGAAATTCCCGTTAACCCGCTCCTCCCCCTCAAAGCGTATCAGGACAAGAACGTCCTCGCCAAGAGCAGTCTACAAACGGCCCATGCGGGTGCTTTGGGAAAAGAAATTCATGTAAAAGCACCGATAACGTTAAAGTTTAGTCGGTGAGTTTATGCGCCGATGCACGCAACTCAAGGGGGAAATTCCGTGACATTCGAGCAAAGGATTTTGTGTTGTCGGATGGCGTCAGCGGACGTTGAGGCGGATCGCGGCGAAGGCCTACTTTCCGCCCTTCGTGTCGATGCCAGGCTCGCATTGTGGCTTAGGGGGGCTGGGGCCAGTCATACGGCGTTTGATGCGCGAATAGACTGTATTTGACCGAAGCTTTGTGAAGCCTCGCACAGTAACCGCTTCCGGCGTAGCAGAGCCGCACAACGTCGGTTGCCTGTGTCAATTTTAGTTTGAGTTAAGTCGCCAAACATAGCGAACCGCGGTTCGGTGCAACCGCCCCACACCTGGACCATGCTGAGTGAAGTCCCCTAGCTGTTCTCCGCCCACTGTTCATCCATGAAAGCTTTTACTCCGCTTCGCTCAGTGTCGCCTCAGTGGTTATCGCTCGCGCACGTTCCTGCACTGACGCAATACGCTCCATCAGGTTGTCTGACTGGTCGTCGGATTGTGTCGGCTTCGGCACTTGCTTTCCCTCCTTAGGCCTGAGAGCGACCCTATCAGAATCTTGCTAAACATCAAAATTCTGGGGTGTTTGAAAGCTAGTCTTGTCGCAGGGCCTCAGAGGCAGGCGAAGTGCGCCTTTGCTATGCGAGCCTTCGTCGCAGCAAGCGTCGGCCCACTCAAAGCGAGTGTCACCTGTCTTGCAAACCCCTGATGGATTTCAGCGCCCAGGTGTGTCGGATAACTGTGCCCACGCGTGGTGATTTACGTGTCGATCAGCACCATGGTAAGGGGAAGCCTGTTCCTTACCCGAATTGCACAACAAAGCCAGCCGCAGGCGCCCGTGTGGGGGTGATTGTGATTTTTCATGGCAAAGCACCTTTCCATGGGTGCTGGCTGAACATCTGTCTTGGCGCGCCGATTGGATGAGGTGAGCCCTCAGGACCGGAATGACGCAGGCCCATTGATCAAGGCCGTCGGAGCCTCAGGCACCGGCAACTCTGCGAGGGCTGAGTGAAGTGCGGTTCCGGGCATCGTGACCGGCAACAACAGCAAGCCGGCTGTCAGGGCTGCAACGATGGCCATTATGATCAGGCGCGTCATATCGCCGAGTTTGAACGCCCGGGTTTTTCGGAACCTGAGGGGGCTGACAGTGTCTTGATGCGACGCCTGTCTGTGAGCTCTAGTTGTGCCAATGTTCATGCGAAACGCCTTTCCTGTTAAGGACGATGCCGACTGTCCAGTGGACGTAACGCCAGCACATCTCCGTTGATGTCAGAAAGGAAGTTAGACACCAAACGGCTGCAGGTATTGGCCGCGCCTGCCAAGGTCATGGCCGAACCTGCCACGGTTTTTCGGGTGATGATCAGGCTTTAGATGCGCGCTGTCTGAATTGTGCTGGTGCTTGTCCCAACCAACGTTTGAAAGCGCGGCTGAAGGTGCTTTGCTCGGAAAAGCCAGTTAGAAAGGCGATCTCGGCAATCGAGGCGTCGCTGTCGCATAACAGTTCCTGCGCGAGTGCGGATTGCGCCTGTCCCAGCACATCGCGAAAGGTAAGACCCTCCTCGGCGAGGCGACGATAGAGCGTACGTTCACTCAGCCCCATCTCTTGGGCGACCTGTGCTGCTTGTGGTGCACCATTGCTGAGCGCAGGGGTAAGTCGGTGCACGAGCGTCTTGCTGAGCGAAGGGGTGTCCTCGATTGAGCTCATCTCTGTCTCAAGATGCGCCGTGAGAAAATCTGCAACTGCCTGGTCCCCAAGGAGGTTTGGAAGATCAAGTACAGCCGGATCGAACGCGATCGCGTCACGTTCTGCGTCGAACTTGACTGGGCAACCAAAATGGGCGGCGTACCGACCTGGCGTACTTCGACAGGAATGACGGAAACAGACATACTCGAAGGTAAGGTCGGACCCGACGACCCGCTTCATATTCACGGCAAATCCGGCCAAAGCGGTTTCGTTGCGAAAAGCCAGAACGGGGTGGTGCGCGGTTTGCCCCTCGATCGCAAAAAACGCGAGGTCGCCTGTCTCATTCAGATGGTAAATCGCCGTGTCGGTTACCAGCCGAAAATAGCGTTCGACCCGTTGAAGCGATGCCCGCAGGGTTGGAGCTGTCTTGATCGCCAACCCCAGCACGCCAAGATCATCCGTCTGGATCAATTCAGCATACGCATTCATCAGAGTTATTTCGTCAGTATGATTGTTGCGGATCCATTCTGTCAGCTCGAAGTAATCAGTGTCCTGAAGCCGACCTTTCTCGGACAGCGGCACACGATGAACCACAGCGCCGTTGGAAATCAAAGCACCGTCATCTGTCAGCGTCATCCCGGCCGCAGTGGCCATCGTGCGCGCAAAGGCGTTGGTCACGCTTGGCATGGGAATAAATGCTATAACAATATCACCAGCGAAACCAGAGACTCCGAGTGCAGGGTCCGACGGTAAACTATTTCGCGAACCTGATTTCTTGATGGATCCGCGCGTGGCCCCAGAGCTTCAGGCATCTGCGGCACCGGTAGATCGCGGCGATGACCGACACCCGGTCATCATGGCGAATGTGGCCTACGCTGATATACTGTCGGTCACCTTTGAAATCAGCATACCCGATCACCGATTGGTCGATGACCTTGAGAAACCCCGGAGCACCGCTCAGGAACTGGGCATAGGACCAGCCGGTTTCAGCCACTGTCGCCTGAAAGCTTCCGTCTCTCCGAGGCAGGAAATCGACTTCGCGCGCTGTGAGTTCACCACCCTCGTGACGATCCGGTGGCAAAACTCGGGCATAGGCCTCGGCGGGCCCGAAGCGTTCTTCTTCTTCAAGGACACGGGACGTGAACCCAACGCCGGCTTAGGCGTTCGGCATGGTTGCTCCTCCTGCAAATCAAGTTCAGTCAGGCCTTAATGATCAGAGGGATGGACCGGGGAGGCCCATCTGAATGCCCGATCGCCTTCGCAGATCGGGTGTTCATTCATCGACGCGATGCGTCGCTGCATCAGGCCATCTGAACGGAACTCCCAGTTTTCGTTGCTATAGGCGCGAAACCAGGTACCGCTGTCGTTATGATATTCGCAGGCAAAGCACCCCGCGATGCGGTTGTCATGGAAGGCCCAGAGTTCCTTGATCCACCGATAGTCCAGTATGCGCACCCACTTGCGGGTAAGAAATTCCGCGATCCGGTCGCGGCCCTGAAATATCGCTGCCCGGTTGCGCCAGTGGCGGGCGTATCATCTCCTGATCCATCATTGATGTCGGCCGAAAGGCCCGGTCGCAATGGGGAGGCAGTGGCGCGACCGGGGCATCAGACGAGGCAGGGGGCACATTCGGCCAGACGAACGCGGGCGCATTTCGAAATGCGGTGTTGACTTGAATGTAGCGACCGGCACCGAGATGGTGTTGGCGCCGGTTGCCAGTTCTTTGACCCTCCCTGCCATCAGACGTAGTCTGAAACTTCCATCGGACCGGACCTTCACCGATGTCAATTTTGGCAAAATTCAAACCGTCAATTCGCTGCAGCCAGGACCGATTATCGAGGACCGGACACACCGGATTTGTGCACCTGCAGCTATTGCTGACGCAGCAACCTATCGCCGGTACGCAGGAACACATGGTGCAGTGCGGCAATTGTCACTAAAGTAACTGCTCGTACTGATCAATCGCTCCAAATCGATAACTGGCTATTCGCGTCACTATTCATTTATCTTCATGTCCTGGATGAAGTTGCCATTGCACTTCTGTCATCAGATGCCCGCAATTCCTCTCGTGGGCTAGAACATCCCGTTGTCGTTTTCGCTGTGGGCTGGCAATTCCTGCAACACATCCCAATGCTCTACGACCTTTCCGGCCTTATCTAGCCGAAAAATGTCGATACCTGCATATTCCAATCCGCCCGGCCAGACCTGATGACAGTGAAGTACCACGTAGTTGCCTTCGGCGATGGCGCGTTTCACTTCCACGCGCTTGCCGGGGTGCTCGGAGGCCATGCGTTCGAAATAGGTGATGAACCCGTCTTTCCCGTCACTGACATGCGGGTTGTGCTGGATGTAGTCGTCACCGGCGTAGCGCGCGATGGCCTTCGCCGGTTCGCAGTCGTTGAACATCATCTCGTAGAACGCGATGACGTTTGCCTTGTCGGTTTCAGACGTGCGGGTCATGTTTCATCCTTCCTGTCAGGGCATGCGCGATCCTGACATTCGATCAAGTCAAATTCAGAACGATCTTACCAATGTAACCCTTCTCAGCAAAAGCTTGCTGGGCAGCACCTATTTCACGAAGAGGATAGGTTTCGGCGACCAGCGGTGCAATGTCGGCACGCTCTATGCGCCGAATAAGGTTTCCAAAGACGTCTGGCTCCAGCACCGTGCATCCGAAAAAACTTAAGTCCTTGAGATAGAGCGTGCGCACGTCCAACTCGACCTGCGGTCCTGCAATCGCGCCAGCGACGGCGTAGCGGCCGCCGGGGCGCAAGACATCCAGAAGAGAAGGCCATTTCGGACCGGCGACAAGGTCAATGACCACGTCGACTTGTTCTGCACCGAGGGCCGACAGGTAATCTGCGTTCCGGTCGAGGGTCTGATCCGCGCCAAGAGCTTTCAGTTTGCCTGCCTTGCCTGCGCTCGTGACTGCAAGAACACGCGCGCCACGCGCCAAGGCCAGTTGCACGGCCGCCGATCCGACACCGCCGGACGCGCCTGTCACCAGAACGGTTTCGCCTGACTTGACGGCGGCGCGTGTCAGCATGTTTTCGGCGGTGGAATAGGAGCAGGGGAACGAGGCCAGTTCCAAGTCACTCAGGTTGCTATTGATCGGGTAAGCGTGCCGCGCCGCGACCCGTGTATATTCTGCAAAACCACCATCACATTCCGAACCAAAAAACCAAGGTGTATCCAAAATCTTCCCGTCAGCCTCACGGATGCAGGGTTCGATCAGCACCCGTTCCCCCACGCGTGCGGGATCGACTTGATCCCCCACGGCAGCGATATACCCGCACACGTCAATTCCCTGAACGCGGGGGAAGGACAATGGCTCGCCTGACCACGTGGCATCACCGCTTTCGCCGTCGCCTTTCGAATACCATGCTGTTCGGGTGTTGATGTCGGTATTGTTAACTGCTGCAGCGCTGACCTTGACGATAACGTCCCGCGCACCGGGTGTCGGAACGGGCAGGTCGTCACGCCATTCCAGTTTCTCGGGTCCGCCGTGTCCGGTCAGCACAACGCCGTTCATTTTGGATGGCAGTGACATTGCTTGACTCCTTGGGGTAGAGTGATTGCTCTACTTTTGTGGGTAGAGGCATCGCTCTACCAAGTCAAGAATGACCGATGTTCAAAACCGGACCAACGCCGGCCAGGCGCGGGCTTTGACACCCCGGAGCACCGATGAAACTGGGCGGTTTCAACCCAATTTGCGCGATAGAACCGTCAAGTCCGCTTGGTTCGGCTTTAATGGTAAAGGCAGCGGGCCAGACTTGTCGCACTGTTGACTGCTGCATCCTGCATCAGTGGCCAGCTCTGGGTCAGCCCTTCGATAATGACTGTAATGTCATTTTCCCGATCGCCAAGATCGGCAACTCTGGCGGCGCGTTGCGCAACGTCCGATTTGTGCCGCTTGAAAAGATCATGCAGGCGCGGGTCCCGTGGCGCCGCCGCGACGGCAGCATGGAACAGGCAACCGCGTTCAGCTTCGCGCGCCATCCATTCTCCGATATTGACGATCACGGCCTCCAGCGCTGCGGGGCCGGGCTGCGGTAAATCGTCGAACACGAACTTGATGTACCTTGCGTGCCGATGTTCAAGCGCTGCCAGAACCATCTCACCGCGCGAGGGCGTGTATTTGTAGAGCGTGCGAAGACTAACGTCCGCAGCGGCCCGCAAGGCTTCTACGTTTGGCTCGGCAAAGCCTTGCGAAACAAAGGCACGTTCAAGCCCTGCTGCGATTTTGGTGGCAGTATCAATCATTCTTGACGCTGTAGAATGAGCGCTCTACCAACGCAAGTAGAGAGTTCACTCTACCTCGAGTCGCCACGCCGAAAGGATGCACCATGCTGGATCTGCCCAACATCATCGACGAACCAAAGGTCCGGGCCTACCGGCTGAACCGCACCCGCGAGCTGATGCAACAATTCAAGATGGACGCAGTGGTCCTGTTTGATCCGCTGAACCTGCGCTACGCCACCGGCTGCCGCAATATGCAGGTCTGGACCTCGCACCACCTTGCCCGCTACGTTTTTGTCCCCGTCGAAGGGCCGGTTGTCCTGTTTGATTATGGCGGTGCGCTGCACCTGTCGGACCATCTGGAGACGATTGACGAAGCACGACCCGCCCGCAGCTGGGACTACTTCGGATCAGGCAACCGTGCCGAGGAACACGCGAACAAATGGGCGGATGAGATCGTTGATCTTCTGCACAAAACCTGCGGCAAAGGCGCGACCCTGGGCCTTGATCGCGCCGATTTGCTGCCGATGCTGGCGATGCAACACCGCGGCATCAAAATGAAGGATGCCAAAGGGCCAATGGAAATGGCCCGATCTATTAAATCGATGGACGAGGTCGCGATCATCAAGAATTCCATGCAGGTCTGCACCGACGCCATCGCCCACATGCGCAAGTTTGCTGAGCCGGGTGTGACCGAGAACTTCCTGCTGGCAAAAATGAACGAATACAACATGATGCATGGGGGCGAGTATCAGGAAACACGGTTGCTGAACTCTGGTCATCATACAAACCCGTGGTTCACCGAGACCTCTGACAAAAAGATCGAGAACGGCGAGATGCTGGTCTTTGACAGTGATCTCATCGGCCCTGACGGCGTTTTCGCCGACCAGACCCGCGCCTTTGTAATTGGTGATAAAAAACCGACTGACGAACAGCGCGTCCTGTACAACCACGCCTTTGAGCAGCTGCAGCACAACATGGAACTCCTGCGCCCCGGCATGACCTTCGAGGAGTTTGGCGAACGATCGTGGAAGATGCACGACATCTACGTGCCCAACCGCTACGCCGAGATGATCCACGGCATCGGTTTTGGCGTTGAATACCCGGTCATCTACTACCCCGAAGACCACGAGACCTGGCAATATTCCGGCACCTTCGAGGAAGGCATGTGCGTCTGCGTCGAAAGCTACATCGGACCGGTAGGAGGCGACGAAGGCGTGAAGCTGGAACAGCCCGTGTTGATCACCAAGGATGGCCCCGTGGCCCTGACCGATTGCCCGTTCGAGGACGACTACCTTTGAGCACCTATGATTATATCATTGTCGGTGCAGGCACTGCTGGTTGCACGCTGGCGCATCGGCTCAGCGCAGGCGGCACCCATTCGGTGCTGCTGCTGGAGCACGGGCAGGATGATCGGATGTGGATCTTGCAAATGCCCGCCGGGCTACGGTCTGCCTTCAAGCCGACCAGCAAGTACAACTATTGGTTCAAGACCACACCGCAGGCGCATCTGAACAACCGGGAGATTGATCAGCCGCGCGGAAAGGCCTTGGGCGGGTCGTCTGCAATCAACGGCATGACTTTCCTGCGTGGCAATCCGCGAGACTATGACGATTGGGCGTCAGAGGAGGGCTGCACCGGCTGGTCCTTCGCCGATTGCCTGCCCTACTTCAAAAAGTTTGAGGGCAGCGACCGTCCTGCGGATGCATTCCGCAGCCCTGACGGCCCAGTTGGCGTGCAACGGCAAGACGCGCTCAACCCGCTCAACGCCGCGTTTCTTGAGGCGGGGCAAGAGGCGGGCCATGACCTGACAGACGACGTCAACGGCTTCCAGCAGGAGGGCGTCAGCCGGTTCGAAATGTCCGTGCAGGGCGGCTACCGCTCTACCTCCGCCCGCGCGTTCCTGCACAAACAGCCCAAGCGGGACAACCTGACCGTGGTGACCCGCGCCCAAGTGCTGCGAGTGCTGCTGGAGGGCGACCGCGCCGTGGGCGTTGAATACGCCCGTGGCCGCGAGGTTCAAGTGGCGAAAGCCAAGCGTGAAGTGGTCCTCTGCGCTGGCGCTTTTGGGACGCCGCATCTTCTGATGCTGTCGGGGATTGGCCCCGCTGACCAGCTAAAGGCACAGGGCATTCCGGTTCTCGTTGACGCTCCGCAATTGGGTGAAAACCTGCACGACCACCTTGAGGCACATGTGCAGGTCGAAACTGATAAACCTGTCAGCCTGAACCGCTATCTCAAGCCGCATCTGATGGTCTGGGCCGGGATGCAATGGTTCGGCTGGAAGGGCGGGGTTGCTGCGGTGAACCAGTGTCATGTCGGGGCCTTCCTGCGCTCGGGGCCGGAAATCACCCATCCCGACATCCAGTTCCACTTCTTCCCGATCCTGTTCGGGCCGAATTGGATCCCCGATCCGGCCAAGAACGGGTACCGACTTGGCGCGGGCCCGATGCGCCCCACTAGCCGTGGCACCGTCAAGTTGGCCAGCGCCGACCCTGCCAAGGCCCCGCTGATCGATCCCAATTATCTGGCGACCGATCACGACTGGCACGTCATGCGGCAGGGCCTCAAATTCGGGCGCGAACTGCTCGCCCAGCCCGCGTTCAAGGACTTCCACGTCCGCGAAGACCTGCCCGGAGATCACGTCAAGACCGACGCCGACTGGGATGATTTCATCCGCGAAGACGCCTCGTCTGCCTACCACCCCTGCGGCACCGCCCGCATGGGCGCGGACGGCGACAGCCGCGCGGTCGTGGACCTTGAGCTAAACTTCAAAGGGGTCGCGGGTCTGCGCGTGGTGGACGCATCCGTCATCCCAGCAGTGCCATCCGCCAATATCAACGCCTGCGTGTTCATGATCGCCGAGAAGGCCGCCGACATCATCCTCGGCAAGCAGCCTTTGCCGCCTGAACACGTCGACTATTACCGCGCCGTCTGAGGAGAGAGACATGAGACATCAAGACCGCCTGCTGGACGGCACCAACTTTCAGCGCCGCAAGGCCACCGCCGACACCAAACGCAAGGTAAAGGGCTGGGACGAATGGGAATGCACCGATGCGACGTTTCAGCATGACTATGACCGCAAGGTCACGATGTTCGTGCAGCAAGGCTCTGCCACGCTGACCTTCGGCGATGGCGAAATGGTCGACATTGAAGCCGGTGATACGCTGACCATTCAGCCCGGTGTCTCGGCCTCATGGAACATCGCCCCGCCGATCCGAAATCTTTATTGTTACCACGACACCTTTACCTCGGCTGAAAACCGGGTCGCACAGGTGAACTGGCACGGGAAGCAGGCCTGATGCGCGCACAACCGACCGGATCGCATTACATCAACGGCAGCTATTATGACGACCCGCAGGGCGACGAACTGACCACAACCTACCCCGCTACGGGTGAGGTGATCGCAACGCTGAACACCGCAACGCAGGCCACTGTTGACCGCGCCGTTGCCGCCGCCCGTGCGGCACAGCCCGCATGGGCAGCCATGGCCCCCGTGGAGCGCGGTCGCATCCTGCGCCGCGCCGCCGAAATCATGCGCGAGCGCAATCAGGAACTTTCCGAGCTTGAAACCCTCGACACCGGCAAGGCCATTCAGGAAACGCTGGTAGCTGACGCCGCTTCGGGCGCGGAAAGCCTTGAGTGGTTCGGCGGCATTGCCCCCTCGATCTTTGGCCAGACCATCGAACTCGGTGGCCCTTTTGCCTACACGCGCCGCGAACCCCTAGGGGTTTGCGCCGGGATCGGCGCGTGGAACTACCCCATTCAAATAGCCAGTTGGAAGGCAGCACCCGCATTGGCAACCGGCAATGCGCTGGTGTTCAAACCTTCGGAAATGACGCCGCTCACCGCCCTGAAACTCGCGGAAATCCTGACTGAGGCTGGTCTGCCCGATGGCGTGTTCAACGTGGTGCAGGGCTTCGGTGCGACAGGCGGCGCGCTAACCAACCACAAGGGTGTCGATAAGGTCTCGCTTACCGGCTCTGTGCCTACGGGAAAGCGGGTGATGGCGGGGGCGGCAGAGACGCTTAAACACGTGACACTTGAACTGGGGGGTAAGTCGCCCCTCATCGTTTTTGAGGACGCCGACCTCGACAACGCTGTTAGCGCTGCAATGCTTGGGAATTTCTATTCCACTGGCCAGATTTGCACAAATGGCACGCGCGTCTTTGTCCATTCAAGCGTGCTGGACGACTTCCTCGCACGGCTCAAAACCCGGACTGAGGCGATGGTGCTGGGCGATCCGCTGGACCCAGACACGCATATGGGGCCGATGGTGTCAGCCGCACAGGCCGACATCGTGGAGCGTTACCTCGACACTGCCCGCTCCGAAGGCGCTCGCGTCATCACCGGCGGCAGTCGCGTCAACGTCGACGGTTTCGCCGACGGGCGCTTCATCGCACCCACCGTGCTGGCCGACCTGACCGATGATATGACCGTTGTGCGCGAAGAGGTCTTCGGCCCGGTCATGTCGGTGCTGTTCTTCGACGAGGAGGCCGAGGTTCTGTCCCGCGCCAATGACACCAAATTCGGCCTCGCCGCCGGGGTGTTCACGCGTGACATCCAGCGCGCCCATCGCGTGGTGGCGGGTTTGCAAGCGGGCACGATCTGGATCAACAACTACAACCTGACACCAGTTGAAATGCCCTTTGGCGGCGTGAAATCCTCGGGGATCGGACGAGAGAATGGATTGGCGGCGATAGACCACTATACTCAGATCAAATCTGTCTTCGTTGAAATGGGAGACGTGGATGCGCCATACTGAAGCCCCTGATTTCGACCCGATCACTGGATTTATCCATGGCTTGACGCCCGAGGGTATTCCCGCTGCGGTGCTACAGATGGCGCGCCGCTGCCTGATGGACACTTTGGCGGTCTGGGCGGGTGGTAGCACCAGCAAACCGGCCCGCATCGCGTATGATCATGCTGCAAGACGCTATCCAGGCGACCTGCCGATGCCGTTTGACGGACGGCGCGTCAACCCTGTTGGCTATGCTTTCGCCGGGGCGTGCAGCACGGATGCGCTCGATGGGCATGACGGGCACCAACTGTGCAAGGGCCACGCCAGTGCCGCACTGGTGCCGATGCTGCTGGCCGAACTTGGCCTCAATCCTGACTGCACGTTGGACGAGATGCTGACCCACCTCATCGTCGGCGAGGAAATCGCGATCCGCGCGGGGCTTTCGCTGCACGACACCGCTGCCGACTACCACTCGTCGGGCGCGTGGAACGCCATGGGTGTCGCCGCCATGGGGGCCCGGATGCGTGGGCTGAACGCTGAAAAGACGCGCCATGCGCTCGGCATCGCGGAATACTATGCTCCTCGCGCGCCGATGATGCGTTGCATCGATCACCCGTCGATGGTCAAGGACAGCACGTCCTGGGGGGCATTGACCGGGGCGTCCGCCCTCGATCTTGCCGAAGACGGTTTTACCGGTGCGCCCGCCTCGATTTGCGTGGAGGCACCGCAGTACTGGCAAGACCTCGGTCAGCATTGGCGCATTCTTGAGACCAATTTCAAAGCCTACCCCGTCTGCCGTTGGGCGCACCCGCCGATCGAGGCGGCCCTTGGGTTGATGCGCGCCCGTGGCATCGCGGTGGACGACATCGCATCGGTCACCGTCTCGACCTTTGCGGCAGCGACACGTCTAGCCACCATGCGCCCCGCCGACGGAGATCAGGCACAATACAGCCTGCCGCTTTGCCTCGCCGTGGCTATCCTCGAAGGCACGATCCTGCCGGCGCACATCCTTCCAGAAGCTTTTGATATACCCGAAGTCTGGGGCCTTGTGGACCGCATCACTCTGACCGAGGACCCGGAGCTGACCGCTATTTTTCCGGCACAGCGATTGGCTGAGGTAACCATCGACACGCACGACGGACGCTGCCTGACGTCCGGACCGACGGATGCCCGTGGCAACTTTGACGCGCCCCTAGGCGACGACGAATTGCTCGCAAAATGCGCAGCCTACGTCGCGGAGGTCCTGCCGACAGACTCTGCCGCCACCTTGGCCGCCCTTGTGCGCGGTCCACATCCGACCCCAGCCGAATTGATCGCTGCACTCAATCGAAGGACCTGACCATGGCAAACGCATTCCATCTCGACGATCTTGTTGCCAACCTGCGCACCGCCGCCACAAGCGACGCGCCCCGTGAGAACGTCAAAGCGTTGCTGGAACAGGCCGTGGCTGACGCCGCGGACATGCAGGCGACGATGCCGGAATTCGCGGACAACGACGTAATCCTGCACGAGGATGAGACCGTTTCGATCTGGCACTGCCGCTTTATGCCCGGACAGACTGTGCCTGCACATGATCATCAAATGCTGGCGACGATTGGCGTTTACAGCGGTGCGGAGCGGAATGACTTTTATGAGGCCGATCTTGAAACGGGTGGTATCCGCAAAAGCAGCGAAGTGATCCTGAGCGCAGGCAATGTCCTGCAAATCGGCCCCAGCGCTATCCATGCAGTTGGATGCGCAAGTGAGAGGCCGTGCTTGGGCATTCACGTTTATCTAGGTGCGCTAACGCAAGTTGAACGTTCGTTGTTCGACACCGAAAAGGGCGAGACGTTGCGCTTTTCGGACGAAAACTATCAGCGCATGACTCGCCGATAGTTTTGGCTCGCCGTGAAACAGCGTGGCGTGCCCCCATCGGGTGGTCCGGTTTGATTATTTGTGCATCGCCGGCCTCTGGTCCATTGGTACGATGCTATCCGGCGCGCGTGGGCGCTAGCAGATAGCGCTGTGTGGCCTGATCGTATTGTAGCGGATGCGCCATTGTTCGATCAGGATTTGCGCCTCACTTAGGTTGTAGAAGATATCAGCGTTGAGCAGCTCGTCCCGGAAGCGGGCTTTGGAGCTTTCGCAGTCTCCGTTTTCCCATGGTGACCCCGGCTCGATATAAGCCGTCTTGGCACCGACCCTGACCATCTGGCGAAGGTGGAGCGGGCATCACCGCCGCAGCCGCGCCGGGATATGAGGAGGGCCAGAAAAATGCCCGCGGGATCGTCTTCCCGACGATTGGATGTCTTGTGTGCGACTCCTGGGGCCGAGCCTTCCTCGCACACAATCTGCGAATGTGCTCCCCGGGGGGCAAGGTCAGGTCGCAGCCGGTTCGCTTCGATCAATCCCACTCGCTTTGACACAAGGAGCGCAGCTGGCGCTGGTCATGCGGGGACGCGGGCCTCTGCCAGGATCATGTCTGCCGCTTTTTCCGCGATCATCACCACAGGTGAGGCGGTGTTGCCGGAGACGATTTTTGGCATGATGGAGGCGTCCACCACCCGGAGACCGGAAAGGCCGTGAACCTTCAGCTCCGGGTCGACCACCGCGCCGTTATCGGTGCCCATCTTGCACGTGCCAACCGGGTGGAAGATGGTCGTGGCGATGTCGCCCACGGCACCCAGAATATCGCCATCACTGATACAATCGGGTCCGGGCAAAATCTCCTGCGGCTCATGCGGGGCCAGGGCTTTTGCTGTCATCACCTTCCGAACCTGCTTGATCGAGGCCAGGGCCACGGCCCGGTCGGTTTCCGCGGACAGATAGTTCAGCCGGATGTCGGGTTGCTGCTGCAGATCGGTGCTCTGGATGTGGCTGGCCCCGATGCTGTCGGGGCGCAGATTGCAGACGGAGACGGTGATTGCAGGGAAGGGGTGCAGAGGATCACCAAGCTTTTCCGTCGACAGCGGTTGCACGTGATATTCTAGGTCAGGGGTCGCCAGATCCGGGCGCGATTTGGTGAACATGCCGAACTGGCTCGGGGCCATCGACATCGGCCCGCTGCGGGCCAGCCCGTATTGCATCGCGATCTTTGCTTTCCCGAAAAGGCTGTTGGCCATGGTGTTCAGGGTCTTGGCATTCTTTACGGTGTAGACCGTGCGGATTTGCAGGTGGTCCTGCAGGTTCTCCCCCACGCCTTCCATTGCATGCTGCACCTTTATCCCGTGCTGGTTCAACACGTCCGGGCGACCGATCCCTGATAGCTCCAACAGCTTTGGTGAATTGATTGCGCCCGCCGCCAGCAGGACTTCGCGCCGCGCCAAGGCGTGATGGGTCTGCCCCCCGCGATGATACTCAACACCTGTCACGGTCCGCCCCTCAAGCAGCAGGCGGTGGGTATGTGCCTCGGTCAGCACGTGCAGATTGCCGCGCTTCATTGCGGGTCGCAGAAAACCCTTGGCCGTGTTCCAGCGCACTCCGTCCTTCTGGTTTACCTCAAAGAACCCGGACCCTTCGTTGTTGCCATCGTTGAAGTCGGCGCGCGGGTGGATGCCAAATTCCTGCGCTCCGCGCTGAACGGACCGCAAAATATCCCAGGTGAGGCGCTGTTTGGAGACCTTCCACTCGCCACCTCCCCGGTGCATCTCGCTGTCGCCGGCATGGTGATCTTCGGATTTCAGAAAGTAGGGAAGCACATCTTCCCATCCCCAGCCGGGGTTCCCGAGCTGGCGCCAGATGTCGTAGTCCGCCGCCTGACCGCGCATGTAGATCATGCCATTGACCGAGGTGCAGCCGCCGAGCACCTTGCCGCGCGGATAGGTCAGGCTGCGACCGTTCAACCCGGCTTCGGGCGCGGTCTTCATCATCCAGTCGGTTCGCGGATTGCCGATGCAGTAGAGGTACCCAACCGGAATATGCACCCAGTGGTAATTGTCGCTTTTCCCGGCCTCCAGCAGCAGCACCTTGTTCTTCGGATCGGCGCTGAGTTCGATTGGCTAAAACACAGCCTGCGGTGCCGCCCCCCACGATGATGTAGTCATAGTGTTCGCCGTGTTTGGGCTGTGTGTTTGCCATGCTGCCTATCCTGCCGTCAGTCGTTGTCCCAAGAACGGGGCGGGCGCGTCTCGCAGCGCGAGGGCACGCTGGTCGCGTGTGTCACACTACACCGCCATATCCGCGTCTGGTGAGATCTTCGCTCATGGTCGGGTCATAGCACCACCCCCGAATTCATAGTCTGGGGAATGTCCCATGCCCAGCACTGCGCCGATCGGGGGGGGCGTGCGCAGCTCGAGGTCAGCCCAGGATTAGGGGCGCGACAGGACTTTGATCCGCCGTCGCTTCGGATCGGTCTCTTGTGGCAGACCCGCCCGGATAGACAGAGAGGGCAGCGCAACATCGAGCTGAGCGGCGAGGGCCGCCAAGGCGCCGCGCAACTCAACCTCGCATTCAGGGGCAGCATATTGGAGCCAGATTGTCAGATGGTTTGCCTCCTGCACCACCCGATAGTCCTCCACGGGTGTTTCCAGTCTGGCGATCACGGTGCGGATGGTCTCGGCCGGAACCATGCGTGCGCCTGAGGGGCCGCTCCACCACAGGGCGTCGTCCTCTCGCCCCTCGATCCGTGCGATGCGGGTGCAGGCCGAGCCACAGGGGCAGGGGGTGTCGTCCGGTATCAGGACGTCGTCGAGCCTGTAGTTCAGCAGAGGCAGGCTTTCGCGGGTGAAGTCGTAGATCACCGGACAGAACGCGCCGCTTTTCGGGTCGATCACATCGCGATCGATGCGCAGCCATGTTTCATTCAAATGCAGGTGTCCCGCGTGACACGTGAATGCCAGAACGCCTTCCGTGGCCTGATATACCTCATCCACCTTGCAGTTGAACGCGCGGGCCACTGCGTCTCGGTCCTCTGACGAGAGGACTTCGGCGATGGAAATCACCCGCTGCGGCGCAAGCGCAAGTGCGCCCGCGTCTTGGGCGCAGGCCAAGGCTGTCAGAACACCTGCGGGGGCGATGAGGACCGTTGGGGCAAGGGATGTGAGAGCGGGCAGATGGGCCTCGACGCCCCTCATGAGATCGAAAAACTCAAACCGTAACATCGGGTTGCCAAGCGAGCGATAGAGCGCGTTGTCGGCCCGCATGAAGAATGCGACACGCTGGGGCTGGCACAGGTTGGGCCAGAAGCGGCCCAACATGATCGCCGCCCAGAGCCGTCTCTCTTTTGGGGTGGTCAGGAACAACCCGCGCTGACCTGAGGTGCCGGTGGACAGGCCGACCGCGACCTGTCCGATCATCGGAGAGAAATCCCGGCTGCGTTCGGCCTGCAGCGCCACATCAAAGGCCCTGTCCCGGTCAATCCCGCAGGTATTGATGGATGAGAAATTCTCCATCAACCGTGCCTTGTGCATCTGCGGTAATGCAGAAAGCGCCGTGTCGACGTGGGATCTGTAGAATGGGGACTGCGGCATGATCCGGCTGCGGAAACGTGCGAACGCGCGATCTTGCAGCGCTGTAATCTCTGCCCGTGACCGAGGTACGCGCCCATATCGGGTGCGGAGAAACGCAGTCAGGCTCATGGTGCAGCCTCGCGGCAATGCGACGGCACCAGCGTGATGTCGGGCCGCGCCCGCATCAATGTCCGCAGTCGTGCAAAGGTCTGGCGATAGGCGCGGGCGTTGCCCAATCTTGCAAGCACGGGCCACGGCGGCAGCTTTCCATCACGCAGGGCGCTGCGTGCGTAGGCGGCATCCGCAATGAGGAAGTGCCGTGCGTTGGGCAGCCAGAGCCCGATCTGTCCGACGCCATGCCCCGGAAGCGCGATGGCGATCGCCTCTCCTGTCCCCGTCACGTCATGGCCGTGTGGGAACTCGGGCAAGCCGGTCTCGACTTGCGGGCGTTCGTCGATGGGGCGGGGGTTGCGTGCAAGAACCCCATCGCGCAGCAGGGGAGGACAGGCCGCGAGCGTGGCCGTCAATGCAGATGAGAGGCCAGACAGGTGGTCGATGGCCTCCTTGGAGGCAAGCATCGGAATGTCGTCTGGAAGATCCAGCAATCCCGCGACATGATCGCCATGCATATGGCTCAGGATCACGAGGTCGGGCGGTCTGTTCAGTTGCGCGGTCAGTCGCTCATGCGGCGGCAAGGTCATCGGCGTGGCGATGCGGTATGCTCGTGCGGGAAAGTTATCTGTCGCGTCAGAGAAGCTCGTACCATAGCCGCAATCAAAGAGAAGGGTCTGGGTATTCGTCTCGATCAGCGTGGCCAGCGCGGGCAACATGACCTTGCCCCGATCCGGCAGGCCTGCGGCAAAGGCCGGTGCGCGGCAGCTGCCGATCCGAAGCGTGGTCACGCGAAGCATTCTGCCAGTCCGTTGCTAAGCGTCACTTGAGGGTGGTAGCCGAGGTCTCGCCGTGCGGCACTGATATCCAGCGTCAGCGACCGACCCAGAGACACGACCGCCTGGCGGGTCAGGGTGGGTTCCGCCCCTCCGCGCAGAAGTGCGCCGCGCTCTGCAAGCCCGGCCAGCGTATAGGCCAGCCCATAGGGGAGGGGGATGCGGCGTGGTTTGTAATTTCCGCGCACGCAGACCATTTCGGCAAGCTTACGGAAGCTGAAAGCTTCGCCCGAGGTGATGTTCCAGACACGCCCTCCGGGTCCGCCTGCCGCTAGGCGCATGGCCCGCGCGGCATCGCTGCGATGGGTCAAGTCGATCTGTGCGCGCCCGCCAGAAATCAGTGGCAGGATACCGCGTTCCAGGGTTGCACAGAGCCGTGGCAGAAGCGCGCGGTCGTGTAGTCCGTAGATCGCACGGGGACGAATTGCAGTGCATCGCATTGCCCCGTCCTGCGCCAGCACCAGGGTTTCGGCCTGCCGTTTGCTGTCTGCATAGGGCGACAACGCCCGCTCAGGCAGGGGGGCGTCCTCCGTCAGGTTTAACCTGTCGGTCCCGTCCGCATAGAGGCTGGGGGTGGAGGCAAAGACAAAGCGGGCAACGTCGGCCTTACCTGCGGCATTCAGCAGGCGTTCGGTGGCCGTCACATTGGCGGCATGAAAGGCGTCCGGGCTGCCCCAGCCACCGCTCATCGCGGCGCAGTGAAACACAGCATCGACGCCATCCACGAGGGCGGACAGTTCGTCCTGAACAAGATCCGCCGCGACAAACCCAGGTAGGTCGACGGTGCGTCGAGCCGTCGTGCGAAGGGTCCAGCCGTGGGAGGTCAGCTCTGACACCAAGGCACGGCCCAGGCAGCCGCTGGCCCCTGTAATCAATGCTTTCATCAGAACCTCACAACCGTGCCGCCAATGGAAATGCCGGCGGAGGTGCCGACCAACAATGCTGTCTGTCCACGCTTTAGCGCGCCGGATCGCACCGCATGGTCAAGCGTGGTGGGGATCGACGCGGCAACCTGGTTTCCGGTTTGGGCAAATATGTTCACGACCTGATCGCTGTCAAAGCGCAAGGCACGCGTTATGTGAGAGAGCGCCTGAGCACTGGCCTGATGGGGCACCACGCAATCCAGCTGGTCCGGCCTCACCCCGGCGCGCTCCAACAACCCTGCCAGAAAACGCGGCAGCCGTCGCGAGGCGACCCGGAAGGCCAGTCCGCCATCCATCTGAAACAGCGCGTCGCCCGGTGCGGTTCCCCGTGCCGGGTTGCTGCGGGTTCCCCCGGCGGCGAGCACACAGGCCTCTTTGCCCTCGGAATAGGTTTCAAATCCGTGAGCGAGGATTGCGCCTTCGTCGCTGCCGAGGACAACCGCTGCCGCGCCATCGCCGAAAATCGCAGCGCTCTCCGGCTGAGACCAGTCCAGCCCGACCGAAGCGATATCTGCCGAAAAGACAAGCACCCGGCGTGCGCGCCCAGCAGAGAGCCACATGTTGGCCACATCGAGCGCTTGCAGGAAGCTCAGGCAGGTGGCGTTGATGTCAAACGCTGGTATGCCAGACGTCGCAAGCCCGAGGCGGTTCTGCACCAGAACAGATGTCGAGGGGATCGGTTGCTCCATCACACCGCAGGCTCCAAGGATCAGATCCAGCTCCTCTGGCTGGCAACCGGCCATGTGCAGCGCCTGTTCTGCCGCTTTGGTTGCCATATAGGACGACGTCTCATCCGCATCGGCCACGTGTCGGGATCGGATGCCAAAGCGGGAGAAACTCTGTCCCTCCTGCCAGCCAAGGCGGGCGTCTATTTCGGCGGACGAGACGTCCTGCCGGGGCAGGTAGCTGCCGGTGCCCAGAATGGTCGTCGCTGTCGGAAACATGTCTTTGAAGGCTCTTTTTGAACGTTGTTCATATACATTGACATCGGAACCTCGGTCGTCAAGGATTGATTTTAAAACCAAATTCAGAATTCCGGTTGAGGCCTCACGCATGACGCGAACCCGCAAAACTTCCCCCGACATGTTCGGCACGCTAGCCACATGAGCGGCGCGACCCAGTCAGCGGCACTGCCACGTGGGGGGCTGATCCTTGGATCGGCGCGCTGTGGATCGACGTTGGTGTCGAATATCCTCAATAGCCATCCGGCCATCCTGTCCGTCTCTGAATTATTCTCGACCGTGGGGCCGCATGCCTTGCGCCCGGACGTCCTGTCGGGAAAGCGGTTCTGGCGCAATCTGTCGCGGCCCTCTGGTGCGTTGTCGCAGGTCGGTAATCCCGATAGTGCTCCGCGGGAGTTTCTCTATGGAAAGGGGCAGGCGCCGGAGCATGACCCCTGGCTTTGCCCTCCCATCCTTGCGATCACGCTGCCCCATCTGACGGACACTCCTGACGATCTCTTTCGCCAGCTGGCGCAGGATGTTCCGCAGTGGCCAAGTCGCAGTCTGGCGGATCAGTATAGGGCGCTTTTTGCGACATTGGCTGCCAAACCCAAAAACCAGCCCGTCTGGGTGGAGCGTTCGGGCGGATCGCTGCTGGCGTCGGGCACCCTGTTGGACATGTTTCCCGAGGCGCGACCGGTTCTACTGACACGCAGCGGTCCCGATACGGCGTTGTCTATGCGCGACTACCCGGCCACGCGGCTGGCGATTTGGATGTGGCGCAGGTTGAACTGGGTAGGCATTGATCTGCTCTCCCCGCGCCGCCACTATGGGCGAGGCGGGATCTGGCCATTGATCGCGTCTCTGGGAGGTCTTGGCGGCCTGCGCCATATCCTGAACAGTCGCCCCTCGTTGACCGATTGCGGGGCCTTCTGGTCCGAGCTCACCTGCAGAGGGACAGAGGCTCTACGCGGGCATGCGCCTCTGGTCGTGTCGTATGAACGTCTGTGCGAGGCCCCAGCCGAGGAGATCACGCGCCTTGGCCTCTATCTCGCGGATGAGGCCCCACAGGAGTGGGTCGCCGCCAGTGCAGTCCTGCCAGAAAAACGGCCCTCGCGATTGGCGGCGCTGGGCGCAGCGGATCGGGATGAGCTCCTGCGGGCCTGCGCCCGTGGCGAGGACGCCCTGAGCAGATATCGCGAGGCGTGATCTGGTTGAGCGGGCAGTGGCGCGTCAGAATCTTCCGGACGTACGGGTCGTGTTCGCAACCATGCAATCGCCGCCGGACCTACACATTTGCGTCAGGCGCTTGCTCTCGCAGGGCGATCTGCTAGCACTTAAGAGAGCGGTTGGTGTGGGAACTTCTGTCTGTTTGCGCCGTTTTCCCGAGAGACCGGATTGGCGAGGATGTATCCCGGAGAACGGAGTTTGACGCGATGTTGACAAGACGACACTTTATTTCGACCACGGCAGCCCTGTTTTCAGCGCCGATAGCTGGACCTGCTCTGGCGAGTGGACGTCCCTCGGCTGCCCGCAAGGCTGCATGGGATGCACAGGTGACACCGGCGGGGTATGATCCTGCGACCACTAACCCTTGGGGCTTTCACCCACGCTTCCTGCCGCAACGCGTGGAGGCCAATGATGGGTTGGTGCCCGGTGACATCCACGTCGATGCGGTGGCCCGGTACCTCTATCATATCGAAGAGGGCGGAACCGCGATGCGCTATGGCGTGGCGATCGCCAAGGGCAACCTCTACGAGCCGGGCACTTATACCATCCGACGCAAGGTTGAATGGCCGACTTGGACACCAACGCCGAGCATGATCAAGCGTGACCCCGCGGCCTATGAGCAATTTGCTGATGGGATGGATCCGGGGCCGCGCAACGCGCTGGGCTCGCGTGCGCTCTATCTCTTTGTCGGCAACCGGGACACCTATCTACGCATTCACGGCACCCCGCATCCGCGTTCGATCGGCGGACGCGCAAGCTCGGGCTGCGTGCGGATGGTCATGGCGCATATCAACGACCTTTATCCGAACGTCAGGGTCGGCTCGACCGCCCATCTTTATGCCGCAGAAAAATATGCCACGGCACAAAGCTGACATATGAGCTGAGACTGCTGCTGCCCCGAGACTTGTCAGGGCAGCGCGTCCTCAGCCCTCGCGCGCGACGCAGATCGGGTTGCCGCTCGCGGTACGCAGTGGCAGCAACGTGGTTTCCACCTGACCATTGTGCATGTACCAGTAGCAGCCATCTTCGGGCAGCACACGCGCGGTTGCGAGGTTCTGGTTCGGACCCGCAAGCGTGGCCACTGCTTCGGGAACATTGCCGACGGTACCGCCAGGCGCTGTGCATGCGCCCAACACCAGTCCGGCGACCAAGATGAAACCTATCTGACGTGCCACATTAGACCTCTGCTATGCATAACTCTGTTCTACAGCCATACTGACACCGCAAGACAGAGACGGCAACGTGTTCGCGTGTTGCAACGATGGTCTGCTGGCAGCGCGCGTACTCCGGTCAGGTTGTGCCTTGCGGTCTGTTCCTGCCTTCTGATGGGCGCGGTGGTGGCGCTCGATTTGACAGAACTCACGCAGGAGGCGCAATATCCGCTTTTTCCATGCCGCCCAAAGGCTCCGCGAAGCGTCCGTGGAGCCGCTTTGGTGCGTGAGGCCGGCCCAGGATAGGACGTTTGGCGCCGATAGGCCTGCCGGGTTCAGGCCATTTGGTTGCGGCATGAGCGAATTCCTGCAACCTGTACGTGAGACCAGCAGAGGATGAATCATGTCTATGAACAGACGACAATTCGGCGCTATTGCCGCTGCCTTTGGATTGGCGGGCTGTAGCGGCGTCAGTACGACAAGCGGACCCGTGCCGTCAGGGCTTGCCGATGATCTCCGCCCGGCCCGGAATACAGGGTACGACAGCTGGGTCGCGAGTTTCCGAGAGCGCGCGGTGAGTCAGGGCTTTTCACGAGATCTGCTGTCGGCGGCCTTTCGGGGCACGGGCTACCTTCCCGGTGTCGTGAAACGGGATCGCAACCAAACCGAATTCAAGCGCACGCTAGAGGATTATTTGTCCATCGCAGTCTCTGATGAGCGGGTCAGCAAGGGGCGCGCTGCCTACGCACGTCATCGCTCGACGCTGGCGGCTATCGAGCGGAAATACGGGGTCGAGGCTCATGTCGTGACGGCCATTTGGGGGCTTGAGAGCTTTTTTGGCGAGCGACGCGGCAATGTACCCGTGATCTCGGCCACTTCGACGCTGGCCTATGATGGCCGTCGTGGGCAGCTGTTTGAAAAACAGCTGATTGCGGCCCTCAAGATCCTCGAAGGGGGGCATGTCGCGCCGCTTGACTTGACGGGGAGCTGGGCGGGAGCGATGGGCCACACCCAGTTCATTCCTACGTCGTATCTGTCGTTTGCGGTCGATTTCACAGGCGACGGGCGCAAGGATATCTGGTCCGACGACCCGAGCGATTCCTTGGCGTCCACGGCGGCCTATCTGTCGCGCAATGGGTGGCAAACGGGGCTGGCCTGGGGGGGCGAGGCCGGGGCAAACGCGCCTGCAGGAACTGTCATCCAGCCGCAAGCCGGGGGGCCAAAGTTCTCGACAACCGCAAACTTCCGCGCTCTGAAACGCTATAATAATTCGGATGCTTATGCGATCGGAGTTGGACACCTGTCTGACCGTATTGCAGGCAGTGGTCCACTGCGTGGCAGTTTCCCACCCGACAAATACGGTCTGACAAAGGATGACCGTATCGCCCTGCAGCGAGGATTGACGTCCAGCGGATTTGGAACCGGCGGTGCAGATGGCGTGATTGGACCAAAGACCCGAGAGGCCATCAGTGCCTATCAACAGCGACAGGGCTTGCCGGTAACCGGAGAGCCTTCCTTGGAGCTGTTGCGCCGGTTGGGCTGAGGTCGCTTTCTGCATGTGATCCGGCGGTGGTCATACCGCCGGATCGCTCGGTTTGAGGGGCCCGTAAATGGTGCTCGATCCTTAGTATGGTGCGGCGCAATCACCGAGCGTGCTATTGGTCATCACCCTGCCGTTGATCGACAGGTCGCTGCCCGCGTCGTTGGTGATGCTGGTGCCGGACCAGGAGCTGGTGTCTGCGCTGCATCCGGCTGGGCTGTTGGCGACAGTGATCTCGCCAGTGACATTGGTGACCGGCCCATAGAAATTCACACCTGCTGTTGTGGCAGCATTGATGGTTGTATCCGCAAAGGTCACATCCCGGATTGCCCCACCGTTGAAGCCCCAGCTGTCTCCCAGCATGAATATGCCATGGGTCCCTGCGTTGTTGATCTCTATGTTTTCAAAGTCGATATTCTGCACCGGGTTGAGGAACACGCCCGCACGGCTGGTGTCGTTGATCACGATATTGCGGAAGCTCATGTCTTCTGTGATGCCATCCAGCCTGAGGGCGTCGACGAACATCAGCCCGTTGATCCCGCCGGTCAGTACCGCACCATCCATACTGACCTGTCCGCTTGACTGCATGACAACCAGATCCATGTCACTGCCCTGTTGACTGTTGTCCAGAACCACATTGGTCATGTTCAATCCATCGACGCCCACAGCCAGAATTGCCTCGCGGCGGCTGTTGGTAATGGTGATGTCGTTCAACTCCAATCCGGTGGAAGCGGCGACCACTGTGTAGTCACCGCTTTCGGTGCTGATATCCGAGGCGAGAAAGAAGCCATAGGTCACGTCATCCATGCGAATGCCATCAAAGCGCGAATCCGTAAGGCCGATCGCATTGATCCCGGAATTCGGAACCGAGCTTGGATTGTAAACGCTGAACTCACACAGGGTGTTGTCCTCACAGGTCGGCATGTCACTCAGCCGCGCTTGGCGCAAACTGAAGTTGCCTACGCTACGGAGCAGAAAGCCGTTTTCGCCGGGCGCCGTGATCTGTGCACCGGTCACAGCGATCTGCGTCCCGCCGGTTGCGGAGAACCCGTTGCCGCCCACATTGGCGATGGAAAGGTCGGTGAAGCTGGCATCGCTGACATTCGACAGGTGAACGGCATCACCCCGGCTGCCAGAAATAGCCACATCAGCGATGTGGAAGCCATCGACATTGCTGGCGGTGATGCCTTGGTCTCCGCCTGAGAGCGTAAGGCTTTGCGCCCGGCTGTCATCTGCCATTGTCAGCAGCGCGAAGGCGGCGCCGGACCCGGCTAGCGCCATGGCGCTGCTCTCTTGCAGGGTGGTTGGGGCGCCTCTGTTGGCCATCCGCATCTGACGTCCGCTTTCGGCCTGCAACACCACCGAGCCGCCGCCGCCAACGAGTGTTTGTCCCTCGGACAGAACGAGGCCGGAGGTCGTGAAATCGCCCGATGTAAAGACGAGCCCGTTTTCGCCGGTATCGACCAGGGCCTCTTGCAAGTTACCTCCTGCATCTATTCGGGCAAAGCGACCGAGGGCTTGTCCTGCCAGGCTGACCGCCTCGACCGCGCCAAATGCGCCGGAGCGTGTTGTCACCCGGCGTCGGCGTTCCACATCGCGGGTCAAGCGGTTGGTGCCAAAGCCACCGGCCGAGGTGGCGTTGGAAGACCCTGCATTCGACCCAAAGGGGATCGTCAGTGCGGCATAGGCGCTGGTGTCGGTGCTGCCGGAGCTTCGGTCCGCACGCAGGCCGGCCCGAAAACGCGCGCCAGATCGCGTCCCAAACAGGTTGTCCAATGCCACTTCCGCGCGGGCTGTGGCGCCGCTGTAGGAGGCACCGTCTGAATGTTCAAAAGAGAAGCCGCCGCCGAAAAGGCCAAAACTGCCGCCGCCAAGAGAGGCAAATTGGATGCGGCCCCCAAGTTCCATATCCGCGCCTTTGAGGGCAAGGCTGCGACCGCTTCTGAAGCGGATTGTTCCGTCCATTTCTGCCAAAGAGTCAAATCGGCTGTCGCTGCGGTTTTTGGTGCCAACAGGAACGTAGGCGTTCAGACGCGCCTGAAACACGCCGTGCTGCAGCTCGGCGCTCAGGCCGACCTGGCCAAATCGGTTGCCCATGTCATCTGCAGAACTGTCCGCAAAGATCCCGGTGCCAATCATCCAGCCATTTGCCAAATTGGTGCGGCGCATCGCTTCGAGACTGAATGCAGACTGGGAATTGTCGTCACGCGCGTAAGAGAGGCGCGCAATGGTTGCGCTGTTGTCGCGCACGGACAAAGGGAAGGTCAGTGCGAGACCGCCTTGCAGCCCGTCTTGATGGTAAATTTGCAGGTCGGCGGCCGACGCGGCAGTTGTGGCCAGCATAAGGGACAGCCCTGACAGGGCTGTGAGACGCAAAGTCATTTGGTGAATGTCCATAGGTTTTGGCCGAGCTGGACATTTGGCTGGGTGTGGAAGCCCGCCTGATAATCACTTTGATCCCGACATACAATGCGACTGTATGAAAAATAATAGTTCAAAGACAGGTGCTTGCGGCGGTTCTCTTGTGACCGGAAGGTCGATCAGAGCCAGTGCGTTAGTTCACTGTTGGGGCAATGGCAGGCACCCAGGCAGGCCCGCGGGTAGGACAAGCCAGGCCCCGCTGCCGTAGAGCGCGCGCGCGACCCCTGACTGGTCAGAGGCAAGTGTGACACTGTAGGAGGAGGCCGCAATGATCGACGTGGTGTCGGGCAGGTCATTCAGAAGCGCCGCGCTGGGAAAGAGCACCACATATGCTGGTGCAGCATCCGTGAGGAGCGCGACTATAACAAGGATGGACATCCAGCCAACCAAGAGCAGGGGCAAGGCGCACGCAAGTGACTTAATAGTCATGGATATGCTCCAGCGTCAGGCTGGTCTGCTCCATCTGCCGCAATCGCTGCATGAGTTCGGTGACGTCTAGCGTGATCAGGTGACGATAGTCATCAAACCCCTGCCGTTGGCGGCTGAGAAGCGATCCTGGTTCGCCAGGTTGATCGGAGATCGCGGTGAGAAGAATGTCGTCATTCCCGGCGATTTCGATCACGTCGATGCCATCGCTCGCCATTCTCATCAGAAGCCGGGTAAGGGCGCGATAACGCGGTGTTTCGATTTCGATCCCCTCGGGGCGCGTCTTGATCACCGTGACCCCGTCATAGCGCGCGAACTGTGTCGGGGAGGCGCCTGTAACGATCATTCGCAGTGTCAGTTCATCCTGTCCAACCTGGGCCACAGCTTGCGCGATCACATCGGCATATGCCGCCTTGGCCCGGTATTCCAAACCCAGCGCCAGTCGGCGTTCCGTGTCTCTCAGCGCCGCGGAGGACTGAGTTCGGAGCGCCTCGGCGTCCGCACGAAAAGACCATTTATACCAAGGCACCTGCTGCAGAAACGCTGCATACTCTGCCGCCTGCCGCGCGGACAGCTTGTCGAGTGGGGTAGGGCGCGGGCCGCGCAGCCAGGCGAACAGCCGCCCCAGTGTTTCTTCGTAGGCGGCCTTTAGCGCCAGTTCCGCAGTGAAACTTGTGCCGATCACATACACCATCTGTTTTGTGCCGCGATCAATTTCGCCATTGGCGGAGGCTTCGCCGGTGATGGCGCAGAGGGAGGTCCAGAAGCCGCCGATGCTGCGCAAGTAGCTGTAATCGTGGGGATCCCCGTCGCGCAAAACCTCGGCATAGTCTTCATAGGCGTGGACAATGTACCACTCCGGATAGGTCATGAGGCTGCGCGTTTCGGGACGGTGGTGCGCCGGGTCTATCAACGCCGCATAGGGCTGAGGGCGAGCGTCGCCCTGGCACATGGTTTCGACATAGGTCACGGGCGCGCCGAGGCCGAGCACCAGAACTAGGCACAGCACCATCAACCGCCTGAACCATCTCCACACTGAGTTCACTTTGTCTCACCTGAGTTTCGCAGCCCGGCCCAGACAGCCACCCCTCCGAGCGCCAGATGCGGCAGGTTGGCGAGGACGCGGCGAACCGACAGGTCCATGCCGAGCGACCCATTGGTGAAGATCCCAAGGTCGAGATATCCGTATCCGGTGAAAAACCCAAAGACACCGTCCCCGAGATAGGCAAATCCGAACAGGATCAAGAAGCTCCGCGCCGCGCGGTGGGACAGCAAACCGGCCACAAGCGCCCAGAGGGCGGAGGCCACATGCAGCGCGTCATCGTAGATATCGAGCGCAAAAATGCCGAATGCCAGGCCTGCCTCATTGGTCAGGCCGGGGATGTAGTTCAGGGACGCGGCGATCATCAACGCCACGAAATACCCCAGCGAGAGTTTTTGCAGAATGGTCATACCAAATCCAGATAGCTGTCCCAAAGAGTGTTGCGGAGGACAAGTTGCGGGTCCAGTCTCCGTTTGTCTTGCGCGAATACCTCGGCTTTGGGATAGGAGGCAACAAACTGCTCCACCGTCGCATGCGGGCGGTAGGGCAGGTAATATGCACCACCTATGGCGACGATCCGGTCAATCAGCGCTCTGGTCATCCGGGCCATGTCGGCCTCTGCGCGATGTGTCAGTTCCTGGCTGAACGACATGACAGCTGCGATCCGCGGCTCTGTCGCAAACGACAGGGTGCTTTGATCGTCCTGCGCTACGTAGCGCAGAGTCACGTTCAGAAACTCCTGATAGGAGGCGGGTATCACCTCGCGGCATGCCTCCAGAAAGCCGTCGAACGCGTCAAAGCCCACGAAATATTCATGCAGGATATCAGTGCGATCAGGGTCACGGTCGTCCAGCGTGACGACAGGTTCATTGATGAGTGTGTTCCGGGTCGCCGGTCCCGACCCGAGCATCGGGCCAAGGCGGGTTTCGTTCCACCAGCGGAACGATTTGAAGGCCTCGTCGCCCAGCTGCGCCCGGTATAGTCGGCTCGCGGCATGGGACATCCAGCCAGAGCCGGCGGCGGCGGGCAAATCCAACTGATCCTGGGTTTCGCGATAGCTGACCAGCAGGGCCTTCTGAAAGAAGTTGGCGCGTTCCACGTTGAGGCGACCGTAGGCCATGGTCACGGAGGGATCTTCGATGGCCTCGCGAAAGGCGTTGGCAAATGCGCTGGCGTCCAGCACATCGAAGGTCGGGGTCAGGCGGGTGTTTTTCACCATCTCCACGTCCAGATCGACGATGACACCAATCAGCCCGTAACCGCCCATGGCCATGTTGAAAATCTCTGCATTCTCGGACGGCGAGCAAGTCACCAGATCGCCCGATGGCAAGATCATCCGCAGCGCACGCACGGTGGATCCCATCGGCCCGAAGGGCACAGGCCAGCCATGGGCGTTCACGGAGAATGTCGCGGCCACACCGAAATCGTTGTTGGATTGCATGACCTTCGGCGACCAGCCCGCGGGATCAAGTGCAGAGATCACCTGCGACCATCGTGCACCGGCATGGACCCGGTAGATACTGTTGGCGCTGTCAATCTCTACCGACCCATTGTCGAACGTGACAGCGGTGCCCTCACGCGGGATCGCTTGTCCTCCCATCGAATGACGCGCGGCGCCGACGTTGAGCGGTCTCCCCTCGGTCCTCGCCTGCACCAATTCGGTGCGGATTGAGGACACCAATGCCTCTCCGGCGTCGTCCTGCATCACCAGATGTTTGTGGATCGGGGTGGCGGACAGCCCACTGGCATCATTCAGTATATTCTGCCCGGTTGGTACAGGGATGCGCGCCGTGCCGTCGTATACGGGCAGGTTTGGGCTCAACCAACGTGACAGGCCCCAACCGGCAGCGCCGCCTATTCCGAGCAGTGCCGCTCTTCTGGACAGTGATCTCATCAATTCATCTCTCCCGCTGCCGGAGTGTGAAGGGACAGGACAGCAATTGAATGTGTGTTTTGTAAAATGGTTCCCGGCGTTTCGGACCGGGATCGTGATCAACTCAGCTCAGTGTATGACGAGCCGTTGTCTGAGAAACAATGCCGTTTGCATCGCAAAGGGGCGTATTGCTCGGTCGGTTTGATCGTGGAGTTGCACCTATATTGCGAGCTTCGGCGGTTGCCATCACCATCCAGCACGCGGAGTGTGTGTTTCCGGCGCGCCAGTGAAGGCGCGCCGGATTGTGGTCAGACAGCGCCGATATCGACACCCGTCAGCTTGCGGGTAACCCGCATGATCAGGACGTAGAATGCAGGAACCATGAAAATCCCAAGGAAGGTGGAAGCCACCATCCCGCCGATTACCCCGATACCGATGGCGTTTTGCGATGCTGCGCCTGCGCCGGTTGCGAGGGCGAGGGGCAGCACCCCGAGTATGAACGTCAAAGCGGTCATCAGGATCGGGCGCAACCGTAGACGGGCCGCTTCGATTGCGGCATCGGCGATGGTCATGCCGGTGCGCCGCAGATCCTCTGCAAATTCCACGATCAGGATGGCGTTTCGTGCCGCGAGTCCGATCGTGGTCAGCATACCCACCTTGAAGTAGACGTCATTCGACTGACCAAAGATCCAGGCTGCGAACAGCGCTCCGAGAATGCCCACCGGCACCGCCAGCATCACCGCCAGCGGGATCGACCAGCTCTCGTAGAGAGCGGCCAGTGCGAGAAAGACGACCAGCGCGGAGATTGCGTAGAGGATCGGCGCCTGATCGCCGGATTGGCGTTCTTGATAGCTGAGGCCGGTCCAGGCCGCCGCGTATCCTCCGTCCAGGTCGGCCACCAATGCCTCCATCTCCGCCATTGCCGTGCCAGAACTGTAGCCGCTCCCCGGCGAGCCGGAAATCTGCAGGGCTGAGGTTGCGCCGTAGCGTTCCAGCGTGGGGGCGACGGGTTCCCAGGAGGTGGACATGAAGGCCGAGAATGGCACCATTTCTCCGGCTGCGTTGCGCGCATACCAGTCAAAGACGTCTTCGGTCTGCATGCGATAGGGTGCATCGCCCTGCACGATGACCGGGCGCAATGCAGCGCCAAGCTCGAAATCATTGACCTCGGATCCTGCGAAGATCACGGACAACATGCCGTTTACCTCGGACAAGGTCAGGCCGAAACTCTCGGCCTTGGCACGATCAATCGTGATTTTCAGGGCGCTGTCCTTCTCGGTGCCATTGGCGCTGAGGTTGACCACGCGATCGCTCTGCTCGGCATTTGCGACCAATTGTTCCGCTGCAGCCTGAAGGGCGTCGGAGCCGGCGCCGGACTGGTCGACCAGGTACATCTCAAAGCCACCACTGTTGCCGAGCCCTCGAATGGCCGGGGGTTGCAGAACGAAGATCTGCCCGTCCCGCAGCTGACTGAAGGCAATATTGGCCCGTTGCGCCACCTGTGCGGCGGCAAGTTGGGCCTGTCCGTCACGCTCGTCAAAGCTTTTGAGTTTTACAAAAACCATGGCGCGGTTCTGTCCACTGCCAGAAAATCCGAACCCCAATGCGGCAAACGTGCTTTCCACCGCATCGGCTTCGTCCGTCAGGAAGAACGCCTCCAGTTTTTCCACGGTTGCGGTCGTCTGCGCGGTTGTCGCCCCCTCGGGAAGCGTGACGACGGTCAGAAGCACGCCCTGATCCTCGGTCGGGATGAAGGATGTGGTGAGGCGATTGTTCACCATATAGGCCGCGACCAACACCGCAACGAGGGCGAGCGGCATCAATACGGGCAGCCGCAGCGTGCCTTTGACCCCAGCGCCGTACCCGGTGATGCCGCGATTGACGAGCGCATTGAACCACCGGAAGGGGGCGAAACGAGGTTCGCCTTCCTTTGGCTTCAGAAGGCGGGCAGACATTGGTGGCGACAGGATGATCGCAACGCAGAGGGACAATGTCATCGCTGTGACCATGGTGACAGAGAACTGGCGGTAGATCACCCCGGTGGACCCGCCGAAAAACGCCATCGGCAAGAAGACCGCCGCGAGTACCACGTTGATCCCCAACAGTGCAGAGGTGATTTGCCCCATGCTCTTCTGGGTCGCTTCACGTGCGGACAGGCCTTCGTCCTCCATCAGGCGTTCGACGTTTTCCACCACCACAATGGCATCATCAACCAGCAGTCCGATCGCGAGCACCATGGCGAACATGGTCAGGGTATTGATGGAGAAGCCACCGATCTGCAGGACGGCAAATGTCCCGAGCAAAACCACCGGCACGGCGATCAGCGGGATCAGCGTCGCCCGCCAGCTTTGCAGGAACAGCAACAGCACCAAGAACACCAGAACGACCGCTTCTATCAGCGTGTGGTAGACCTGTTCGATCGACAACTCGACAAAGGGCGAAGTGTCATATGCGATTTCGAACTCGACGCCCTCTGGCAAGGAGGGGGCAAGGCGATCCAGTGTCGCGCGCACCGCGGCGGCCGTGTCCACTGCGTTTGCACCTGTGGCGAGGTTCACGCCGAACCCAGTCGCGTTCTTGCCGGAAAAACGCGAGTCGCCGCCATAGCTTTCCTGGCCGATCTCCACGCGCGCCACATCTGCCAGATGCACAGTTCCGCCGCTTTCATCGGCCTTGAGCAGGATCTGCTCAAATTCCTCGACGGTGGTCATCTGGCTCTGTGCCGTGATCGTGGCGTTGAACTGCTGACCCGTGAGAGTTGGTTGGCTGCCGAGTGAGCCGACCGAAACGGTGGTGTTCTGTTCTTGAACTGCGCCGACCACGTCCTGTGGCGTCAGCTGGAACCGGGCCAGGGCAATGGGGTCGAGCCAGATCCGCATGGCATAGCCGGAACCAAAGATACTGACGCCGCCGACCCCCTCAGTGCGTTGGATCGGTCCTTCGACCTGTTCAGATAGGATGTTGCCGAGCTGGACGGTGGAGTATTGTCCATTCTCGGCCACGATGGCGCCGACCAGCAAGATGGAGGACGAGGATCGCGAAACGGTCACGCCCTGAGTACGCACAGCGGTCGGCAGCTGGCCCTCGACTTGCGACACCTTGGTCTGGACCTCGTTCTGCGCGTCGATCGGCTCGACGCTCTCATCAAAGGTAATCTGGATGGACGCCGACCCCTCGGAGGAGCGCGCGGTCATATAGATCATGCCGTCCAGGCCGGTCATGGCATCCTCGATGACCCGCGTGACGGAGTTCTCCACCGCCTCGGCCGTGGCACCGTTGTAGCTGGCTGAAACCCGAACCGTAGTGGGGGCGATTTCCGGATACTGCGCCACAGGCAGGGTCAGCGCGGACCATGTCCCGATGAGCATGGTCATGAGGGCGAGCACCCATGCAAAGACTGGGCGCTTGATAAAGAAGAGACCCATGTCTTAGCCCTCGTCGCTGTCGTCAGCGGTTTGTTCGGTCACGACGCCGGTATCGGAGATATTGACCGGGACGGTCTTCAACGACGCGCCATCGCGCATGGATGTCAGCCCATCTACAATCAGCGCCTCACCTGCGGAAATACCGTCGGTGACGATCCATGCATTCTTGTAGCTGCCGTGTTCGGTCAGTTCGCGCTGTTCGGCGATATCATCCACTGCGACAAATGCGGTCAGGGTGCCATCAGCAGCCCGGGCCGTTGCGCCCTGTGGGACAAGCACGGCGCGCGTTGTGCCCAACTCGATCTTCACCCGCAGGAATTGACCAGGCAACAAACGCCGCTCCGGATTGTCAAAGCGAATGCGGAATTCGAACGTCCCTGTGGTGGTGGAGACCCGGGTGCCGGGCGACTCCAATGTGCCTTTCTGGTCGTACTGCGCCCCATTCTCAAGCGTCAGGCTGAGGTCGAGGTCTTCACCACGCTCCAACGTACCGCCCTCGATCATGGCGCGAACCTCGGCGAGGCGCTTGCTGGACTCTTCAACATCAATGTAGATCGGATCAAGCCGGGTGACCATCGTCAGCGCATCTGACTGGTTGGCGGTCACCACCGCGCCGACCGAGACGTTGGGCACTTCGGCGATGCCTGTGATTGGGCTTTGAATTTCTGTGCGTTGGAGATTGAGCTGTGCAATTTTCAGTGCGGCACGGGAAGAGCTGAGCTCTGCCTTGTTTTGCAACACGGCAACCCGTGCGGTTTCCACGTCCTCGATGGTGACCCCGGTCCCTTGCAGCCGCTCGTAGCGCGACAGGGTGGCCTCGGCTGCCGTCACCGCCGCTTTGGCGCGGGCAACTTCGGCTTCGGCTGCGGCCACATCAACCTCGAAAGTGTCCCCCTCGATGCGGAACAGGACATCGCCTTTTTCGACCTTGCGCCCGGCTTCATATATAATGTCGCGAATGGTGCCATCCACACGCGGTCGAATGTCCACTTCTTCATAGGCGACGGCGCGGCCGGGCAAGGTGACGGAATACGGTACCTGTGCCTCTTCCAGCAGAATGATACCGGCGGCGATAGGGCCGCCCCTGCCCGGTGTCGGTTGTGCTGCGGCGGGCAGGGTCATCAACAGGGTAATGGCGCCCGCACTGATCCAATTCAATGCTGCGGGGAAGCGGGGTGACGAATAGGCCATGTATGTCCTTGATACTGTGAAGGCGGCGTCGCGTGGACGGTCTGTATTTTGTACGCTTGGGGTGTGGAATTCTGTCGCCTGAGTGGCGTGAAATTCCATGCCTAGGGCTGTTATCGGAAACGGTTCAAATTTCTCCAACCATATCAGGGTGCTGTACACAAGCCTATGACAGTTCTGCACAGAATACGTGCAGCACCGCGCCGAACGGTCGTCGCCTAGGCCGCCAAACTCACGACGCGATGCTTGCTCGTGCCACTTGGCGGCACGAGCGAGCTGTTATTCCTGCAGAGGTCAGGGCGTGGCTCTAGCATGTCTGATGGTGCGACCCAGTCGCCGCCGTCCGCCACAGCCGTTCCAGGAGAGCCAGCATGTCCATTCGTTTCTTTTCCTCGCGGCATCGACCCGTACATCTGGGTCCGTTTCCGCTGGAGCGGTTGAAACGCATTCCCCATGCGGATCTGAATGGCGTACCGCGCGCGGTGGCGCTCAACTTCCGCCGCCCCGATGCTCCGGCCAGTATCGTGAATGCCATGTGCGAATATCAGGCGATGATGGATGCGATCCGCGATGGTCTGGTGAACGGCGCACGAGCCGACGTGCCAGACGATCTGCAGGAGCGGTCCGAGCATATCAAGGCGTTTGGGTATTTTGCGGACGCCGCAATGGTGGGGATCGGTCCGATGGTTGAGGGCGCCCGACTGCAACGCCCCTGGCGCAATCCGGATATTGATCGGCTGGCCGAGGATTTGAAAACACGCCAGACCAAGACACTGGCCTCTGGCATCGACATGATCATGGCCGATCTGAAAGAAGCCCTGCAGGCTCCGCCAACCACGATCGGGGCGCACAAACACGCGATCGTCTTCCTGTACGAGATGCCGCGTGATCCAAAGCCCGGTGAGGCAGGCTGTGACTGGATCGAGGGGGCGGAAGCGCATCGCGCCTGCCTGCGCAGTGCCGAAACCGCAGTGGTGCTTGCGAACTACATTCGATTGCTGGGGTGGGATGCCAAGGCACATACGGGGACATCGTCCGACGTCGACCTGAACCAGCTGGCCGTCGCCGCTGGCATAGCGCGTATGGAAGACGGGCAGCTGGTCGCTCCATATCTGGGGGAGCGATTTGGCCTCGCGGTGGTGACCACCGACCTTGATCTTGCCGAAGATCAGCCATTGGCCCCCTTTGCGCAACAGCCTGGCCGCGAGGGGCGGGATTTGCGTTGGTGGGTCGGGGCAGGGGCCGAACGGTCCGCCCTGAATGACGATCCCTACCGGAGCCGCGACTTTCGAGATGGCCCACATCCATTCGAAACACTGAAACGTGTCGAGACACCCACCACCTATATTGATGAGGCGCGGGTCGCCCGAGTGCCAAAACGGACAGACATGTTTGCAAGGGCGCAGTTCGGCGACATGGGCAAGGGCAATCAAAAGGCGGCCACCGGTGGGTACTATGTGCGCAAGGCGGCTCCGGCGATGGCGCAGCGCCGCATGCTGGGTGCCTTTGTCCTGCTTCAAGACGGCGCCCCGGCTGCAGGGCCGCGCCCGACCGATGCAAGACGGAATGCAGATATGGTCAAGGCGGCGTCCTACTGGCTGGGGATTGATGCTGTTGGTATCAGCCGCTGCCCAGACTGGACCTGGTATAGCCATGACGCCACTGGGGCTCCGATCTCTCCTGATCATCCACATGCGATCTCAATGATTGTCGATCAGGGGTTCGACACCACCGAAGGCACATCGGGTGATGACTGGATTGCGGTGGCCCAGTCCATGCGCGCTTACCTGCGCTTTTCCCTGCTTGGCGGGGTGATCGCACGACAGATCCGAAATCTGGGCTACAAGGCCAAGGCGCATACGGTGATGGACGGAGAGGTCCTGCAGCCGCCCTTGTTGCTATTGTCAGGACTGGGAGAGGTGTCGCGCATCGGCGAGGTGATCCTCAACCCGTTCCTCGGTCCGCGGCTGAAGTCCGGCGTGGTGACCACCGATATGCCGATGGATCATGATTTGCCGATTGATTTTGGTCTGCAGTCGTTTTGCGAGTCCTGCAACAAATGCGCGCGTGAGTGTCCTGCAGGTGCAATCACCGCCGGGCCGAAGCTGATGTTCAACGGCTATGAGATCTGGAAATCGGACAGTCAGAAATGCACCACCTATCGGATCACCACGCCCGGCGGTGCAATGTGTGGGCGTTGCATGAAGACATGCCCCTGGAATCTGGAAGGGATCTTCGCTGAAAAGCCGTTTCGCTGGGCGGCGATGAATATCCCGAAGGCCGCCCCCGCCCTGGCCAAGCTGGACGATGTGCTTGGCAATGGTGAAATGAATCCCGCCAAGAAATGGTGGTGGGATCTCGAACTGGAGGAGGATGGAGCCTATCGCCCGACCCGCCATCCGGTGAACGCGCGTCGCCTGCAGACAGATCTAGATCTCAGGTACGAAGATCAGACACTTGCGGTTTACCCCGCCAACCTTGCCCCGCACCCCTATCCCTATCCTTTCCCGATGGACCGGGAGGCTGGGATCGAAGCCTATCAAGCCATGATCACCGCCGAGGAATACAAGACGCGGCGGGCAAAGGGCGAGAGCGGCGAGTGGGATCACATATATAAGAGTGACAGTGACAGCCCGGTGCTTGAGGTGATCGTGTCCAAGGCGGAGATCATGGCAGAGGGAATCACGAAGTACGAATTCCGTGCGGCCGATGGCGGTGAACTCCCAGCGTGGACCGCGGGCGCCCATCTGGACATCGTGGTCGCTCCGGAATTTTTGCGCCAGTATTCCATGTCGGGAAATCCCGCTGATCGTTCGCACTACCAGATCGGCGTGCTGCGCGAGGAGGCTGGGCGCGGCGGCTCAAAGCTGCTGCATCGGATCTTTTCCGAGGGGCGGCGCATTTTCATTTCCCGTCCCATCAATCACTTCCCCTTGGAGGAGACGGCAACAAAGACCTTTCTGATGGGCGGTGGCATCGGCGTGACCCCGATGATTGCCATGGCGCATCGCCTCCATGCGCTCGGGAGGGCGTTCGAGCTTCACTACTCCATTAGATCCCGTGACCAGGGCGGGTATCTGGAGGACCTGGCGCAGGTGCCCTGGGCGAAACATGTCCATCTCCACATCTCTGATGAGGGCACACGGGCGCAGTTCGACGAGATCTTGTCTGGCTACCAACCTGGCTGGAATGTCTACACCTGCGGGGCTGGCCCCTACATGGATGCAGTGATGGCCGGGGCCGAAGCGTCCGGTTTCCCGGAGGAGGCGCGTCACCTGGAGTACTTCTCGGTGCCTGAGCAACCAGAATATGAGAACCACCCCTTTACTCTTAAACTGTCAGCGTCCGGCAAAGAGATCGCCGTCACTGCCGAGCAGACTGCTACAGATGCTCTGGCGGAACATGGTATCCATGTGGATGTGAAATGCGCCGATGGGATCTGCGGTGTGTGCAAGTGTGATCTCGTATCGGGGGAGGTGGAACACCGGGACTTTGTCTTGTCGAAGGCGCAGCGAGAAGGGGCCATTGTGCTGTGCCAATCACGTGCCGCGGAACCCGACGGGGTGCTGGAAATCGATTTGTGAGAACCCGATGACGGTACATCGTCCACGCAGATCTCTGGAATCATCTCTGCGA
>NZ_CP136704.1:3920000-4214297 GCF_032924845.1 Tritonibacter scottomollicae
GTGAGGTCGGAGGTTCAAGTCCTCCTCGACCCACCATTCTTCATCCAAATAATCAAAGAGTTCGATTAGACCTTTGAGACACCTCAGCGCAGGTGGTTCAAACGTCCAATCGGACACTGCGGCAATCATCTGATTGCCTTGATATCGTTTAGAGAGAAAAATCAACAACACTGTTGGTCCTCCCGAGTGTGGGAACGACCTCAGATAGGTGAAGCGAGCTTGCTCGTGGACAGCACCGGATCCGTCATGTTTCCTCAGACGCCCGGATGTATGCCTGCCTGAAACGACAGTAGTTGTCCAAGTCAAGTACACTAACCCGCATGATCTACCCGATCATGCATTGTTCTTCTCTTCGCCTGAGATCGACATCACAGGCACTGAAGGGAAGAGCGGGAAAGTATGCTTTTTGGTTCAGAAACAGAGACCTGGCTACTTACCAGCTGTCAGGTCACGATAGCCGCATGGCTGTCTCTTTCTGGATCAGATCAAGCGCGAGAAGGGCGTTTGGTGGATGCCTTGGCAGTAAGAGGCGATGAAGGACGTGATACTCTGCGATAAGTCATGGTGAGCCGAGAATAGGCTTTGACCCATGAATTTCCGAATGGGGCAACCCACCTGAAAGTTTGATATAATAGCGACTTCGGTTGCTGCTTATATCCGGCTTAATCAGGTACTTATAGACTGAATACATAGGTTTATAAGAGCAAACCCGGGGAACTGAAACATCTAAGTACCCGGAGGAAAGGACATCAATAGAGACTCTGTTAGTAGCGGCGAGCGAACGCGGACCAGCCGAGCCTGATGAGTGACCAGAACATGTTGGGAAGCATGGCCATAGCGGGTGACAGCCCCGTATGGGAAGCTCTGAAGGACGTATTAAGTAGGGCGGAACACGTGAAATTCTGTCTGAAGATCGGGGGACCACCCCCGAAGGCTAAGTACTCCTTACTGACCGATAGCGAACCAGTACCGTGAGGGAAAGGTGAAAAGCACCCCGACGAGGGGAGTGAAACAGTACCTGAAACCGAACGCCTACAATCAGTTGGAGGCCCCTTGAGGGCTGACAGCGTACCTTTTGTATAATGGGTCATCGACTTGGTCTCACGAGCAAGCTTAAGCCGTTAGGTGTAGGCGCAGCGAAAGCGAGTCTTAATAGGGCGAATGAGTTCGTGGGATCAGACCCGAAACCGAGTGATCTAGGCATGACCAGGATGAAGGTGCGGTAACACGCACTGGAGGTCCGAACCCACACCTGTTGAAAAAGGTCGGGATGAGTTGTGCCTAGGGGTGAAAGGCCAATCAAACTCGGAGATAGCTGGTTCTCTGCGAAATCTATTTAGGTAGAGCGTCATCCGAATACCCCGGGGGGTAGAGCACTGGATGGGTAATGGGGCCCCACAGGCTTACTGATCCTAACCAAACTCCGAATACCCGGGAGTACTAGATGGCAGACACACTGCGGATGCTAACGTCCGTAGTGGAGAGGGAAACAACCCTGACCTCCGGCTAAGGCCCCTAATTCATGGCTAAGTGGGAAAGCAGGTGGGATGTCCAAAACAACCAGGAAGTTGGCTTAGAAGCAGCCATCTTTTAAAGATAGCGTAACAGCTCACTGGTCTAAATAAGACGTCCTGCGGCGAAGATGTAACGGGGCTCAAGCCATGAGCCGAAGCCGAGGATGCACATAGTGCATGGTAGCAGAGCGTAGTGTGACATAGTTCCATGCGTCCTTACCTTCTTTCGGGAAGGATTGGACGCAAGGAGCTTTCGATGAAGCGGGCGCGTGAGCGATCCCGTGGAGAGATCACTAGCGAGAATGATGACATGAGTAGCGACAAAGAGTGTGAGAGACACTCTCGCCGAAAGTCCAAGGGTTCCTGCTTAAAGCTAATCTGAGCAGGGTAAGCCGGCCCCTAAGCCGAGGCCGAAAGGCGTAGGCGATGGGAACTAGGTTAATATTCCTAGGCCAGGAGGATGTGACGGATTGCGAAGGTAGTTTGCCCTTATCGGATTGGGCGGGCTGCTAAGTAGTCCCTGGAAATAGCCCTCCATCAGACCGTACCCTAAACCGACACAGGTGGACTGGTAGAGAATACCAAGGCGCTTGAGAGAACGATGTTGAAGGAACTCGGCAAAATACCTCCGTAAGTTCGCGAGAAGGAGGCCCGGGTCCTACGCAAGTGGAATCCGGGGGCACAAACCAGGGGGTGGCGACTGTTTATTAAAAACACAGGGCTCTGCGAAGTCGCAAGACGACGTATAGGGTCTGACGCCTGCCCGGTGCCTGAAGGTTAAAAGGAGGGGTGAGAGCTCCGAATTGAAGCCCAGGTAAACGGCGGCCGTAACTATAACGGTCCTAAGGTAGCGAAATTCCTTGTCGGGTAAGTTCCGACCTGCACGAATGGCGTAACGACTTCCCCGCTGTCTCCAACATCGACTCAGCGAAATTGAATTGCCTGTCAAGATGCAGGCTTCCCGCGGTTAGACGGAAAGACCCCGTGCACCTTTACTACAGCTTCGCACTGGCATCAGGATTGTGATGTGCAGGATAGGTGGTAGGCATTGAAGCAGGAACGCTAGTTCCTGTGGAGCCATCCTTGAGATACCACCCTTCGCACTCTTGATGTCTAACCGCGGTCCATTATCTGGATCCGGGACCCTGCGTGGCGGGTAGTTTGACTGGGGCGGTCGCCTCCTAAAGCGTAACGGAGGCGCGCGAAGGTTGGCTCAGAGCGGTCGGAAATCGCTCGTTGAGTGCAATGGCAAAAGCCAGCCTGACTGCGAGACTGACAAGTCGAGCAGAGACGAAAGTCGGCCATAGTGATCCGGTGGTCCCGAGTGGAAGGGCCATCGCTCAACGGATAAAAGGTACGCCGGGGATAACAGGCTGATACTGCCCAAGAGTCCATATCGACGGCAGTGTTTGGCACCTCGATGTCGGCTCATCTCATCCTGGGGCTGGAGCAGGTCCCAAGGGTACGGCTGTTCGCCGTTTAAAGAGGTACGTGAGCTGGGTTTAGAACGTCGTGAGACAGTTCGGTCCCTATCTGCCGTGGGTGTAGGATACTTGAGAGGAGTTGCCCCTAGTACGAGAGGACCGGGGTGAACGAACCACTGGTGGACCAGTTATCGTGCCAACGGTAGTGCTGGGTAGCTATGTTCGGAAAGGATAACCGCTGAAGGCATCTAAGCGGGAAGCCCCCCTCAAAACAAGGTATCCCTGAGGGCCGTGGAAGACCACCACGTCAATAGGCCGGAGATGTAAGTGCAGCAATGCATTCAGTTGACCGGTACTAATCGCCCGATTGGCTTGATCTGATCCAGTAAAAGACAGCCACACCAAAAACGCATACACAAAACTTGGACAACTCGTTGACCTCCTAAAAACAAGGTCAAAACGTTGATTTGCTAGACAAAAAAAGTCTAGCGGGGTTCTTATTCGGTTTGGTGGCCAAAGCACAAGCGAAACACCCGGTCCCTTCCCGAACCCGGAAGTTAAGCGCTGTTGCGCCGATGGTACTGCATCTTAAGGTGTGGGAGAGTAGGGCACCGCCAAACCTAATAAGAACCCCAATACTCTCAAAACGAAAACAAAAAAACAAACACCGCGGGATGGAGCAGCCAGGTAGCTCGTCAGGCTCATAACCTGAAGGTCGTAGGTTCAAATCCTACTCCCGCAACCATCGTTCCCGACGAAGCCCTCGCAAAACGCGGGGGCTTCGTTGCATCGTAAGCGTTGCATCTGACCCCCTATTTGCCCTCTAAACCGGCGCCCGAGATCTCGATTACTATGCTTCCAAATCAATATCGGAGGCAAAAATGGCGGACCAAGAAGTCTGGGGTTTCAAAATCGAGAGATCCCCTGCGGGCAAAAAGATCTGGCCGAATGAGCTCAAACGCGAGGCAACGAGGCGACTTCGGGAAGAGGACACCTCTCCAAGTGAAGTTGCTGCTGAAATAGGTGCTCATGAGTGCCTTGTACGGAAGTGGTGGGTTGCGGACCGTCGCAATCGTGGTGAAAAGATCGCGGTCGAAGGCCCAGCCTTCGCTCAGGTGGCAGTTTCAGCACCAGCGGATCCTTCTGCACAACCAACGGTCCCATCATCCGATACAGAGGACAGTTCGGCACATCTGTATGTGGGAGCGATGTGCATTAGGGTCAGGATCCATTGATTTTCGGTTGGCTGCGTGATTCACCGCATCAAAAATGGGCGGTGACGATGTCTGATCTTTTCTGGTTGAGCGATGCGCAGATGGCGCGTCTTGAGCGCTTCTTTCCCAAGTCTCACGGCAAGCCGCGAGTTGATGACCGGCGGGTCCTAAGTGGCATTATCTTCATCAATCGCAATGGCTTGCGGTGGCGTGATGCACCGAAGGAATACGGCCCACACAAAACGTTGTACAACCGCTGGAAGCGGTGGAGCGATAAGGGCATTTTCGCACAAATGCTGGTCGGTCTGGCCGCAGATCATCGCGAAGAACAAACTGTCATGATCGATGCGACGTATCTCAAAGCGCACCGTACGGCTTCCAGCCTACGGGCGAAAAAGGGGACCTGGAGACAAGCGCGGGCGGGTGATCGGTCGCACAAAAGGCGGGATGAACACGAAGCTGCATGCGATCTGCGACAGCCGTGGTCGCCCGCTCAACTTGTTCATCACTGCCGGCCAAGTCAGCGATTGCGTCGGAGCACGGGCTCTGTGCAGCAGCCTGCCGACGGTCGGATGGCTGCTGGGCGACCGGGGCTATGACGCTGACTGGTTCAGAGAAGCGTTGGAAGACAAGGAAGGCGTGCATCCCTGGGCGCAAACAGCGTAAAACCCCTGTCAAGTACGATAAGCGCCGTTACAAACGCCGCAACCAGATCGAGATCATGTTCGGCAGGCTGAAAGACTGGAGAAGGGTCGCAACACGATACGACAGATCACCAACAGTGTTCCTGTCAGCTATCGCTCTCGCCGCTCTCGTCATCTTCTGGCTATGAAGGATAACGAGTCCTGACCCTAAGGCGTTCGCGTTGTTGAAAGCCGGGAACGGCTCGTAACAAAAGGCCGCAAGGTCTATTCAACAAACTCTGTGGCAGAGCGCGGCGGTGAGCGGCTTACCCCATACCTGACCTTGGCGGCGAATGCGGCGAATGGCGGCTGTCCGCCCCTTCTGTGGAAAAACACTCGTTAGCGAGCGCAGAATGCCGACGCCAGAACATGGCGCGAGCGCCTTTCTCGTCAGGCGTTTCGCGTTTGCTGCGGTGCAGGAAGGATCTTGGCCAGTTTGCGAAGGTTTTGGGCGGTGGCGGCGAGTAGGAATTCGTCCTTTGCCCCGCATGGACCTCGTAATCTGAGCCTGTTCAGACCGAGGATGCGCTTGAGGTGGGCGAAGAGCATTTCGACCTTCTTCCTCAGCTTCATCGAGATCACGTATTGCTCGGTTTTTGCAATGTCGCGGGCAACCTGGCGGGCGTCTTCATGTTCCTCGCGGGTGATCGACCGGAAGTCCATGTTGGGGCAGCAACGCGACTTCGACGGGCAGGCCTGGCATGTGTGCTTCAGGCACCGGTATTTGGCGACGCCCTTGCCGGTCGGCCCGCGGTTCAGATCGGAGTAGTTCCGGCGGAATTGCTTCAGCTCTTGGCCTTCCGGGCAGATGTATTGATTGTTCTCGGCATCCCACTCAAAGTCGGCCGGGGTCCAGGTCCCGTCGCTGCGCCCCGACTTGTCGAAGACAGGGATGTGCGGGGCAATTTTGCGGTCAACCAGCCATCCTAACATCGGCGCGGTGCCATAAGCCGTGTCCGCGATCAGGCGCTCTGGGTGCAAGTCGAACTTGGCCTTCACCCGCTCAAGCATGGTCTTCGTCGATCCGACCTCGGCCTGACGGATCGACCTTGTGGCCTCCACGTCCACAATCACGCCATGGTCCGTATCGATCAGGTAGTTGTCGGAATAGCTGAAGAATGCCGGCCCCTTGCGCGCCGCAGTCCACTGGCTGGCCGGATCGGAATGGGAGGTAAACTTGGGCCGCACCTCGCTGGCCGCGCCAAAGGCGGCTTCGTCCAGGGTCTCGAGATACTCGCGAACGGCGCGGGGCGCGTCGGCAGGATTGACCTGCGCCGGGTCCCAATCCTCCTTCGGGGTCGAGTTCTGCTTGTTGGCATCAGCTTCGATCAGACTGGCGTCGATGGCCATGCGCTGCCCGCTGACCAAGCCTTCCTTGATGCACCGAGCGACGGTCGACTCGAACAGGTGGCGCAGCAATTCGCTGTCGCGGAAACGCCCGTGCCGGTTCTTGGAGAACGTAGAGTGATCCGGAACATGGTCGCTCAAATCCAGGCGGCAAAACCAGCGATACGCCAAGTTCAAATGAACCTCTTCACACAGCCGCCGTTCCGACCGGATACCGAAGCAGTAGCCGAGCAGAAGCATGCGGATCAGCAGCTCTGGGTCAACGGATGGGCGCCCGGTGTGGCTGTAGAAATCGGCGAGGTAGGTGCGGATCTCGGACAAATCCACAAACCGGTCGATGGACCGCAGCAGGTGGTTTTGCGGAACGAGTCTCAAGCGAGAACTCATAGAACAGCGCCGGTTGCGCCTCCTGCCGCATTCCATCATCACCGATCCTCCCACCTATTGAGGGAATTGAATCAGCCGAGAGCCCTGCAATCAAGGGCGAGCTTTTCAACAAAATACGCCCCTCCTTTCGGAGCGCCACCTCACGCTGCATCTTGCACGGATGTCAGTGAAGCGCAGGAAGCTGCCGCTGCAAAGTTGCGAACAGCAACCGGTACATACATTGGGCCGTTCGCGCCCCAGACGGCCGGTCAGGCCCTGACTTTGCAAATCTCGCTTCTCTAATTGGGTGTTTGGGTCAAGCTCATTTTCCTTCTTTCTTCAGGATCATTGTCTCTCATTCGGGTCACGCTTCTCTCCGCAGTCTGGTTGATACTCTGTTGGCACCGCTGCACGCATGAGTTGGATCGGTTGTGGATAGCCCCGCTATCTGGCGCGCTTCAGGATGCGCAGCGAAATTTTTCGGCTTTTTCCACAAACCTCGTCTGGCGAGGACGACCCTGCCAGGGGTTGGGCGCTTGGCGATTTATGTCATGCCGTGCTCCCCACCTGTTCCTGACGGAATTCAGTGCAGTCGCCCCACATGCGATGCAGTGAAACGGCCAACGTTCGCGCCACCGCAACGACAGCGCGGCGTCGACCTTTGGTAGGCATCAAGCGCATGCCCCAAGATTTGATTTGGGATTGGGCCATACTACGCATGAGCAACGCATTGCTCGCTGCATAAAGCGCAGCGCGGACACCACTGTCCCCAGCCTTTGATATTCGGCCAGGGTTTGTCGTGCTCCCCTGATTGGAAACGTCTGGGCGTAAGTCCAAAATGCGCGCCAACGGTTCTGGACTTTTTGAACCGAGTGGGATCATCGACAGCCGCCTTAAACGTCAGTGCTGCAATGGGCCCAACGCCGGGAACGGTCATAAGTCTCAGGCAGACCTCATCATGGCGAGCGGCCCGTTTGACCCGTCGATCAAGCTCCAGATACTGCTGATACAGGGTCACCCTTGCGTCGAGCAGCGGCAAAAGGGCATGCGCCCGAATATCATCCATTTCGATCATAGAACGTACGATGCCATCAAAACTTCCATGCGAGACGGTTTTGGGCAGGCGAATGCCGAATATCTTCAGCAATCCATGGGTTTCATTTGCCAGATCCATCGTCTTCTTGAGCAATGCCTTGCGTGTGCTGAGTAGCGCTCTGAGACCATGGGCCCCACGGCTCTTCATGTGGACAGGGCTGAACCAGCCAGTGCGCAAAACATGCGCAATGCCTTTGGCATCATTTTTGTCAGTCTTGTTTCGCATCGCAGACAGGGCTGCCTTTACTTGACGCGCCTCCATGCAAACCACATCAAAACCTGCGGCCTGCAGTCCAAAGTAAAGGTGTTGGCTCATCGTCCCAGCTTCCAAACCTATACGTTCTATCGGGAACTCAAAATCACAGAGGCATGCTGCAATGTCGTTGACCTCGCAAACCAGCTCGCGTTCGAGAACGACCTTGCCCTTCGTATCAACAACGCAAAGCGCGCACGACCGGAACGACACATCAAGTCCAACAAAGTAATCCATCATCTCTCTCCCTTGTTCACAGCTATCCTGTGATCATACTGGGAGCTCGACCTCACAACAAAGGCAGCCCAATTACGCATGCTATCTGCGCTTCCCTGTCATTCGACTAGGGCGCAGGTCACATGGTGAGGACACCGCAAAGTAGAGTCCCTTGCGAACCGTGCTACTGGTTGCTGGCTGCCGCTATGAACGAAAGATAGAAGAGGCGCAGCGAGGAGAGAAAACAAATTGTCACCGGAAAGCGTAGTTTAGATCCCAGCGATCCTTGAGTTTCTGAAAACGGTAGGGATGAGCATTTTTCACGTCGATCCGGGGGACGCTCAGGGCGTCGCACAATGCAGTCATCACGGCGAGGTGGCTCACGAACAGGATGTCGTGACGCGCCATTTCATGCTGCCACTTGGTTACGACGTGCTCGGCCCTTGCGCAGAGGGTGTCCCAGGGTTCTGCATGGCCCGGCAGATCATCCCGAAATGCTATGTCATAGCTGCTTGGGCCTTCTCCGGCGATGTCCACCAGCCGTTTGCCTTCCAAAGCGCCAAAGTTGCGCTCTACGAGGTCAGGGGCTTCGATGATCCGCGCCGACGTGTGTTCGGCTATGATCTGCGCAGTTTGGCGGGCGCGCTTGAGAGGGCTGGTGATGATGACATCCACGCCACCAGACGCCACAGCGCGAGCGGCGTGGCGGGCCTGGTCGATGCCCGTCTCATTCAGGGGCGGATCGCAACGCCCCTGAAGGCGTTGCTCTAGGTTCCAGTCTGTCTGACCGTGACGCAGGTAGAGAAACTGCGGATCGCGCGTCTTGGTATCCACCGCGTGCGCAGCAACCGTACTAGAAGGGGCTTTCTTCATCTCGTCTATCCAATGTGAGGCGTCAAAGCACGACGGCGCTGCTGGTGTTGGTCTGCAAAAAGACCTGAGTTCCGGTTTCGAACCAGTCCAGACCTGCGCTGTGGCTTTGGTCGACGACCATTTCGGTGCCGCCCGCGTTGACCAGATATCGGATCTGACTGCCGAGAAACTCCTTGTGGCTGATTGTGCCCGTGAGCGTGTTGGGCGCTTCATCACGCAGTAGGGTGATATTCTGAGGTCGCAGTACGATGTTTGATCCTGACGAGCGCATTCCCGCGGGCAAGCTGAGATGATCGCCGGTTTCGGTCACAAAGCGCGCAGCTGCGCCATCGGCTTCTACACGGCCTTTTAGAATGTTTGCCGTGCCGAGGAAGTTGGCCACAAAGAGGTTCGCCGGCGTGTCGTACAATTCTTGCGGCGTGCCGATTTGCTGGATAACCCCGCCATCAAGCACGGCCATCCGATCAGAGGTCGTGTTTGCCTCTTCTTGGTCGTGAGTCACAAAAATCGTCGTGAGACCGAGCTTGCGTTGTAGTTTCAGGAGTTCCCGCCGCATCTGCACGCGCAGGGAGGCGTCGAGATTGGAGAGCGGTTCATCCAACAGCAAGACCTCAGGCTCGACGACGATGGTTCGCGCCAGCGCAATACGTTGTTGCTGCCCACCCGACAGTTGGTTCGGCATTCGGTCTGCGAGATGCGCAAGGCCCACAAGGTCGAGCGCTGCGTCAACCTTGGGACGGATCTGGGCGTTTGGGAGCTTGCGCTCCTTCAGGCCAAAGCCGACGTTCTCGCGCACCGACATATGCGGCCAAAGCGCATAGGACTGAAACACCATACCGACATTGCGTTTCCATGGGCTTTGTCCAACGACGTTTCGGTCCCCAATGAGGATGCGACCGCGCGGATCGGGGCCAAAGCCTGCAATCGCGCGCAACAACGTGGACTTACCTGAGCCCGAGGGGCCGAGAAAGGCAAAGAACTCTCCCGGTTTAATGTCCAGGTTGACGCCCTTGAGCACTTCGGTCTCGCCAAAGGACAGGTGGACATCTTCGATTTTGATACCAGTTTTTGTCATGTTTGCATTCCTTCCAAGGCTTCAGTGCGCGTCGCTGGACGCTTTGAGCTTTTTTTCTCTTTCAATGATGATTTGAGAGGCGATGGTGCCGATCGCGACGACAATGACAGCGACGATTCCAAGTGCAGCCCCAGCGCCACGCCCCGATGGGGTTTGCATGAACAGGTAGATCCCATAGGCCAGCGGCGCGTCATTGTTTGAACTGACCAGCATGATGGTGGCCGAAAGCTCCACTGCGGCGGTTGCAAAGCTGGTCACAAAGCCTGCCAGAATGCCACCTGTCATCAGAGGGATCACGACTTTTTGGATGGTCCGCCGCTTGGTCGCACCAAGGCTTTCTGCGGCCTCTTCCAGCGCAAGGCTCACCTGTTGCAGCGCGGCCGTGCAGGCGCGCAACGCATAAGGCAGGCGCCGGATCATCAGGGCGATTGCGATGATGACCCACCAGTTCGCCATAGGTTCGCCGGTGAACGGAACGTCGATCTGGTGAAAGGTCCTGAGGTACCCGATCCCGAGCACGACGCCCGGAACAGCCAGCGCGGCGGTGGCCAGGTAATCAAGCGCCTTGCGCCCGAATATTCCTGTGCGTAGCACAATATAGGCGATCGCGGTGCCGATGATGACATCCAGTGTGGCTGCGATCCCGGCGTAGAGGACAGTGTTCAAAATGAAGGTCTTAGAGCCTTGCCACATGGTGATGTAGTTTTGCAGGGTGTAGCCATCTGGAAGCGGCGCAAATGACCATATTGTTCCAAAAGACAGCAACAGCAGGCCGAGGTGTGGGCTCAGGACCACCAGCAGGATCAATATGACCGTGCCGTAGGCCAGCGTCTTCTCCAGCGGCTTAAGTGATCGTTTGGCCATGCCGCCGCCGCCTTTCTGCACCGTCGCGTAATCCTTGCCACGCATGAACAGGAAAGAGGCCCACAGCGACAGGATTGAGAACACGACAAGGATGACGGAGATCACGTAGCCCATCGGGTCGCTGATCCCGATAGAGGAAATGCGCAGGAACGCCTGTGGTGCGAGCATGTTGTTGACGTTCAAGAGGAGCGGCGTGCCTAGATCGTCAAACACCTTGATAAAGACCAATGCGGCACCGGCAATGTAACCTGGCATCGCAAGCGGAAAAACGATCCGGCGAAACAAGCGCATGCCATGGCTTCCAAGGTTCTGCGCCGCTTCTTCCATCGAGCGGTCGATATTGCGCAAGGACGCGGAGAGGTTGATCAGAATGAAGGGAAAGTAGTGGATCGATTGCACCAGGATGACGCCATTCAACCCCTCCATGAAGGGGATTGAGATGCCAAACCAGTCTTGCAACAGCAGGTTGACAGTTCCGTTGCGGCCAAAGATCAGCTGCATCGCCACGGCGCCCACGAAGGGTGGCATGATCAGAGGGATGAACCCGAGGCTTTGAATGAGGATCGACCCTGAAAAGTGAAACCGTGTCGTGATATAGGCCAAGGGCAGGGCGATCGCGGTGGCGACGACCACGGACATGGCCGACACATAAAAAGAGTTCCAAAAGCTCTCTCTGAACAACGACGTACGGAAGAAATCGATAAAGTTCTGAAGTGTCGCTGCGCCCGTTGCCGGGTCTTGGAAGGCGACGATCATGACCTGTGCCACGGGCACCAGAAGCAGGCCGATCAGCAAAAGCGCGATGAGCACGGCGGTGACATGCAGGCCGGAGAGGTTCGGGACCAGCCAGTTGGGCACACGATCAGAGAGCCCGGCGGCCTGTGCGCCCGACGAAGAGGATGAGCTTGACATATGGGGAGCGTCCTTGGAGATGTCCTGCCACCGTGCAGAGCACGATGGCAGTTAGGTCTATGTTTCGGGGACCGGGAGCCGCGCGCTACATCGCGGCTGCTTTATTCGCCAATTCCGTGGCGCGTGCGTAGTTCTCGACGACGAAGGCATCCCAACGCTGTTCGATTTCAGCCTGGCGCTCACCAACCTCGTCGGTGGCCTGGCGGCGCTTTTTCGTGAAGATGCCGGCAAACTCTGAATCCAGGCTCTGCGCCTCATCAATCGGGTTCGCGTCAATGAGCGCCCAAGCCTCGTCGATGAGTGCTTGTGCCTCCTCATTGCCTGTCTCGCTGTAGCGCGCTTCGGCTTCATGCAGAGCGCCGACCGCCGAGCGCAGGTCGTCGAGGCGATAGGTAATCATCACGTCAAACATGGAATTGACGAGGTTGTAGCGTGCGCCGGATTTCTCAACGTCGAATTTCACGCTGGCCTCGATGGTGCTGTTCTCAAATGGATTGGGAAAACCCTCCGGCGCTTCGGCGTAGGTGGCTGGATTGATTGGTAAACGCATGATCGCCGGGTCCAACAAGACCGACTGGCCCTCTGGGGTTAGCATATAGTTGATGAAGGTAACTGCGCCGTCTTCGTTGGGAGAATTCGCGACCACTGCAACATTCGCGGGAACAAGTGCGGTGACGGTGGGATAGGCGAAATCAACCGGAAAGCCCGATGCTTTGGACGAAAATCCAAAGAAGTCGATGACAATTCCAAGGCCAAAGTTGCCAGTGTTCACACCGTCCGGGACGCCAAAGCTGCGCTCGGTCACGGTTCTGAAGTTGCCTGCAATGCGCTTCCAGCGTGACCAGCCCTGATCCCAGCCCTCGCCTTGCAGCAGCGTTTCAACGGTAAGGTGTGTGGTGCCGGAGCGCGACGGCGCTGACATGCCCACGTGCCCGTGGTACTCGGCCCCGGCGAGATCCATCCATTCTTTCGCTGGTGCAAGATCGTTTGCCTTGAGGTACCGCTCGTTCCACATGATGCCATATCCAGCGCCTGCGAAGCCAAAGTAATAGCCTTCGGGATCGTTCAGAGGATAGGCGCCGATCCGGTCCGGAATGCCTTCGGACGTGATTGTGACCTTGGAGAGGAGCTGATCTCCCTTCAGCACTTCAAACGCGTCAGGTGCCGACGCCCAGAAGATATCAGCGGTGTTGTCTCCGGCGAGCTCCTGGATGTATTTCACGCCAGCCGAGGTCTTCTTGTTCAAGATTTCCAGATCAAACTCGGGATGAGCCGCCTCAAAAGCAGCTTCGATTGGCCCAGTCATTGAGTCTGGGAAAGATGTGATAACGGTAACTTTGCCGCCGGCGACGGCGGCCGTCGTCATAAGCGCCAATGTTGCCACTGACGATAGAATGGTACCCCGCATGGAGTGTCCTCCCTGAATTGAGATGCGCTCCTCCGCGCACATCCAGATGCTGCGACAGATACCGAAATCGACAAATTTTTACCTGAATCCCCCCTTCGGATGACGTCTTGAGACGGTTTTGACACCTGAATTGGGTCACTCCTGACTCACATCGGAGAGGCCGACCGCCTTCATGCGCAGATAGAGCCGCTTCCTCGGAATCGACAACAGTTCGGCCGCTTCGCCCTTCCGACCTCCGGATTCTCGCAGACTTTGCGATAAAAGCGTGCGTTCGAATTGGCGCATGGCTTCCTCATAGGGCAAAAGCGCGTCGCTGCGTTGTCGCGTCCGTGGGTCCAGTCCAATCGGTAGGCCCATCACCATTCGCTCCGCGACGTTTTGCAATTCACGCGCATTGCCCGGCCAGGCATGGCGCTCAAACTGGCGGATCATGTCCTTGGTCACTCTGGGCAGGCGCTGGCTAAATCTCTGCGATGCGGAGCGCAAAAACACTTCGAGTAGGAAAAAGACGTCCCGGCCGCGCTCGCGGATTGCCGGCATATCAAGACGGGCGACATTGGCCAGGAAATAAAGATCGTCCGCCAGGTTTTCTTCAGGCGCTTTTGCGGCTTCGGCTGACATGGAGACGATAACCCGTGGAATGCCAGGGGTTTTCAAATATTCGACCAGGATCGCCTGGGCCTTTGGATCAAGGCGGTCGACGGCTCGCAGATAGAGCGTCGCGGTTTCTGGTGCGATGGCGGCAAGGTCTGACCGAAACCCTTCCGGTGAGGTCGCCGCGCATCCGATCATTTCAAACTCGCCTTTGCCTTCGCCGTAGTCATGCAGCGCGCGTGCCGCAACAGATTTCCCAGAGCCCGGTTCGCCGAAGATGCAAACGGTCATCGGCAGCGTCGCCAACCGCAGCACCTGCGCGCGAATTTCGCGGATGGCTTGAGACTGCCCCACAAGCGTTGCCGAGAGGCCGCTTTTGTTTTGCGTACGTCGCCGCAGTCGCTTGTTTTCTACCAGCAGTTTGCGCGCTCCTACGGCACGGCTGATGGTGCTGATCAGCATGTCGGGCTGGGGCGGTTTTTCGATGAAGTCATAAGCCCCTGCTTTGATCGACGAGATGGCCATCCGTACGTCGCCGTGCCCTGTAATCATCACAAACGGAATATCCGAGGCGATATCTTGTGTCGCCTTCAGGACGCCAAACCCATCCATATCAGCCATCCGCACGTCGCATAAAATGACACCAGACCACTCTGGGTCGAGCTTTTGGAGCATCTCTGCTCCGTTGCAAAATGGCTCTACCGTCAGGCCCGCACCTTCCAATAATTCGCAGGTGGCTTCGCGAAAATCGGTGTCGTCATCAACCAGATAGACTTGCGAACTCTGTTTCATGTGCTCAAATCTCCTGATGGGAGTGTGACAGTGGCGCGAACGCCCTGATCGCGACGGCTGCAAATCACGAGATCACCACCAAGCCCTTTGAGAATGTTATAGGAAATCGACAGGCCCAGCCCGAGACCCGCGCCGGGGGGTTTACTGGTCACGAAGGGTTCGATGATGTCGTGGGGTTCCAGGTCGCCCAACCCGGCCCCGGTGTCCACGACCGAGAAAGCACTGTTTCCCTCTGCTGCAGGATGGGACTCAATTCGAATTTCGCCAGCTTTACCGGTTTGCGCGATGGCATCGCTCGCATTGCTCAAAAGGTTGACGATAACTTGCTCCACAAGCACCGGGTCACCGATGAAAGAGATCGTGCTCAACGTGGAGTCAATCATCGGCGTCGCGCCATGCTCGGTGAACTGCGGGGACATAAGGCCCATTGCGGATTGTACCAATGGTTGAAGCTGCACCCTTTCTCTGAGGTACTCTGATCGGCGAGCAAACTTCCTCAAATGTTGGATGATGCGTTCCATCCGGTCGGTAAGATCGGATATTTTCGCGGTCTGTCGTGCCTGCGCCTGCGTGTCGGCTGCGGCGATCGCGGCCTGTAGCATGTGCAAACGTTGCTTGATGGCACCCAGAGGCTGATTGAGTTCGTGGCTGATCCCAGCCGAAAGGTTGCCAAGCGCGGCCATTTTTCCCGCTTGCACAAGCTCGTTCTGTGTCGCCTGAAGCTGTGCAATGGCTTGATCGCGCTCGTGGACAGAGGTCTGAAACGCGTGAACCGCGCGGGTGAGCTGACCAATTTCGTCGTGTCGCTGGTCAAAATCGTCAATCCGGGCGGCCTGTCCGCTCGCGATTGCATGCATCGCGCCTGTGAGATTTTGCATCGGGCGGATGATGACAGGACGCACATAGAGGAACAGGATGCCAAAACCACCAGCAAGCGCCAGCACTGTTGCGATCAGCAACACGGACTGGCGGCGATCAGACTGGAGTGAAAACGCCTGAACCGTCGCGGCGAGCGCTTGGCGTTGATCGCGAGCGTCGTTTTGAAGGCTTTTCTGTAGGCGAGACAGCGCGTTAAATGAATGTTCCAACTGCGCCTGCACCTCATTGCGTTGGCTGAGCCATTCCTGCCGGTGCCGGGCCAATCCCTCTGGCCCGATGGTGACCGCTTCAAGCGCACTCAGCGATTGCTGGATGGTGAGAAACTCTGTGCGGTCAGAATCCTGGCGCAGCATTGAAAAGACGCGCGACACCGAATCTGCGTAGATGTCTTCCAGTTGTTTCATCTGATCGTGCGAGCTCGCGTCTGCGATCTGGAAAACCACTGAAATCAGGCGGCTAAGCTCTGACGCCAGCGCTGAAAACTGATCGCGGGACTGGATATCCTGCGCAAGAAAACGAGCCTTTGCTGCGCGCCTGTTTTCGTTGTTCTCGGTCACGATTTTTCGTGTTTGCGATTGGATGTTGAACGAGAAATCCGCGACCAACGCGGAGGTTTCCTCCTCCAGCTCCACTCCGAGCCAACGCAGGCGCGACATATCCTCCCGGATTGCCTGCTCCAACCGCTGCATCCGGTCCAGACGCTGTGCAATCACATCTAACTGCGCGACAATTTCGCGTGTCTCCCCTTCGATCTCAGGTTTTTCCAGGCGCTCGACCAAAAAGCGTGACAAATCGGTGGTGGCGGTTCTGATTGGGCTGCTCTGGATGCTGGTTGCAAACAGCAGTTCGTTGCTCAGGATCGCTAAATCGGCAATTTGTGCAGAGAGTTGCGAGGTTTGCGTCAGGTCCGGCACATGTGTCGTGCTTATTTCGGAGACCACCGACCGCGCATCCTGCAAGGCTTGTATCGCAAGTGCGATGACGATCCATGTTAGCAGGACGGCCAACACTGTTAGAATAAACAGTCGCGTCCAGATACGTGGGATCGTTCTTTCCAAGAAGCGTTTCATTCGTCGCGGCTTGTCTCTAACGCTTCCAAATCCGCCGCGGCGAGTGCGAGAAGCGCACGAACTTCTTCGCGCCAGCCGTCAAGGAGTTTGCGTTCGTCAGATCCTGTTGCGGGTTGCACGGAGGGCCGCAATCCCGTCGCGGCGGAATGAGAGACGTCTGTGGCGGCGCGTTCGGAAATGGGCACTTTGGTCAGCAGCTGATGCACCCGATCCAGTTCGGCCCCAAATCCCTGTTTTTTGAGCGCGTGATATCTCCGCCAGAGCGCGCGCCGTTCGACTAGGACATCTGCAATCATGAGATCAAACAGCGCATTGACCGCCCAGTAACGGTCTGCCGAAAGTTCTGGGTCGTATTCAAGCCAAGGCAGTTTCAAGTCCGCGGTTATTTCCGGCGGGATCGTCGCGCTTATCTCAGCGCGGATCGGTGCGTCAATCGGGATGCGGCTGACGTTGGGGTGACGCAATGCCAGCTGGCCTGAGCGCGACAGCAGCATTTCTACGAAGGCGCAAGCGAGGTCGGGGTTGATGCCGCCCTTCAGGATGCCGATCTGCGCCGAGAACGTCGTCATGGGGCGTCCGTACCTGAACTGCAGCGCTTCACCGCGGGAGGTGGACAAAAAGTCGATCATGAGCCCGATATCGAAGCGGCGGTTGATCAGCCCGTCCGGCACCCCGTGGCTGCGGGCGGTCAGAGTAGAGAGATTTCCGGCAAGCTCGAGCAGATAGGTCCAGCCTTCGTCCCATCCGCGCACCTGCAACAGCTGCTCGACCAATAGGTGCATGGTGCCGGATCGCGCGGGGCGCGCCATGGCAATGCGATCGCGATAAATGGGCAGCAGAAGATCATTCCAGCTGCCCGGCATGAAAAGGGTGCTGTCGCTGCGCCGTGACCAGCCGACCGAGGAGACCGCGAACGCTTCGATTGGGGCGGGACCATTGGGGCTGCACACTGTCGCATCTGCAAAGCGATCATCCCGACCCAAGAGAACAAACGCCTCCGGCGAGGACGCCCAGAACAGGTCGAAAGCACGCGCATTTCCTTGCTGGATTTCCTCCATCGCTGAGATCGTATTCTTATTGAGAACCTGGATCCGAGTTCGCGGTTTGGCGTCCTGCCAGAGGCTCTCGAACACATCCGTCATGTCCGACGGAAATGATGTAAGGATCGTGAGGTCCTTGGCTCCTAGCGGCGTGCCAAACAAGACCATCAGTAGCAAAATCCAAAGACGTCTCATGCAGTTCAAGTTAGCTGCTCTGAGCTGGTCCGCAAACAAAGGATTGTTGGGGGCGGGGGTTGCGTCACTTTTGACCCATTAGTTGAGATTAAAGCTATTGGGATGCGTGCCACCCGAACTCTCACACAGTGAGCCTTGCTTTCAAGCGCGCTTCTCGTTGCACAGCAGACATTTTCGGCTTCTTCCACGAACCTCGTCCGGTGAGGGTGATCGCGTTCAGTTCTGGTATTGGACCATTGGGTCATGCCATGCCCTCCACCGTCCCTGAACGGAACTCGGTGCCATCTACCCACATGCGATGGAACAGAACGGCCAGTTTGCGGGCGACAGTCACGACAGCGCGGCGACGACCCTTGGTGCGCATCAACCGCATCCCCATGATTTGATCTGAGTGCCCGCCTTGGTTCGTAACAGATCTATTGTGATCCTATCTGGAGCTCGACCTCAGTTCCGATTCTGCCCAATTACGCATGCTTTCGGGAAACCCGTCGCACATACAGCAGAGATTTCGCTGCACCCTGCATGAATGTCGTGATTGGGCTGGGAGCCGCCGATTGCACCTGCAGCGAAGGGTCGTAGCCATGAGCTCAAGTGAGACTTGAGCTGCACAGAGCACGTAGGTCAGCTTCTTGCTTCCAAGTCATTCTGCCTAGTCGACAACAAAAAAACCGAGCCACATTGTCCAGCGGCACAAAAAACCCTCGACAGGGGGGGAGCATGGAAACCGCACGAAACGCGCAAGCTTATAGTACGTTGGCATCCATCCTACTCATGAGTTGGAGCCTCCGGCAAACCTGGCGCGGTTCACTCGACGAAACCGGTCGTCTGTCCGAGCGCCATGCCGAAGAGGACCTTCATGGTCGGGCACGTCTGGATCGCGGCGTCGCTATACTGCGGCTGCCGGCCGCGCTTGCCGTTCGGTAGCGGCACCCAGACCAGTTCCGGATCGAACCAGATCGTCAGGGACCCACGCTGCTTGATGGCTTCTTTGTAGGCCGGCCAGTTCTTAGTCTTGTAGCTCGGCGGGATGGATCTGCTCATACAGTCCAACTAACATGCCGGTTTCACGACATGAATCCCTCTTCGTCTTTGCGCAGCAAAGCCACCTCAAGGCGCGCATCGGCTCTTTGGTCCATCTTGATCGGGGGGGGACATCGTACTCTGCGGCGTTCAGATTAATTCAAAGATGGCTGATATCCATCAACTCCATCAGGTCCTTATCACCTGCGCCGCCGCTGGTGCGGAGGCTAAACTCATGCCCGGCGTCGAGGGGAAGCGGCGTCTGCGTCGTTCGTCAAAGTGACGAGTATGCAGATCACGGTGTGGAGTTCGCCAGGCTCCAGCCGCATAGGCGGAATGTGTCGGGAGGCTCAGCCTTCGTGATCGGTAAGCCTGCCGGTAGAGGAGAGAGCGCGACCTCTTGTTGAAGGAGGGGCGCGCGACCAGGGCAGTCGCCCCCCCCCCCCCGGCATCAGCGTTCGCGCGGCGGCCAGGGCGCGTCGGGCAGTCTGGTCAGCGGCTCTCCCAGCAGCGGTGACGTCAGCGCATAGACGCCATTCACGGCAAAGGCCCAGATGATATTGCGGTCATATTCCACGAATACCGCAAAGACCGCATTGTCAAAGGTCCAGTCTGGCACCTCATCCGCGGTAGGAAAGGCGGGCACGTAGTAGCCGGAGATCTCCGGCTTGGTGGGATCTTCTACGTCAAAAATCTGGATGCCGGCATTGTAGAAGGCATAGACCACCACGCCGTCGCGTCCGCCGCCCGGCTGGTCGATTCCGCCGGAGCGTTTCGGCCCGAAGCTGCCACCGCGCTGGCAGTAGTCCGTGAAACCGGCCTCTGCCGGTGGCTGTGGACGCGGGAAGGTCGCGGCAACAGCGGGCTTGGTCGGATCGGACACGTCGATGGAGAAGATGTCCTTGTAGGGCTCATAGCAGTTCGAATTCATCGGGTAGCCGTTTGAGAATACATGCCCGGTGCGGGCGTACTGGCTGACGTCAACATTGTCGAACTCTGTGCCCGCATAGCTGGGTGCGACCTGCAGGTCGCCCAGCGGTGTGGGGTTGGCCGGGTCGCTGACATCGAAGGTCCAGAAGCCCAGTCCGCCCATGCCACCAAAGCCAAGCGTGCCGCCGTCCTCTATCGGGACGGGCAGGGCCAGCGGGTTGCGTGATCCCATCCAGGAGGTGCGATTGCCTGCTCGCGGATTCTCTAGATAAGCGGCGAGGTCCGCGGCGTTGTCGATGTCCTGTCCCGGTACCGACAGCTGGCTGACGAACACAGGGTCGGCCGGATCTCTCATGTCCCAGATTTGGTAGCCGGGAGAATGCACATAGTCGGGGTATTCCGTCAGCGCAAAGCTATCGTCGGGGGCTGCGGACAGAACCATGTAGCGCCCGCCGGTCCAGGCCGGGGCATCCAGAGATCCAGACCCCTGCTGTGCACCGATGGGCGCGTCCGGGTTGGCACGGTCGGTGGTGCGCTCGGCGATCATCGTCCAGTCGTCCGGGGTGGGACCGTTCATCTCGTAGACCCGAAAGCCCTTCAGCGAGGTATAGTTGCGCACCAGGGCAATGCCCTCGGGGTCTTCGGATTTGCGCCCCATGACGCCAAAGCGGCCGATCTCATATGAGGCGACAGCAACGTGCTTTTGCAGCCCTGCGTGCCAGACGATCGTCAATCCGCCGAAATACTCGGTGACGCTCTTGCTGTCGAATTCTTCGCTGGAGCCCTCCGGCCCCCAAACGCCGCCATCGCTGTAGACCTCGACCGCATTGGCCGGATCCGTAATGTCCAGCACCCGCATGTAGTCGCGGTCATGGGTGTAGAGATAGCGTTTGCCATCCATATCGACGGCATTGGCCCAGGCATGCCAGGGCGAGGTGACCGTGGGGTAGAAAGCCAGCACATCGACGTTTTTCGCATAGGAGTTCTGGTCCCAGCCGTCCAGCTGACCGGGGAAATTTGGCGCCCAGGACGACAGCGGTGCGGCGTCTGGCGCAACAAAGGCACCGCCTTCGCCGATCAGGCCGTAGTCGCGTCCCGGCTCTGGCAGGGCAGGCGGGTTGTGCGGTGTGGCCTCGAACCAGCGCTGGACGATCGGGTCGCGGATGTCGATGACACCGGGTTCTCCGCCGCCGCCACCCGCGGCGTATGCTGCAGATGCAAGCAGGCTCGCGGCGAGGGTCAGAGATACGGGCAGATGGTGAAACTCAGGCATATAGGCCCCCTGTTTTGACGCTGACGTGAGGCTGTTGCGGTTCCGTCAGCTTGTTGTGATTGCTCGAAAGCCTACGTCATGCCCGGCCTTGCTCAATTCGCATTCCGGGAAACTGGATAGCCAATAATCGAATAGCTGGGACTGCGGAGTTGCGCTCTGCTCTGAGCCACAGGCCGGTCCGTAGGGGGAGTTTCATGCCCAGCCCGCGCGGGGGTCAGTTCAGAAGCAGCAGCGCGCTACCCAGTCCGACCAGCAAAGCCGCGATCAGCCCGCGTGGAGTCAGTTGCATCCGCTGGCGCAGCAGCAGCGTGGCAAACAGGGCGCTGAACAGCACATCCAGAGCCCCGATCAGCGCCACGCTGGTGACAGAAGTGTGCAGCAGGGCCGCCAGCTGCAGCGTCTGCCCTGCGGACAGCAGCAGCGCTGTGCCAAGAAATCCGGCGCTGCGGTCGACCAGCAGATAGTGCAGCCTTGTAAGTCTGCTGTCGCTGCTGCCGTACAGAAATGCCCAACCAAGATAGCACAGGCAGCCTGCACTTGCGCCGGCGCAGGTCGCCAGCAGCGGGTCGGGTAGCTGCATCAGTCCCAATTTGCGCAGGCCGTAGGACAGTGCGTAGCTGGCCGCCGACAGCAGCCCCAGCGACACGCCCGCCAGCGCTCCCACTGGAGCCGCGCTGCCGGAGAAAGCGAACACCCCAGCCACCACCAGCCCCCCGCCCACCAGTTCGGCAGGACCAGGCCAGTCGCCGATCAGCAGGATGGCAAGCGGTATGGCAAAGAGCGGGATCAGGCGGCGCAACATGGCGGCACCGACCGGACCCAGGATTTCGGTCGACCGGTACATAAACAATCGCCCCAGAACTGTCGCACAGACACCGGCCACGGCAAACAGGCCAAGCGCCCGCCAGTGGGTGCCATCCGCTGGAAGCACCGGTGCGCTACCAGCCAGCAGCCACAGCGCCCCGGTCAGCAGTGCAGTCACCAGCACCGACAGGAACACCCCGCCATCGCCGCGCCGCTGGTTGCGGCTGCGGGCGATGGTGACGCCGGCCATCCCGTAGCAGGCGGCAGAACACAGGGCAAAGAGCTCTCCCAAAGGGACCTCAGCTGGCTGAAAATCAAGGGGCAGGGGGAATGATCAGGCCGCGCGGGTGTATGTCCGCGCGGCCTGATCAGTGCAGGGCCGGGAGATCAGGGCAGAAAGGCCGCCGCCCGGCGGGCGCTGCCGTTCAGAGCTTCAGCCCGCAGCCCTCGAACGCCTCGCGGATGGTGGCTTTTTCCGTCTCGGTCAGGTTCAGCATCGGATGGCGCACCGGGCCGCCGACCTGACCCAGCAGCTCCTGCCAGTATTTGCCGAAGGCCTGCGGCTTGTCCGCCGGGCGGCTGCTGGCGATCGCCTCGCGCACGGGGTTCAGGCTGTCGCGCAGGGTGCGGGCCTCGTCGAATTTGCCCTGGAAAGCGAGCTGGGTGTAATCGTGCATGCGCCGGTCATTGCGGGTTTGCAGCTGATAGGGCGGCGAGGAGCAGAGATAGAGCTTCCAGTTCAGCTCCTCGATATTGTCCAGCCATTCATCCTCCGAGGCGGTGGAGACATGGATCTTGTCCCCCACCATATGCGACAGGCGCACGTACATCTCGCGCGGGACCGAGTATTTGATGGCGACGATATTGGGCAGCTCGGCGATGCGGGCGCATTCCTCGGGCTGCATCAGGTAGCCGCTGTCAGGGTGGCTCCACATGGCGATGCCGATGTTCAGCTGATCGCAGAGCGCCTTGAAATACTGATACAGAACCTCACCCTTGTCCTGCACAAAGCTCAGCACCGGGGCATGCACCACGATGTAATCCGCACCGCAGTTTTCGGCGTGTTTGGCTAACTCCAGCACGGTGTTGAAGTTCTGGTCTGACACCGACATGATGGTGCCCGCCTTGCTGCCGCATTCGTCGACCGCGATTTCAAAGTTGCGCTTGCGCTCCTCCAGGCTCATCGAGAAGAACTCGCCCTGTTTGCCGGCGATAAACAGGCCCTGGATGGCCAGATCGTCGATCCAGTGGCGGATGTTGCTGCGCAGCCCGACCTCATTCAGGCTCAGATCCGCGTTGAACGGGTTGAGGGCTGCGGCCCAGATCCCCTGCATATGTTCGCGGGCATAATCCTTGGCTTCGTGTCTTGAGTATTTCATGCGCCGATCCTTGTTCGCTGAATGGCCGGGCGCGCGCCGCGCGGGGCCATCATTGGGTCAGTGCGGAGCATCCCGATCAGCCGGGCAGAAAACAAATCCAAAGAAGTGATCTTGGTATAACCAGAATTAGCATCAGGCCATCCTGAACTGCAGTTATCACAGTGGCAAATGCAAGGGGACTGCGGAATGAAAATTGCTCTCATCGGGTTTGGCGCCATGGCGCAGTATGTTGTGGACCAGTTGGCAGGCAGCCAGACAGACATTGCTGCGGTCATTGTGCCGGAGAATCAAATCGTGCCGCGGCGAGGTGAATTCGGCACCCAGTTCAACTTTGTAACCGAGGCCGCAGACGCCGGGGAGGGCATCGATCTCTTCGTGGATTGCGCGGGCCATGGCGCGCTGCTGCAGCACGGGGTGAAGATCCTTCGGGCGGGGCATGATCTGCTGACGGTGTCGATCGGGGCGCTGGCGGATGCGGCGCTGCTGCAGGAGCTGGACCGCGCCGCAGAGGAGGGCGGCGGCAGTATCCGTCTGGTCTCCGGTGCGATTGGCGCGTTGGATGCGCTGCGCGCGGGCCGGATTGGAACGCTGCAAGCGGTACGTTACATCGGCCGCAAGCCGCCGCAGGGCTGGGTTGGCTCTCCGGCCGAGGCAGTGCTGGACCTTGGCGCGCTGACCGGTGCGGCGCAGGTGCATTTCCGCGGCAGCGCCCGCGAGGCCGCGCTGCAGTACCCCAAGAACGCCAATGTCGCCGCGGCGGTGGCCCTGGCAGGCATCGGTTTTGACGACACGCAGGTAGAGCTGCTGGCGGACCCCGGCATCAGTCGCAACATCCACGAGATCGAGGCGGAGGGTGATTTCGGCTCTTTCCGTTTTTCCATCGAGGGCAACCCGCTGCCGTTGAACCCGCGCACCTCTTCGCTTGCTGCTATGAGCGTGATAGCAAGCATCAATCAATATGCCGAGCGCATGAAATTCTGAAACGCTAGGAAGATGCCACATGGTCAGCCGCCACACCCGGATCGTTGAAAAGGTACAGACCCGGCTGAAGTTCCGGCAGCTGCGGCTGCTGGTTGCGGTGGGGCAGCATCAGAACATTCAGGGCGCGGCGCGGGAGCTGAACGTCTCGCAGCCGGCAGCCACCAAGATGATCAAGGACCTGGAGCTGGACTTTGAAGTCCAGCTTTTTGACCGCACCAACCGCGGCGTGATCCCCACCGCCTATGGAGAGGCCTTGATCCGGCAGGGGCAGCTGATCCTGGCGCAGGTGTCAAACGCGGCGCAGGAGTTGGATGATCTGAACGACGGCAGCAGTGGCCGGGTGGTGATCGGCTCGCTGCTGGCGGCCTCTTCAGGGCTGCTGCCGCAAGCGATCGACCAGCTGATGCACGAGCGGCCGCATGTGGCGGTGAAGGTGGTTGAAGGCACCAATGACGCGCTGATGCCCGCTCTGCGACGCGGCGCGATCGACATGGTGGTTGGGCGGCTGCCTACCCATCGCCACCGCGACGAGATCGCGCAGAGCAAGCTGTTCGATGAAACTATCGTGGCGGTGACCGGCCCGGATCATCCGCTGGCGGGCCAAAGTGGGCTGAGTTTCGAGGATCTCAAGCCCTTCGGATGGATTCTGCCCCCGCCGGAAACCAGTCTGCGGCGGCAGGTCGACATGTTTTTTGGCGGCCAGGGCATGTATGCGCCTGCGTCTTACGTGGACTCGGTCTCCTTTCTGATCAATCGCAGCTTGCTGCAGCGGCGTCCGCTAATCTGCCTGATGCCACGCCATGTGCCGGAGCAGGACATCGCCTGGGGTAGCCTGGCCAGGCTGGACTGGCAGGTGCCCTTTGGTGCCGGGCCGGTCGGCATTTCACTGAACGCCAAGGCGCGGCTGTCGCCGGCCGCCGAGGCGCTGATCGGCTATCTTGAGCAGGCCGCTGCCGAGCAGTTATAGCAGCGCCGTGGACAGCAGCGGCCAGTAGCTGAGCGCCACGAGAACCACCGCCACCGACAGCAGGAACGGCCACAGCGCGGACAGGATCTCGGCCACCCGGATGCCGGTCATAGACGAGGTGATGAACAGCCCCACGCCGACGGGCGGCGTCAGCAGCCCCAGCACCAGGTTCAGGCACATCACCACGCCGAATTGGAACGGGTCGATATCATAGGACCCGGTGGCGATCGGCAGCAGGATCGGAGTGACCAAGATCACCGCCGCGATGCCGTCGATCAGCATCCCCACGAACAGCAGCAGCGCGTTGACGATCAGCAGGAACAGGAACGGGTCGCTGGTGATCGCAGTGATCGATGCGGCCAGCTTCTGCGGCAGCGCCTCGTAGACCACTACCCAGCCGAACACATTGGCCGCCGCGATCATGAAGACCACCATGCCAGAGTTAACGGCGGTGCGGCGGAACAGGCGAAATAGCCGCGGCAAAGTCAGCCGCTGGCCGGAGAACCAGGCCATGGTAAAGGCCGCCAGCGAGGCGACGGCAGCAGATTCAGTGGGCGTGGCGATGCCGAACAGAATGCCGCCGATGATGGTTACCGGTATCAGGCTGGCGGGCAGGCAGCCCAGCAGGGCCTGTGCAGCTTCTGATCGCGACATCCATTGCCCCTGCGGGAAGCCCTGTGCGACCCCGATGAGGGTGATGACAATAACAAAGGCGCCAAACAGCAATAGCCCCGGCAGGATGCCAGCGATGAACATATCGCCGATCGGCAGCTGCGCCAGCACGCCGTAGATGACGAACATCATCGAAGGTGGCACCACCGGCGCCAGCAGGCCACCCGCAGCGGTGGTGGCCGCGGCAAAACCGGGACGGTAGCCTTCCTGCTTCATCTCGGGCACCATGGCGCGACTCATCACTGCGATTTGACTGGCTGCAGAGCCGATGATCGCCGCCATGAACATGTTGGCCAGAAGGTTGATATAGGCAAGACCCCCACGAAAACCGCCGACAAATACCCGCGCCGCCTGAACCAGCCGCCGGGTCATGCCGCCCTCATTCATCAGCTCGCCAGTCATCATGAACAGCGGGATCGCCAGCAGGCCGTAGTTTTCAAGCCCGGAAAACAGCTGCTGGGCGAAACTGTCGAGCAGCACCGCGTTGCCGCTGGCCTGCACATAGGTGATTGCAGTCAGGATCAGCACAAAGGCGACCGGCACCGCGCAAAACATGCAAAGAATGAAAACGGCGATTGTCATCAGGATGTGCCCTTGCGGTCGGTTGCGGTGGTGAGATTGCTGAGGCTGTGCAGGATCAGGCCGAAGGCAAACACCCACATGATGGACCAGACCCAGACCTTGCGCAGGCCCAGCGTGTTGGTGGGCTCAGAATAGATGAAGTTGAAGGTGGCGCCCTGAAAGGTCTCGACGTCAAAGCCCGCGCGCGCAAATTCCAGCGGCAGGAACCAGCGCCAGCAGAACCAGGCTGTCAGCAGCGCCAGCGCAAAAATCACCGCGTCGACGAGGCGTGAAAGGACACGCGCGGCATCCTGCGGCAGGGCGTCGGTGGCGATGGTGACGGCGACCGCGTCCTTGTGGTGGACCGCCGCCGAGGCCGCCAGCAGCGTCATCCAGATCATGGCATAGACCGCAAGCTCATCGACCCAGTAGAGCGCAAAGCCAACGCTGCGGGTCAGCACGTTCAGCAGGATCAGCGCGGTGATCGCGGCGGCGAGGGCGGCGGCACAGGCCAGTTCCGCCCGCGCCCACCGCCGGGAAAAAGTCTGAAGCATCAGGGTGAAACCATGGGTTGGGTGAGGAATATCAGGGCATGGGCGGAGGCGCACGGGGCATCCGCCCATGCCGTAACGGCGGGGCGGTGCACGGTCAGCGGGTCGCCTCAGCCGCGGCGCGGATGGCGGGCAGCGAAGGCGATTTGGCGGCCCATTTGCTGTCCCATTCGGCGATGACATCCGCAAAGAACTCTGGCCCGGCCTTGGTCATCGTCAGGTCCAGCGCCTTCAGATTGTCCAGCCACTCCGGTTCCTTGGTGGCGTAGGTGTCGATGGTGCTGTCCAGATGCCTGGCCATCAGCTCTGCGATCATCGCGCGGTCTTCTTCGCCCAAGTCCTTCCAGACGCGGGCCGAGACCAGCCCGACCACCGGGAACATCATGTGATCGCTTTGCACGATGGTTTTGGCGTGCTCATGGTACTTCAGTACCCAGATCAGTTCTGCGTCCATGTCGATGGCGTCGACCTGACCATTGGCCAGCGCATCATAGACGCTGGGCAGTGGCATCGGGGTTGGCGCCGCACCGAGCTCTTCGTAAAAGTCAAAAATCGGCGCAAATGGCGTGATCCGCAGCTTCAGCCCGCTGAGGTCTTCGGCGCTGGTCACCTCCTCGCGTGAGACGATCTGGCGCAGACCCGCCATGCCGAGGCCGAGCCCGACAACACCGGCCTTTGCCGGCAGCGGCTTCAGCATTTCGCGAGCGGTGTCGGAGCGCAGTATGCGGCCGGCATGGTCGATGTCGGTGGCGAGGTAGGGGGCATAGAAGGCGCCCAGATCCGGCACGCGGTTGGACACTTCTGCCACGGTCAGGAACGCCATGTCCAACGCGCCGGTCTGCAGCTGCTGCATCATCTGCGCTTCGTTGCCCAGCTGGCGTGCGGGGAACACCTGTACGCTGTGCGCACCGTCCGAGGCGCTGTTGAGATCGGCGGCAAAGGCCTCTGCCGCCTTGGTCCAGATGTGCGGTGGCGGGGTCAACAGACCCAGCCGGAACTCCGCCGCCTGTGCGCCGAGGGCAAGGCAGCAGGCCGTTGCCGCCGCTGCTGCGGTCTTGAGTGACTTCAGATATGCCATGTGTGGTCTCCCTTTTGCGAGCTTGGCCCAGCATGGGGAAGCAGCTGATAGTTCAGCAACTTGGAACACGGCAATCTGATATTAATTAATGATATACCAAGAGGGGCGCTTGGCGCTATGCCAGCGCCCCTTTGGGGCGGCGCTCAGTCGGGCAGCGCGCGGCGATGCCGATTGCGGGTGAAAAGGGCGATGAAGGCCAGGTTCACCACCAGAAGGGCCAGCGCCACGGGGTAGTTCGCCAGCTCCTGCAGCGATCCGCCGGTGAGGCTGTAGCTTTGCGACAAGGTGGTCTCGAACCGGCTGCCCAGAAAGAAGGCGATGATGAACACGATGACCGAGATTCCCAGCGCGCTCAGCAACAGCCCCAACAACGTGCAGGCCAGCATGGTATAAAGACCGAACATGCCACCCGCGCCCAGATAGACGCCGGTGATGCAGAGCAGCAATGCGAGGGTAAAGATTACCAGTTCCGGCGCTTTGACCACCGTGGCCCACAGCCGCATGCCAGCCTGACCGACCCAAAAGTTCATGAAGTTGGCCGCGATCATCGCCCCGAATAGCCCGTAAATCAGCTCTGCCTGCTGGTCGAACAACAGTGGCCCCGGCTGGATGCCATGGATCTTGAATGCGCCGATCAGCAGGGCGGCGCCGACGCTTCCGGGAATGCCCAGCGTTAGCAGCGGTATCAGATTGGCGCCAACTACGGCGGAGTTCGCCGATTCCGCCGCCGCAATGCCCTGGATGTTGCCCTTGCCGAAGCTTTCGGGATCCTTGGCGCTTGCGCGAGTGGCGGCATAGGCGATGAAGGCCGCCGCGGTGGAGCCGATGCCGGGCAGTGCCCCCAGCACGGTGCCGATCGAGGCACCGCGTAGCATCGCAAAGCGGCAGGACCAGTACTCGCGCCAGCTGATGCGGCGGTCGGCGGCAGGCTGGCCTGCCGGGATCTCGATCGCGGGGTGCGACAGACCGCTGCCCTGTGCCAGGCGGCGCAGCACTTCCGGCAGTACGAGGATACCAAGGGCGATGGCTTCCAGCGGAATGCCGTCATAAAGCTCGGTCTGGCTAAATATCAGTCGCGGCGTGGCGTATTCGGGATCCAGCCCGATCGTGGCAAGCAGCAGCCCGAGGAACAGCGCAACACCGCCGCGCGCGATTGTGCCGCCGACGAGGCAGACGATCACGGTAAAGGCAAAGAGCAGCAGGAACAGGATCTCCACCGGTCCCAGTTTCAGGGCCACGATGGCCAGCGGCGCGGAGACGGTAATCAGGATGATATCGCTGGCGGTGTCGCCAGTGACGGAGGAATAGAGCGCCATGCGCATCGCCTTCACCGGCTTGCCTTGCCGTGCCAGCGGAAAACCGTCGAATGCGGTTGCCGCAGCATCGGGCGTGCCGGGGGTGTTGATCAGCACCGCAGGCACCGCACCGCCAACAAGCCCGCCCTTGCCGATGCCGACCAGGAAGGAAATTCCCACGAGCGGGTCCATGACAAAGGTGAAAGGAATGGCAATGGCAATCGCCATGACCGGCCCAATGCCGGGAACCGCCCCGACAAACTGGCCGATCACCACGCCAGCCAACACATAAAGCAGCACCACCGGGGTGAATGTCCCCGCCAGCCCTGCCAGAATTACATCAAACGGCACCATCGCACCCCCTCCTCAGGGCAAGAGACGTCCCAGCAGGACTTCGAAAACGGTCCAGATCAGCAGTGGCCCGCCAAGACCGCCCAGGGCCAGCCACAGCGGCCGGCGCTCGCCGACCAGCCACAAGAGCACCAGCGCCAGCGCCGGAGCGGCCAGCAGAAAGCCGACGTGCTGCATCGCCAGCACCCCGACCAGTGCGAGCAGGAAAAAACCGGCAGTCTTTGCCCCCTGGCGCAGGTCCAGCGCGGTTGCTTCCGCGCGCTGGCAAGCCAGCGCAACGCCGAACAGGCCGATCATCGCGGCATAGAACATGGGCAGAACCTCGGGCGGGATCGAGCCATCGGGGTAGACGGATTCAGTTTGCGCCGGGATGACGCCCCAGATCATCGCCACTGCAAAAATGACAAAGAAGACACCCGTTAGGCGGTGCAGCGTCATGGTTTTCTCCTGTCGCAAAACCCCGCGGCGCGAGTTGCAGCCGCGAGGTCGGGTCTGGGATTTACTGGTCAAACAGGGCACCGACGGGTGCCAGCGAGTCGTGCATCATTTGTCGGGTGCCCTCAGCTCCGAGGTTGAGCGCAGGGGCGCTGACCGCGTTCTGCACGACCGTCTGCACCGCGTCATCTGCCACCGCCTTGTCCATGGCATCAGCCAGCGCGGTTTTCACCTCGGCGGGCAGGCCGCCGGGGGCCGCGATATAGAAATAGGGCGCAATGAAGAAATCATGACCGGATTCGATCAGCGTCGGCACATCGGGCGCCGAGCTGAGCCGCTTGTCCGACAGGCTGGCGATGGTCTTCATCTGGCCCTCTTCGACGAAGGGCAGATGGGCGCCGGTGCCAAAGGCGGCATCGACCTGGCCGCCCAGCAGCAGCTTGTTCATTTCCGCGCCACTCTCGGCCTTGACCATGCGGAAGCTAACGCCTTCCTGCTGGCCGATCTTCTGCAGGATTGCCTTTGCGTCCGGCGCGTCCCAAGCAATTTTGGCAGAGCCTTCCGTACGGGCAAATTCCACCAGTTCCCCAATCGAGGAGAACGCCGCCTCACCGCCCGCGATCAGTGCGGTCTCCGCCACGGTGACGGTGCCGATGTAGTCAAAGCTGTCCAGCGTAAAGGGCACCGAGTCGGGACGCTGACTGAGCGCCATCAGTGGCGGGATGTTGACCGCCATGCCCATGACCAGCCCGTCGGGATCTTCTGCAACCAGGGCGCTGAGCATCGCGACGCCGCCGCCGCCGGGGCGGTTTTCCACCACCACATCCCAGCCGGTCTGGCGTTCGATGGTGGCGGCCAGTACGCGGCCCATAGTGTCCGTCTCGCCGCCGGCTCCAAAACCGATGCGCAGCAGGATGGGGTTTTCCGGCGTCCAGGCGGCAGCCGTCTGCGGCAGGCTGAGCGCGGCGACAGCCGCAAAGACAGCGGTCTTCAGCAGGGTGTTGAGTTTCATGTGGTCCTCCCGTTGGGTTTGAAAAATTATTGGCCTCTGCGCGCTCGTGGGGGCTAAGGGGCACCCTTCTGCATTCTTGGGGTGCAGCTTCAGGCGCAGGGCAGGGGGCATCACGGGAGACGCCGCCAAGGCGGTTGGTCCCGTTATGTCAAGGTATGGGGAAATGCCGCGCGCTGGGCGCGGCAACCGGTCAGGTCACCGTGTTGACGACGTTGAAGCGGTCCTCTTTCCACTCCTCGGTCTTCATCACCTCGTAGAGGTGGTTGGCGGCGTCCCAGGCATCGGCAAACCGCAGGTACAGTGGCGTGAAGCCAAAGCGCATCACGTTGGGCTGGCGGAAATCGCCGATCACGCCACGCGCAATCAGCGCCTGCACGATGGCATAGCCGCCTTCGGTGTGGGTCAGCGAGACCTGACCGTTCCGCAGCGTGCCGTCCTTGGGGCTGTAAAAGCCAATGCCGAAGTCTTCGGCAAAGCTCTCGACCAGCTGGATGAACAGGTCCGACAGCGCCCGACCCTTGGCATAGAGGTCGACGACCTCGACATCGTCAAAGACCGCCAGCCCAGACTGCAGCGCGCGCATCGACAGGGTGTGCTGGGTGCCGCACAGCAGCGCTCGGGCGCCCTCGCCCTGGCGGTAGCTCTGCTCGAACTTGAAGGGGGCAGCATGGCCGTGCCAGCCTGAGAGCGGCTGGGTGAATTTGCCGTGGTGGCGCTTGGCTGCATAGGCATAGGCAGGCGAACCCGGCCCGCCGTTGAGGTATTTGTAGGTGCAGCCGACGGCGAAATCGACGTTCAGGTCGTGTAGATCAACCGGGATCACCCCGGCAGAATGGCACATATCCACCATTACCAGCGCGCCGCGCTCATGCGCGAGCTTGGTCAGCGCCTTCACATCGCGGATCACGCCAGAGCGGTAGTCCACGTGGTTCAGCATCACCACCGCGGTGTCGGCGTCGATCATATCCTCGATCCGGCCGCCGTCCCGGCCTTCCAGCGCCAGGGTGGCGCCCTCCAGTGTCGATTGCACACCTTCCGCCATGTAGAGATTGGTCGGAAATGAGCTGCCCTCTGCCACGATCTTGCGACGGCCGGGCTGCATCGAAAGTGCAGCGTGCAGGGTCTTGTAGATATTGAGCGAGGTGGTGTCGCAGACCACGATCTCGCCCTCGCCGGCGCCCAGCAGCCGGGCGAGGCGGTTGCCCAGAGTGTCGGTGAGCATGAACCAGCCGGCGGTGTTGTGGCTGCGGATCAGCCCCTTGGCCCATTCTTCGCGCATGGTGCGGTCGATGCTGTCGAATACTGCTTTGGGCGCCGGACCCAGCGAGTTGCCGTCCAGATATATGGTGCCTTCCTCGACGAAAAACTCGTCACGCTTGTGCGCCAACGGGTCCTGACTGTCCAAAGCCTCGGCGGTGCTGCGGGTGGGGGTAAGGGCCATTGGCTTTCCTTCTCGGGCTGGGTGTGCAACTGATAAAACCAATATGCACACTTCAATCGTATATGATTTGATTTATCGTATACGATTATACTTCTGAAGGTCAATCAATGGATTTACCCGCGTCGTCAAAATCGGAAATGGCCTATCAATTCCTGCTCAAGCAGTTGATTGAGGCGAAAATTCCACCCGAGGCGCCGCTGCGGATCCCGGCGCTGGGCAAAGAAAGCGGCCTGGGCGTGACGCCGATGCGCGAGGCGCTGAGGCGCTTGGAGAGCGAGCGATTCGTGGTGATGGAGAACAACCGCGGCTTCCGCGCTGCGGCGGTGACCCAGGCAGAACTCATGGATCTGGAAGGCTGTCGCCTGGTGATCGAAACCGCGCTGCTGCGCGAGGCGATTGCGCATGGCGACGACGCTTGGGAGGCGGCGATTCTGTCCAGCCACCACCTGCTGGCCAAAGCGACCGAACCGGCGGAGACCAGCGATCTGGATGAGCTGTGGGTGTGGTCGGACCGTCACCGGGGCTTTCACAGGGCGCTGCTTGCGGCGTCGCGCTCGCAGTGGCTGAACCTGTTCTACGCGCAGATTTCCAACCATCTTGACCGGCATTTTTTCAGCATGTTCACGGGGGACAACCGCGACAAGTTTCTGGGCAGCCCGGAGTTGATCGCCCATAGTCGCGCCGCCCTTGGCATTGCCCACCACACCAAGCTCATGGAGGCTGTTCTGGCACGCGACGAGGAGCAGGCGGTGCGTCTGCTGGAAGAACACGCGGGCTTTACACGTCGCTTCTTTGACCGGGTAGAGGATCAGGCCTAGCGCATCTCTTGGGCGAGTCTGCGGTCTGGCTATCAGTAAACGGCATATCAGCTTTCCCGGATATCAGTTGAACGCGTGTGCCGGGCCTGCGCCTAATCGGGCCGTTCAATGCAGGAGGCGCAGGCATATGTATCCCGATCTCAACCTCTTTATCGATGGCCATTGGCGCAAGGCGGAGCGCAGCATCGCTGTCGTCAACCCGGCAACCGAAGAAGAATTGGGGCAGCTGCCCTGCGCCGGGCGCGCGGATCTGCAGGATGCACTGGCGGCGGCGGAAAAAGGGCTGGCCATCTGGAGCCGCACCGCGCCGCGGGATCGCGCCGATATCATCCTGCGCGCCGCCGCGCTGATGCGCGAACGGCAAGAGGAGATCGCCCTGACCATCACTGCCGAGCATGGCAAGCCGTTGGCGCAGGCCCGGCTGGAAGTGATCCGCGGTGCCGAGTTCTTTGAATGGGACGCGGGCGAGGCGATGCGCGCCTATGGCCGTGTCATCCCGGCGGCAGCGGGCTCCAAGCTATCGGTTCATCATTATCCGATCGGGGTGGTGGCGGCGTTCTCGCCCTGGAACTTCCCTATGAGCCAACCCGCTCGCAAGGTCGCAGGGGCACTGGCATCGGGCTGTTCGATCATCCTGAAGGCGGCCGAGGAAACGCCCGGTGGCGCGGTGCACATCGTGCGCGCATTCGAGGATGCGGGCCTGCCAGCCGGGGTGCTGAACCTGGTGTTCGGGGTGCCTGCGGAGATCTCCGAATTTCTGATCCCGCAGCCAGCGGTAAAGCTGGTGGCGCTGACGGGCTCCACCGCGGTGGGGCGCCAGCTGACGGCGCTGGCGGCGCGCCATGACACCCGCGCGCTGATGGAGCTGGGCGGCCACGCACCGGTCATCATCTGCGAGGACGCAGATGTGGAAAAGGCCGCGCTCAGTGGCGCTATCCGCAAGATGCGCAACACCGGCCAGGTTTGCACCTCGCCAACACGGTTCTTTGTGCATCACAGTATCTTTGAGGAATTCAAGACCCGCTTCACCAAACGCGCCGCCGCCACCGTTGTGGGCAACGGTATGGAACCGGGCGTCGAGATGGGGCCGACCGCCAACGAACGCCGTATCCCGGTTCTGACGGCGCTGGTGGAGGATGCTGTCGCCAAGGGTGCTGAACTCCTGACCGGCGGCGCGCGGCTGGGAGACCGCGGGTATTTCTTCCAGCCGACGGTGCTGGCCAACGTGCCGCCTGAGGCACAGATCATGCAGGAAGAACCCTTTGGCCCGATTGCGGTGCTGAACCCGGTGGCGGATCTGGATGCGGCCATCACTGCCGCCAACGCGGTGCCTTATGGGCTGGCAGGCTATGGCATGACCAACCGCGCCGATTACATCGACCGGATGATTGACGAGGTCGAGGTCGGCAACCTGTCTATCAACACGCTGGAGGCCTCGCTGCCGGAAACTCCCTTTGGCGGGGTCAAGGCCAGCGGCCAGGGCCGCGAAGGCGGCGCCGATGGCCTGGACAGCTATCTGACAGTCAAGAACGTCTGGCATTCCCGGTCCATCACCTGACGCACCGCACGCAAGGCAACAGTTACAGTCCCAAGGAGGTCACAAATGTCCAACCACCCCACGCTGAAGCCCTTCAATTTCCAGAAATGGCTGGCGGATAACGCCGACAAACTGAAGCCGCCGGTTGGCAACCAGCTGCTGCACAAGGACGGCGACGGCATGATCGTCATGGTGGTCGGCGGCCCCAACACCCGTTGCGATTTTCATGACGACCCGGTGGAGGAATGGTTCTTTCAGCAGAAGGGCGACATGATGATCAAGATCGCCGACGGCGGCAAAATCTATGATGTTCCGGTGCGCGAGGGCGAGGTGTTCATGCTGCCGCCGCATGTACGCCACGCACCGCAGCGCCCACAGGAGGGCTCTATCGGCATCGTCGTTGAAGCGCCGCGCCAGCCCGGCATGACCGAGGGCTTCGAGTGGTTCTGCTTCAAATGCGAGGCGCTCGTCCACCGCGAGGAGGTCACGTTGGAAGGGACCGACGGCATCGTCTCGGCGCTGCCCAAGATCTACGAGTCATTCCACGCCGATCTCGACGCGCGCACCTGCAAATCCTGCGGCGAGGTTCACCCCGGCAAGGGCAAACCCCCGGAGGGCTGGGTACAGCTCTGAATTCACTACAAAAGTCAGACTGACAGCGCGCCCCGCATCGGGGGGCGCTGTTTTGCTGTGCTGAGCGTATGCGAAGCTTAGGGTCAGGACACATAGCCAGAAAATGACGGTGGCAGCGAGCGCGATGGCGGACAGGAAGACCTTCGGACACCTGTCGTAGCGAGTTGCGAAGCGTCGCCAGTCCTTGAGCCTTCCGAACATGATCTCGGTTCGGTTGCGGCGTTTGTATCGCCGTTTGTCATACTTGACGGGTGTTTTACGTTGCTTTCTCCCTGGGATGCAGGCGCGTATCCCCTTGTCTTCCAAAGCTTCTCGGAACCAATCAGCGTCATAACCGCGATCCCCGAGCAACCATTCGGCATCCGGCAGGCTGCTTACCAATGCCCGTGCTCCGATGTAGTCGCTGACCTGTCCGGCAGTTACGAACAGGTTGATTGGGCGTCCCTGGCTGTCGCAGATGGCGTGCAACTTTGTGTTCATCCCACCCTTGGTGCGACCGATCAGGTGTCCGCGCCCCCCTTTTTGACGCCCATGCTGGTCGCGGTGCGGTGTGCCTTCAGGTAGGTCGCGTCGATCATGACGGTCTTCTCTTCGCTGTGTTCAGCCGACAATCCAACCATCATCTGAGCGAAGATGCCCTTGTCGCTCCATCGTTTTCAGCGGTTGTACAGGGTCTTGTGCGTCCCTCCAGCGCAACCCATTGCGGTTGATGAAGATAATGCCGCTCAACACACGCCGATCATCGACGCGTGGCTTGCCGTGGGACTTTGGGAAGTAGGGCTCAAGACGCGCCATCTGCGCGTCGTTCAACCAGAACAGATCAGACATGTCACCGCTCGTTTTTCGAACGCTGACTCAAGCCACAAGACGGAAATCAATGGGTCCTGACCCTAAATCAGCCAAGGTTCTCTCACTCCGCTCATTCCCATCACCACTAGCTGAAAACTGTGAAAAAACTCTTGTTGCGCGTGAGCCGCGTCAACAGACCGAGGTGGTTGGGTTTGTTTGAACAGGGTCCGGGCGTTTTCTCAGTGGCTCTACGATGAACGAAGCCAATGAGCGGCGCGTTTTGCCCGCGTGTTCAGGCGGGCGCATATCTGCGGGTAGGCTGCCTTGCGATGCGCAGGCGGCATGAATGCCGGGTGGCCGATGGACAGTTGCATTGGTGAGATGTATTCAGCGGATCAAATCTACCTGAAAGCCCGCCATGCCCAGAGGACGGTTTGATCGATAGCAATCGGTTTCGAGCCCCTGCTACAGCCTCGCCATCAGACAATCTGGACAGAGCGTGGAGAGACCGCGGTGGGGTTGCTGCAAAATTTCGAAGGGAAGACCGAAGGGATTGAGGTCACGGTTCCGGCCCGTTGGCGATGCTGTGCGCGGATGCTGGGGATACACTGGGAGGCCAGAAGTGATGTGGGGGCCCATGGGTCGTATTGGTCGGATGTGCCCCGATTGATGATCTTTCTCGATGACATGTCCTGCGTGCGCATCAGTGAGGGTCACGACACTGCAGCGCGGAGTGGCCAATCGCTGTCGACGGCGCTGTTCGTTCCGGCGGGGCAGTCACTGAGCAGCTATTTCAGCAAGACGCATGAATTCCGCCATCTGGACCTGCATTTTGAAGCGGCCTGGTTGCGTCAATTGTTGACGCCCTCGCTGGGGGAGCATGTGGTTGATGACATGTTCAGCCGCACGATCAGCACCGAAGGCTCTCCTCAGGTCGAGGCCCTTGCGCATCTGTTGATGTCGGAGATTTCCGATCCGGCGCATGATGAATTCTACTTTGAAAGCCTGTCCTGCGCGATGGTGATTGCAGCGCTCTCTCCGGCGCTGTCCAAGGCAAAACCCAGTGCCGGACGATTGACTGCGCACCAGATGCGAAAGCTGCGACAGGGATTTGACCAGCGCGGTGGGCAGCGCATGTCGATCTCTGAGATGGCGCAATTGGTCGGCCTGTCGGAAAGCTGGTTCTCTCATGTCTTCAAGAGCACCACTGGACTGACACCTGTCAGGTGGCAGAAGAACCGGCGGGTGAGCAACGCACAACGGTTGCTGAGAGAGACGGATTTGAGCGTGGCAGACGTGGCGGCACGGCTCGGGTTTTCGGACCAGTCCCATTTCACCAAGGTGTTTCGGGATGTCTCCGGACATACGCCGGCAAGCTGGCGGCGGCTGTTGAATGATCGCGAAGGTGTGTAGCCCGGCCCCATGACAGGGCCGGACTGAAGCAAAGCAGCGCTTACCAGGTACGGGTCAGGGTGGCGCTGATGGTGCGTGCGGGGGAATACCAGTTTGCGCCGATGCCACCCGAAACGTGTTTCTTGTCAAACAGGTTGGTGACGTTGAGGCGAAGGTTGGTATTCTCTCGGATGTCGTAGGAGAAGGAGGCATCGACCACTGTGAAGGAGTCTCCCTCGCGTGTGTTGGCATTGTCGTACCACATTGTGCCAGTGTAGCGCGCACCAAGCCCGAACACCATGTCGCCCCGATTGCCAGCGCCCTCCAGCGTGTAGTTCACCCAGAGCGAGCCGACATTGCTGGGAACAAACTGCAGTGCATTGCCTTCATTGCCGCCGTCACCGTCATCGACGATTTCGGAGTCCAGGTGCGAGTAGCCTGCAATGATCGAGAAGTTCCGGTAGAGGTCAACCTTCGCTTCGAGATCGAGACCGCGCACGCTGGATTCGCCGATGGTCTCATCCATCATGGTGGTCGGGTTCGTGACCGTCATGTTGTGTTTGGTCAGATCGTAGATCGAGGCGGACAGCAAGGCACGCCCACCGGCCGGACGGTATTTGACGCCTGCTTCCAGCTGACGACCGCGCTCCGGTTCAACAGTAAGGCCCGCCGGGACCACGGATTCAGAATAGCTGCCGTAGACGGACAGGTCCGGCGTGACCTTGTAAAGGAGACCCGCCCGCAAGGTTGTCTCGCCGTAGTCGCCGCTGGACGTCGAGCCGGTCTGCAGGTTGGTCTGCGTGGTTTCACCTTCGTCGTAGCGCAGGCCGAAGTTGGCGATCCATTGCTCGTTGAAGGTCAGCTCTTCCTGCAGATATACGCTTTTGGTGGTCTGATCTGTACGGCGCACCTGGTAGGGCGCGATGCTGTCGAGGTCATAGCCGCCGCCTGTATAGGAGAAATTGGTGTGGTCGATCGGGTCGACGCCGGACCACCAGGCCGTGTTGAAGTCGCTGCTGTCGGAATATTCGATACCGACCAGTGTGCGGCTGTCGAGGGCGCCAAAGCTGGCGTCATACTGAAGATTTGCATTTATGACAAAGTCATTGCCGGATGAATCGTTGGCGAACAGAAAGCGATCCACCACATTGGCGCCGGGCGCGATGTTCCTGCGGTCATCAAGATAGATATAGCCGTAGTCGGAGGCGCTGTCGGTGTAGCGCGCGGACACCCCCAGCTGTAACCCGTTGTCGAACTCATGATTGAACATTAGGGAGGCCGTGGTGCGATCAACGCCACGATAGTTGAAATCAGGCTCGCCAAAATAGCGGCTGGCGTCATAGTCCGTGTCCATTGGATGGCCGCCACCGCCCGGGACGCCATCCCGGTGCAGCCGATCCACCGCAAAGACGAGGCTGGTCATCGCAGTTGGACGCCAGGCAATGCTTGCGCCCAGGTAGGTCTCGTCATCACGCGAAAAATCCCATTCGGCATCTGCGTCGCGCACCAGGCCAACCAGACGATAGGAGAGGGTCCCGTCTGCATTCAGATCGTCGCCGAAGTCAAATCCGATTTCTTTGCTGTTGAATGAGCCGAACGACAAATAGGCCTCGCCGTGGCGACCCTGTTTTGGCGTCTTGGTGACAAAGTTCACCGACCCACCGGGATCTGACACGCCAAAGGTGGTGGAGTTGCCGCCCTTCACGACCTCGACCCGTTCAAACGCATAGGGCTCTTCGCGCAGCCCACCGAAGGAGGCGCCGACCCGCAGCCCGTCCCGATAGGTGTAGGCATCAAAACCACGGATTCTAAAGTAGTCGAAACGACTGTCTGCGCCGTAGTAGTCGGTCACCACGCTTGCAGTATAGTTCAGCACCTGCTCGATGGTCTGGGCGCCGCGCTGTTGGATTTCGCGTGCGGTTACGACCGAGACTGTGGCGGAGGTGTCCATCACATCCGTCGCAAGCCCGGAACCGGAGGTCACTTCGCTTGCCACCAGCGTTTGCGTGTCGTCCTGAGCTTGAACCGTGATCGGTTCCAGCACGATCAACTCGTCATCGGCTTGCGCGATGGCGAGGCTCGGAACGGCGATCAGGGCCGTGCAACCTGCCATCAAGGCGCGCAGGCGTCGGCCTTTGATGTTTGGCGTTTCAAGGGTCATCCTAGAGGTCCCATTTGGTTATTGTTTTTCTGTTTCTGAGGCTTCGTCTGATGGTCCAAGAGCCAGGACCACCGGGCGAGGGGAACAGAGCACACGGGGGGACTGGCGGCGCTCACCCGAGGGAAAGTGGTTGCGTGGCTGTGGCCGGGCGTATGTTCGCGCCGCTGCCTATCCGCCGGGAGGGTGGCGCGTATTGTAAAAATCGACTTTTTTGGTCAGTTTCTCTGGTTGTTTCCGCCTTGGTGGCGGTTTGGCCCTGATTTTCCTGCCTGCTTCGGTTGACCGGTGAGGGGCATCGTGAAACTCGAAATGGCAATGGAGATCATTGGCGTCGAGGAGGTTCATGATGTCTCAGCTGTTCCGTCGTTGTATGAAACAGGGGCGTTCCGGCGTCCTGCTGGCCTTTGCAGCGCTTGCGGCTATTGGCGCCGTCCCGGCCATGGCACAGGAGGACGCCAGCTTCGCTGCGCAGACCTTCCCGGTCGTTGTGGAACACGCGCTGGGCACCACGGTCGTTGCGCAGAAACCCACCCGTATCGCGGCGATCGGCTGGAGCAATCACGAAGTGCCGTTGGCGTTTGGTGTGGTGCCCGTGGGCTTTGCCAAGGTCAACTTCGGGGATGACGACGACAATGGTGTCTTCCCTTGGGTCGAAGACAGGCTTGCCGAACTGGATGCGGACATGCCGCCGCTGTTCGACGAGGGCGATGGCATTGACTTCGAAGCGGTCGCCGCCACCGAGCCCGATCTGATCCTGGCTGCCTATTCCGGCATCAGCCAGTCCGACTACGATACTCTGAGCAAGATTGCTCCCGTGGTCGCCTATAGCGTCGGGCCCTGGGCGACCAGCTGGCGTGAGGTGATCCGCCTCAACTCCGCCGCCATGGGAATGGCGCAGGAAGGGGAGGCACTTGTCGCCGAAATCGAGGACAAGATCGCCGCGATCACCGCCAAATACCCGGAAATCATCGGAAAACGCGCGATGTTCATCACGCATCTGCGGGCACGTGATCTGAGCGTCATTCGGTTCTATTCGGCCAATGATCTGCGGGTGCAGTTCTTTGAAGACCTCGGCATGATTTCCCCCCAAAGCGTGCGCGATGCCACTGAGGCGGGACGGTACTCGGGCGAAATCAGCGTGGAGCGGATCGACAGTTTCACCGACGTCGACATTGCAGTGACCTACGGCGGGCAGGACCTCTTGGAGAGTCTAAGGAACAATCCCCTGACCGCGCGCATGCCGGTGATCGAGAATGATGCGCTGGTGCTGATGGCCAATGACCCGATGGGAACGGGAGCCAACCCGACGCCGCTGGCCATCGACTGGGTTCTCGAGACCTATGTTGCCCGCCTCGCTGAGGCTGCGCGGAACGCCGAATGACATCGACCGCCCAAGAAGCGACCACTGGCTGCACGGGGCGAAACGTACACGCACCGCCCTCGTCTCGCCCCTACCTCGGCGCGATGGGGGCGGTCCCTCTGCTGCTGGCGCTGCTGTGCGTTTCGGCATTTCTGTCATTGGGCTACGGCGCCCGAGACGTGAGCTGGGGCGATGTCCTGGGTGGTCTGAGTGGGCGGAATGAGACGTTGGGGCAGGCCGTTGTTCAGATGCGTTTGCCGCGAACGCTCCTTGCGGCGCTGGCCGGGGCGGCGCTGGGCGTTTCCGGAGCGGTCATGCAGGGGCTTACCCGGAACCCGCTTGCCGATCCGGGCATTCTTGGCGTCAACGCCGGCGCGGCGATGGCTGTTGTGATTGCGGTCGCGTGGTTCAACATGCAGTCGCTGACTGGCTTCCTCTGGGTGGCAAGCGCAGGCGCCGCAATTGCCGCGATCTTTGTCTATGCGGTTGGCAGCCTTGGTCGCGGGGGCGCAACCCCGTTGAAGCTTGCATTGGCGGGTGCCGCCACATCGGTCGCGCTCGCATCTCTGACACTCGCGATCATCCTGCCGCGCGGGGATATTGCCGGGGGAATTCAGCTTTGGCAGATCGGCGGTGTGGGCGGTGCCACCTTCGAGGCGATCCGCCCGATGTTGCCTTTCTTTGGCGCGGGCCTGCTCCTGTCGCTTCTCAGCGCGCGCGGGCTCAATATGCTTGCGCTTGGGGATGAGGCCGCAGCGGTGCTTGGAACACGGGTGGCCCGGCTGCGTTTCATGGCGGCGCTGGGGGCAGTTCTTCTCTGTGCCGCAGCCACGGCGATCTGCGGGCCGATCGGGTTTGTCGGTCTTGTGGTCCCGCATGCCTGCCGATTGATTGCGGGCGTCGATCACCGTCTCCTGTTGCCGCTCAGCGCTCTGGGTGGCGCAGTCCTGCTCACACTGGCGGATGTGCTGGGCCGTTTCCTGGCCCGTCCGGGAGAGCTGGAAGCTGGCGTTGTCACCGCCTTTGTCGGCGCGCCGGTCTTCATTGCGATCGTGCGCCGCAAGAGAATACGTGAGCTATGAAAACCCTCGCAGCGTCTGCGCCATTGATCCAGAGCATCCGCCTGCAGCGCGACCGCCGTCGCCGAGAGCTGCGGCGCCTTTGCGTGCTGCTGGGCGCGCTTTTGATGGCGTTGGTATGTGTTACGCTGGCCATCGGCCAATCCGTGACTGCGCCGCTTGATGTGATCCGGGTGCTATGGGGGCATGAGGTTCCAGGAGCCGGGTTCACGGTGCGTGAACTGCGCCTGCCACGGGCGGTTCTCGGGGTGGTTGGCGGCCTCAGCTTCGGTCTTGCGGGTGCGGCGTTCCAGGTCTTATTGCGAAATCCGCTTGCCAGTCCTGATATCATCGGAATTTCCGCTGGAGCGGGTGCCGCAGCGGTCTTTGCCATCGTCTTTTTCGGAGCATCCGGCGGGCTGGTCTCTGTGTTTGCCGTGCTGGCCGCGCTTGTGGTCGCCATGGTGATCTACCTGCTGGCGTGGCGCGATGGTGTAGCAGGCGGGCGGCTTGTCCTGATCGGGATCGGCGTTGCGGCGATGCTGCAGAGTGTCACCGCCTACACGCTGTCCAAAGCCCCGGCCTGGAGCCTGGAAGAAGCCTTGCGCTGGCTGACCGGCACCTTGAACGGCGCGACACTGATGCAGGCGGTGCCGGTGATCGTAACACTGGGGATTTGCGGCGGCATGCTTCTGCTGCAGGGGCGGGCGCTCGGTGCGCTCCAAATGGGGGATGAGGCCGCAGCAGCCATTGGGGTCTCAGTGGCGCGCACCCGCTTGCTTGTCGTTCTGTCGGCGGTAGGGGTGATCGCGGTTGCCACCGCCGTCTGTGGCCCGATCGCCTTTGTTGCGTTCCTGTCTCGCCCGATTGCCTCGCGGATGACACGCGCCAGTGGCCCGCTCTTAATGACGTCTGCGCTGACGGGTGCCGTGCTTGTGCTCGCTGCCGATTATGCCGGGCAGTTTCTCTTGCCGTCGCGTTATCCGGTCGGGATTGTCACCGGCGCATTGGGGGCACCCTATCTGCTCTATCTTCTCATTCGCATGCACCGCAAAGGAGCGCTGTCTTGAACCAGCATCTGAGACGGAAATCCCTGATCGCGACCGGACTGGAGACCCGATACGGCGACCGCGCCGTACTCGAGGGGCTGGACTTTACCGTGCCGGAGGGGCAGATCACGGCAATTGTCGGTGCAAACGCCTGTGGCAAATCCACCTTGTTGCGTAGCCTGTCGCGTCTGCTGCGACCTTCCAAAGGCGAGGTTCTGCTTGACGGGGCATCGATCCACCGCATGCCGCCAAAGGAACTGGCACGTGCTTTGGGCCTGTTGCCACAAAGCCCGGTTGCGCCGGACGGTATTTCGGTGCTCGACTTGGTTGGCCGTGGGCGCCACCCGCATCAGGGGTTATGGGCAAGGTGGTCGGCGGAGGATGACGCTGCCGTCGCCACGGCGCTGGAGGCCATGGGCATCGCCGACCTTGCGGACCGCGATGTCGACGAACTGTCTGGAGGGCAGCGCCAGCGGGTCTGGATCGCGATGGCACTTGCGCAGGAAACGGGCATACTGCTGCTGGACGAGCCGACAACGTTTCTCGATATCAATCACCAGATTGAGGTTCTTGACCTTCTCGTGGATCTCAATCGCACGCGCGGCACGACCATCGTCATGGTGTTGCATGACCTGAACCTTGCTGCGCGCTATTGCGATTGGCTCGCGGCGATGGTGGCCGGTCGGCTTGAAGCAATGGGGCACCCGTCTGATGTGCTGACGCCGCAAATGGTTGGCCGGGTGTTCGGGCTGAAGTGTCAGGTCGTTTCCGACCCGGTCTCAGGTGCGCCGATGATGCTTCCGATCGGGCGTCATTGCGTCCTCCGGGATCAGTGAACGCCCACGCGGTCTAGGGTTGCATTGGCATGGCGTTGCGCCCCCATTGCGCTTGATGCCGATCAATCTCTTACGTTTCTTGCTCAATAGATTTCAATCTTTCAAAGTTTCGCATGTCTTCGGGGCAGGCGCTGGAATGATTGTGGGTTAACGATCCGGGAAGTTTTAGCTGCGAGAATGTAGCCAGTCATCTTGTTGAGGATCCTGTTATGACACGGAGGCATAAGCGGTGCGCCATTGGGGCCGAGTAGCCGGTTTGGCTGTGGTGAATCGGACCTATCTGCCAACATTGATCGCATTGCTTGTGGTCATTGTCGCGCTGATTTTCGCAGAGCAACAGAACCGGACGATCCACCAACAAAGCCTGCGCGCGGATGTGCAGAGCGAGGCCGGTTTGATCCGATCTCGCCTTGAAGGGCATCTGAATGCCGACCTCCAGCTGATCAAGGGACTGGTGGCCGTTCTGGCGCTTGATCGGACCATGTCACAGGAGCGTTTCAGCGAGATCGCCTCGATCGCCGTCGGCGACATGCCAGAAATCTTGAACATCGCGGTTGCGCCAGATCTCGTGGTGACGATGGTCTATCCGTATGAACGCAACAAGGCCGCCCTCGGCTTGGACTACAATCAAAACGATGCCCAAAGAGAAGCCGCACTGCGTGCGCGCGACATTGACAATGTGGTGCTGGCAGGCCCTGTCGAGCTGGTTCAGGGGGGGCGCGGGTTCATCGGTCGTTTTCCGATCTTTGTCGATGAAGGCGACGAACGGCGATTCTGGGGCATCGTTTCAACGGTTGTGGATGCCCAGATTGTCTATGCGGATGCCGGACTGACCGACGCAAGCGCGACACTCGATATCGCCTTGGCTGGACGTGATGGCATGGGAGAGCAAGGCGACGTCTTTTACGGAGATGGGGCGATTTTTGAGCGCGATGCCGTTCTGATGGATATCGCCCTGCCGACGGGAACCTGGCAAATGGCAGCGACCCCGCGCGGTGGCTGGTCCAGTGAGCCGCAGAATCTGTGGCCTATGCGCTTGATCCTGCTCACGGCTGGCGTTCTGATCATCGTTCCCACCTATATGGCCTGCCGGTTGTCCGCTATCCGGCGCAGCGCGATCAAGAAACTGCGCACGCGCGAACAGGAGTTGCAGCACAAGCAGGTGGAGCTGGAGCAACTGTCGACCGTGGCTCAGAATGCCTCCGACAGCATCATTCTTTCCGGAGCTGACGGCTGTATCTTTTGGGTCAATGCCGCCTTTACCCGAATGACCGGCTACAGCATCGAAGAGGCAAAGGGGCAGCGGCCGGGCGATCTTTTGAACGGGGCGGAGACCGACCTGACCACGGTTCGGGAGATCGCCGAACATATCGCGCGCGGTGAGCGTTTGCACAGGCAAATCCTGAACTATACCAAGTCGGGCGAGAAAATCTGGGTCGATACAAACCTTGTGCCGGTGCAGGATGAAACTGGCGAACTGCGCATGGTGATCGGGATCGAACGCGATGTCACCGCATCCAAACGCAATGCGGCAGAGCTTGCCGATGCAAAGCTGGCCGCCGAAAAGGCAGACCGCGCCAAGTCCGAGTTCCTTGCGAACATGAGCCATGAAATCCGCACGCCCATGAACGGTATCATCGGGATGGCTGATCTCCTGTCGGAGTCCGATCTGCCGGAAGAGGAAGAGCAATACGTGCAGGTCATTCGCACGTCGTCCAAGGCGCTTCTGAAGATTATCAATGATATCCTTGATTTGTCTCGTCTCGAGTCGGGTAAGCTGTCGCTGACAGATGTGGATTTCAACCTTGAAACATGTGTCGAAAGCGCGGTCGACTTGTTGCGGCCTGTCGCGCAGGACAAGGCGCTTTTGCTGAACGTCGACTATGCGCCCGACCTGCCGGACCGGGTGCGCACGGACGATGGTCGGTTGCGGCAAATCCTCGTGAACCTCGTCGGGAACGCCGTCAAATTCACCTCTTCCGGGCGGATCGATGTCCGCGTGATGCGTGCCAAGGGCAACCCCTATGCGTTGACCATTGATGTCGACGATACCGGGATTGGGCTGTCGCAACTTCAGTTGCGCAATATTTTTGAGCGGTTCTCACAAGCGGATGCAGCGACGACGCGTGCGTTTGGTGGTACCGGACTCGGTCTTACGATTTCCCGCCATCTGGCCAGTCAGATGGGAGGCGACATCACTGTGTGCTCTCGGCCGGGCGAGGGCAGCTGCTTTTCACTCCATGTCCAGTGCAAACCGCCGGTGGGCGAGCTGGAGGCACCCGCGGCCAGGTTGGAACCCGATCTAGACCGCATTCGCGGCAGCAAGGTTCTCCTGGCGGAGGACAATCGCACAAATCGTCTGTTGATCCGCAAATATCTCTCTGACCTGTCGGTTGAATTGATCGAGGCACAGAACGGACTGGAGGCGGTTGAGCTCTGCGCGAGTTGTCAGCCGGATGTGGTGCTGATGGACATGTCCATGCCCGTGATGGATGGGCTCACGGCCACGCGTTTGATCCGCAACGAGCAGAGCTTTCAACCACCCATTGTAGCGCTGACCGCCAATGCCTTTGCCAGCGACAGGGAGGCCTGCGCGGCGGCTGGCATGAATTCCTTCCTGTCCAAGCCGATCAACAAGCAGCATCTGCTGCGCTGCATGGCTTCGGTGATGGCAGGGCCCGATACCGTGTCCCAGGTTGCGTCGGCTTGATTGCGGTGCGCGGTCTTGGGGCTTCGAAAAACCAAAGGCCGGCTGTGGTGAAGCGCGAGCCTTTGGCATCGGTGTCAGGGCGTTCAGATCATGTTCTTGCGGTTTGTGGCAGGACAAATACGCCCACATCTGGCGGCACGATCCCGGTGCGCAGGGGGCAGCCGTAAACATCCGACAGCCGCGCGTCGGTGAGGACCTCGGCAACCGGGCCAGCACCTGCGGTGTGTCCCGCGGCCATGACATGCACATGGTCGGCATACATTGCGGTCAGGTTGAGGTCGTGCATCACTGCAATCACCCCGCCTCCGCCCTGCGCAAACTCCCGCGCCAGATCCATCACCGTCAGCTGATGTGCGATATCCAGACTGGAGACCGGTTCGTCGAGAAACAGCCAGCACGGATGACCATCACGCCGGGGTTGGCCAACCTGCGCCAGGACGCGGGCAAGCTGAACGCGTTGCTGCTCGCCGCCGGAAAGCTCCTGATAGAGGCGCCCGGCGTAGCCGGCGAGGTCCACACGGGTGAGCGCTTCAAACGGGCGATCAGGGTGGTTGGCGTCGATCCCGGCGGCAAGCCCGAGGCGCACAACCTCCAAAACGGTAAAGGGAAAGGCCAGCGTGGTTGCTTGTGGCAGTACCCCACGTAGGCTTGACAGTTCCCACGGTTTATAACCCTGCAAACTGCGCCCGTTCAGGGTGAGTTTGCCGTCGCAGGGCAACTCTCCCACCATGGCTTTCAGCAGGGTGGACTTGCCGGATCCGTTTGGGCCGACGATGGCAGAGACCTCTCCGGGGCGTGCGGTGAAGCACACGTCGTCGAGGATCTGCTTCTTGCCGATGGTCAGGCTGATGTGATCTGCGTGCATGGTCATTGATCCACCAGCCCCCGACGCTTTAGCAGGATCCACAGGAACACCGGCGCCCCTAGGACGGCCGTGACAATGCCGATGGGCAGTTCCGCCGGCGCGATGATTGTGCGGCTGATCAAGTCTGCACCCAACAGCAGTGCTCCGCCCAGCAATGCCGCATTCGGGAGCAATGTGCCGTGATCCGGACCTGTCGCCAGGCGCAGCACATGCGGCACCACGATGCCGACAAAGCCAATGCCGCCGGTTGCAGCAACCGCGACACCCGTGGCCGCCGCCACCGAGAAGATGGCAGCATTCTTCATGCGTTGGACTGGTATCCCCATATGCGCTGCCGCCGCTTCTCCCAGTGCAAGGCAGTTCAAGCCATGCGCCAGCCAGGTTGAGCCCGCGATGGCCAGCAGGATCACGGGACCGGCGATCATGGATTTTTCCCAGGTCGCGCCCGCCAGCGACCCCATTGACCAGAACGTCAGGTCACGCAGTTGCTGATCGTCCGCCATGTAGACAAGGATACCCGAAACTGCGCCCGCCAGTGCCCCAAGGGCGATCCCGGCCAGCAACATGGTCGCAACCGAAGTGCGCCCGCCCCTGGTGGACACTCTGTACAGGACCAGAGTGCTGCCCCAGCCACCGACAAAGGCTGCGACGGGCGTGACGTAGCTGCCAAAAAGGCTTTGCAGCCCAACGGGCAACAGTCCGCCCAGAACAATAGAGATGATCGCCCCCAGTCCCGCTCCGGCCCCGACGCCCACCAGTCCGGGGTCCGCCAGAGGGTTGCGAAACAACCCCTGCATCACCGCGCCCGAAACCGCCAGCGCCGCGCCCACCAAGACGCAGAGGATGATCCGAGGCAGGCGAATGTCCCAGAGGACCACGCGCTCCAGCGTCGTCAGCTCCTCGCCCGAGAGAAATTTGCCAAGCGCCCCCCACAGCGAGATGTCTGAAGCCCCCAGCGCGAGGTTGACCACAACGGCGATGGCGAGCAGGCCAACTAGAAGGACGCTAAGCCGTCGCGCCAGGATGCGGCGGTCAAGGGGGCGCGCCTGATTTGAGAGGCTGTGAGGGCTGGGTTCACTTAACGCGACCATGGATCACAACCCCTCATAAAGTGCGCGGGCGAGATCCATCGCGGCGTCGGCTGTGCGTGGGCCGAACCCTAGCAGATAGAGGCCATTCATCCGCACAACGGATTTGGTCTTGGCCGCCGGGGTGGTGACAATGGCAGGCAAAGCCAAAAATTCGGCATCGGGTGCACCATGATCGCCGCCCCGATCCATCATCAGAATAACCTCTGGGGCTGCCCGGGATACGGCCTCATCGGTCATCAGCTTGTAGCCCTCGAAATCGCTCAGCGCATTGATGCCACCCGCCATCCGGATAATGCCATCAGCAGCGGTATGCGTGCCCGAGGCCATGATGCGCCCGCCGCGGGTGGAAAGGATGAACAACACGCGTTTGCGTTCTGATTCCGGCAGCGATGCGGTCTTTGCGGCAACCGCGTCCAGCCCGGTGCTCAGGTCCTCGGCAAGAACGGCGGCTTCCTCTTCCAGCTCGAGCGCGGTGCCAACGGCTGCGACCTTTGCGAGGATGCCCGCGCCATCAAACCCATCGGGCACTTCGACAAACGGAATTTCTGCACGGGTCAACACCTCCAGCGTTTCCATCGGGCCAGCGCCAGCTTCTGAGATGATAAGGTCCGGGTCCACCGACAGCACCCCTTCGGGCGACAGGGCGCGGATGTAGCCGACGTTCGGCAGGTCATTGGCGGCCTCTGGGTAGGTGGAGGTGGTGTCCCGGGCAATCAGCCGGTCACCGGCGCCCAATGCGTAGATGATCTCAGTGACGGAGCCGCCGATGGACAACACCCGATCCGCAGCCTGTGCGGCGAAGGAAGAGCAGAGCAGGGCGGACAGGCTGGCGGCGAGGAGCGTACGACGCATCAGACCAGCTCCTCTTGCTGAGTGCGGGGCAGGGCGGACAGGATTTCCTGCCACGCCGGGCGGCTGTCGAGTTCTTCGGTGCGGCGGCCAAAGATCTGCAGGATGATGCCTCCCTCGGCATCAAAGGCCTCCAGCGACAGGGCGGGGCCGCGCTGGGTCGGTTTGCTGACCGCGTAGACCTCGGCAATATGGTCCAACCGCAGATGCAGGTTGAAGCGCGGATCCATCACGTTTTGCCAAGGACCCATCGCCTTCAGCGTTTCGATTGCGCCGCCGTGGATCTGGATGCAGCCGCGGTTGCCGACAAACAGCATCACCTCGGTGCCGCTGCCCGCCAGTGCCTGCAGGGCTGCGTCCACGGCGCCGGTGTCGAGGCGATCAACATAGGGCGCGCCGACGTGGCGATAGGCGCCCAGACGGTTCATCTTCAGCTTCGAGGTCAGGCGCAGGAACTGATGGGTGTCGGTCATCTTGGACCATTCGCTGCGCAGCAGGTCCAGCTTGTCATGGTTGACCTTCGGGGTCTCGGCCGGCTTGCGGGGCGCGACCTCCAGCGTGTCGGAGCTGTCGCCATTGGCCAGTTCGGCGATCACTTCTGCCCAGGCCGCGTGGTTTGAGGTGTCACGCAGGTGGATCTTGTGCACCGCATCACCCGCCGCATCAAAGACCTGGATCGAGCGTTTTACGCCCGCGTCGGTCTCGGTCTCCACCGCAAAGGCGCTGACCCAATGGGATGGGAATAGCCGCAGGTCGATCTCCGGTTGCAGGATCATCGCCGCATGCGGGCCGCTTTTGTAGTTGCCATAGGTGCCAACGCGCTCATGCACGCAGGAGGCGTTCCGCGTCAGCGCCATCACTTCGCCCAGTCGTTCGATGCGTGGCATCAGCTCAGCAGGATGTGCCGTCAGTCGTGTCGATCCTTGGCCAGTATAGGCCGCAACAAGCTGCGCCTCTGCCAAGCCGTAGGTGTCGCAGAAATCCCGTGCGCGCAGAGAGGCTTTCTCGGCGCGCAGAGTGCGAATGTCTTCTGCCGAAGTGGGTCTGTCCTGATCCATCAGGGTCCTCGATTCTTGTGTCTGGGGATACTGCTGGCGTGCGCCCATGGGATGGGGCGATCAGGCTGACATCCGGTGCGAGAGAGTCATATGCGCATCGGGATTTTTCTTGACAGAAATAGTAAATTAAATTAGGCGCCGCAAGTGCGAAGGCTTGGTGACAGAGAATAATCGGGCCACTCAACGCGCCAGACACCAAGCCAGCCCCAAGGCGAGCATGCGGTATCGACTTGCATCAGACCTATGGGGACGACATGAAAATCAACAAAATGCGCCGGGCACTGTTGTGCTCTGCATCAGGCATGGCGCTGGCCGTGACTGCAACCGTCAGTGCGGCACAGGATCCGGATGACGGTGACGGGTTCCTCGGCCTGCTCGTGCTTGGCAACAACAAGCGCGATGTGCAGACAGATACCGCGACGCCGGAAACCGTTATCAACGCCGCGGAAATTCAGGACCGTCAGGCGGGTAGTGTTGCCGAACTTATCGATTCCGTTCCCGGCGTGACGCTGGTGAACGCTGGCACGCCCACCGGCGCGGGGATCAACATTCGCGGCTATGGCGCCGATGGCACCTACGGGTCGAACCAAAAGGTTCAAATCCAGCTTGATGGCGCGACGATGGGGTCCGAAGAACTCTATCGCATCGGCACTCAGCTCTATACCGACCCGGCCCTGTTTCGCGAGGTTTCGGTGATCCGCGGCACCGTGGGGTCCTACGAGTATGGCTCTGGCGTGATCGGTGGGGTGGTGAACCTGGAGACCATTGACGCCGCTGATCTGACCGAGGGCGAGATCGGCCTCTCCGGGCGGCAAACGTTTGAGTATTACGGCAACGCCAACACCCGCGTCAGCTCCACCATTCTTGGCTGGCAGCCGACCGAGAATCTGGAATTCCTGCTGAACTACACCTACCGCGAGCAGGGCAACTATACCGATGGCGATGGCAACGAGGTGGCCAACACCGGCTACGAGCTGCCATCCTATCTGGTGAAGGGGCGGTACAGCTTTGGCGACAACGCCAACCAGTCGCTGACGTTCTCGCATTCGCAGACGACTTCGGATGAGAAGGACGTGCCCTATGACGCCTTCGCCAGCATCCCGTTTGGCAATGTGGACCGCTATACCGAGACCACAACAACCAGCCTGCAATATGCCTACAACCCGCTGGGCAACGATCTGGTCGACCTGACCGCGACCCTGTCCTACGCTGATCAGTATATCGAACAGGATGAGGTCGGCAGCACCGGCTCTGCCTTGCTCAACGCCGACCATCGGTATGAGACCACCAAGCTGACGGTGAAAAACACCTCGCTTTTCAATGCCTTTGGTGCGGAGCACAATCTGCGGGCAGGCGGGGAGATCATCCGCAAGGAACGTCTCGATGCCTCCTCCGCGCCGGGCGGTACTGACAAGCGGTTTGCCCTGTTTGCGATCGACGAGATCGACTTTGGCAATGGGTTCAGCCTGACCCCGGCGATGCGCTACGAGACACAGGACATCAGGTCCAGCTCGGACGGCAGCTATGTCACCGCAGGCGAAAGCTTCGACAACAGCGAGTTGATGGGCGGGATCTCTGCGCGCTACGCCTTTGACAGTGGTTTTGCCGTGTTCGGCTCCGTGGCTTATACTGCTGGCCTGCCGATCCTCGATGATTTCGACTATGCCACCTACGCAACATACATGACCCAGAGCGAGAAGGCCGTGACCTATGAACTGGGCGCCTCCTACGACAAGGTCGGGGTGTTCAGCGGTGACGACACGCTGCGGGCGAAGGTGAACCTCTGGCAGACCCGGCTATGGGACTACACGTCGGGCACCGACTACGCGAGTGTTGACCGTGTAAACACCGAGGGTGTGGAGATCGAGGCGTCCTACAGTCATGGCTCCGGCGCCTACGTGGATATGAATGCGAATATGTCCAGTGGCGAGTGGTCCTATGTGGACGGCACCACCGCCGACTATACCCGCATGCCCGCCAACAGCCTTGGCCTTACCGTCGGTAAGAAGTTCAACGACACGCTGGATCTGTCGTGGGAAGCAGTGCTGACCAAGGACATCCGCAGCACGCCCGGCTATGCGGTCCACAATCTGCGCGCCACCTACGCCATCGACACCGGGTTCCTGAAAGAGGCGGAGCTGCGTCTGGGCGTCGAGAACATCTTTGACAAGCAGTACACGCCGCATCTGGCGACCCGTGCCGCGTCTGGCCGCAATATCAAGCTCTCGCTGGCTGCAGCCTTCTAAAGGAGTAGATGTCATGACTAACCTGAGCCAGGTCCATGCCTTTGCTCTTGCGGCAGCTGTCCTTTCCTCCCTCGGGGGGGCATCTGCAGCCGGGGCGGAGGATACCCCGCCACAGTCGGGTGTTCAGATCGAACTGAACGCGCTTCAGGATCAAGGCAGCGCGTGTCGCTTGTCCTTTCTCGCGCAGAACACCCACGCCACGGATATCGAGGAGGCGGTCTACGAGACCGTCCTCTTCGACCAGTCCGGAGGCGTGATGACCTTCACCCTGTTTGATTTTCGCGACCTGCCAGCGGGGCGTCCGCGGGTCCGGCAGTTCGATCTGCCCGATATTGCCTGCGACGATGTGGGCCGGGTTCTGATCAATGGTGCCAGCAGCTGCATCGCGGATGGCGGCAATGCGCTCTGCGAAACGGGGCTAGACCTCAAAAGCCGCACCGACGTGGAGCTTCTGGGATGATGCACCTGTCTGATGTCTGGTCTGGCCTGCTGGGGTCGCTCGCGGAGGTGATCGCGATCGGTGGACCCGTGGTTGTCCTCCTGCTGGCCCTGTCCGTGGTGAGTGCGGCGACGGTGCTTTATAAATTCTGGCAGTTCCGCCGCGCAGGTGTGGGGCGGCATCGTCGCGTCAAATTGGCTCTCGCGGCCTATGAGCGTGGCGACTGCAAAACTGCGGAGGCACTCTTGTCAGACTCGCAAAGCTACCTTGTCGCGCCGGTGAAGCGGGCGTTGCGTGGAGGTACGGCTGATGATGCCTCTGCGGTATCTGATCGCTGCGATTCAGAGGCCGAAGCGCTGTTCCTGCGGCTTGAGACCGGACTGGGCTTTCTTGATATGGTCGCACAGCTCGCGCCCCTCATTGGCCTGTTTGGCACGGTGCTGGGCATGATCGAGGCGTTTCAGGGGCTGCAATCTGCGGGAACCTCGGTGGATCCCACTGTACTTGCTGGCGGTATCTGGGTCGCACTGCTGACCACTGCGGCGGGGCTTGCGGTTGCGATGCCGGTGGCGGCTGTCCACGGCTGGCTCAGCGGCGCGGTTGAACGGGACCGGGTCTTTGCCAACACGGCGCTGCGGCAGGCCTTCGCCCCGGATGCAGACTGCGGGGCACAGCACACCCCGCGCGAGGCGGCCTGATGGCACTGCGACTGAGCAAACGGCATGCGCGGCGGTTGTCGATGACCTCGCTGATCGACGTGATTTTTCTGTTGCTGCTGTTCTTTATGCTGTCGTCGACATTTTCCCGGTTCGGCACCGTTGACCTGATGGCAGCGGAGGCCGCGCAGGGCACATCGGGCGAGACCCGCTCGCTGTTTCTCAGACTTACGCCAGACCAGATTTCCCTCAACGGTGAGGTGGTGGCGGTTGACGCGATAGAGGCGCGGTTGGTTTCTCTCAGGTCAGACCGTGACGCCGAAGAAACCCAAGTACTGGTCAGTCTGGCTGGCACGGTGACCTCTCAGCGGTTGGTCGATGTACTGGCGGTTCTGCGTCAGCAGCCGAAACTGGCCGTGACGGTGCTGGGGTAGGGCCATGCTGTCACGCCGTCGCGCAAACAAAAGCCATCGTGAACCGACCATTGCCCTGATCAATGTGGTGTTCCTGATGCTTGTGTTCTTCATGGTTGCGGGCTCGCTTGCGCCATCGATGGATCCGGCCGTGCGTCTGGTCGAAGCCTCTGACCTGGAGGCCAGCCCACCACCAGATGCGCTGGTGATCCGCGCTGACGGCAGTCTGAGTTTTCGGGGTGCAGAACTGACCTCGCCCGAGGCCTATGTGCGCATCGTGTGGGAAGAGCAGGAGAACTTTGCGGCGCGGCTTGTTCCGGATCGTGCCCTGCCTGCCGCGCAGCTGTTGCGTGTCGCCAAGGAACTGCGCGCACTGGGGGCCTCCCGCATTTCGCTGTTGTCGGAACGGAATATGCCATGATCCCTCGGTCACCACTCATTGCCAGCCTTTCGGTCTGTGTGGCGCTCGCGGCGCATGCGGCGTTCCTTGTGGATATGGGGGCGGCCTCTGTCGAGATTGAGGGCGGTGGCAGCGTCGCGCCAGCGGCATTGGGCAGCAGCTTCGCCGACCTCGCGCAGGGCCGCGCATCGCCGGTGGAGGCAGAGACGTTGCCTGACACCCAGCAGGTCACAGAGCCGGTGCCGCCGACGCAAACCACATCGCAACCGACAGCCGCGCCGACGTCGCCTGCACAGGACGTGACCGCAGTGACGCCTGTTCCCGAAGCGGTCGCACCCGTCGAACAGCCCGCACTCTCGGCTGCTGCATCTACGTCAGTTTCCCCCACCGATGCCGTTTCTGTGGTGGCGTCCGTGCCGGTGGCGAAGGTTGCTGCGGTCCCGCAGTCGGACCTTGCGCCCGACAGTGGTCCGCGCCCCCCCGAGCGCCCGACGCCGCCCCCGGTGGAGGCGACCAAACAGCCTGAAAAGCCTGTTGTGAAACCGGCGACGGCAGCGCCTCGCGGGAACAGTGCCACCAACGCAAGGGCGGGAACCGAAAGCGGGGCGGAAGATCAGCGTGCTGCCCGGGCAAGCAGTGCGCGCGCGGGCAAGTCGACGGATGCTGGCAATGCGGCTGCATCCAATTATCCGGGCCAAGTCATGCGCAAGATCTCGCGTCAGCGGAAACCACGAACCTCGGCGCGCGGGGTGGCGCATATTGCCTTTGCCATCGGGGCCGGAGGGCAGTTGACCACGGTGCGGGTGGCAAAGAGTTCCGGATCTGCAGAGCTGGATCAGCTGGCGGTGCAGCAAATACGACGGGCGGGCCCGTTTCCGCCGCCCCCCGCAGGCGCGCGGACCCGGTTCACCATTGCCATAAAAGGGCGCTAGGGTCTGCGGCTTGCCTGCGGTGCATCAAGCTGGCCTGATCGCATGTGAGAAAGCGCGCGATGGAAGTGCTCGGCAGGCCAGGAGCGCGGCGGATGTCATGAAGCGCCCGGATTTGATGCAAGCGGCACTGCGTCGGCTCTATCATCTCCTGTGATCGGTGAGCGGATGATTTGTATTTGAAATGATGTGTGGTTCCCGACAATCTGATCCGCAACAGGACATAGGATAGAGACATGGGAACTCAGCATATCGTGGTGGTTGGCGCGGGGATCGTGGGCGCGGCCAGCGCCATCTGGTTGCGTCGGGCGGGGCTGGAGGTGACGCTGGTGGACAAAGGCGCGCCGGGCATGGGGGCCTCATATGGCAATGCCTGTATCCTCGCGCGCAGCGCCATCGTGCCGGTCACGACGCCAGGTCTGATCCCCAAAGGGCCACGTTACCTGTTCGATCCGAACTTTCCGCTGTTCATGCGCTGGTCCTATTTGCCGCGGTTGCTGCCTTGGCTGGCCAAATATCTGAAAAACGCCAATGACGCAGACACCCGGCGGATTTCGAAAGGGCTGGCCACCGTCGTGGGGGACAGTGTCGAGCAACACAAGGCGCTGACCGACGGCATGCCCGCTGCGAAATGGATACAGGACAGCGAGTATAATTTTGTCTATCGCGACCGGGCCGCGTTTGAGGCGGATGCCTATACATGGGCCTTGCGCCGCGAGGCCGGGTTTGTCCCAGAGATCATCGAAGGCGACGCCGTGCGGGAGCGCGAGCCGATCCTGTCGCCGGACATGCGTCTTCTGGCCGTGAACAAGGATCACGGCTTCATCCTCAATCCGGGCAGCTATGTGCAGGATCTGGTGACACAGTTTGAGGGGATGGGCGGGCGCTTTCTGCAGGCCGAGGTCAAAGATTTTGAACTTATGGGCGGCCAGATCACTGCTGTCGCGACCGATCAGGGACGCCTCGTGTGCGATAAGGCGGTTCTCTCCGCCGGGGTCTGGTCTGGCGCGTTGATGAAGAAACTGGGGCTTGAGGTGCCGCTGGAGGCGGAGCGCGGCTATCACATCATCTTCAAGAACCCGAGCCAGCGTCCCAACAATCCGATGATGCTGACCGAAGGCAAATTTGTCGCCACGCCCATGGATCAGGGTCTGCGCTGTGCCGGCATTGTCGAATTCGGCGGCCTGAGCGATGTGAAATCCAGAAAACCGCTCGAGATGCTGCGGCGCACGGTGGCGCGGACCTTTCCCGACCTCGACTATACGACCGAGGAAGAGTGGTTGGGCTTCCGGCCTGCGCCCACGGACAGTCTGCCGCTGATTGGCGAGGTGCGGGGCAGCGGCGTCTACACCGCCTTCGGGCATCACCACATCGGGTTGACAGGTGGCCCAAAGACAGGCCGACTGGTGGCCGACATGATTGCGGGCAATTGGCCCAATGCCGATGTGAGCGCCTTTGACCCGATGCGCTTTGCCAAGACATAACGATAAAAAACTATTCAACACGGGAGAACCGAACCTATGAACAAGACACTTTTGAGGACCACCGTTGCCGGTTTTGCGGTCGTCATTGCCGCTGGCGCCGCGCAGGCCGAGACATGGGATATGCCGATGGCCTATGCGTCCTCGAACTTCCATTCCGAGATGGGCGTGGTCTTTGCCGACAAGGTGCGTGAGTACACCGATGGTGAGATCGACATCACCGTGCATCCCGGCGGATCCCTCTTCAAAGGGGGCGAGATCAAGCGTGCGGTACAGACCGGGCAGGCCCCAATTGGCGAACGTTTCATGTCTGCGCACGCCAATGAGGTGCCTTTGCTGGGCTGGGACAACCTGCCGTTCCTTGCCACGTCCTATGCGGACAATGAAAAACTCTGGGCAATCGCCAAGGACAAGGTCAACGCGCAGCTTGCCGATCAGAACCTCGTCACGCTCTATACCTGCCCATGGCCGGGGCAGGGGTTCTATTTCAACAAGGAAGTGAACTCTTCCGAGGACACCCAGGGCGTGAAATTCCGCTCCTACAATACCGCAACGGCGACCTTTGCGGAGGAGCTGGGAATGATCCCGGTACAGGTCGAGGCCGCCGAACTGTCCCAAGCCCTTGCGACCGGCGTGGCGGAAGCGTTCATTTCATCCGGTGCCACCGGCTATGATCGCAAGGTCTGGGAACAGCTCAGCCACTACTACAAGGTGAACGCATGGCTGCCGCGCAACTACGTGATGGTGAACAAGCAGGTCTGGGACGGTCTTGATGCCGAGGTGCAAACCTCGGTCGAAAAAGCCGCCGCAGAGACCGGCGCCGCCTGTGCTGCCAAGTCCGAGGAGCTGGCCAATTGGTATTTTGAACAGCTTGAAGCCAATGGCATGAATGTGGTTGAGGCCGGACCGGAGTTTCTGGCTGAACTGGAAACCATCGGTGCAAAAATGACCGAGGACTGGCTCGCCACTGCGGGTGAGGATGGTCAGGCGATCCTCGACGGTTTCAAGGCAAACTGATCCGCGACGGAGCCGGGAGGCCTTCTGGGCAACCGGCTCCGCCTCCTCTCGATCAGTCTATTCATCCAAAGGACAAGACATGCGTGACTGGCAACCTGTTCTGGGCTTGCCCCTGTGGGTATGGCTCTTCGTTGTGCCAACAGCTCTGATGCTGCTGTGCATTTTGAGACCGGCCGCCATGCGCCGGGTGCTGCAACCGCTCTGGGGCGCGCTGGATCGGATCTATAACGGCGCGGGCGCAATCGCGGCGCTGTTCATGGTGGCGATCCTGCTGTTGATCGTCGGGCAGATGGGGGCGCGCTGGGCGTCACTGACCTTTCCCGGCTCGACCGAATATGCGGGCTATGCGATGGCCGCGACATCGTTCTTTGCACTGGCCTACACACTGACCCACGGGGGGCACATCCGGGTGTCGATCTTTCTGAACCTTGGTGGGCGGCATCATTTCTGGCTCGATGCGGGGGCGATGTTGATTTCGGCTCTGACGGCCACCTATTTTGCCCGCTACGCCATCAAGACAAATGTCCTGTCGGAGATGCTGAATGATCGCACGCAGGGACAGGATTTCGCGCCTGAGTGGCTGCTGACAGCGGTGTCCATGTTCGGAACCTGGCCCTGGAACTGGGCCGCGCTCTGGGCTGAGAGCGGTTCGGGCTGGGTCTATACGCCGGTCTGGCTGCCGCAACTGCCGATGTCGATCGGAACTGTTCTGCTGGCCGTCGCGCTGTGGGACTACCTCGCCCGGATGCTTGTGACCGGTGCGCCGCAGATCAAGGGGGAGGTCCTCGAATGATCGAAATCTACACCACGGTCATTTTCCTCTTTGTCCTGTTCGCACTTTTGGGCGGGTCCGTGTGGATTGGCCTTGCGCTGATGGGCGTCGCTTGGGTTGGGATGGAGCTTTTCACCTCCCGTCCGGCAGGGGATGCCATGATCACCACCATCTGGAGTGGCGCCTCCAGTTGGACGCTCACCGCCTTGCCGCTCTTTATCTGGATGGGAGAGATCCTCTATCGGACCCGATTATCCGAGGACATGTTTCGTGGTCTCGCACCCTGGATGCGGTTCCTGCCCGGCGGGCTTTTGCACACCAATATCGCGGGCTGCACGATCTTTGCCGCTGTCTCCGGCTCCTCGGCGGCAACGCTCAATATGGTGGGCAAGATGTCGATCCCGGAGCTGCGGGCGCGCGGCTACCCCGAGTATATGATCATCGGCACCTTGGCCGGTGCCGCCACACTGGGCCTGATGATCCCGCCCTCGCTGACGCTGATCGTCTATGGTGTCAGCATCAACGAAAGCATCACCAAGCTGTTCATGGCGGGCGTCTTTCCCGGCCTCGTTCTGGCCGGACTGTTCATGCTCTATATCATCGGGTGGCATTTCTTTAGCCCCGCTCAGCGCCCCAAGCCAGAGCCGCGCCTGTCACTGGGCGAAATGATCGCCGAGAGCCGCTTTCTACTGCCGCTCTTTGGTCTGGTCTTTGTGGTCATCGGGTCGATGTACACGGGATTTGCCACCGCGACCGAAGCCGCCGCAGTGGGCGTTCTTGGCGCCTTGGGCCTGTCGCTGATGCAGGGCAGCCTCAGCTGGGCAACGTTTGTCGAAAGCCTGATGGGAGCCACGCGCACATCCGCGATGATTGCCTTCATCCTGATGGGGGCGGCCTTCCTGTCGCTGTCGATGGGGTTCACAGGTCTGCCGCGCGCGCTGGCCGGGCTGATTGATAGCTACAACCTGTCGCCCATTGCCCTGATTGCGGTGCTCACGGTGTTCTACCTGATCCTCGGCATGTTCATGGATGGTCTGTCCTCCGTGGTCCTGACCATGGCCATTGTGGAGCCGATGATCCGGCAAGCGGGAATTGACGTGATCTGGTTCGGTATCTTCCTCGTCGTGGTGATTGAGACCGCGCAGGTGACGCCGCCAATCGGCTTCAACCTCTTTGTGCTGCAAGGCATGACCCGGCACGAGATCTCCTACATTGCCAAGACCGCAGTGCCGATGGTGGCGCTGATGCTTCTGATGGTGGTGATCCTTGTGGTCTGGCCAGAACTGGCCACATGGTTGCCGGAGAATATTCGGCGGCAGTAGGACGCTTTAACGGCAAAGGCCGCCCTAGGTGGGGCGGCCTTTGCGTTTCGCTGATTGCTCAGCGCAGGCGGATTGCAATGTTCTTTGTCTGCACGTAGTTCCACAGCGCCTCACGCCCTTTTTCGCGGCCATATCCGGATTTTCCGACACCGCCAAATGGCGTCTCCACCCCACCGGCATACCATTCATTGACGAACACCTGACCTGCGCGGATCTGACGGGCGGCGCGGGTGGCGCGGTCCAGATCGCGGGTAAATACGCCGCCGACCAGCCCATAATCCGTGGAGTTGGCGATCGCGATGGCCTCCGCCTCGTCCTTGAAGGTCAGGACGGACAGAACCGGGCCAAAAACCTCGTTGCGCGCGATGTCCATGTCCGGGGTCACGTCGGCGACCACCGTTGGCTGCAAAAAGGCACCCGGATGGTTTGGCGCCCGCCCCCCTGTCACCAGGCGCGCGCCCTGTTCCTCCGCACGTGCCACCATGGCGACGGCGCGATTGCGCTGCGCCTCGGAGACCATGGCCCCCATGTTGGGCCCGAACTCTGTGCGCTCCACTCCGGGTCCAACCGACAGGCCGGTTGCAATGGTTTCGGCGCGCGCGATCAGTTCCTCGGCGCGGCTCTCATGCACGATCACCCGGCTCATGGCCGAACACACCTGTCCTGCGTTAAAGTAGATCCCCCAGCGAATATCGTTCTCAAACGCTTCCAGATCGGCGTCGTCGTGCACGATGGCCGCGGACTTTCCACCCAGCTCAAGCACGCAGGGCACCACGTTTTGCGCTGCCGCCTTGGCAATGGCGACCCCGGTGGGAACGGAGCCGGTAAAGACGATCTGGTTCACATCCGGGTGGCCTGCCAGCGCGGCACCTGCCTCATGCCCATAGCCGCAGATCACGTTCACCGTGCCCGCCGGAAACCCCGCGGCCGTTGCGGCATGGGCGAACCAGGCGTTGGTCAGTGGCGTCAGCTCCGGGCTCTTGATCACGCAGGCATTGCCGGTCGCCAGCGCCGCCGAGAGCGAGCGGGCCGTCATCTCCACCGGATAGTTCCACGGGATGATTTGGGCCGACACCCCCATTGGTTCATAGTCGGTGAAGTCGTAGTAGCCTGCGCCGAGCGGGATTGACCGGCCTTCGATCGTACTGGCCTGGTTGCCGTAGTATTCGAAGTAGAGGGCAGCGCCTTCCACCTCGACCACCGCTTCCCACAGCGGTTTGCCCTGTTCCAGGACCAGGGTAAGCGCAATCTCGTCCTTGTGTTCCAGCAGGTAGCGGCCCATGGCCTGCACCATACGGCCCCGTTCGATCGGGCGCATATGGCTGAGGGCGCCGGAGAGATGCACGGCCCGCGCAGCCTGCACGGCGCGATCCACATCAGCAGCGTCTGCCAAGGCGTGTTCGGCGATTTTCTCGCCACTGGCCGGGTCCAAAACGTCAATACGCCCCGCACCGCCATCCACCCAGTCCCCGGCGATGTGGTTTTTCCAGTAGGCAGGCAGCTCGGTCATCGTTCTATCCTTTGAGTGGCGGCACTCTGCGCCGCGAGTTTTAGGGCCGGAGCATTCATGCGCTGCGTATCGGCGCAGCCGAGTGGAGCAGAGGTGGCACGCTGTTCCAAACGGGAAAACGGCGTGTAGGCCCTCCGAGGCGACATGGTGGCGTTGGTGGCAGTGAAATCAGTGTGGTGAATTTGAACTAAATCGCTCCAAAAGAAAGGCGCAAATTCGCGTTATTCTTCCGTGAGGGCAGCGGAGTATATGCGTAAAGCGCCTTCGATTTCATCGAAAATTAAGGGCGTGCAGAGCAGTCTTCTGGCTGAATGATACTGGAGATGATGTTTGGCCCTCGTTGTCACTCAGCAATGCAAAATGCGCCAGCGGACCTGTTTCGATGGGCATGATACCGCTCTGCCAGCCGCGATCTGCTTTGCCAATCTCTCCTTGTGTCTGCCCGATCTTCTCCTGTCCATGCGATCGCGCGCTATCCTCAGCGCCAAGCGTGGCTTTCCAGCGCGCAGAGTGAGCCAATGACCGATACTTCCACTATCAAACCCGCCCGCCGCCGTCGCTTCGGTCTGCTGCGCAGTATTCGCGCCAAGATGGGAATGATCCTGCTGCTGATGGGCATCTCGTTCGGGCTGTTCGCCTACATGATGTATTCGGTCTTGAACAAGATCGATCAGGACATGACCAATCTCAATACCGAGAAGCTTCCGGACTTGGTGCTTGCCGGTGAGATATCGCTTGCGGCCGGGCTTGCCAAAGACGGCATGATCTCTTTGATGATTGCAGATGATACCGCGGGCATCGATGCCGCGGTGGCCAAGGTCGCAACCTCAACTGAGATGCTGCTGGCGTTGATATCGGACTTGGATGAGACCATGCAGCCCGAGTTCGAAGCGGGCGCGTCGGAAGTGTCGGACGCCCTGACTGATCTGGCCTCGGCCCGGCGGATGGCATTGGAAAGCGATGCGCAGATCGATGTCGGAGTTGAAGACTTGCATCGGATCAGCAGTGAACTGCGTGGGTTGATGATGGAGCTGACACAGTCAGCCTCGGTTGAGCTGAACAAGGGGGCGGTGGCCACCTACAGCGCCATCGATGACTCCCTGAAGACCCTTGTAGAAGTGGACTTTCAGAACCTGAAAATGTTGCTGGAGGCCCGAGCGGAACTGAACCTGCTGGCCGGCACGGCTGTGGCATTTGGTGGAACGAAGGATCCGACGACACTGGCGGAGTTGCAGAAGCTGGCCGACAGTTCAGATGCCCGTTTGCTGGAGCTTGCCGATCTTATCGAGGCGAACGCGCCCGAGTTGCTTGATGTTTCCCTGCTTCGGAATGCGTCCTTCACACTTCAGTCAGTGATCGCACAGAGCCTGTTTCCATCGGAAACTCTGCGTCAGGCGGCTATGAAAGCGCGTGCGGATACGGAGCGCTTTATCGTGATGGGGATCGACGCGCAGGTCGACAAACTCTCCATCGCAGCTGACCGGGCGAGCAAGGAAAACGGGGATGCGCTGCGCCGCCTCATGAAAAACGAAGTCGGTTTTCTCAATACGCTGATGGATATCAGTGCCGGGGTCAACGCGTTCCAAGTGGCCGCCCTTGATGTGATCACTTCGAATGACGAGGCGCTTGTCAACGACGCCGCGTTCGATATGTCGAGTGCGAGCATGAACCTGTCCTTTTATGAGGACTTTGAAGACGTTCGCGTGGGCGATTTGCTGAAGAAACTCGGTGCCCTCAACGCGCCGGAGACGGGCCTTGCAGCGCTTCGGATCAATGTTCTCAATGCCCGGGCTGCCGCAGACGTGGCCACCCGCGAAACCGAGGTAACAGTCGTCGGAATTGCAGAGCGCGCAGCGAACTTTGCTGCGGGGTCGCTGACGGGCATTGGCGGCATGGCGCGCGACATCTCTGCTGAAATCGCAACGGCGAACCGCAACCTGATTGTGTCTCTCGGCTGGATTGCTGGAGTATTCTTGACCGCGTTGCTGTTGATGCAGATGCTGGTCATGCGTCCATTGAACCGCGTCAGCGCCAGCACCGAACGGCTTGCAAATGGCGATCGTAGCCCGGTTGTCGGCTTTGAACGGGCCAGCACCGAGATTTTCCGCATTGCGCGGTCTTTGTCCGTATTCCGCGACGGTATCGTCGAGAAAGAAGAAATGGAACGGCTTGCCGAGGAGGAGCGCAGCCAGCGCATGGCCGCTCAGGAAAAGGCCGTGTCGGCTCTGGGGAATGGGTTGTCCCGCTTGTCCGAAGGGGATCTGACCGCGCGAATAGACTATGAACTGTCCGAAGGCTATGAGCAGTTGCGTGCAGACTTCAACCGCACCTTGGATACGTTGAACGAAACGGTTGGGCAGGTGGTGGAGACCTCGTCTTCGATCCGCAATGGTGCGTCAGAGATCAGCCAGGCCTCGCAAGATCTGTCCCATCGCACTGAAAGCCAGGCCGCCACTCTGGAGCAGACCGCGGCTGCCCTTGATGAGATGACCGCAAGCGTAAAATCCGCAGCGGAAGGCGCACGCGATGTGGAGAGCACCACGAATGAGACGCGCAGTGAAGCCGAGGCGAGTGGTGATATCGTGAAGAACGCCGTGTCTGCCATGACCGAGATCGAGCAAAGCTCCAGCAAGATCTCCCAGATCATCTCTGTGATCGATGACATTGCGTTCCAGACCAATTTGCTGGCTTTGAACGCAGGCGTCGAGGCCGCTCGGGCCGGTGAGGCCGGTCGCGGCTTTGCGGTGGTGGCCTCTGAAGTGCGGGGGCTCGCGCAACGATCTTCCGATGCCGCGCTGGAGATCAAGAACCTTATCAGTGATAGCTCAAAACAGGTGGAACGTGGTGTTGATCTGGTTGGTAAGGCGGGTGGTGCCTTGGAGAGCATCCTTCAACGCGTCTCCCATATCTCACAGTTGATTTCTGGCATCGCCACTGGCGCACAGGAGCAATCCACCGGTTTGGCGGAAATCAATACCGGCATGAACCAGCTCGATCAGGTGACCCAGCAGAACGCCGCAATGGTAGAACAGGCGACCGCCGCTGGTCAGTTGCTGAATTCTGATGCTCAGACCCTGGGCGAGTTGGTCGCGCGTTTCCAGACTGCACAAGCGACACACCTCTCTGTGGAAGCGCCGCAAGACGCGCCCGCTGAAATCGCCCCTGAGCCAACCAGTTGGGGAAATGGCGATGGAGCGGAATGGGAGACCGCAGAGCCCATTGCGGCGCCGGAAACGGATTGGACGGACTTCAATTGGGACGAGAACGGTCAGCAGGCCACCGGCACGTCCTGAAAAAATCACAGCAACTGAAACGTACAAACCCCGGCTGGTCTCATGACCAGCCGGTTTTTTCATGGGGTCATGGAGTAGGGGCCATGGAATAAATTCCACATTGAAAGACATAATTCCGCATATTGAAATTTGTGGAGGGATCATCTAGGCCTTTCAGACAAATGCGCCCTGCGTCTTGGAAAGAGGAACCGCCCGTGTCGAACCCTGTGTCCCTGAAAACCACTGATGCTATTGCAGTCATCGCCATCGCCAACCCGCCGGTGAACGCGCTGAGCCATGCGGTCCGCGCCGGACTGGATGCGGCCTTCGCCGAAATTGCGGACCGCAAGGACCTGGAGGCAGTGGTCCTCTATGGCACCGACCGGACCTTTATAGCCGGCGCGGATATCCGCGAATTTGGCAAGCCTCCGCAGGAACCCTTTTTGCCCGACCTCATCAACCGGATCGAAGCCTGCGATTTGCCCGTCGTTGCGGCTTTGCACGGCACGGCGTTGGGGGGCGGGCTTGAGGTCGCGATTGGCGCGCACTACCGCGTCGCGGTGCCGTCCGCGCGCTTTGGGCTGCCTGAAGTGACGCTTGGTATTTTGCCCGGAGCGGGGGGTACGCAGCGTCTGCCGCGTTTGGCTGGGGTGGAGGTCGCACTCGACTTGATCACCTCCGGTCGTCAGATCGGTACAGAAGAAGCGCTCACCGCAGGTGTTCTCGACAAGATCGCCGAAACGCATGATCCGCGCACTGCCGGTCTTGCCTATGCTCGAGAGTTGATATCGGAAGGCGCAGGCCCGCGCCGTACCAGCGAGAGCAGCGTCGCCATCGGGGACGTCGATGTCTTTGATGAGACGCGTCGGAAGATGGCCAAAAAAGCGCGAGGCCAGATCGCTCCGCAGAATTGCATCAAGGCGGTGGAGGCTGCCGTCAACTTGCCCTTCTCCGAAGGGCTGGCCCAGGAGCGCGCCCTGTTTCAGGAGTTGATGGAAAGCGATCAGAGATCGGCGCTGATCCACGCGTTCTTCTCAGAGCGGCAAGTGGCGAAAGTGCCTGATATCAAGGGGGTGCAACCTCGGGATACGGACCGGATCGGTGTGATCGGTGGCGGGACAATGGGGGCGGGGATCGCTGTATCAGCATTGCTCGCGGGCCTTGATGTAACGTTGATTGAACGCGATGCGGAGGCCGTTGCCCGGGCGGAAAAGACCGTTTCCGCAACGCTGCAAGGCTCTGTCAAACGCGGCAAGCTTGCTCAGGAGAAATATGACGCCATCATGGCCGGTACCTTCCGTGCCAGTGACGACTACGCATCCCTCGCGCAGGCCGACATCGTCATCGAGGCCGTGTTCGAGAGCATGGAGGTGAAGAAGGATGTCTTCACCAAGCTGGACGCGATCTGTAAGCCAGATGCCATTTTGGCCTCCAACACCTCCTACCTTGATGTCAACGAAATCGCAGCGATGACCTCTCGGCCTGCGGATGTGATTGGCCTGCATTTCTTCTCGCCTGCCCATGTCATGCGGCTGCTGGAGATCGTTGTGGCCGGCAAGACCGCGCCCGAGGTCACCGCGACGGGCTTTGCCCTGGCCAAGCGGCTGAAGAAGGTCGCCGTGCGTGCGGGGGTGTGCGATGGCTTTATCGGCAACCGCATCCTCAGCCATTATCGCAAAGCGGGCGACGGCGCCGTGTTGGCCGGGGCAAGCCCGTTTGACGTGGATCGGGCGCTCACGGAGTTTGGTCTCGCCATGGGGCCCTATGCGGTGAGCGATCTTGCTGGGCTGGATATTGGCTGGGCTACGCGCAAGCGGCTCGCCCCCACCCGCGACCCGCGCGAAACCTACGCGGAATTTGCCGACCGCCTATGCGAGGCAGGCGATTTTGGACGCAAAACGGGCAAGGGGTTTTACGTCTACGAGGATGGCGCACAGACTCCCAATGACGCGGTGTTGGATCATATCGCCACCGAACGCGCGGCCAAAGGGATCACGGCGCGCGACATCTCGGATCAGGAGATCGTCGACCGCTACATGGCCGCAATGGTCAACGAGGCCGCTCGTGTGGTCGAGGAGGGCATCGCTCTGCGTCCGCTGGATGTCGATGTGACGCTACTGAATGGCTATGGCTTTCCACGCTGGCGCGGCGGACCGATGCATTACGCCGACAGTGTTGGCCTCGACAAGATCCTCGCTGATATCGAAGGTTTCGCCGCCGAGGACTCGTTCCTCTGGCAGCCCGCACCGCTCCTGAAACGCTTGGTCGCTGAGGGTAAGACCTTTGCTGACCTCAACGCTGCCTGATCACCTCGAAGAGGAATTTCCCCATGAAACAAGCTGTTATCGTCTCCACCGCCCGGACCGGCCTCGCCAAATCCTATCGGGGTGCGTTCAATGACACCCATGGCGCGCAGATGGCGGGGCATGCCATCGAACACGCGGTCGCGCGCTCGAAGGTGGACCCGGCACTGATTGAGGACGCTTTCATCGGCTGCGGCTATCCCGAGGGCTGGACCGGCGGCAATATCGCGCGTCAGGCCGTGCTGCGTGCCGGATTGCCGGTCACAGTGGCCGCCGCCACCGTGAACCGCTTCTGCTCTTCCGGCCTGCAGGCGGTGGCAATGGCCTCGCACGCGATCACCATGGAGGGCGCCTCTGCCGCCATCGCTGGCGGTGTCGAGAGCATCAGCCAGATGCCCCCCTCGCGCCCGGCGCAGCGGCGCGATGACTGGCTTGAGGCAAACAAGCCCGAGGTCTACATGACCATGATCGAAACCGCCGATATCGTGGCGCAGCGCTATGGCATCAGCCGGGACGCACAGGATGCGCTGGCGCTGGAAAGCCAGATGCGCACCGCCGCGGCCCAGAGCTCGGGCAAATTCGATGATGAGATCGTGCCGATCACCGTCACGCAGAAGATCACCGACAAGGAAACCAAGGAGGTCTCCTACAAGGAGGTCACCTTCGCCATGGATGATTGTAACCGTCCCAACACCACGCTGGAGGGTCTGTCCGGCCTGAACCCGGTGCGCGGCGAGGGTAATTTCGTGACTGCGGGCAATGCTTCGCAACTGTCGGACGGGGCCGCCGCATTGGTGGTGATGGACGCCGATCTGGCCGCACAACAGGGGCTGGAGCCATTGGGCGCGCTCAAGGGGTTCGTGACCGCAGGCTGCGAGCCGGACGAGATGGGCATCGGCCCGGTCTTTGCCGTGCCGCGTCTGCTGGAACGTCACGGGCTGAAGGTCTCCGACATCGACCTGTGGGAGCTGAACGAAGCCTTCGCGAGCCAGGCGCTCTATTGTCGCGAGCGGCTGGAGATCGACCCGGCGATCTGCAACGTCAACGGGGGCTCGATCTCCATCGGCCACCCCTTCGGCATGACTGGCGCGCGGATGACCGGGCACTTGCTGCTGGAAGGCAAGCGGCGCGGTGCCAAGCTCGGCGTTGTCACCATGTGCATCGGCGGCGGTCAGGGCGCAGCTGGCCTGTTCGAGATCTTCTGATCGGAGGCCTATACGCGCCGGCGCAATTAGTCGGCGCGTGTTGAGGGTCGCCCCTCAGTTCGCCGGTGTCGGCAAGCAGCGAAATCGCTCCACTCAGCTGGGGCGCCTGCCAAGATGTTGCGCACCACTCTTGGTGCACGGGCCTAAGCAAATCGCGTGCTGCGGGGTGACGAATGTGCTTTTCTTGATGCGAGTTAGGGTCTTATGATGACGCCCCCGGATGATCCAACAGGACGGAAAACCATGCGTGAGCTTGAGCAGGACCGGCGATACGCCAATACGCTGGCCCGTGGCCTTCGTATCCTGCGTGCCTTTCGCCCGTCCGACAACGGTCTGGGAAATCTCGAAATTTCCGAGCGCACCGGCATCCCAAGGTCAACTGTGTCACGTCTGACCTTCACGCTATGTGCGTTGGGATACCTGACTCACGGGCGTCATTTCGACAAATATCGCCTCGGACCGGCGGCGCTGGCCTTGGGAAATATCGCATCGGCGGCCTTTGGCTTTGTGTCGGTCGCGGCACCGATCATGCAGGCGCTTGCCAATCAGATGAACGCGCTGGTTGGCGTGTCGATCCAGGACGATGGCAATATGCTGATCGTGAAAACCTGGCGGCCCGAAGGTTCACGCACCATTTGGCTTGATGTGGGGTACCGTATGCCGGTGCTGACGTCCTCCTCCGGTGTCGCATATCTTGGTGCGCTGTCGCGCGATGAGCGGGAAAAGCTGGAAGCCTTGTTGCCGGAGGCCGACGCAGAGGCCTGTGAAGAGGTCTGGCAGCGCGAACGCTTGCAGCTGCAGCGCGAGGGCTATGTCTGTGTCGAGGAGGAGGCCCGCTATTCGCGCGCCATCAACGCCGTCGCGACGCCGTTTCGCCCCTCCGAAATCGGCGAACCGGTCTCGTTCTTCTGCGGGGCAAATGTCGATGACCTCAGCGATACGCGCATCCACGGCGAAGTGGGCGCGGAACTGGTGCGTGCGGTCAACAGGCTCAAATCTCTAACCGGACATGCCGTGTCAGCGGTCTCGTCAGAGTAGCTGGCATGTGTCAAACCATTGACATGTAAGGCGCGTAGACCTGTTCGGTAGGACTATCAAAGGACTTTGCCCCATGGCCACTTTTCGCCCCGATCCGATGCGTTTTCTGACTGGCGCCGATGCCGAAACGTCTCGCCCGAAGGCGGTTTCCGACCCGGGGCAGGGTGGAAAATTCACCCCCAATGGAGGGGTGCTGCCCTTTCCCGGCAACACGGTACTCTGCCACATCGACCCGGCGAGTGATGTGCACGCGGCCCTGTGCGACATGCAGGATGAAATCCGGCAGAGCGATTTCGGTGCTCTGTTCACCTATTTGCCCCCCGCTAGCCTGCACATGACGGTGTTCCAGGGCATTGCTCCCGATGAACGGAACTGGCCCGCAGATATTCCGGTCGAGGCGACCCGCGATGAGGTGACAGCCGCATTCCGGCAGCGGCTGGACGGGCAAGACCTGCCTGCAACCCGCCGTGTCTGCGCGCGCGGCCTCTACGGTGGACATTCACTGACGCTTGAAGGGGCCGACGAGATCGCAGAGGCCCGCCTGCGGGCAACCCGTGTTTCTCTGCGCGAGCTGACCGGATTGCGGCAGGACCATTTTGACACTTACACGTTTCATGTGACCCTTGCCTATCTGTTGCGCTGGCTTGATGTGGCAGAGGCGGCGGATCTGCTGTCATTCTCCGATGAGCTTTTTGCCCGCTATGCGGATCGGCTGGCTGTGATAGAGCTTGGCCCACTGGAGCTGTGCACATTCGAGCATATGCACCATTTTGAACCGGTGGCTTATCTGACACGCGCGGCGTCATCTTGATGAACTGTTTGCGCTAACGCTTGCCTTGCGAGATATCACAGGCAACAGTCACGCGACTCCGAGGATAGGGCCCGCAAAGCGGTCATAATCGACGTGCAGGTCTTGACCTGCGCCATGCGAGGCTGTTTGACCCTTGGCAACTGACAACCTGAGCATCGGGTCCGGCCACCCTTATGGGCAGGCACCGGACTGGAGGGGCAAAGATGTGGAATCTCATCGCCGACGTTGGCGGAACCAACATGCGACTGGCAGCTGTGAACGCCGAGGGCGATATTCTCGAACGCGCCCGCTATGACACCAAAGGCACGCTGAACCTTGAGCAGGCCTGCGCGGATTTCGCAGCCCATCGCGGTAGTGCGCCGGGCCGGGCCGTGATTGCGGCAGCGGGTGTCGTGCGCGACGGCTCCGTGCAATTGACCAATGCAGATCAGAGCTTTTCCGAACGCGGTATCGCCGTGGCGCTCGGGATCGAACGCGCAAAAGTGCTGAATGATTTCGAGGCGGCCGCCTGGTCTCTGGCCACGGTGGCAGAGGGGGATGTGACCGTCCTTCAAGGGCAGGCGGTGTTTCCGCGCGAACCTTGCCTGATTGTTGGCCCCGGGACCGGCCTCGGGGTGGGGGCGCTGGTCTGGGCCAATGGTGAACCCTGCGTGATTCCGGGCGAGGGCGGACATGTGGCGCTTGGTCCGCGCACCCCGGAGGAGGTGCCGATCTTTGAGGCGCTGCGCGAAGAATGGCCCGAGGTCGGCATGGGGCCGGGGTTGGTGGTCGAAGCCGAAGCCATTCTTTCGGGCACCGGCTTGCCATATTTCTATCGCGCGGTGGCCAAGAGCATGGATTTGACCGCCCCACTGGGGACAGGTGCTGAAATTTTCGAGGCCGCGAAAGCGAGGCTTGATACCGCCGCAATACGCGCGGTTGAGCTGTTCGTGCAGTATCTCGCGGGTGTCGCTGGCGATCTCGGCCTTGTTTTTGCAGCCAAGGGCGGCGTCTTCATCAGCGGGGGTGTGGCGGCGGCCAACCCGTGGATTTTTGATGAGGCTTTTGTTGCGGCCTTCAACGCGGGTGGGCGCCATACGTCCTGGCGACAGGAGCTGCCGCTGCACCTCTACCATCAACCCAACTTCGGCCTGATCGGGGCTCGCAACTACTTGACGGCGCGGTAGCTGCACAGACAAGCGTAAGCACGCGTTTAAAAGGCCGCCTCCGTGGGGGCGGCCTTTCGCAAATTCTGTGACGTCACAGCAGCTCTGCAATCTCCACGGCGCGATGCTCGGTCATGGAGATCTGCGCCGCCATGCCCATCAGCACCGCGATGCGACCGTCCTCCAAGCTTACGTCGGGGTGCGCGCGCAGGCCACGCACCAGATCTAGAAAACCCTTGTGCTGATAGAAGGTCGATCCATTGTGGTCGCCGGCTTCCAGCAGCGTGGGGTCGACCGGGATGTCGCGAATCTCCGGCCCCTTGGGGGCGCGTGGCGAGACTACAACCTGCGGAACCGGCGGTTCGCCCAGATGGTCCGGCCAGAACCGGCCCGGCCCCGGCACCAGCGCCTCGATCTTGCCCTTTGGACCCACGGCAGAGATTTCTTCCTGATAGCGGGCGCCTTCGGCGAACATGCACAGCTCCAGCATGGCGCGGGTTCCATTGGCAAAATCGACAATGACATAGCCGTTGTCGAGAATATCCGGCGCCTCGTCGTCATAGCGTTCACCCAGATGGTTCACATCCGCGCCCCCCGAGGCCAGCACCCGAACAGGTTCCGACTTCAGCGTCAGCCGCATCAGGTCGAAGAAGTGGCAGCATTTCTCCACAAATGTCCCACCGGTGAAGCGGTTGAAACGGTTCCAGTCGCCGACCTTTTCGAGGAAGGGAAACCGGTGCTCGCGGATGGTGAGCATCTTGATGCCGCCAGTGGCCGCCTCGGCCTCGGCCAGCAGGGTCGCCACGGGCGGCATGTAGCGATATTCCATCGCCACCCACACCGGCGCGGGGTAATTGGCGCGGAACGCCGCCAGTCGCTCCGCATGTGCGGGGTCAGTGAAGAGCGGTTTTTCCACCAGCACCGGCAGCGGACGATGGGCCGCCAGGGCCTCCAGCTGTTCAACGTGGCGATAGTTGGGGCTGGCGATCAGGATACAGTCCAGCGCCTCCACCGCCAGCAGCGCGTCCACGCTGTCGACAAACTGCGCGTCGGGTGCGAACTTGCGGCTCTCCGTGGCCATCTGGGCGTCCGGCTCAAAGATCGCCGCGACGCGTGTGTCGTCCAACAGTGCGATGTTGCGCAGGTGTTCCTGCCCCATCATGCCGCAGCCGATGACGCCGTAATTGATAATTTGTGACAAGAGTGTCTCCCTCAGATCAGGCGCTGTACATAGAGCGCCTTGTTCGTGTCGAACCAGGTTCTGGAAAACTCCACCGGGGCCGCAACCTCGGCCCAGCTGAAGCGTTCGATATAGCCGGTGAGCGTTCCGGGCCGGAGCGCAAAGCTGTTCGGGGCCCAGTCGGGCACATGGCCGATGGACACGCGGTCCTCGGCACGGGCGATGATCAGGCCCAATTGCATCTGATACGTGCGGTAGAGCGAATCTGACATCTGCTCGGGCTTGATGATGCCGGCGTCCCCATCGAGCCAGATCTCCTCTACCGCGATCGGAATGCGGTTGAGAAATCGCAGGCGGCGTACCCGTGTGCCGTGATCTGCGGTGCCAAACACTGGCAGATCTGCCGGTTTTTCGACGGCAGACACCTCCAGAATATCGGCAGTGGGCAGGCCCCCACCCGTGGTCAATTCGAGCCGGAACATCGAATAAACGCTCTGCGCCTTGTGGTTGGCGTGGATGTAGTTTCCGGAGCCCTGCACACGTTCCAGAAGCCCTTTTTTCTCCAGCTCGTACAAGGACTTGCGCAGGGTGCGCACGGTGGTCCCATGGTTCTTTGCCATCTCCCGTTCGGGCGGCAGGCGTTGCCCATCGACCAGACGCCCGGCGGCGATCTCGCGGATCAGGAATTCGCTGATCTGCATGTAGATCGGCAGGGCGGTTGGGGTGTCTCGGTCAAGGTCGTTCAGCGGGGTCATGCGGGGTCCCATGCGCAAGAGTGTGGACGGGCGGAAATAATTGATGCACCATTGATGTACTTTAAATCCGCTGCTACGCAAGAGGAAATTCGACTGTTCCAGGAGAGCCAAATGACCGTCGTTCCCATCACATCGCCCGATCTGGACGCTGCCGAAGTCTCGTGGTTTTCTGCCCTGTGTTCGGATGACTACCAGTTCCTCGGCGTGCCGGATGGCGACCTTCGGTCATCCTGGGCCCATTGTTCCGAGATTGTGAAAACCGCCGAAGCGCAGGGTTTCCGCAACATCCTGTGTCCCTCCTCCTATCAGGTGGGGCAGGACACGCTGTCGTTCGTCGCTGGGTGTGCTCCGATCACCTCGAAGATCAACATGCTGGCGGCGGTGCGCTGTGGTGAGATGCAGCCCATCATGCTGGCCCGCACCCTCGCGACGCTCGATCACATGCTGGAAGGCCGCCTGACGGTGAATATCATCTCTTCCGATTTTCCGGGCGAGAAGGCCGAGAGCGCGTATCGCTATCAGCGCTCGCGAGAGGTCGTGGAGATCCTGAAACAGGCGTGGACCCGGGACGAGATCAACTACGAAGGTGAGGTCTATAACTTCTCCGGGCTCACCACGGATCCGGTAAGGCCGTACCAGACCGGCGGTCCGTTGCTGTATTTTGGCGGCTATAGCCCCTCGGCACTGGAGCTGTGCGGGCAGCATTGCGATGTCTACCTGATGTGGCCGGAAAAGATGGAAGAGCTTCAGGGCCGCATGCAGGCCGTGCACGCGGTGGCGGAACAATACGATCGTACACTGGACTACGGTCTGCGCGTGCACACCATCGTGCGCGATACCGAAGCAGAAGCGCGCGAATATGCCGACTATATCGTGTCGCAGCTCGACGACGGGCAAGGCACCGCCATTCGGGAGCGGGCGCTGGATGCCAAATCGCTCGGGGTGAGCCATCAGGCCAAGAACCGCGAGATCGCGGATGATGACGGCTTTATCGAGCCGCATCTTTGGACTGGCGTTGGCCGTGCCCGTTCGGGCTGCGGTGCGGCATTGGTTGGCTCCACCGACCAGGTGATGAGCAAGCTGGAGGCCTATCAGAAGATGGGCATCCGCGCCTTCATCCTGTCGGGCTACCCCCATATCGAGGAAGCCGAACACTTCGGTGCGCGCATCCTCCCCAACATGAAAACCTGCTCGCTGCCCGAGGCCTATGGCCGGGTGCCGGCGAGCCCCCCAGAAACACCGCTTGGTGTAGGAGTGCGCCGCTGATGGATCGCGTAAAGCTAGCTGACGACCTTGAACTTTCCCGCCTGATCTACGGCATGTGGCGGATCGGTGATGACGCCGATACATCCGTCAAACATGTCGAAGCCAAGATCCACGCCTGCCTGGAACAGGGGATCACCACCTTCGATCAGGCTGACATCTATGGCGATTACGGCGCCGAAGCGATCCTTGGCGCAGCGCTCAAGTCGAACCCTGCGTTGCGGGCGCAGATGGAGATCGTGACGAAATGCGATATCGTTGCGCCCATCGGCATCCACAGCGACAAGCCTGTCAAATACTATGACACGTCGCGCGCCTACATCGAGAGTGCGGTAGAGCGCTCCTTGCGCGAAATGAACATCGAGCAGATCGACCTGTTGCTGATCCACCGTCCGGACCCGCTGATGGACCATCACGAAACCGGTGCGACGCTTGATGATCTGGTCAAATCGGGCAAGGTGAAAGCCGTAGGTGTGTCGAATTTCCGTCCCTGGGACTGGAACCTGCTGCAATCGGCGATGACCAGCCCCCTGGTGACCAACCAGATCGAGATTTCGCTTTCTGAGCCTGCGCCCTTCACCAATGGCGATCTGGCGTTCCACCAGATGAACGCGCAGCCAATCATGGCGTGGTCGCCGCTTGGCGGCGGCAGCCTGATGACCGGTCAGGGGGAGCTGGCCTCGCGTCTGGATCAGATCGCGACCGCGCAGGGTGTCGACCGCGCCGCCGTGGCTGTGGCCTTCTTGTTGCGTCACCCGGCGATGATCCTGCCGGTGCTGGGCACCAACAACCTGTCACGCATCCAAAACATTTCGGACGCGCTGAAGGTGGAGCTGGACCGCCAGAGCTGGTTCCGCCTCTACGAGGCCGCCTTGGGCCAGGAGGTCGCGTAACATGGGCCTGCACATGAGCAACAAAACACAACAGGCCTTTGTGCCGGACGAGAGCAACACCCGACTGCTGCGCGATGCTTTTGGCCGCTTTGCAACCGGCGTGACCATCGTGACGGCGCAGACGCCCGAAGGTGTGGTGGCGATCACCGCCAGCAGTTTTTCCTCGGTGTCACTGACCCCGCCGATGGTTCTGTGGTCGCCGGACCGCAACTCGCGGCGCTTTCCCTATTTCGAGGCCGCAGAGCACTACGCGATCCATGTCCTTGCCGCCGATCAGCAGGACCTTTGCTACAGCGTGGCAAAGGATGCGGCCGGGCTGCGTGATCTCGACCTGGCGCTGAATGCGGAGGGCGTGCCGGTGCTTGAGGGCTGTCTGGCGCGTTTCGAATGTAGCCGCCATGCGGTTTATGACGGGGGAGACCATGCCATCGTGCTGGGCGTCGTGAACCGGGCGGAGATGCGTGAGGAAGGCGAGGCGCTTGCCTTCTTCAAAGGGCAAATGGGCCGCGTTACCGGGCACTGACAGGTGCGCTGTCGGGGTGTCTGGGAGGGCGCTTCGAAGTTCGGGTTCTGGGAGGAGCAACATGAACGCATTGATGGCGGTGGTGACACCGCTGTACTGGATCAACTCAACCCTCTTGCGCATCGGGCGCTGGCTGGGATGTGCCGCTGTGGCGACCATGGTCGTGGCAATCCTGATTCAGGTCTTTTGTCGCTACGTTCTGAACAACGCGCTGCCCTGGCCTGACGAGGCGGCGCGATTCTGCATGCTCTGGATGACCGGCTTGATGGCGCCGACGGCGTTTCGCCAGGGTGGGTTTGTCGCCATCGATACGGTCTCTGCGATGCTGCCGCAGCGGGTCGGTTCGCTCCTGTCGCTCATCCTTCTGGGGCTCAGCCTGTTGGTGATGATCGTGGCAATCCAGATCGGCTACAATGAGGTCACCGGCATCGGTGGTCGCTTCGCCACAGCCTCTCTCTACCTGCCCACCTCCATCGCCTTTGACAGCTGGTTCCGGCTGCCGCGCAGCTGGATGATGCTCTCGCTTCTGGTGGGGCTGGCGTTGCTGATCCTCGTCAATGTTGAGCTGATCCTGCACCGCCTTGTTGCGCTTCTCGGCGGGGCGGACCGCCTGCCTGAAATTGAATTCGCCACTGCCAAAGGAGCCGAGTGATGCTGATCTGGTTCTTGCCGCTTTTCCTGCTGTTCCTGATGGTCGGCCTGCCGGTGTTCTTTGGCCTTCTGGCCGCGCCGGGCCTGATGCTGTGGCTGAACGGGCAGGAGCGTGACATCACGCTTTTGTACCGCAACCTCTATAACGGCATGGACAGTTTCCCATTGATGGCGATCCCCTTTTTCATGCTGGCGGGCGAATTGATGAACCGAGGCGGCATCACGCTGCGGCTGGTTGAATTCTCTCAGGCGCTGATGGGGCATCTGCGCGGGGGGCTTGCGCATGTTAACGTGCTGTCGTCGATGCTGTTTGCCGGTCTGTCCGGCTCGGCGGTGGCGGATACCTCGGCGCTCGGCTCCATGCTGATCCCGGCGATGGAAAAACAGGGCTACAGCCGCAAGTTCGCCGCCGCGATCACCGCCGCCAGCTCTGTCATCGGGCCGATCATTCCGCCGTCGGGCATCATGATCATCTACGCCTATGTGATGGGCGAAAGCGTCGCGGCGCTGTTCCTGGCCGGGCTGGTGCCGGGCATCCTCGTCGGGGTTGGCCTGATGGTCATGGTCAAGGTCATGGCCGATAAATACGACTTCCCCGTCGCCTCGCGCCGCTATTCTTGGGGCGAGCGGGGACAGGCGAGCCTTAAGGCGTTCTTCCCTCTGCTGACCCCTGTGATCATTCTCGGTGGCATCCTTGCAGGGGTCTTCACCCCGACCGAGGCCGCCGCCGTTGCCGTCGCCTATGCGCTGGTGATCGGTCTGTTTGTGCTGCGAACGCTTAAACTGGGCGAGCTGTCAGATGTCTTCACCCGGGCCGGCATTACCTCGTCTGTAGTGCTGTTGCTGGTGGGCGCGGCGATGTCGTTCAAGACGGTGGTGTCGCTGAGCCATGCCCCGGAGCAGCTGGCTGAGTTCATCCTGACGCTGACGGAAAACCCGCTGCTGCTGCTGTTCCTGATCAACCTGTTGCTGTTTGTGGTGGGGATGTTCCTCGATGCGGGACCGGCGATCATCATTCTCGGTCCTATCCTTGGCCCGGTGTTTGCAAGCCTTGGCGTCGATTCCGTGCATTTCGCCATCATCATGTGCGTGAACCTCACCGTGGGGCTGGCGACACCGCCGATGGGGCTGGTGCTGTTTGTGGCCTCTGCCGTTTCCGGCGAGCGGGTCACCACCATCGCGCGCGCCATCCTGCCGTTTCTGGCCGTAGAGATCGCGGTGATCTTCCTGATCACCTTCGTCCCGGCCATTTCCATGACGATCCCGCGTCTGACCGGGTTTGTGAATTGACTGCATAAAAGAGAAGAGCATCAGGGAGGACACTAAATGCTCAAGAAAGCCCTCAAGACGGTCGCCGTTGCGGCCCTTATGGCAGGGAGTGCGGCGACATCCGCATTGGCCGCGGATTACACCATCCGCGCCACCGCCAATTCCAACGAGAACGACGAGGACTATGACGGTCTCGTGGTGTTCAAGAACTATGTCGAGGCGGCCTCCAACGGCGCCATCGAGGTGGAATTGTTCATCGGCACCCAGCTGTGTTCGAACGGCGCGGAATGCCTGCAGGGCGTGGCTGATGGCTCCATCGACGTCTATATCTCCACCTCAGGCGGCGCGGCGGGCCTGTTCCCTTACGTGCAGGTGCTGGATTTGCCCTATCTGATGGCCAACGACCGGGTGGCGGAGCATGTGCTGTCGGGTGATTTCACCCGCACAATCCGCGATATGGCGCTGGAGGATTCCGGCGATACCATCCGCCTGATGACCATCGGCAACACCGGCGGCTGGCGCAACTTTGCCAACACCAAGCGCCGTGTGGCAGAGCCGTCTGATATGGAAGGCCTGAAGATCCGAACCGTGGTCGCGGACCTGCCGCAGGAACTGGTCAAGGCGCTGGGCGCTTCGCCGACCCCGATCCCATGGCCGGAGCTGTTCACCTCCTTTCAGACCGGCGTGGTCGAAGGCTCCAAGAACGGCATCACCGACATCATGGGCATGAAATTCCCGGATGCCGGGCTGCAGTACATCACCCTGGACGGTCACGCCTATATGGGCGCCCTGTGGTGGATGTCGAACGAGTCCTTCCTGGCGATGCCCGAAGATATGCGCCGGGTGGTTGTCGATGGTTTCTACGCGCTGCAGCAGGCCACTTTTGCCTCGCCCAAGCGCAAGTCGATCGCAGCCTACGAGGAATTCGTCGCGGGCGGCGGGGATCTGTATGTTCCGTCACCTGAGCAGAAAGCCGCCTTCAAAGAGGCTGCTTCGCCGGTCTACGACTGGTTCAAGGCCAATGTGACCAAGGGTGAGGAGGCCTTTGCCGCGCTGACCGATGCCGTCGCGGTTGCAGAAGAAGAGATCGACGCGGCCCGCGCCAAAGATCTGCAATAGTCCGAAGATTGCGAAATCGCAGGGACGGGCGGGCCATTGGTCCGCCCGTTCTGGTTTTCAGATGTGCGGCGGTGCCGGGTGTGTGTCGGACGGCGGTCAGTCTCGGCTTGATCTTCCGGTCCGGAAGATCAACCTTGGGGTCATTGACGTTTCACCGATAGGAGCCCTGCGCGCGCGCATGACGGATCAGACATTGACCACACCGCAGATTTTTACCTTTCGCGGCCAACCGGTGATCCGCGACGCCGATTTGGCCGCATTGTTCGATTACACCACCGGCAACCTCAACAAACTGGTGAGCAATAACACCGATCGTTTTGGCGAGGATTTTGCCTTTCGCCTCGATGCAGAAGAATTCGCCGACTTGAAATTCCAACTTGGAATATCAAAAGGCCATGGTGGCCTGCGCACGCCGCCGCTCATGTATACAGAGCATGGCGCGGTGATGGCCGCGACGCTGATGCGCTCACCACGCGCGGCCGAAGCGTCGCGCTTTGTGATCAAGACCTTTGTCGCCGCCCGCCGGGGACTGCTGGCAAAGGCGAAGGGCCAGAACCTGCCTCTGTCGCTGCCGGTGAACGACCTGCTGCCCATTGCCGGAGGCGAGCGCAGCGGGCTGGTTGCAAAACTGGATGCGGCGCTGGGCAGGGTGCTTGACGCGATCGCGGACCCGGAGCAGGAAACCACCGTGCGTGACGAGGCCCGTGCCATCGCGCTGGAAGGGCTGTCCGCGATCAAGGCGCATCTGAAGAAACAGGATATCGCCAATGAAAAGACCCTCGCCGAGGTGCAGAAACTGCTCAAGGAGGCCGAGGCCATCGACGCCGAAATCTCGGCCCGTCACATCGAGAACAACCACCGCCAGCTTGCCTATCTGGCCAAGCAGCTCCGGATTGTAATCGAGGTGCAGCGCTATCTGGAACAGGGAGACGTCGACAACCTACTGGCGGTTCTCAAGGACCTTGGTGGCTGACAGGACGGAGTCGCCACCGGGGCTCGTACGCTTTTCAGCCCTCGGCGCGCCCCAAGGTCTGCCAGACCTGCTCCAGATGCGCGCGCATCGCAAGACGCGCCGCTTCTGACTGACCGGCGCAGATCGCGTCACAAATGGTCGTATGCGCGTCGGAAATCCGCGAGATTTCGTCCACGCCGAGAACGTCTTGCCGCACGCGCGTCCAATCTGCTGCCTGCCGCAGGCTGCGAATTTCCTCAAACAGCGTCAGAAAAACCGCGTTCCCGGCCATTTGCGCGATCTTGTAGTGAAACAGATCATCGGCCCGTTCATAGCTGGCGGCGTCGGCCGCAGACCGTGTGGCTTTGCTCAGCTGCGCCAGGCGCACCTTGTCCTCTGCGCGGCCTCGCTCTGCCGCATGCGCGGCCAGTGCGGGTTCCAGATCAAGGCGAACCTCCATCAGATCGTGGGGAGAGACACGCTGGGCCAGCGCGCCGAGCCGCTCGGCGCCCTGCACGGGTGGGGGCTGCAAAAAGGTGCCCTGCCCATGGCGGCGAAATACCAGCCCGTCGCTGGCCAGATCATCCAATATCCCGCGCAATTGCGCGCGGGATACGGACAGTCGCTGTGCCAACGCACGTTCCGGCAGCAGGCGCCCGTTTTCTGCCAGCTCCCCGCTCAGGATCGCCTGACGCAGGGCCTCGGCGCCGGGGGCAGGTGGCTTCAGAGCCATCCGGCCTGCTCGGCCAGATCCGCAACCATGCGCAGCGAGGTCGCCATCAGGAACAGTCCGAACGACAGCTTCAGCGCCCGGCGCGGGATCGAATGGGCGAGTTTCACGCCCACGCGCGCAAATGTGGTGGATAGCGGGATGATGATCGCCGCCAGCAGCAGGTTCACATAGCCCAGCGACATCGGTGGCAGACCTTCGGCACCGAACCCCGTCGCCATGTAGATCAGGGCGCCCGGCAGGCCGATGATGAACCCGATCGCGGCTGATGTGCCGACCGCCTTGCGGATGTCATAGCCAAGAAAGCTGAGCGTCGGCACGCAGACGGAGCCACCGCCGATCCCCATCATCGCCGAGACCGCACCGGCAAACACGCCCAGACCAGCCCAGACGGGTGTGGAGAATGATCTCGGTTCTGGGGTTTCCTTGGGTTTGCGCAAAATCATGTCGATGGCAACAGCCATGGCAACGGTGGCAAAGACCACGATGAGAACATTGCCCGAGACCAGCCCGCCCAAAACCCCGCCGATGACGACACCCGCCAGGATCGACGGCGCCCAGAGCTTCAGCAGCGCCATGTCGATAGCGCCTTTCTTGTAGTGCCCATAGCCCGACGACAGCGCAGTAAAGACGATGGTGGCCAGTGACGTGCCAACGGCAACCTGCATGGTCAGCGCCGGATCCATGCCGGTCAGGGCCAGTGCGAAATAGAGTGCGGGCACGATGACAATACCGCCCCCCACGCCCAGCAGGCCGGCAAGAATGCCCCCGGCAACCCCTGCAGCAGCGGCAACGCCCGCCAGGGGCAATAGCGTTTCAATTTCCAACATGTGTCTCTCGCCCTGACTTCTGGCCTCGATGGGAGGCAACCAATTTCAGATTGGTTGTAAGCCGCGCATAAATCACCCGTCAACCCTCGCCGGTGGGGCAGGGTCGCGTCTCAGGACGCCGGAGCAAACCCGGCGTGCGTGTCCATCAGATATTGCGCGATCAGGGGTTTGGCAGCGGCTCCAAGGGCAGAGGCATGGGCGCCAATCTCACCCTCTGCCACAACGGGTCGGATCAACCCGCGTACGTCCAGCGTTGGCAGCTCGGCGCGTACCCGATCCACGAGACGCGCGCGCAGGGACGGGGGCATGGCGCCATCTATCACCACAGCCTGAAAATCGATGACGGCACAGGTTGCAAGAGCCGCGCGCGCCAGCGCAACAGCGGTGTCTTCCAGCCATTGCGCCACATGCTCTTCCAGACGGCTCCAGTCCTGCGGTTGCGTCCACAGCACGATCGGATCGATATTGACCTCCACCAGTCTCCGTTCCAGCTCGCGGATCGACGCGGTGTCGAGCAGGCGTCCGTCGCTTCCATCGGGACGGCGCGTGGGCAGCGGGCCGAGCGCCCCTGCGTTGCCCATGCTGCCCTCATAGACAGAATTGTTCAGCACCACGCCGCCGCCGGCAAATGATGCGATGAAGAAGTAGATGCTGTCCCGCCAGGCGCGGCTGGCGCCGAACATGTGCTCCGCGCGACAGGCGGCGGTCGCATCGTTGATGACAAAGCATCGCAGGGGGCTGAACCGGGCGATTTCGGTCACCGGGCACAGCTCTTTCCAGGCCTGAAGACTGGTCTTTGGTGCGCCGGCCTGTGCGTGCCAGCGCCACAGGTCAAAGGGGGTCGCGACGCCGATACCGCAGATGCGGTCGCGCTGATCTGCGGTCAGGTCGGACCCGATGTCGCGCAGGCTGGTTTCTATAAAGCCGAACACCTCGTCAGGTTGCGGGTATCGATACCGCAGGCGGCGCTCGGCGCGAATGCCTCCGCTGAAATCGATCAGCATCAAGTCGGTGCTGCGCCGCCCGATCTTGATGCCATAGGAAAACAGCCCCTCGGAGTTGATGCCCATGGGCACCGAGGGTTTCCCGACGCGTCCCTTCTGGCTCTCGCCACGCAGGATCAGCCCATCTTGCTCCAGTTTGCGCAGAATGACCGACACCGTTTGCGACGACAGGCCGGTGCGCCGTGCCATCTCGCTGCCCGGCATGGCGCCGTCCTGATGCAGGACCGACAGCATCAACCGTTCATTATGCGCGCGCACCTCGCTCTGATTTGCGCCGCTGGTATAGGGACGTGTCTCTGGCATGTGCGGTCTATGCGCTCCTCCTCCACATGAGGCAAGAGCGTGCCGCTGGATAGTTAATAAATCAAGTTGAATTATTTATTGACAGTGGCGAGGAATCGCGGCTTTCATGCGGGCAGGCGACGCACCCGCCAAGGGAGAACAGGGTGGGGCGAAGCGACATGCAATACGCGTTTCTGGGAGGAGACCATGAAGAAACTTCTGCTGACCACCATCGCTGGTGTGGGCCTGATTGCCGGTGCCGCACAGGCCGATGACAAGGTGACTGCCTGCCTGATCACCAAAACCGACACCAACCCCTTCTTCGTGAAGATGAAGGAAGGCGCCACCGCCAAGGCCGAAGAACTTGGCATGGAGCTCAAGTCCTTTGCCGGCAAGATCGACGGCGATCATGAAACGCAAGTTGCAGCGATTGAGACCTGCATCGCGGATGGGGCCAAGGGCATCCTGCTCACCGCGTCCGACACCTCGTCCATCGTGCCCGCAGTGCAGCAGGCGCGCGACGCGGGCCTTGTGGTGATTGCGCTGGACACGCCGCTCAGCCCGATCGACGCGGCGGATGCGACCTTTGCGACTGACAACTTCCTCGCCGGTGAGCTGATCGGCCAATGGGCTGCCGCTGCACTGGGTGAGGACGCAGCCGACGCCAAAATCGGCATGCTCGATCTGGCGGTCAGCCAGCCCACCGTTGGCGTGCTGCGCGATCAGGGGTTCCTTCAGGGCTTTGGCATCGACCTTGGTGATCCCAACAAATGGGGCGATGAGGACGACGCGCGCATCATCGGCAATGACGTGACAGCCGGGAATGAAGAGGGCGGTCGCAGGGCGATGGAGAACCTGCTCGCCAAGGATCCGATGATCAATGTGGTCTATACCATCAACGAACCCGCTGCCGCCGGTGCCTATGAGGCACTGAAATCCATCGGGCGCGAGAATGACGTTCTGATCGTCTCTGTCGATGGTGGCTGCCCCGGCGTGCAGAACGTCAAGGACGGCGTGATCGGCGCGACGTCGCAGCAGTACCCGTTGATGATGGCGTCCCTCGGTGTTGAGGCCATTAAGAAATGGGCCGACGAAGGCGTGAAGCCGGAACCAACACCGGGCAAGGATTTCTTTGATACTGGCGTTGCACTGGTGACCGACAAACCCGTGGATGGCGTTGACAGCATCGACACCGAAGAGGGCACCAACCTCTGCTGGGGTTGAGCTGACACAGAGGGGACGTATGCGCCCCCTCTCTCTCGACACACAATACCAATGGGGTGGACATGCGTGCCCGCCCCATTGGCCTCTCGGACCACAAGAGAAAATACACCAACCCCGCTGACATCGGGTGATTTGGAGGAGCATCATGTCTACCCCGCAGAGCTATGAAGCCGCTGTCACCGGAAGCCCGGATCAGGTGGCAGAGTTCGATCAGGGCCATCAGAGTTTTATCCAGAGGCTCCAACACGCGCTGCATGTGACGCCTTCGCTGGTGCCGCTGATCGTGCTGATCCTGTCGATCGTGACCTTTGGTGTGCTGCTGGGGTCGAAATTCTTCTCTCCCTTCGCGCTGACCCTGATCCTGCAGCAGGTGGCCATCGTTGGCATCGTGGCCAGCGCGCAATCGCTGGTGATCCTGACCGCGGGCATCGACCTGTCGGTGGGCGCGATCATGGTGCTGAGTTCGGTGGTCATGGGTCAGTTCACCTTCCGCTACGGGCTGCCGCCGGCGCTCGGGGTGGCGTGCGGGCTGATGTGCGGCGCCGCCTGCGGTTTTGTGAATGGCTGGCTGGTCGCACGGATGAAGCTGCCGCCCTTCATCGTGACCCTCGGCATGTGGCAAATCGTGCTGGCGGGCAATTTCCTCTATTCCGCCAATGAAACCATTCGCAGCCAGGAAATATCCGCCGAGGCACCTTTCCTGCAGTTCTTTGGCGAGAAGTTCAAAATCGGCGGTGCGGTTTTCACCTATGGCGTGCTGTTCATGGTGCTCTTGGTGCTGATCCTCGCATATGTGCTGCGCCACACCGCTTGGGGGCGACACGTCTATGCGGTGGGCGATGACAAGGAGGCGGCGGAGCTGTCCGGCGTCAACACCGACAAGGTGTTGATCTCGGTCTACATGCTGTCGGGCCTGATCTGCGCCTTTGCCGGCTGGGCCCTGATCGGACGCATCGGCTCGGTCTCGCCCACCTCCGGCCAGCTCGCCAATATCGAGAGCATCACCGCGGTGGTGATCGGGGGCATTTCGCTCTTTGGCGGACGCGGCTCGGTGCTGGGCACCTTCTTCGGCGCGTTGATCGTCGGGGTCTTCACCCTCGGGTTACGGCTGCTGGGGGCGGACGCGCAATGGACCTATCTGCTCATCGGTGTGCTCATCATCGCTGCCGTCGCAGTGGACCAGTGGATCAGAAAGGTATCGGTGTAATGGAACCCATTCTCAAAGGCCGCGGCCTGGTGAAACGCTACGGGCGCGTGACGGCCCTCGATCACTGCGATTTTGAGCTGATGCCGGGCGAGATCCTGGCGGTGATCGGCGACAACGGCGCTGGCAAATCCACCCTGATCAAGGCCCTGTCGGGGGCGGTGATCCCGGACGAGGGTACGGTGGAGCTGGACGGCAAACCGATCAATTTCCACTCGCCCATCGACGCCCGCGAAGCGGGGATCGAGACAGTTTATCAGACCCTCGCCATGTCTCCGGCGCTGTCGATCGCCGACAATATGTTCATGGGGCGCGAACTGCGCAAACCGGGCTGGCGCGGGCAGGTTCTGCGGCAGCTGGACCGGGCTCGCATGGAAACGATGGCGCGGGAAAAGCTCAACGATCTCGGGCTGATGACGATCCAGAACATCAATCAGGCGGTGGAAACCCTGTCCGGTGGCCAGCGTCAGGGCGTCGCCGTGGCCCGCGCGGCGGCCTTTGGCTCCAAGGTCATCATTCTGGATGAGCCGACGGCGGCGCTTGGCGTCAAGGAAAGCCGCCGGGTTCTGGAGCTTATTCAGGACGTGAAGTCGCGCGGCATTCCGATCATCCTGATCAGCCACAACATGCCGCATGTGTTTGAGGTCGCCGACCGCATCCATGTGCACCGACTGGGCAAGCGGCTCTGCGTGATTGACCCAAAACAGCATGAGATGTCCGATGCGGTGGCCTATATGACCGGCGCCAAGGAGCCAGAGCAGGAAATGTCGGTGGCGTGATGCTGCGACGGATGGAAGAGCTGTGCGATGCGGTGCTGGCCCGGCTGGACCTGTCGGGCGGGGGGCGTCGACTGGTTGCCCTGTCCGGTGCGCCGGGCAGCGGTAAATCGACCCTTTCGGAGCCACTGGCGGCCATGCTGACAGAGCGCGGCGTCCGGTCTGAGGTCGTGCCGATGGACGGGTTCCACTTGGACAATCGCTTGCTGAAAGCACGCGGATTGATGCCGCGAAAGGGCGCGCCGGAGACATTCGATCTGGGCGGTTTTGCCCGACTCTGCCATGCGCTGCGCGCGGATGATGAGGTGGTCTACCCGCTGTTCGACCGCAGTCGCGATCTTGCTATCGCCGGTGCGGCGCATGTGGGGCAGGACTGCAGCGTGGCGGTGATCGAAGGCAACTACCTGTTGTTCGACGAACCCGGCTGGCGCGATCTGGCGGATCTGTGGGACGTATCGATCCGACTGGATGTTCCGCTTGCGGACCTGGAGGCGCGGCTGGTGCAGCGCTGGTTGACCCATGGCCTTGATCAGGCCGCGGCAGAGGCGCGGGCGCGGGGCAATGATCTTGCCAATGCGCAGCGCATCGCGAGCGCCAGACTGCCCGCCGATCTGACATGGCGTTGAGGCGGGGCGCACCAAAAATGACGATCAAGGAGACCGGGCATGAAACGCTCTGAGGTAAACGATATTCTGGACCGCAGTTGGTCCTTCATCAAAAGTCACGGCATGCATCTTCCGCCCTTCGCCCATTGGACGCCGGAGCAAATGCGCGCTCCGGAGGCTGCAGATATCCGCACTCGTGGCCTTGGCTGGGATATCACGGACTACGGGCAGGGTCGGTTTGACGAGCTGGGTCTGTTCCTGTTCACCACCCGCAACGGCAGCCACGCCGATCTGAGCGCCGGACGAGGGATGCTCTATGCGGAGAAGGTCATGATCTCACGCCGCGATCAGTTGTCGCCGATGCATCGTCACGTCATCAAGGCCGAGGACATCATCAACCGCGGCGGCGGCACCTTGGTGATTGAGCTGTTCGCGCCGGATGCAGAAGGCGGCATTGACCGTTCGGCCGATGTGACTGTGCCCACGGACGGGATTGCGCGGACGCTGCCTGCCGGTGGCAAGCTGATGCTGCAACCGGGCGAGAGCGTCACCCTCATGCCGGGCATCTGGCATGCGTTCTGGGCGGAGGGAAGCGATTGTCTGATCGGCGAGGTCTCGACCGTCAATGATGACCGGACCGATAATGTGTTCGAGATGAAGATCGGTCGCTTCAGCGATATTGACGAGGATGTCGCACCGTCTCATCTGCTGGTGTCGGACTACTGATCCGCGCGCCGGGTGATGGCGGTGTGCGGCCTTCATCACGGGCGATCTAGGTGCAATATCTCGGGGCTTTCAGTGCCATGCAGGGCGCAGACTGCGCAGCTATCCCGTCTGCATTCCGCCTGAGGGAGTTCCACCGGTCCGGTCTGCCGACAGGCTGTCGAGGAACCTGTCGACGTCGCGCAGGGTGTGCAGAACATGTACGGATTTCTCCGCCCGGGCCTGCGTAATCAGACGTCTGATCTGGTCGCGCGAGGACCGGCGGGTTCGCCAAATAAAACGATAGAACTCTAAGCTGAACCGCTCCGGGCAGCCTTCGGGCATGTCGGGACGGCTGCGCCCCCAGTAGAACAGCGAGCGGCGGATCACCCGCCAGATCCGCCGCCCCAGCGGCACATCAAGCCAGATCACCGTATCGGCCCGCGCCAGTCGCTCGGCCCAAGTGGCGGAATGGCCACCCTCGAAGATCCATTGAGCGCGCGCGTGGACCTCTGCGCAAAGGCGGTTTTTTTCGTCGCGCGGACGCTCGACCCAGCCCGGGGACCAGTGGATATGATCGATGTGAAAGACCGGCAGTCCGGTGCGGGCGCCGAGCTTTTGCGCCACGGTGGATTTGCCGGAGCCCGGCTGTCCAAGGATCATCACCCGTTGCATCGCGACCTCCCGGTGTCCGCAGCTGTGTAAATTCAAGGCGACGAGGGCTACCACCACAGGTTGCGCAAAACAAGATTGTTTCCGAAAAATAGGTCAACTCTCCTGACGCAATGTTTCGCGCGCGAAACAATAGGTCAGGAGGTGTGATCTATCATACTGATTTTTTTAAATTTTAATGAGGTTTCGTGATGTGGGCGTCCGGCGCAACGGCAACGGCTCAGCTGGCGGGGAAGGTCTGGCTCAGATCCCTGTGCTGCGGCGTCCAGCCCGTGGCCTCGATCAGGCGTCTGGCCGAAAGCCGTTGATCCAGCATCGGCCCTTCGGCCCAGTCCCCCTCGCGGGCGAGCACCTCGGCGCGGGGACGGCAGGTCAGCTGGCCGTTATGCCCGGATGCACGGGCGAGGGTGGCGGCGATCACGCCAATCTCGACTCCGGTCTGGGCGACGGCATTGAAGTGACCGGTGAGCCCCTGCATCTCTGCCAGCAGCTGGTAGGCGAGGGCGAGATCATCGCGATGGACCAGTGGCCAGCGGATATCAGGATGGCCGCGGATCTCGATGGGGCGGTGGGCACGGATGTCGGCAAGCATGTCATCGAACACGCCGCCGCCTGCGTGATAGACCATGGCGGGGTGGATCACCGCTGTGGAGAGGCCGGGGCATCGGATCAGCAGATCAGCGTGGTCGAGCATCCAGGCAAAGGCGGGGATCGGGGCAAATCCGCATGCCTCGTCGACGATCCGCCCGCCGGTGTCACCATAGAGCCAGCAGCCCCCGGTATAGATCACCCGCAGCGGGCTGTTGCGGGTCGCGCCCACATCGAGAAGCGCATCCACCACCGCGCGGTCGGCCTCTGCCATGTCGGTGTCGAAGGTGGCGGCGGCCTGGATCACCGTGTCCTGATCTCTCAGCGCATGGGCCCAGCCCCGGGGTGCGCGCATGTCGCCGCGTTGGACGGCGGCGCCCCGTCGCGCCACCGCAGAGGCGCTGTGGTCGGAGCGGCAGAGGGCGGTGACCTGATGGCCCGCAGCCACGAGGGTGCTGAGGATTGCGCTGCCGATGGAGCCGGTGGCGCCGAGAAGGAAAATTTGCATGTGCATGGTCTCCGATAATTTTGATCGGAGACCTTTGTCACGGCTCAACCATGGTTGAGGGCAAGTGGTTTTTCAAACAGGTGCGAGGACAGCTGCAACGTTAGGTGCAACGGCAGGCGCAAACGCAGGACCACAGGCGCAAACGCAGGACAGCAGGCGCAAAAAAAGGGGCGCCCGAAGGCGCCCCCTGATGTCGTTGCAAAGTCCTGACTACCGCAGGCGGGATCAGGCGAAATAGACACCGGCCTCGGCCATCGGCAGCTCCGCCACCAGCTCGCTGTCCTCGGACAGGGCGGCAATGGCGTTGGCCAGAGCCGGGGCCGAGGGCGGGGTGCCCGGCTCGCCGATGCCGGTGGGGGCAACGGTCGAGGGCATGATATGGGTCTCGATCATCTTGATGTCCGAGATCCGCAGCGGCTCGTAGTCGGGGAAGTTCGACTGCTCCACCGCGCCATCCGACAGGGTGATCTGGTCGCGCATGGCGTGCCCGATGCCGTAGCCGATACCGCCCTCGATCTGGGCCGTGATGACATCCGGGTTGATGGCGATGCCGCAGTCGACCGCCGCCGTGACCTTTTCGATCACGATGCCATCGTCGATGTTGCCGGAAATCTCCACCACCTCCGCGACGTAGGAGCCGAAGGATTTATGCACCGCGATGCCCTGAGCGCGGCCCGTGGGTGCCTTGCCCCAACCGGCCTTGTCGGCGGCCAGCCTCAGCACGCCGGCCTTGCGGGTCTGGTCGGCCTCATCGCCGGTCAGATGCGCCAGGCGGAACTCCACCGGGTCGCGACCTGCGGCACGGGCGGCCATGTCCATCATGGTCTCCATCACATAGGCCGTGTGGGTGTGTCCGACCGAGCGCCACCACAGCACCGAGGTTGCCTTTTGCGTGTCGGTGAGGCCGACGGCCATGCCCGGGATCTGGTAGGGGCTGTCGCCGATACCTTCGACGGAGGAATGGTCGATGCCGTCATGCACCATCATCGGCTCGAACGGGGTGCCCTTGGCGATGGATTGCCCGGCAACCTGATGCTCCCAGCCGGCGATCGTGCCATCGGCGTTGAGGCCCACGCGCACCCTGTGGCCGACGGCGGGACGGTAGTAGCCGCCGCGGATGTCGTCCTCGCGGGTCCACACCAGCTTCACCGGGCGGGTGCGGTCGGTCATCACAAAGGCGAGGCCCGCCTCCACCTGATAATCCGCATCCGGCGTTGCCCGGCGACCAAAGGAGCCGCCCGCCAGCATCGTCTTGATGTGGATCTTCTCGGGCGGCAGCTCAAAGATCTGCTGATAGGCCATATGCGGCCCGGTCGGCATCTGCGCGCCGTCATGCAGCACGATGTCACCCTCGGCGGTCTGCTCGATGGTGCAGTTCAGCGGCTCCATCGGGGCATGGGCCAGCAGCGGAAAGTAGAAGGTCTTCTCCACCACCGTGTCGGCGCCATCAACGGCGGATTTCACCGCTGCACGCTCGGCCTTGTTGACGTTGTAGGTGGGCTCTGCGTCAAGGGCGGCCATGATTTCATCGCGGATCTCATCGCTGGAGCGGGTTTCGGCCGCGGCCATGTCCCATTCGACCTCCAGCGCCTCGCGCGCCTGGATCGCCGCCCAGGTGTTTTCCGCATAGACCGCGACGCCGTGTTTGGTGGGCAGGGTCTGGGCCATGATGAAGCCCTTGACGTCCTTCGCGGCGCTGTCGTCGAAGGAGACCACAAGCCCGCCACGCTGAGGCGTGCGCTTGATCATGGTGACCATCTGGTTCGGCAGCTGCACATCCATGGCGAATTGCGCCTGACCGTTGACCTTGGCCGGGCTGTCGAGGCGGCGGGTCTTGGGGTTGCCGATGATCTTCCACTCCGACGGGTCGCGCAGGCGCGGCGCTTCGGGCGGCGTCATCTCGGCTGCGGCGGCGACAAAATCGCCGAGCGGCGCGCTGTTGCCCGCACCGGTCACCTGACCGTCGATGATGTCGAGCGCAGTGGCCTCAACACCCCAGGCCTGTGCGGCGGCGGCGATCAGCATTTCGCGGGCGGTGGCGCCGGCGGTGCGATACTGCTCCCAGGAGTTGGCGATGGCGGTGGAGCCGCCGGTGCCCTGAAAGGCGCCGAAGAACAGGTTATTGTAGACCGCCGGATCCGACGGTGCGAACTCAAAGCCGATCTGCTCCATCGTCACGCCGACTTCCTCGGCGATGATGGTGCTAAGGCCGGTGGCGGGGCCCTGACCCATCTCAAAGTGCTTGATGATGGCGATCACCTGACCACTGGCATCGATCTTCACAAACGGGGTCAGCATGGCGTCGGCGCTCTGGCCTGCGGCCATCGCGCCCTTGGCGGTGGCGCCGACGAAGAGGACGGCACCGGCGGCGGCAGCGGATTTCAGGAACCCGCGACGGGAGGTGTTCAGGGTCATGATCTCAGGCCTCCATGATTTCGGACGCGCGCAGCACGGCGGCGCGGATGCGTTGGTAGGTGGCGCAGCGGCAGGCGTTGCCCCACATGTAGCTGTCGACGTCTTCGGCGGTGGGTTTGGGGGTTTCGCGCAGCAGGCCGACGGCGGACATGATCTGGCCAGACTGGCAATAGCCGCATTGCACCACGTCAAGCTCGGTCCAGGCCTGTTGGACAGCGGCGCCGATCTTGTCGTCCTGGATCGCTTCGATGGTGGTGATCTCGGCATTCTCGATGTCATCGACATAGGTCTGGCAGGAGCGCACCGGCTCGCCATCCAGATGCACGGTACAGGCGCCGCAGGAGGCCACGCCGCAGCCGAATTTGGTTCCGGTCATCTTGAGGTCATCGCGGATCACCCAGAGTAGGGGGGTGCCCGGTTCGGCATCGACGGTCTTGGTCTCGCCGTTGATCTTGAGGGTAAAGCTCATGGCTTGCGGTCTCCTGTTGGGGTGGCGGCCCGCATGCGTGCGGCGGGCCATTGCCTGCAGGTCAAGGTGGGCGGATCGGGATGGGGGCCGGTCAGCCGTCTGGTGACTTCTCAATAAATAGGGTGCGGTGCGAGGGGTTCAAAAACAATTGGTGCCAAACTTCATGCAGATGTGGCCAGAGGGGTTTCACGTCAGGCGTTGCCTGACGCGACCAGCGGGGGCGCGGGCTCTGCGAGCCCGCGCCCCCGTCCGGCCCAACCGACGTGGCTGCATCTGTGATGCGGCGACGTTGGGCGGGAGAGCCCCCGGTCGTCGGGTGAAACGGGCCGATGCGGGTGGCCTCAGAGCGAGGTTATCAGATCGCCTGCGGCTAGCCGGGCGCGGGCCTGCAGCGGTGTCAGCCCGGTCCAGTTGCGAAAGGCCCGGTAGAAGGAATTCGGGTCGCTATAGGCCAGGAGATAGGAGATCTCCTCGACGCTGATGTCGTCTTGGCGCAGGTAGTGCAGCGCCAGCTCGGTGCGTGTCTCGTCGAGGACCGACTGGAAGGTCACGCCCTCCTGCGCGAGGTGACGGTAGAGCGTGCGTTTCGACATCACCACCTGACGGCAGACCGAATCTGCGGTGGAATGGCCCGAGGGCAGCAGTTCCAGCAGCGCCGACTTCACCCGCGCCGAGGTCGGTTGACTGGCGCGCCAGTCCAGCATCTGGCGGCGCAGCTCCTTCTCGAAGGCGGGCCAGACCTCGGTGGCCTCGGAAATCAGCCCGCGGGTGCTGTCCTCGGCTGACAGCAGAAAGCTGAGGCTTTCGCCCATGGTGATCCGGCAGCCGACCTCGGCTTCCAGATCCGCCAGATCAAGGTCCAGCGCCAACACCGAGGCCGGAAGCGTGACCGTGATCGGCACCACGTGATGCGCCGTGCAGGCGCGGATCACCTCCAGGAAGAACACCAGCTCAAAGACCGACGTTGCTGCCGGGATCGGACAGTCCGGCAGCGTCGAGGTGATGATCACTCGGGTGCGCCCCTCCATCCGGGCACAGGTGATCTGCACCGGTGCGACCAGCGGCTTGAAAACGTTCAGCCTCTCTAGCCCGGTCACCACGTCGGGGCTACAGGAAAACGCCAGAAGCGCTGGTTTGAACGGCGTGCGCGCGGACGTCTTGGCCAGATAAAACGCCCGCTCCAACGATCCGGCTTCGGCAAAGGTTGCCTCCCAGAGGGCAAAGATCTGGTGGCCCGAGACACCACGTTCCTCATGCGCCAGCATCTCGACGGGTAGACTGGCGCGGCGCATGATGTGTTCCGGCTCCACCTGCAGCACGGCGCAACACCCTTTCAGTGTTTTGACAAAGGGGAAACGCTCTGCTTGCGCCATGGGGACCTCATGTTCCGGGTTGGCCTGTGGGGGCAGGGAAAGGATACCAGTAGATCGGCACATTTCGTCGCAGTGCAAGGGGCGAGGCGGCGGATTCGCGGCAGTGGCACGATTTGCAGGTGGCTTGGCACGATTTATTCAGGGCACGGGGCCGGGTCACGCGCGCGTGCCGTCAAGGCTGAGACGTGTTTGCCAAGGCATCAGGGGATGGCCTGGCATGATGTGACCGCATCGGACCCTTGTGTCCGAAGCGGTCATGCGCAGAGCGTGCAGCCCGCGGCGGGTCGGATCCCGGCGGGCTCAGAGCCTCTACTTCGCACCAAGGAAGGCGCTGATCTTTGCGGCAATGGCTTTGTGGATCGCCAAACGGTTTGCCTGCGGTCCGGCGCATAATGTGTCGTCACCGCCATCCTCGCGTAGAATTTCTGCCCCAGCTTTGGTGCAAACGGAAAACGCGTCCGGGGCTGTGGCATCGAGAGACACAACAGAGGCGTCTTGTCCTGCTGCTTTTGACGACAGCCCCTCGCTGCCAAATGACATCAGAAGGACCGGAGAGTTTGCCGAAGAGGCATCTGGATCAAATCCAGGCAGGTATTCGGGGGCCAGCGCCACAGCGGAGGTGATGCGGGCGTCGCTCAAGGGCTGTTCCAATGGGGTCACATCTGTTTTGGACAGATCAACACCCTGACCTGCGTACCAGTCGCAATCCGGATTTCCGGCGTCTCTCCGCGCGCAGGATTGCCTATAGTGATCGGCATTAAATGCGTGGCCCGCCACCAGAAGCGCCGCCGTGCCGCCCAATGCAAATCCAACAGCAGAAATCTCGGCCTGATCAATGTGATCGCCCCAGACAGGGCTGTTCAGCATATGGTCCAAGGCACGGGTTATATCTTGGGGGCGCTGCCAGATTTCCCCGGTCGCGGCGGGTCCGTTTTGGGGGCGCGGCGAGTTTACTTCGACCACGATAGACCCGGCCTGTGCCAATGCCGCACTGAGCCATGCGCCTGTATCCATAGCGGAGCGCAAACCACCATGAGATACGATGATCAACGGATGTCGAGAGGTGGGAGTTGAAGCATCAACTGAGGCGGGTGTTCCGACGAAAACTGCATTGCCGCCGATCTTCGCCGAAGCCGTCTGGTCAGAGGGATACCATACTGACAGTGTAAGTGGGCGGTCGTTTAGGGTTGTGTCTTTGAGGCGCGTGTAACCGGGGGCGGCATCCGCAAGCAAAGGTGTCGTGATCGCTACAAGCGGGATGGCAAAGGACTGAATGAATTTCATTGGGATCTCCACAAAACTGAGCGGGATAGAAGCTGATTCCACTCGGGCTGGCAATGACAGGGTTGTCCGCCAAGCCGCTTTCCTTGACGCTGGTGCCGATGGCAGTTTGCGTCGTTGGTCAGCCGCCTGGCGGCAATCTCCGGGATGCAAATGGAAACGTGGTCCAAGCCTGTCAGTCCGCGTCGTTGTTGCCGTATCGGCGCGGGATAGTGTGGCAGTGAATGATGCGGCACCTGCGCGACAAATGACAAAACGCCCGCTCTCGGTACAGAGAGCGGGCGTTTCAGAGCTGTATGCAGGCGGCGATCCTTGGCCCGCCGTCAGACGGGCGTCAGTCGGCTATCAGCCCCGCGGCAGCTGGCTGGCTTCACGGGCTAGTTCCTCGATGGCCTTCCAGTCCCCGGCCTCGACCAGCTTTGCGGGTGCAACCCAGCTGCCGCCAGCGCAGACCACATTCGATAGGCTCAGGTAGCTGTCGGCGTTTTGCGGGCTGACACCGCCGGTGGGGCAGAAAGAGATCTGCGGTAGCGGCGCGCCGATGGCTTTTAGTGCCGGAGCGCCACCGGAAGCCTCGGCGGGGAAGAACTTCAGCATGTCATAGCCCCGCTCCAGCAGCGCCATGGCCTCAGATGCGGTGGCAGCGCCCGGCAGCATCGGCAGATCGGCGGCCAGTGCGGCATCCAGCAACAGCGGAGTGGAGCCGGGCGAGACGCCGAACTTGGCACCCGCCGCCACGGCGGCGCTCACGTCGGCAGGGGTCACCAGCGTACCGGCGCCGACCACACCGCCCTCAACCTGCGCCATCTCGCGGATCACGTCGAGTGCTGCGGGCGTGCGCAGGGTCACCTCCAGAGCGGGCAGGCCACCGGCGACCAGCGCCTCGGCGAGGGGGCGGGCGTGGGCGACATCATGCACCACCAGGACGGGGACGATGGGGGCCAGCGCACAGATCTCGCGCGCCAGTTTGCTGGCGTCTTGCGGGGTAAGGGCCATGGGTCAGACTCCAAATACGGTTGCGCCGGTGTCGGCGGAGGTGACGGAATTGCGGAACAGGGCGAAGAGTTCGCGGCCCGTTCCGTGCTGATAGGACGACAGATCGGCGGTGACCGCGGGGCGGTCCAGAACGCCTTCGGTCAGCACCTGCAGATCGCCGGTGAGGGCATCCACCCGCACCACATCGCCATCTTGCAGTTTGGCGATGGGGCCGCCGTCGAGCGCCTCGGGAACCACATGGATCGCCGAGGGCACCTTGCCGGAGGCGCCGGACATGCGCCCGTCGGTGACCAGCGCCACCTTCTGGCCGCGGCCCTGCATGATCGACAGGAAGGGCGTCATGGAGTGCAGCTCGGGCATGCCATTGGCCTTGGGGCCCTGGAAGCGGACCACGATGACCACGTCGCCGTCGTTGAGTTCGCCCGCCTTGAATGCGGCCTTGGCCTCATCCTGATCGTGAAAGACCCGCACCGGGGCTTCGACCACGCGGTGTTCCTCGGCGACGGCGGAGATCTTCATCACCCCGGTGCCGAGGTTGCCGCTGAGACGCGACAGCCCGCCGGTGGGCTGAAACGGATCGGAGGCCGGGCGGACGATCTTGTCATTCAGCGTCTCGGTGCTGCCCTTGCGCCAGGTGAGGGCGCCCGCGTCGAGGAAGGGCTCCATCAGATAGGCGCCGAGACCTTCGCCGGCGACGGTCTTGGTATCGGGATGCAGATAGCCCGCGTCCAGCAGCTGACCGATCATGTAGCCCAGACCGCCTGCGGCGTGGAAGTGGTTCACATCCGCCAGCCCGTTGGGATAGACCCGCGCAATCAGCGGCACCACGTCGGAGATTTCGGAGAAATCCTGCCAGTCGAGGATAATCCCGCCCGCGCGCGCCATGGCGATCAGGTGGATCAGCAGGTTGGTGGAACCGCCGGTGGCCATCAGCCCGACCATGCCGTTCACGAAAGCCTTCTCATCCAGGATGTCGCAGGTCGGCGTGTAGTCATTGCCAAGCGCCGAGAGCGACAGCGCGCGTTTCGCGCCTTCGCGGGTCAGCGCATCGCGCAGCTCGGTGCCGGGATTGATGAAGGAGGAGCCGGGCAGGTGCAGGCCCATGAACTCCATCAGCATCTGGTTGGTGTTGGCGGTGCCATAAAACGTACAGGTGCCGGGGCCGTGATAGGCGGCCATTTCGGCCTTCAACAGCTCGTCGCGGCCAATCTCGCCCTTGGCGAATTTCTGGCGGATCTGGGCCTTTTCATCGTTCGAGAGGCCGGAGGTCATCGGCCCGGCGGGCAGGAACACTGCGGGCAGATGGCCAAAGGCCTGCGCGCCGATCACCAGACCCGGCACGATCTTGTCGCAGACCCCGAGGAAGACGGCGGCGTCAAAGACGTTGTGGCTGAGGGCGATGCCGACCGACATGGCTATGCTGTCGCGGGAGAAGAGCGACAGCTCCATACCCGCCTCGCCCTGGGTGATCCCGTCGCACATGGCCGGAACGCCGCCCGCCACCTGCGCGGTGCCGCCCGCCTCGCGCACGGCTTCGCGGATCAGCATCGGGTAGGTCTCAAACGGCTGATGGGCCGAGAGCATGTCGTTATAGGCCGTGACGATACCGAGGTGACCGCCGCTGCCGGTGGCCAGCGTGTCCTGATCCTCGCCCGTGGCGGCATAGGCATGGGCCTGACCAGAGCAGCTGAGGTGCGCGCGTGCGGGGCCTTTGGAGGCGGCGGCGCGCATCCGGGCCAGATAGGCCTCGCGGGTGGGGCGGCTGCGTTCAATAATCCGGTCGGTGACGGCGGCGAGTGTAGCGTGGAGCGACATTGGCGTGCCTCCTTATGGTGTCGAAACGGGATGGGTCAAAGCTGAGGTCATGCGCCGATGGGACGCCAGCGGCGGCCATCGCGATGCAGGAGCAGGAGCGCGTCTTCGGGTCCGGAGCCGCCCTGATCGTAGGGTTGCGGCGCGCGGGTGGAATTGTCCCAGGCCCCGACGATGGGATCGGCCCAGGCCCAGGCGGCCTCGACCTCGTCGCCGCGCATGAACAGGGTCTGGTTGCCGCGGATCACATCCATGATCAGCCGCTCATAAGCGTCCTGTGGGCGCCCCGCCTCGGGCAGGCTGTCGGCAAAGGTCATGTCCAGATCCGCCGAGGTCAGGCGCATGCCACCGGGGCCGGGATCCTTGATGGTGGTCTTGAGCGTGATGCCCTCGTCCGGCTGCAGGCGAATTACCAGCATGTTGCCGTCGATGGCGTTGTCCTCGCCAAAGATGTTGTGCGGCGGCTTGCGGAAGTAGACCGCGATCTCCGACACCCGCTCGCGCAGGCATTTGCCGGTGCGCAGATAAAACGGCGTGCCCGCCCACCGCCAGTTGGCCACCTCGACCTTCATCGCGACAAAGCTCTCGGTGCGGCTGGCGGCATCACCCGCATGATCGCGGTAGCTGTCGTCGCCCGCCTTGGCGCGGTACTGGCCGCGCACGATATTGTCCATCGGCGTGGCCTCGAGGCTTTCGATGACCTTGAGTTTTTCGTTGCGCACGGCGTTGGGTTCAAAGGTCGAGGGCGGCTCCATCGCGGTCAGGCACAGAAGCTGCATCAGGTGGTTCTGCACCATGTCCCGCATCGCGCCGGATTTGTCGTAGTACTCACCACGCCCCGCCACCGAGATGCTTTCGGAGACGGTGATCTGCACATGGTCGATGTGATGCGAGTTCCACTGCGGTTCAAACAGCGAGTTGGCAAAGCGCAGCGCCATCAGGTTCTGCACCGTCTCCTTGCCCAGGTAATGATCGATCCGGTAGATCTGGCTTTCCTCGAAATGCTCGCGCAGGGCGGCATTCAGCGCCTGCGCCGAGGCGAGGTCATGTCCAAAGGGTTTTTCCACCACGATGCGGCTGTCGTCATCGGCAACACCTGTGGCCTTCAGCCGTCCGGCGATGTCACCAAACAGCGAGGGCGCCACTGAAAGGTAGAAGGCCCGCACCACGCCGTCGCGCAGCTTTGCGCCGAGGTCGGACCAGCCGCCATCGCCCTTGGCATCCACCGAGGCATAGTCCAGCAGCGCCAGAAACCGTTCCACATCCGGCTCCGCATCGGCGGGGATGTCGCCGAATTCCTTCAGCGCGTCGCCCACGAGGGTCTGGAATTCGCCCTGATCCATCTTGGAGCGTGAGGCCCCGATGATGCGGCTGGCCTCGTCGAACTGGCCGATCTGGAAACGGTGGAACAGGCTGGGCAGGATCTTGCGCCGTGCCAGGTCGCCGGTGGCGCCGAACAGGACAAAGTCGAAACTGTCTACGGGGATGACGCGGGATACCATGAATGTCGTCCTCTTGGTTGGCGGGTGGGCTCAGGTCGCGAGCTTTGCAAGCAGGCCGCGGGTGGAGGCGTCCTTGGCCGAGGCATCTTCGCCCTCGACCATGGGCAGCAGGCGGGTGGCCAGCTCCTTGCCCAGTTCGACGCCCCATTGGTCAAAGGAGTTGATGCCCCAGATCGCGCCTTCGGTGAACACACGGTGTTCATATAGCGCAACGATCTGGCCAAACACGAATGGCGTGAGTTTCGGGTAGGCGAGGGTGATCGAGGGGCGGTTGCCGGGGAAGGACAGATGACCTGCCATCCGTTCCGCCTCGGCACCGGTAAAGCCACGGCCTTCGGCGATGCTGTGGGCCTCCTCATAGGAGCGACCCAGCATCAGGGCCTCGGATTGGGCGAGGCAATTGGCTTTCAGGAGGTTGTGCTGATGGGCCAGATCCGGCTCGTGGCCGGTGGCGGCGATGAGGAACTCGGTGGGCACGACCTGGGTGCCCTGATGCAGCAGCTGATAGAACGCATGCTGGCCGTTGGTGCCCGGCTCGCCCCAGACCACCGGGCCGGAGGCGCGGGGCAGCGGGGCGCCGTCGAGGTCAACGGATTTGCCGTTTGATTCCATGTCGAGCTGTTGCAGATAGGCGGGCAGGCGCGCCAATCGCTGATCATAGGGCAGCATCGCGCGCGAGCCATAGCCGCAGATGTTGTTGTGCCAGATGCCGATAAGGCCGAGCAGGGCGGGCAGGTTCTCCGCCAGCGGTGCGGCGCGGAAATGGGCGTCCATCGCCGCCGCGCCATCGAGGAATGCGCGGAAGTTCTCCGGCCCCACGGCGATCATGATCGGCAGGCCGATCGGCCCCCAGAGGGAATAGCGCCCGCCGACCCAATCGGCAAAGCCAAACACCCGGGCGTCGGGGATGCCCATGGCGGCGGTCTTGTCCATCGCGGTGGAGACGGCGGCAAGATGGCCGGAGACATCCTCGCCCAGGCTGGCCTGCAGCCAGGTGATCGCGGTCTGCGCGTTGGTCATCGTCTCGATGGTGGTGAAGGTCTTGGAGGCGATCACGATCAGCGTGGTTTCTGGGTTCAGGCCCGCCAGCACGTCATGGATATGGGCGCCATCCACGTTGGAGACAAAATGACAGGCCGGGCCGTCATGATAAGGCGCCAGCGCCAGCGTTGCCATCACCGGACCCAGATCGGAGCCGCCGATGCCGATGTTGACCACATCTGTGAAGGCCACGCAGGATTTGGTGCTGTAGCTGCCATCGCGCAGGGCGGTGGCAAAGCCGCCCATGCGGGTCAGCACCTCGTGAATGCCGGGCACCACGTTTTCACCGTCCACCTCGATCACCGCATCGGCGGGGGCGCGCAGGGCGGTGTGCAGCACCGCGCGGCCCTCGGTGGTGTTGATCTTTGCGCCCGACATCATCGCGTCGATCTTGCCTTGCAGGTCGCAGCGATGCGCCAGCTCTAGCAACAGGTCGCGGGCAGTGCCATCCAGGGCGGTCTTGGAGTAGTCCATCAACAGCCCGTCCGCCTCGGCCGAGAAGCCGGCGAAGCGCTGCGCGTCCTGATCGAACAGGGCGGCCAGCGGGGTGTCTTTGGTGGTGGCGCGGTGGTCGGCGAGTGTCTGCCAGATATCGCTCATCGGATCAGCTCCTCAGGGGTCTCGTTGGGGGTCCGCGCGACGCGGCACGGCGCGAGAGATCCAGTCTCGCGGCCTATATGCCAAGTTAGCGCTAACAATTCCAGTTCTAATTCTCAAATTTCATATCAATGTCGCAAAGGGTTTGGTGTTGAAAGGGATTGCTGTTGTCCTGCCCTTGTTCGACCGCTGCCCTGACGCGTGCGTCGGTCCCCTGTATGGCACGGAGCGGAAAACGGACCAAGGTGGATCAGAGATTTTTACGCCCTTGTGTGAAGCGGTTCATATTTCCGGCGTAGATCCGCTGCTAGCGTAAAATCAATGGGGCACATTCCCAGTCCCGATTGCCGGAGGGTACGGATATGATTCAACACATTAAAACAATTTCTTTGGCCGCCCTTGTTGCAGGCGTCTCTCTGACGAAGGTCTATGCCGAGGGCATTCACTGCGCCTCCGGAACCTCTGCTGATTATGCCATGGTTCGCAGCGACTGACGCTCGGGGGCGCAGCGTTTTGGCAGCCGGACATCTGAATACAAAGACGACACCTCATGTGCCCGACGGTCTGATGGCCTCGGGTACACTCATGTTTGGGCCCATTGGGAGAGGGCCGTCAGCGCAGCGCCTGTGTTCAATTGCGCTCGGTCAGAGCGGCGGGTGAGTCGAGACCGCCGATCTCGCACAGGTGCCGGATCACCTCCTTCGCCCCCTCGCCATGACGCATGGCGGCAAAGACAAAGGGCAGCCCCCGGCGCATGCGGGTGGCATCGCGTTCCATCACCTCGAGGGACGCGCCAACGTGGGGCGCAAGATCGGTCTTGTTGATGATCAGCAGGTCGGAGCGCGTGATGGCGGGGCCACCCTTGCGCGGGATTTCCTCGCCAGCCGCCACGTCGATCACATAGAGCGTCACATCCGCCAGTTCCGGTGAGAACGTGGCCGACAGATTGTCGCCGCCCGACTCGATGAGCACAATCTCGATCTCCGGGTGGCGGTTTTGCATTTCCGCCACGGCGGCAAGATTGATCGAGGCATCCTCGCGAATTGCGGTGTGGGGGCAGCCGCCGGTCTCCACCCCGATCACCCGGTCTTGCGGCAGGATCTGCTGGCGCATCAGCGCCTCCGCATCTTCCTGCGTGTAGATGTCATTGGTGATGACGCCGATGGAGTGGTGATCCTTTAGTGCGCGGGCGAGTTGCGCGGTGAGCGTGGTCTTGCCAGCGCCGACCGGGCCGCCGATGCCCACGCGCAGGGGGCCGTTTGGTGTGCTCATGAGCGAAAGATCCTCGAATATTGGGTTTCGTGGCGCATGGAGGCGATATCGGCGGCAAAGCTTGCCCCGAACAGGTCGTCGCGCGTCGCGATCAGGGCAGATGCCGCGGTGTCCTGCAGCAAGGGCGTGAGCGCAGCGAGGCGATGTTGTGCCTCCTGCTGACCAAGCGCCAGCAGGCGTTGGCCCGCCGCGATGAGATTGGACACAAAAGCCTGCAGATACATCTGCAACGTGGGCTCCAGCAGAATGTCGTGCAATTGCGCCGCGCGGCCCACCGCCACCGGGTAGGTGAGCGCGGGGAGGGCGTCGCCCCAGATCCCGGCGGTGGTCCGGCAGAAGGCATTTCCCTGCAGGTCGGTTTCGCGCAGGCGCTCCGCCGAGGGGCAGAAGGCGCGTGCGACTTCGTCGATCTCTGCCAGCTCTTCGCCCGTTTGCGCCCGCCAGGCGCAGGCCAGAAGAACCGCATCCGATTGCGCGCCGCCATGGCAAAGCAGATCAGCAAGCCAGTCGCTCAGCCCTGCACCATCTTGGACGTGCCCGTCGGCAACGGCGGTTTCCAGCCCGTGGGAATAGGCAAAGGCCCCCACCGGATAGGCCGGAGAGAGCCATTGCATCAGCAGAAGCGTCGCCGTGCCGCTCATCTCAGTGCTCGTGGCTGTGGTCATGCGTGTGGTCATGATCGTGCGCATGAGAATGGCCGCCATCGTGGTGGGTATGGCCGTGTTCATGTGCATGGGTGCGCCCGTGACCATAGGCGCCGCCCTCGGGGGTGAAGGGTTCCTCGACCGGGCGGCAGGTGGCGCCCAGATGATCCAGCATGGCGCGGATCACGTGGTCGCGCTGGATCAGAAGGCGGTTGTCCTCGATCTGGCAGGGGGTGTGGCGATTGCCGATATGCCAGGCAATGCGTGGCAGGTGACCATCGGTCACTTCCAGAAGCGGTTCCGGGGCTGCGACCACACGCACCTCGCCGCCATCCTCCAGCAGCAATACGCCACCGTGGTCGAGCGAGGTTGTCTGTGGAAGGTCCACCAGCAGCCGCGCTCCGCTTGCGCAGGTCAGGACCTTGCGGCGCAGAAAGCGGGCGTCATAGTCGAGCACGACGCTGTCGCACGGGCTCGGGTCATGGGCGTGGCCATGGTAGCGGCGGGCGGTCAGCCGGGGGGCGCTCATGTGCGGCCCCCCAGGCGGATATTTTCAGTACCATCGAGCGCGCGGTGGCTCAGATATACATGATGTCGCCAAAGACGTGTTTCACCACATCGTCGCGTTTCATGCCGCGCTGTGCCAGCTCTTCGTCCGACAGCGCCATCAGCGTGCGCGCACGGTTCACGCGGTGGTTCGATTCCGCGATGTGCACCAGACCGTTGCCGATGGCGCGGAAGAAACCGGCGATCAGTGCCAGCGGATTGAAGGTGTTGTTTGCTTGTGCGTTCGTTGCGTATGCCATTGGGAATTGCTCCTGTGTTCAAGACTGTGGCTCCCGTGGCTTCAACATAGCTGCGTTGCAGCAAATAGGTTAGTAGTTCTGACGCATTCCCGTCATGCGTCAAAGGCAAGGCTGTTGAGGTTGCTGAAAAAACTCGCATTATTTCAATGCCCTGATGGTTTGATAGTCATAAATATCCTCGCCGCCGTCATACGCTACGCTGGCAAGGTAAGAGATCCCGAGGTCCGGCAGGAAATGAAGCATTTCGATCTCTTCTCCGGTGTCGGTGGTGTAACGCATCTGGATGGGAATCATCGGATAGGCACAGTCGCCATAGCTTTTTTCCTCCTTCGGCATGACCGTATAGACCTGCGTTTCACTGCCAAGGTCACCGCTGAAGTTATGAGCAACGGTAAAGGTCCATTCGGTGCCGGGTGAGGTCTCGAGGTCAGGTAGCGGGAGTTGGGACGGGGCAACCGGGAAACTGTAGACGCCCCGGCTGTCGGGAGTGATGTCGCCGTTTTCCAGATCCACCAGCTCCAGCACATACAGACCCTGCGCCAGCATTGCCCGAGTGCCGTTCTCTGGATCGCCCTCATAGGCGTAAAAGCTTTCGATCAGGCCAGGGCGTTTCTGGCGAAAGATCTCGATGTCGATCCCGTTGACATCAAAGGCGATACCTCCGGTGGTCAGATCTGCGGCAACGGGACAGGTCTCTGCCCACAGCGGCAGGGGCAGCATCAGCGATGCGACAAGGGCGGGCAGGCGGGACATGGGCAGGCTCCTCTAGTTAAATGCGTCGTCACCTTAAAACAGGAAATATCTCTGGGCCATCGGCAGCTCTGCCGCCGGTTGGCAGGTCAGCAGTTCGCCGTCGGCGCGCACCTCGTAGGTCTCCGGATGCACTTCTATATGCGGTGTCGCGTCATTGAGCTTCAGCGCCGATTTACCAATGCCGCGCGTGCCCTTCACCGCCAGTGTCTGTTTCGCCAGCCCCAGCGATTTGCCGATGCCCGCGGCCTGCGCGGCCTCGGAGACGAAGGTCACGGCGGAGTGTTCGACCGAGCGGCCATAGGCGCCCCACATGGGCCGTGAGTAGACCGGCTGCGGTGTCGGAATTGAGGCGTTGGGGTCACCCATCTGGGCGCAGACAATGCTGCCGCCCATCAGCACCATTTCCGGCTTCACGCCAAAGAACGCTGGGTTCCACAGCACCAGATCGGCGCGTTTGCCGACCTCGATCGATCCGATCTCATGGGCGATGCCATGGGCGATGGCCGGGTTGATGGTGTATTTCGCCACATAGCGACGGACGCGAAAGTTGTCGTTCTCGCCGGTTTCATCGCTCAGTCGTCCGCGTTGTTTCTTCATCTTGTCGGCGGTCTGCCAGGTGCGGATGATCACCTCGCCAACGCGCCCCATGGCCTGGCTGTCCGATGCGATGATCGAAAACGCGCCCATGTCGTGCAGGATGTCCTCGGCCGCGATGGTTTCGCGCCGGATGCGGCTTTCGGCAAAGGCCACGTCCTCGGGGATCGACTTGTCCAGATGGTGACAGACCATCAGCATGTCGAGGTGTTCTTCCAGCGTGTTGACCGTGAAGGGCCGGGTCGGGTTGGTCGAGGACGGCAGCACGTGTTCCTCGCCGCAGATCTTGATGATGTCCGGCGCATGGCCGCCGCCCGCGCCCTCGGTGTGAAAGGCGTGGATGGTGCGGCCTTTCATAGCCTTGACGGTGTGCTCGACAAAGCCGCTCTCGTTCAATGTATCGGTGTGGATCATCACCTGCACATCCATCGCGTCGGCAACGCTCAGGCAGCAGTCGATGGCGGCAGGGGTGGTGCCCCAATCCTCGTGCAGTTTCAGCGCACAGGCCCCGGCGTTGACCTGTTCTTCCAGCGCAGCGGGCAGGGAGGCATTGCCCTTGCCCGCAAACGCGAGGTTCATGGGAAAGGCATCTGCGGCCTGCATCATGCGACCAAGGTGCCAGGCACCGGGGGTACAGGTGGTGGCCAAAGTGCCATGGGCCGGCCCGGTGCCGCCGCCCAGCATGGTGGTGAGGCCAGAGTGTAGCGCGTCCTCGATCTGTTGTGGGCAGATATAATGGATATGGCTGTCAAAGCCGCCCGCCGTGAGGATACGACCCTCGCCCGCAATCACCTCGGTGCCGGGGCCGACGATGATGTCGACACCCGGTTGCGTGTCGGGGTTGCCTGCCTTGCCGAGGGCGGCAATGCGACCATCCCGCAGGCCGACATCCGCCTTGTAGATCCCGGTCCAATCAAGGATCAGCGCATTGGTGATGACGGTATCCACAGCCCCCGCGGCGCGTGTTGCCTGAGACTGTCCCATGCCGTCACGGATCACCTTGCCGCCGCCGAATTTCACTTCCTCGCCATAGGGCCCGGTGAGGTCGCGCTCCACCTCAACGATCAGATCAGTATCGGCCAGGCGCACACGGTCTCCGGTGGTGGGGCCATACATGGCGGCATAATCGGCGCGGGATATTTTGGCGGGCATGACCTAACCTTATGATAATGTTATATGATACTTTGTGTTCGTCAGTGGCTGACATGTGCTTGTTTCGGCAGGTGCCGGTGACGACACTGTTTCTTGCGATCAACAAAGCGAGGCATCGTCTTGTCGAGCGTCGCGTTTTGGCGTCCGATCACCGGCCATTTCATTTCGATCCTTGCGCGTCTTGACCAATGGCGTGGCTGGTGGTGATCCGCCCGGACGACAGGCAGGGCCGCGCCCGCCCCCCCCCCGGGGGGGGGCGTTGGCACCGTTGAGGCAGGCGAGATCGGTGCTCCGGGGGGTGAGGGCGCAGTCCTGATAGATGGCAGCAGCGCCCACCCAGGCTCGGTCGCGGCCCTCAGCATCTCCATCACAAATCCCCCATCACCTGCTGGTTGAAGCCATAGACCCGGCGCGCCCCGGAGATCGGGATCAGCTGCACTTCGCGGCGCTGACCGGGTTCGAACCGCACGGCGGTTCCAGCGGCGATGTGCAGACGCAGGCCGTGGGCCGCCGCCCGGTCAAAGTCCAGCGCCGGGTTGGTTTCGGCAAAGTGATAGTGGCTGCCCACCTGCACCGGCCGGTCGCCGGTGTTGGCAACCATCACCGTGATCACCTCGGCGTCGGCGTTCAGGACCAGATCACCGGGGGCCGGGAACATCTCGCCGGGGATCATTTGCGCCCTCGCAACAGTTTGATGCAGCCCACCACGATCACCGCAACCACGGCGAGGGCGATCCAGACCTCCGCCCCATGCGGATGGATATGCGCGCCGCCATGGGCCAATGCCGGTCCGGCAGCGATCATCAGGGCGAGTGTCAGGGCGGGCAGGTGTTTCATAGGTTTGGGTCTCCGGATTATACTGTCAGCGAATGGGATTGTGGACGGTCACCAGCTTGGTGCCATCGGGAAAGGTGGCCTCGACCTGCACCTCGTGGATCATCTCGGGCACGCCCGCCATGCAGTGATCGCGGGTGATAACCTCGGCGCCCGCCTGCATCATTTCTGCCACCGAGCGGCCATCGCGGGCGCCTTCGACCACCGCGTCGGTGATCAGCGCGATCGCCTCCGGGTGGTTGAGCTTGACGCCGCGCGCCAGCCGTTTGCGGGCCACCTCGGCGGCCATGGCGACCAGCAGTTTGTCTTTCTCTCTCGGGGTCAGGTTCATCGCGTCAAAGTCTCCAGCAGCGCGGCAGACCGCCATTGGTCAGCCGGTCGAGAATGGGCAGAAGGCTCTGGCGCAGGACAAAGCTGTCGGTCGCCAGAAGCCTGAGGTGAAGAAGGTCGGCGGCCAGCAGGGAAGCGCCCCCAAGGGCGGTGCCGCCAGCGGGCAGGGCGCTGCGGATCCAGTCCAGCGCCGCCTCGGCCTCCGGTGCGGCCAGAACCAATGTGGCCATCGCGCCGCAAGGGGCCGAGAGGACTCCGGCAAGACCAGGGCGGGCCATCTGGGCTGCAATGTCGCCGTGCAAGCGGATCGCGTCATGATAGACCCGCCGACCGGCCCGAAAGATCTCGATACGATCGTAAAACTGCGCTGCGGTCAGCTGCTCTCCCATGGCGGCGCGGCCCAGCACGAGGGGCTCCACCAGCAACAACCGCGCATCGGCGGCCAGATCCGCGCGCAAGGACCGACGATAGCTGCTGGTCTGAAACAGGATCGTCTCCTGCGGCAGCCAATTCAATCGTGCGCCACCTGCAACATCAAGCGTGGTGATCATCTCGCCGGTCTGATCCGGCTGCGCGCGGTAGACGCGTTCTGCAGCCTGTGTGGTCAGGGTGAGTTGACTGTCCGCACCAGCGGTCGCCGCAACGGAAAAGCGGTCGCCGCCGGTGATGCCGCCAGCGGTATTGACCATCACCGCCTCCACCGGCGGACGGCCCTGCGGGAACAGCAGTTTCAGCGCGCCGGATTGGCGCAGCCCATCCAGTGCGATGCACCCATCGGCGCGGCGCTTGGATGACACCATCGCACGACCCACAGCGCGCGGCTGATCCGCCGTCGCCAATGCGGCCTGCTGCGCGCCCTGCGTGCTGATATGAGCGATGTGAGTAATCGCGCGCCTCCTCCGGTGTGGCGGCCCGCGCATGCTGCGCCGAGGCCCAAACTCCGTGACTGTTTTTTCCCAGTCTGGTTGCGAAACTGCCATTTAAGTCCGCAAACTTGTGATGTGGGGGCGGGCGTGTGGCGCATTTTGCGGCGATTTGCGCAAAGCCTGCTTAAGAATTAAGCATCCGAAGAGTCTGGCAATGCTCGCGCGGCCCTCTCCAAGCCATGCGGCGCTGCAATGACATGCATGCGTGTTCGGATGGCACCGAGAGAGGCTGCGTTTGGCGCGGCCTCGGCCCTTATGTCGCGTGCGGCAAGGCTTGGCCTTTGGTGTCGGTGTCGGCTATGCAAGGCAAAACAAGTGTTTAACATGCAAAGGATGGCGCTCATGACCCCGCTTCAAGGCCTCAAGGTGGTGGAACTCGCCCGTATTCTCGCCGGTCCCTGGATCGGGCAGGCGCTGGCGGATCTGGGTGCCGATGTGGTGAAGGTGGAAAGCCCGGAGGGCGATGACACCCGCCGCTGGGGGCCGCCCTTCATCGAGCGTGATGGCGACAGCACCGCCGCATATTATTATGCCGCGAACCGGGGCAAAAGCTGCGTGACGGCTGATTTCCGCACCCCTGAGGGGCAGGCGAAGGTGCGCGCGCTGGTGCAGGATGCCGATATCCTGATCGAGAATTTCAAGGTGGGCGGGCTGGCAAAATACGGCCTGGACTACGCCAACCTACAGGAGATCAATCCGAGACTGATCTATTGTTCGGTCACGGGGTTCGGTCAGGACGGACCTTATGCAACGCGGGCGGGCTATGATTTCCTGTTGCAGGGCATGTCGGGGCTGATGTCGGTCACCGGGGCCGCAGAGGGCGAGCCGCAGAAAGTGGGTGTGGCGATCACCGATGTGGTCACCGGGCTTTATGGCAGCATCGGCATTCTGGCCGCGGTGGAGCAGCGCCATCGCACCGGGCGTGGGCAGCATATCGATATGTCGCTCTTGGATTGCGCCACGGCGATGCTGGCGAACCAGAACATGAACTACCTCGCGACGGGGGAGAGCCCCAGCCGCATGGGCAATGAACACCCCAACATCGCGCCCTATCAGGTGATGGCGGTGCGCGATGGCCATGTGATCCTTGCGGTGGGCAATGACGGGCAGTTCACCCGGCTTTGCGATGTGCTGAACCTCGGTTCAATGAAGGGCGATCCGCGCTTTGCGACCAATCAGCTGCGGGTGGCCAACCGGGGCGACCTGACGCCGGTTTTGGCGGCGGCGCTGGCGCAGTGGGGCCAAGCGGATTTGCTGGCCGCGCTGGAACAGGCCACGGTGCCGGCCGGGCCGATCAACACCATTGGTCAGGCTTTTGAGGACGCGCAGATCCAGCATCGCGGCATGCAGATCGCCCCCGAAGGCGTGCCCGGCGTGCGCGGCCCATGGGTGTTCTCGGATGCGGAGCTGGCGCTGGAGCGCTCCGCGCCGGTATTGCCGCGCGACGCAGGCTAGGTGCAGGTCAACTGGGCGGAAAGACGTCCGGGGCGAGGGTCAGTGGCGTGTCCGCTCCCAGCAGGCGGCGAATCTTCGGGTCCAACCGCGGGCTGTCCTGCGCCAGCGTGCCGGTGGCCGCCAGGGCGGCGCGGGCGGTGATCTTCTCCTCCAGCCGAAGCCAGACGGTGCGGGCGGAGAACGGACGACGGCTGGCCCCGGCAGACACCCCAAGCACCAGTCCCTGTAGGTAGGAGATCTGATGCGGATGCTCCGGCATCAGGATCGTCTCCGAAATCGCGCCAAGATCGTTGCGCGGTGCTTCACACAGGCAGATGCGCCCGCCGCGCAGGGCGACCAGACCCTGATATACACTGCGCTGCTTTATGCTGCCATCAGCAGCGCGGGCGCGTTCGAACGTGTGGCTGACCACATGGCCGTCCTGTTCCTTCAAGTGGATGAGCGAACGCAGCACCTGACCGGGCCAGGTCGGGGTACGGTAATACCCGTGATAGCTGCCGAGGAAACGGCGCAGGTGCCGCGCCTGATCGGCAAAGCCACGGCCCAAATGGGTCAGCGGGGCGGGCAGGTTGGGGGCTGCGACGGGCCTACGGGCGGCGGCAAAGCGCGCAGGGTCCGCAAACAGATCCGCCTCCGCCACCGCGAAGTGACGGGCGATGCGGCGCAGGTTGTGGGCGGAGGGCAGCCCCGCGCCCGACAGGTAGCGGTTGAACTGCTGCCGGTTGAGGCCGATCTCGCGGCAGACCTGCGCGATGGAGGGCGCCTCGGCACAGAGGAACCGGAGGTTCTGGCTGAATGCGGTGCTCATAGCATGCCCTTTCGCGATGTGACGCGAGTATGCGTAAAGATACGTGCAATCGCGTACAAGCGCGCAGTTTCACCTTACGTTGATTTGGCGCAGGGTCCGGGCCAAAGACGCAAGAGCAGGAGGCCGGCATGTCCGACCAATATCAGATCACCGAGACCGAGCACCTCTGGATACCACTGCCCGATGGCCGCCGTCTGGCGGCGCGGATGTGGTTGCCGGAGGGCACGGGGCCGTTTCCCGCGATCCTTGAATACCTGCCTTACCGCAAACGCGACGGTACCGCGCCGCGTGATGGCACCACGCATCCGGTGTTCGCCGCCCAGGGCTATGCTTGCGTGCGGGTGGATATCGCAGGCTCCGGCGATAGCGACGGACGGTTCGACGATGAGTATTCCGAACAGGAATTGTCCGATGGCGAAGCGGTGCTGGACTGGATCGCGTCGCAGCACTGGTCCAGCGGCAAGGTCGGGATGATCGGCATTTCCTGGGGCGGTTTCAACGGCTTGCAGATGGCCTATCGGCGCCCCGAGGCACTAAAGGCGGTGGTCTCCGTGGCCTCCACCGTGGATCGTTACGCCGATGACATCCACTACATGGGCGGCTGCCTGCTGAGTGACAACACAAACTGGGCGAGCCAGATGTTCGCCTATATGACCCGCCCGCTGGACCCGGTTTTGCGCCCCGACTGGTGCAGCGAATGGCTGGGACGGATCGAGGATCTGCCGTTCATGGCGGCGGATTGGCTGCGGCATCCGACGCGGGACGGGTTCTGGAAACACGGCTCCATCTGCGAGGACTGGTCGGCGATCACAGCGCCGGTGCTGGCGATTACTGGCTGGGCCGATGCCTATGTGAACGCGCCCCCGGCGATTGCGGCAAAGATGACCGGCGCACCCGCCAAGGCCTTGATGGGTCCGTGGGAGCATCGCTATGCGCATATCTCGCAAATTGAGGCCGCGGATTTCCATGGCGAGGTGCTGCGCTGGTTTGATCAGTACCTGAAGGGCGAGGAGGCCGGGGCGGACAGCCTGCCGGACTATCGCGTCTTCATGCAGGAATTCACCCCGCCAAGCCCGAAGAATGTGCCCCAGAATGGCCGCTGGGTGGCGGAGGAGGTCTGGCCCTCACCGAGCGTTTCCGAGGTTGTCTGGCCGCTGGCCGAAGAGGGGTTTGCGCCGGATCCGCAGGCGGGCACGGCGCGGGTCAAGAGCCCCGCGACAGTGGGGCAGGCGGGCGGCTATTTCTGCCCCGGCATCCGCATCGACAACGAACGCCCGGACGGTCAGACGGTGGATGATGCGGCATCGACCTGCTTTGACAGCACGCCCCTGCTGGCGCCGATGGAGCTGTTGGGCCGCCCCCGTGTGCGGCTGTCCTTCAGCGTTGATCGGCCGGTGGCGCAGGTGGTGGCGCGGCTCTGTGACGTGGCGCCCTCGGGGCAATCGCAGCGGATCACCTATCGTCCCCGCAACCTGTGCCACGATGACAGTCACGAGGTCGCAACGCGACTGGAGCCGGGCAAGCGCTACGAGGTGGAGTTCGAGCTGAACGAATGCGCCCATCGTCTGCTGGCAGGGCATCAGCTGCGGCTGGCGCTATCCACCTCCTACTGGCCCATCGTCTGGCCCGCGCCGGAGGCGGCGGAGATCACCCTGCATCTGGAGGGCTGCGCGCTGGTGCTGCCGGAACGCCGGGTGGACACAGAGATCGCCCCGCAAGCGCCAGCCCCAGCGCGGGATTATCCGACCTATCAGGCGGAGGTGCTGGAGGCCCCCTGGGGCGAGGCGGAAACGCGGGTGGAGGCCGATGGCACGCAGGTGCTGGAGAGCTTTGACAGCTATGGCGCGGCGCGCAACGCCAGCCACGGCCAGTTGGTCGGCAGCAATGTGCGCATGCGCTATGCGATCCACCCCGATGACCCGGCCACAGCACAGTTCGACTGCAATTGGGTGTTCGAATTCGCGCGCGACGACTGGGCGGTGCGGATCGAGACGGACAGCCGCATGACCTGTGACCGCGAAACATTCTACCTTTGGCGCGGGATCAAGGCCTATGAGGGCGAAGAGCTCGTGCTGACCCGCGAGTGGCAGGAGGAAATCCCGCGCGGGTGCCACTGAGGCCGGCGGCGGGATTGTGAATAAGGGGGGCGGTCAACCCGCGCCCCTCGGCTGTACCCCTTCGGAATATCAGGTTCGGAGCGTCAGGACTGGGGCAGCGCGCCTGGGTCGAACTGGCACATCTCGCCCGCCTTGGCGAGCGCCTGATCCAGCCCGTCAAGCGAGAAGCCACCGTAGAGCCAGGTTTCGCCCTCGGCGGCGCGCTCTACCGCAAAGCCGAAATCGCTCTGGGCTGACAGCATGGCATCGAGAACTTCGGGAATGAAACCGGGCGTCATGCTTGCGCCATAGGTGAAGCCGGGGCCGGTGTAAAAGAACATCTCGTCGCCGAACCAGACTTGTTCGTCATCGATATAGAGCGTGACAAAATCTTCCGACTCGTCCCAGGGTGGGTCGACCTCGTCCGGGGTGTAGGGCGTATAGATATAGTCAAACGTTGCGTTGAGGCCTTTGTTCTGGAAGGTGAATTCAAGATAGCCGGAGGTGTCGCGCGCCGATGATACGGTATAGACGTGGCAGGTGTTGCCCTTGTAGACAGCGGCCCAGTTGCCCGCTTCGGTAAAGAGATTTGCCGCATTGCCCAACCCCGCAACGCAACACAGGGCCAAAGCCCCAAATGTAGTTTTCAGCATATTTGATACCCTGTTGAATGTCTGGTTCGCGCCACGATATGACGCAATCCATGCAGGAATCTTAATGCGAGATGTGGGGTCGTGCCAGCCCTGCCGTCCCCCTATTGCATGTTCTTTCCTCGCCTGTGCCGCGTCTGGGTTGGCAAGGTTCATCCGTCAGCTTTCAGGGGTGGCGTGGATGGCGAATTGCTCCAGCCCTGCCGACTGTGCCTCGATCACACGAAAGCTCTCGCGCACCCCGGCATCCGTCAGCTCGCGCGCGACGGTCAGCAGCGTGTTGGGCGCGTGATCCTCGCACAATTCCGCCATGTGATCGAGCTCGGCCTCGGCCACCGGTCGTGCAGTCGCCAGATCGGGAGCGCCGTAGAGGGTGACGAAATGCGCGGCGAGTTGTTCGATCAGGGCAGCAGCCTCATCGCTCTCGACCTGGGTGACGGCGACAAAGGTCACGCGCCCTCCGGTTTCCAGACCCATCCAGCCGTTGGCAAAGGCCTGGCGCTGTTTGCCGACCAGATCGCCTTCGCTCCAGTTGGAGAATTCAAAGCCGCCGGAGATGCACCACTCGCCGGTGCGGGCAGGGCTGGCAAAGACGTTCATGTCGCTTTCGTCAAAGTGGATGGCACGGGCCAGTTTCATGTCGTCTCTCTCCTGTCAGTCCCGCACCAACACGGTGGTCAGCGGGATCAGGTGGGTCGTTGTGTCATCGCGCAGCAGCATGCCGAAATCTGCGTCCACGCCAAGGAATGTGCCGTTGAGGCCGGCCTGTTGCCGATCCTCGCCGATGCCATGGGCCAATCCCTGCCATTCCGCATGCAGCGCTTTCAGGTCGCCCTCGTCCCAGCGGTTGATCCAGTGCAGGCAATGGCGGGTCCAGCTCTCCAGCAGGCGCGGGGCGGTGACCTCGGCGCAGCCTTCGGCATAAAGCGCGGTCTGATCCGGCGTCTCGCCACCGTCGCCCTGAGGCCAGAGCGGCAGCTCCAGCGCGACCACTAGCCAGTCGGGTCGCGCGGCGGGATCATCGGTGCTGGCGGCAATGCGCAGGCTGCCGCAGCGGGCGCCGTTGATACGCAATCCGCCCTCCCAGTCCAGATGCACGGCCACCTCTGGCGGGGCCAGTGCGCCAAGGGCGTTCTGGAAACCGACGCCACAGGTGGGCAGCATCGCCATCGCCTGTGCCAGCGGCACCTCCGGCGCCAGCACCAGCGCCGCGCGCAGAGTGTCGGCGCCGAGGTCATACACCACCAGCCCTGCATCCACGCCCAACTCCGCCTTCTGGCGCGCCAGGTCAAAGGGATCCTGCCCCGGACCGGCAGCCTCGCCCGTCATCAGGGGCGGAAAGGTGACCTCCTCGCTCATGCGGCGCCGCGCTCCACCAGCCCTGCCGCGATGTCCTGAAACGCCTTGGCCTGCGGGCTGTCGGGCTTGGAGACCACGATCGGCGCGCCCCCGTCGGAGGCTAGACGCACGTCCAGATGCAGGGGCACTTCGGCCAGCAGCGGCACGTTCAGCTTTTCCGCCTCTGCAGCAACGCCGCCATGGCCGAAGATATGCTCCTCATGGCCGCAGTTGGAACAGATATGGGTCGACATGTTCTCGATCAGGCCGAGGATCGGCACGTTCAGCTTCTGGAACATGTCGATGCCCTTGCGCGCGTCGATCAGCGCCACGTCCTGCGGGGTGGAGACCACGATCGCGCCGTCCACCTCGGCCTTTTGCGCCAACGTCATCTGCACGTCGCCGGTGCCCGGTGGCAGGTCGACGATCAGCACGTCGAGCGCTCCCCATTGCACCTGCATCATCATCTGCTGCAGCGCGCCCATCAGCATCGGGCCACGCCAGACCACGGCCTGATCGTCATTGGTCATCAGGCCGATCGACATCATGGTGACGCCGTGGTTGCGCAGGGGCAGGATGGTTTTGCCATCGGGGCTGGCCGGGCGGCCCGAAACGCCGAGCATCCGCGGCTGCGAGGGGCCGTAGACATCCGCGTCCAACAATCCGACGCGACGGCCTGCCTGCGCCAAGGCACAGGCCAGGTTGGCGGAGACGGTGGATTTGCCGACTCCCCCTTTGCCGGAGGCCACGGCGATGATTTTTGCAACGCCGGGGATCTTCTGCGGGCCTTGGGGCTGTGCAGGTTTGCTGCCGGCCTTGAGATCCGGCGGCGGTGCCTTGGCGCTATGCGCGGTCATCAGGGCGGAGACTTTCTCCACCCCGGGTAAGTCGCTGACCAAGGCCTCGGCCTGATCGCGCAGTGGGGCGTAAGTATCTGATTTCGCGGGGTCGATTTCCATCACGAAGCGCACATTGGCATCTTCGAGTGTGAGGGCACGAACGATCCCGGCGGCAACAATGTCGCTGCCGCTTACGGGATCCTTGAGGGTCTTGAGGGCGTCGAGGACGGCGTCGCGGGTGATGGACACGCGGGGCTACTCCTTGGTTGGTCTGTTGAGGTCTTGCGGCTGCGCGGGGCAGGACGCTTGACGGATCTCTTGCGGGCTATCTAGCATGGCATATGGCTCGGGCGACAGGGATAAGCGGTCTGATCGGGGGCGCGCTGCTGGCAGTGCTGCCGGGCGGGCCGGACGGGATTGGAGCGCAGGAGGCGCGCAACCTGCGCCTTGCCGCGCCACAGGTCTTGGTCGACACTGGCCTGTTCGATTACATCCTGCCGCGATTTTCCCTGAAAACACAGGTGCGTGTGTCGCTGGTGGCCAGCGGTGCCCCGGTAGAGGCGGTGATCGCCCGCGACGGCGTGGCGGTTTTCGCCGACCAGAGCGGCAGCTGGCACCTGCAGGTGCTGGCACCGGATCATGCGGGCGCCGACCGTTTCGCCGACTGGCTGCTGTCGGAGGTCGGCCTGCGCACGGTGTTGAGCTTTGCGCCAGAGGGCGCGGCGCTGTTCCACGCCCCGGAGGTTGCGGCGGAGGCGGCCGAGGAGCAGGTCTTCGACGGCGATGCTGAAGCAGGGCAGGCGCTGTCGCTGCAGCACTGCGGACGGTGCCACGTGGTGTCGGAGCAGAACCGGATGAAGGCCATCGGCTCGACGCCGTCGTTCTCCGTACTGCGCGGTTTCGCCGACTGGGAGGATCGGTTCAGCGCGTTTTTTGTGCTGAAACCGCACGGTGCCTTCACCCAGATCGAAGACGTCACAGCGCCGTTTGATGCGGAGCGCCCGTCGCCCATCGTGCCGGTGGAGATGACACTGGACGAACTTGACAGCATCCTCGCCTATGTGGCGCTGATGGTGCCCGCCGACCTCGGCCCGCCGCTGCAGATGAAGTGACCTCATTGCGCCGCGCCCTCAGTGATCGCGGCGTTTGCTGAGGTAGTCCTCGGTGGTGCGCACGCGCGGACGCTCCTTGCCGGCAAAAGGCGAGTTTTGCTGATGGAACTGGGCGTTGACCCGGCAGTCATCACACATCTGGATCATCTTTGCGGCCTCGGGGTTGCCGAACATCGAGTGCTTTCCGGCCAGCTTCTCGGTGATCTTCTCGACCGTGGATTTGACGCCAAACAGGCTGCCGCATTCGATGCAGGCAAAGGGTTCTTCCTCGTGCAGCACCACCTGATCCAGCGCCGAGGCGGCGAGGTTGAGGCGCGGTTCATAGGTGATTGCATCCTCCGGGCAGACATTGGCGCAGAGGCCGCATTGCAGGCAGGCGTCCTCCTGAAAGCGCAGCTGCGGCAGGTCCGGATTGTCGCCAAGCGCGCCGGACGGGCAGAGCGACACGCAGGAGAGGCACAGGGTGCAGGCGTCCTGATTGACCAGAACAGCCCCGTAAGGCGCGCCTTCGGGCAGCGGCAGCTGAGTGTCCGCCGGTGTGAGGGCCAGCGCCGCCTGCCGGGTGATCTGACGGCGGGTGCCCATGGGACGCTGGGGTGTTTCGACAGGGGCGGGCAGGGTGCGCTCGGCATAAAGCTCATCGCAGAACGCTTCAGGCTCGCTCGCCTGCAGCATCCGGGCCGCGCCCGGAGCGATGGCATCGGCAAGCGCGATCTCCCGCATCTGCACCTCCATGTCGGTGCTGGGGCCGGGCAAGAGGGAGACGTCGAGGAACCCTGCGGCGCGGGCGGCGAGGATCTCGGCGTGACCAAAGGTGTTGAGCGCTTCGACCTCCAGCGGGATCATGGCGGCGGGCAGGCCACGTTCAAAACGGGCGGCCAGGCGGATCATCTCGGCGCCATGGGCGTCGACCACCAGCAGGCGCGGTTCGGTGCCCCCGGCGTCGAGGTAGGCCTTGGCGAGGGTCTGGATGCGGCGAAACAGGCTCTCGGCGGGCGGTGCATCATAGGTGATCGCGCCAGACGGGCAGAGCGAGGCGCAGGCACCACAGCCCGCGCAGATCATCGGGTCGATGGACACACTGTCACCATCGGGCAGGATCGCGCCGGTGGGGCAGACGTCCAGACAGCGCGTGCAGCCGGTTTGCCGGGCGCGAGAATGGGCGCAGAGCAGCGGCTCGGTTTTGACATAGAGCGGCTTTTCAAACGTGCCGACCAGCTGACTTGCGGCGAGAATGGCATCGGCGACTGCGGTGGGCGATTTGGGGTCCGCACGCAGATACCCCTCGCGTTTTTCCGGAGCCGGGAACAGGGGGTGGCCACCGCTGAGGTCGAGAATGATATCGCACTCCGACTGGCCGCCATCACGGGGGGGGCTCCAGGTCCAGTTGCGCCCGGTGACATCGAGCGATTGCAGCGCGTCGACCGTGATACGAAAGCCGCCAAGGGCGCCGCGCGCGCTGCGCAGCTGACCGCGGATTGCGTCGAAACCGCGCGACATTGGCGGCTCTTCCGTGTCGCTCAACAGCACCGTGACCCCAAGAATATCCTGCAATTTCGCCGCGGCGGGCAAAACCACATCAGCCGCGCCGAGAATGAGGCAGAGGCCTTCGCTGATCACATCCAGCGTCTTGGCCTGGGTGCCGCCCATCTGTGCTTCGGCGATCAGGGCGGACATTTTGGGTATCACCGCCCCCGGTTTTTCGGCCTCGGTGGACCAACCTGCCCGGTCCCGGAGGTCGAGAAAGAGGGGGGAGCCAGCGCCGGTTTCCTCGGCAAGTTCGGCGAAAAGTCGGGTTTCCTGGCCACAGCAAATAATTGTGTCAGGCTCGTGAAGAGCCGCCACCGCGGCCTCTGTTTCCCGGGTGCACAGGGCGGAATGGACCTTGGAACACGGCAGTCCTGTCGCGTCAGTCAATGCCTCCGGGTCGAGGGGTTGTGATCCGGAACAATCACACAATATCAAACGTTTGGTCATTGATTTCTCGCTCGCGGTCAGGCTGGCATTTGGCGCCGATTTTACGGTTTCGGCCCTCACCCTAGACATGTTTTCATCCGGTCGTAAACCACTGGTCGCACGGCGGGTGATGCGCGGCTCTGCATCGATAGGCGAGGTGATTCGCGCCGTCATCACAAAAACTGAATGCCTGATAAAAAAACTAGAATTAGACAATTCGTCCACTGTTGTCCGGGGTGGGCTAAACGGGCCGCCAAATTGTCCAGCGCTGATGAAAATACGGGCAGGAGATGCACTGTGTGCTTTTGCATGCAGCATGGTTTGCGGCAGTGTTGCGGGAACCAAGCCAAGGATGGGCCGTGGACCAGAACAGCTCAAAGATCGACGTGATGCCGCTGGGCGTCGTTATTCGGCGAACCCCCGGGGTGACGCCGTGGGCGCGTTGGGCGTGGACGGTCGTGGCCGTGCTGCCGGGGGCGGCGGATGCGGACTGGGCTCTGCTGCGCGAAGAGGATGGGGCGTGTGAGTTTCACGCGGCCACCTTGACGCTGGAATTGCACCGCGCCGATGCCGAGGCTTACATGCAGGGGCTGACCGCAAATCCGCCGAGCATCTACGTGGTGCTGCGCCCGGGGCCAAATGCGCGCCCGGAGGTGACGCTGGTGACCGCCTCGCCGTTTGAGGCGCAGGACTATGCCGACACTGGCGAGGATCAGGTCGAGAAGGTGGACATGCCCGCCGGGCTGGTGGCCTGGGTGCGGGATTTCACCCTCACGCATTTCAAGGAAGAAGAATTCAAGAAACGCCGGCGGGATCGCCAGCGGGTTGATCTTGAGGAAGATGGCGTTGGCGATGCGCGCATTCCGCAACTGACGGATGTTTATCGCGCGCCGGTCAAGGCCCGCAAGGAGCGCCTGCAATGAGTGCGCGGGATTTCTGGTCCCGCCGCCGCGCTGCGGTCGAGGCGGAGGCGGTCACGGAGGCGCGCGCTGTGGCGGAAGTCGAGGTCGCCGAGCGCGAGGCCGCACTGGCGGACCGTGATGAGGCGGAGCTGCTGGCCGAGCTGGACCTGCCTGACCCGGACACGCTGGGGGCGGGCGATGATTTCAAGGCCTTCCTGTCTGATGCGGTTCCGGCGCGGCTGAAGACCCGGGCGCTGCGTCGCTTGTGGCTGACCAACCCGGTGCTGGCCAATGTCGACGGGCTCTTGGATTACGGTGAGGATTTCACTGACGCGGCAATGGCGGTGGAGAACATCCAGACCGCCTATCAGGTCGGTAAGGGCATGACCGCCCATGTCGAGGAACTGGCGCGTCAGGCGGAGCTGAAAGCGGCGGCTGAGGCCGGCGATGTAGGGCAGACCGACCAAACCTCTCTCGAAGAGGATGACGGCGCGGAGGCGGACGCCGGGATGGCTGAGGCTGAGGACCAGGATGCGCCAGCGCTGCCAGAGCAGGCAGGCGATCTCGCGGATCTCCAGCATGAGGCGCAGCAACAGGTCAGCACGATTGGCTCTGAGGACGAGGTCTCTGGTGTGGCCCCTTCTCGGCGAATGCGCTTTGCGTTTGATGGGGCGGAGACAGAAACATGACGGAGGAGAGCCGGATGACAGAGGCAGCGTTGAGCGCGTCAGTAGAGCAGCCCATGGCACATGAAGAGGATCGCCTGCGCGCGGATCTCTACAATTACCTCGGGCTGATGCTGGCTTCCGCGCCGGACCAGATGCTGCTGGAGCAGACAGCTGGGCTGAGTGGCGACGATACCCCGCTGGGGCAGGCGATCACGCAGCTGTCGCGGGTGGCAAAACGCACCAAACCTGCCGGAGCGGAACGAGAGTTCAACGCGCTGTTCATCGGCCTTGGCCGGGGCGAACTGCTGCCCTACGCCAGCTACTATCTGACCGGGTTCCTCAATGAAAAACCGCTGGCGGCGCTGCGCAGTGACATGAGCGTTCGTGGCTTGAGCCGTGCGCCCAACAGCTTTGAGCCCGAAGACAACATCGCCTCCTTGATGGAGATGATGGGCGCAATGATCGTGGGGCGCTTTGGCGCTCCGGCCACGCTCGACGAACAAAAGACGTTCTTCAACAAACACATCGGTCCCTGGGCGACGCATTTCTTTGCCGACCTTGAGGGGGCAAAAAACTCGGTGCTCTATGCGTCGGTCGCCTCGGTTGGGCGTGCCTTCATGGAGATCGAGGCAGAGGCATTTCGCATGGGCGGCTGATTGGCCCCGGCGAAGTCCATTTATGACGCGCGTGGTGGGCACGCGCAGGGTGAGGCGGCCCGATCGCCTGAAGAGTTGGACCCGACAAGACCAAAGAGGAGGAGGATCCACATGTCACGGAAAGAGGATGGCGCAAGCCGCCGCGACTTTCTGAAACTGGCTGCAACCACCACGCCCGTAGCAGCGGTGGCGCTTGCAACCACCGGAGGCGAGGCCGAGGCCGCGACCCCGGACCTGTCATCGGACAAGATGCAGGATACCGCGCATACCCGCGCCTACTACGACAGCACCCGGTTCTGATCGGTTGCCATTCATGCCTGAGCCGACTGGTTGCGTGACGCCCGACTGAGCGAAGGTTTCTCAATGAACCCAGCGCGTTCCTGACTGCAGGGACAAGCAAGGGAGGTTTAAAATGCTTAGGAAAAAGACCAACGGGGTAGCGCGACGCCCCCAGCGGACCAGTATCCTGTCCAAGGTCGGCGAAACAGCCGTCGACCGCCGCGCGTTCCTGCGCGGCTCAGGCCTTGCCATCGGCGGGCTTGCAGCGATCAGCGCCACCGGCGGGACCGTGACGCAGGCCAATGCGGCGGCTTCGGCAACCGGTAAGGTCGAAACGATCAAATCTGTCTGCACCCACTGCTCGGTCGGCTGTACCGTGATTGCCGAGGTGCAGGATGGTGTCTGGACCGGCCAGGAACCCGGTTGGGACAGCCCCTTCAACCTTGGCTCGCATTGCGCCAAAGGTGCATCGGTACGCGAACACGCCCACGGCGAGCGTCGCCTGAAGTACCCGATGAAGAAAGAAGGCGGTGAGTGGAAGCGTATCAGCTGGGAACAGGCGATCGACGAGATCGGCGACGGCATGATGCAGATCCGCGAAGAAAGCGGCCCTGACAGCGTCTATTGGCTCGGCTCGGCCAAGCACAACAACGAACAGGCCTATCTGTTCCGCAAGTTTGCCGCCTACTGGGGCACCAACAACGTGGATCACCAGGCGCGGATCTGTCACTCCACCACCGTTGCGGGTGTTGCGAACACATGGGGCTACGGCGCCATGACCAACAGCTACAACGACATTCATAACTCCAAGGCGATCTTCATCATCGGCGGCAACCCTGCCGAGGCGCATCCGATCTCGCTCTTGCACGTGCTGAAGGCCAAAGAGCAGAACAACGCGCCGCTGATCGTGTGCGATCCGCGTTTCACCCGCACCGCGGCCCACGCGGACGAATATGTCCGTTTCCGTCCCGGCACCGATGTGGCGCTGGTCTGGGGGATCCTGTGGCACATCTTCGAGAACGGTTGGGAGGACAAAGAGTTCATCCGCACCCGTGTCTGGGGTATGGACCAGATCCGCGACGAGGTCGCCAAATGGACGCCCGAGGAAGTCGAGCGCGTGACCGGCACCCCCGGCAGCCAGCTCAAGCGCGTGGCGCGGACCATGGCGAACAACCGTCCCGGCACCGTGATCTGGTGCATGGGCGGCACGCAGCACACCAACGGCAACAACAACACCCGTGCCTACTGCATCCTGCAGCTGGCGCTTGGGAACATGGGCACCGAAGGTGGCGGCACCAATATCTTCCGCGGCCACGACAACGTGCAGGGCGCAACCGACCTTGGCGTTCTCAGCCACACGCTGCCGGGCTACTATGGCCTGTCGGCTGGCGCATGGGGCCATTGGAGCCGTGTCTGGGGTGAGGATATCGACTGGCTCAAGGGACAGTTCGAAACCGTCAAATCCGCCGACGGCAAGGACAAGAACCTGATGAACCTGACGGGCATTCCGGTGTCCCGCTGGATCGACGGTATCCTTGAGGACAAAGAGAACATCGACCAGCCCAACAATGTGCGGGCCATGGTTCTCTGGGGCCACGCGCCGAACTCTCAGACCCGGATGACGGAGATGAAGACGGCGATGGAAAAGCTCGACATGCTTGTCGTGGTGGACCCATATCCGACCGTCTCTGCCGTGCTGCATGACCGGACTGATGGCGTCTACCTGCTGCCCGCCTGTACTCAGTTCGAGACACGCGGCTCGGTAACGGCGTCGAACCGGTCGCTGCAGTGGCGCGACAAGGTGGTCGAGCCTCTGTTCGAGAGCCTGCCGGATCATGTGATCATGGCGAAATTCGCCAACAAGTTCGGCTGGGCAGATCGTCTCTTCCGCAATATCGAGATGGAAGACGCCGAGACCCCCAATATCGAGAGCATCACGCGCGAGTTCAATCAAGGCATGTGGACGGTGGGTTACACCGGCCAGAGCCCGGAACGCATCAAGCTCCATATGGCGAACCAGCACACGTTTGACCGCACCACGCTGCAAGCGGTCGGTGGTCCGGCGGATGGCGATTTCTACGGTCTGCCGTGGCCCTGTTGGGGCACGCCGGAGATGAACCATCCGGGCACGCCGAACCTCTATGACATGTCCAAGCCGGTGGCGGATGGCGGTCTCTGTTTCCGCGCCCGCTTTGGTGTGGAGCGCGATGGCGACAATCTGCTTGCCGAGGGCGTCTCGAACCCCGGTGCGGAAATTCAGGATGGCTACCCTGAGTTTACCATGCAGATGCTGGTCGACCTCGGTTGGGACAAGGACCTGACCCAAGAGGAGAAAACCGTCATCGCAGGTGTCGCGGGCGTGCAGCTCGATGGCATGGGTGAAGCCGGAACCAGTGGTACTGGCAATCAGGGCGCAGGCGAAGAAGTGGGCGAGCAGTCCATGTCTCCGTTCCCGTCTGATTTCAACACCAAGACCGCTTCGGTGAACTGGAAAACCGACCTTTCGGGCGGTATCCAGCGGGTCGCGATCAAACATGGCTGCGCCCCTTTCGGCAACGCCAAGGCCCGTGCTGTGGTGTGGACCTTCCCGGATCCGGTGCCGCTGCACCGCGAGCCGCTCTACACCAACCGGCGTGATCTGGTGGCGGATTATCCGACCTATGAGGATCGGAAATTCTACCGTCTGCCCACCATGTATGCCTCGATCCAGAAGAACGATGTCTCCAAGGAGTATCCGATCATCCTCACGTCCGGCCGTCTGGTCGAATATGAGGGCGGCGGCGACGAGACCCGGTCAAACCCGTGGCTCGCCGAACTGCAGCAGGACATGTTCATCGAGATCAATACGCGTGACGCCAACGACATCGGCGTGCGCGATGGCGCTCAGGTCTGGGTCGAAGGCCCCGAGGGCGGCAAGGTCAAGGTGATGGCAATGGTGACCGAACGGGTAGGGGCCGGCGTGGCCTTCATGCCCTTCCACTTTGGTGGTCACTTCCAGGGCGAGGATCAACGGTCCAAGTACCCGGATGGCGCCGACCCCTATGTTCTGGGCGAAAGCACCAACACGGCGCAGACCTACGGCTACGACTCGGTCACTCAGATGCAAGAGACCAAGGCCACCCTCTGCAAAATCATGCCAGCGTAAGGAGACGGATAAATGGCACGAGCTAAATTCCTGTGCGACGCCGAACGCTGCATCGAATGCAACGCCTGCGTCACCGCGTGTAAGAACGAGCACGAGGTGCCCTGGGGCATCAACCGGCGCCGTGTTGTGACCATCAATGATGGCAAGCCCGGTGAACGGTCCATCTCGGTCGCCTGCATGCATTGTTCCGATGCACCCTGCATGGCGGTCTGCCCGGTGGATTGTTTCTACCAGAACGAGGAAGGGGTGGTTCTCCACTCCAAGGACCTCTGCATTGGCTGCGGCTACTGCTTCTACGCGTGCCCCTTTGGCGCGCCGCAGTATCCGCAGGCGGGCAACTTCGGCTCCCGCGGCAAGATGGACAAATGTACCTTCTGTGCCGGTGGTCCCGAAGAAAACAACTCGCAGGCCGAGTTCCAGAAGTACGGGCGCAACCGGATCGCGGAAGGCAAATTGCCGATCTGCGCCGAGATGTGCTCCACCAAAGCGCTCCTGGCGGGTGATGGGGACGTGGTGTCCTCGGTCTACCGTGAGCGTGTGGTGGCCCGTGGCTTTGGTTCCGGCGCATGGGGCTGGGGCACAGCCTACGAACAGAAGGGCGGCTGACGCCGGCCTTTGTTCTCAAGGCACGCCGACAACAGGAGGCGGCCCGCCATGCGGCGGGCCCCTTCCGGTGTGCCCTCTATTCAATTTTTCAAATCCGGCTTAACGGGGAGTTCCATCCATGCCGCGCCTGATTTTCGTATTCGTTCTGAAGCTGGCCTTGATGTGCGGCCTTTCGGCCTATGCACAAGACGCCGCCCCGACTGCCCCCGACCGCAGCGCGACGGGTGGGGCGCAGACGCTGGAGGACATCATGGCCCGCCAGCGTGGCGAGCCGATTGACGATCGATTCCGCAGTGAGGCCACCGGCAGCCCGGACGCGGCCGCCGCGATCAACGAGCACTTGGGCACCCTTGGTGGCCAGTCCGACCCGGAGCTGTGGCGGGCCTTGCGCTACAATTCTGCCGACATTCGCGTCTCGGCGGGCGGCGAAGTGGCCACTGTTCTGGTGCAGGATGGCGGCATGAGCTGGCTGACCTTCCGCGAAGGACCGTTGCGCCAATATGGCGGTTGGCTGCTCCTCGGCACGATGGGGGCGTTGGCGCTGTTCTTCCTGCTGCGAGGGCGGGTGCGTGTCGATGGCGAACAAACCGGTCGCACCGTGACCCGTTTTGAGTTCATCGAGCGTCTGGCCCATTGGATGCTGGCGGGATCTTTCATTCTGCTCGGGGTGACCGGCCTTTTGACGCTGTTCGGACGTGTGGCGATCCAGCCCTATCTGGGCAAGGACGTGAATTCCCTGCTGCTGATCGGCTCCAAATGGATCCACAATTCGGTGTCCTGGGCCTTCATGCTGGCCCTGATCATGGTGTTCTTCATGTGGGTTGCGCATAACATCCCCAACAAGCTCGATCTGGTCTGGATCAAGCAGTTTGGCGGCATCGTCGGCAAGAAACACCCGCCGGCAAAGAAGTTCAATGCAGGCCAAAAGGTGATCTTCTGGTCGGTGATCTTGTTCGGCGCGTCGATATCAATTTCCGGCCTGTCGCTGCTGTTCCCGTATGAACTGCCGCTCTTTGCCAAGACCTTCAGCATCCTCAACGATCTCGGCCTGCCGCAATGGCTGGGGTATGGTGCCTTGCCGACCGAGCTGGCGCCGCAGGAGGAAATGCAGTTGGCGCAGTTGTGGCATGCCATCGTGGCCTTTGTGCTGATGGCGATCATCATTGCGCATATCTACATCGGCACGGTGGGCATGGAAGGGGCCTATGATGCCATGGGCACCGGCGAGGTGGACGAGACTTGGGCGCACCAGCACCATTCGATCTGGCTTGAGGAAGTTCAGGAGAAGGAGCGGGCGAAGTCCGGGACTACGGGCGCTACTCCGGCAGAATAGGACCATGGGGCGACTGATACCTGGCCTGCGCCTTGTGACGTCGCCCCGGTTGGCAAACCGGAAGACGGAGATCATCACTGGGAACCGCAAGGGGATGCTACAGGGCTCTTCCCTCGGGTGATCTTCCTTCTGATGTGCGTTCAAAAATGAGGAATGCCTTGAACGTTGGGGCTATAGATGTGCTTTTAGTTCACCGGCTGGAGCGCTATATTACGGCCTGCCGGCTTCAATGAAACCAATGACGCAGATCGCGGCCCACATCGACCGGGCGGATCTGCAAGACCACCTGACAACTGCGACAACACACCAAGAGGACATCTGATATGAAAGCCATGCTTGCGGGCTTTGCCCTCATCGCCGTGATCGCCGTCGGCGCGGACTTTGCGCTGGAGCGTGCAGGGTTCTCCGCGCAGGATCAAAACTCTGGCGCTGCTGTACGCCTGAACTGATTGTATCCCATGAACGTCACCGCCCTTCGCGATGAGTATTCCGCGTCGCTGTCCTCTGCGTCGATCCTGGTGATTGATGACGAACCGGGCATGCGCCATTTCATGACCAAGGTGCTGGAGCCTCATTGTAAGCGGGTGGAGCAGGCAGCTTCGGCGAAGGACGCCTCTGACATCCTCGACAAGGCGCATTTCGATCTGATTGTGCTGGACAATATCATGCCCGGAAAGACGGGGCTTGAGTGGGTCGCCGAGCAGCGCCGAGTGGGGCTTTTTGCAGATACCATCCTGGTGACGGCCTATGCGGATCTGGACACTGCCATTCAGGCGTTGCGGATCGGGATTGCGGATTTCGTGCTCAAACCTTTTCGCGCCAATCAGATCCTGAACGCGGTAGCGCGGGCGCTGGATCGCAAGTATTTGCGCCGCGAAAACTACCTGCTGAAACATGAGCTGTCGGCAGAGAACGCGGGCGCGCGCGGGCGGTTGCTGGGCAAATCCGTGGCCATCGGCAAGGTCCGCCAGATGCTGCAACGTCTGGCACCGCTGCCGACGCCGGTACTGTTCACAGGGGCGTCCGGCACCGGCAAGGAGATTGCGGCGCGCACGCTGCATTCGCTGTCTGACCGGGCCGAACAACCCTTTGTTGCCGTCAATTGCGCCGGCTTGTCGCCGGATCGGCTGGCGGAGGAATTGTTTGGCGTGATCGATGCGCAGGACCGCCGCCGCGACGGGCTGTTCCTGCACGCCGATGGCGGCACGCTGTTCCTTGATGAAGTGGCGCAGATGCCCGAACAGGTGCAGGCAGCGCTGTTGCGGGTGCTGGAGGATCAGAAGGTGCGTCCGGTGGGAGCAGAGCGGGACATTCCGCTGAATTTGCGCTTTCTTTTTGCCACCAATGCGGACCTGCAGCAGGCGGTCGAAAGCGGGCGGTTCCGCGCCGACCTCTATCACCGCATCAATGTCGTGAATATCGAGATGCCGCCCCTGCGACAGCGCATCGAGGATATCGTCGAGCTGGCGGCGCTGTTCACGGAACAATTCGCCCTCAGCCTTGGCATGCCAACCTTGGAGCTGGATGAGGAGACATTGCTGAAATTCTCCCGCTACGACTGGCCCGGCAATGTGCGGGAACTGCGCAACCTTGTCGAACGTTCGGTGATCCTTGGTGCCTTTCCAGAGGAATTCACAGGCACTGGGTCCGTCACCGGAGTGGAGGCGGTCGAAAACCTCGATATGGTGATGCAGCGCCATATCATGCATGTGCTCGATGCCTGTGAGGGCAATCGGGCAGAGGCGGCGCGGCGGCTTGGGGTCTCGCGCAAGACCATTGACAGGAAATGTGCCAGCTGGGGCGTTTGAAAGGCCTTTGCCAACGGCTGAGTGCAAATCCTGACAGCGGTGTGTCGGGACGCTGTGCTAGTGCGGGGCGTTGAGATCTGCGGCGGACGATGAAGGATCCGGCAACCAGATCAGGAACTCTGCGCCACGCGCTTCTCGGTTATGCACCGTGATGCGGCCCCCGGCGCGCTGGATCAAAGTCTGGCTGATCGACAGGCCAAGCCCGGTGCCCTCTCCTTGTTTGGTGGTGAAGAACGGATCGAAAATATGATCGATCCGCTCGGATGGAATGCCGGGACCGGTGTCTGCGATGCGCAGGGCGGTGCCGTTCTGACCCTCACGGGACGTCGCCCCAACAGAAATCGCCAGGGTACCCCGTCCATCCATCGCCTGGGTGGCGTTGATGATGATGTTGATCACAACTTGCTGTAACTCACCGGGGTCGATGCGGACGCAAGGTGTGTCGTCGAACTGGGTAAGGACCCGGATCTCCTGCTTCGAGATCACATGATCCACCAATACCAGACAATCCCGAACCACGGCGGCCACGTCTACATGTTCCGCAAAGGTGCCAAAGTCTGATGGCCTCGCGAATTGCAACAGCTTTCCGACGATGGCACCGATCCGCATCACCTGATTGTCGATCAGATCGAGTTCGGTCTGCACCGGGTCGGCGGCCTCGCCGAGCGTCATGCGCATCACATCCACATTGCCTTGGATAACGGCGACCGGATTGTTGATCTCATGCGCAACGCCGGCGGTGATTTCACCGATCGACGCCAGCTTTTCGCTCATCACCAACTGCCGGAACGTCTCCTCCAGTTTGGTGTTGGCGACTTTCAGCTCCCGGGTGCGTTCCTCGACGCGGGCGTTCAGCTCGTCCGCCCAGTTGCGCAGGCGCTTGTCCCGTTCCTGTACCTGATCCAGCAGAGTGTCGAGATGGCTGGCGACCTGGCCGATTTCGTCACTGCGCCCGATGGTGCCATTGCGCGCAGTCAGATCGCCGCGCTTCACCCGCGCCATGGTGCGGGTCATGCGTTCGAGCGGGGCAAAAATCCCCTTGGCCAGCCACAGGAACAACGGCGCGGTCAAGGCGATGACCAGAACAAAGGCGCCGGCAACCGTCCAGTAGGCGGCTCTCTTCGCGGTCTGATAGGGGGCCTCCAGAAAGCCGACATAGAGCATACCGACCCGTTTCCCGAAACTGTCGGTCAGGGGCATGTAGCCTGAGATATACCAGTCGTTCACGACAAAAGCACGATCAAGCCAGGTCTCGCCGTCGCCTAAAACGGCGCCGCGCACGGCAGCCGAGACCCGCGTTCCAAGCGCCCGCACATCTTCGAACAGACGTACATTGGTCGAAATGCGGGTGTCGTCGAGAAACAGTGTTGCGGTGCCCTGACGGCTGACATCCGATTGCCCGTGCAGATAGACCAGCGCATTGATGGTATCGATGAAATCAAGGTTGCGGTTCAGCAGCAATCCACCAACCAACACCCCGTCGGCGCCGCTGACGCGCACCGGGGCGGCGGTATGGACGACCATGCCCCGATCCTCGACGTCGTGATCGGTGGGGGCAGCTGCTTCGGTCTCGATCAGGTCTATGCTCGCCTGCGCTGCCAGAGCATGAGACACATCCATAAGTTCTGCGGCAGAGAAGATATCTATTTCCGACGCCATGCGGCCAGCAGCGGCCTCGTGGATGACCGGCCATTTCGCCTTGGCCGCCGTCAAGGCGTCGCCTTGCAACAGATAGAGGAAATCGAGCTGCAACGCGCTCTTTTGGGTGGTGAGAAAGCGGTCAACCTGAAGCGCGCCGGAGGACAGCACCGTTGCCAGACGCGCCGAATCTGCCAATCCCTGCAAGGTGCGGGCGGAGTTGCCCTGGAGTTGGCCGAGGTATTGTTCGGCGATCCGCAGGTCACTTTCGACATTGGCGATCAGGACCTTGTCGTAATCTGCATTCCATCGCGCCATCGCGACGACCATCAGCAGCGGCATCAGGACACTAAGGGGCAGCAACGCAAGGATTAGCAGGCGCAGGCGAACGGATTTCAGCACAAGCGATGGTCTCCTTGCGGTGCCACCGACGCAGGTGGCAATAGTCCGTCAGTGTCGCCGGATCGACGCCGGGGGGCAAGACCACAGGCGAGGCCCGAACGGACCCGACAAAGTGGCCTCGCACTGGCAGCGTTTGGATGATGTTATTCTGGGATTTTCTGACCGGCCCAATCAAACTGTCCGCCACTGTCCTTTGGGTTCAATCCGTCAAGCACCCCTTGCAGACAGTTGGCGGCATAGTCGGGGGCGAACAGTTTGTCCTCGGGCACATTGGACTGAAACGGGGCCGACAAACCTGTGTCGACGGTTCCCGGATGCAGGCAGACACAAATCGCATCCGGGTTCTTGCGCGCCACCTCGATCGCATAGTTGCGCATCAACATGCACAGCGCGGCCTTGGACGCGCGATAGGCATGCCAGCCGCCAAATCCATTGTCGGAAATTGACCCGACCCGCGCGGACAATGCCGCAAAGACCGTGCGGCCCTGACGCGGCATCCGCCCCAGCAGGTGTTTGGCCACCAGCCCGGGGCCGAACGTATTGACGCGGAACACCTGTTCGAACGCGGCCATACTTTGCTGGCGATAGGATTTTTCCGGCTTCAGCCCTGTTTCGGGGTCGCTCAGCAGGCCGGTGGCCACCAGAACCAGATCCGGTTCTCCCAGCTGTGGCGCCAGCGCTTCAAGGTCCGTCTCGGAGGTGATGTCGGCGCGGTGCGGAGTGATCTTCTCGCCGGTTGGCAATGCATCTACGCGGCGCCCGACGGCATGGATGCGGGTGACGCTGTCGCGAGCGGCGTAGGCCGCGACCAGCGCACGCCCCAGCCCTCCTGACGCGCCGAAAATGACGACTTCGCGGGGAGTGCTCTGCGTCATATGAGCCTCGTGACAAGTTTGCGTGGCAGATACGCCGCGATACGAAAGACCCAGGAAAATGGCGCGGGAAAGGCGCTTTGAAACCGGTTTGAGCGCAGCGCTTTCATGCAACAGGCCGCAGCGTCCTCGGGGCTTTGAATCATCGGCATCGTGAAGTCGTTCTTCGCGGTCAGCCGGGTCTTGATGAAGCCGGGGTTTATCACCTGAACCTTCACATCCGTATCACGCAGATCACGGTGCAGGTTTTCGCCCAGATGCATCACCGCCGCCTTGGAGGCACCATAGCCGATGGCACCGGGCAAGCCGGTGTAGCCAGCAAGCGAGCCGATCAGGGCGATATGCCCGCGCCCCCGCTGTGCCATGCGCGGGGCCACTCTGCCCAGCACACGCATAACCCCCATGAAGTTCACCTCACAGATTTCTTCGGCTGCCTCGGGCTCCCAGTCCTGAACCGTCATCGGATCATAAAGACCGGCGCAATAGAGCACCGCATCCGCGTCTTGGGCCGCCTCTGCCGCTGCCGTCACGGATCGCGCGTCGGTCACATCCATCGGCAACGGCACGGCGTCGCGCAGCTCACCGGCCAATTCCGTCAACCTGTCCGGGTTTCGGGCGGATAGGATCAGCCGCGCGCCTTCGCGGTCCAGCGCCGTGGCCAACGCACGACCGAGACCTTCGCTGGCGCCGATGATCCACCAGGTCTTTCCTTCAAAACTCATTGCTCTGCCTCCGTGTCCGAGGCCGGGCGAATGGTGGCGATCAGCTCGGCCACCTTGACGCCGAACTTGCGCATCTCGGAGCGGTTCATAATGGTGCCGTTCTCCATCAGATACATCCAGTCGGTGACGTCCAGCACATGCCCGCCGCCGTCCTCGGGCAGACGGATGCGATAGTCGAGCCGCACGCTTGAACCGGAGTGCTGGCCGCGCCCTGTGCCTATGATATCGTCCGCTTCGGCAGTGAAGGCGCCATCCGGCCCGGCGGTGAGGATCCATTTTCGCGCCTGCGTGCCGCCGCCTGCATATTGGAAGTCTTCGCTCAGCGTGCCGCTGTCGCCCTCCCACTCGCCGGTCATTTCCGCCACGAAACGCGATACCACGCGCCCGGTGGGACCGTAAATCATCCCTTCGGAGATGAAACGCCCGCTCAGATGTTTGCGGATGTCAAAGGCGGGCCCGGTGTTCGCATAGTCCGAGGGCCGCTGGGCACGAAAGCCAAATCCGGGGCGCAGCAGCAGGAGGAGCAGCACGAGGATGATAAGAGCAAGCAGGAGCTTCATGCAGAAACCTCTTTCCGGGGGAGTTGCAGCGCCAGCACGATGGCGACGCATTTGATGAGACAGGGCAGCACTGCGTAGCCCAGCGTTAGCGCGGTGAGGGCGGCGTCGGAATTCGTGGCACCGGGGCGGTAGCCGCTGATTTCCAGCAGGGGCAGCAACAGCACGGCCGCGCTGGCCAGCGCCAGTTTGGCGGCAAAGGACCAAAGGCCAAAGGCGCGACCCGCCTGCAGCCCGGCGCGGTTCAATGCGCCGGCAAAGAGCACCGGCAGGATCACCATATCGGCGCCAAGTGCTGCACCGGAGCCGAGGCAGATCAGCGCAAACCCGAAGGCCGCCTCTGTGGGCAGGGCCGCAGCGCCGATAAAGGCCACGATGGCCAGCCCCATGGCGGGCACCAGCACCCGGGCCGGGCCGAAGCGCGCAGAGGCGCGGGTCCAGAGTGGGACCGATATCCCTGCGGCAAGGAAAAACAGGATGAGGAAGGGACCAGCCAGATCCGGCAGGCGCAACCGGTCCTCGACGAAGAACAGGAACAGGGTCGAGGTGATCGCCACCGGCAGAGCGTTGACAAAGGCCAACCCCAGCAGGCCAAGCGCGCCGGAGCTGCGCAGCTCTGACAGGGACAGCGGGCGTTCTGCCGGTGCCGAGACACGCCAAAGGGGGCGGCTCACCACGAGGGCGATCAGGCAGACCGCTGCCAGCAACAGGCCAAAGGCGCTGTAGCCGCTGCCAGATGCGCCAAGGGCCACCAACGCGGTCGGTGCGGTTGCAGCGAGGATGATCCCGCCCAACGTGCCGGCCTCGCGATAGCCTGCAAGTCGGATCAGCCCATCGGGGCTGCCGGCGAGGGCAGCGCTCTGGCCATAGAACAGGATGGTGCCAAGGCTATATGCGGTGAAGACCAGAACCAGCGCCGCGATCAGCCAGGGGATCGTGCCTGTTTCCGGGCGGAGGGTGTAAAGCATCACGAAACCGACCCCCATGCCAAGCGCGGCCAGCACCGCAAAGGCGGGTTTGCGCGCGGGGTAGCGATCAACCAGCCAGCCAAGCGCCGGGTCCTGAGCAAAATCCATCACGCGGATGCCCGCCAGGATCACCCCGAGGGTCGCAAGGCTCAGCCCCAGCTCACCGGTGGCATAGCGCGGCAGATGGATATAGAGCGGCAGACCGGCGGCCGCCAGCATCAGCGCATAGGTGCTGACGCGCCAGGGATGCATCATTCGCCCCGCAACTGGGCCGAAAGGCGCGCGGACCGGCTGTTGGGCGACAGCCATATCCCGAGGAACCGCTTGCGCAGATCCGGGTGGGAGACACGGCAGGTCCGCGCGCCATTTAGGCGCATTTCGACGGTATCCGGCGTGGTGGACACGGCCACGTAGTGGTCCCCGTCACCCACGGCGCGAAAGCAGGTGGCCAGTTTTTTCAGCATTTGCGGTTGATCGGAGCGCTTGCCCTCGATGCGCTGCAACTCCTTGCGGGTGCCCTGCAACAGATCCTCGGCAGAGAAGCCGCGCGCGTAGTCCAGTCGCAACGACAAGGGCCGGTCCCAGTCGAATTGATCGGCCCCTTCGGTGTGCAAGGTGGCGGTATAGACCTCAAAGCCGAGGAACCGCAGGGTGGCCTGCCCCAGTGGGACGGGCGCGCCAAGGCCGGTGCCATTGGCATGGCTGATGGCGGGGGCTCCAAGGGTCAGGACCAGTGCAAGTACCGCGCGGAGATCAACTCGCATGGGCCAGCTCCACCTGTACCACATCTGTTTGACGGGTCTCGAACGAGGCAGCGCAGATCTGCAGGTAGAACTGCCAGTTACGCAGGAAGCTCTGGTCGTAGCCAAGCCCCATAACCTTGTCCGAAGCGGCGCTAAGCCGATCCGACCACATGCGGCAGGTGCGGGCGTAATCGAGACCAAAGCCAAAGTTGTCGGTGACCTTCAGGCCTGCCTGCTGGGCGTGATGGGCGATCATCGCATTGGACAGCAGCATGCCACCGGGGAAGGTGTACTGCCGGATGTAATCTGACCCTTTGCGATAGATGTCGAAATAGGCGTCGGGCACCGTGATGGCCTGCACGACTGCGCGGCCGCTCTCGGTCAGACGGTCCTTCAGCATGGCGAAATACTGTGGCCAATACCGCTCGCCCACCGCTTCGATCATCTCGATCGACACGATGCCGTCGAATTTGCCTTTGGTGTCGCGATAGTCGCAGAGCTGAATTTCCGCCCGCCCGTCAAGCCGCGCATCGGCAAACCCGTGCTGGCTGGGCGAGATGGTGATACCGGTCACATGGCGGCCATGATCGGCCGCACGTTCGGCAAATCCACCCCAGCCGCAGCCGACCTCCAGGATACGTTCGGCGTCGCTGGCACGGTTGAGGATGCGGTCGTACTTGCGGTGCTGGGCATCCTCCAGACTGCGGTCGCCGGGGGCAAAGAGGGCCGAGGAATAGGTCATGCTTTCATCAAGCCAGAGCTGATAGAACTCATTGCCGACATCGTAATGCGCCTTGATGTTGCGGCTGGCGCCACTGCGGGAATTTGCGCGTAGCAAACGGTCCACGACACGGAATTTCAACGTGGCCAGCGGGCTCGGGTAGGCAAAGGCCTCAAGATAGTCGAGGTTCAAAAGCGCCACCTGGGTCACCGCCTCGATCGATGGTGTATCCCAAAGGCCGGCGACATAGGCCTCGCCCAGTCCGATGTCGCCGCGCGAGGCCAGCGCTGTGACCACTGACCAGTCGTTGATCTGCATTTCGGCTTCGGGCGCGCCTTGACCAAAATCATGCACTTCGCCTTCGGGCGTGATCAGCCGCAGGCTGCCGCGTCGTATCCTGGCACAGCTATCGAGAAAATCGCGTTTGACGCGGTTGGTGATGAACAGCATCAGCTTACCTCCTGTTCGGGCGGAAGCGGGCGTCTTCTGTAGCGCGCGCCCTTGAGTTTGAGTTTGAGCGCCTGCCAGTGGATCAGCGCGATGGTGCGCATGGCGCCCAGCGGGCGGCGCAGGGCGGCGGTGATCAGCCGGGAATTGCTCAGGGGATGACGGTCTCCGATCAGCGTGGCGATGACGCCTTCGGAGCCGTTTTCATGGGCAATCCGGATTGCGATCCGATCCTCCCCGATATCAAACGTAAACCGATATGCGCCCGCGACCTCCTGAAAAGGTGAGACATGCATGATTTTCTGTGCAGTGAGGCAGGATTTCGCCGTGATGGGGGCAAAGTCGGGCAGGGCGCAGAGATAGCTGTGCCGGTCGCCAAAGGTGTTGGACACCTCGGCAATCACCGCCCGCAGCGCGGTGCCGTCCATCGCCAGCCAGAAGCTGACCGGGTTGAAGATATAGCCGAGGAATGAAGGCTGGGTCAGCAGCATGACGCGCAGCCCGGAAAGTGGCAGCCCGGCCTGCGTCAGGATCTCCTCGGCCCAGACCACACCGCGCCCCTGTCCGGGCGCGCCTCCGTGGCTGCGGTCCTGCACGGAAGCCAGGTTCCAGCGGTTGCGCGAGAACAGGCGCGGCCCGTCTGCGGATTTCGGGTCCAGCAGCACATAATCGACGCTGTAGCGAAATGAATTGCGGATGCTGCCACGCCGGGCGTGGGTGGTGTATCCTGCCACATGTTCAGGCCATATGTCGGTGCTGGCGCTCATGCCAGGACCTCTTGCGTATCACGGCTCGGCAGGTGACGGGCCTCCAGCGCACGGGCCACGCGGACCGCGCTGGCAAAGCCGTCCTCGTGAAAGCCATGGCGCAGATAGGCCCCGGCGAACCAGGTGTTGTTCTGTCCCTGCATCGCCTGCACCGCGTTTTGTGCCCGGACCGCAGCGCGGTCGAAGACCGGGTGGCGAAAGGTCTTTTCATCGTAGATCAGCTTTGCGTTCACCTCCTGCACGGGGTTCAGCGACACAAACAGCGGATCGTTTTCCGGCAGGTTCTGCAGCCGGTTCATCCAGTAGGTGACGCCGATGGCGGGGCGGTCGTCTTGCTGGTCGGCCTTGTAGACCCAGGAGGACCAGCAGGCGCGACGTCGCGGCATCTGTCCGGCATCTCGGTGCAGGATCATTTGGTTGTCCTGATAGCGCATGACCCCAAGGGTGGCCTGCTCCTGCGTGGTTGGACGCGCCAGTAGGCGGAGTGCGTCGTCGGAATGGCAGGCAAAGATCACTTCGTCAAAGCCCTCCGACTGGCCATCGGGTAGATGCAGGGTAACGCCGCTGTCGTGACGCTCGACCGAGCGCACGGGGCAGGCGGCGCGCAGATCAACGCCGATTTTTTCCAGATGGGCACAGAGGCGGGTGACATATTCGATGCTGCCGCCCTTGACCGTCCACCACTGGTGCTGCCCCGCAGCGGACAGCAGCGCGTGATTGCGGAAGAAGCGCACCAGAGAGCGGGCCGGAAAATCGCGGATTTCTTCCGGCGGGGTGGACCAGATGGCGCCACAGATCGGCATCAGATAGTAGCGTTGGAACCACTCACCGAGAGACAGCTCCTTGACCAGCTCGCCGATAGTGGTGCTGTCGTCGCGGGCTGCGCCTTCGGCGCGGGCATTGAAGCGCAGAATATCGCGCACCATGCCAAAGAAGGCCGGACGTCCAAGGTTGCGCCGCTGACCAAACAGGGCCGTGAGGTCCTTCAACCCGTATTCCACCGCGCCGTTCTGAATAGTGGCGCCAAAGGACATGTCGCTGCGCACGACTGGCACATCGAGTTCGTTGAACATGCGCGTCAGATGCGGGTAGTTCACGTAGTTGAATACGATGAAGCCGGTGTCGACCGGCTGGTCACCGCGAATGCCTGCTGTGACCGTGCGCGCGTGCCCTCCAAGACGCGGAGCGGCCTCGAACAGCGTCACGTCATGACGCGGCCCAAGACACCACGCCGACGCCAGTCCGGAAATCCCCCCACCCACGATTGCAATTCGGCGACGCTGTGACGAGAGGGCATCAAAAGACATGTAAACTCCATTGGTTTTGATGATCTTACGCAAGGCGCGGCCCGGTTGGATCAAAAAAGCAAAAAAGAAAAACGTGGCAGGGTTTCTCGTCGCTTTACGAATTTTTTGCGGGGTACAGAATTTTTGATCCAGCCGGAGCGGGGCGGCGTATGAAAGTCATGTTCGATGTCAGTGAAGACGTTCTTTTGGAAGACAGGCTTGAAGCCGAAGCCGCGCCCGCTAGGGTGGGCGATGGCGCGAAGCGTGCCAGGGAGAACATATTGGTGACAGGCGAACCCTATGCCGAAACAACGGTCTGGATGCTGGCGGTGCGCGACCAGCGGGACAAGGTGGCCTTTGGTCACCTGTTCGACCACTTCGCCCCCCGTTTGAAAGGGGTGATTTGTCGATCCGGCCTGCCGCCGGCTCAGGCGGAGGACATTGTGCAGGACGTCATGCTGACGGTCTGGCGCAAGGCGCATATGTTCGACCCCGGTCGGGCGCAGGTTTCGGCCTGGATATATCAGATTGCGCGCAACCGTCAGATCGACGTGCTGCGCAAGGAACGCCGCCCGGTGCCGGAAGAGTTGAAACCGGCCGAGACGGCAGAAGACGACGCGTCACAGATTGTGGCGCTGGAAGAGGAGACGACAGCTTTGCGGGCGGCGCTGAACAGGTTGAAGCCCGCACAGCGCGAGATGGTCGAACGCGCCTATCTGGGCGAGTTGACCCATGCGGAGATCCGGGCCGAAACCGGCCTGCCGCTGGGCACCATCAAGTCGCGCATCCGGCTCGGGCTGGAAAAGCTGCGTCACGAATTGAAGGGAACGGACAGGACATGACGGGCATAACGCATCATATCCCTGACGAGCTGCTGATTGCATATGCCTCAGGCAGCTTGCCAAAGGCGTTTTCAACCGTGGTCGCCACGCATGTCTCCATGTGTGACGAGTGCCGGGCCCGCCTTGGCGCGCATGAGACGCTGGGCGGCGCGCTGCTGGATGATACACCCGTGCAGGATGTCTCCTCCGACATGAAGGCGCGTCTGTTTGATGCGTTGGATACCCCGGCGGCGACAGAGCGGGTCTATGAGCGCTCCGGCATCTTTCCGGCACCGGTGATGGAGGCGCTGGGCGGTTTGCCACCGAAGTGGAAGCCCCTTGGCCTCGGCGTGCGGCAGATGATCCTGAACCACGACCGCAGCGGCAGCGTGCGTCTGCTGTATATTCCGGGCGGCATGGCAGTGCCGGATCACGGACACAACGGTCTGGAGCTGACTTTGGTGCTGCAAGGGGCCTTTTCGGATGAGACCGGCCGGTTTGGTGTTGGCGATCTGGAGGTTGCAGACGGCGATCTGGAGCATGAGCCGGTGGCCGAGGATGGCCCGGCCTGCATCTGCCTTGCGGCCACCGATGCCGCGCTGCGGTTCCGGTCCTTTGTCCCGCGCATGCTACAGCCGATCTTCCGGATCTGACGCAAGGGTCTTACGAGGCTCTGCCTCGTGCTCCGGGATATTTATGCAGAAGATGAAAAGGGCCGCGGCATGTGCTGCGGCCCTTTGGTGTTTGGGTCTGAGGTCTTCAGCTCTGAGCTCTGCTGGAGGTCAGAGGAATTTGCCCATCGCGCGACCAGTGTCGATCATGCGGTTGGAGAAGCCCCATTCGTTGTCGTACCAGCTGACTACGCGCACCAGACCTTCGGAGGTGACGGCGGTTTGCGGCGCGGCAAAGATCGACGACCGGCGGTCATGGTTGAAGTCGGTCGAGACCAGCGGCTCGTCCTCGTAGCCGAGGATGCCCTTGAGCGGGCCGTCGGCGGCAGCCGCCTGGATCGCGGCGTTGATGCTCTCGACGCTGGCGGCTTTTTCCGGCTGGAAGGTCAGATCGACGACGGAGACATTTGGCGTTGGCACCCGGATGGCGGAGCCTTCCAGACGGCCCTTCAGATGCGGCAGCACTTCAGAGATTGCGCGGGCAGCCCCGGTGGAGGTTGGGATCATCGACAGCGCCGCGGCGCGGGCGCGATAGAGGTCCTTGTGGGCACTGTCATGGGTCGGCTGGTCGCCGGTATAGGCGTGGATGGTGGTCATGTAGCCGGTCTTTATGCCGAATGCATCGTCCAGCACCTTGGCCACCGGGGCCAGACAGTTGGTGGTGCAGGAGGCATTGGAGACGATCACATCCTCAGCGGTCAGATCCGCGTCGTTGACGCCGAAGACCACGGTGCGGTCGACCTCTTTGCCCGGTGCGGAAATCAGCACCCGCTGGGAGCCGTTTTCCAGGTGGCGGGCGGCGGCCTCGCGGGAGGTGAAGAGGCCGGTGCACTCATATGCGATGTCCACGTCGGACCAGGGCAACTCTTCGGGGTTGCGGATCGCGGTCAGGCGGATCTCGTGGCGGCCCACTTTCATGGTGTCGCCCTCGATCACCACCTCGGCGCCGAGACGGCCATGCACGCTGTCGTATTTCAGCAGGTGGACCTGGGTTGCGGGTGCGGCGAGGTCATTGATCGCCACGACTTCGACGTCGGTGGTGTCATTCTCCAGCAGCGCGCGCAGCACATTGCGGCCAATCCGGCCAAATCCATTGATCGCGATCTTAAGGGTCATTTGCCAATAACTCCGGTTCGGTTTCCGGGCACGGCACCCTGATGGTACCGCTATCACTCGCGGCCATCGTTAACGCTAACGTCGCCGTCGATCAAGCCCCGTGACGATGCCTGCCCCTCGGCATCACGGCGATTTATTACCTATTGGAGCGTAGCGCATTTCCGATCCACGTCACGATACCTGCCCGTAAAATGGTCACTTTGCGCAAAACCCGCGCCAAGTGGCGGGCCAGCGGTTTACGCAAGTGCGATGGCGCGGCTAGGCTGAGGCTCAGAGGCCTTTGAGCGAAGCAATTGAAGGCAAAGCGGAAAATGATCCGCGCGCAGCCGGAGGAGGGTCGGACATGGTGCAGCGCAGCGCGTCTTTCGGGGGTCGTCTGACACGGCTCCTGCAGCAGATCTATCCGGAGCTGGACAGCGAGATCCTGGGCTCCCAGGTGGTGGAGGCCTTCTGGCCGCAGGACACGCACCGGCGCAAACGGCCGCGCACGCCGGGCAACACGCTCTGGTCCGAGCGGGATGCGCTGCTGATCGCTTATGGCAATTCGCTGGTTGATGGCAGCCACAAGCCTCTGGATTTGCTGCATGATTTCCTGCTGACCCATATGCAGGGGGTCGTGGACGGCGTGCATATCCTGCCGTTCTTTCCCTATACATCGGACGATGGGTTTGCGGTCACTGATTATCGCAAGGTCAATCCGGAGCTGGGCGACTGGGCCGATATCCGGCGCATTGGCGGGGCGTTTCACCTGATGTCGGACATGGTGCTCAACCATGTCTCTTCGCAAAGCCCATGGTTCAACGCCTACCGCCAGGGGCAGGCGCCTTTCGACGGGTTTTTCTACGATGCCAGCCCTGAGCAAGACCTGTCGCAGGTGGTGCGGCCCCGCACGACTCCGCTGCTGCAGGAGGTGGAGACGGCAAACGGGGTGAAACACGTCTGGTGCACCTTCAGCCACGATCAGGTCGATTTGAATTTCGAGAACCCGGAGGTGCTGCTTGAAATCCTGCGCATTATCCGGCTGCATATCGATCAGGGGGTGCGGATCATCCGGCTCGACGCGGTGGCCTTCATCTGGAAACAGGCCGGCAGCCCCTCGATCCACCTGCCCGAAACCCATGCCATCGTGCAGCTGCTGCGCTTGCTGGCGGATTACGCGACCGAGACGGTGGTGCTCTTGACCGAGACCAATGTGCCGCGGGCGGAGAACCTGAGCTACTTCGGCAATCGCAATGAGGCCCATGTGGTCTACAACTTTCCGCTGCCGCCGCTGATCCTGCATGCGATGCTTGCGGGCTCGGCGCGGTTTTTGCTGAAATGGGCTCGGGCGATGCCACCAGCGCCGCTGGGCTGTGCCTATCTGAATTTCACCGCCAGCCACGATGGGATCGGCATGAGACCGGCCGAAGGCGTGTTGCCGCAGGCGGAGATCGATCAGATGATTGAGTGTGTCAGGGAGAGCGGCGGTCTGGTCTCCATGCGGTCGCTACCGGATGGCGGAGAGGCGCCCTACGAGGTGAATTGCACCTATTTCGACGCCATGTCGCGCACCCTGCAGGGCGCGGATGATCTGAAAGTTGACCGCTTTATCTGCTCCCAGACCATTCCGATGAGCCTTGAGGGCATTCCAGCCTTCTACATTCATGCGCTTCTGGCGACACCAAATGACCATGACGCAGTGGCGCGGCGGGGCATGAACCGGGCGATCAACCGGCACCGCTGGGATTATCCGGCGTTGTGTGAGCGGCTTCAGGACGCGCAGACGGAGCAGTCACAGGTGCTTTCAGCGTTGTCGGACCGGCTGCGCCTGCGGGCGCAACAACCGGCGTTTCATCCCAATGCGACGCAGTTCACCCTGCAGTTGGATGATCGGGTGTTTGCGCTCTGGCGGCAATCGCTGGACCGGGCGCAATCGATCTTTGCCCTGCACAACGTCAGCGCCGATGGGGTGATCCTGCCGCCGGGGGCGCTGAACCTGATCGAAGGGGAGGACTGGCAGGATCTCCTGTCGGGCGAGGGCGTGACCTGGGACGCGGAAATCACACTCGCGCCCTATCAATGCCGCTGGATTACCAATCGGGCTTGAGAAGATTGCCCGCCTGCGATGGGGCTGCTAAGCACGGGGAAATGCCCCTCCAGACAAGGGAATTGTTGATGTTGGAGATTGCAACCACCTGCTGACGGTTTCGGTATTCCCGGAACCTGTCGCACCCGCGAAACGCGCGGCGCCTCTGCGCGCGCGTGGCGGTTTTGACGTGGTTCAATCACAGGCAGACTTCAATGAACATCTCGAAACACGAACAGCGCGTGCTGCACGCGCTGGCGCAGGGCGGGCGTATTCTCTATGAGCGCGCGCCAAACGGACGGGTCACCGAGGTGACCTGCGTGACCCGCGACGGGTTGATCCTCAGCAACTGCACGCTGGAGATTTTTCGTCGGCTGAAGCGCAAACGGCTGGTCGAAAGCCGGATGTCCAGCCCCTATCAGATTTCCGAAAAGGGGCGTCGATCAGTGCGTTCACAGGCTGACAATCGATGACCAAGAGGGCGGGTGCGAGGGGGAACCCCTCGCGCTCCCCGGATTATTTTGAGTTGGAAAACATGAAAGGAGGATCGGTTTGATCATTCGAGACGAACAGGCCAAGGATGCGGATGCAATTCATGTGGTGACGGAGGCGGCGTTTGCTGGACATCCCCATAGTGACGGCAGCGAGCCGGGCATTGTTGCGGGATTGCGGGCCGCAGGCGCATTGACCCTCTCGCTCGTGGCGGAGGAGGCGGGCGCGGTCGTGGGCCATGTGGCCTTCTCGCCGGTGACCATTGATGGGCGCGATCTGGGCTGGCTGGGGTTGGGGCCGATATCAATTCTGCCGACAAGACAGGGACAGGGGATCGGCTCCGCGCTCATCCATGAGGGGATGGCGCGGCTTACGGGACGCGGCGACCGGGGGATCGTGCTGTTGGGCGAGCCTGCATTTTACGCGCGCTTCGGCTTTGCCTGCCACAGGGGCTTGGTGTTGCCCGGTTTGCCCGCGAGCTATTTTATGGCGCTTGCCTTGCAGGGTGACGTGCCGGAGGGCGTCGTCGCCTATCACCCGGCCTTTGGCATCTAAGCGCGCTACGCCCCGCATCACCCCGGATTATACCGGGGCGTAATCCGCGTCATCGGCCAGGGCTGCTGCCTTCAGATCGCCCAGAAAGCTCGGATTGGCCGAGTGGATGCGGTTCCAGTTGGGGATGAAGGGTGTTTCATGCGGGTTCTCGAGAAAGACCTGCCCCGCCGTCATGATATTGTTGGCGAACATCTCGATCATCTTCTCCTCGCCGTGGCGGTCCATCTCCAGCCCGTTCATGATGGCGTCGTGGGAATAGGCTTCCAGCAGATCCAGCGCGGAGCGATAATAGGTCGCTTTCAGGGTGCGGAAGACATTTGGCGTGAATACGGTGCCATCGGCGGCCAGCTTGCGGAAGATGGCCTTGCAGATGTCGGTGGACATGCGGTTGAGGCCGGCACTGGCGTCCTCGGGGCTGAGGCTCTGATGCTTGTGGTCGTAATTGTCGGCGATCTCCACCTGGCAGACCGCCTTTCGCCCGAGGTTGCGCCAAGCCTCCGACAGCACGCCGATCTCCAGCCCCCAGTCCGAGGGGATGCGCAGGTCCGGGAGCAAGGGCATGCGCAGGGCCATTTCGCCGGACAACGGATAGCGAAAGCTGCGCAGGTAGTCGATGTAATCGCGATCCCCGATGGTGCGTTTCAGGGCGATCAGCAGCGGCGAGACCAGTAAGCGGGAGACCCGGCCATTCAGCTTGCCATTGCCGACGCGGGCATAGAACCCCTTTGACAGCTGATAGGAAAACGCCGGATGCGCCACCGGGTAGACCAGCCGGGCCAGCATGTCCTTGGAATAGGTGGTGATGTCGCAATCATGGATCGCCACAACCGAGCTTTCGGCCTGGGCCAGCAGATAGCCGATGCAGGACCAGACGTTCTTGCCCTTGCCGGGTTCCGGCGGCGCGAGGCCCTGTTCCGCCAGCCGGTCCCCCAATGCCCGCATCCGCGGGCTGTCGTTCCAGATTACGCGGTGGCTCTGGGGCAGGGAGGCGAAATACTGACGCGCGTGGCGATATTCCTCCTCGGTGGCGCGATCGAGGCCGATAACGATGTGATGCAGGTAGGGGACTTTCGCCAGCTCATCGAGGATATGGCGCAGGGCCGGGCCTTCGAGTTCGGAATAGAGACAGGGCAGGATGAGTGAGATCTTGCGAGTCTGGGCAAAAGTCGAAAGCTCGTATTCTAGTTCTTCCACCGGACGGCAACGTAGATCGTGAAATTGGGCGATATTGCCGTTTTGGTGGAAATCAGCCATGCGCGGCGGCTCCTTTTTGAGTGAAGTTCAATTCGTCGAGTATCTGCAACATCGCGTCGTTCCAGCCGGTGGGCCCGGCAAGAGTGGTGCGCAGGATGTGAGGGTAATTCGCCAGACCGGGCAGATCCGGGCTATGGTCATTGCGCACCACGACGCCGCGGTCAGCGGTGGCGATCATTTCAATATCATTGGGGGCATCGCCAAGCGCGACGGAATAACTGGGTGCATAGGATCGGCACAACTGCTGCATCTGGTCTGCCTTGGTCGCGCCGAACGAGAGTGTCAGGAAGCGCCCGCCCCGACGCGCAGTGATGCCTTGACGCGCGAGGGCGGCAAGAAAGCCTGCGCTTTGATGGGCGTCGCCTTGCCACACGCCGGGTTCGCTAAACTGGCGGGTCTTGGCGCGGGCAGCATCGACCATGCTCAGCCCCGTCTCGGCGCTCACCTCTGACACGCTCATGTCGCCAAAGCCGCGAAAGGGCGCGCCCAAGCTGCGCAAAACCTCACGGATGGCGCGGTAGTCTGCATCCTTTGAGCCGATGTACGCAGGCGATAGGCAGGCTGCCCCGTTCTCCACGATCATCGGCGTGTCCTCCAGACCAAGCGCCTGATGCAACGGCAGCATTTCTGCGGCAGTTTTTGAGCTGGCGAGGATTAGAAGCCCGCCGCGTGCCTTTATGTCCGCGATGGCCGGAAGCGCGGGTGTATAATCATAAGTGTCATGGTCCAGCAAAGTGCCGTCGAGATCGCTGAACACGAGTAACTGGATCATGGTGTGCCTCGTTGAAAGACTGTGCCATTTCTTGATCCTAGGTCGTCAGCAACCTGAGGCAAACGTCCCGACCATGTGTTTTACGCTGAATGGGGCATATCAGGTTAGGTTGCGTGTTTTTTGTGCGAATTTTTTGCTCTCGCTGTTCGACGAAGGGACCCGAACAAGGCGACCCGCAGCAATACTCTCAAGGTCGCGGGTATCTTCGGGTGACCACGGAGGCATGGTCGCGCATATCTTTGTCTGATCCGAATTTCAGGCCTGAAAAGAGTGTTTGCGTTGCATGCTGAACAGCGCGCGGGTTTGTCCGAAGAACGGCCCCGCGCCAGCAGAGGGTATCTCTGGGGCGCAGGGCCCAGGTGTCCCCGGCGAAGAGTGCTCTTGGGGATCCGTCGGTGCAATGCGCCGTTCAGCTGGGCGTGGCAAGCACCGCCGCGCTCCTCATTGCGGTGGTCACGGCGTGATGCAGCGACAGTGCAAAGGAGCGGGCGACAAGAATGTCGTAGGACTGGTCGTGCTGCCGACACAGCAGGACAACATTCATATGCTCCAGCAGCAGGCGCTGGGCGCTGTCGTCCGGCATCTGCGCAAGGTCCGCCATCACCAGCCGCTCCAGCACCCGGCAGACGCCGGCCCCGCTCAGGTTGAAGACAACCCAGCCGTCATTTTGCTCCGTCACGGAGGCCATGTCTCCCAGCTCCGTCTTGAGCTGGCGGGCGAGGTCTTCCTGCTGTGTGTGGTCCGCCATCACGAACCACTGGTTTTGTGCAGTGCCAAAGATGTCGTGGTCTTCGCCCTGCGCCAGCTGCCCGAGTGCGATGGCGCCGCCGACGCGTGATGCGAGCCTGTCGGCGACCTGTTGCGGGTCTGCGGCGCGCGCGGCAACGGAGGCCAGGGCGCGGTCCGGGCGCTCTGTCAGCGTCCAGGGGCCGAGGCTGTCGAGGCGGGCTGTGGTGGCGCCGAACGCCGTGCGGGCGGACAGGCGTGGTGTGGGGCTGGGATCAGGCACGCAGACGCTCTCCTTCGGGATCGATGAAATGGGGGCTGACCACACGGGCGGTGAAAGACTGGCCTTGCAGCGGGTTGGCCACGGTCACGGTCTCGCCCAGCCGGTCCTGCCCACGGGCAAGAAAGCCAAGCGCGATGGATTTGCCCAGATGCGGCGAGTAGGCGGCGGATGACAGCCAGCCCTCGCTGGCGTCGGTGGGGGTAGCGGCCTTGGCATAAAGATGGCTGCCAGCGGGCAGATCGTTGCCGTCGAGCGCTTCGAACCCCACCAACCGCAGCCCGTCCGGGGCATTCAACCCCTCGCGCCGCGACAGCACAGCGCCGATTGAGTCCTTCTTCGTGGAGACCATGCGGCCCATGCCAAGGTGATCGGCGGAGGTCTGGCCGTTGAGTTCATTGGCGGTGGCGTGGCCCTTCTCGATCCGCAAGACCCCAAGCGCCTCGGTGCCATAGGGGGTGACGTCGAACTCTGCGCCCTGTGTCATCAGTTCGCGCATCAGCGCGTCGCCATAGCGTGTGGGCACCGCGATCTCATAGGCCAGCTCACCGGAGAAGGAGATCCGGAACAGCCGCGCGCGCAGCCCACTGCAGATGGTGATCTCGCCGCAGCCCATGAAGGGAAAGGCGGCATTGGAGATGTCATGCTCTGGGTCGACGAGTTTCTGCAGCAGTTTGCGGGCGTTTGGCCCTGCCACCGCGTATTGCGCCCAGGCGTCGGTGGTGGAGATCAGCTGCACGTCCATTTCCGGGCACAGGCACTGGCGCACGAATTCCATGTGGCGATAGACCGGCCCGGCATTGGCGGTGGTGGTGGTGACCACGAAGTGATCCTCGGCCAGCCGCGCGGCGGTGCCATCGTCCTTGGCAATGCCATCCTCGCGCAGCATCAGACCATAGCGGCATTTGCCCACCGGCAGTTTCGCAAATCCGTTGGCGTAGATCAGGTTGAGGAACGCTGCAGCGTCCTTGCCCTGCACGTCGATCTTGCCCAGCGTGGTGACGTCGCAAACTCCGACGGAGCTGCGCACAGCAAGGACTTCGCGATCGACGGTCTGGCGCCAGTGGCTCTCGCCGGTGCGGGGGAAATACTGCGCCCGGAGCCACAGACCGGCCTCGACGAAGATCGCACCCTGTTCCTCGGCCCAGTCATGCGATGGCGTGCGGCGGGTCGGTTTGAAGTCCTTGCCCGCCGAGCGTCCGGCCAGCGCGCCCATGGCGACGGGGGTGTAGGGGGGACGGAAGATGGTGGTGCCGGTCTCACGGATGCTCTGACCGGTCATCTCCGCCATCACCGCAAGCCCGCCGAGGTTGGAGGTCTTGCCCTGATCGGTGGCCATGCCAAGGGTGGTGTAGCGCTTGAGGTGTTCGACGGAGCGAAACCCCTCCTGATGGGCGAGCTTCACGTCCTTGACGGTGACGTCATTCTGCAGGTCGAGCCATTTGCGCCCCTTGCCTTCGGCGACATACCACAGCGGCGCGAGGTCATAGGCGCCATCCTCTGCTTTGGGGCAGAGCAGCGGCGTTGCGCTGAGGCCAAGCGTGTCGAGGGCGGCCACGGCGCTGTCGATGCCGGATTTGAGCGCGGCGGCGGTGGAGAACCTGCCCGCGGCCGCACCGGCAACATGCATGCCCTGCGGCAGGCTCTCGCCGGGGACAAAGCTGGCGATATGATCGTCCCAGACCGGGCGGCCGCGCTGGTGACAGGTGAGCGAGACATTGGGGTTCCAGCCGCCGGAGACACCGAGCGCGGCGCAGCTCAGATGTTCGGTGCCACCATCGGCGCGCCGCAGGGTGACGCCGGTGAGGCCCAATTTGCCGGTGGTGTTGATGACCTGTGCGCCCGTGAAGAGAGGGTAGTCGCCAAGGGCGGGGGCGCTGGGTCGGCTGTCGACCACGCCGACAACATCCACTCCCAGCGCGGCGAGATCGCGTGCCGTGCGGTGACCGTTGTCACTGTTGGTGAAGACCGCAACGCGCTGCCCCGCCGCCACCGCCCAGCGGTTGGCATAGGCGCGCAGGGCTCCCGCCATCATAACGCCGGGGCGGTCGTTGTTCTGAAAGGCGATCTGGCGCTCGGTGGCGCCCGCACAGAGGACGCTCTGACGGGCGTAGATCCGCCACAGCGTCTGGCGCGGCATCTCGCCGGTGGGTGCGGCAAGGTGATCGGCATTGCGTTCAAGCGCGCCGTAAACCCCGTGATCAAAGGCACCCAGAACGGTGGTGCGGCGCATCAGGCGCACGTTTGCGAGGCTCTGTAGCTCTGCACCGGCCTGTGCCGCCCAATCTGCGCCGGACTGACCGTCGATCTCCTCGACCTCGGCGTTGAGGCGGCCACCCAAGGTGAAATCCTCATCGGCGAGGATCACCCGCGCGCCGCTGCGCGCAGCCGTCAGGGCGGCGGCTAGGCCGGCGGGACCGGCGCCGATCACCAGGAGGTCGCAATGCAGGAAGCCTTTGTCATAGGTATCCGGATCGGCCTGCATCGATAGCGAGCCGAGGCCGGCGGCGCGGCGGATGATGGGCTCGTAGACCTTTTCCCAGAAGGCGCGTGGCCACATGAAGGTCTTGTAGTAGAACCCCGCCGTCAGGACACTGGAGAACAGATCGTTCACCCCCAGCGCATCAAAGGCGAGCGAGGGCCAGCGGTTCTGGCTCTGCGCGCTGAGACCGTCATAGAGCTCCGCCACGGTGGCGCGGGTGTTGGGTTCCTGCCGCGCGCCGGTGCGCAGCTCCACCAGTGCGTTGGGTTCTTCGGAACCTGCTGAGATCACCCCGCGCGGGCGGTGATACTTGAAACTGCGGCCCATCAGGCGCACGCCATTGGCCAAAAGGGCCGAGGCCAGCGTGTCGCCGGGGTGGCCTTTGTAGCTCTTGCCATCAAAGGTGAAATCCAGCGTCCGGCTGCGGTCGATTTGCCCCCCGGAGAGGCGGTTCTGCTGGCTCATGCGTCGGCTCCCTTGTCTGCGGCGGCCCGGCTGGCAAGCACAACGTCGCGCGCCAGTTCGGCGTTCAGGATCTCATGCGTGGTGGTGTCGCGGGTGACGACCAGCCAGGAGCGGTCGCCCTGTTCGTGGAACCACAGCTCCTGGTGCTGACCTGCCGGGTTGTCGCGCAGATAGGCATAGGCGTGGAAGTCCTCTGCCGCCGTCGCGGTGCCGGGGTCAGGGCGGTCCAGCAGGCTGGCATCGCCGAGATAGGTGAACTCCTGCGCGTCGCGGGGGCCGAGGAGCGGATGGGGAATGATCATGAGGGCGGGTCCGTTGTGTCGGTGTCGCGGGAAGGGTCAGTGCAGGTTCGGCTGCGCGCCTACACCCTTTTCATCGATCATGTGACCGTTCAGGAAACGGTCGAGCCGATAGGCTTGCGCGGTCTCATGCGGCTGATCGGTGGCGAGAAGATGGGCAAAGGCATAGCCGGATGCGGGCGTCGCCTTGAACCCCCCGTAGCACCAGCCGCCGTTGAAAAAGAGCCCGTCGATATGGGTGCGGTCGATGAAGGGGGAGCCGTCCATCGACATGTCCATGATACCGCCCCACATGCGCAAGAGGCGCGCGCGGCCCAGCATCGGCATCAACGCCATGCCGCCCTCGGCGACGTCCTCGACCACCGGCAGGTTGCCGCGCTGGGCGTAGGAGTTGTAGCCGTCGATGTCGCCGCCAAAGACCAGACCGCCCTTGTCGGACTGGCTGACGTAAAAATGTCCGGCGCCAAAGGTGATGACGCCGGGCAGCACTGGTTTCAGCCCTTCGGAGACAAAGGCCTGCAGCACGTGGCTCTCGATCGGCAGGCGCATACCGGCCTTGGCCATCACGCGTGACGAATTTCCTGCCACTGCGACGCCGACCTTGCCCGCGCCGATATAGCCGCGCGAGGTCTCGACCCCCTTGATCCGGCCCTCTTCGATGCAAAATCCGGTGACCTCGCAGTTTTGGATGATGTCGACGCCATGCTGGTCGGCGGAGCGGGCATAGCCCCAGGCCACCGCATCATGACGCACAGTGCCGCCGCGCCGATGCACCAGCGCGCCCTTGATCGGGAAGCGCGCGTTGTCAAAGTTGAGGAACGGCGCTTCCTTGCGGACCTGGTCGGTGGTCAGCAGTTCGGCATCGGATCCTTGCAGGATCATCGCATTGCCACGGCGGCGAAAGGCATCGCGCTGGGCGTCGCTGTGGATCAGGTTCATGATGCCGCGCTGGCTGACCATGGCGTTGTAGTTCAGGTCCTGCTCCAGCCCCTCCCAGAGTTTCAGCGAGAACTCGTAGAACGGCTCATTGCCCGGCAGCAGGTAGTTCGAACGCACGATGGTGGTGTTGCGCCCCACGTTGCCGCCGCCGATCCAGCCCTTTTCCAGCACTGCGATACGGGCCTTGCCGTAGACTTTCGCCAGGTAGTGGGCGGTCGCAAGCCCATGGCCGCCGCCACCGATGATCACGTAGTCATAGGCGGGCTGCGGATCCGGGTCGCGCCAGGCTTGGGTCCAGCCCTTGTGGCCGGTCAGGGCCTCCCAGGCGATGCGAAGCGCGGAATAACGCATGTCTTTCTCCAGGTCGTTTCGCGAGAGTGTAGCAGCGGCGGCAGGCTTGACTTTTCTGATATGGTCTAATTTTGTCCCATTTTGGACGGTGAGTTGTGATGCAGGCAGAAACGCAGACAGAGACACGGCGCTACGGGTTCTTCTTGGTCGAAGGATTCGCCCTGATGTCGGCAGCCTCGGCGGTAGAGCCATTGCGGGCGGCAAACCTGCTCAGCGGCGCGGATCTCTATGATCTGCGCTTCCTGTCCCGCGATGGTGGGCCGGTGCGGGCCTCCTGCGGGGCCATTTTCGAAACCGATCTGATCGCGGTCGGACCGATGCCGGATTTGGTCTTCGTGATTGCGGGGGGCAACCCCTTTGCGTTTGAGGACCGGGCGGTGCTGGGCTGGCTCAGGCGTCTGAGCGCCGAAGGCGTGCCGCTGGGCGGGATCTCCGGCGGGGCAGCGGTTTTGGCGCAGGCGGGAGTGATGCAGAACCGCCGCTTCACCGTGCATTGGGAGCATTTTGACGCCCTGCGTGCGCGGTCAGACGACTTCCTGATGGAGCGGCGTCTCTTTGTGATCGACCGGGACCGCTACACCTGCGCCGGTGGGGTGGCGCCACTTGACCTGATGCATGCGCTGATCCGCTCGGACCATGGGGCGCAGCTCGCAACACAGGTAAGCGATTGGTACATCCACACCGGCATTCGCGACGCGGATGCGCCGCAGCGCTCGGACGGGGCCGTGCCGGACGGGCTGCACCGCGCCGTGGCGGCGGCGCTGGCGCTGATGGAGGCCCATCTGGCCGATCCCCTGTCGATGGAGCAGCTGGCGCAGCTTACCGGGCTCAGCCCGCGCAGCCTGCAGCGGCAGTTTGGTGATGATATCGGCCAACCCCTGATGCGGCACTACATGATCCGACGGCTGGAGAAGGCCGACGAGCTGCTGCGCCAGACCCGACTGCCGGTTGGCGAGGTGGCGCTGGCGACGGGATTTATCAGCCAGGCGCATTTTGCCAAATCCTACCGCGCGCAGTTCGGCGGCAGCCCACGTGACCGCCGGGCTCAACTTGGCTTGAGGCATCTTTCCGGCTGAGCTTGGCGTGGGGCGGCAGAGCGGCTATCACCTTGAGCAACAACAAGTGAGAGGATCGCGCCATGAATGATTATGTCATTGCCCCGCCGCCACAGGCCAGCCTTCCGGTGCAGGGCAGTGCGGCCCTGTTTCCGGTGCGGCGGGTCTATTGCATTGGTCGCAACTACGCGGCGCATGCGGTGGAAATGGGCCATGACCCGGATCGCGAGCCGCCGTTCTTCTTCCAGAAAACACCGGATAGCCTCGATGCCTCCGGCCGCTTTCCCTATCCCGTGATGAGCAGCGATGTGCACCACGAGGCTGAGCTATTGGTGGCACTCGGGACGGGTGGCAGCGATATCGCCGAGGCCGATGCGCTGGCGCATGTCTGGGGCTATGGTCTGGCGCTGGACATGACCCGCCGGGACCTGCAGGGCGTGGCCAAGAAGGCAGGGCGCCCGTGGGAGATCGGCAAATCCTTTGAAGCCGCCGCGCCTGTGGGGCCCCTGTGCCCCGTGGCCGAGGTCGGCCATCCCGATGCAGGGGCGCTGACCCTGACGGTGAATGGCGAGACGCGCCAGCAGGGAGATCTCAACCAGATGATCTGGAAGGTTCCGGAGATGATCGCGCATTTGTCCCGCTATTACACGCTGGCCGCCGGTGATGTGATCCTGACCGGCACGCCGTCTGGTGTCGGCCCGGTTGCGCGCGGTGATGTGATGGAGCTGACATGCGCGCCATTTCCACCGCTTCGGGTCGATGTGGTCTGACACCTGCGAATGCGACGACGCTGTGCGCCTGTTCGAACACAGCGGATGACGCAGGAAAGCGGTGAACAAAACCGGCATAGCAGAGTTGAGATCTCGACCAGAACGCGCAGATGACGCTCTGTCGTGGCATGTGGGGACGTTCCTATTGGAGCGATGCGCATCCGGTAGATGGAACCCTTGGGGATAAACGATAGATTTACGACCTGTCGAACCTCCGTGGGTTATATCAGCCTGATGAACTGCCTATGTCTGACCGAGCCTGATGGGCGCATGATTGCAGTATGAGGGGCATATGACTTCAGAATTTAGCGCGGCGCGGCTTGGGCCCATTCTCTACTATCGCGGGCTTGAGGGGGACCGGCTGAAGCTGGCGGCCATGGTTCTCTTGCCCATCGGTGAGACCCCAGACCTGCTCTACGCGGGCGATGACACATATGAGCCGCAACTGCTGCGCGAGGTTGGCCGCAATGCGATCTGGCGCTTTGATTTTCACCTGTCGCAAGCAGCAGGCGGTTACCGGCTGGGCGATGAGACCTATGAGGTGCAGACAGAACTGACCGGCGACATACGGATCGCTTTTGCCTCCTGCAATGGCGAGGAAGAAGGTGATCTGGATCGCGATCAGGAAGAGCGCAACAAGATGTGGACGCATATGTGCAATGAGCACCGTCGCGCGCCCTTTGCATTGCTGTTGCAAGGCGGAGACCAGATCTACGCCGATGAAGCCACGCAGGGGCATCCACTGAGCGAGGACTGGCCTGAAAAAGTGCACCGCCCCAGCACTGCAGAAGAGCTGGAGGATCTGGCAGACCACCTGCGCCAGCGGTTCGCCGAGCGTTACGTGCAGGCCTTGTTCGGGGACGCGCCGGCGTGGATCATGGCCCGCGTGCCGACGCTGGCGATCTGGGACGACCACGATATCTGCGATGGCTGGGGCTCGCTCTATCGTCGCAAGACCCATTCGGAGGTGGGGCAATGTCTGTTCCGCGTCGCGCGCGAGATGTATTTGCTGTTCCAGCATGCGGCAGTTGAGGCGGATATTCCCGACCTCTTCCTCGACAAGACCGGCACATCTTTGTCCTGGCAGCGGGCCTTGCCCGGGGTGCAGTTCTTTGCACCGGATCTGCGGGCGGAGCGGGGACGTCGGCAGGTCATGGGCGCCTATGGCTGGTCTGCGACAGAGGCGGTGCAGCCGGGCGAGACGCACACTTTCCTGATCTCCAGCACGCCGCTTCTTGGGCCACGGTTGTCACTGGTGGAGCGGTTCATGCTCGTGATCCCGACCATGCAGAAATACGAAGATGACTTGCGCGATCAGTGGCAGAGCCGTGCCCACCGGGCCGAATGGGCCCGGATGCTGAAGCAGGTTTTGAAGTGGCGCGAAACCGCCCCGGTCACGGTGCTGTCCGGGGAAATCCATCTGGCCACCCGTGCCGAAATGGGCACCGGTGAGACGCGCATAAACCAGCTCGTGGCGTCCGGCATTGCGCATCGCGCCCCGCCGCAAAGCTACGCACGCAGTCTGGGGGCGCTTGCGGGGCTGGGCGATGCGCCGGTGCCCGGGCACCCGATCCGCATCCATCCGCTGCCGGGACAAAAACACCGCTATGTCGCTGAGCGGAACTATTTGGAATTGTGCCGAACAGACGGAAAATGGAGCGCGATCTGGCATCTGGAGGACAGCGGCGATACCGCTCCGATGGCGCTGGAATAGACGGTCGATACCGCGAGAGTTTTGTGAACCTGTGCGGGGGCGCGCGATTTGAGCGATATCGGCGCGCAGCCCCATGCGCACCAGCGGGACATCTCGTCTACCCGCCAGTGCGAAAAAAATGGCGCGAACAATCCAGTGCGAACAATCACCTGCGGCGCTTGGCGCTACGGGTGACCATAGCTCTGCAAGGCGGCGCGGGCGCCTTGGGTCCAGATCATGCGCAACCAAACGTCGAACCGCTCAACAAATCGCGGCTCTGTCGAAACGCTACCATAAAAGCCGGTTTGTACGAGCCAGCTGCGCGGATCGTCTTGTGCAGCGCGTGCGATAATGGCCAGTTCATCCCAACGTGGATCATTGGCTTCGATGGCGCTGCCGTCCTCGCGCGTGCCAGCGCACATACGCGCCCAGAGCGCCTCTACCAGTGCAAGGCCATCGACGGACCCGCCCGCCGACAGCGCTTCCCGTAGGATCGGCAGGATGAACCCGGTGTGACGCGAGGAGCCGTCAAAGGCGACGCGGCGGGTGGTGTCACGGATCGCCGGGTTGGAAAAGCGTTCAGCGATCAAGGAGACATACTGCGCAGGTGCGATCCCCGGCACCGCCTTCACATAGGGGGCGATCTCCTCGGTCTGCACCTTGTGGAACAGGGCGGAGATATCGGCGTCTTGCATGCAGTCGGCAATGGTGGCGCAGGACAACAGCTCCCCGGCGTTGGCGATGACCTGATGGCCCGCATTCAGGATGCGGATTTTCATGGTCTCATACTCATGCACCGCATCGGTGAAGATTGCGCCAACCTTGTCCCAATCGGGGCGACCGGCGCAGAAGTCATCCTCAGTCACCCATTGGCGATAGGGCTCATGGGTGACCGGCGCGCTGTCGGCGATGCCGAGGCTTGCGGCGCGGGCGATCTCGGCCGGGCCGGTGGCGGGCACGATGCAATCCACCATCGAGTTGGGAAAGCTGCACTGCGCGTCGATCCAGTCCGCCAGAGCGGCGTCAGTGGCCCGGGCCAGACCCAGCACGGTCTGCCGGGTGATCGTGCCATTGCCCTGCAGGTTGTCGCAGCTTTGCACAGTGATCGGCCCATGCCCGGCGGCGCGACGATGCGCAAGGGCTGCGGCGATCGCGCCAAAAGCGGTGCGGGGGCTGGCCGGGTGCAGGATGTCGTGCTGCATGTCGGGGTGATCGGCGGCAAAGCCACCGCTGACCGCATCCTGATAATAGCCGCCTTCGGTCACGGTCAGGGCGACAATCCGGATCTCGGGTCGGCTCAGCGCGGCGATCAGCGCGCCATTGTCAGCCTCGATCGGCAGGTAGTCGACCATCGCACCGACAACCTCAGCGCGGGCGCTGTCTGGCGACAGTTCGATCAGCGTGGTCAGGCAATCCTGCGCCAGCAGACGGTCGCGCATGGCGGCATCATAAGGGCGCACGCCGGCGCCGACGATGGCCCAGTCCTGCGCCAGTCCCTGTTGCATCAGACGGTGCAGATACCAAGATTGATGGGCGCGGTGGAAATTGCCAAGGCCGATGTGGACAATGCCGGGGGTCAGCGCGGAGCGGTCATAGGTCGGGCGGGCGATCTCCTCGGGCAGCTGGCCAAGGGTCGCGTTCGAGAGGGGCAGGGCAGTCATCAGCTCATCCAGTTTCCGCCGTCGACATTGTAGGTCTGGGCGACCACGTAGTCGGCCTCTGCGCTGGCGAGGAAGATGGCCATGCCGGTCAGATCCGCCGCCGTGCCCATGCGGCCATAGGGCACTGCCTCGCCGACTTCGCGTTTCTTCTGACCCGGGGCCTTGTTCTCGTATTTGGCAAAGAAGGCATCCACCCCGTCCCAATGTTCGCCGTCCACCACGCCGGGGGCGATGGCGTTGACGTTGATGCCATGGGCGATCAGGTTCAGCCCCGCCGATTGCGTCAGGCTGATGATGGCCGCCTTGGAGGCGCAGTAGACCCCGACAAGCGCTTCGCCGCGCCGTCCCGCTTGGCTGGCCATGTTGATGATCTTGCCACCGCCGCCGCGTTCGACCATGTGCTTGGCCACCGCCTGCAGGGTGAAGAGAGTGCCCGCCACATTGATCTCGAAGGCGCGAGTGTAGTCCGCGCGGTTGATTTCGATGATCGGCGCGGCGGTGAAGATCGCGGCGTTGTTCACCAGGATGTCGATGCGCCCCAGCGCCTCCACCGTCTGGGTCACCGCGCTGTCGATGCTCTCCTGCCGGGTGACGTCCATCTCCACCGCGACGGCGCCGTCGCCGATTTCCGCCGCGGTCTGGCGGGCGCGCACGATGTCGATGTCGGCAATGGCCACGCGCGCGCCCTCACGCACGTAAGCCTCGGCAAAGCTGCATCCGATGCCACGCGCGGCGCCGGTGATCAGCGCTGTTTTTCCGCTCAGTCTCATGCGTCGATCCTCAAGCCCTTGGTGTCAAATCGGTGCAGCATGTCGGTGCGCGGGGTCAGATACACCCGGTCGCCATGCTTGAATCCCACTTCGCCGTCGGCGCGCACGGTGATGGTCTCCGCAAGGCCGGTTTCGTGGATGTGGAAGAAGGTGTCGGAGCCCAGATGTTCGGAGACGCCGACCACACCGGACCAGGCCCCCTCGCTGCCGCTGATGGCAATATGTTCCGGGCGAACGCCGATGGTGTGACAGTCATACTTCGCGGCCTCTTCGCCCTCGATGAAGTTCATCTTGGGCGAGCCGATGAAGCCCGCGACAAACAAGTTGCGCGGCGCGCGATAGAGGTCGAGCGGGCTGCCGACCTGCTCGATATGGCCCGCACGCAGCACCACGATCTTGTCGGCCATGGTCATCGCCTCGACCTGGTCGTGGGTCACGTAAACCATTGTGGTTGCAAGCTTCTTGTGCAGTTCGGAGATCTCCATCCGCATGCCGACGCGCAGGGCCGCATCAAGGTTCGACAGCGGCTCGTCAAACAGGAAGGCCGAGGGTTCGCGCACGATGGCGCGGCCGATGGCGACCCGCTGCCGCTGCCCGCCCGAGAGCTGCCCGGGTTTGCGGTCCAGATAGTCGGTGAGGTTCAGCGCCTTGGCGGCGGCGTCGATGCGGCGGTCCTGTTCCTCTTGCGGCATGTTGGCCATCCGCATCGGGAAGGCGATGTTCTTGCGTACCGACATATGCGGGTAGAGCGCGTAGGATTGGAACACCATCGCCAGCCCGCGTTTGGCCGGCGGCACCATGGTGGCGTCATTGCCGTCGATGCGGATCTGGCCGGAGGAGACATCCTCCAGCCCCGCGATCAGTCGCAGGAGGGTGGATTTGCCACAGCCCGAGGGGCCGACAAAGACGGTGAATTCGCCGTCCTCGATGGTCAGGTCCAGCGGCGGGATGACCTCTGTTGCACCAAAGCTTTTGGTCACCTTGTCGAGTGTAATACGTCCCATAAGTCGTCGTCCTTATTTCACAGCGCCGAAGGTGAGGCCGCGCACAAGTTGTTTCTGGCTGAACCAGCCGAGGATCAGGATCGGCGCGATGGCCATGGTGGAGGCCGCGCTGAGTTTTGCGTAGAACAGGCCCTCGGGGCTGGAGTAGCTGGCGATGAAGGCCGTCAGCGGCGCCGCCTGGGCTGCGGTCAGGTTCAGGGTCCAGAAGGCCTCGTTCCAGGCGAGGATGATGTTCAAGAGCAAGGTGGAGGCGATGCCAGGAATGGCCATCGGCGTCAGCACATAGAGGATTTCCTCTTTCAGGCTGGCACCATCCATGCGGGCGGCCTCCAGAATTTCGCCGGGGATCTCCTTGAAATAGGTGTAGAGCATCCAGACGATGATCGGCAGGTTGATCAGCATCAGCACGATCACCAGTCCGGCGCGGCTGTCTAGCAATCCCATCCGGATGAAGATCAGGTAGATCGGATAGAGCACGCCCACGGCAGGAAGCATCTTGGTGGAGAGCATCCACAGCAGGATGTCCTTGGTCCGTTTCGAGGGCACAAAGGCCATCGACCAGGCGGCCGGGACCGCGATGATGATGCCAAGAACGGTGGAGCCGCCGGCGATGATGATCGAATTCCACAGGAACCGCATGTAGTTGGAGCGTTCCTGCACAACGGCATAGTTTTCCAGCGTCCAGTCGAAGAACAGGAACAAGGGCGGGTCATTGATCGCCTGCGCCTCGGTCTTGAAGGAGGTCAGGATGGTCCAGAGGATCGGAAAGAAGATCACCAGACCGACGGCCCAGGCGGCGATGGTGTTGATCGCCTTGCGTTGCGGGGTCACGGAGCGTGCCATGTCGCAGGTCCTCCCTTACGTATCGAGGTTCTTGCCAACGATGCGCATCAGGAATGCGGCAACGATATTGGCAAGGATGATGGCGTAGACACCGCCGGCGGATCCGAGGCCGATGTTCTGGCTTTCCAGAACGCGCTGAAAGATCAGGTAGGTGAGCGTCCGAGTGCCAAAAGCGCCTTGGGTGGTCACGAAGATCTCCGCGAAAATCGACAGCAGAAAGATCGTCTGGATCAGCACCACGACGGTGATCGCCCGGCCCAGATGCGGCAGCACGATGTAACCGAAACGGGCGAGGGGGCTTGCACCATCCATTTCGGCGGCTTCCAGCTGTTCGCTGTCCAGGGACTGCATCGCGGTCAGCAGGATCAATGTGGCAAACGGCAGCCATTGCCAGCTGACGATCAGGATGATCGACGGCATCGAGGCTTCGGAGAGCCAGGAGATCGGCTCGGCGCCAAAGAATTTCCACAGATGGGCAAACAGGCCGTTCACCGGGTCCATGAAGATGTTCTTCCAGACCAATGCGGACACCGTCGGCATCACGAAGAACGGTGCGATGACCAGGATGCGGACCACACCCTGACCCCACATCGGCTGGTCCAGCAAGAGTGCCAGCAGCACGCCAAAGACCACAGTTATGGCCAGGACACCGCCGACGATGACAAGCGTGGCCTGTACGCTGGGCCAGAATGTGGAGGAAGATACAAAGCGGACGTAATTGTCGAACCCGACCCACCCAAGATCGCCGCCGCGCAGGGGCAGGTATTTCTTGAAGGAAAAGATCACGGTCATCGTCAGCGGTACGAGCATCCAGCCGAGGAGCAAGATGACGGCCGGGGCCATCATGATGCGCGCGGCAGAGCGGGAGTGCTGGGTTGCCATGGAGGGCCTCATCAGTGGACGGACAGCGCCGTCACGAATACGATGTTGGAAAAAAGAGGCCGAAGACCGCAATGCGCGCGATCTCCGGCCCAGGGGAGGAGGGGCGTCAGTAGCCTGCGGCTTCCATTTCCTCGGATGTGAAGGCCTGCGCTTTTTCAAGCGCCTCATCCACGGTCTGTTGACCGGCGTAGACTGCCGAGAACTCCTGGCTGACCTGCGTCGCGATGCCTGCGAACTCCGGGATAGCCACGAACTGAATGCCAACATAGGGGACCGGGTCGACCGTTGGATTGGTCGGATCGGCCGCCTCGATGGATTTCAAGGTCATGTCGGCGAAGGGCACGTCCTGATATTCCGGCGTCTCGTAGAGAGAGGTCCGGGCGCCCGGAGGCACATTGGCCCAGCCTTCATTGGCCGCGACCAGTTCGATGTATTCCTTGGAGGTGGCCCATTCGATGAATTGCTTGGCAGCGGCCTCGTTGTTGGTGCCGGCAGGAATGCCGAGCGCCCAGGCCCAGAGCCAGTTGGCGCGCTTCTCGACACCGTCGTGGTTTGGCGCCAGGGCGAAGCCGACCTTGTCCGCTACGGTGGATTCCTCCGGGTTGGTGACAAAGGATGCTGCCACGGTCGCGTCGATCCACATGCCGCATTTGCCCTGCTGGAACAGCGACAGGTTTTCGTTGAACCCGTTGGTCGAATAGCCCGGAGGGCCTGCGTCTTCCATCAGGTCGACAAAGAAGCCCAGTGCTTCTTTCCATTCCGGCTGGTCGAATTGTGCCGTCCAGTTCTCGTCGAACCAGCGCGCGCCAAAGGAGTTCGCGGTCGTGGTGATGAACGCGCCGCCTTCACCCCAGCCAGCCTTGCCGCGCAGGCAGATGCCGTTGATTTCCTTCTCGCGGTCGGTCATCGCGACGGCCGCGTCTCGGATGAACTCCCATGTCGGGGCCTCCGGCATGTCCAGACCGGCCTGTTCCATCAGGTCGGTGCGGTACATGATCATCGAGCTTTCGCCATAGAACGGCGCGGCATACAGCGTGCCGTCATGAGACAGGCCATTGCGCATCGCGGGCAGGATGTCGTTGATGTCATAGGCCTCGGAGAGGTCATCCAGCGGCACCAGCCAGCCGTTGTTGCCCCAGATCGGCGTCTCGTACATGCCGATGGTCATGATGTCGAACTGGCCACCCTTGGTGGTGATGTCGGTGGTCACGCGCTGGCGCAGCACGTTCTCTTCCAGTGTCACCCATTCGACCTCGATACCGGTCGCTTCGGTGAAGTGGTCCGAGTAGCCCTGCATTCGTATCATGTCGCCGTTATTCACGGTTGCGATGGTGATGGTTTCTGCAAAGCCCGCGCCGGCTGTCCCCAGCGACAACGCAGTGGCCGCACAAAGTGCGCTCCTCAAAGACATCCTCGTTCCTCCCTTGGTAGATGCTGCCATCACGCTAGGGGAGTTCACTGCGCGGCGTCAATATAAATTTTACGCGCGTAAAATTTGTGAGGGGTCAGGCGGAGTCGCGCATGATCAGTTTGCCTTCGGATCTCGTGCTTTTCCAAGGTGATACATCGCCGTTGATCGCAGAGAACAGGGTGTCTGTCGCGGTTTTGGAGACGGCATCATAATCGTGCGACACAGTGGTCAACGGCGGACAAGTATAACGTCCGAAGGGGTGCCCATCGATTCCGGCCACCCGAATCGAGCATCCCTCAGTGCGCCCGACCTGCACCCCTTTTTCGTAACAGGCCGTCATCAGTCCGATGGCGAGGCGGTCATTGCTGCAGAGGATCGAGTTGGAATTGAACGCGCCCGACGACAGAGCCTCATGCCCGCCCAAACGCCCGATCTCCTCGAATTGCCAGCCTTCGCCCTCGACCGAGATCACCTGAGGCGTGTGGCCGAACTTTTGCATTGCGTCCAGGTAGCTTTGTCGACGTCGATGGGCATTCGGGTTGGCGGGGGTGCGCATTTCAAAGAAACTGGGCGGCTCTCCGGTCCGGCAGAGGTAGTCTGTCATCAGTTTGGTGAACTGAAAGTTGTCGGAGCCCACAAAGGCAATGCCAAATTGCTCCACATTGCTGTCAAAGAGCACGGTTGGTACATCTTCGCAAAATCGTTCAATGGCCTCCTTGTCTGAGGCCCGGCCCAAGGGGGCCAACAGCACCCCTGCAGGACGCATGGACAGAAGCGTGTCGAGTATGTCGGTTTCCAGCTCAGGCAGCCCGTGCGAACTGAACAAGGTAGGGCGGAATCCCGCGTCGATGCAGCGCTGCTCGAGGGTGCGGGCGATCTCGGCAAAAAACGGATCGGCGAGGAATGGAACCACGATGCCGATGTTCTTCGTCAGGCGCCGGTTCTGGTTCATGGCGTAGATGTTGGGACGGTAGTCATAGGTCTCCAGCGCCGCTTCGATCTTCTTGCGGGTGGAGGCGCGGACGCTGTCAGGGGCGTTGAAATACTTGGACAGGGTGGGGCGTGAGATGCCGCTCACACCGGCAAGCTCTTCCATGTTCCGGATTTTCGATTCTGACATGGAGGCCCTCCTTGCTGCCCCTCCCGGATACGGGCGGAGCGAGCGACGATCTGTTCTTCACCCATAGTGCGCCCAATTCTTTGCGGGCGCAAACTTTACAGGATGTGTTTGAGAAGGGTGATCGTCTTTTCCGGTTCAAAGCGCAAGCTGCCAGTGCCCGAATGAGCGCGTGCAGTCAAAGTGGCTGCCTGGCTGGTTGCCGTACGGGGAGAGTGCGCGCGTTCAGCCCTAGCCGTGTTGCACGTCTTGGGTATCAGACAGGTCTTCCCAACGCGCGGGCGCATCCGCATCAATCGGTGCGTCAATTTGGAAACGGGAGGTGACCTGCGACAGCGTGTTGGCTTCGCTCTGCAGGAGTTGACTGGAGGCGGAGGCCTCCTCTGCCATCGCCGTGTTCTGCTGGGTAACAGCATCCAACTCGCGCATGGCCGCGTTGATGTCTTCAAGGCCCTGCGATTGATGCTGAACCCCTCCGGCAATCTCGGAAATGAGATCGCTGACTGCGGTTACCTGTTGAATGATGCTGGTGAGAGCATCGCCTGCGCGATCTACCATAGAGACGCCATTGGCCACGTGCTCTTCACTCGCTGAGGTGAGCGCCTGGATCTCGCCAGCCGCTTCGGAGGCGCGCCGCGCAAGGTTGCGCACCTCGGAGGCCACCACCGCAAAACCGGCGCCCGCTTCGCCGGCGCGGGCGGCCTCGACGCCAGCGTTCAGCGCCAGAAGATTGGTCTGAAAGGCGATGTCATCGATCAGGTTGATGAACTTGGAGATTTCGGCAGAGGCCTGCTGGATCTGATCCATCGCGGCCACGGCTGAGCGCACCACTTCGTTGCTCTGCTCGGCTTCACGGCGGGTAACGCGCATGGTGCTGTCGACTTCCGTCGCCTTCTCCGCCGTGTCGCGCAGGCGCTGTGTGAGATCCTGCATGGCAGAGGCAGTCTTTTCCAGTGTGGACCCCTGACTTTCAGTCCGTTCGGCCATGTCATTTGCTGCGGCCCGCTGTTCTTGAGAGAACCGATCCACATGGTGGGCGGCTTCGACCACTTCGCGCAGCGACTGCCGCAGGTTCTCCAGGCTGCGATTGTAGTTCTTGCGCAGGTCTTCGTAATGGGGGGAGAAGGCAGTGTTGATCTCGCAAACGAGGTTGCCCTCCTGCAGCTCGGAGAGAGCATGGCTCATTTCATCGACCACGAGATTGGTCTGCTTTCTTGAGTCTTCCTCGCGGCTGCTGGCCTCATCTGCGGAGGTCAGCTTGTCCCGAAAGGTGTCGAGGCTGCGCGCAAGATCACCGAACTCATCCCCGCGTGTCCGGCCGGGAATGTCGATGTCATAATCCTTGTTGGCCAGTGCGTTGGTGACGTCCCTCAGGTGGTGGATCGGGCGCGTGACCCGGTTGGCAGCTGCCCAAGAGACAATGATCGATACGACAAAAGAGGCGCCGATGAGCGATAGCACCATCCATCGGATGCGATAGACCATCGCAAATGCGGTGTCGGAATCGGTTTCCATGATCAGCGACCAGTTGAACCCGGCAAGGTTGAGAGGAATGACCACGGCGGTTGCGCGCTGTCCTGCCGCGGTGACAACATCCTCGAACTGACCGGCCACCTGGTCGCGGGCTGCGGCGATGTGAGGGGCGTCCGGAAGTTCCGTCAGCATCTCGAAGGCGCCTTCCACGACGCTGGGACTGCGGGCAAGCCCATCCGGACTGACAAGAAAGATGTTCTCATGCGCAGTGTCGGCGAGATTCGCAGTCAGCGCGGACTGCACAAGTTCAGTGCCGATGCGTACGGCAATCACGCCAACTGTGTCGCCACGCTTGCTGAGGACGGGGGAGGCCAGAAATGCGGTGTTTGAGCCAGCGGGCGCATAGGGAGAGAAATCCTCGACCACAACGGCGCCGGGCTCCGCCGCAAGAGCCCCTTGAGCCACACGCGATAGTGGGGTGTCGGCGAGAACAGGACCAGTGATGGTCTCGGCGAAGTCGCTTTGCTTGTGAATTGAATACAAGACGAGCCCAGTCGGGCTGATCAAATAGATGTCCGAGTATCCATTCAATTCGGATGTTTGCACAAACGTTGGATGGTATGTGACATGAGATTGACTGTAGTAGGAGCCATCGCCAGGATCGACCAGATCGGCGCGCTGTTCGGTATTGGGGTTCTCCGTCACGAAGTGTTTCTTCAGGTAGCCAATCTGATCATCGTCTTCGATCATGCCGATGACGCGCTCAAAATTGTTTATTGCGCGGAATGTGGTGGGCTGTGCAGCCAGGTTGACCACGTCACGCTGTGCCGCGCCGATGCTGAAGCTGAGGGCCTGTGCGCCCGCCTGTGCCTTGGAGGCCTGTGCGGAGGCCACATTCTCGCGAATGCTGCGCTCTGCCATCGTGTAGATCAGGAACGACACGGTAATGACAAAAGCCACGGTGAGGACAACCATCAGCACAGGGAGTTTCAGCTTTAGTGAAACGGAAGAGGCCTTCAACAACACAGTCGTACTCCTTCGAGGGGGCTCTGATCTACGCGACCGGCCAAGCTTCGCATAGATTCCCTAAAATAAGGTTCGTGCCTGTCTGACTGGACAGCATGCGGGGTGAACTATGGCTGCGGCGGAGGCAACACGCGCCCGTGTTGGGCGATCAAATGCGCGAGCGTGTTGAGGTCGACCGGCTTTCCCAGAAGGGCGCTGATCACGTCTTCAGAGAGGTTCGGGTCGGAGAGTTTACGTGCCAGGGCAGTGACAATCACGATGGGTAGATCGCCATCTGCAGATTTCGCCGCCTGAGCAAGCTGACCACCGTTTTGGCCGGGCATATTATAGTCCGTGACGAGGAACGACCAAAGGCCTGGGTCTTCCTTGATCGCTTCCAGAGCTTCATCCGGGTGCAGGCAGATGCTGACCTCGGCGCCAAGGCGTTCCAGGAAGGCGGCAATGGATTCCGCAACCTGTGCGTCGTCGTCAACCAACAGGATCAGCTGACCATCCAGCCGCACGGAGCCAATGTCCTCGTCACTGATCCGCGTGACTGAATAGTCGGACAGTGGAAGGAAGATTTCCACGCGTGTGCCATGGCCCTCCTGGCTGAGAATGCGTATGGCCCCCTCGTGGCTGCGAATGATCTCGGCGATGGCCATCATGCCGATACCGCTGCCACGCTGCCCTTTGGTCGAGCAGTGCTCGTGAAACAGACGTCCAAGCACGTCGGCGGGAATGCCCGAGCCAGAGTCCTCAACCGTGTAGCGCGCGTAGGTCTGCTCCGGGTCGATGCTGCCAATGGCGAGGGGCAGATCCATCAGGTCGATACCCGCAAACCGTTTCAGACATTGGTGAATTTGGCCGGGACGCCCGCCAAGTGCATCCTGCGCATTCTGCACCAGATTGAGCGCCACACGCAGTAGGTCGGATGGATAGCACAGCATCTCCATCTCCGCGTCATCCATATCCAGTGTGAAACGGGTTTCCGCGGACAAGGCGCTGCGCAAGAGGTCCTGAGATTCACTCATGAGATTGCGCAGATCAATCATGCTTTGATTGTCGGCCGACATGCCGAGGTCGAGAAAGCGATTGATCATCTTGGCCGCGCGCGAGGAGGCGGCGTTGATCCGTTCGGAATAGAGCTGCACCTTGTCCGGTGCGGTGCGTTCGTTGAGCAGGGCCGAGTGGCCATTGATCACCGCCAGCAGGTTGTTGAAGTCATGTGCGACACCTGCGGCCAGCCGTCCGATGCTTTCGTTTTTCTCGAAGTCATGCAGCTTCTTGTCGAAGCTTGCGCGGGCGTCTTCGTATTCGATACGTCTGGTGATGTCGCGAACCACGACAATGCGCATCTTGTCGTCGATCCGCGTGACGCAGACCTCGAATGTGAGTTTCTTGCCATCGACATGCGCGCGCATCTCGATCTGGGCAAAGCCCAGGCTTTCGACTTTAGGACGCACCTCGACCGACAGCCGAGCCACATCCTCCGCCAGAAATGCATCGCACCATTTCCGGCCGAGAATACTGCTGGGAGGACCAGCTCCAAAAATGCGGGCAAAGGCCGGGTTGGCATAGGCGATACGCGCGCTGCGTTCGACGATCGCAATGCCTTCGGTGGTGCTGTCCATCGCGGCCGCGCGTTGTTTCAGCTCCCGCTCAGCGCGTTTTATCTCTGTGACATCGGTGCCGGTGATAACATGTCCGCCCTCGCTGCTGTCAAAGCTGCGGATAAGGAAAACGGCGCCATCAGAGCAGGTCAGTTCCAGGTTCTGGGCGCAGTCTTCAACCTGTTTGACAAAGGTCGCGATGGCCTGATGCGGGCGCATCTCCGTGCCATAGAGCTCGTGCAGCAGCCGGTGCATGGCCGTGTTTGCATACAGCACCTCGCCATCAGCTCCGGTCGCGAGAATGGCGCTGCTCACGGCCTCCATTGCGGATTCGATGCGCTGCTCAAGCTGGTGCACGACTTCAAGCGTTTGCGCCTGTTCGGTGACATCAGTATGGGTCGCCAGCATGTAGCGCAGGCTGCCAAAGGTATCCCGAATGGGTGTGAGGCTGATCTCGTCCAGAAAGGGTACCCCGTTCTTTCGTGAGTTCCAGACCCGATATCGTCCGCGTTGCCCGGCGGCGAAAGCCGCCGCCATACTCTCCAGGTCCGCTCCGGGGCGAAAGCGATCCGTGATGAATTGCATACCCATTGCATCCGCGAGCGTGCGTCCCGACAGGGCCTCGAACGCGCGGTTGACATATACAACTGCGCTTCCCTGTTCCGCTGGGTCCACCAACATGACGGGCACTTCGGCATTCTCCAGAACCGAGGCCAGAAGTGCATGGCGGTCATCCGTGCGAATGCCGCGCAGGGCGTGACTCATCATGACGGTCATGCGGTCAAGCACCTTGGCCTTATCCGCATCGAAGTAGTCGACGCTTGGGTGCCAGCAGAGCACAACCAGCATTTGTCCCCCCTCGCGCCGAAAGGGAGCCGAGATCAGGCTGCCTGTGCTGCGGGCGCTGACCAGCCCGGCAGCCGGGGCGCGGCAGACGCTCAGATTTTTGATCTGACGGTGGCGGGCGAACCAGTCGAAGATGTCCGGTGTCAGCGCCGGCTGTGGCCGCAACGGGTGCAGAACGGTGGGGCGGCTTTGCGGGACGCCGAACATTCCTTCGGCGACATCACCGATCACCGTGACCTCATGGGCGCCGATGGCGTCCTTCAATGCGTCCGATAGAGCGTCGAGTATGTCTGCGCGTGTGTTGGCCTTGTTCATGGCCTCAACGCCGCACAGCATCGCGTTCGCCATTTTCAGATTGCGCCGATCCTTGCGTCGCGTCTGCTCAAGCGCGGAAATGCGCTCTTGCTGCTTACTCTGCGGAAAAGGATCAGGACGGATGCTCATGCGCTGTAACTTAGGCGCTGGATCCTTAAGGTTCGGTGCAAATAATCCAGAGAATTGCGCCAAGCTGATGCGCAGAACCTGGCAGGCACGCGATGTGGGAGGGGAGACGCAGCGCCAAGATAGACAGGCAGGGCAAGCCCAGAAACACTCATCGCGACGAGGCGTTTCGCCTCATCCGACAGGCGAACCCATTCATCAAGCCGGTAAGTATGGGAAGGGTGGTAGCGGAGGAGGGACTTGAACCCCCGACACGCGGATTATGATTCCGCTGCTCTAACCAACTGAGCTACTCCGCCGCTCGCTGTGTGGAGGCGATTTACGGAATGCCGCCCAGAGGGTCAAGTGCGAAATCTCAAAGAAGGGTGGTTTTGGAAAAGTTTTTTCCAACCACGCCGCATTGCCATTTGATTTCAATGGGCTGCATCAGGCGACGGCGGTATGTCCAACGTCATGGGCAGCGGCTCGGCGGTTTCGAGTTCCGACAGGCTGGGTTGCGGGAGCTGCTCCAATAGCTCAAAGACCTTTGTCCGGCAGGATTCTCCGGTCCAGTCGGCTGGGTGAAACTGCACGGGCAGCCTCGGATGACGCAATACGATCCGCCTCCAGCGGTGTACGAGCAGCGTGCGCAGGCAGGCGCGGCGTAAGGGATCCAGCTCAGGCGGGGCGCCACGAGGGGCAAGTGCGGCATCCAGTGACGCACAGCTCTGGCGCAGCGGGATGGGGAACAGCTCTTCCTGCAGCCATGTGGGAACGCTTTCGATCTGTCCGTTTGCGATCAAAAGATCGGACATGGGCGCAGGCGCGGGGCCGGGAGCCAAGCCGGTGTGGCGGTTGACGCGGATCACGCCGTCCGGCGCGCCCTCGCTGAGGGCATCCAGAAGTTCCAGACCACTGGGGGTGCCCGCGATCAGCATATGCCACTCTGCCGTGGTGCAGGCGGTCGGATCATAGATGCGGGGGGTGACCTGAGCCGACTGCACGCGCCCATGAGGGGTGAGGAAATGCACGGATCCGCGCCCGCGTCGTTTGCTGTCGGTCCAGCCATCCTTGCGCAGTCGATGCAGCGCGACGCGGATGGCTTCGGGCTTGATGCCGAGCGGTGTGATCACGCGGGTGAGGGCCGCGCTGCTGATGCCAGCGCCATCATCCTGTGCCATGTCCCCGAGGAACGACACGATGATCGACCAAACGCGTTGACCCTGAGGCTCTGCAAGTGCCTCTACCGCCGTAGTAAACCAGTCATGTGCGTTTGTTGTCATGAGGTCAGGATAAGGGCGGGCGCAGGTAAGCGCCAGCCCTCATGCCTGCAATTGGACGCGTATAAACGATCAGAATGCGACCATGGTCAGCAGCTCGTATTCGGCCACCATCTCGTCATCTTGATTGGTCAGGGTGACACGCCAGCGCACTTCGCCGTAGTCCGCGTTGCGCGGGGTCTTGGCCTTGACGGTCAGGCGCACCTTGATGCTGTCGCCCGGCACCACGGGTTTCATGAAGCGCAGGCTGTCGAGGCCGGTGTTGGCCAGTACCGGTCCTTCTTCGGGCTGAACGAACATACCGGCGGCAAAGGACAAGAGCAGATAGCCATGCGCCACCCGTCCCGGGAAGAACGGGTTCCGTTCGGCGGCCGCGTCATCCATGTGGGCATAGAAGGTATCGCCGGTGAACTGCGCAAAATGGGCAATGTCGTCGCTGGTCACGGTGCGCGGCGCGGTATTGAGCGTCTCGCCAATGGCCAGCGCACCGAAGCGGCGGGTGAAGGGATGCGCGGCATCGCTTGTTTCGGGGGCGCCGGGAATCCAGGTACCGGTGATGGCTGAGAGAATCTCCGGGCTGCCCTGCACGGCGGTGCGCTGCATGTAGTGTTTCACGGCGCGCACGCCGCCCAGTTCCTCGCCACCGCCAGCACGACCGGGGCCACCGTGAACCATATGGGGCAGGGGGGAGCCGTGGCCTGTGGACTCCTTCATCGAGGTGGCGTTGTTGATATAGACCCGTCCGTGGAAGGCGGCGATGTTCAGTGTCACCTCACGCGCCACCACAGGGTCGGCAGTGATGAGAGAGGCGACGAGGGAGCCTTGGCCGCGATTGGCCAGTGCGGCTGCATGCGCAAGGTCGCGGTAGCCCATCACGGTGGAGACGGGGCCAAAGGCCTCGGTGTCGTGGACATGTTGGGCGGCGTCGGGGTCCGCGCAATGGAACAGCATCGGCGGCACAAAGGCACCCTTGTCCTTGTCGGCGCCCTCAACGGTGAAGTCGTCGGGGTCGCCAAAAACCCGCGTGGCCTCGGTGGCGATCTTGGCGGCTTGCTCCAGCACATCGCGTTTTTGCGCGGCGGAGACCAGCGCACCCATGCGGGTGCTGTCGGCGCGCGGGTCACCAATGGTGATTTTTGCCAGCGCGGTGCTCAGCCCCTCAATAACGGCGTCAACCTGTGCGTCGGGCACGATGATGCGGCGGATGGCGGTACATTTCTGCCCCGCTTTGGTGGTCATTTCGCGCTGCACTTCCTTGAGGAACAGGTCGAATTCCGCGCTGCCGGGCGCTGCGTCAGGGCCAAGGATCGACGCGTTGAGGCTGTCTTGTTCCGCCACAAATCGTACGGAGTTTTCAACGATTGCAGGTGTTTGCCGTAGTTTCAGCGCGGTTGCTGCAGAGCCAGTAAAGCTCACCACATCCTGACAGGTCAGCCGGTCCAGCATGTCGCCAATGCCGCCGCTCACCAGCTGCAGCGCGCCTTCCGGCAGAAGACCGCTGTCCAGCATCAGGCGCACGGCGGCCTCTGTGACATAGCAGGTGGCGGTTGCGGGTTTTACGATGGCCGGAACACCGGCAAGCAGGGTCGGCGCGAGCTTTTCCAGCATGCCCCAGACCGGGAAGTTGAAGGCGTTGATATGCACCGCAACACCGGGCAGCGAGGTGCAGATGTGCTGGCCCATAAATGTGCCGTGGCGCGACAGTTGCTCGACCGCGCCGTCCGTGTAGACCGTGCTGTCGGGCATCTCGCGCCGCCCCTTGGAGGCGAATACAAACGTTGTTCCGATACCGCCGTCCACGTCGATCAGGTGGTCCTTCTGCGTCGCGCCGGTGTCAAAGCTCAGATCATACAGGTCCTGCTTGTTGGCCTCCAAATGCTGCGCTAGCGCCTTGAGCATGCGGGCGCGGTCATGGAAGGTCATGGCGCGCAGGCCGGGCCCACCGATGTTGCGGGCATAGTCGAGCATCGCTTGCACATCGAGCGTGGCATTGCCTGCGCGGGCGATCACCTCGCCGGTGATGGCAGAGGCAATCTCGCGTGCGCTGTTGTCGGGCTGGATCCATTCTCCGGCGGCAAAGCTCGCCACATCTTTCGGGCACATAGGCTGCGTCTCCCTGAAGTCTGTTGTGCAAATGCAGTGCCAGCGCCCGATTTCGGGGCGGCGCATTTTCCTGATGAGAAATATTGACCGTCCGGTCGGTTTATGCAAGTCTTTTCCCAATTGGGCTCAAGATCGCCCGCCGTGGGCAAGGGGAGGCATCATGGAGCAGAGCATTCTGACGCAGGATCACGGGACGTGGTGCGAGATTACGCTGAACCGTCCGGATCGGCTAAATGCGTTTAACGATGAGATGCATCTGGCCCTGCGCGCCGCACTGGAAGAGGCGCGCGATTCTGGAAAGCGGGCGCTCTTACTGACGGGCGCGGGGCGGGGCTTTTGCGCGGGGCAGGATCTGTCAGCGCGCGACCCGGATGCGGCGGGTGGCCCGGTAGATCTGGGCTACACGGTGCGCACGTTTTATGCGCCGCTGGTGAACCTGATCCGCGCGTTGGAGTTTCCGGTGGTCTGCGCGGTGAACGGCGTGGCGGCGGGCGCCGGGGCAAACCTGTCGCTGGCCGCAGACATCGTGCTGGCGAGCCAGAGCGCGAAATTCATCCAGTCCTTTGCCAAGGTCGGGCTGATCCCCGACACCGCCGGCAGCTACCACCTGCCGCGCCTGTTGGGCGAGGCCCGCGCCAAGGCGCTGGCGCTGACCGGAGAGCCCCTGAGCGCCGAGCAGGCCGCTGATTGGGGGCTGATCTGGAAATGCGTCGCCGATGATGTGCTGATGGAGGAGGCGCGCGCCCTGACGGCCAAGCTCGCCGATGGGCCGACGCTGGGTCTTGGGCTAACCAAATCGCTGATCCAGACCTCGGGGGCCTATACGCTGGCCGAGCAGCTGGAGCGCGAGGCGGATGCGATGAAGACCTGTGGCGAGAGCGCGGATTACGCCGAAGGCGTGCGGGCATTTCTGGAAAAACGCCAGCCAGCGTTCCGCGGAGAATAGCGCATGACCATGACCGCAAAGACCCGCGCCGAGAAATCCGCCGCCGCCATGTGGGCCGACGATCAGGCGTCCAAATGGGCCGGTATCGGCATCGAGCGTGTCGACGAGGGCAGTGCCGCGCTGGCGCTGACCGTCGAGGCGCATCACTGCAACGGCCATGGTATCTGCCATGGCGGTGTGATTTTCATGCTCGCCGACAGCGCCTTTGCCTTTGCGTGCAACAGCCGCAATCAGGCGACGGTGGCGCAGCACAACATGATCAGCTTTATCGCGCCGGGACGCCAAGGGGACCGGCTGCTGGCCGAGGCTCGCGAAGTCTCGCTGACCGGGCGCAGCGGGCTCTATGACGCGAGCGTCAAAAATCAGGACGGGCAGCTGATCGCGGAAATGCGCGGCTGTTCTCGCGCAATCAAGGGGCAGCTGTTTGAGGAGACAGCTCCCCCGGTGGCTCAGGACTGAGCCGCAGAAGATCAAGGGACGTTGGAGGATACCTATGCGTGATTTGACACCCAACCGGGCCGAGCTGGACCCGATCGAGATCGCGTCCATCGACGAGATCCGCAGCCTGCAGCTGCAGCGTTTGAAATGGTCGTTGCGCCATGCCTACGACAATGTGGCAATGTACAAAGCGCGGTTCGATGCAGCCGGCGTGCATCCGGACGACCTGCAGGAGCTGTCCGATCTCGCGAAGTTCCCCTTCACCACCAAGGGCGATCTGCGCGATGCCTATCCATTCGGCATGTTTGCAGTCCCGCGCGAGCAGATCCTCCGGTTGCATGCGTCCTCCGGTACAACGGGCAAGCCAACGGTGGTGGGCTACACGCAAAAGGACATCGACACCTGGGCGGACCTCTTGGCGCGGTCCTTGCGTGCGTCCGGCCTGCGGCGCGGTGATATGGTGCATAACGCCTATGGCTATGGGCTGTTTACTGGCGGGCTTGGCGCGCATTACGGCATTGAGCGCCTGGGCGCGACGGTGGTGCCGATGTCGGGCGGCCAGACCGAAAAGCAAGTGACGCTGATCGAGGATTTCCGGCCCGACGGCATCATGGTGACGCCGTCCTATATGCTCAACATCCTGGAGCAATATCACCGCATGGGCATCGATCCGCGCAGCTCTTCGCTCAAGGTCGGCGTCTTTGGCGCCGAACCATGGACGGACGCCATGCGCAAGGAAGTCGAGGCGGCGTTTGATATGCATGCAGTTGATATCTATGGTCTTTCAGAGATCATGGGGCCGGGCGTTGCCAATGAATGTGTGGAGACCAAGGACGGGCCAGTCATCTGGGAGGATCACTTCCTGCCGGAAATCATCGACCCGGAAACCGGCGCGGTGCTGCCGGATGGTGAGCTGGGCGAGCTGGTTTTTACCACGCTCACCAAGGAAGGCCTGCCGATGGTGCGCTACCGCACCCGTGACCTGACACGCCTGCTGCCGGGCACTGCGCGCTCCATGCGGCGGATGGCGAAAATCACCGGACGTTCGGACGACATGATCATCCTGCGCGGTGTAAATGTCTTCCCCAGCCAGATCGAAGAGCAGATGCTGACGGTGGAGGCGCTCGCGCCCTATTACCAGATCGAGCTGGTCAGCAAGGGCCGAATGGACGCGATGCGTATCCATGTTGAGGTCTTGCCAGCGGCCACCGCGCCTGAACAGCGCGCCACCTGCACCGCGCAGCTGGCCAAGCGGATCAAGGATATTGTCGGCATCTCGGCGGAAATTCTGGTCGGTGATCCCGGCAGCGTCGAACGCTCGCAGGGCAAGGCGCGCCGCGTCGTCGACAATCGCGTGAAAGGATAAGCTCCCGTGGCCCGGACCATTGCCAAAGACCACGACCAGAAGCGCGCTCAGATACTGTCGGCCTCGGCGCGGCTGTTCGCCGAGGAGGGCTATGACCGGGCCTCGATGACCCAGATCGCAAGGGCTTGCGGGATCTCGAAGGCGAATATCTACCACTACTACGAGGGCAAGGACGCACTGCTGTTCGACCTTCTGGACAACTACCTGAGCGGCCTGCGGGACCGGGTCTGCGGGCTGGATCTGGACGGGTTCGATCCGGTGGCGCGGCTGCGATGTATCCTGACCGAGGTGCTGCTGGCCTATGAGGGCGCGGATCACGAGCACAAGGTGCAGCTCAACGCGATGTCGGCGCTGCCGGAGGCACAGCAGGAGCATTTGCGCGCCTATCAGCGTGAAATGGTGAAATGCATGAGCACGGCCATTCGGGACGCCGCCCCCGACACGCTGGGTTCTGACAAGGGCAAGCTGCGCGCAGTCACCATGTCGGTCTTTGGCATGTTGAACTGGCACTACATGTGGAACGCCGGGGCCGATACCGAGGACCGCAAGGGCTATGCCGATCTTGTGGCGCGGCTGACACTTGAAGGGGTGGCGGGGCTGTAACCGGCCAGCGCGCCGGGCTTCGGCAGATCTTTGCTGTAGTCGCTGAGCCGATTGTCTAAAATGTTGGGAACATTCCGGCGCGCACTACGTTCATGTGTAGACGAAACACCTTGACCGGTGCAGCGACCGGGCGGCGCGACAGGGCAATCGCTCTGCGCTTTTCCCCTTCCTGCCTGATCCGGTCAGCAGAGAGGAGATGGGAATATGTCGAAGACTACTGGCGTCATTGCGGCGCTGTTTGCAGCAAGTGTCTTTGTGGCGGGGTGCTCTGACAATCAGGACATCAATGCCGTCACCGGCGCGCTGGCGGGTGCGGCGGTTGGCAACCAAGTCGGCTCCGGCAGCGGCAAAACCGCCGCGACGCTCATTGGCGGCGCCGTTGGTGCTCAGGTTGGCGCAAACGCACCGCGTCAGTGCACATATCGCAACAGTGCCGGTCAGACCTACAAGGCCGCTTGCCCGTAACCTGTCTGGACCAAGACCACATGACAGCAGCCGCTCCGACTGGAGCGGCTGTTTTTTTGTCGACCTCTATGCAAACGCGTTTGAAGCGGAACAGGTGTTGCAACAAAAAAGCCCCGGCGCAGTGCCGGGGCAACTTGTTTTCGGGTCTGGTCGTCAGGGCTTACTGCCGTGACGCCAGCAGCGGTGTGATCCGGCGGACGGTGACGCGACGATTGGCCCGTTCGGCGTCCAGCACCGGCACCGCGAGGTCACTTTCGCCATAGCCCTGAATGACCATGTTCTCCGGCGGCACATCAAAATACTCGGTCAGCGCCAGCGCCACGGTCTCCGCCCTACGATCCGACAGCGCGAGGTTGTAGGTCGCCGCCCCCACCGCATCGGTGTGGCCCTCGATCAGGAACACCTCGGTCGGAGTCCGTTCCACCATCTGGCGCAGAGCATTGCCCAGGTCTGTCAGCTCCTCGGCCTGTTCCGGGCGGATCACCGAGGAGCCGGTCTCGAAGGTCACCTTGTCGACGTTGATTTCAGGCACTAGGCGGCGCACCGCGTCGATGCTGCGCACCTGGGCGAGGGAAAAGCGCCGGTTGATGCCTTCGGGCTGCTGTGCAGCAAGGGCTGCGGCCAGATCTTCGGGTGAAATACTGCCATCACTCGCGACGGCGTTGCGTCGAGGTGCCGCCGTAGGCAGGTCGTTTACCACCACCTTTTCGGCCTCCTGGGTGTCGTCGAACAGCACCACGGTGCGGCCATCGGGTAGGGCTTTGCTGCGGCGCAACACGCGACCGTCGGCTGCGCGGATGGTCTCGACCTCGACGCCATCCTCACGGGTCACCACGGTGCGGGTGGAGCCATCTTTGAACTGGTAGGTCTTCACGTTGGAGCCGGGCTGACGCAGCAGCGCATCGTCGTTCTTGATAATGCGATACTGGCCGTCCTGTTCGACCACGGCGCGGTCCCCGCTGTTGGAAACCACCGTTTCGCCGGATTTCAGCAATTGACCAACGGCAAGGGCACCCAACCCCAGCAGGGCGGCCTTTTCCAGCTTGGAGAGACCATCGTCATCGTCCTGTTCCGCCGCCGGGGCCTGTGGCGCGGCGTCGGCTGAGGCGGTCTCGTTGACCTTGGTGTCGAACTCCTCGTCAGAGCTGCGCGCGGTGTCTTCGGTGACGGTTTCCTCGATCACCTCTGCATCGGTCTCGCTGCCGTCAGAGGCAGCCGCTGCTGCCGCGGCGGTCTCGGTGTCGGATTCTGCAAGCGCGTCGGCCTGTTGCTGGCTGTCGCGTTCTGTCACTTCGGGGTTGTCGACGGGCTGGTCCTCGGCAATTTCAGCCTCAGCCTCAGCCTCAGCCTCAGCCTCAGCCTCAGCCTCAGCCTCAGCGGCGACATCGGCGTTTTGTGTTGCAAGATCCTCCGCTAGGGCCTCAGCGGTTTCATCTGTTGCAGCCTCTGTCTCTGCAGTCGCCTCAACCTCAGGAGCAGTATCCTCCGATTGCTCGACCTCGGCAGGTTGCTCCGCTTCAGCGGCCTCTGACGTCTCGGCCACGGCAGCGTTTTCTGCTGTCTCGTCAGGATCTGCGGTCGCTTCGGCCTCAGCAGCAGCGGCTTCTTCCTGAGGTTCTTCTTGCACCTCGGCTTCCGCTGGCGCCTCAGCCTCTGCTTCGGCCTGCGCGGTGTCCTCTAGAGCCTGTTCAAGACCGCCTACGTCTTCGCCATCAGGGGCGAGTGCGGAAAGAACAGACCCTGATTGCAGCTCAACGGGCAGCGCTGCATCAAAGGCGCCCTCACCATACTGCGTGCAGAATTGGGCAATGGGATCGTCCCCTTCGGCCTGCGTATCCTGCCCGGCACTTTCGCGGCAGCGCTCCACCAGCGCGGCAATCTCGGTCTCGCTCATCTGGCTGAGATCGAACGTCGCCGCGCCTTCAACCTGAGCCACACCCGGCATCGGGGCCGCCAGCGAGGCGATCACGGCCAATGCGGTGGCCGATTTGAAAAATTCCGGTTTCATCGCGCGTCCTTTCCTGTGTCAGCACGTAACTGTGGTTGTGAAACGCAGAAGTCGGACAAAAGTTGCATCCTGCAGAATGCCAGACCAACCAGGCTTTCCTGTCGCATCGCTGGCCCAGTTCTCCCGCGACCGACATGTCGCTGCCGTTCATCACTCATACGGCGAGGGGCGCAGCGAGCCCAATGTGATGGATATTGCACTGTGGTAGGAGAGGCGGTTGCAGCTAAATGGCTTGAGAAACCTACCTATCCATAGCATCATCCGAGCATGCATGACATTTCCATTTCAAGCGCGACAAATGATGATGCATCTAGTCTTGCGGCGATCCGTGTGGTGGCAATGAGACCGAGCCTCGAAGCCGTTGGACGGTTTGATCCCGACCGTGCACGCAAGCGCTTTCTCGAAACATACGACCCTCGTGATACCCAGATCGTTCGAGATGGGGAGGATCTAGTTGGTTTCTATGTCGTGCGGATACGCCCCGATCATCTTTACCTCGACCACATTTATATCTATCCCACGCATCAGGGCCGCGGTCTGGGACGCAATATCGTTTGGTCGGTTCAGGATCAGGCACGAGAGATGGCGCGGCCTTTGCGGCTCCTGGCGCTTCGCGGTAGCCCGGCGAATGACTTCTACCTTTCGTGCGGCTTCGTGCTCGAAAAGTCCGACGACCTCGATAATTACTACACGTGGCAGCCTTAGAGGTCCGCCAGCCACGGCTGGTGAATGAAACATGCGGGCGTTCGCAGCGATGGTCTGGTTCGAAACGCTCTTCCGCAGCATTCCACACATCACGCAGACGTAAGGGCCGCCTCTGGAGACGGCCCTTGGCATGTCGAAGCAGGAGCTGTTGATCTGGTCAGATCTCGACCGGGGCCACCAGCCCGACGATGTCGTAGGTCTTGCGCAGGATCGGCGCAGTGATCTCGCGGGCGCGCTCGGAGCCGCGGGCGAGGATCTTGTCGATCTCGTCTTGATTTTCCATCAACCGGGCCATCTCGGTGGTGATCGGCGACATTTTCTCAACGGCCAGATCCGCCAGCATCGGCTTGAACTCCGAGAACTGCCGGCCGCCCACATCCGCCAGCACCTGATCCACCGACTGGCCGGACATGGCCGCGTAGATGTTGACCAGGTTGCGGGCCTCCGGGCGGTCCTCCAGACCCTCGGCCTCGGAGGGCAACGCTTCCGGGTCGGTCTTGGCCTTGCGGATCTTCTTGGCGATGGTGTCGGCATCATCGGTCAGGTTGATGCGGCTGGCATCCGAGACGTCGGATTTCGACATCTTCTTGGAGCCATCGCGCAGGCTCATCACCCGGGTGGCCGCACCCTCGATCACCGGCTCGGTCAGCGGGAAGAAATCAACACCGTAGTCGTGGTTGAACTTGGTCGCGATGTCGCGCGTCAGTTCAAGGTGCTGTTTCTGATCCTCGCCCACAGGCACATGGGTGGCGTGGTAGATCAGGATGTCCGCGGCCATCAGCGACGGATAGGCGAGAAGACCCAGCGAAGCGTTCTGCTGGTTCTTGCCTGCCTTGTCCTTCCACTGGGTCATCCGCTGCATCCAGCCCATGCGGGCGACACAGTTGAAGATCCAGGCCAGTTGCGCATGCTCGGGCACCTGACTCTGGTTGATCAGAATGGATTTTTCCGGATCAAGCCCGGCGGCAATGAACCCGGCGCAGAGCTCGCGGGTGGCTTTCTTCAGGTCAGTCGGGTCCTGCCAGACGGTGATCGCATGCAGGTCGACCATGCAGTAGATGGACTCCACATCGCGCGCTTGCCAGTCGACAAACCGCTTCAGGGCACCGAGGTAATTCCCCAGATGCAGATTGCCCGAAGGCTGGATGCCTGAAAAGACACGCGGAGTGAAGCTGGTTTCGCTCATGGTCGAAAACTCCCGTCTGGAATTATGCACCATCGTCGCTTACCCATGGCGCAGAGTATCGTCAACAGGCGTAGCCCGGCATTGAGCGGGGTAGAGGCGCCGGAGAGCAGGACAACATGCAAGATCAGAACCAATCCCCGTTCAATGCATTGCCGCCGGTGGTGGTGGCGCTCGTGCTTGTGATCCTCGGGATCGAGGTGGTGTTTTCGCTTGGCGCGCGCGGTTTGATCGGCGGGCCGGAGGCGGTGGGCTGGCGTCTCAGTGCGCTTCAGGAATACAGCTTTGGCGCGGAATATGTCTGGTGGATGTGGGACAGCGGAACCTGGCCCTTTGATCTGCTAAAGCGCTTTGTGACCTACGCTTTTGTGCATGGGGCCTTTACCCAGACGATCTTTGTCTGCGTCTTCCTGCTGGCCATGGGAAAGATGGTGGGCGAGGCGATGGGGGAGATCGCCGTGGTGCTGATCTTCCTCGGCTCTGCAATCGGTGGTGCGCTGGCCTATGCGGTGTTTGTCGGTGGTCAGGTCGCCCTGATCGGCGGCTTTCCAGCGGTCTACGGGCTGATTGGTGGCTTTACCCATCTGTTGTGGCTGTCGCTCGCGACCGTGGGCGCACAGCAGTACCGGGCCTTTTCCCTGATCGCCTTCCTGATGGGTATCCAACTGCTGTTCGGGCTGATCTTTGGTGGCAGCCCGGAATGGGTGGCCGATCTGGCGGGGTTTGTCACCGGGTTCACGATGTCGTTTTTCCTGGTGCCCGGCGGGTGGGCACGGATCCTGCAGAAATTGCGTCAGCAGCGCTGAGCAGCTGTGCCGGAGTGGGAGGTTGCGCTTTCAAAGATGCAACCTCCCTGAAGGGGCGCAATGACTATGCCCTGCCGCGACGCAGTGCGGATTTGAAATCCGACAGGCGCAGGGCGCCAATGATCTGGCCAATCCCAAAGTAGGTCACGGCCCCGATCACGATCAGGGCAAGCAGCGCAAGGTAGCGCCAGTATCCCATCGCCAGCGCAGGGGCGAGCGCGTTGGCGGCGAGGATCAGCACCAGCCCCATCGCCACCGAGGCAAGGAAGATACGCAGGCTGCGGCGTTTGAACCGGGTGTCGAATTGCGCGGCGTCCCCCATGCTCCGTGCCCCAAGCCAAAGCTGGAGAACCATGATCCAGCCGGCAACGGTCGCGGCCACAGCCGGTGACAGCCAGCCAAACAAGGGCTGCAGCCCAAGCGCCAGCGCCGCATTTACCACCATCGCCATCAGCGCGTAACGGAATGGGCTACGGGTGTCTTCGCGCGCGAAATACAGCGGCTGCAACACCTTCTGCAGCACAAAGGCAGGCAGACCGACGCCATAGACCGCAACCGCAAGTGCAATGGCCGCAACGTCGTCCGGCCCGGTTGCGCCGCGTTCATAAAGGACGGAGACCAGCGGCAGCGGTATGGCGATAAAGGCCACCGCGGAGGGGACGGTCAGCAGCAGGGAGAACTCTCCCGCACGCGACAGAGCGTCCTGTGCGCCGAGATCATCCCCTGCGCGCAGGCGGCGGGCCAAATCGGGCAGCAGCACAATGCCGACGGCAATGCCGACCACACCGAGCGGAAGTTGATACAGGCGATCCGCAAGCGACAGCCAGGATACGGCGCTATCGTACCCTGAGGCCACGATCTGGCCGACCACCAGGTTGACCTGGGTGACCCCCATGGCCAGCGCGGCGGGAAGGGCGACCTTCACCAGCTGTTTCATGTCCGGCGTCAGTCGGGGCAGGCCGGGGCGCAACGTGATCCCGGCGCGACCGGCTGCGATCCAGACCAGCGCCAGCTGCGCCACACCGGCCAGCGGTATGACCCAGATCAGCCAGTCCACCACGTCCTGACCCAGCACCGCACCTGCGATCATCGCGGCACAGGTGAAGATGTTCAGCAGCACAGGCGCCGCCGCTGCCGCCGCAAAGCGGCCCGTTGCATTCAAGATACCGGAGAACAGCGCCGCCAGCGACATGCACAGGATGTAGGGAAAGACCACACGGCCAAATCCAACCGCAAGGTCAAAGCGCGCGTCGCCGACAAAACCGCCCGCAGTGGCCCAGACCAGTGCGGGCATGAACACCATGCCGAGGCCGGTCAGACCCAGAACCGCAACCGCCAACAGGTTGAAGGCCTCCTGCGCAAACCCCTGCGGGTTATCTTCGGCCTCCCAACGTTTGGCAAACATCGGCACGAAGGCAGCGTTGAAGGCGCCTTCGGCAAAGAAGCGACGGAACATGTTGGGTAGCCGGAATGCGGCATAGAACGCATCCCCAACCGGACCCGGGCCGATATAGGCGGCGATCAGGATCTCGCGGACGAACCCCAGAATACGACTGGCCAAAGTCCAGAACCCGACCGTCATAAAGCCGGACAGCAATTTGATCGGCTTCATGTGTCGGCCCGCTTTGCACCGTCGACGATGGCCTGGCGGATTTTCTTCTCCAGCGACTGCTGCTTCGTAGCAGAGTGATATTTCAACCCGAACATGTCCTTCACGTAGAAGCTATCCACCACCTGTTCACCGTATGTCGCGATGACCGCATTTGCGATATAGACGTTGGCGCTCGCTAGGGCGCGAGCCAGATCATAAAGCAGGCCGGGACGGTCGCGGGTGTCCACCTCGATGATGGTGTAGATTTCGGAGCCGTCATTGTCGAAGGTGATATGGGTCGGCACTCGAAACGCACGCTCGCGTTTCTTGATCTTGTCGCGGGACTTCAGGGCTTCGCGCGCGATCACCTCGCCATGCAGGGTCTTTTCGATCATGCTCCGCAGGCGCGGCAGGCGAGAGGCCTCGAACGGGTGGCCATCGTCGTCCTGAACCCAGAACGCGTCGGTGACAAACCCGTCCTTGGTGGTGTAGCTGCGCGCATCGACCACATTGGCCCCCACCAGCGCCAGCGCCCCGGCGATACGGGCAAAGATGCCTGGATGGTCCGGCATCACGAAACAGGCGCGGGTGGCGTCGCGGTCCTCGTCAGGGTGCAGCCGCACCAGCATGGCGGATGGGTCATCCAGCACGTCGATCTCGCGCAGCATCTCGGCAAAATCCACATGTGCGGTGACATGCAGCCCCTGCCAGTAGGGCGGATAGTGGCGTGCGGTTTCGCGTTTGACGGCGGATTTTCCCCAGTCGGGCAGGGCCTTGCGCAGGCGCTTTTTGGCCTCCGCGCCGCGATGTTCTCGGTTGAAGGCCTCCAGCCCGTTTTCCATTGCATCCCGGGTCTGGTTGTAAAGCGCGCGCAGCAGTACTGCTTTCCAGTTGTTCCAGGTGCCCGGACCCACGCCGCGAATATCGCAGACCGTCAGCAGCAGCAGCAGATCAAGCCGCTTCACGGTTTGAACGGCCTTGGCAAAGTCGCGCACGGTGCGCGGGTCGGCGATATCGCGTTTCTGCGCCATGTCCGACATCAACAGGTGATAACGCACCAGCCATTCAACCGTCTCGGATTCGGACTTGCTGAGGCCAAGGCGGGGCGCCACCTTGCGGGCGATTTGTGCGCCGAGGATGGAGTGATCCTGTTGCCGTCCCTTGCCGATGTCATGCAGCAGCATCGCGATAATCAGGACCTTGCGGTTCACTCCCTTCTTGATGAGGGAGGAGGACAGGGGCAGCTCATCTTCCAGCTCGCCGCGCTCAATGGCGGAGAAGTTGGAGATCACCTGAATGGTGTGCTCGTCCACCGTGTAGGAATGATACATGTTGAACTGCATCATCGCCACGATCGGCTCAAATTCGGGGATGAAGGCCGACAAGACGCCCAGCTCGTTCATCCGCCGCAGCACGCGTTCAGGATTGCCGTGCTTGAGCAGTAGGTCCAGAAAAATCCGCTGCGCATCCGGGGTGTTGCGCATCTCGTCGTCGATCAGGTCGAGATTGCCACGCACCAGCCGCATGCTGTCCGGATGGAGCAGCAGGCCCGTGCGCAGGGCCTCTTCGAACATGCGCAGAAGGTTCAGCTTGTTGCTCAGGAACGTCTCTGGCTCTGCGATTTCCAGGCGGTTGTGGGTGATCTTGTAGCCGGGCTTGATACGCGGTTTGCGCCGAAAAATGCGCTCCAGAAGTGGCTCGCTCTTGAGCTGGCTGTCTTCGAGTTTGGACAAGAGAATGCGGGTCACATCGCCGACCTGCGTGGCGTGACGGAAATAGTCTTGCATGAAGACTTCAACCGCGCGACGTCCCGAGGTGTCCTGGTAGCCCATGCGTTCCGCAATCTGCACCTGCACGTCGAACGTCAGCTTTTCGGTGGCGCGGCCGGCACTCAGGTGCAGATGTGCGCGCACCGCCCAAAGGAAATTTTCGGCCTTGGCGAAGAAATCGAACTCATCCGGGCGGAACAGGCCCAGTGGCACCAGTTCGGCCACATCCTGCACCTTGTAGAGATATTTGGCGATCCAGAACAGTGATTGAAGGTCGCGCAGGCCGCCTTTGCCCTCTTTGACATTGGGCTCCACCATGTAGCGCTCGCCCTGCTTCAGGTGGCGGGCGTCGCGTTCAGCAAGCTTGGCATCGATGAATTCGGCGGCGTCCTTGGCAAAGAGATCCTTGGCCAGGCGGTCTTCGAGTTCGGTCGCGAGGGGGCCATGCCCTGCCAGAAACCGATGCTCCAGCATGGCAGTGCGGATGGTGAAATCCTCAGAGCCAAGGCGGATGCAGTCTTTGATGGTGCGGCTGGAATGTCCGACCTTCAGGCGCAGATCCCACAGGATGTAGAGCATGGACTCAATCACGCTCTCCGCCCAGGCGGTGATCTTGTAGGGGGTCAGGAACAGCAGATCGACATCGGAGAAGGGCGCCATCTCACCGCGGCCATAGCCCCCGACCGCAAATACGGCGATCCGCTCACCGGTGGTGGGCGTGGCAATCGGGTGCAGCACATCGTTGGCCGCCATCAGCGCCGTGGTGACAAGCCCGTCGGTCAGGTAGGTGTAGGAGCGTGCAAGCTCGCGCGCGGCGAACGGCTGCAGCTCAAAAGCATCGGCAATGGCGCTGCGGCCGGCCTTGTTGGCCTCACGCAGCAGTGCCACGACGGCGGCGCGAAACCCCGCCCCCTGAAGATCCTGAGAGAGCTCCATGACCCGAAACCGGATGGCATCAGTGTCAAAAATCATGCTGGGGTCGCAGATGAGCGACCCCAGAGGTTCGGGATGGGTTTTTGCGTGAGCGTCTGCCGGTTCAGGAACCGGCTCCTGGGAAGCTGCGGGGCGCTGGGTCAATGATGACGACTTTCTTGTCCTGAATCGTTGCAATGGCGAGGCCGCGCTCGTTGGTACCATCCGGGCGGAGACGGAAAATGCCGCCTGTGCCTTGGAACCCGGCGGGCTGTGTCAGGGCGGCGCCGGTCAGCGCGCCGGAGTTTCCAGCGCTGACCAATGCGCCGATTGCGGCGATGCCATCATAGGCCAGACCACCGATCGGATGCGGCGCGGCGCCATAGGTGGATTGGTAACGGGCACGGAAGGCCGCAGATTTCTGCGGGTCAGGCAGCGCGAACCAGCCGTTTTGAACGCCGGGCAGCTCGAGTGTCTGCGCGGGAATATCCCAGCGGGTCAGGCCCATGTATTGTACATCGGTGGTCTTTACCCCGGCTTCGGGCAGAAGCTGTGTCAGAAGCGGCAGCGCACCGGCAGTCGTGGCCGTCATCAACATCACATCCGCATTCGACTGGCGCACATTCTGACTGATGGTCGGGATCGCATTGATCACGCCCTGCTGCGACAGATCATAGCTGACATTGCCTGCAATGGTCATGCCGCTCTGCACTGCGGCCTGTTGGATCGCGGCACGTCCGGCCTGGCCCGCTGCGTTGTTGCCCGAGACCACAACCATGGTGCTTTTGCCCTGGCGTTTTGCATATTGGGTCAAGCGGCTTGCGGTATTGTCGAACGTGGCCCCCATCACGAAAACATTGCCACCGGCAATGGAGGGGTTGTTGGAGAAGGCAAGCACGTTCACGCCGCGTTTGGCAGCCGCGATACCGGCAGCATTCGCGGCCTCCGCATAGACCGGGCCAAGAATGATGCGCGCGCCGTCGTTGACTGCCTGCGCGGCGACATTGGCCGCGGTTTGTGGATTGCCAGCGGTGTCATAGACCCGCAAATCCACCTTCACGCCGTTCAGATCAGCAATGGCAAGGCGGGCGGCGTTTTCCAGGCTTTGCGCAAGAACACCGTCACCGTGTTGGGCAGAGCCGCGCGGCACCAGGAGAGCCACCGGTACGGGCTTGGAGGTGTTGATGGTGGGCCCACCTCCGGAAATTGCGCCCGGATCACAGGCAGCCACGAGAGCGGTTGCGGCAACGGCGGTGGCGGTCAGGACAATCTTGCGAGCCCGATTGAAAACAGCAAACATAAAGCGCATAAACTCCCTATTCCGGGCTGCGGCGTTATGCATCGCGCACCCGTATTGGTTCGGAGCAATCATAGACGACCAGAAAAGCGGGTCCAGCGTGAATCACAAGATCGTCAGTTTGTCGCCGGGGTTATACTTCGTCGCGACCCCCATCGGCACCGCCCGAGACATCACCCTGCGTGCGCTGGATGTGTTGGCGTCGGCCGACATAATCGCCGCGGAAGATACGCGATCTATGCGTAAGCTGCTGGAGATACACGGGGTTCCATTGGGCGATCGCCCCGTCGTGGCCTACCATGATCACTCCAGCGCAGGCGCGCGGGCGCGATTGCTCGCGGATCTGGCAGCGGGAAAATCGATCGCTTACGCATCGGAAGCGGGCATGCCGATGATCGCTGATCCCGGCTATGATCTCAGCCGGGAAGCCGCACTTGCGGGGCATCTTGTGACGGCTGCGCCGGGCGCATCAGCGGCCCTTTGTGCGCTGACGCTGGCGGGGCTGCCGACGGATGCGTTCTATTTTTCCGGCTTCCTGCCCAATGCGTCTGGGGCGCGCCGCAAGCGTCTGGAAGAAGTCGCAAATATTCCCGGAACGCTGGTGTTTTACGAATCGCCCAAACGGGTTGCCGCCTCGCTCGCGGATATGGCCGAGGTTCTTGGCGACCGCGAGGCGGCGATGTGTCGTGAGCTGACCAAGAAGTTCGAGGAGGTCCGCCGCGGATCGCTGTCGGAGCTGGCTGCCGGGCTGGCCGAGGCTCCAGTCAAGGGCGAGATCGTGGTCTTGGTGGACCGCCAGCGCGCGGCTGCCAGCAGCGAGGCGGATCTGGAGGCAGACTTGCGCGCGGCGCTTAAAGACAACTCCGTCAAGGATGCCGCCGCGATTGTCTCCGAGGCGCATGGCGAACCCCGGCGCAGGATCTACCAGCAGGCGCTGCAGATCGCGCGCGAGGATTGAAACGATGGGGCAGGGCGGCAGCGACCGTGGACGCCGGGCCCATATCGCTGGGGCGGCCGCTGAAGAGATCGCAATCCGGGCCTATCTGGACCGGGGCTACACCCTCGCCGAAACGCGGTGGCGGTGCCCTCACGGCGAAATCGACCTGATCCTGCGCAACGGCGCACAGGTGATTTTTGCCGAGGTGAAATCCAGCGCCACCCGCGACAAGGCTGCCGCGCGGATTACCGCAGGGCAAATGCAACGGGTGATGGCAAGTGCCTCGATCTTTCTGGATGGCGAGCCACAAGGGCAGCTGACTGATGTGCGGCTCGATGTTGTGCTGGTCTGGGGCGTCGGCGAGGTGGAGATCCTCGAAAATGCCTATGGTCACGGTTGAGCCATTGAACATGGCCTTGGCCTACGCCATGTTCCGTCCAACAGAATAAGGGACAGATGCCATGAAAATCGCCTTTCAGATGGACCCGATCATGGGCGTTGATATCAACGCCGACAGCAGTTTCCGCCTCGCCGAAGAGGCGCAGGCCCGTGGGCATGAGCTGTTTTACTACAGTCCTGACCAGCTGGCCTATCAGGAAGGGCGCATTACCGCGCGCGGTCATGACATGGTGGTGCAACGTGTCGCGGGCACCCCGGCGACGCTCGGCGAACTGCGCGAGGTGGATTTGGCTGACTTCGATGTGGTCTGGCTGCGTCAGGACCCGCCGTTCGACATGCACTACATTACCGCGACCCATCTGCTGGACCGGCTGAAGGGCGAGGCGCTGGTGGTGAATGACCCGTTCTGGGTGCGCAACTACCCGGAAAAACTGCTGGTTCTTGATTTTCCCGACCTGACACCGCCGACGACCATTGCCCGTGATCTGGACACCATCAAGGCGTTCAAGGCCAAGCATGGCGATGTGATCCTGAAGCCGCTTTACGGCAATGGCGGCGCGGGCGTGTTCCGGCTGGACGCCAATGACCGCAACCTGTCCTCCCTGCATGAGCTGTTCACCGGCTTCAGCCGCGAGCCGCTGATCGTGCAAAAATTCCTGCCGGATGTGTCCAATGGCGACAAACGGGTGATCCTCGTCGATGGCGAGCCCGTGGGCGCGATCAACCGAGTGCCAGCGGCGGGCGAGACCCGTTCCAACATGCATGTGGGCGGGCGGCCCGAGAAGGTCGGTCTGACCGAACGCGACCTTGAGATCTGCGCCGCCATCGGGCCACTTCTCAAAGAACGCGGCCAGATCTTTGTCGGCATCGACGTGATTGGGGACTACCTGACCGAAATCAATGTGACCTCGCCCACCGGCATCCAGGAACTGGAGCGGTTTGATGACGTGAATATTGCCGAAAAGGTCTGGGAGGCGATCGAAGGGCGGCTCGGATGAGCTGGCAACTTGCCGTTCTGTTGCGTGGGTTGCGGCATGTGGCGCGCCCACGGCTGCAACATGTCAAAGAGCCGATCACGGCGCGGATAGGGTTTGAACGTCTGGCCCGCATCGGATGCCGACCGCCGCCGTACCTCTGCCACGTTCACGACAGCGCAGGCATGGACCGGATCCACGTCGGACGTCCCACGCGTGGCAAAATCATCCTGTTTCTCCACGGTGGCGGCTATATCGCGGGCAGCCCGAACAGCTATGCGGCTATGCTGGGCCGGCTGTCTCTTCTCTCTGGGCTTGAGATCTGCGCCCCGGATTATCGCCTGGCGCCGGAGCATCGGTTTCCAGCCGCCTATGACGATGCCTGTGCGGCCTGGGATCACCTTGTCTCGATGGGGTATGCGCCTTCGGATATCGTGATCGGCGGAGATTCCGCGGGCGGCGGATTGGCCATCGCGCTGTTGTCGCATCTCTGCCTGGCGGGCACGCCACCTGCGGGCCTCTTCGCGATGTCGCCCTGGTGCGACCTGTCCCTGACGGGCGAGAGCCTGACGCGAAACGCCAATGCGGACCCGTTTCTGCCGGCAAAACGCATTCGGGAGCTGGTAGGCTATGTCCTGCCCGAGGGCGAGGACGCTGAAGATCCGCGTCTTTCGCCCTTGTTTGCGGATTTTCCCGACTGCCCGCCGGTCCTGCTGCATTATGGACAGACCGAAATCCTGCTGGACGACTGTCGTCGCATGGCTGCGCGCCTGCGCGCCCATGGGGCGGATGTGACCGAGACGGTGCACCCGAGCGCGCCTCATGTCTGGCATCTGTTTGATGGCTGGATACCCGAGGCGCGTCGCTCTTTATGCGATATTTCGTATTTCGCGCGGGCCTGTCTTTGAGCGGACCTTATTGAGGCATACGGTAAGAAAGCGCCTCCGCGACGTGATCGCGCGCAATGCCTGCATCTCCATCGAGATCGGCAATGGTGCGCGCGACGCGCAAAACACGGTGGTACCCACGTGCGCTGAGGCCAAAGCAATCCGAGGCCTGCAGCATCAACGCGCGGCCGTCGGTGTCCAGTTCGGCGACATCCTCGAGGACACGCCCCTCTGCATCTGCATTCACCGTGGCACCGTCACATGCCGCGTATCTTTCGGCTTGCACAGCGCGCGCCCTTGCCACCCGTTCGGCAACCGAGGCCGAGCATTCGCCGGGGCGGCTGCGTTCCAGATCCGCGAATGGCACCGGTTCGACGTCAATCCGCAGATCGAAACGATCCATCATCGGTCCTGAGATCCGCCCCATGTAGTCGGCGCCGCAGGCCGGAGCCCGCGAACATGCACGCGCCGGGTCGCTCATATAGCCGCAGCGGCAGGGATTGGCGGCGGCCACCAGCATGAACCGGCTGGGGTAGCGTATGTGAGCATTGGCACGGGCCACCATGACATCGCCGGTCTCCAGCGGCTGGCGCAGGGTCTCCAGAACCGCCCGGGCAAATTCCGGCAGCTCGTCGAGGAACAGCACCCCGTTGTGCGCCAGGCTGATCTCGCCCGGTTGCGCCCGCCGTCCGCCCCCGACAATTGCGGCCATTGAGGCGGTGTGGTGCGGTGCCCGATAGGGGCGGCTGCGGCTAACGCCACCCGCTTCGATCAGCCCGCAGATCGAATGGATCATGGAGGTTTCCAGCGCCTCCTGCGGTGTCAGGGGCGGCAGGATGGACGACAGGCGCGCGGCCAGCATGGATTTCCCTGCCCCCGGTGGCCCGCTCATCAGGAGATGATGACGGCCAGCAGCGGCGATTTCCAATGCCCGCCGCGCCACCTGCTGTCCCTTCACATCACAAAGATCCTTGTCCGATGCGGTTTCGATGACCTCACCTGCGGTGGCAGGCGCAATGACGCCTTTCCCGGTGAAGTGGCGGATCACCTCGGTCAAGGAAGCGGCCCCGATGACCGGCGTCGCCTCGACCCATGCGGCCTCCGCGCTCGATCCCTTTGGGCAGAGCAGGCTGCGGTCCTGTTCTGCGGCCGCAAGGGCCGCAGGCAGGGCGCCGGTGATGGCGACCAATGTGCCGTCGAGAGACAGTTCACCAAGCGACAGTGTCTCCTCCGCAGCCTCCGGCGGCAGGATCTCCAGCGCTGTCAACAACGCCACCGCGATGGGAAGGTCAAAGTGGCTGCCTTCCTTGGGCAGGTCGGCAGGGGAGAGATTTATGGTGATGCGTTTTGAGGGCAGAGCGATCGACATCACCGCCAAGGCCGAGCGGACCCGGTCGCGCGCTTCGCTGACCGCCTTGTCGGGCAGGCCGACGATGGAGAAGGCGGGCAATCCCGGAGATACCGCGCATTGCACCTCCACCGGGCAGGCCTCGACACCCTGAAATGAAACTGTATGTGCGCGTGAAATCATCTCTGTCCCCCGAGGTCCCTCGGTTGAGAGCCTCGAAGGACAGCATTGGGAAACGTGGTTACTGATTGGTTAAATGTGCCGTTAACCGGTCGCGAAATCGCTCATAGCTGCCAAGGCGCGCGCTCAAGATCCTGCAGGTAGGGTTCTGGATCATAGGTGACTGTCTGCGCCGCCGTTTGCCAGGCCAGTACCGCCGGGTCGCGCAGCAGCTCCGTGCAATAGGCGCGGGTTTCGGCTGACACGGGCAGGTCGTAGCCGATGATCCGGGCGGCGACGGGAGTATAGAACACCTCGGCCAGACTGTAGCTCCCGAACAGGGGTCCGGCCGTCTGACCGGAAAGGGTACGGGCGTGGGCGAACAGGGTTTCGATCCTTGCCAGATCAGCTCTGACGGCATCGGAGGGCTCAAATCCGCGCCAGATATGGCTGAGTTGCATCGGGCAGTCGCCGCGCAGCGCCGCAAACCCGGAGGTCATCTCGGCACAAAGCCACCGCGCGGTGGCACGAAGTGTTGCATCCGCGGGCCAGAGCCCCGCATCGGGGTGCCGTTCGGCCAGGGTTTCGCCCATGGCCAGAGTCTCCCCCACGACGGTGCCATCGGGCAGTTGCAGCGTGGGCACCAGCCGCGCCGGGGCAAGATCGGCAAGGTCTTGAGCCATGGTTCCTGAATAAAGCCCGACCAGCTGCACCTGATGCGGCAGGGAGAACTTTTCGAGCATGAGCCAGCCGCGCAAAGACCAGCTGGAATACATGCGATCACCGATGTAGAGTGTATATGTCATGTCACCGACTATCGGGCGATGAGGCCCATCAGTAAATCTAATGTTTGTGCTGTGAGTAATCACAAAATTTGATTTATTGCGTCAACCTGCCAACCTGTTTCCGCGTGGCTGATCTGCGTGAGCGAAAGGTTGTCAATCTTTTGCGAAAACGCTTCTGTTGCAGTGAGGCCCGCAGCCCGCTGCAGCTGGCAGAGGATCTGGCCAAAGTGCCCGACAACGACGATGTCTTGTTCGGCGTGTGTCTGTGCCAGGTGGTTGAAACATGCTGTGACACGCTGCAGGAGCATATTCCAGCTCTCGCCATTGGGTGCGGCGACATCTCCGGGTTGCTCCCAGAAGGCCCGAATATGGTCGGGCGATTCTGCATCAATGTCGCTCCAGCGGCGCAGTTCCCAGTCCCCAAAATGCATTTCACGCAGGGCCTGCGCGTGGGGCAGGCGACAGCGCTGCCCCTGAATAGCATCGGCAGTTGTCACTGCGCGGTCGAGATCAGAGGAAATCACCACGGCGTCATCCGGCAGGGCCTCGGATAAACGGGCCAGGGCGGCGTTATCAGAGAGATCGGCCGGTAGATTGGACCAGCCAACCATGCTTTTGGCGTGGGTCGGGCCATGCCGCACCATGTGAAATCGGGTGATCATAGCGCCCCCTTCAACACCATGGGCAGGCCTGCCGCCACCATCACCACACAATCCGCCCGGGCTGCGAGCGCGATGTTGAGCCGCCCCTGTGCCTCGCGAAACCGGCGGGCGAGCGCGTTTTCGGGCACGATGCCAAGGCCGGTCTCGTTGGTGACCACGACAATGTCCGCCGCACAGTTGTCGAAACCGGAAAGCAGCGCCTCGGTTTGCTTTTGAAGGTCATGATCTGCCAAAAGATGATTGGTCAGCCACATCGTCGCGCAATCCATCAGCAATACATCTTCGGGTTGAGCTATCGGCAAGACCTTTCGCGCGTCGAAGGGCTCTTCCAAAGTGGTCCAGCCGCCGCCACGCTGCACGAGATGACGCGATACCTTCTTTTGCATTTCTTCATCAAGTATTTGTGAAGTCGCCCAGTATAGGCGGTTTTTCCCAGTGCTGACGCAGGTTTGTTCAGCAAAAGCGGATTTGCCGGATGCTGCGCCCCCGAGAATAACTGTGACTCTGCCCGACAATGTGGATACCCTCAAAGTTGTAAGAATGTTGCGTGCGCGAGGCGCACTGCAAGCGGCCGTCGAATATGGCCCGATTGGTGATCTGCACCGTTTTTGGATCTCAAACGACAGACATCAAGACTATTTTTGAACCAAAGCCGGCCCTCACACGTTGTTAACGTAGTTCTTAGAACAGGGAGTTTAACATGGCACTGGACGAGAGCACCGAAAACCCCCTTCCAAGGCGGGCAATGAAAGCCGAGCTTCTGGATGCAGAAACGGAGTTGGCTCTGGCCTACGCATGGCGGGACGAACAGGACGTGCAGGCGCTGCATCGACTGATCAACGCCTACATGCGTCTGGCGGTCTCCATGGCGTCGAAGTTCCGCCGATATGGCGCGCCGATGAATGACCTGATCCAGGAGGCCGGTCTGGGCCTTATGAAAGCGGCCGAGAAGTTCGATCCGGATCGCGGCGTGCAATTCTCGACCTATGCTGTCTGGTGGATCAAGGCCTCCATTCAGGACTACGTGATGCGCAATTGGTCTATGGTGCGCACCGGGTCCACGTCTTCGCAGAAATCGCTGTTCTTCAATATGCGCCGCGTGCAGGCGCAGCTGGAACGAGAGGCGCAGAGCGAAGGTGTCGAACTGGATCGCCACAAGCTGCAGCAGATGATCGCTGAGGAAATTGGCGTGCCACTGCGAGATGTGGAGATGATGGACGGTCGCCTGACCGGCGCGGATTTCTCGTTGAATGCAGTGCAGTCAGCAGATGAAGACGGGCGAGAGTGGATCGACGCGCTGGAAGACGACAGCGAGCAGGCGGCAGAGCGCGTGCAGGCCGACCACGATAACCGTCAATTGCGCGAGTGGTTGATTACCGCATTGAACGGCTTGAACCAGCGCGAGCGCTTCATCATACGCGAGCGGAAACTGCGCGAAGATGGGCGTACGCTGGAAAGCCTGGGCAATGAGCTGGGCTTGTCGAAGGAACGGGTCCGTCAGCTGGAGGCGGCGGCGTTTCAGAAGATGAAAAAGACTCTTGAAGGTCAGTCGCGCGAGGTTCAAAACTTCCTCGCATGAGGATGTGCCATTCGTTTCGCGGAGGAATGCTGCAGGGTCGCTTGGCCATTGCCGTCGTTCTTGTTGCTCTGTCTGTCCGGGCTGCAACAGCGGCAGATCTTGCGCAGGTCATTGCAGAAGCCGCGCGAGCGGATATCGTCCTCTTGGGTGAGGTGCACGACAACCCTACGCACCACGACAGGCAGGCGCTGCTGATTGCAGGCCTTGCCCCCAGCGCGGTGGTTTGGGAGATGCTGACCGCCGATCAGGCTGACCTACTCACCAAAGAAGCGTTGCAGACACCAGCCGAGCTGGGCGACCTGCTGCAGTGGGGCGCCTCAGGCTGGCCAGACTTTTCCATGTACCTGCCGATTTTTGACGCCGCTACGACGGCAGGGCATTGGGGGGCGGCGGTGCCACGTGCCCAGGCGCGGGCCGCGATGACGGAAGGTGTTGCGGCGTACTTTGGCGAGGACGCCACAGTCTTTGGCTTGTCCACACCATTGTCCGATGACGTACAGGGCGCGCGAGAGGCGGAGCAGCGGGCCGCGCATTGTGGGGCCCTACCGGACAATCTGCTACCTGCGATGGTCGACATCCAGCGACTGCGCGATGCCACTTTGGCGCGCGCCGCGCTGCACGCATTTGAAGCCGCTGGCGGGCCAGTGGTCGTTGTGACCGGCAATGGCCATGCCCGGCGTGATCGCGGAGTGCCGGTTTACCTGCAGCAGGCGGCGCCGGATTTGGAGATTTTCGCACTTGGTCAGTCGGAAGCCGGGCAGGTGGGCGGCGTTTTTGACATGGTTCTGGATGGGCCAGTCGTGGCGCGACCAGACCCCTGTTCTGCGTTCAAGTAGGCGCTGCGACAGGACTGGTCGCAAAAGCGTTTCCCTCAGCTGCGCAGGCGCAGTAGTGTGTCGGGCGAACGCAGCAACCGAGGGCGCATCATGTTGTCAGGTAAACATATTCTGCTGATCATCGGCGGTGGCATTGCCGCATACAAGTCGCTGGAGCTCATTCGGCGGTTGCAGGATCAGGGCGCGCGGGTGACCCCGGTTTTGACCCGTGCGGGCGAAGAATTCGTGACGCCCTTGTCGGTGTCTGCCTTGGCGGGGACCGCGGTGCATCGTGATCTGTTTGACCTGACCTCCGAAGCGGAAATGGGCCATATTCAGCTATCGCGTAGTGCGGATCTGCTGGTTGTGGCTCCGGCGACGGCGGATCTGATGGCTAAGATGGCGCAGGGGCACGCCAATGATCTGGCCTCCACCGTGCTGTTGGCGACGGACACCCCGGTGCTGCTGGCGCCTGCGATGAATGTGCGTATGTGGGAGCATCCTGCAACCCGGCGCAACATTGCGCAGTTGCGCGCCGATGGCATCCAGATGGTCGGGCCCAACGAGGGCGGTATGGCCTGCGGTGAGTTCGGTCCCGGACGACTGGCAGAGCCAGAGGAAATCGTTGCGGCGATCGCGGAACGTCTTGCGTCTGGCCCGCTGCGGGGGAAACGGATCATCGTCACCTCTGGACCGACCCATGAGCCCATAGATCCGGTGCGGTATATCGCCAATCGGTCCTCTGGCGCGCAGGGTGCGGCGGTGGCCCGTGCTCTGAGCGCATTGGGAGCCGAGGTGGTCTTCATCACGGGCCCTGCAACGGTGTCCCCTCCGGATGGGGTAGAGGTGGTGCCGGTGCAAACCGCGCGTGAGATGCAAGCCGCCGTAGACGCTGCCTTGCCGGCCGATGCGGGGGTCTTTGCTGCGGCTGTTGCCGATTGGCGCGTGGCCTCCGCGTCTGATCGCAAGCTGAAGAAAACCAAAGATGGCCTGCCAGCACTTGAGTTTGCCGAGAACCCGGACATTTTGCGCGAGGTGGCGCGCAGAACGAAGAATCGTCCCGCGCTCGTCGTTGGATTTGCGGCTGAAACCAATGATGTGGTTGAATATGCGACTGCCAAGCGGAGCCGGAAAGGCTGCGATTGGATTGTGGCGAATGACGTATCGCCGGAGACCGGAATCATGGGAGGGCGTGAGAATGCGGTGGTTCTCATAACCGAGAATGGGGCCGAACACTGGCCACGTATGCCCAAGGAACAGGTGGCTGCGCGTTTGGCCGAGGCAATCTCTCAATCCCTTTCCACCTCTGAGCCGGGGCATTGAGCTGGAGATTTCCAAGAATAATCAACTCTCTGACGTTCACATTCCCGTTATGAGAGGCGGGGCGTTAAATATTCAGTTTTTGCTTTTTACGGAAAGTCATTGGCTGGTTAACCACCTGAGATGTATAACAACTGCAGGCTGAGCAGTTTTGCGGTCAGCCGTTGATGTGTTGTTTCCATGCTGCTCGAAGTTGTGCGGCACAGCCTGTGTATGGAGATCAGTTTGGTAAAGAGTGACAAGTTGGAAATTTCGGCGATCATAGCGCTTGGACTGGATCGGAAAGCTGTCTGCCTCAGCAGGGTGCAAAGATGACAAGCGATGAACTGAATATACTGGTTCTGGAGGGGGATAACCTTCTGGGCCAGCTGATGTGCGATATGATCCGCATGTATCGTATTGGTGCGCCGCAGCTTTCCTCCAGCGAGGTAGATGCGTGTCAGATGATGAAAAATCAGCCTTTCGACCTATGTATTTTTGATATCAACCTGCGCGGCCAGCTCTGTGACCGGGCCGTGGCAGAGGCGAATGCCAGGGCGATCCCGGTGCTTCTGCTGGCGGATGGCGACGAGGCGGACCAATTGTCGACCCGTCCGGCGCGCGGATTGGTGGTACGCAAGCCCGCCAGCGAAGAAGACATTCGAGGCGCCGCCGCACAGCTCTTGCAATCGGAACCAGTGCGTTGACGCTGCTGGCAGCTGCGAATGACCCGTATTCTTGGCCGGGGGTAGGGTCCGCGTTGGTCTAAGCCTTGGCAGCGCATAGAAAATATTGCGCAGGCGTGGTCTTCAATCTGCGTGTATCTTCCTTGCTTGGCGGCAGGGAAGGGCGCAACGCCGCGCTTTGGACGCATGCTGGCGCTGTACCTATTTGATGTGCTCGCCGTCCTGCGGCCCAAATGGTCTAGGTCGTCTGGCCTGTTGTCGGTTACGAGTACCTATGCTGCGGCTGTCAGAGCATCACGGTCATGGAGCGACGCAGCGCGTGCGCTGGCGCCCTGAAAATCGCGCCCGCGCCTGTTCAGAATTGCCGTTACGAAACAACCATCGCGATATGCGCGCCCGGCAGATCTGGCCTCGACATCTGATCGTGTCGAATGCGCTGGTCGTGTGGGACATGCACAAAGCACGACGATATCCGCAGCATCATGCGGCGGATTGGTAAAGCTGCCCCCATCACAGGGTGTCCGTATCTCACTTTGACTGCATTCAAACATGTCGCGCTCGGGCGCTGTTGAGTGCTCCGGTCGAATGGGCGGGGGAGATGGACGCCAAAACCTCTCCGGCAAGTCTTGCAGATGGCGCGCGCTCGCTGATGTTGGTTGCCGTCACCATTGCGTGAGGCCTCAGGGCCTGGGCTGTGGCGGCTCTACATCTGCGGTGGCAATTCATGCCGCTTCCGGGGCATAACCGGGGCGCCCCCCTGCGCATAAAATTCATCGGCAGGACAGACGACAAGAAGGATGGTCTCATGACGCAAGCGCCCTTTGCGGTAGAAGTGAAAATTCTCGACCCGCGCATTCGCGACTGGGGCATGCCCAGCTATCAGACCTCCGGATCTGCGGCGATCGATCTCTTTGCCTGCATTGATGCGCCGATGGAGATCGTGGCGCAGGACGCCGCGGTGCTGATCCCGTCGGGGCTCGCCTTCTACATGGGCGATACCGCCTGCGCGGCGCTTGTGATGCCGCGCTCTGGTCTGGGGCACAAGAAGGGGCTGGTGATGGGCAACACTGTCGGTCTGATCGATGCCGACTACACCGGGCAGGTCTTCATCAGCGCCTGGAATCGCAACCCGGTGGGGGCGGAGCCGATCCGGATAGAACCGGGCGAGCGTATCGCTCAGTTGATGTTCGTTCCGGTTCTCAGGGCGGCATTGTCTGAGGTCGAGGCATTCTCCGACGTAACCGAACGTGGCGCGGGTGGGTTTGGCTCCACAGGGACGGGAGGCGCGGCATGATCCTTGTCTTCGGGCTCGCCGGGCTGATCTGGTGGGGCGGTCGCCTGATGGGGTTTGACCGGAATCTGCGCGTTCTGCTGCTGGGGCTCTTGTTTGTTGCAGTTCTGACGATCCAGCTGACCTTGCCGGACGGTGCGCCCTTGCGACAGGCCACGGGCGGGACGCCCGGCCTTTGGCTGATCCTCGCGGGTTTCGCCGCGCTGGTGGCACTTTATTCCGCGGCCCTGAAGCGGTTGCGAACGCGAGCGGACGCAGCGGACACGGTTGCGGCGACAGCGGAAACAAGCGATGGGCCATTTGGCGAGGTGGAGTTGGACCGCTACGCCCGCCACATCGTTCTGCGCGAGGTGGGTGGCCTTGGCCAGAAACGTCTTAAGGCCGCCAAGGTACTGGTGATCGGGGCGGGGGGGCTTGGTGCCCCGGCGCTGCAGTATCTGGCAGCCGCAGGTATTGGCACCATTGGCGTGATCGATGATGACACGGTCGAGAATGCGAACCTGCAACGGCAGGTGATCCACCGCGATCAGGATATCGGTTTGCCCAAGGTGTTCTCTGCCCAAGCCGCAATGGAGGCACAGAACCCGTTCGTCACGATACGCCCCTATCATCGTCGACTGACCGAGGAACTCGCTCCTGATCTCTTTGGGGAATATGATCTGATCCTTGACGGAACCGATAACTTTGCCACCCGCTATCTGGTCAACCGCACCGCTGTGACACAGCAAAAGCCTTTGATCTCGGGGGCCTTGACCCAGTGGGAAGGGCAAATTTCGGTCTTTGATCCGGCCCATGGCGGGCCGTGCTATCAATGCATATTTCCCGAGGCACCTGCCGAGGGGCTCGCACCGAGCTGTGCCGAAGCAGGCGTGATCGGTCCGTTGCCCGGGGTGGTGGGGGCAATGATGGCCGTGGAGGCCGTGAAACAGATCACCGGCGCCGGAGAGCTCTTGCGCTCACAGATGTTGATCTACGATGGTCTCTATGGTGAAACTCGCCGGATTGCGCTCAAATCGCGCGCGAACTGTCCCGTTTGCGGACAGACCGACAATAAACCGGCCCCGACAGGAGAAAACTGATCATGACTCGCACCTTTGCCCTGGCCGCAGCGCTGACCGCTGGCTTTGCCGCCAGTGCCCTTGCCGCCGATCTGCCGGATCTTGAGGGGCGCGAAATCTTTGTCGCCTCCGAGAACACCTACCCGCCGCTGCAATTTATCGAGCCCGGTACGGGTCAGGCTGTGGGCTGGGAATATGATGCGATCACCGAGATCGCGGAACGGCTCAACCTGGTTGTGGAGTTTGAGAACACCAGTTGGGATGCGATGATCCCGGCGATCACCGCAGGTCAGTACGATATAGCCATGAATGGCATTACCATTCGGGACGACCGTAAGGAGAAGGTGGATTTCTCCGAAAGCTACCTGACCTCGCAGATGCGCATGATCGTGGCAAGCGATGAGGATCGGTTTACGGATGCCGCCAGCTTTGCCGCCGATGACGACCTGCTCGCGGCGGCGCAGCCGGGCACCACGCCCTTCTACGTGACCGTCTACGATGTGCTTGACGGGGATGAAGCCAACCCGCGCATCAAGCTGTTCGAGACCTTTGGTGCGTCACTGCAGGCGTTGCGGGCGGGCGACGTGGATCTGGCGCTTTCCGACAGCACCGCGGCAAATGGGGTGGTTGCTGCATCTGACGGCGCGCTGAAAGTCGTCGGAGATCCCTTGGGGACCGAGGATTTCGGCTTCATTTTCCCAAAGGGCAGCGATTTGGTGGAGCCGGTGAATGCCGCCCTGGCCGAGATGAAGGCCGATGGCACGCTGGATGCGCTCAACAAAAAGTGGTTCCTCGACTACAAGATGGGCCAATAGGCCAAGACACCTCCTATTTCCAATACCACCCCGGCCGCGCCTTCGGCCGGGGTTTGTCGTGACAGGACAAGATAATGAGCGAACGCCGCACGCGTGAAGACAAGGAAGATTTCCCCTGGTGGCTGGTGGCCGTGGGGCTGACGGCACTCTACCTCGGCGTCGAAGTTGCGCGCAGCGAGGTCTATGCGCAGATCCTCAATACGCTCTGGCGCGGGGTTGGTGTGACGGTCTTTGTCACCCTTGTCAGCTTTTTCTCCGCTTCCGCGTTGGGGATGGCGCTCGCACTGGGGGCTGATTCCAGGTGGCTGCTGGTGCGTCAGATCTGCCGGTTTTATGTCGAGGTGGTGCGCGGTATTCCGATCATCGTGCTGTTGCTCTACGTGGCCTTTGTGGTGGCGCCTGCCTTGGTGGATCTGCGCAACTGGCTGGGCGGTTTTCTGGGGCTGGAGGAGATCCGCACCCGGAGCTTTCCTCTGCTATGGCGCGCCATTCTGGCACTGATGATTGCCTATTCCGCTTTCATCGCGGAAGTTTTTCGCGCTGGCCTGCTGTCTGTTCCAGAGGGGCAGAAGGAGGCGGCCCAAGCGCTTGGGCTCTCCGGCTGGCAACGGTTTCGCTTCATCGTGTTTCCGCAGGCGATACGCACCATCCTGCCGCCGCTGGGCAATGACTTCGTGGCGCTGGTCAAGGATTCCTCGCTGGTGTCGGTGCTGGGCGTGCTGGATATCACCCAGCTGGGCAAGGTGACGGCCGCCAGCAATTTTCGCTATTTCGAGACCTACAACATGGTGGCGCTGGTCTATCTGGCGATGACGATATCGTTGTCGCTTGGGTTACGGGCACTTGAACGGCATCTGCGCAACAAGCAGAACAAAGGCTGATTTTGCTCAGGTGGTGCGATCTGGCGCCCGCCGCGCGCCCGTCAGGGCGCGCGGCCCGGCCCAACGCCGGTCCTTGCATCTCCTGATGCTGGGCGCCGGTGGCGGGAGCGCTCCCGCCCCCGCAGGTGCTCTTGCCCATGAGCAAGCCCCCCTTGGCAGGGTTGGGCCGGGCGCCGGGCCTGACGGCCCGGCGCGGGGACAGATTGCAGCTCCGGAGCGAAGCCGTTAGCGTCAGCGCAAAGGAGATCTCACATGACAAATCCGCTGCTCGCAGACTGGCAGACCCCCTTCGGCATCGCGCCGTTCGACCAGATATCCGATGATGATTTCGCCCCGGCGCTCGAGCAGGCGCTTGCCGCCCATGGCGCGCAGATCGAGGCCATCGCACAGAACCCGGACACCCCGACATTTGCCAATGTGGTCGAGGCCCTGGAGACACCCTGCCAGCCGCTGGAACAGGTTCTTTCGGTATTTTTCTCCGTGGCCGGCGCCGACAGCAATCCGAAACGCGAGGCGTTGCAGCGGGAGTTTTCGCCAAAACTGGCGGCGCATTTCTCCGCAATCACCGCCAACAAGGCGCTTTATGCGCGGGTGAAAGCCGTCTGGGATCAGCGCGAAGACCTAGATCTGACGCAGGAGCAGGCCCGGGTCCTGATGCTGACCCATCGTGGCTTCCTGCGCGGCGGCGCGGCGCTGGAGGGCGCCGAAGATACCCGCATGCAGGAGATCAAATCCCGGTTGGCGACCCTCGGCACCAATTTCACCCAGAACCTGCTGGCGGATGAGCGCGACTGGCACATGGAACTCTCGGACGCGGATCTGCAGGGACTGCCGGAGTTCGTGGTCAGGAATGCGCGCGCCGCAGGAAAAGAGAAGGGCGCGGATGGTCCCGTGGTGACACTGGCGCGCTCCATCGTCACACCGTTCCTGCAGTTCTCACCCCGCCGCGACCTGCGCGAAAAGGCGTTTCGCGCATGGGCCGCACGCGGGGCAAATGGTGGTGAGCATGACAACCGCGCCATTGCCGCTGAGATCCTGTCGCTGCGCGAGGAACGCGCCAAGCTTCTGGGCTATGAAAACTTCGCGGCCTACAAGCTGGAAACCGAGATGGCCAAGACGCCGGAGGCGGTGCGGGGCCTGTTGATGGACGTCTGGGGCCCTGCCAAGGCGCAGGCCGACAAGGACGCCGAGGTGCTGACGGACATGATGCACGAGGATGGCATCAATGGTGATCTGGCGCCCTGGGACTGGCACTACTACGCCGAAAAACGCCGCAAGATCGAACATGACCTCGATGAGGCGGAGCTGAAACCCTATCTGCAACTCGACCGGATGATCGAGGCGGCCTTTGCCTGCGCCAACCGCCTGTTCGGGCTGGACTTCGCGCCACTCGATGTGCCGCTCTACCACGAGGATTGCCGCGCCTGGGAGGTGACCCGGGACGGCAAGCATCTGGCGGTCTTCATCGGCGATTACTTTGCGCGTGGCTCCAAACGCTCCGGTGCCTGGTGTTCCGCAATGCGGGCGCAGGCCAAGTTCCCGGAAGCGCAGACGCCGATCGTGGTCAATGTCTGCAACTTCGCCAATGGCGATCCGGCGCTGTTGTCCTACGATGATGCGCGCACGCTGTTTCACGAGTTTGGCCACGCGCTGCACCAGATCCTGTCTGATGTGACCTATGAAAGCGTGTCGGGCACCTCGGTGGCGCGGGACTTTGTGGAACTGCCGAGCCAGCTTTATGAGCATTGGTTGGAGGTGCCCGAGGTGCTGCAGGAATTTGCCACCCATGCCGAGACCGGTGCCGCGATGCCCAAGGCGATGCTGGACAAGGTGCTGGGCGCGGCGACCTTCAATATGGGGTTCCAGACTGTGGAATATGTCGCCTCGGCGCTGGTGGATCTGGAGTTTCACGACGGAGCAGCCCCGGCGGATCCGATGGCCAAACAGGCGGAGATTCTGGAGCGAATCGGCATGCCCGGTGCCATCGTCATGCGCCATGCCACGCCGCAGTTTGCGCATGTGTTCTCTGGTGACGGCTATTCCTCGGGCTATTACAGCTACATGTGGTCGGAGGTGATGGACGCCGATGCCTTTGCCGCTTTTGAGGAGGCAGGCGGCGCGTTTGATCCCGAGCGCGCCGAGGCGCTGGAGACGCATATCCTGTCCAAGGGTGGCTCACAGGATGCGGCCGCACTTTATACCGCCTTCCGGGGCCGGTTGCCGGGCGTTGAGGCGCTGCTGAAGGGCCGTGGGCTGGCGGCGGAATAGGCGCCCCTGTCGGGGCGCGGCCTCCGGCGGGAGGTATTTATGAAAAGATGAAGAGAAGGGGCGCCGTCGTGCGCCCCTTTTTTATGGTTTAATAACCGCGGTCGCGATCAACCACGTAGAGAAAGGCCTCGCCTGCTTCGCCCCGGCGTATGTTCTCGGCAATCACGCGGGAGGCGGTGAGGGGGCGGGTTTCCGCCGCGATATGCGGCGTCACGGTGACCCGGGGATGGGCCCAGTAGGGATGATCCTCGGGCAGCGGCTCCACCCGGAACACATCCAGCGTGGCATGGTCCACCGGGCCAATGTCCAGCGCGGTCAGCAGGGCGGCATCGTCGATCAACGGGCCACGCCCCGGGTTGATGATCCGCGCCCCTTGCGGCAACCAGCCAAGGCTGTTGCTGTCGAGAATGTTCGCGGTCTGCGGTGTGTCCGGCAGGAGCAGTACTACGATTTGCGCCGAAGCCAGAGCGTCCCGAAGCCCGTTGGTGCCGTGATGGCAGCTGAGGCCGGGAAGATCCTTGGCCGTGCGCGACCAGCCGGACACCGGGAAGCCCAGCCGGGTCAGGGCGGTGGCGCAGGCCTGACCCAATTCACCCAGACCGAGGATGGTGACCGGGCGTTCTTCTGCCAGCGGCGGCACATAGGGCAGCCAGCGATCCTGCAACGCCACGGAACGGTCAATCTCCAGGTGATAGCGCAACACATGGCCGGTGACCCATTCGACCATGGACTGGGTCAGGCCCGGGTCCACCATGCGACACAGCGGCTGGGTCAGGGTCGCGTTGCCGGTGATCTTTTCCACCCCGGCCCAGAGGTTCAGCACCGCCTTGCAGCGCGTGTAAGGGCGGAAATCCTGCAGGTCGGAATGGGGCGCATAGATGATGTAGTCGACCTCCTCCGGCGCGAAATCCTGGCGCAGATCGGCCTCCAGCCCGGCGCCCTCGAAAGCGGCCTTGAGGGGGGAGGCATAGGTGTCCCAGCGGTCCGGTCCGGCGGCGAACAGGGCTTTGATCATGTGGCAAAGACCCCGTCCATATCGGCAAAGCCCTTGACCTCGATCGGGTTGCCGGCCGGGTCGTAGAAGAACATGGTGCTCTGTTCGCCGGGCTCTCCCTTGAACCGTGTAGTGGGCGGGATCTCGAATTCGACACCTGCCTCATGCAGGCGCTCGGCCAGACGTTCCCACTGGTCCTGCGGCAGGATCACGCCAAGGTGCGGCATCGGCACAAGATGCTCTCCCACCCGGCCTGTCTTGGCGGTGGCGAAGGGCGTGCCCTTATGCAGCGAGATCTGGTGCCCGAAGAAATTGAAGTCTGCCCAGCTGTCGGTGCTGCGCCCAGCCCGGCATCCCAGCGTTTCGGAGTAGAAGGTGCTGGCAGCGTCCAGGTCGTCGACGTGATAGGCGAGGTGAAAGATGCTCATGTGCGGGCTCCTGAGGCAGAAATTAGGGTCACGTCTGCATAGCGTTTCAAGGGCGCAACGTGCTAGCTTGTTTTTGAATGTTCAGACGTAAGGAAAGCTGTGGATACGCGATTTGTCGCCAGCCTTTTGGCCATCGTGGAGGAAGGCTCCTTTGCAGCGGCGGCCCGGCGCGTCGGCGTGACCGCCTCGGCACTGTCTCAGCGGATCACGACGCTGGAGACCGATCTGGGGGTGGCGTTGTTGCGGCGGGAAGGGCGCATGGTGCGCCCCACCCACGCGTGCCGAAACCTGCTGCCTCGGCTGCGCGAAATGCTGAGAATAGAGCAGGACTTGCGGGCCGATGTGCGCGGGCAGGGGCTGGTCGGCAGCTGTCGGATCGGCGCCATTTCGACTGCTCTGGGCGACTGCGCCGCACCCTTGCTACGGCATCTGCGAGAGCAGGCGCCTGATGTCGAGTTGCGCCTGATCCCCGGCACATCTCCGGGGTTAGTGGCGGCACTTGAGGCAGAGGACATCGATATGGCGGTGGTGGTGGAGCCGCCGGTCAACCTGCCCAAAGCCCTGCGGTTCGACCTGCTGATCGAAGAACCCATCGGCCTGCTACGCCCGCGCCATAGCGAGATCGCGCGGTTGCCTTACCTCGTCTATTCCCGTGAGGCCTGGGGCGGAAGCCTGTGCTGGTCGGCACTGACGGATCGGGTGGAGGATCCGCAGGTCTTGGTCGAGATGGATGCGCTTGAGACAATCGCGCAAATGGTGGAGGGGGGCGTCGGGCAGGCGGTTCTGCCCGGCTGGCGGGGATTGTCCCGACATGCGCCCGGCGCCGATTTTACACCTTGGTCAGGCGCGCGTCGCCGCATCGGATTGCTGCACCGGCAACGGGACGCGGACAGCCCACTGGTGGCGCTTGTGCGGGCGGCATTGCGTTAGCGTGGGCGGTGGACGTTTGCGCTCTGCACGATCCCGAAGGCCGCCAACAGCACCAGCATCGCGGAGCCACCATAGGACACCAGCGGCAGCGGTACGCCAACCACCGGGGCCAGCCCCATCACCATCGACATGTTGACGGCAAAGAACAAAAAGAAGTTGAGCGCAATCCCCAGCGTCACCAGCGACGAGAACCGGTCCTTAGTCGAGACCGCCGTGGCCACACAGAAGATGATGATCATCACATAGATGGTCAGGAGCATCACCCCGCCGACAAAGCCGAATTCTTCTGCCAGCGTGGTGAAAATGAAGTCGGTCTGCTTTTCCGGTAGAAAGTTCAGGCGTGACTGGGTGCCCTGCATGAAGCCACGTCCCGACCAACCGCCCGACCCAAGGGCGATCTTGGATTGCGTAATGTGATAGCCTGCGCCCAGCGGATCCTGAGAGGGATCGAGAAAGGTGTCGATGCGCCTGTATTGGTAGTCCTTGAGCAACTGCCAGTCGGTGCCGCGGCTTTGGAATACGGCCACCACGAGCCCGACCGCCGCCGCGATCACGGCGGTGAAGTAGGCCCAGTGAACCCCGGCGAGGAACATCACGCCGCCCCCGGCGGCCAGCAGCAGGATCGACGTCCCGAGGTCAGGTTGCTTCAACACCAGAAAGGTGGGCGCGAGCACGATCAGAACCGGCAGCAATACAAAGAGTGGCCGAGAGGTCCGGTGCGGCGGCAGCCAGTCGTAATAGGCCGCAAGCACCATCACCAGCGTGATCTTCATCAGCTCTGACGGTTGCAGACGCACTGGCCCGAGGTCCACCCAACGCTGCGCGCCCATGCCGACGGAGCCGAAGAACTCCACCGCCACCAAAAGTACCAGCGCAATCAGGTAGGCCAGAACCGAGATATTGCGCCAGAACCAAATTGGAACCATCGCCACCACCAGCATGACGCCGAGGCCGATCAGGAACCGTTTCGCCTGAGGTTCGACCCAAGGGGTGAATGATCCCCCCGCCACGGAATACAGCATCAGGAAACCGACGCTTGCTGCCGCAGTCAGCAGAAGAACAAGGGGCCAGTTCAGAAACAGGATCTTGCGAAACCCGGTGGGCGTCGATTTGGCGTGATACTCAAGATAGCTCATGCCTGATCGCTCTCTTTCCCGTCCGAGCGTTTAATCCGCTCGCGTTCGAGCCGCTCCTGCTGTGCCTTGATCTTGCGGCGGTCTCCGGTCGGATAGGCCTCCAGCGGTGGCGTGCCGCCATAGAGCGCTTGCAGCAATACATCCCGCGCCACGGGGGCGGCTGTGGAGGATCCGCCGCCGCCATGTTCGACAACGACCGCAACCGCGTACTTTGGTTTGTCATAGGGGGCAAAACACACATACAGAGCGTGGTCGCGGCGTTCCCATGGCAGGTCCCGGTTATGGATCACCCCTGTCGCGCGCTCTGCTGCGGTGATGTTGCGCACCTGACTGGTGCCGGACTTGCCCGCCATGCGCATGCCATCGGCAATGATGCGGGACCGATACCCGGTGCCGCGGCGATCATTGCTGACCGCGTACATGGCCTTGCGCACGTGATCCAGATACGAGGGGGTGAGGCCGATCATTTCACCTGCGCCAGAAGGTTGTTCGACACCATTGATGGATTTCACCAGACGAGGTGTGACACTGCGGCCGTTGGCAATCCGTGCTGTCATGACCGCAAGCTGCATGGGCGACGCAAGCATATAGCCCTGACCGATCGAGGCATTCACCGTGTCGCCAACCAGCCAATCCTGCCCATAGGTGCGGGACTTCCATTCCCGGTTCGGAGCAAGTCCGGCGGCCACTGCGGACATCGGAATATCGTGGCGAATACCAAGGCCGAGTTTGTTGGCCATCTCCGAAATCCGGTCTATCCCGACCTTGATCGCCAGATCGTAATAGTAGACGTCACAGGAACTCTTTAGTGAATCCAGAAGGTTGACGTGCCCATGACCGGCGCGCTTCCAGCAGTGGAACCGCCGGCCGGACACTTCCAGATGCCCGGGGCACCATGTGGTTTCTTCCGGTGTAATGACGCCGCTTTCCAGTCCCGCCAGCGCCGTCACCATCTTGAATGTGGAGCCCGGCGGGTAGGTGCCTTGCACGGTCTTGTTGGCCAGCGGGCGATAGGGGTCTTCGGTGAGGGCGCTATAGTCGGCCACAGAGATGCCGCGCACAAAGAGGTTGGGGTCAAAGCTCGGGCTGGAGCAGATGGCCTGCAGATCGCCATTCTCCACGTCGATCACAACGGCGGCGGCGCTTTCGTTGCCAAGCCGGGCCTGCACGTAGCTTTGCAGGTCCGCATCGAGCGTCAGCTGCACATCCGCGCCGGGCTGCCCCTCGCGGCGATCCAGTTCGCGCATGATCCGACCGGCGGCATTGACCTCGACCCGTTTGGTCCCGGCCTTGCCGCGCAGGGTTTCCTCACGTTTGGACTCAAAACCGACCTTGCCGAATTGGAACCGTGGGGTCAGCAAGACCGGATCGGGGCTTTCCATCTTCGACAGGTCGTAGTCGGAGACAGGACCGACATAGCCAACCACATGCGCAAAATCGGCGCCCTGCGGATAGACACGGGACAGTCCGACCTCGGGCGTGATGCCCGGCAGGGCTGGGGCGTTGACCGCGACTTTTGAAATGTCATCCCAGGAAAGCTGATCGGCCAGCGTGATGGGGAGAAACGGACGCGACCGCCGCATCTCTGCGCGCGCACGTTCCAGGTCCTCTGTATCGAGCGGCAGCAAACGGGTGAGGTTTTCAATCACGCCTTCCACATCACCGGCGTCTTCGGGCACCAACACGATGCGGTAGGACGGGGAGTTTTGCGCGATGATAATACCGTTGCGGTCATAGATCTCGCCGCGACTAGGGGCGAGCAGGCGGATGTTGATGCGGTTTTCCTCGGCCAGCAGACGGAACTGATCTGCCTGATCCACCTGCAGAAAACGCATCCGCATGGCCAGCGCACCGGTAAAGCCCAGCTGCAACCCGCCCAGCAGCAGGGTGCGGCGGGTCAGGGTGCGATGGCTGTGATCCTGGTCCTTCGGGGTGCGTTTCACAGGCGAGCTCCAAGGGTTTCTGCATCGGCAGGAGAAAGACGTCGCACGCCAAACACGCTCTGGCTCAGCAGAACCACGACCGGATAGGCGGCGATGGTCATAATGACCTGCACGAGAATCAGCGCGATATGCGCCTGCTCGACCGCAAGCATGCCAAGGATCACGCGATTGAGCAAAGCAATGGCAATTATGACCACGGAGACCGCGAACCATTCTCCCAGAAACGGCGTCTCCCGGCTGGCGGGCAAGCGTGATCTGATGAACTCGCAGGCGAGCAGAACCAGCAAGGCCCATAATCCCGGAGGACGCTGAAACAACAGATCAGCGAGCAGCATTACGGCGGCGATCAACAGGGGCGGGACAAAATCTGCACGCCGTGCAGTCCAGGCCAGCGCCACGGCCAGCAGCAGATCCGGCGGTGCCCAGCGGCGCGGTGTGGTGTCCAGCGGCAGCAGGTGAAAGAACATGATGACCAGCGCCAGCCCGACAAAGATAGCGCGCATGAGCCAAATTGCGGCTGGCGTTGTCTTAGCCATTCTCGGCCTCGTCACCGGCAGCCTCGGGGAGAACGCCGTCCAGCAATGTGTCCGGGCGGGGGAGCGGTATCATGTCGTCTGGAACCGGTGCGATCAGCGCGCCCGGATCCGAAATCGGAACGCTGCCCTGATGGCGCAGAACGCGCAGGAATTCCAACCGCTCGTAGTCTGCGGAGAGACGTACGCGCAGGCGCCCAGCCTTGTCTTGTGCCACCTGACCGATCAGCAGTCCCGGCGGAAAGACATGACCATCGCCCGAGGTCACAACACGGTCTCCGGGGCGGACCATCTCCGGGTTTTCGACAAAATTCAGCAAGGGCGCGGCAGTATTATCGCCACTAACCAACGCGGTCTGGCCCGACGGTTGCAGCGTGGCCGGAACCGCACTTGCGGCGTCGGTCAACAGGATGACGCGCGCAGTCTTCAGGCCGGTGCCGGAGATGCGTCCCACCAGCCCAATGCCGTCCATCGCAGCCCAGCCGTCGCGAATGCCATCGCGTGCCCCGACGTTCAGCAGAACCGATTGCCGGAAAGGCGAGCCGGAGTCTGCCACGACGACACCGGTGACATAAGTCAGCTGCGGATCCAGCCGGACGTTGTTGAGATCGAGCAATCGCGCGTTTTCCTGTTCCAGCTGCAAGGCAGCTTCTTTCCAGGCCCGCATCTGGCGCAATTCGGAGCGCAGCTCCTGGTTCTGTTCGGACAGGCGCTGATAGCTTTGGAAGTCACGCACCAGGTTTACGATGCCGGTGACGGGAACCATGGCCCATTGCATATTGGGCACCACCGCATCCACCACCTGCGCGCGAAACCGCTCGAACTCGTGGACTGTCGATGCGCCAGACGATGAAGACGACCGCGAGAAACAGCACCAAAATCCCGACAAGCAAACGCTTGAGCGGGCCTGCATAGTCTTCGCGCTGTGACCGATCCTTGGCCAAGGCACTCCTTCCAGACGTCAATCAAATTCAGTGGCATGCCCGCGCGGGGCGAGGGGGATCAGCTTTCGTAGTCGATCGCGTGGCGCAGCAGTTTTTCGTACTCCAGCGCCTTGCCGGTACCAAGTGCGACGCAGTTCAGGCTTTCATCTGCGATCGAGACCGCAAGGCCTGTTTGTTCGCGCAGAGCCAGATCCAGATCGCCCAGAAGCGCACCGCCCCCGGTCAGCATCACGCCCCGATCGACGATATCAGCTGCCAGATCCGGCGGCGTGGTTTCCAATGCGGTCATCACCGCCTCGCAGATCTGCTGTACCGGTTCGGCCAGCGCCTCAGCCACCTGGGCCTGAGAAATCTCGATTTCCTTGGGAACGCCATTCAGCAGGTCCCGACCGCGGATCTGCATCGATTGACCACGGCCATCGTCGGGCATGCGAGCCGTGCCGATCGAGGTCTTGATGCGTTCTGATGTCGCCTCGCCGATCAGCAGGTTCTGCTGGCGACGCAGGTAGGAAATGATCGCCTCATCCATGCGGTCGCCCCCCACTCGAACGGAGCGGGCGTAGACGATGTCACCAAGCGACAGAACGGCCACCTCGGTGGTACCACCGCCGATGTCGACGACCATGTTGCCGGTCGGGTCGGTGATGGGCATGCCAGCGCCGATGGCGGCGGCAATCGGTTCAGCAATCAGCCCTGCACGGCGGGCACCTGCCGCCAGAACAGAAGACCGGATGGCGCGTTTTTCCACCGGGGTCGCGCCATGCGGGACGCAGACGATGACCTTGGGCTTTGAAAACGTGGAGCGCTTGTGCACCTTGCGAATGAAATGCTTGATCATCTCTTCGGCGGTGTCGAAGTCCGCGATGACACCTTCGCGCATCGGGCGGATCGCCTCGATGGAGCCGGGGGTCCGGCCCAGCATCAGCTTTGCGTCCTCACCGACGGCGAGCACTTTTTTCACGCCATCCTTGACGTGGTAGGCCACCACTGAAGGTTCCGACAGGATGACGCCACGGCCCTTCACGTAAACCAGCGTATTCGCGGTACCGAGGTCAATGGCCATGTCCGATGTAAACAGACCGCCGAGATTTCCGAAGAGCGCCATGTAAGAGGGATCCTGTGAGTACTGCATTTATCTGACCGCGACTCTCTCGCCGGGTCGCAGCTTTAGATCTTATAAGCAGGCCGAGCCCGCCGTAAAAGGGAGTATTCCGTTCACCTAGCGTCTTTTCGCTTGTGAAATCGACTGTTTTCGCTTTCGAGCACACGGAATCAAGATCAGCGTGCGTTTGCGCACATGCGCCAGAGCCAGCCGCACCCGATCATGGCCCCAGTTCAACAGCGCCTCTTACCCCGAGAAAATCTCATCCATCTGCGCCTTGTAGGCCGCCCATGTCTTGGTTGCGCGGTTGCCCGCGTAGCCGTGATAATAGGATTTCCCGCTGGAAGTCGGCAAGCCTGCCCAGATTTTGGCGAGGTTGTTCATGAATGTGGTCTGCGTGATCTCGCCGGCCTTGAAATTCGAGAGACCAGCTTCCTCGATCAGCTGATGGGCAAGCTGATCCTGAAGCTCCTTGTTGAAGCGACGGCCGAGAGGGACGCTTTGATGCTTGGCGAGCCGGCGCAGGGTGGCGGGGATGAACTGGTAGCGCCCGATGGCATGGGGCTGGCCGGGGGTTGCGTCGATCCAGGCGTAGATCTCGAGCAGGGTCATGTCTGTGGGGGAGGCGGGCGGTTTGATCCGGGCGCCGTGCTGGACGGCGTCGTAATCCGCCTTGCCTGCCTCGGCGCTGGCGATGACATTCATGATTGCGGCGACGTCGATGCCGACCATCGGCGGGCTTGCAAACAGACTGCCGCTGCTGCGTCCCCGAAAGAGGCTTGCGGCGCCGGGGTCCAGCGAGATGGCCCCGCGGCCTGTTTCATCATCATTCAGCCCCGCAATTGCACTGTTTGCTGGCGCCGAGGTCCGCATGAAGAAGCTGCCGTCCCCGACCAGAGAGAATCCTGCGGAATTGGCACGAACCGGGTCGGTCCAGACCGAAGAGATCAGCATCAGCGCACATAGCGCGCCGGTTTGTGGGCTCGTTCTGAGGGGCATTGCAACCTGCTTCTGCGGGTGATGTCTGACCTCAGATTGGCCGATTGTAGTTGAGATTTCGTTTAGAGAGCGCTCTTTCGCCGGGCGCGGTTTGCCGCTATGGGAGGGCATGCTGTCCTACCAACATATCTACCACGCGGGAAACCTCGCCGATGTCCAGAAACACGCGCTGCTCGCGTGGATACTGGAGTACATGACGCGCAAGGACAAACCGCTGAGCTATCTGGAAACCCACGCGGGGCGGGCTCTCTATGACTTGTCGTCTGCCGAGGCCGTCAAGACGGGCGAAGCGGCCAGAGGTATCGATATCGCACGGGACTGGTTCCCAGCCGACCACCCCTATGCGAGGGTTCTGGACAGTGTTCAGGCCGCGCATGGGCCAACCAGCTATCCGGGTTCGCCGCGCATTGCGACGGAGGTGCTGCGCCCCATCGACAATGTGCATCTGGCAGAGCTGCATCCACAGGAAGCACAGGCCCTGCGCGCGTCGATGCGCGGCTCCGGTGCCAAGGTGCATGTGCAGGATGGGTTCGAGATGGCGCAGTCACTGGCCCCGCCAGAACCTCGACGCGGAGTGCTGCTGATTGATCCCAGCTATGAGATCAAATCCGACTACAGCCGCATTCCCGGCATTATCGGCAAGCTGCATCGCAAGTGGAATGTTGGCGTGATCGTGTTGTGGTATCCGATCCTGACAGATGGCCCGCACAAGCGGATGCTGACTGCGCTGGAAGCTCAGGACCTGCCGGGAACGCTGCTGCACGAAGTGCGCTTCCCGCCCGCACGGGAGGGCCACCGGATGATCGGATCGGGACTGTTTGTGGTGAATGCGCCCTTTGGTTTGCGCGAGGAAACGCAGCGCCTTGATCGCCGCTTTTCTGCGTTGCGCTAAGCCGCGCCCCGGGCGTCCTGCAAGGCCGTGCCTTTTAGCGCCTTATCCTCGATCCAAATCGCCTGCGCAGTCGGATTTCTTCCACACCCAGTGAACGAAAAAGGGCACCCGAAGGTGCCCTCATCCATGATTGGTTCTAGGTTTGCGCCAATTTCTGGCGGCGTGCTTCAGCCGATGTCCTTGTAGGAGATCTCACGCGAATCCGCGCCTTCGCCCATCTTGTTGCGGCGCACGATCAGGCGGTTGAGCGCGCCGATATAGGCCATGGCAGAGGCAACCACGGTGTCTGTGTTGGCACTGTCGCCGGTGGCGATGATGCCGTCTTCTTCCAGCCGGACGGACACGGTGGCTTGTGCGTCTGTACCTTCGGTGACCGCGTGCACCTGATAAAGCTGCAGATGCGCGTCATTGGGGTGGATCTTGCGGATCGCCTTGAAGGTCGCATCGACCGGGCCGTCGCCTTCTGCGGTTTCAGAGACATCTTTACCGTCAACTTCCATCTCGACAGTGGATTCCGCCGGGCCGCCGGTGCCGCAGACCACTTTCATCGAGACCAGCTTGAGATGGTCATCCTCATCGCCACCCGTACGCATCAGCGCGATGATGTCGTCGTCGAACACTTCTTTCTTGCGGTCGGCAAGTTCCTTGAAGCGAACGAAGATATCCTTGAGCTGGTTGTCACCGACCTCATACCCGAGGTTGCTGAGCTTGTCGCGCAGCGCCGCCCGGCCGGAGTGTTTGCCAAGGGGCAGGGAGGTCCCGGCAAGGCCGACATCCTCGGGCCGCATGATCTCAAAGGTTTCCTTGTTCTTCAGCATGCCATCCTGGTGGATGCCGCTCTCGTGGGCGAAGGCGTTCTTGCCGACGATGGCCTTGTTGAACTGCACGTTGAAGCCGGAAACCGTCGCGACCCGGCGCGAGATATGCATGATCTTGCGGGTGTCGATGCCGGTGGCAAAGGGCATGATGTCATTGCGCACCTTCATGGCCATGACGACCTCTTCCAGCGCGGTATTGCCTGCCCGTTCACCCAGACCGTTGATGGTGCACTCAATCTGGCGCGCGCCGGCCTCGACGGCCGCCAGCGAATTCGCGGTCGCCATGCCAAGGTCGTTGTGGCAGTGGGTGGCAAAGACGATCTCGTCAGCGCCCGGCACCGTCTCGATCAGGCGGCGGATCAGGTCGGCGCTTTCGCGCGGTGCTGTATAGCCGACGGTGTCGGGGATGTTGATGGTGGTGGCACCCGCCTTGATGGCGATCTCGATCACCCGGCAGAGGTAATCCCATTCGGTGCGGGTCGCATCCATTGGCGACCATTGCACGTTGTCCACCAGGTTGCGGGCATGGGTCACGGTTTCATGGATGCGTTCGGCCATCTCGTCCATGGTGAGGTCTGGAATGGCGCGGTGCAGCGGCGAGGTGCCGATAAAGGTATGGATGCGCGGCTGGGCCGCCTTGCGCACAGCCTCGGCGCAGCGGTCGATGTCCTTCAGGTTGGCGCGGGCGAGGCCGCAGATCATCGAGTTCTTCGAGCGCGCGGCGATCTCGCTCACCGCATTGAAGTCGCCTTCGGAGGCAATGGGAAACCCAGCCTCGATGACGTCGACGCCCATATCGTCCAGAAGCTCTGCAATCTCGAGCTTTTCGTCATGGGTCATGGTTGCGCCGGGGCTCTGCTCGCCATCGCGCAGAGTGGTGTCGAAGATCAGGACGCGATCTTGGTCGGTAATGCTGGTCATGTCAGATGTCTTTCTTGCTCTGGGCCCCGGGGACGTCGTGTCTTGCGTGCGGGGTAAAGGGTCCAATCCGTGGCGCGCGTGCACATCCTCTGAGCGGGCGCGCCGGATGGCACGCTCAGAGGCGGATTAGGAGCAGTAGGCCACGCGAAAGCGCGCTGCGGGAGGCAGCGTCGGCAATCTGGATATCAAAAAACGTGGTCATGGGCTGAGTTATACAGGCCATGCGGCAATTGGAAAGGGGCAAAATTCTCTGCGATGCAGCACAGGCAGCATCAGCCCCTGGCGTTGCTTAGGTATTTATTGAAAAGATGAAGGGGATGCTGTGGACTTTGCAAGTTTCCACCACAGTTCTGCGTCTCATGACACGACTTGTACTTGTGCTGGGCGACCAGCTTTCTGATGATTTGTCGGCGCTTCGGGCGGCTGATCCCGCGCGCGACGTGGTGGTGATGGCCGAGGTGTCGGATGAGGGCACCTATGTGTCTCACCATCCCAAGAAGATTGCGCTGGTGCTGGCTGCCATGCGCAAGTTTGCCGCGCATCTGGAGGCCGAGGGCTGGCGCGTCGCCTATACGCGGCTCGATGACAAGGACAACGCAGGCTCCATCGTGGGCGAGTTGCTGCGCCGGGCTGAGGAGTTTGGGGCCGGTGAGGTGCTGGCCACCACACCCGGGGAATGGCGACTGATCCGGGCCCTGAAATATGCGCCGCTCAAGGTGCATCTGCACGCGGATGAGCGCTTCTTCGCAACGCGGAAGGATTTTGCCGATTGGGCGGAGGGGCGCAAGCAGCTGCGAATGGAGTATTTCTATCGCCTGATGCGCAAGAAGACAGGTCTCTTGATGGAGGGCACTTCGCCTGTTGGTGGGCAGTGGAATTTCGATCAGGACAACCGCAAGGCCCCGCCAAAGAAGATCGAACACGAAGGGCCGCTCTGGTTTGAACCGGGTGATGAGGTCGTGGAAGTGCTCGATCTGGTCGAAGAGCGGTTTGGTACGCATTTTGGTGATTTGCGGCCATTTGGATTTGCCACCACACGTGCAGAGGCGCTGACCGCGCTGGAGCACTTCATAGAGCACGCATTGCCGCAGTTCGGGGATTTTCAGGATGCGATGATGACGGATGAGCGGTGGCTCTACCATTCCATCCTGTCGCCCTACCTGAATATCGGTCTGCTATCGCCGAGCGAGGTTTGCGCGGCGGCGGAGGCTGCCTACCATCGCGGAGATGCGCCGGTCAACGCGGTGGAGGGATTCATTCGGCAAATTCTGGGATGGCGGGAATTTGTGCGCGGTATCTATCTCCTTGAAGGGGAGGACTATACCTCCCGAAATGCACTCGGGCATGCGCGTAGGCTGCCACCGCTGTTCTGGGGCGCCTCGACGGATATGCACTGCCTGTCGCAGGTGGTGGCGCAGACCAAGGAGGAGGCCTACGCCCATCACATCCAGCGGCTGATGGTGACGGGCAATTTTGCACTGCTGGCCGGGCTGGATCCGGCGGAAGTGCATGAATGGTATCTCGCGGTCTATGCGGACGCCTTCGAGTGGGTGGAGGCGCCCAATACCATCGGCATGAGCCAGTTTGCAGACGGGGGTGTGGTCGGGTCGAAACCCTATGTCTCCAGCGGCGCCTACATCGACAGAATGTCCAATTACTGCAGCAGTTGCGCCTATAAGGTGAAGCAGAAAACGGGCGAGGGGGCCTGTCCGTTCAACCTGCTGTACTGGCATTTTCTGGATCGCCATCGCGACCGGTTCGAAAGCATCCCGCGCATGGGCAACATGTATCGAACCTGGGATCGAATGGATGACGACAAGCGGGCCACGATCATAAAAGACGCGGATGCGTTCCTCGCCAAGCTTGACGCGGGAGACAGCGTCTAGAGCTCTTTGCTCGCCCAGAAGTCCCGCCAGCGCGCCTCTGTTGCTGGAGCCAGTTCTGCTTGTGTCAGTGCGTCCGGAGCCAGCTTGGGCAGGTCACGCTGCAGTTTTGCGGCGGGTCTTTCAGAGCGCTCCATCATGTCGAGCGCAATATTGGCCCAGACATTGCGTCCCTCCGCTGTCGGAGCTGCAAAGGCACACAGATAGGCGAGATAGCCAAATTGTGTGCCCCGTCCAAGGCCGTGACGCAGAGCGTAGTATTTCGCTTTCAGCTGCAACAGGAGGGGTTTGGGCGGCTCTGCTACAGCGGGAAGTTGGTGTGCCATTGCGGTGTTCACCGCAGCACCTGCCGGAAACATGACGTCGAACCGGCCATGATACACATGACGCATATAGCCCGCGTAATGGGTCACGATGTCATCGGAAAAGCTCAGATCTTCGGTGTGGGACAATACCGCCGCCCCAAGCAGGAATTGTTCTTTTTCGTGCGCTGCTGCGGTGTCGGGTAGCGATTTTGACAGCGATATTGTCTTCTTTATGCAATCTGCGTGTGCAGGCAGAAGCCCGATTGTCGCAGTGTCAAACACCTCGGCGCCCGTGTGAACCAAAGTTTCTTCTGGAGTGTCGCGGCAGGCGTCGATCAGCGGGCCCCACTCAGGCCGTGAGGAGAGCCATCCCGCACGATCATGAAGCAGCGGGGTCTTCTGTGTGATCCGGTTGAACAGCTCTCTGGGCGCCGCTTTGAAGGCTGTGTCGGTCTCGACCAGACAGACTGGACCGTCAGTTTTTTCCAGCACCATCTGCAACGCATGCAGCCGCGTGTGTGCGGGATAGCTACCCGCCTCAGTCCACCGCTCCATCTGATCCGTTGAGATGTCCATATGTCCGACCGGCAGGTCGGTGCGGCGGTTTTCAGCGTCACAGACCAGCAGGATCTCAACCCCCTCCAAGCCCTGTTTCAGGGCGGAGAGGATGCTATAGGACAGCTCTTGGTGTTGGCGCGGATCGCGCCCGGTCAAGACGTAGCAGATGGTGGCCATGGGTGGGGTTATTCGCTGGCGTCGTCGGTCGGGCTCTCTTCGCCGCGAGACAATGCGCCATTGTCCCAAGTGCCCGATGCCTCCTGCCCGGACGCGTAGCGCATGGTGCCCGGTCCCTGGCGCTTGGAGTTGACGAAGCTGCCCTCGTAAACGTCGCCATTGGCATAGGTGGCGACCCCTTCACCGTTGATCTTGCCCTCGACCCAGTCGCCCTCATAGCTGAAGCCATCGGGGCGGGTGATCTTGCCGGTGCCATGGCGCTGGCCATCCTTGAACATGCCCTCATAGATTGATCCGTCGGCATAGGTGACCTTCGCCTCGCCATGGCGCAGGCTGTCCTTCCAACCACCTTCGTAACGATACCCTTCCGGTGACGTCATGACGCCCTGACCATCGTTCTTGGCGTTCTTGAAACTGCCTTCGTAGACGGTGCCATTGGGGTAGGTGGCCGTGCCTTCGCCCTCGATCACCCCGGCGACCCATTCGCCTTCGTAGGTGGAGCCATCTGGGTAGGTGATCTTGCCGGTGCCATGGGCGAGGTCATCGCGGAACTCACCAACATAGACGGAGCCGTCGGGGTAGGTCACCTTGCCTTCGCCCTCGATTTGGCCGGCCTGCCACTGGCCTGTGTAGAGATATCCGTCGGTGCCGGTGTAGGTCCCTTGGCCCTGCCGCAGGTCGTCTTCGAACATGCCTTCGTAGACATCGCCATTGGCATAGGTCAGCTTGCCTTCGCCCTGACGGCGGCCACTGACCAGCGCGCCTTCGTAGACGTCGCCGTTCGGCTGGGTCAGGGTGCCCATACCGTTCATCTGGTCGTCGCCCCATTCGCCCTCGTATTTGAGGCCGTCGGGCATCACCAAGGTGCCAAGCCCGTCGAGTTTACCGTCCTTGACGCCGCCTTGATAGGTGGCGCCATTGGGATAGGTGATCTTGCCGGTGCCTTCTTTGCGACCCTCGACCCAATCGCCTTCGTATTCATAGCCACCGGGGTTCTGCATCACACCACGGCCGTGGTGCTTGGCGTTGACGAATGTGCCCTCGTAGCGCACGCCGTTGGCATAGATCGCAACGCCCTGGCCGTTGATCACGCCGTTTTTCCATTCCCCTTCATAGGTGCCGCCGTCGGCAAAGGTGATCTTGCCGATGCCCTCGGGTTTGCCCTTGGCAAATTCGCCTTCGTAGACTGACCCATTTGGAAAACGCGCGACACCTGTGCCACGGATCTCTCCATCGACCCATTGGCCGGAATATTCATAGCCGTTGGGCAGCTTGTAGGTGCCCTGACCGTGTTGCAGTCCGCCCTTGAACTCCCCCTCATAGACGCCGCCGATCTCGTCTTGGGTGGTCAGGACCTGTCCGTCCTGTGCAAATGCGGGAGCCCCGGCGCCCGCCGCGGTCAGCGCCAGCAGGGAAGTCAGGATAAGTGTGGAGCCGATGCGGATCATGGAAACCTCAGTTGCCTCAAGTCGTTCGAGCGCTGCCTGGAATTGGGTTGCTTGTCCGCAAACCTATGTCAGCAGCGGCCCGGTCGCAACGGTTTTGCCCCCATAGGCTTCCCCTTCGGCAGGGATCTGATACACGGCTTGCTAAGACATGAATCCGAGGACCCGTCAGATGGCCGATAGTTTTCGCATCACGCTTGCGCAATTGAACCCGACAGTTGGTGATCTGGCAGGCAATGCCGCCAAGGCGCGCACCGCATGGCAGGCCGGGCGCGACGCCGGCGCTGATCTCGTGGCGCTGCCGGAGATGTTCATCACAGGATACAACACGCAGGATCTGGTGATGAAGCCGGCCTTTCATCAGGCCGCGATTGCCGAGGTCGAGGCGCTGGCCGCTGCAGTGGCGGATGGTCCGGCGCTGGCGATCGGCAGCCCATGGGTCGAGGATGGCAAGCTCTACAATGCCTATCTGATCCTCAAGGGCGGCAAGATTGCCTCCAAATGCCTGAAGCACCATTTGCCAAACGAGACAGTATTCGACGAGGTGCGGATTTTTGATGCGGGACCGTTGGGCGGGCCATACTCCGTTGGCAATACCCGCATCGGCAGCCCGATCTGCGAGGATGGCTGGCATGAGGATGTGGCCGAGACGCTGGAAGAAACCGGCGCCGAATTCCTGCTGATCCCCAATGGCTCGCCCTATTATCGTGGCAAGATGGAGACCCGCTACAATCACATGGTGGCCCGCTCGATCGAGACCGGTCTGCCGGTGATCTACCTCAATATGGTGGGCGGTCAGGACGATCAGGTCTTTGACGGCGGCAGCTTTGCCCTGAACCCGCATGGTGCATTGGCGGTTCAGATGCCGGTCTTCGACGAATGCATCACGCAGCTCGATCTGGAGCGCACCGCCGATGGCTGGCGCATTCAAGAGGGCGAAAAGGCACATCTGCCCGATGCGTGGGAGCAGGATTATCGCACCATGGTACTGTCCTTGCGCGACTACATGGGCAAAACCGGGTTTAAAAAAGCGCTGCTGGGCCTTTCGGGGGGCGTGGACTCGGCAATTGTCGCCGCCATCGCGGTGGATGCGCTGGGCGCGCAGAACGTGCGCTGCGTCATGCTGCCGTCCGAATACACCTCAAAGGAATCGTTGGAGGATGCCGAGGCCGTGGCCAAAGCACTGGGCGTTCACTACGACTATGTGCCGATTTCTGAAGGGCGTGATGCGATCAGCAATACGCTTGCGCCGCTCTTTGCGGGCCGTGATGCGGACCTCACCGAGGAAAACATCCAGTCGCGACTGCGCGGCCTGCTGCTGATGGCTATGTCCAACAAATTTGGCGAGATGCTGCTGACCACTGGCAATAAATCCGAGGTGGCTGTGGGCTATGCCACCATCTATGGCGATATGAACGGCGGCTATAACCCGATCAAGGACCTTTACAAGACGCGCGTGTTTGAGACCTGCCGCTGGCGCAATGCCAATCACCGCGACTGGATGATGGGGCCAGAGGGCGAGGTGATCCGCCCGAATGTGATCGACAAGCCCCCGTCGGCGGAGCTGCGCGAGGACCAGAAAGACAGCGATTCCCTGCCGGATTATCCCGAGCTGGATGCGATTCTCGATATCCTTGTGGATCAGGACGGGTCTATTGCGGAGTGCGTCGCTGCAGGCTTTGATCGCGATGTAGCAAAACGGGTGGAACACCTGCTTTTTATCAGCGAATACAAACGTTTTCAGTCCGCACCCGGTGCTCGCTTGACAAAGCGGGCCTTCTGGCTTGACCGGCGCTATCCAATCGTCAATCGCTGGCGTGATCCCAGCTGATCGGACTGTCCAGGTCTGGACAATATGACCGTTCCGGCCTTGGTTGAGGCCGGAAGAACACAGGCTGCGGAAACTGGCCTCAAGACTGTCATGCACGGCTAGACCCCCTCTTTCCTGACGGAATAGAACAGACCCATGCCCGGACCAAAGCTGCCTCATTTCAATTCGGACCGCGTGCTGCCAAACGCGGTTGATGTCGTCGTGATTGGCGGTGGAATCGTGGGCGCATCCACTGCGCTGGAACTTGCTGAACGGGGCCATTCGGTGCTGTTGTGCGAAAAGGGCCAGATCGCGGGCGAACAAAGCTCGCGCAACTGGGGCTGGGTGCGCATGTCCCAGCGCGACCCCCGCGAAATGGAGCTGATGACCCATTCCCAGCGCATTTGGGAGGGCCTGGACGAACGCACCGGCCATGCAACCGGCTATACCAAATGCGGTATCATGTTCACCGCTGGCAGCCGCAAGCGCGAGGCTGAACTCCTGGCGTGGGCCGAGCATTTGAAAGACATCGGCGGTGAGGGACATATGCTGCGTGGTGCGGCGCTGGAGGCGCTGACGCCGGGCTATGGCCAACGTTTGCGCGCAGGTTTTCACACACCGCAGGACGGCTGCGCCGAACCGCAGATGGCCTCCCACGCCATAGCCTCAGCCGCGCGCGACAAGGGCGCCGTGGTGGTCACTGGCTGCGCCGTGCGCACGCTGGATGTGGAGGCCGGACGCATTCGCGGCGTTGTTACCGAAAAGGGCCGCGTCACCGCGACGGCGGTGGTGGTCGCAGGGGGGGCTTGGTCGCGTCTGTTCCTGCGCAACGAGGGAATTTTCCTGCCGCAACTCAAGGTGCTCAACTCCGTGATGCGCCTCTCTCCGGTCGAGGGCGTGCCGGAGACCGCGCTTTGGGCGGCGGGCTTTGGCCTGCGCAAACGCGCAGATGGCGGCTATACCGTTGCGTCGGGTGGCGAAAGCACCTTTGACATCGTGCCCGACACCTTCCGCATCGGGCACCGCTTCATTTCGGCCTTCCTGCAGGATGTCACCGCCCTGCGGTTCCGCTTGTCCGATCGGTGGAGCACCGAGGCCCGCGAGGCCCGCCCTTGGACCGCCCAGGATCGCACCGCGTTTGAGGAAACCCGCGTGCTTGATCCTCAGCCCTCGCAAAAGGCCCTGCGCCGTGGGCTTGCGGCGGTGCGTGATGCCTTCCCGGCGCTGGAAAAGGCTGATGTCACCCAAAGCTGGGGTGGCCTGATCGATGTGACCCCGGATGAAATTCCGGTGATTTCAGAGGTGCAGGCCCGTCCCGGCCTGTTTGTCTCCACCGGCTACAGCGGCCACGGTTTTGGGCTCGGCCCCGGTGCCGGGCGGCTGACAGCGGATCTGGTGACGGGGGACACGCCCATAGTTGATCCGCGCCCCTTCCGCCTCAGCCGTTACTGACCGCCGACCGGCGGGACTGAGGTCCTAGTCCATCATCTGATAGCTCACCGGCACAAACCGAAAGCCGTCGCCGCGCGTTTCCACAAAACCGGCAGCCGGGAAGGGCATGTGATAGCCGATCATCGGCGTGCGATCATTTGCCAGCATATCCAGCACCCGGCGTCGGGTGGCAGAGGCAGCGTCCTTGTCGGTGTCGAAGCTGGTCTGCCATTCGGGATGTGCAAAGGGGAACACATAGTGGTTCGCCAGATCCGCTGTCAGCAAAAGCTGCTGGCCGCCGTTCTCGATCATGTAGACCATGTGGCCCGGCGTATGCCCGAAGGCCGCCATGCCGGTCACCCCGGAGGCCACCGTGCCGCCATCCTCGATAAAGCTCATCTTCTCGGCCTGCGGCGCCACCTTGGCCCGCACCCGATCCGCACCGCCATTGCCCTCGGGCAGGCCGGTCCAGTGGTCATACTCCCGCGCCGCCGTCACGTAGCGCGCATTGGCAAAGGTGGCTGCACCGCTGTCGTCGGTCATGCCGCCGATGTGGTCGCCGTGCATATGGGTCAGCACCACTACATCGATCTCGTCGGGTGTCACGCCCGCATCCGCCAGCGCCGAGGTGATGCCGCCCGCGTTGAGGCCCGTGTCGAACAGGATTTTTTCCGCGCCGGTATCAACCAGCGTCGGAGTGAAATAGAACTGCGCATTGGTGTCAGAGATAAAATTCTCTTCTGCCACTTGGGCGAACGCCTCATCCGAGGCCCCGCCGCCAAAGATATCCTGCACCCCGTCGCGCCCGGTGCTGCCCGCAAGCAGGCTGTGCACGGTATAATCCCCGACCTTGAAGGCGCGGGCATGCAAAGGTGTCATGGCGGCCTTATCGCCCGCAGCCCTCACGGGCGCAGCAACGGTCGCGGCAATCGGGGCGGCGGCAACACCGGCCAGCGCGGCACGGCGGGATAGCTTTAATGTCATCCTCTTGGTCTCCCTGTTGAATGGTATGATCCAAGCCTAGCGCACCGATCCGCAAAGTCCCCTGAAGCCCGATCACGAATGCGTGGGAGCACACACCGCCTTCATCTTTTCCCAAATACCTCCGCCGGAGGCCGCGCCCCGACAGGGGCGCATCTTTGCAGCCAAAGACGCGAAAACTGGACAATTCCGCGCGCCTGTGACAGATCAACGACCAACAGGAGAATTGCGATGACCACCACCCGTTTTGCGCCGTCGCCCACCGGCTATATCCACGTGGGCAACCTGCGCACCGCGCTGATGAACTACCTGATCGCCCGCAAGGCCGGCGGGACATTCATCCTGCGCATCGACGACACCGATCCCGAGCGCTCGAAAGAAGAATACGTCGACGCGATCAAGCAGGATCTGGAATGGCTCGGCCTCACATGGGACAAGGTGGAACGCCAGTCCGAGCGGCTCGACCGCTATGCCGAGGCCGCCGATAAGCTGCGCGAGATCAGCCGCTTCTACGAGGCCTTCGAGACCCCGACGGAACTGGACCTCAAGCGCAAGAAGCAGCTCAACATGGGCAAGCCGCCGGTCTATGACCGCGCTGCGCTGACGCTGTCCGATGCTGAGAAGGACGCCCTGCGCGCCGAGCGTGGCAATGGCGTCTGGCGTTTCAAGCTCGACCATGAGCGGATTGACTGGAACGATGGCATCCTTGGCGACATCTCCATTGATGCGGCCTCCGTGTCCGACCCCGTGCTGATCCGCGGCGACGGGCAGGTGCTCTACACCATCGCCTCGGTGGTGGATGACACGGACATGGGCGTGACCCATGTGGTGCGCGGCTCCGATCACGTGACCAACACCGCGACACAGATCCAGATCATGTCGGCGCTGGGTCATGGCCACCCGGAATTCGCGCATCACTCGCTGCTCACCGGTCCGCAGGGCGAGGCGCTGTCCAAACGCCTCGGAACGCTGGCGCTGCGCGACCTGCGCGAGGCGGGCGTGAAGCCGATGGCGCTCCTGTCACTGATGGCGCGTCTGGGCTCGTCCGACCCGGTGGAGCTGCGCCACGAGATGGCAGAGCTTGTCGAGGGCTTCGACATCAACCGGTTCGGCTCCGCGCCGACCAAGTTTGATGCCGATGATCTCTATCCGCTGACCGCGCGCTATCTGCAGGGGCTTCCGCTGTCGGCGGTGCAGTCGCATGTGGCAGCGGCGGGCGTGCCCGAGGACAAGCAGGAGGCCTTCTGGGCGGTGGCGAAGGAGAATATCACCACGCTCAAGGATCTTGAGGGCTGGTGGGTGCTCTGCCGTGATGGCGCCGAGCCGCTGATCGCCGACGAGGACAAGGAATTCATCGCCGAGGCGATGGCGCTGCTGCCCGAAGGCCCCTACGACAGCGAGAGCTGGGGCAAATGGACGGCCGCGGTTAAGGAAAAGACCGGCCGCAAGGGCAAGGGGCTGTTCATGCCCCTGCGCAAGGCCGTCACCGGCATGGAGCGCGGCCCGGACATGTCCGCCCTGCTGGCGTTGATGGAGACGGTGCGCGCGCGCGGCTGAGACTGAGGTTGCGAGCTGAATATCGGACAATCAAAAACGGGCAGGGCGCAGGCTCTGCCCGTTTTGGTTACAAGCGCCTAGTCGAAGAAACTGTTGTGCATCTTGCGTGCCGCTTTGGTCATGGCGGTGTTGGGGTGGTGCTCCAGCTCGCTGAGCGCTTTATCCATCCATTGCATCACCTCCGGCGCATCCTCGGCGCAGCGTGCAATGGGGGGGAAACATGCCTTCAGCAGCTCCTGCGCCGTCACCGGCGGCAGGTGGATGTGCGGGAAACGGACCTCGCCTCCCTCGGTCTCGGTGCCATCGGGCAGGGTCTCCCACAACAGCCGTTCGATGCGGCCCATCACCTCGATCGCGGTGCCGGGATCGTTTACACCGGGTGACAGGGCCCGCTGCGCGGTTTCGGCCAGCAGGGTCAGCCCGAAGGCCGGGTCCTGCTCGAAACTGCGCACGTCGCCGATGTCGATCAGACCCGTGGCTTCGGTGCAGAAATCCTTATCCGCACCCTGCGCCATGGCAAGCGGCCGCCCGCGCAGCACGAACTCGCCCGGCAGGCGGGTCAGGTGAATGGTGACGCCCGCCTCCTCTGCACGGGCGTTGAGCGCGGGCATGTCGACGAACCGGACAAACCCGCTTTCAGCAGCGGCAATCGGACGCGCATCCGCTGGCGGCTCCGACGTGTCGCAACACCCGCCGAGGCTGGGTGTGTCCTTGCGCGCCTGCAGGCTATTGCGGGTGCGGGTCTCGATCAGGCGCAGGGTGTGGTCCATGCTGCCCAGATCCGACAGGTGGTCGATCCAGCGCAGGATGGCGATCACGATCAGCGCCACCACCAGGACGGTCATCACAAACACCACAAAGGCGGCGCCGGGCGGGTAAAGCCTGGCCCGGAACAGGATGATCGCGCTCAGCGAATAGACGAAGCCGCCGGTGAAGGTCGCCAGCACGCTCTGTGTCACAGTGTCCTCCAGCAGCAGCCGATAGACGCGCGGCGTCGCCATGGTGGAGGCAGTGCGATATGCGCTGACCATGACGTTGAGCGAGAAGGTGGTCACCGCCAGCATGCCGGTGGCAAGGATGTTGAGTACAGGCAGCACTGCATCGCGCCCGAACCTATTTTCCCACTCCTGCGGCAGAATAGGCGCCAGCAGTGGCGCTACAGCCAAAGCCAGCAATGAGAACAGTGAGATCGCAACCACCCGGAACCACAGCTGTCGCGTGACGCGACGCAACAGCAGGAGGCTGCGCGAGATCATACGTCGTCCGCCAGAACCCGTGCGCCTGCCTCAGCAATCAGCGTATCGTGAAGCGTGCGTTCCTCGGCTGTGATCTCCTGATGGCGTGGATAGCGGGGGGTGGCGCGGTCATCCAGGATCGGCGTCTCCCAGCCATCCGTCGTGGCCATGAAGGCCCGCGCACCGCCCTCGCCGAAGACCTGCGTATAGCCGCGCAGCACCACGTCGAGATAGCTCATCAGGATCTTGTGGCCGTTTGCGCCCGGGTCCTGGGTCTCGTCCGGCACCTGATAGAGCGAGATCTGCGGGGCAGGGGCCATGTCATGGGCCACCTGTGCTGTCACATCGACGCGCACATAGCCGGTTTCGCGTTCGTCCAGCGCGGCCCAATCGCCGTTCGGGACCGCAGCCAGCAGCCCTTCGATCACATGTCCATGTGCCGGGCGGACGCTTAGAAACGCCAGATTGCGCTCCGGCGTGTGCACCCAGGCGCGCCTCCAGCCCGCCAATCGCGCGGGGCGGGTGTTGCCGTAGATATGGCTGGCGGTGTTTACGAGGCTGCCGAAGCCGAAGAAATGCGGTGTCATGAGGCCTTGTCGTTTTCTGAGGGGGCTTTGATGTATGTCAAACCGCTTTTTGTCGCAATTTGCAACACTGGGCTGTCACCGTCTCCGGGAGAGGGCCCTTCAATGCGTATCACAAAAAGAACCAATATCGCGGTCCGTCTGCTGATGTATTGTGCCCTGCACGAGGGTCGCCTTGTCACCAAGTCCGAGATTGCGCAGCGTTGCAACATCTCGGAAAACCATCTGGCCCAAGTGGTCAATCAACTGAGCCAGCTTGGGTTTCTGAAGACCCAGCGTGGCCGCAACGGGGGGCTGACCCTGGGGCGGGCGGCCAGCGATATCTGCATCGGCGATGTCTTCCGGCAGGTTGAGGGCGGATTGCCGATGGTTGAATGCTTTGCCGATGCCGACAATACCTGCCCGCTGGTGGCGGCCTGTCGCCTGCGTGATGCCCTGACCCGTGCGGGAGAGGCGTTCTACACTGCGCTGGACGGGGTCAGGCTGGATAGCCTGACCTGCGACAATTTCGAGTTGCAGCGTATTCTGGCGCCGATGTCCTGTCCCGGTCCCGAAGCGGCGGCGCACGCCTAGGGTCACCCCTAGTCGCGCGCACGCAGCACCCGTGCCGGTCGTGCCGCCAGCGGGCGCAATGCGTAGGCCAATCCGGCAAAGAGCGTCACCAGAACGCCGCCGCCGATCACTCCGACCGCATTGGGCCAGATCACCACATAGTCGGTTTCCAGCACAAAATGGCTGACGGACCAAGCGCCCAGTATCCCCGCCAGCAGGGCCACGCTGCCCGCCGACGCACCCAGAAGGGCAGAGCGCAAGGCAAAACTGCGCAGGATCTGGCCACGGGGCGCGCCCAGTGTCTTCAAAAGTGCCGCCTCGTATCGCCGTGCCGGTTCCGCCGCCGCTGCCGTGCCAAGTAGCACCAGAAAGCCGGTGAACAGGGTTGCCGCCGCGCCATAGGCGGTCGCGGTGGCCAATTGGCCGAGGATCTCCGACACCCGGTCGATTGCATCGCGCACCCGGATCGCGGTGATGTTGGGCATGGCGCGGGCCACATCGCGCAGGATGGCGGCTTCGGCTTCCTCTTCTGCATAGACGCTGGCGATATAGCTGTGCGGTGCGCCGATCAGCGCAGCCTCATTCATGGTTAGAACAAACCCCATGCCCGCGTTGGAAAAATCCACCTCGCGGAAACTGGTGATACTGCCAGTGATGTCGCGACCAAGCACGTTGATGGTCATGGTGTCGCCGAGCTTTAGGCCCATTTCCTCGGCCTCTTCGGCGGCAAATGAAATCTGTGGTGCGCCGGTGTAATCTTCCGGCCACCATTCGCCCGCGGTTACATTGGTACTGGCGGGTTTGGCGCCGGCGTATGTCACACCGCGATCTCCGCGAATAACCCAATGATCGCCTGCGACCTCCTTGGCGGGGCGATCATTGATGCGGTTGATGATGCCGCGCAACATGGGCGCATTGTCCACCTTGCTCACCTGCGGGTCGCCCTCGACGCGCTCCAGAAAGGCGGGCATTTGGTCGCGCTGGATGTCGACAAAGAAATAGGACGGCGCAACATCCGGCAGGTTGCCCGCAATGGCGCGGCGCATATTGCCGTCGATCTGACCGATTGCGGCCAGCACTGTCAGGCCAAGCCCCAGCGCCAGCACAGCAGGCATTGCGCCGTCGCGGGTGGAGGCGATGGAGGCCAGCGCCCAGCGGAGCGCGGGTTTACCGCGCGCCAGCCGGTTGCTGATCCGGGCCAGCCAGCCGATGGCGGCCCCGGCGATCAGCAATACGATCAGCGCGCCGATCAGCCCGCCCGCCGTCCAAAGCGCCAGTGCGGGCGCACCGCTGAACAGCGCAGCCGCCGCGATCAACAAGCCCAGTGTCGCCAGGGTGGCAAGGATATAGCGCTTCGCGGGCCACTGCATGGGCCCGCCCACCGCATCACGGTAGAGCGCGGCGGCCCGGATGCGCTCTGCCCGGGCCAGAGGCCAGAGGGTGAAGAGAAGCGCCGTCAGAACACCGTAGAGTGCGGACTCGGCCAGTGCCCCGGGGTAGACGGAAAACACCGCCGGAAACGGCAGCTGTGCTGCGATCAGCGGCCCCAGCAGCAGCGGCCCGACCCCGCCCAGCACCAGCCCCAGCGCAATACCGCAGAGCGACAACACGCCGATCTGCAGGAAATAGGTCAGAAAGATCACCCGCCGTTCGGCGCCAAGCGTGCGCAGGGTGGCGATGGTCTCGGTCTTGGTGGCGAGATAGGCGCGCACCGCGGTGGAGACGCCTACGCCGCCCACGGCCAGCCCCGAGAGACCCACCAGCACCAGAAACGCGCCCAAACGCTCGACAAAGCGCGCAATCCCCGGCGCGCCGTTGCGCGCGTCGCGCCAGCGCATGCCGCTGTCTTCGAACTGCGCACGGGCGTCTTGTTCCAGCGCTTGCAGATCGGCGTCAGGCGGCAGGGTCAGGCGGTATTTGGTCGAATAGAGCGTGCCCGGCGCCAGCAATCCAGACTGCACCAGCGCGTCCGTGCGCACCAACGTGCGCGGCCCGATGGAAAAGCCCGACCCGGCTGCGTCCGGTTCCCACTCGATAAGGCCGCTCAGGCGGAATTCCTGCGTGCCGAGGTTGAAAAAATCGCCCTCGCTTAGCCCCAGCCGGTCCGCCAGAACCCGCTCCATCACCGCGCCGGGGCGGCCATCAACCTCGGCGAGGGCCTCGTGCAGCGGCACGCCAGACGTCAAGCGGACCTCTCCGCGCAAGGGATAGGCGGCGTCGACGGATTTCACCTGTGTCAACGCGCGTTCGTCATCCACCACCGCCATGGAGCGAAACTCCACCACCTCGGAGCGGTCGCGGGCGACCTCCGCCATCCACGCGGCCTCATCCTGTGTGGCAAAGCGGTAGGTGAAGGTCAGCTCTGCATCGCCACCAAGCAGGCTTGCGCCTTCGCGGGTCAGCCCCGCCTCGATGGAGGCGCGGATCGAGCCGATGGCGGCAATGACGCCAACCCCAAGCGCGAGACAGGCCAGAAACAGGCGAAACCCGCGCAAACCGCCGCGCAGCTCGCGCAGGGCAAAGCGCCAGGCGAGGCGAAATTGGCCTGGGGCGGGCAGGTCGGTGGTGCTCATTCCGCCGCCTCACGCTGGCTGTCGGGCAAGATGCGCCCATCGCGCAGGTGAACCGTGCGGTCGCAGCGCTCTGCCAGGTCGGGTGCGTGGGTCACCATCACCAGTGTCGAGCCATGACGGTCGCGCAGGTCGAACAGCAGGTCCATCACCTGTGCGCCATTGGCCTGATCGAGGTTGCCCGTGGGCTCATCCGCCAAAAGGATCTCTGGTCGTGTCACCACCGCGCGCGCCAGCGCCACCCGCTGCTGTTCACCGCCCGATAGCTGCGCGGGCATGTGGTCGCAGCGATGCCCAAGCCCCACGGCATCCAATTCTTCGCGGGCCCGGTCAAAGGCATCGCGCGCGCCCGCCAGTTCCAGCGGCGTGGCGACGTTTTCGAGCGCGGTCATCGTCGGGATCAGGTGAAAACTCTGGAACACCACCCCCATATGGGCGCGGCGAAACCGGGCCAGCGCGTCCTCGTCCAGCCGGGTCAGATCCTCGCCCATGGCGTGCACGGCGCCACCGGTGGCCTGTTCCAGCCCGCCCATCACCATCAGAAGCGAGGACTTGCCCGACCCCGATGGTCCCACCAGCGCCAGCGTTTCGCCCCGCCGCACGTCAAGGCTGATCTCCTCGAGGATCGACACCGGGCCGGTATTGCCATTCAGCGACAAATGCACATCTTGAAGTGAGAGAACGGGGCGGGCGTCAGTGCTCATAAGGGGCTGCCTGTGTTTTTTTGATCCTAAACTGATATGGAGTGCCCACCACCATGCGCAAGTTTCTAAAGCAGATTGCGGCGACTTTCACGGCGTTGATGATGTCGACGCCGTTTGTGCATGCAGATGCGATTAAGATAACCGCCTTCGGGGACAGTCTCGTGCAGGGCTATGGTTTGGCGCAGGGTGAGGGGTTCGTGCCGCAGTTGCAGTCCTGGTTCGAGGCGCAAGGCCTGGACGTTGTTGTGGCCAATGCCGGGGTGTCCGGCGATACCACGGCGGGCGGCGCTGCGCGGATTGATTGGACGCTGGCGGATCAACCGGATGGTGTGATTGTGCTGCTCGGCGGCAATGATCTGCTGCGGGGACTGCCGCCTGAAAATGCGCGAGAAAATCTGTCTCATATCGTTGAGGCGTCGCTGAAGGCCGGAGCAGCCGTAATGCTGATCGGCATGCAGGCGCCGGGCAATTTTGGCGCGGCCTATAAGGCTGAATTTGACAGCATCTATGCAGATCTCGCTCAGGACAATGGCGTCGTGCTTCATGGATTTGCATTTGAGGGAATGGTGGAGCGCGCTGGTGATGATCCGGCACAGCTGGGTGCCTTCATGCAGGACGATGGGATTCACCCCAATGCGGATGGAGTGGCCGCCAACATCGCCGCGATGGTGCCAAAGCTACATGAACTGATCGAGATTATAAGGTCCGCCGACGCAGGCTGATCCCGCATCAGGTGCACGGTCTCTTAATCATGTGCCAGTGGGGGGGGGCAGATCAGCCAGCGGCTGTTTCGTGACTGCCCGAGGTCGTCCAGTCAGAGGATTGGTTGCGCAACACATAGCTGAGAACGGCGATGCCAAACACACTCGCCGCGCCCACGAACGAGTAGATTGCGAGACAAACCAAGACGGAGAGGTCAAACGCAAAGAAACCAACAGACGCAGCTGTCGATCCTGCGATCATACCGAGAAACAAACCTGCAAGTGCCATTCTGTTGCAATCCTCTCTTGATGATCATGCGGTCGCTAGGGCCGCTATGGGCGAGGTGTGTCGACGCGAAATTCGACTCAGTTACGCACGCTAAGGTAGCATGGAGAATCTTTAAGAAAGGTTAACGACAGCTTCGCAATCGGCAGAAAATGGATCTGATCGCTACAGGTGAGCTGTGCTTGTCAGACGTGTGCCAACTCGATTTCGCCGGATTCTGCGTCCGCATCATGGCGGGGCTGCAGCAGGACGGCCAGACAGGCGACGCTGAGCGTGGTAAGGCTTCCGACCAGCACGTAGATGCCCAGACAGCTCCAGAATGTTGCATTGAACATCACTGCGGCACCCAAGGCGGCCAGTCCACCTGTAATGATTGCAAGGAATAGTGCTGCCAAGATCATGCCGTGCCTCCTGTCACAGATTGCTGTCCTTGCCTCAGGGGATCAAGGGCTGCCGTCCGCACGATCATTGTCGAGAAATGTGGTCAGATTATGGAAGGTAACGGAACGGCACGCGATAAACGCGCTTCGCTTGGGGAGGGCGGGGACATGCAAGCACTGCAGCGATTGCTCCTGCCCGGCGCACGCGTTATCACAGCGGCCAACCTCTTTCCCCTAATGACGGAGCAATCCCATGGCCTCCTACCAGTACGTCTATCACATGCAGGGTGTCTCCAAGACTTACCCGGGTGGTAAGAAATGCTTTGAAAACATTCACCTATCCTTTCTTCCGGGCGTGAAAATCGGTGTTGTCGGCGTCAACGGCGCCGGTAAATCGACCCTGATGCGCATCATGGCCGGTCTCGACAAGGACTTCACCGGCGAGGCCTGGTCCGCGGAAGGTGCCAAGGTCGGCTATCTGCCGCAGGAGCCGAAGCTGGATGAAAGCCTGACGGTGCGTGAAAACGTCATGCTCGGCGTGGCTGAGAAAAAGGCCAAGGTGGACCGGTTCAACCAGATCGCCGTCGAGATGGCCGAAAACTACACCGACGAGCTGATGGAAGAGATGACGACCCTGCAGGACGCCATCGATTCCGAGAACCTCTGGGATCTCGACAGCCAGGTGGACGTCTCCATGGAGGCGCTGCGCTGCCCGCCGGATGACGCGGACATCAAGGACCTTTCAGGTGGTGAGCAACGCCGCGTGGCGCTGTGCAAACTGCTGCTGGAAGCGCCCGACATGCTGCTTCTCGACGAACCGACCAACCACCTCGATGCCGAGACCATCGCCTGGCTGCAGCAGCACCTGATCGACTACAAGGGCACCATCCTCTGCGTCACCCACGACCGTTACTTCCTGGATGATATCACTGGCTGGATCCTCGAACTCGACCGTGGCCGCGGCATTCCCTACGAAGGCAACTATTCTGCCTGGTTGGAGCAGAAAGCCAAGCGCCTGCAGCAGGAAGCTCGCGAGGACAAGGCCCGCCAGAAGACGCTGGAGCGCGAACTGGAATGGATGCGTCAGGGACAGAAGGCCCGTCAGGCCAAGTCCAAGGCGCGGATCTCGGCCTATAACGAGATGGCCAATACCTCCGAGCGGGAAAAGGTCGGGCGCGCCCAGATCGTGATCCCGAATGGCCCGCGTCTGGGCTCCAAGGTGATCGAGGTGGAAAACCTGGCCAAGCACTATGGCGACAAGCAGCTTGTCGAAGGGCTGAACTTCTCGCTGCCGCCGGGCGGTATCGTCGGTGTGATCGGCCCCAACGGCGCCGGTAAATCGACCCTGTTCCGGATGTTGACCGGACAGGAGCAACCTGATGCTGGCTCGGTCGAATATGGCGATACGGTAAAGCTCTCCTACGTCGACCAGTCCCGTGATGACCTCAACGACAAGGACACGGTCTGGGAGGCGATTTCGGGCGGTGCGGAAGTCATCGAACTTGGGGATGCCCAGGTCAACTCCCGCGCCTATTGTTCGTCGTTCAACTTCAAGGGCGGTGATCAGCAGAAGACGCTGAACCTCCTGTCGGGTGGTGAGCGCAACCGGGTCCATATGGCGCGCCTGCTCAAAGAAGGCGGCAACGTGCTGCTGCTCGATGAGCCGACCAACGATCTGGACGTGGAAACCCTGCGGGCACTGGAAGACGCGCTGGTCGATTTCGCCGGCTGCGCGGTGGTGATCTCGCACGACCGTTTCTTCCTCGACCGGATCTGTACACACATCCTCGCCTTTGAAGGCGACGCACATGTGGAGTGGTTCGAGGGCAACTTCGAGGACTACGAAGAAGACAAGAAGCGCCGTCTGGGACCGGACGCGCTGGAGCCCAAGCGGTTGAAGCACAAGAAGTTTGTGCGGTAATAGCCAACGGAAAGGCCTCGCATTTCGCGGGGCCTTTCTTATGTGGACAACTGTCAAGTGCAGCTGGCAATGCTGCGAGTGCTCAACCCAGCTCCCAATGGCGGCTTGGAGCCCGAAGTGACCGATGCTGCGCAATGCACGGATGACCGCTATGCTGGACTTTGGCGAAGCTGAACTCTCGTCTGGGTCTTGAGCCACTTGCGGATACGGCTACGCGCGTTTGCATAAGGCGATGACGTGTTGAACTGGATCATCCGACCCTTCGGCCATTTGCCATGCCACGGCCCGCCATAGAGTTCATTATCCGAACGTGCCGAGATTGTTTCGACGAGGTTTTCCTTGGCTTTTTTCAAGCGGTCCAAAAGGTCGTGGTAGTCGACGCCATCGCAGTCTTTGTAAAATTTCTGCGCGAGCTGTCCCAGCTCATTCCACTTAAAACCCGTTGCGGGAAAATCGACATCCTGTCCTTTGTCATCCTGATCCAGCCAACTCAAAACAAGCTCGTTCCAGCCAATGAGATAAGACACAAGATCGGCGGCACTCATGGTTGTTCCTTTTACGTGACCTTCGAGTGAGCATTCTCGCGCACGATCCTTCGGCACCTTCAACAAGTCGACTATCAACTTGTCAAACGTCTCAGAAATTGCATCTAGCAACTCTGACTTTGAGGCTGGAATTGCCATAATATTCTCCTTCATCGCAAAGAGAATATAAGCTTTCTCAATTGGTCAAGAGGGGACGTCTAGCGGCAAGTTGGGTTGTATCAGCCGATGACCTCGTAACGAGTACCCAGTCTCGAACTGGCACACTATACAATCACGCCGTCCCCGCCAAAAGGATCGTTTGACGAACGATTCTTGCTAGAGCAGACATTGGCGCACGTTCAGGCAAAGTCCGAAAAGTCCGCACTGCCGACCTTGCCTATAGCCACAAAAACCCATCCTGCGTGCGTGTCACGCCACAGAATTGAGGCCATGCCAGAGCTATTACCGGCTTGCGTAAGCCTTTTCTTATTCGTGCCTGTCAAGATGCAGGATCACCAAGTACCGCTTTCGGTACGCGCCGGTAGATGAGGGTGCCGCCCTTTTCTACTGTCGGTTATCCCGACCAGGCCCCGCGCGCGGCACCCTCCATTGACACGGGCGGTATCTCTACCGCCATGCGCCAAAGCTTGATCGCGAGCTTGCGGGCGACGGCCACGATGGCCTTCTGCCCGATCCCATGCTTCGCAAAATGTCGATTGTAGAGTTCCTTCGCTTCGGGGTCTCGCCACGTCCATTGCCATGCGGCTTCGATGAGGATGCCGCGTAAGCGTTTCTGACCCACGGGTCTGATCCTGGCCCGGGCTTGACTGCCACCACTCTGGCTGACCACAGGTGCGAGACCGAGATAGGAGGTCACTTCCTCGGGGCGGTTGAACCGTTCGGGAGAGAACAGCTCGGCCAAGAAGTTCGATGCGGCGGTCTCGCCGACCCCGACGACAGATGTCAGGTGCGCGAACCGCTCTGCGTGCATCCGTTTCGTTGCCGTCCTGATCTCGGCGCGCAGCATCTTGTCTTCGGAAAGCAAGAAAAGGTACTCACGCACCATCGAGGCCAGCGACATGCGATGTTCCGGCGGCATATCCAATGCCGACAGGTCTGCCGAAGCGGCCAGAGACCACTTCTGGATACTCTGCGGTTCGCCGATGCCGGACGCGAGCAGGAAGCCCTTGATCTTCTGCTTGATCTTGCCCCGGCTCTCCGCGACACGCTTCCGCCGCCGCACGAGCGCCCGGTAGCCTTCCTGTTCGACGGTTGGAATGGCGACGGAATGCAGCAATCCCCGCGCGAAGTAGGTCGCCAGCTTCACCGCATCCAGCCGATCGTTCTTCGCCGCCGCTGCGTAGCCGCGCGGGATGCGCGAGGCGGCGATCACCGATACCTTAAATCCTGCGGCCATCAATGTGCGGGCCAAGGCGAAGCCGGTTGGCCCGGTCTCATAGACGATATGCTCGATGGAGCAGCCCAGGCCCGAAAGCTGCGCGGCGAGCGCCGCCTCTCCGGCTGGACAGGTATAGCTCTCGACCTGACCGTCTTGCGACGAGAACAGGGCGACGGAATAGGTCTTTTTGTGAACGTCGAGACCGACGACGACAGGTTGATCCTCGACGGCTTCCGCGAAGCGGGCGAGGCGCGTTGCTTTCTTGACCATGCTGGAATCTCCTCTGTTCGAAGAACTCCGGCATTGCAGCAGCCACGTGCAACGCCGTCCAGCATGGTATTTTCTTTGCTTGGGATTAAGATCCGTGACCGCAATTTTATAACATCGAATATCTCCTAGATTTCGGCAGGTAGTTCTTTCCTACCATCCTCGTTTCTCTCTCAAAGTCAGGCGCAGGCATTGCGTGCATTGCATCGCCCGTTGCCATCCCCTTCCAAATCTGCGCATCAATCCCGCGATGAAAACTGCGTACCCCTTCCTGCGCCCGGGCATGACCGTGGGCCTGCTGGGCGGATCCTTTGATCCGCCGCATCAGGGGCATGTGCAGATTTCCCTGGCGGCATTGAAACGCTTCAACCTCGACCAGCTTTGGTGGCTGGTCACCCCGGGCAATCCGCTGAAGGAAAACCCGCCGGCCTCCATGGCGCGGCGGATGGCGGCAGCGCGGGCGATGATGGATCATCCGCGGGTGCGGATTTCGGATATCGAGGCCCGTCTGGGCACGCGCTACACTGCCCAGACCCTGCGGCACCTGCGCACCACCTATCCGCATGTGCGCTTTGTCTGGCTGATGGGGGCCGACAACCTTGCCCATTTCCACCGCTGGAAAGATTGGCGCGACATCCTGAACACTGTGCCCGTCGGCGTTTTGGCGCGCCCGGGAGAGCGGATCTCGGCGCGGCTGTCGCCCGCCGCCCGCATTTATGGCGCCCATCGCATCCCGGCCTGGCAGAGCCAGCGACTGGCGCGTGCCGAGGCCCCGGCCTGGTGTTTTCTCAACGTGCCCATGGTCGATGCGTCCTCAACCGAAATCCGCAAGCGCGGTGAATGGTCCGACTAACGGGGCTGGATGGCAGGTTTTTTTGGCCGTCACAGAAACTTCTTTGGCAAATTGCGAATAAGGCAATTGCCGAATGCAAGGGAATTTGATTCAACTTGCGCATCATGATTTCACGCCGTCGCCTTATCATCTCCGCTCTTGCTGCCCTCGGTTCCGGCCCGGCGCTTGCCCATGCACCCAGTTCCGCGCCGCGTCCGAAGATGCGCGGGCTCAACCCGCTCAGCCCCGGTCGCGAGGGGCTGGAGACGATCCTGAAGAATGCCGGCCTGTCGGGGGAGGTGGTCTGTGCGGTTGCGGATGCAGATAGCGGCCAGCTGCTGGAGAGTGTAAACGCGGATGCACCTTTGCCACCGGCCAGCGTGGCAAAGGTGGTAACAGCGCTCTATGCGATGGATACGCTCGGTGCAGGCTATCGGTTTCGCACCCGGCTTATCGCGACGGGTCCGGTGCAGAACGGTGTTCTGAAGGGTGATCTGGTGCTCGTGGGCGGTGGTGATCCGACGCTGAGCACCGATGGGCTTGGTGAACTGGCAGCGGCCCTGAAGGCCAAGGGGATTCAGCGCGTCACTGGCCGGTTCCTGGTCTGGGACAGCATGTTGCCATTTGTGAAATCGATCGATCCGGGCCAGCCCGACCATCTGGGGTATAGCCCCGCGGTGAGCGGTATCGCCCTGAATTTCAACCGGGTGCATTTTGAATGGAAGCGCGCGGGCAGCAGCTGGGCCATCACCATGGACGCCCGGACCGAGAAATTTCGCCCGGATGTGTATAGCTCAAAAATGGCCGTCGTGCGACGGGATCTGCCGGTCTACACCTATGATGACAAGGCGGGGGTCGATCACTGGACCGTAGCCAGCGGCGCGCTTGGCAATGGCGGTGCGCGCTGGTTGCCGGTGCGCAATCCTGCGCTCTATGCGGGGGACGTATTCCAGACGCTGGCCCGTGCGCATGGTCTGGCCCTGCCGACCCCGAAACAGACCGATCGTCTGCCGTCCGGCGAAATGGTCGCCCAGTATCAGAGCGATCCGCTGTCGGCCTTGCTGAAGGCGATGCTCAAGTATTCCAACAACCTCATGGCGGAAATGATCGGCATGACGGCCAGCGTGCAGCGGGGCGAGCGCCCCGGCTCGCTCTCCGATTCCGGTGCGGTGATGAGCCGTTGGGCCGCGGCGACCTTGGGCATGCAGTCCAGCCGCATGGTGGATCATTCCGGGCTTGGCGATAAATCGCGACTGACCGCCACCGACCTCCTGCGCGCGCTGGTGGTCGCAAACCGGACCGGAGCATTGCGCCCCCTCCTGAAACGGATCTATCTGCAGGATGCAAAAGGGCGGCCGATCAAATCCCATCCGATCAAGGTCGTGGCGAAGACCGGGACGCTGAATTTCGTCTCGGGGCTGGGGGGCTTTGTCACCGCCGAGGATGGGCGCGAGATGGCGTTTGCAATCTTTTCCGCTGACCTGCGGGCGCGGGCTGCGATCAGCCGGGCCCAGCGGGAGCGTCCCCCAGGCGGGCGCAGCTGGAACCGCCGCGCCAAACGCTTGCAGCAGGCCTTGCTGGAACGCTGGGGGCAGATCTACGCAAGTTGATCTGCTGCTGCGGCCTACCGGAGCGCGTAGCTGCGGCTTTGGCTCGGATAAGGCCAGTTTGCCCTCTCAGAGGCAAAAAACGCGCCCAGATAAGCCCAGAATCCAGTTTTCGTGGGGCCAGTGTTATCGTCACGGTTGTCAGGTGGGGTGTGGATCGCAACGATTTGCGCAGGTCCGCATAAAAATTCTCAAAGAAAGCGACCTCCAGAAAAACGCGATTGATCGCGATATGGTTCAACACGGAGGAACCCCTAATGTCTTTCAAGACCAAACTTTGCGCCACATCCGCTGCCCTGGCCCTGCTTGCCGGCACGACGGCGATGGCAGACGAGATCACGGTGGCCTATTTCCTGGAATGGCCGATGCCGTTCCAATACGGCAAGGCCATGGGCCTCTACGAAGAGGAGCTGGGCGTCGATATCAACTGGGTGTCCTTTGATACCGGCACGGCAATGTCGGCGGCAATGGCCTCGGGCGATGTGCAGATTGCGGTCAGCCAGGGCTTGCCGCCATTTGTGGTGGCGGTCTCTGCGGGGCAGGCGCTGCAGGTGGTCGACGTGGCGGTAAGCTACTCCGAGAACGACAATTGCGTCGTGGCCACGAACCTGGAAATTGATAAGACCACCACCGCTGATCTGGTGGGCAAGAAGGTTGCGGTTCCGATCGGCACCGCGGCGCACTACGGCTTTCTGTCGCAGATGAACCATTTCGGGGTGGATATCTCCCAGATGGAGATCGTCGACATGGCACCACCGGAGGGCGCGGTTGCCCTGTCGCAGGGGAATGTCGACATGGCCTGCGGATATGGTGGCGGCCTGCGACGGATGATGGAGCACGGCAACGTGCTGCTGACCGGCGCCGAGAAAGAAGACCTTGGCATTCTCGTCTTTGATGTCACCTCGACACCCGTTGATTTCGCGGCTGAAGAGGGCGCGTTGCTGTCGCAGTTCCTGAAGGTGACAGCAGACATGAATGCGATGTGGAACTCTGGCGAGCACACGGCCGAAATGCTGCCGGTGATCGCCAAGGATGCGGGCATGGAGCCTGCTGCGGCAGAGGCGTCGCTGGCTACGTTCACCTTCCCGTCGGTTTCAGATCAGCTCGGTGACAAATGGCTTGGTGGTGGCGTGCAGACCTTCATGAGCGGGGTGGCACAGGTCTTTGCCGATGCAGGGTCAATCCCGCAGGTTCTAGACAGCTATGAGGCATCGGTTGATGCCAGTCACCTTGCAGCCGTTGCAGAGTAAGCGCTGACAATTCGTGGCGCAGGAGAGGCGTCGGATGGCGTCTCTCCATTCTCTCAAATACTCACTTCAAGAGCAGGAGCAGCCCATGGATGGCCTCCATATCGATCACCTGTCGATGCGATTCGACCTGCCCAACGGCACGCATATTCAGGCGCTGAAAGACGTTTCCATCGAGATTGAAAAGGGTGAGATCATGTCGGTGCTGGGCCCGTCTGGCTGCGGCAAGACCACGCTTCTGAACATCTGTGCCGGGTTTCTCGCCCCCACCGAAGGCGCTGTGCGGATGAACGACCACGTCGTGACGGGGCCAGCACCCGAGCGCGGTATGGTGTTTCAGAAGGGCGCACTGTTCGAGTGGATGAGCGTGCGTGAAAACGTCGAATTCGGCCCTCGCATGAAGGGGATGCCTGTCGCTGAACGGCGCGACATCTGCGATCAGCTGCTGGACACTGTCGGCCTGCAGGATTTCGGCGAGAAGGCAGTCTACGAGCTGTCTGGCGGCATGCAACAGCGGGTCGCACTGGCGCGTTGCCTGGCCAATGATCCGGATGTGATCCTGATGGACGAACCTCTGGGGGCGCTGGATGCGCTGACCCGCGAGAAGATGCAGGCGCTGGTTCTGAAACTCTGGAAAAAGAGCGGCAAGACGGTGATCCTGATCACCCATTCCGTCGAAGAAGCCTTGTTGCTGGGGGAACGCCTTCTGGTGATGGCCCCCCGACCAGGACGCATCCACAAGGAGTACCGGCTTCCCTTTGCCGATCATGGCGTCAACATGGATCTGCGCGATGTGAAGAAACTCGACGGATTTGCCGAGACACGCGATGAAATCCTGTCGATGATCTGGGAAATGGAAGAGGAAATCATGGGTCGCTCGGAGGGTGCCGCATGACTGGTCTTCTGATCCTGCTGGCCTATGTGGCCCTGTTCACCATTGCCTATTTCATCGTCGACCGCATTCAGGACCGCAGCCGCAGTGGTGTGAACTTCAACAGTCTGAAAACCGTGACCTTCGGTGACGAAAGCGCCATCACGCCTAACCGGGCCGCCTCTGTGATCTCTGTCCTGGTGATCTTTCTGATCTGGGGTGCGTTTACCGACTCCAGGCTGGTTCCGATCCATGTGCCCGGACCCTTTCGGGGTGATACCAGCTTCAGCTACACTGCCACCGCGCCGGATGGCACCACCGCTGACGCGCGTGTGCATGTTCGGGTGCATGACTTTGGCGAGGACGTCCCGGCACCTGACGTGAGCCCGAATAGCAGCTTTGCTCAGGATGACGCCGAGGTGGTCACGGTCTGGCGCTCTGTTCTGATCAAGGCCTCCCGCAACGATGGCGAGGATGTCACGGTCACCGCAGTCGAGGGACAGCCCATTGTGCCGGGCGAAACGGTCGAAGTGCCTGACGGCAGTGTCACCATGTCGCGGCGCGGGTCGCTCAATTTCGCGCCCGACAAGGGCTTTCAGATGGAACCGATCTGGATGCCCAGCCCCGAGGCGGTGGTGGCCCGTTTCATCGAAATCGCATCCGAAGGCTATCAGAATTTCACCCTCTGGGATCACCTGGGCTGGTCGCTTCTGCGGGTGCTGGCGGGCTTTGCCCTTGGCGCGCTGGTGGGCATTCCGCTTGGCTATGCCATGGGGCTCAGCTCCTGGGTGCGAGGCTGGTTCGATCCGATCGTGGAGTTCATGCGACCGGTGCCGCCACTGGCGCTGATCCCGCTGGTGATCATCTGGTTCGGCATTTGGGAGACGGGCAAGATCGTTCTGTTGTTCCTTGCCGCGCTCTGGATCATGACCATTGCCGCGCGGGCAGGGGTGTCAGGTGTCAATATCACCAAGGTGCACGCTGCCTATTCGCTTGGTGCGTCAAAGCCGCAGATCCTGCGCCATGTCATCGTGCCGAACTCGCTGCCGGAAATCTTCACCGGGGCGCGTGTTGCGATGGGGGTCTGCTGGGGCACCGTGGTGGCCGCCGAACTGGTGGCGGCTCAGAAGGGGGCTGGCATGATGATTATCGCTGCGTCGAAATTCCAACTGACGGATATTGTCATCATGGGGATCATCCTGATCGGTGTTATTGGTTACGGCATCGATATCCTGATGCGCAAGGCCGAGGACATCCTGGTGCCGTGGAAGGGCCGCAGCTGACATGCGGTCTGCGGGGACATCACGTTTCCCATAGCGAAGAGGGCGGCCCGTTGGGTCGCCCTCTTGCGTCAAATCTCAATTTTCCGGCGTGCGGCCGTCCTTCGTAACCAGACAGGTTCGAGGTGACCGGATGCGCTTATACCATGTGGCGCGCGCGCGAGCCGCGTTCGATGGCCGCTGCATGCAGGCGGTCAATGTTCAGCTCGTAGCGGATCTCTTCCAGCAGGCGCAGCTCGTTTTCATTGAGCTTGCCATCCGCCGCTGCCACATCGCAGGCCAGCGCATAGCAGGTCTCGAACAGGCGCTCCGGCAGGATGTCCCGGACAAGACCAAACAACGCATCCAGCCCGTCCTCCTGTTCGAACAGGTCGAAGACGGTGCGCGACACTGACGGAATGCGGTCCGCATCATAATCTGCAAACACCGGCAGCATATTGACCGCGTTCTGGATCTTGACCAGTTCTGCCGTGCGAATGTCCTCGTCCGAAGCCGATACTGCCACCATGACCGCCACAAGGCAGTCCTGCGGTGTAAGCAGCTGGATGGTTTCTTCTGTCATTTCTACGGCGTCCTTTATGCCTTGGGTTCATTCAGAAGAATATGACCGGCGGCCCAGCTGTTCAACGGCGAAGCCTGGTGAAAAGTGGTTTTCCGCCACCCCGGCGGGCGTGGGCCTTGTTGACTCATGCTGCACAGGCACAATAGAGGGGAGCGTCGGTGCGCGTGGTGCCGCCGATCATCCCTGAAAAAGACGCTGACTGGAGTACATCATGTCTGTTCTGCGCGAAGAAGCTCTGAAGAGCAAAGCCTGGCCGTTTGAAGAAGCACGCCGTGTTCTCAAACGTTACGCCAAGGGCGCGCCGGAGAAGGGATATGTGCTGTTCGAGACCGGCTACGGCCCCTCCGGTCTGCCCCACATCGGCACCTTTGGCGAGGTGGCCCGCACCACCATGATCAAGACCGCCTTCGAGGTGATCTCGGATATTCCGACCAAGCTGATCTGCTTTTCGGATGATCTGGACGGTATGCGCAAGATCCCCGGCAATGTGCCCAATTCCGAGAGCCTGCAGGACCATCTGCAGAAGCCGCTGACATCGGTGCCGGACCCGTTTGGCACGCATGACAGCTTTGGCCATCATAACAACGCCATGCTGCGCCGCTTCCTCGATACGTTTGGTTTCGAGTATGAGTTCTATTCCGCCACCGAATTTTACGGCTCCGGCCGGTTCGATGAGGTGCTGAAGCGCGCGGTCGACAAATACGACGACATCATGGAGATCATGCTGAAGTCCCTGCGCGAAGAGCGCCGCCAGACCTATTCCATCTTCCTGCCGATCCATCCGGAAACCGGGCGGGTACTTTACGTGCCGATGAAAAAGGTCTGTGCCGAGACATACACCGTGACCTTTGACGACGAAGATGGGCGCGAATGGACGCTCCCCGTCACCGGCGGCAATGTGAAACTGCAGTGGAAACCGGATTTCGGCGCCCGCTGGGCAGCGCTGGGCGTCGATTTCGAGATGTACGGCAAGGACCATTCCACCAACACGCCGATCTATGACGGGATCTGCCGCGCGCTGGGCCAGCGCGCACCGGAGCATTTCACCTACGAGCTGTTCCTCGATGAGAACGGCCAGAAGATCTCCAAGACCTCCGGCAACGGCGTGTCCATCGACGACTGGCTGACCTACGCGTCCTCTGAGAGCCTGTCGTATTTCATGTACCAAAAGCCCAAGACCGCCAAGCGGATGCATTTCGATGTGATCCCCAAGGCGGTGGACGAGTATCACCAGCAGCTGCGCGCCTACCATGGTCAGGATCTCAAGGCACAGCTCAACAACCCGGTCTGGCACATCCACGGTGGCGACGTGCCGGAATCGGACATGGTGGTCTCCTTCTCGATGTTGTTGAACCTCGCCAGCGCCTCCAGCGCCGAGGACAAGGACACCATGTGGGGCTTCATCAACAAATACGCCCCCGACGCCACTGCCGCGACACATCCGGGCATGGATCAGGCGGCGGGCTTTGCCGTGCGCTATTTCCAGGACTTCGTGAAGCCTGCCAAAACCTACCGCCTGCCAGGCGATCAGGAGCGCGCCGCGCTTACGGATCTGGCCGATGCGCTGCGCTCGCCCGAGGCCGCACTCGCTGCCATTGCCAAGAAGAACGAGCTTGTCGGCAATGACGACCCGCTGCCCGAGGCGAACTTTGCCGATGAGGAATTCTTGCAGTCGGTGGTCTTTGCCATCGGCAAGATCCACGGGTTTGAGCCGCTGCGGGCCTGGTTCTCCGCCATTTACGAGGTGCTCTTGGGCGCCACGCAGGGGCCGCGCTTTGGTGGCTTCATCGCGCTTTACGGCGTCGAGGAGACCGTCACGCTGATCGAAAGCGCATTGGCGGGCGAGCTGGTCTGAGACCAACGCACACGCGTGACCTCATGACGGGCGTCCCAAGCGGGCGCCCGTTTTACGTTGAATGATCCCTTCTGTTGCGGGCGTCCTTGCGGGCAGGTCCAGGTCGAAAGGCCTGACGAACGTGCGACCGAGCGCGATCACAGCTGCGCCTGCGTCTGTAAAGAACCTGATTTTTTGACCGCATGCGCCAGCACGCTATCTCCCTAGCAATCAGGTGTTGGTACGGAGGAGTTTTGTGATGCGGATGATGGTGACACTTGGCCTTGTGGCCGCAATGGCGGTTGCGACGCTTGGTACGCAGGCCACGGCGCAGAAGGAGCCGATCACCGGCGTCATTGGCGCCCAGATCGAGGCCTTCCAATCCGATGACATGGGGGCAGCCTTCGGGTTTGCCTCGCCCAATATTCGCGCATTGTTTGGTACGCCGGAACGGTTCGCGACCATGGTCGAACAGGGCTATCCGATGGTCTGGCGTCCAGCAGATGTGCGCTACCTTGAACTGCGCGAGGTGGCTGGAAACCTCTGGCAACGGGTCATGGTGACTGATGACAGTGGCGGTATTCACATGCTCGACTACCAAATGATTGAGACTGAAACGGGTTGGAAAATCAACGCTGTACAGCTTCTCAAGGCCCCGGGCGCCAACGTCTGACGCTGCTGCTGACCCTCCGGGTGTTGCGCTGGCCGCGCGCGCCCTCCTGAGCGGGATTTAAGTCCCAAATGATAGAACCTTTTCCGATCCCGGCGTGCTGGAACAGGAAAGGTCTCTCTCATGAACAAGGCAATCACCGACGGTTTGCAACTGATGCCGCCCGCATTTTCAGGCGGGCTTGACGTCTGGTCCAGCGGCAACGGCACCCCCGGCTCCGACACCTATGACGGGGCCGCGAATGCCGCATTGGTGGCGGGGGACGCGGATTTCGGCGGCTGTCTGGAGCTGCAAAAGACCGACAGCACCCAAAAGCTGCGCTACATGGGCGAAACCTCGATCCTGCCGGGCTGCTACCTGCGCCTGACCGCGCGGGTAAAGGCGATGAGCGGCGCCCTGCCCACGGTACGCATCGCGGGCTGGGCAGGGGCGGCCAACAACAGCCATGTCTCCGGCGTGATCGAGAGCGGGCCGGGCGTGAGCCTCAGTGCCTATGGCGAGGTGGTAGAGGTGCAGGCCATCGTCGGCACCGGCAGCCGCTCTGGTGTCGACATGCCCTGGGGGCTGAGTGCCGTCTATGGCCACCTCGGCCTCAATCTGACCGGCGCTAATGGCGGGGTGATCCGGGTCGACGACATCGTGATCGAGGACATCACCAGCGTTTTTCTGCGCGATATGCTGAGCCTGGTGGATGTGACCGATTTTGGTGCCGTCGGCGATGGCAGCACCAACTGCCACGCGGCTTTCGAGGCCGCCGATGACGCCGCCGATGGTCGCCGCATCCTGGTGCCAGAGGGCGAGTTCCGCATCAACAGCACCCTTTCTTTGCATCACGAGGTGATCTTTGAGGGCACGTTGTCGATGCCCGATAGCGCGATGCTCTTGCTGACCAAGAGCTACGATTACCCGACCTATGCGGCGGCATTTGAAGATGAGCAGCTGGCCTTTGAAAAGGCGTTTCAGGCGCTGCTGAACAGTGTGGACCACGAAAGCCTCGACCTTGGCGGGCGCAGCATCACGGTGAGCGCGCCGATTGATATGCAGGCGGCAGTGCCCAATCGCACCAGCTATGCCACGCGCCGCTATATCCGAAACGGCCAGTTCACGGCACAGGCGGGCGCCAATTGGGATCATGACGTGGTCACCGCGCAAGCGACCTACGACAGCGCTGACAAGAGAAAGCTGACCAATGTGGCCAATATTTCTGCCATCCCAGTCGGCGCATTGGTCGAGGGCGCAGGCGTCGGGCGCGAGGTCTATGTGAAATCCAAGAACACCGGCGCGGGCGAGCTGACCCTGAGCCAACCGCTCTATGATGCGGAAGGCACGCAGAATTTCACCTTCACCGCCTTCAAGTACATGCTCGATTTCTCCGGGTTCTCTTCATTGAAGAAATTCGGCATCTCAGGCGTGGAGTTCCAGTGCAATGGAGAGGCCAGCGCCCTGCGCCTGGCCCCCGCAGGCACGGTATTTGCGGCGCACAACTGTTTTTTCACCAAGCCAAAGGCGCGGGGCATCACCTCGATCGGCAGCGGATGTCAGGGGATGCTGGTGGACAATTGCCAATTCCTGTCCGACGAGGATGCGGCGGATGTGGCGGATCGCGAAACCATCGCGCTCAACGTCAACTCCAACGACGTGAAACTGCGCCACAACCGCGCCACGCGCTTTCGGCATTGGGCCGTGATGGCCGGCTCGAACCACACGGTGACCGGCAACCACTTCTTTCAGGGCGACAGCGTGGCAGGCGGCATCCGCACGGCGGGAATTGTTGTGACCGACACCTATGCCTCGCACACGATTTCGGAAAACTACATCGACAACTGCTTTATCGAGTGGACCAACGAATATGACGCGGATCCGGATTTCACTGGCGGGTTCTCCTTTGCGGCGATGTCGATTACTGACAATGTTTTCCTCAGCGGTGATGTGGCGAGCTGGTTCAGCTACATCGTGGTCAAACCCTTCGGCAGCGGTCATTTCCTCAACGGGGTGTCCGTCACCGGAAACAAGTTCCGCTCTATCAATGGCAATATCGACCGGGCCGAACGCGTGGACACGAGCTTTGCCAATCTGAACTTTACCCGCTCCAAGGACGTGTTCTTTGACGGCAACAGCTTTCACAACGTCTCGACGCAATCGCGCAATCCGCTGCGGGTGGAGTTTGATCAGAACACCGTGGCCAGCACCTGGACGGTACCCACCGGCGGCACGTTGCCATTTCAGGCCTACAGCCGCGCCGTGGACGCGGTGATCGTCGAAGGCGCATTGCGCAACAGCGGCGGGTCCGTGGCTTATCCGGGCCATTATGTGCGCACGCAGGAAGGCAGCAATAACAACGAGATCGACATCATCTGGGAGCAAGCGGTGCGCGGCACGGTGCGGGTGCTGATCCGGATTGATCGCTAGGCAGAGAGCCCGAGGTCCGCAGGCCGCAGGGTGTAGGCCTTGCCAAATCCGCCGTTCAGAAACGCCTCTGAGATCTGGAACCGGACAAAGTGGAAATCGCCAAAGCCGATATAGAGCTTTGCCTTGGGGTGGCTGCGCAGATACTGCGCGGCCATCTCGTCATGCGCAGTGCAGGCGTTGTGCAGTATTTCAGCAGTCCCGTTGAGACTGAGACGCGGATGTGTCAGCGGATCGCCCTTGGCGCCCGGCTCCCCCACCAAGAGCGAGATCTGCGGGCGCACGGCCATGGCTTGGGTGTGCGCGGCGAGGGTGGAGACCAGCGAAATCGGCGCACCATCGGCGTCTAGGCCAAAGGCGACGCGGCTTTGCATCGGATACCCCGCATCAGTCAACGTCGCGAGGGCGGCGAACCGGGCGTCCTGCATCAGCTGACGTGCCAAGGCGCGGGCCTCGTCATCTGTGGGGCGAATGGGTGAGGCGCTTTTCGTGGGAGTGTTGGTGTCAGATGGCATGGGTAGGCTCCGGAATGTTCGGGACAGGCCGGGCGGGCACGGAGTTGCGGCTGGCAGGGCTCAGAACCTGTGCCATAATTCCACCTTGAGGCCAAGCCGCGCCTCCCCGAATGAGCGCCATTCCAACCCGGTCAGCAACTCTCGGTCGGGGGACAGGCGCCAGCGCAGGCCGGGCAGGATTTTCCACGCGAGATCGCCGTAGTCAGGCTGGTATAGCTCGACCTGTACAATGGGGGCGGGGCCTTGTGAGCGGTGGAGGCCGAGCGTTCCGTCAAGCTTCCAGGCGTCACCGGCATCATGCCATTCTCGGCCCAGATCGACTGCAAGCCAACCGTCGCGCCCCCGCCAGGACAGCGCGCGCCCGGCCGAAAGCGTCAGCCGCTGCATCGGCGTCCAGTCTGCGTCGCGCTGCCCAAGGCCGGCGCCGAGTTCGACCGCCAATTGCCAACCCGCCTTGCGCTGTCGCAGGGGCAGGCGGGCAAAGGCCAGTGCATGGGCGCTCTGAAATCCGGAGTCGTCGCTTTGATTGATGTCGAGGCCAAACGTCAGATTTCGGCTCAGCCCGTAGCTGGCGTAAGCTCCGAGTTCGGTGCCGGTCTCTCGGGCGCGGCTCGATGCGGACAGGAACCCGGATCCCGTTTGTTCCAGCCACGCACCAGCCTGTGCCCAGCTGGTGGTCATGACGACATGTAAAAACAGGAAAATCGTGATGGGTCGGCGCACAGGCGGGAGCCCTTGAATTTACCTCGCTCCACCTATGGTAGAGCGAAATCCTGTCGACTTTCAAGCCAGTTGGCATAGTCTGAAAGGCAGGATGAGAAGGAGGACCTCATGCCGACAATTGCAAAAACCAACCATGTGCAAACGGTGATCACCACGTTTGAGGTGACGCCCGGCACCTGTCAGGATCTGGTCGATGCGCTGGAGGAAGCCTATTCGGAGTTCATCTCGCATCAGCCCGGTTTTATCGCGGCAGCGCTGCATGTGAATGATGCCCAAACTCGGGTGGCCAACTATTCCCAGTGGCGCCAACGAGAGGATTTCATGGAGATGTTGCGCAGCGAAGAGATGCGCAAGCGAAACCGGGTGCTGAACACGCTGTGTCGCAGTTTCGAGCCGGTGATGTATGACGTGATGGCGAGCTACGACTAAAGCCTGGAACGGCCACGACCACCCCGCCTGCCACGCCCGCCGGGCACTGAAACCTAGCGTGCCGAAAGCTTTGCGTCAGGGGCGGGTTCACTGACTGATACGTCGGGCGGTGGCGCAATCGTTTTGGGTGTCACGCGGGACGTGGTAAATGGATGTCTTTGAAGCGGTCGACGTCAGCGTGCGCTTTTATTCCGGGTATTGTATCCGACATTGTGCTGCGGCGTCTCTGGCGCGTTTGCTGGCTGCGGGCAGGGCATCCTTGAGCCCGCGCAGCTTTTTACGTTCTTCGCCGATGTTGATGGAAACCGGGGTTTCCACGGTCCGATAGTATGTCTCGGGGCAGGGGTAATAGCCCACGACCTTGCCGTCGCTCACCCGCCTGCAGGTGTGAAAAATGGTTTCTGGAATGGTCTGTCGGTGAATGGCGTAGCCACGAGAGATATTTGCTTCGGTTTCGCTGATCTCATTCACTATCCGAGTTTGCTCCGACGCGCCTTGTCGGATGCAGCGTTCCTGGGGCGTGGCGCAGGCGGCCAGCAGGGCGAGAGCAGATAGGGCAAGAGGGGCGCGGAGCATGGGGCATCCTATGATTGCGAAGATTTGAAATCCATAAGTCAATAACACTCGATTTCGTCATGTTATTCGATATCGGTCAAGACGTGGAGGTCAAGCGGTGCGGCTGCCGTCGAGATACGCGCCTTTGAGGGCCGAGGCCGCATGAGGCATTCAGTTGCTGTGTGATGCTGCTGTCGTTGCACTGATCGTCAGTGTCAGTCCGCATCGGTCGTCAAAGTCTCTCGATTGTTCAACCAGCGCCCAAAGACACACAGCGAAAGCGCCTCACACGAAGACGCTTTGATCTTCAGACACAAAGACCTGGAGCAATCGTGAAGGTGGAGGTGAAACTTGGCCGATGTGTGAGTTCACCATTCGCCGAAGTGAGCGTGAAGCACCATAACCCATTGATTCAATGGCGGGGAGACAGGGATTCGAACCCTGGGAACGCTCTCACGTTCAACGGTTTTCAAGACCGCCGCATTCGACCACTCTGCCACCTCCCCGGTCACGCAGATCGAACTGTTCTGCGGTTTAGGACGCGAGCGGCGCAGTGGCAAGGAGAAATCTGCGCAAGATTGCTGCGGATCACGAACACGCAATCTGTCGCCCATTGTCGCCGATGGGCCAAACGTCAGGGTTTCCATACCAAATCACAGTGTTTATGCTTCGCTCAAAGACGCATGAGACCGGAAAACCGGCAATCGACCGCTCCGCGCGCTTTGACACGGGGCTGCGGCGGATGTGTTGAGGCGAAGACAGGCAGCGAAGACAGACAGTGACGGACCATGAGCAGCATGAGCAGGCAGGATACGCGCATGAGCGATAAGATTTCGGACCGGGCAGGTCGCCGCAGGGCCAGGGCGACAGGTGTGGCCCTTGCTCTGACAAGTGCGCTGGCGCTGGCGGCGTGTGAAGAGGGGGCAAACCTGTCCTTCCTACAGCCCAAGGGCGCGGGTGAGCAGGGTCTGCCGAGTAACTCCACCAAGCTGGTAGAGCGCGACGTCGAGGCGCCGGATGTCTTTCAGGTGACAGAAGCCGGTCTTTGGGATGGCCGCCCCTCCATCGGGGGTGTCTGGGTTGCACATCCGGATGTGACGGAGCCGGAACGAGTCATCATCCGCAACAATGCCAACGGCAAGTTTGTGATTGGGGCCTTGTTCCGCCGCGAGCGGGCGATCCCCGGCCCGCGTCTGCAGGTGTCTTCGGATGCGGCGGCGGCGTTGTCGATGCTGGCCGGCGCTCCGGTTGAGTTGAATGTAACTGCCCTGCGGCGTGAGGCCGTGGACGACACGCCGCCGGATGCGGAGGTGCCGCAGATCGAAGGGCTGGAGGAGGGGGACGCACCGGTCGCCGCCAGCGCAGAGGTTGAAACGCAGGCGCTTGATCCGATCACCAGCGGTGCATCGGCTGCGATCGAGGCCACCGCGCCAGCTGCAACACCTGCGCCCACGCCAGCGCCGACAGAGCCGGTTGCCTCGCAGCGTTCTGCTTTGACGAAACCCTACATCCAGATTGGCATATTCAGCGTTGAGGCCAACGCCAAACGCACGGCGGACCAGATGCGCAACGCCGGCATCATTCCCACCGTCTACGAGCAGGCCGCGAACGGCAAATCGTTCTGGCGCGTCGTCGTCGGTCCGGCCCAGTCCAAAGGCGAACGCTCGCAGCTGCTGAAGGCCGTGAAAGGTGCCGGCTTTGCAGACGCTTACGCGGTGACCAACTGATCCGGCCCGCGCCGGATCTGCGACAATTGACAAGCGCCCTCAAGGGAGGATCTCCCCCGTGACCATCCGCTTTACACCCGCCACCTGCATTGGCGCCCTGGCCGGGCTATGGGTTGCCGCCTCCGCGTCGACTGCGCTGGCGTTCGACACCAAGGCACGCGCCGCCTATGTGGTGGATCAGGGCACCAACACGGTGCTGCTGGAAAAGAACGCAAACGTGCCGATGCCGCCTGCATCGATGTCAAAGCTCATGACGCTCTACGTCGCCTTCGAGGCGGTGCGGGACGGGCGTTTGACCATGGATGAACGCCTGCCGGTCAGCGAACACGCCATGAGCTACAAGGGCTCGACCATGTTCCTGGATACCACCGACCGGGTGCGGGTCGAGGACCTGCTGCGGGGCATCATCGTGCTGTCCGGCAATGACGCCTGCGCGGTAATCGCAGAGGCCCTCAGCCCCGATGGCACCGAAGCCGGTTTTGCCCGCTACATGACCCGTCGGGCGCGAGAGTTGGGCATGACCGAAAGCACGTTTATGAACTCCAACGGCTGGCCGGATCCCGGGCACCGGATGTCGGTGCGCGACCTGGCCGTTCTGGCGGAACATCTGATCGAGGATTTTCCGGAGTTCTACCCGATGTTTGCCGAACAGGAGTTTGCATTCGATGGCCGGGCGCCGTCGAACGTGCGCAACCGAAACCCGCTGTTGCAGCTTGATATTGGTGCGGATGGGCTGAAGACCGGCCACACTCAAGAGGCTGGCTATGGTCTGGTGGGATCTGCCAAGCAGGGGGATCGCCGGGTGATCTTCGTGATCTCCGGTATGAACACGACACCCGAACGCGCCGAAGAGAGCGAGGCGATCGTCAATTGGTCGTTCCGTCAGTTCACCAAGAGAACCATCGCCCGTGAAGGCCTGGCCGTCGAACAGGCCGAGGTCTGGATGGGCGAGAGCCCGACGGTCGGGCTGGTGCCTGCCGAAGATCTGGAAATCCTTTTGCCGGCGCTTTCCGGTGATGCGATCAATGCCGAAGTTGTCTATACCGGCCCCGTCACCGCGCCGATCCAGGCCGGTCAGCAGCTTGCGGAGCTGGTTGTGCAGCCCGAAGACCTGCCCGAGATGCGCCTGCCACTGGTAGCGCAGAGCGATGTGGGCACCGGGGGCTTTCCGGTCAAGGTGATGACCGCCGCGCGCGTGCTGGTGACACGGTTTCTGAACGGCCCCGAGGACGCATTGTGAATCAAGACCAAGGCCGCGGCCTGTTTCTGACCTTCGAGGGCATCGACGGGTCGGGCAAATCCACTCAATGCCGCCTTCTGGCGGACCACCTGCGCAGCATGGGGCGCGAGGTGGTGCTGACGCGAGAGCCCGGCGGATCGCCTGGGGCAGAGGAGATCCGCCGTCTGGTGCTGGAGGGCGACCCCGACCGCTGGTCGGCAGAGACTGAGATCCTGCTGTTCACCGCCGCCCGTCGCGACCATCTGGAGCGCACCATTCGCCCGGCCTTGGCGGCTGGGAAGGTGGTGATCTGCGACCGTTTTGCCGATTCCACCCGCATGTATCAGGGCCTGTCGCGCGGCGATCTGCGCGCCACCGTCGACAGCCTGCATGCACTGATGATCGGCCGCGAGCCGGATGTGACCCTTCTGATCGATATGGACCCGGCCACCGGCCTTGCCCGCGCCAAGGGGCGGCAGGGGCGTGAGGAGCGGTTCGAGGATTTCGGCCTCGACCTGCAGGAGAAGATGCGCGCGGGGTTCCTGTCGCTGGCGGAGGAATTTGCCGACCGGTTCCGCGTCATCGACGGCGCCCGGCAGATGGAGACCGTGGCTGCAGATGTCGCGCGCACCGTTGCGGCGGCCCTGGACGCGCGGGCATGAGTGATCCCGAAGAGCTTCCCCGCGCCGATCAGGCCGAGGGCGCGCCGCATCCGCGCGAAACCGCGCAGCTGTTTGGTCATGCGCAGGCGGAAGCGGATTTTCTGCACGCGTTTTCCGCCGAACGGCTGCATCACGCCTGGCTCATCATGGGGCCACGTGGCGTCGGCAAGGCGACGCTGGCCTGGCGCATCGCGCGTTTCTTGTTGGCAACCCCTCCGATGGAGGACGATGGGCTGTTCGGCGCTCCGCCGCCTCCCACCAGCCTTGAGATCGACCCGGACCACCCTGTCAGTCACCGCATTCAGGCGCTGGCCGAGCCGGGGCTTGCCACAATTACCCGCAGCTACAACGACAAGGGCCGTCTGCGCGACCAGATCGTGGTGGATGACATCCGGGTGCTGAATCGGTTCTTTGGCCTGTCCTCTGCCGAGGGCGGACGCCGGGTGGTGATCGTGGACTGCGCCGACGAGATGAACGTTAACGCCGCCAACGCCCTGTTGAAGATGCTCGAAGAGCCGCCCGCGCGCACGACATTGCTGCTGATTTCGCATCAGCCGTCGCGCCTGCTGCCAACAATCCGCTCGCGCTGCCGGACCCTGCGTCTTGGTCCCCTGCAGCCCGACGACATGCAGGCCGCGCTGGAACAGGCCGGGGCTGAATTGCCCGATGACCCGACCTATCTTGCAGCCCTTGCCGCAGGCTCTGTCGGGGCGGCCATGCGGCTGCTGTCGCTCGAGGGAATGAAGCTCTATGCCGAATTGCTGGCGATCGCCGACAGCCTGCCGCGACTGGATCGCCAGCGTGCCATGGCACTGGCCGAAAAGGCCGCCACCCGCGGCGGCGCGGAGCGGTTCGAGCTGATGTTGACCCTGATCGACCTGTTGCTCGTGCGCCTCGCGCGCACAGGGGCCACCGGCCAGCCGCCGATGCCCGAAGCCGCCCCGAACGAGGGCGGGGTGCTGTTGCGCCTGTCGCCGGATCCGCACCGGGCGCGGGCCTGGGCCGATCTTGCTGCCACCGTGACCGAGCGCAGCCGTCACGGGCAGGCGGTGAACCTTGACCCTGCGGCGCTGGTCCTAGATACGGTGTTCAAGATGCAGGACACCGCGTCGCGTTGAACGGGCCTTCGGTCCCGGTGCGACAGGCGGAATGACCGCGACTTTCGACCGCGACAGAGGCCACACCATGACGACCCCGCAGATCACAGACAGCCATTGCCACCTTGATTTCCCCGACTTCGAAGGGGAACTGCCCGAGGTCCTGGCCCGCGCGGCAGAGGCCGGGGTGACCCGCATGGTCACCATCTGCACCAAGCTGAAGAACGAACCCGCCGTGCGCGCCCTCGCCGAGGCACATGCGCCGGTGTTCTACGCCGCCGGCACCCACCCGATGAGCGCCGCTGAAGAGCCGCTGGCCACGGTGGAGGAGCTGGTCGCCCTGGCGCAGCACCCGAAGTTTGTCGGCATTGGCGAGACCGGGCTGGACTATCACTACACCGGCGACAGCGCCGAGGTGCAGAAGGACAGCCTGAGAATCCACATCGAGGCCGCGCAGGACACCGGTCTGCCGCTGATCATCCACGCCCGTGCCGCCGATGACGACATGGCCCGCATCCTGCGCGAGACGCACGCGCAGAAGGCCTATTCCTGCGTGATGCACTGCTTCTCTTCCTCGGCCGAACTGGGCCGTGCGGCGCTGGATCTGGGGTTCTACCTGTCGATGTCCGGCATCGCGGCCTTCCCCAAGAGCCAGGAGCTACGCGACATCTTTGCCGCCGCTCCCCTTGATCGCATTCTGGTGGAAACCGACAGTCCCTATCTCGCGCCGCCGCCCTATCGCGGCAAGCGCAATGAACCCGCCTATACCGCCCATACCGCCAAGGTCGGTGCCGAGGTCTTTGGTCTGGACTATGCCGAGTTCGCCGCCCGCACGCAGGAGAATTTCGACCGGCTGTTCTGGAAGGCCGCCGCATATGAGGCCGCCGCCTGATGCCTCAATTGCGCTGCACGATCCTGGGCTGCGGCTCTTCCGGTGGTGTGCCGCGCCTCGGCGGACACTGGGGCGACTGCGACCCGCACAACCCCAAGAACACCCGTCGCCGCTGCTCCATGCTGGTGGAACAGGACGGGCCGGAGGGCACCACCACGGTGCTGATCGACACCAGCCCCGACATGCGCAGTCAGCTTTTGGATGCGGGCGTCGGGAGGCTGGATGCGGTGGTCTATACCCATGCCCATGCGGACCATGTGCATGGGCTGGATGACCTTCGGATGATCGTCTTCAACATGCGCGAGCGCATCCCGGTTTATGCCGATGCCCCCACCCGGGCCGATCTGCTGGATCGTTTCGGCTATGCCTTCATCCAGCCCGAAGGGTCGAGCTATCCCCCGATCCTGGAGATGCGCGACATCGACGGCGCGTTTGAAATCTCCGGCGCGGGTGGCACCATCCCGTTTGTGCCTTTCCGGGTGAACCACGGTGGCATGGATGCGCTTGGGTTCCGGATGGGCGATCTGGCCTATCTGCCGGATGTGGCAAAGATCCCCGAACCGGTGGTGCCGGTGCTTGAGGGGCTGGAGTGCTGGGTGCTCGACGCCTTGCGCCACGCGCCGCATCCGACGCATTTCTCCTACGGCGAGGCGCTGGCCTGGATCGACCGCATGCAGCCTGCGCGCGCGGTGCTGACCAACATGCATATCGACATGGATCACGCCACCGTCGACGCCGAGACGCCGGATCATATCACCCCCGCCTTTGACGGCATGGTGATCCACAGCGATTACTGAACCACAGATTTTCAAAAGACCGGACTGACACGCATATGATTTTCAACCTTATCAATGTCGTCCTGCCGGTCTTTGTGGTCGTCGGGATCGGGTATGGCCTGACGCTGCGCGGTATGTTCCAACAGGGTCAGATCGACGGGCTGATGAAATTCGCCCAGGGCGTCGCCATCCCGTTCCTGCTGTTTCGCGCTATGGCCGGCATCGATCTGCAATCCGGCTTTGATCCGCGTCTTCTGATCAGTTTTTACACCGGGGCAGGGGCCTGCTTCTTTGCTGGTTTCCTGGGCGCGCGGTTCTTGTTCAAACGAGAGTGGGAGGATTGCGTCGCGATCGGGTTCTGCTGCCTGTTCTCAAACTCCGTGCTGCTCGGTCTGCCGATCACGGAACGCGCTTTCGGGCCGGATGCGCTGGTGGGCAACTTTGCCATCATCGCCTTCCACTCGCCCTTTTGCTACGCGGTGGGCATCACCGCGATGGAGATCATCCGCAATCGGGGGCAGGGCGGGCTGCGTACCGTCACATCAGTGCTGAATTCGATCTTCCGCAACAATCTGATCCTTGCGATCCTGGCAGGGTTCGCGGTGAACCTGACCGGTCTGACGATCCCGGAACCGGTGGATGAGGCGCTGGCGCTCGTCGCTAAGGCTGGCCTGCCCACGGCGCTCTTTGCACTTGGGGGGATCATGGTTCAGTACCGCCCTGAAGGCGATTTGCGGACCATCGCCATGGTGTGCGGGATTTCACTGCTGCTGCATCCGGCGATTGTCTTTGGCCTCGGCTCGGCGCTGGATGTGCGACAGGATCTATTCCGGTCCGGCGTCCTAAACGCGGCGATGGCGCCGGGCATTAACGCCTATATCTTTGCCAACATGTATGGCCGTGCCAAGCGAGTCGCCGCGTCGTCGGTGCTGATTGCGACCGCGTCCTGCGTGGTGACGGTTCTGCTGTGGCTGACATTGCTGAGTTAGCACTCAGACCTACAGCCTGAAAAACGGACATATGCGAAGGCAATGCGCCCTGGCTCTGCGGCTGATTGAAACAGCCGTGTGAACTTGTGCCCGGCCCCCTTGCACCTCGGTGCAGATCCGGTAAGACACGAGCCGCACATTCAAATCAGTTTCAAGGATCTCCCATGTTTGCTGGACAAAAACTCCCCCAGGTGACCTTCCGCACCCGTGTTCGCGATGAGAGCATCGAAGGGTCGAACCCCTTCCGCTGGCAGGACATGACCACCGCCGATTATTTTGCGGGCAAGCGCGTGATCCTGTTCTCGCTGCCGGGCGCTTTCACTCCGACCTGCTCCACCTATCAGCTGCCGGGCTTTGAGGACGGGTTCGCGGACTTCCAGGCCGAGGGCATCGACGAAATCTACTGCATGTCCGTCAACGACAGCTTCGTGATGAACAAATGGGCCGAGGCTCAGGGCATCAAGAACGTCAAGGTGATCCCCGATGGCTCCGGCGAATTCACCCGCAAGGTCGGTATGCTGGTGGCCAAGGACAACCTCGGCTTTGGCATGCGCTCTTGGCGCTACGCGGCCATCGTCAATGATGGTGTGGTCGAAGCCTATTTCGAAGAGCCGGGCCGTGACGACAACCACGCAGAAGACCCTTACGGCGAGTCCTCCCCCGAGAACCTGCTGAAGGCGCTGAAGAACAAGGTCACCGAAGCGGCGTAAGGCCCGCAGTCGCGTTGACACTCTGAACGCAAAGGCCCCGCAAGATCGCTGCGGGGCCTTTTTAGTATGCACGCGTGAGAGGGGCAGTGTCTGGACAAGGCGCGTTTACCTCGACGATGACATAGCCCGCACGAGCGATGGATGCGCTGAGCCACGCACTAATGCCGGTCGCTGACTGCAAGCCGCCGTGTGAAACCATCGCCAAATGGCCCCTTCTGAAGGGGTCTCCAGAGCGGCTAAGGCTCTTTCAAAGGCGCGTTTTGAGCTTAGTTTGAAGGTTTCTGCGACTGCACGAATGTCAGCTTTGTACGGCCAAGTGTTTGACCAAAACCAAGCACTGTATCGCAGCAATGAATAGAAACACTGCACCGACAATCCATGCAATCGGTGTCGAGTAAGTCTCGGCGACGATGCCGGCCAAGAGCAGGCCCAAGCTGCCCCCCAACTGCTGTATGAGTGATTTCACTGACAACATGGTCGACCGCTGACGATCTTCGACACAGCGGTGAAGAATGCTGCTGGCAGGTGTTTCGCTGACGCCAAGGAACACGGAATAGAGGACAAAAACGCCCACGAACCCGAAGATATTGCCCTGAAGCGCCAATGCGATTTGAGCGCTTGCGAGGCAAGCAAATGTCGCCGCAAGTGTCTTGGCGTGCTGCCGTTTGAAGATCCGGCTGATGTACGAAGACAGAGATGCGCCAAGAGCGATCGAGAAGAAATAAGTCGCGGTGACGACACCAATGACGGTGTTCGCATACCCCTCGTCCAACATTGGCTTGGCAAAGGTTGGCCAGATCACCTCGACCGGATTGGTTGCCATCAGGAAGAACGCCAGTGCTGTCAGCAGAACCGATAGTGCGGGATTCTTGACAGCAAGAATGCCCGCGTCTCTGATCACCAAAGGCACATTTACAAAGCCCTGCCTGAGCGCACCGGGGGCCATGGATCGCGGGGCTTCTACAATGGCGAGGCGCGTGAAAACAAACACGCCCAGCATCACCCCAAAGCTTGCAGCATAGGACACATCATAGATACTGAAACCGAGGCTTTCTGCGACCGAGCCTAACATATCGGGCAGAACGCCTCCGAGAACCGCGCCAACGGCCAAACCGACTGCATTTGCCCATTGCGCTTTGGCCAGTGCAGGCTGGACATCGACATTGGGCGCGGCGGCCTTAAAGGTTTCGACAAACCACGCATCAAGCGTCCCTGAGCGAAGCGCACGTCCAAAACCGATGAACGCAAAAGAAACTGCGAGCACATAGAAATCGCGGGTTGAGAGAAAAAGCGCCAGCGAAATCAAGCTGGCGAAGACCGCCATCAGAAAGACCGGCTTGCGTCCAATGCTGTCTGCCAATCCACCGAAAGGCAGCTCCATCGCCATCGTCGTGAGCGAGTATACCCCGAAGAGTAGTGATATCTGGAAGAGGTCCATGCCCCGGTCGGTCAACGCCAAAGCAACAACGGCAACCGTAAGACCCATCGCAAAACGATCGAGAAACTGGTGTAGCTGAAATACTAGAATGTGCCGGCGTGCCGAAGGGGGCAGTTCCATGAAGGAAAACTCTGTTTCTGATGCCATGCGTGCAGCATTGACTTTGCTGTCAGCAGGAACAAGGTGAAAGGTGGATCATGACCGCTTTCACGCGAACGAAAGCGGATGGGGGCTCCTGCTTCCCCGGCGCCACTATGCATTTCTATCATTGCAAGGAAGGGCGCTATCCAATGCAGGTTTCAACAGTAGGCCTAGATCTGGCCAAGAACACCATGAAGCTGCATGGATTAGATAAGACAGGCTGTTGCGATCAAATCCGAGGCGCAGCAGAGAATCGTATTCCGGCACCGCGCAATATGTGGTGGGCCGTGTGCGGCATAGCGATGCGCGCGGGGGATCGGCAGCGCGGTCAAGTTCGCCAACGAGGTTTTGGATAGCGACCGGCCAAGTGCTCCTCGAGGCGCCGTCGACGTCTTCGTCAAACAAAGCAACGAAATTATCGCTTCGCATCTGCTCATTCTTTCGCATGAGAGATGCACACGGTTTGATGCACACCTAGATCCACGCGCCAACTTATTCAGAAAACACCAAGGGGCGGCATGATCGCGTTTCGGCCATCATAGCAACTGCCGGTGACGCCACCAGTTCCGTATCAGTCGTGAGGTTGCTGTATGGTTGGGGCTGATACGGCTGAGGCGGTCGCGCCGCGGCACGGCGCGGATCGGGCGGATTGAAGAGACGGGCAGCAGTGGCGAGGACTGATGTATTGGTGCGGCTCACATAGGCTTGCAACGACGACATTGATGTATGCAGTATGGATCTCCGCACTCACCATTAAAGCAAGCGCCACGAGATGCTGAGGTGGTGCATAAGGCGTCGTCAGATCGGCAGAGGCGACCAGTCATATGCCGAAGGATACGGCCCTAACTGATCTGGCCCGCCAGGTGCAGTCAGCCGCTGACCCGCGCCAGAAATCGCTTCAGCCGGGGGTCCTGGGGGGCGTCGAAGATCTCCGCAGGTGTGCCTTGCTCGACGATCTTGCCGCTGTGCATGAACAGGATGCGGTCGGCGATCTCGCGGGCGAACTGCATCTCGTGGGTCACGATCAGCATGGTCTGTTTTTGCTCCGCGACCCGCCGCATCAGGTCAAGCACCTCGCCCACCCACTCCGGGTCCAGTGCCGAGGTCGGCTCGTCGAAGAGCATTAGCTCGGCGTTCAGTGCCATGGCGCGACCGATGCCAACCCGTTGTTGCTGCCCGCCGGACAGCGCGGCCGGATAGCTGTTTGCCTTGTCTGCCAGCCCGGTCTCCGCCAGCACCGCCTGCGCGCGCGCGGCGGCCTCGGCCTTGGGCAGGCGCTGCACGGTCACCAGCGCCTCCATGATGTTTTCCTGTGCCGTCTTGTTGGCAAACAGGGCGTAATTCTGGAACACGAAGCCGGTCCGCCGCCGCAGGCCGAGGATCTCTGCCTTGCGCGCACGCGCCGCATCAACAGTCAGGTCACCGATGGTGATCTTGCCCGCATCCGGGCGATCAAGGAAGTTGAGGCAGCGCAAGAGGGTGGACTTGCCGGTGCCGGAGGGGCCGATGATCACCACCCGCTCGCCTTCGGCAATGTCGAGGTCGATCTGGTCGAGCACCGGCGTTGCGCCAAATGTCTTGGTCAGTCCTGTGATCGAAATCATCGCACAAACGCCTTGTTGAGATAGGTTTCCAGCCATTTCTGGCCCTGGCTCAGCGCCTCGACCATGACCCAATAGATCACCGCCACCACCAGGAAGGCCTCAAAGTAGCGGAAACTGCCGGCGGCCTCTTTTTGCGCTGCACCCATCATCTCGGTCACGCCGAGGGTGAAGGCAAGCGAGGTGCCCTTCAGCATGTCGATGAAGTAGTTCACCAGAGTTGGCGCGGCGACGCGGGCGGCCTGCGGCAGGATGATCCGCAGCATCAGCTGCCACTGCGTCATGCCGATGGACTGCGCCGCCTCCCACTGGCTGCGATCCACGCCGATGATGGCGGCGCGGATCGATTCTGCCATATATGCGGCAAAATGCAGCGTCAGCCCGAGGATCGCTGCCGTCACCCCATCGATGCGGGTGAGGAATGACACCACTTGGGGCAGTCCGTAGTAGAACAGGAACAACTGCACCAGAAGCGGCGTGCCCCGGAAAAAGCTGATGAACAAAACCACCAGCCAATCCAGAACCGGCACCCGGATCACGCGCTCGACCGCGAGCAATGCGGCCAGAACCAGAGCACAGACCATGCCCGCCGCCGCCATCCCAAGCGTCAGCGGCACATAGCCGAGGATCACCGGTACCAGCCCCAGCATGTACTCAAAGTCGAGCGCTTGCATCGGTTACTCCGCCGCGTTGGAGGTGATGTCGGTGCCAAACCACTTGACCGAAATCTCGGTCAGTGTGCCATTGTCGCGCAGTGTGGTCAGTGCAGCATCCACCTTGTCGCGCAGCGCACGGCCATCGGCATCGTCGCGGAAGGGCAGTGCATTGCGGATTTCCGAGAACGGCTGACCGGCCAGTTGCAGCGGCAGCGGGCTTTCCTGGATGAGCTGCGCGGAGGACACGCGGTCCATGACAAAGGCATCGACGCGACCCAGTGCGGTGTCCTGCTCGATGTTGCTTTCATAGGTCTTAATTTCAACCTCATCGGCAAAGGGCAGCTCATTCAGCAATTGCTCGAAGTTGGAGCCGAGGTTCACCGCAACGATCTTGCCGCGCAGATCCTCGACGCTGGCGATGGTGTCATTGCCCTCGCGCGTCACAACCTGAGCGCCATCAAACACATAAGGCTGGGTGAAGGCGAATGTTGCCTCGCGCTCCGGCGTGATGGTGATCTGGTTGGCCACGGTATCGATGCGCCCGGCAGACAGCGCGCCGATCAGGCCGGAAAAGGACATGGTCTCGAACGCAATATCCAGGCCGGCCTCTTCGCCGACGGCGTTCATCACATCAACCTCGAACCCCTGCAAGACGTCCTGACGAACGAAGGTGAAGGGGAAATAGCCGCCGGACATGCCGACGGTCAGGGTGGTGTCTTCCGCTTGGGCGGTGGTGACGGCGGTTGCGGCCAGAAGGCTCGCCAATGTGGCGGCGCGCAGGGTGGATTTGAACATGAGAGAGACTCCTTGGTGTCTGCTGTTGCGGCACAGGTGTCGGTTTTTTGAGCAAATTACAACAACGCGCCGAATTCAGGAACCTGCGTTCGCGCGCGACGCAGGTTGCCGGGCAAATTGCACGAATTTTCGCGCGCGGCGAGACAACAATCCAAAGCGGCGCGCCTTGCCGGGAGATTGTTCTTCCGAGACTGCTCGAAACTTGCGCTTTCGCGATCAGTGAGACACGGCTATGCATCACGCGCAATGCGCCAATGCTCTGCTGGGATGGGACTTTGTCACGCGTATGTGTCGCGCACTCATGTCCCGACGCAGTTGCGCAGTATCGTTTCGGACGCGGTGTCAGAACCATAGGAAAACAAGGCCATGTTGCCCTTGCTGTGCAACTCGTAGGGACGCGCGGCGTCGAGGGAACGATAACGCACGCCAGACCCGGAGACGACCTGCGACATCACAATTTGCTGCCCGTCAATCTGTGCGACCGCCACAGAGAGGCCGTCGTCACCGTTGATGAAGGTGACCGGCACGACCCTATCGCGGTCGCAGGTGAACCGTGTCTGTGTGACCGAGATACCGTCAGGCAGCGTCGGCACCGTATCGGCGGCTGCAGGCAGAGCGGCCAGCAAGAGCGGCGCCGCGAGTACTAAGCGAAACATGGAGCACCCTTTCTGGTGTCGCGCGGTGGTCAATGCCCCGGAGGCCGAGCAGGTCTACGACGTCCTCAACGCGCTGGCGAAACACGTTTTCTTGTCCGCGACCGTTCGCGAACTCTGGCGCGCGTGACCCTGCGTCTTGCCCGGCCTCAGCCCTCAGCGGGGGTCATCTCCCCCGCCTTTTGACATTCCCACCGCGTTGACCGGCCTTGCCCGCGGTTGAGCGTCCGCGACTTTTGGTGGCCTGTTCTGCGGCGGCTTCCACGGCTGACTGACGCGCGAGCGGATCGTCGGAAATCGCCAGATCCACCGCTTCCAGACGTTTGACTTCGTCGCGCAGGCGGGCGGCCTCTTCGAACTCCAGATTTTCTGCCGCCTTGCGCATGTCTTCACGCAGCCCGGCCAGATGCGCTTCGAGGTTTGCGCCATGCATCGGCTTGTCGATGGTGGCGGTGACGCGCGACATGTCAGTGTCGCCCTCGTAAAGACCGGCCAGGACATCATCGACGTTCTTCTTCACCGTCTCGGGCGTGATGCCGTGCTTTTCATTATAGGCAATCTGTTTCTCGCGGCGGCGGTCGGTCTCTCCGATCGCCCGCTCCATGGAGCCGGTGATGCGATCCGCATACATGATCACCTTGCCGTCGGCGTTGCGCGCCGCGCGACCGATGGTCTGGATCAGCGAGGTTTCAGAGCGCAGGAACCCCTCCTTGTCGGCATCGAGAATGGCCACCAGCCCGCACTCCGGAATGTCGAGCCCCTCGCGCAGCAGGTTGATCCCCACCAAGACGTCAAAGGCCCCCAGCCGCAGGTCGCGCAGGATCTCGATCCGCTCCAGCGTATCGATGTCAGAGTGCATGTAGCGCACTTTGATGCCCTGTTCGTGCAGGTATTCGGTCAGATCCTCCGCCATGCGCTTGGTCAGCACGGTCGCAAGGGTGCGGTAGCCGCGTTCGGACACCCGGCGGATTTCGTCCAGCAGGTCATCCACCTGCATGTCGACAGGGCGGATCTCCACCTGCGGGTCCAGCAGGCCCGTGGGGCGGATCACCTGTTCCGAGAACACGCCGCCGGCCTGTTCCAGCTCCCAGGCGGACGGGGTGGCGGAGACAAACACCGACTGCGACCGCATCGCGTCCCATTCCTCGAACTTCAGCGGTCGGTTGTCCATACAGGAGGGCAAGCGGAACCCGTGTTCGGCCAGGGTGAACTTGCGCCGATAGTCGCCCTTGTACATGCCGCCGATTTGCGGCACCGAAACATGACTTTCATCGGCAAAGACGATGGCATCGTCGGGGATGAATTCGAACAGGGTGGGGGGCGGCTCACCCGGCGCGCGGCCGGTCAGATAGCGCGAGTAGTTCTCGATCCCGTTGCAATGGCCGGTGGCTTCCAGCATCTCGATGTCGAAATTGGTGCGCTGCTCCAACCGTTGTGCTTCCAGCAGTTTGCCCTCGTTCACGAGACTGTCGAGCCGCTGGCGCAGCTCTTCCTTGATCGAGATCACCGCCTGATTGAGCGTCGGCTTTGGCGTCACGTAGTGCGAGTTTGCGTAGATGCGGATTTTATCGAAGCTGCCGGTGCGCTCACCCGTGAGCGGGTCGAACTCGGTGATCGCCTCCAGCTCCTCGCCAAAGAACGACAGCTTCCAAGCGCGGTCCTCAAGGTGGGCCGGAAAGACTTCCAGCGTGTCGCCGCGCACCCGAAAAGAGCCGCGCTGAAACGCATGATCGTTGCGCTTGTATTGCTGGGCCACCAGATCGGCCATGATCTGACGTTGGTCATAATCCTTGCCGACCACCAGATCCTGCGTCATCGCCGAATAGGTCTCGACCGAGCCGATGCCGTAGATGCAGGAGACCGAGGCAATGATGATCACGTCATCGCGTTCCAGCAGCGACCTGGTGGCCGAGTGGCGCATCCGGTCGATCTGCTCGTTGATCTGGCTTTCCTTCTCGATATAGGTGTCCGAGCGGGCCACATAGGCCTCGGGCTGGTAATAGTCGTAGAAGGACACGAAATATTCGACCGAGTTCTCCGGAAAGAAGCCCTTGAACTCGCCATAGAGCTGCGCCGCCAGCGTCTTGTTCGGCGCAAGGATAATCGCCGGGCGTTGGGTCTCCTCGATGATCTTGGCCATGGTAAAGGTCTTGCCAGTACCGGTCGCGCCCAAGAGCACCTGGTCCCGCTCCCCGTCCAGCACCCCCTGGCTCAGCTCCGCGATGGCGGTAGGTTGGTCGCCCGCGGGCGAGAATGCGGTGTGCATGACAAAACTTCTGCCGCCCTCCAGCTTTTCGCGCCGCTCTGGCGCGCGGTCAGCCATCATCGGCAGGGTCTTGTCGGAATGGGCGTATGGCATCTGCGACTCCTTCGTCGGGCACGCACAGAAAGGTTGGTCCGTTTTTGTTCTACTTCAAGGGGCAAGTCAAACGAGATGGCCTTTGCATGTGGCGGGGCGGGGTGGCATCAGGGCAACCCGTCTTAAAGACGATCTATTTGAAATCTTGCCGCGCCCGCGCATCCATCGCATATAGGTGCAAAGGAATCTTCTTGAGGAGACAGCCATGCGCGCGCGGATTTACCGGCCAGCACGAAACGCCATGACCTCTGGCATGGCCAAGACGCGAAAGTGGGTGTTGGACTATGTCCCAACCACTGCGCGCGAAGTCGATCCGTTGATGGGTTGGACGTCCTCCTCCGATACGCAAAGCCAGGTGCGCCTGCGCTTTGACAGCAAGGAAGAGGCGCTGGAATACGCCAAGGATCACGACATCGAAGTCGAGGTGCAGGAACCCAAGACCCGCAAGCCCAACCTGCGTGCTGGTGGCTACGGAGAGAACTTTGCCACCAACCGCCGTGGACCCTGGACCCATTGAGGGTGTAGAACAAACCTAAGTTCTTCCGATCGAAGGCTAAGTTTTTCCCGACATCTGCATATAGGGCGCCCGGCGGGCGCCTTTTCTATATGTTGCCTTTGTGAGGCCCGCCGCTACGCTGGCATCTCAGACCCAAAGCCAACTTTCATGGCCGGAAAACCGCTCACAAAGCCAACCTGACAGCATTGCGGCGGAGGTTCTCGCCGATCTGCTCCTTGAGGCGGTCAAAGGCGATGTCGCGCGGCCGCGTCGGTGCGGATGGCTCTGGCCGCCGATGATGGCCCCGAAACCTTCACCGCCGATTTCCGCAAACGCTGCGCCGCGATCCGGCGGGGCAAGAGTTTCCTGAACCGCCCTTAGCAAAAGAAGCTGGCGCAGGAGCTGACCGAGATCATCCAGCTGATCGAGCCCCGCATCGCACCCACTGCTCCTTCGCTGACCTTCGAGCTACTCCGGTCTCAGCTGCATTTGTCTAAAGATATCCACGAACGCACCGATAACAGCTGGAGCACCATCGGGTAGATCGCACCGCGCCTGTCGTTCGCCTCGAGCGATTGATCATAGACCCCAACGCCAGCGCTCCCGGCCTGATCACCGGCTGCACGATTTGACGCCTCGCAGATATCATCGGCCACCTGCATTTCACCTGACGCGTAACCAGACGTCGGCTGCGGCGCTATGGAGTGAGGAATACTCCGTCGAATGGACACAGTTTGGTCATGAAACAGCGCCGCCCGGCGTGTGAGCCTCCCGGCATGGAAACGATGGTGTCTGGACAGATGGCTACTCAGGAACTTCAGGCCACAGCGGTGGTTCGCAAGAATTCGGTCGCATTCATTGAAGAGGTTCTGGCGCTGAACGAAGCGCGCCAGCCGCTCGTGATTGTCACGGACGAGGCACAGGCGCAGGACATGCCGGGCGTCTCGATTGATCGCTGCATCACCCCTGCGGACCGGTCCGGATGGTTCACTGCCAGACATGCTTTGATACACGATGATCGGCCTGCACAGATCAGCTATACCTCGGGAACCGAAGGCACGCCAAAGGGCATCCTGCTGAGCTATACGAACCTGGCCGACACTGCCGAGCGCATCATCGCGCAGATGAAGATGACGGAAGACATTCGCGAATACGTGGCGGTCCCGGCAACATTCAGCTTTGGCATGGGACGCTACCGCGCTGTCAGCGCCGTGGGAGGCCAGGCTTACCTACCGCCGCGCGGGTTCGACCCGCTTGAACTGGCGCAGATGCTGGCGGCAGGTCAGGTCAATGCGCTCTCTGCGGTGCCCACCTTGCTGCGCATTCTTCTTGACGCCCCCGATATCATCGGCGCGGCAGGCGAAGAGTTGCGATGGATGGAAATCGGCTCACAGCATATGACGCCGGATGAGAAGCGCCGCATCAGAGACCTGTTCCCAAACGCACGGATCACACAGCACTATGGCCTGACCGAAGCATCGCGCAGCACGTTCCTGCAGATCTCAGCGGCGACCGACGCCGAATTGCACTCTGTCGGCAAGCCGATTGGAGGCAGCGACGTGCAGATTGGCGAGGATGGCAGGGTTCGCATCCGTGGTCCGCATGTTGCGCAATACCGCATCGACACCGACGGGCTGCATGACCTGCGCGATGCCGATGGCTGGCTGCAGACCAACGACCTTGGCCACATCCAAGAGGGTCATCTCTACTTTGACGGGCGGGCCGACGATCTGATCAACTGCGGCGGAGTCAAGCTCGTCCCGGATCAACTCGAAGCGCGCATGCGTCCAGCGCTCCCGCCCGGATCCGAAATTGCGGTGGCAAAAGTCCCGGATGTTCAACGTGGTGATGGTGTACTGGTCGCAGTCCAGGCTGAAGCCTCACCGACGGAGCGGATCAGGGATCTGGCCATCGCGGCCCTGCTCGAGATGGGCATCGCCGCTGGAAGCGCCCTGCACATCATGCCGGTTGAGGCAATCCCAGTGACCGGGACCGGCAAGGTACAACGGGCAATGCTTGCTGATCAGTTCGCACAGCGTGGTCCAGCCCTCACCCCCGCCGCGCCGCCCGTGCCAACCGGAGAGATCAAGGATGTCCTCGCCCTGTTTCGGCATGAATTTCCCGGACAAACGGTTCGCCCGGACGATACTTTCGAAACTCTGGGAGGTGACTCTCTGCACTTCATCCAGTTTTCGCTCAGCTTCGAACAGCGCTTTGGCCAGCTGCCCGAGAATTGGGAAACACTCAGCACGGCCGCCCTGCAACGGCACGTGGGTGCCAGCCGGAAGTCCATCTGGCGCCGCCTTGAGTCGGTCACTCTGACGCGCGGGTTCTTCATGGTCTGTATTGTCGCGCTGCACACAGAGGCATTTATCTACAGTCCGAACTGGGGGGCAGCCTACTTTCTGATCATGCTTGCGGGCTATTCTGTCGCCCGCTTTCAGCTACCGGAAATCATCCGTACCGGCAGTGTTAAAACTCTGTTGGGAACGATCAGATATGTGGCGATCCCCACGATCCTGATGGTGGCGCTGCTGCAGGTGCTGACCCAGAGGTTTGAGATCTTGCCACTACTCTTGGTGTCCAATTACCTCGACCCGTTCACACTGAAGGGTTTTTTATTCTATTTCATAGAATTCTATCTTCAGCTTCTGGCGCTCGCGGCGCTCCTGTTTTCCTTTGCGCGCGTCAGGGAGGCCTTCCGTCTCTATCCGATGATCAGCGCATTGAGCCTGCTGGCCGCAGTTGCACTCCTCAACCAGCTCATCGAGAGCGTCTGGAGTGGTGATTATAATTTCCACCGCACGCCGTGGAATTACGCCTGGGCCTTTGCCCTCGGCATCGTACTCGCAAGCGCCAAGGACACCTCGACACGCATACTTGCGCTGGCCGTCTCAATGGTGGCTGTCTACCTCAAATGGGATCTGACATCCGCCGCATTCTATGTCACCGGCGGTACCGCAATGGTCCTGTTCGTCAGGAGTGTTACAGTTCCGGCGCCCGTCAAGATCCTGGTTGGCGAGATCGCAAACGCGTCGATGTTTGTCTATCTCTGCCACTATCAGATGATTTCCATCGTGAACAAAATATACGGCGACAGCAGGCCTTGGCTGTCGCTCATCTCTTCACTGATCGTTGGTGTGGCGGTCACCCATCTTTACGCATGGATATCTAGGAAATTCACCCAGATCGCACATCCTGCCTGACGACGCTCGCAGGGCGGTAACCGCGACTGCACGGCCGCTCCCCTTTGGCTCGATCTTTGGACGATGCGCTGCATCACGACCAAGCTATGCGCGTTCAGAGATGCAGGACTTTGCCGCCATTCAATCTAAACGCGCCAACGTCTGGTCCTGCAGCAATGTGGGCGTCGCCGGTACCGGCAAATGCCACAATGCCATCGCTGGCTGCGGGCAGAATGCAGTCATTCCACCCCACAGCGACGCCACGCGGTGGAAGACCGTCACTGCGGGTGCGATTGCCAGAAACGAGGTCCTGTGAGCTTCGAAATATCTCGGTCACGCGATCTGGCGAAGTTGGAGCGGATACCACCGCTGAGGCCGCCTCGCGATATGAGGAGGAGCAGAAAACGATCCGGGGGATCGTTTTCCCGACGATTAGATGCACTGCGTCAGACTGTTGGGACAGCGCCTCCTGGTGCGGAACTTCGACAGACAGGCCGCGGACGTCCAGGTTCTGATCACTGCGATGAACGGTTACACCGCCCGTGGGATGAAGCCGTCAGGGGAAAGGGGGACGCTGGCGATCACCTGATTTGTGCGGAAGAGACCTCGCGCGGCAACTCCGGGTACGAATGGCTCTGCTTGCTGATGGTACCCGCCACGCGGTCTGAAGGATAAATCTGCCCTGGGGGAAGGTGACACACACTCTTTGACGGAGCTGCGCGTCAAAGCCGTCTCGATGAAGTATCCGCCCATCGACTGCCGAGTTGTGGGTGAACCTCTTGGGACGGAAAGTGACAGAAACGAACACTCTGCGAGGCATGATCTCGGGAGACTGTCCATTCATGTTCGCGACTGCTCGAACCGGGCCCAGGCGGCTTCGAATGTCGCGAAGTCGAAACCGGGGGCTTTTGCGGGCTCCAGCACCAGCTTCTCGGTCTCCAGCAGTTTGGATATGGCCTCCGCCAGCATCGGGATCACCGCAGGCGGGATCACCACGGCGCCGTGGCGGTCGGCGTGGATCAGATCACCGGGGGCGACAGTCAGGCCGAAGATCTCGACGGGCGTGTCGATCTCGCGCACATGCACAAACCCGTGGCTGGGACCGATAGAGCCTGCAACCACCGGAAAGCCCTCGGGCAAGTCGCCAAGGTCGCGCATGACGCCATTGGTGAGCGCGCCGAAAATGCCAAAGCCCTTGTGAACGGTGGTGTTGATCTCGCCCCAATAGGCGCCGATGGCGTTTGGGTAGTCCAGGTCCTCGATCACGGTGACGGCGGGGGCAGGGGCCTCTGCCATGTATTCGTAATAGGCCATGCGGCGGGCCTTGATGACCTCGGGCGGCTCTGCGGGCGGCGCCACGGCAGCGACCTTGGCGGTGCGGGCGTAGCCGACCATGGCCGGGGCCTCCGGGGCGGAGGCCAGCAGGGTGCCACGGGTAAAGGCGTCAAAGCCGCGTTTGCCCTCGGCGACCTCGATTGCGTTGCAGACGGTGGGGGTATCCACCTGCCGCAGCAGGGTGAGCAAGTCGGGTGTCATATGTCCTCCAGCCAGCGGGCCAGTGCCGCCGTTGTTTGTTCGGGGGCCTCAAGGGTGGGCAGGTGGCCGCAGTCGGGCAGCACGTCGAGGCGGCAGTGCGGCATCAATTCCTGCATCAGCTCGTGTCGCGCAACCGGGCAGAGCCGGTCCTGCGCGCCGCAGAGGATCAGCGCCGGCCCCGCAAAGGAGCGCAGCGTTGCGCATTGATCCGGGCGATCGCGCAGCGCCAGCGACTGGCGCACAAAGACCTCCGGACCCAGTGCCAGCGCCATCTCCAGGCACAGCGCGGAAATCGGATGCGCGGGGTCGGGCGTGGCGAGGTAGTTGGGGATCATGATGTCGGTCATGAGCTTTGCCAGGCTGCCGTTCTGTGCGGCCTCGATCTGCGGTGCCCGCTTTGCCTTGACCTCGGGGACCTCGGCCAGCGGGTTGGTGTCCAGCAGCGCCAGCCCGGCCACGCGGTCGGGGGCCTGACGCAGCACTTCCATCGCAAGGATGCCGCCCATCGACAGGCCTGCAAGGGCAAAGCGTGGCGGCGCGTGGTGCAGCACCTCTGCGGCCAGCGCCCCAACGGTGTCGTGTCCGGTCAGCGCCGCGCAGGTGACGGTGCGCGTGGCAGAGAGAGCACCGATCTGTGGCGCAAACAGCCGCGCATCGCACATCATGCCAGGAAGAAATACGAGGGGAGTCATAGCGGCCTCCGTTCGGGAGGGGCCGCGCGGCAGGGCGCGGCCCGTGGGTCGATCAGGCACCCGTTCAGGCGGCACCGCTCCAGGTGGCCCCGGCGGGATCGTCGGTCTCGGTCACGCGGTAGAGGCTCGCCTCGCCGGTCATCGAGGGCGCAAGGCTGTAGCTCTCGCCCGGTTTCAGCAGGCAGGTATCGCCCGGGTTCAGCACGGTATCGAAATCGCCCACCCGCAGCGCCCAGTGGCCGCGCATCGGCATCAGCACCACGTGTTTGTCGGGCGTGATCGGGCTGTCGTCCAGCGAGGTGCGGGACAGGAAGTCGACCTCGAAACCGGGCTTGTCCTTCAGGAGCGCATCGGTGCCGATCACCTTGGCGGGCTGTTTGCCCGACAGCGCCATCAGGTCCCAGTAACGCGCCACATAGCGCGGCACCACGGCCTCGACCGGGGTTTCGGGGAAGTCTTTCATCTGCACTTCGGTCAGGGTGGGAATGGGCTGGACGTTGTGCGGCAGCTCCTGACCCTGCTTGGTGTCGTAGAGCACGCCGTTGTTGCCCAGCACGAGCCCATGGGCGCGGGCCTCTTCGATCACCTGCGGCGCCCATGTGACACCGCCCCCGGCATCGTCACCGCCGAGGATCGCCATGATCATTCCGTAATCGGTGCCGACGTTTTCAAAGCCGCGAAAGATGCCGGTGGGAATGTTGAAGATATCGCCTTCTTCGGCAATGAACTCGCCCGCGTCGCCATTGCGGCCCCAGAAGAACCGCCAGCGGCCCTTGAGGACAAAAAACACCTCCGCCGTGGTGTGGCTATGGAGCGAGTTGCGGCAGTTGGGCGGCTGACCGGCTGCGCCGATGTTGAACCCGGGGGTGTCGCGGATGTGGACGTGCTGATCGGGGGATTCCGAGACGCCGCCGCCGATGATGGTGAAGTTTTCCTTCTGGTTCGACCCCGGCGTGTGTGCGTCGATAAAGGCGGTCTTGCAGGGGCGCAGTTCGCCGTAACGGACGATGCGATCATTCAGAGTGCTCATGGAGTTTATCCTTTGATATGAAACAGAAATACGTCAGGTTGAGAGACCTGCGCCGGGTGGGCGCAGGTTCAGCCGACGCGCCCGCAGCGATGCGCGATGCGCATGCATCCGCCGGGTGGCCTCGCGGGCATCCAGTTTCATGTCAAAGGCGGGCATGATCACTCCGCCTCAGTTTGCATCAGGATCTGTTTCCAGACCGAGGTTTCATCAAACAGCGTGTATTCGCGGCGCAGTTTCACGTCGCCGCCGACTAGCGCGCCGAATTCGGCGTGGGAAATGCCGAGGATATAGACCTCGGCGCCGGTCGGCACACCAAAGGCGCCCCAGCCTTCGTGCTTGCCATGCAGGCTCCAGCGCAGGGCGGAGCGCGGCGGCATATGCGGATCCTCGCGACCGATCTGGTGATCGATGGTGAAGGTTGCGTTCGGGAACGCCGCCCGCAGCCCCATCCAAAAACGGTCCACCGCGCCAAAGGAATGGCCGGTGACGCCGCCGGGATATTCCACATGGGCGGCGCGATCATAGGTCTCTTCGATGGCGGCCATATCAGCATTCATGATCCGGGTCAGGATCTCGGCGTGGCGGCCGCCCCATTCATTGTCGTTGCCCTGCCCGGTGTAGGGACCGGGGCGATCCGTGGCCGGGCTCAGGGGTTTGACGCAATTGGCCGCACCGCCCTCGTTCTCGATCAGCTGGGCGGCATAGTCCCTGGGCTCCCAGCCCATCTGGCGCACGATGGCGCCCTGATCGCGGATCAGCCATTCATCGTTGATCTGATTGTTGATGGCATGACAGTCGGCGAGGATACGGTACTGGAGTTTCTTGCCGGTGGCCTTGCCATAGACCCCGTCGCCTGTATGGGTCGCTGTGGAGATGATCCGGTGCGAGGACAGCATGCCCGTCTCCGGCGTGCCGGACCAGATCACATCCTCGCCCAAGAGCTCCCGGTCCGGGAACTCCGCAAGCGTGGCCATGGTGGCGCCGATCACATTCTGATTGCCGACCACCACCGAGGCAGGCGAGCGCACGACGATGTCGTCGCTGTAGTAGCGGTGCAATGTGGCGATGCCGCGATCTTCCCAGATCTCCTTGGTGATGCCGATGATATAGTCGGGGAAGTCGCGAAATTTCGCATCAAAGCCTTGCATGGGGGTTATCCTTCTGTGGGCCAGTCGTCCGGTATACGCGCCGATCCACGCAGGATCAGCGGCGCTTCGATCTGCACATGGCAGGGGCTGGCGGTGTCTGGGGTGTCGATTTGTTCAAACATGGCGCGCACGGTCTCGGCCACCATCAGATTGGCGCGCTGCCGGATCGTGGTCAGGTTATAGGCGCGCCACGCGGCCGGCGGGACGTCGTCATAGCCCACGACCGAGACATCCTCGGGGATGCGCAGGCCCAGCTCGAACCGCAGCACATCCATCACCGCAAAGGCCATGTGGTCATTGGCGACAAAGACCGCATCGGGGCGTTCGCCAGCGGGGACGGAGAACATGTCGCGAGCGGCCTGTTCGGCCTGCTCGACACTGAAATTGCCCACGGCGCGGGCAAAGAGATCCCGCCCGGCCCCGGAAAGGGCCTCGCGAAAGGCTGCCTCGCGGTCGCGCTGGGTGGAGGCGCCTTCCCAACCGGCGATATAGGCGATGCGCTGGTGCCCGCCTGCCATCAGGAACTCGGCCACCCGCCGCCCACCGGCGCGATTGTCCGAGGTCACGGCAGCGATGCCTTCGATGTCCTGGGCGCGGTTGAACAGCACCACCGGCACGCCAAGCTGCTGACAGCGCGCGGAAATATCCGAGGACATGGCAACTGAGGCAAGGATGATCCCGTCGACCTGATGGTCGAGGATCTCCTCCATCACCTGATCGATATTGCCCGCCGTCTGCGAGGCCATGAAGACCAGCACGTGATAGCCCTTGGCCTGCAAGGCGGTGGAGAGTTTCTCCAACGCTTCGGGGTAGAAGTAGTTTTCCAGATAGGCGACCACCAGCCCGATGATGCGCGACCGCCCCGAGGCCATGGCACGTGCCAGCACATTGGGGCGATAGCCGAGGTCTTCGGCGGCCATGCGCACCTTGTCGGCGGTTTTCTTGCTGACCGAGGCACCGGGGGTGAAAAACCGGCTCACAGCGGATTGGCTGACGCCCGCGCGCTCGGCAACCTGGAGGATGGTGACTTTCTCGCTCATCAGTCTGCCGTCCAGCCGCCGTCGATCAGCATCGAGGTGCCAGTGACCATGGCCGACGCGCCAGAGGCCAGATAGAGCACCGCGCCCATGATGTCGTCCACCTCGCCGACGCGGGGCAGCTTGATCTTCTCCATGATCCAGGCGGCGCGCTCGGGGTCGTCAAAGGTGGCCTGCGTCAGCGGGGTGCGGATGAAGGTCGGGCAGACCGTGTTGATGCGCACGTTCGATTTGCCCCATTCGATCGCCATGGCTTTGACCATGCCCTCCAGCCCGTGTTTGCTGGCGCAATAGACGGCGCGGTCGATGCCGCCCACATGGCCCATCTGACTCGAGATATGGATGATCGATCCGGGCTTTTGTGCCGCTATCATCGCCCGCGCCGCCCAGGCCGACAGGAAATAGGCAGAGCGCAGGTTGCCCCCCATCACCGCATCATAATCCGCGGGCGTGGTCTCAAGTGCGGGGCCATGACGCGCAAGCCCCGCTGAATTCACCACCACGTCAAAGGCCGCGCCGTCAAGCGCCGACTCTAGCGCCACAAGGTCGCCCTGATCCAGCGGCAGCGCTTCGGCGCTGTAACCGGCCGCCTGCATCGCCGCCACCGTCGCCTCCAGCCGCTCCGCCCCGCGCGCCGCACAGACCACATGCGCCCCGGCACCCGCCAGCGCGACCGCGCAGCCCTGCCCGATGCCGGAGGAGGCACCGGTCACCAGCGCGCGTTTGCCAGTGAGATCAAAGGACGGGGGGCGGGGCAGGTCGGTCATCAGCTCATTCCATTCGGGATATTGATCGGCGCAAGATTGCGTGCCTTGTTGAACTCACGCAGCCGGGCAAAGACGTCAACGCCAAGTTGCGCATAGGCATCCAGCAGATCGACCAGAACCCAGTTTTCCCGGATCTTGCCGTTCTCCAGCCGCCAGAAGTCCAGACTGCGCATGGTGATCTTCCTGCCCGCGGGCGCAATCCCCATCCAGCCGTCATGGGTGACGGTCTGGATCATGTTCGGCCAGCCGGTGACGGCGGCATAGTCGCCATCGCCAAAGAAATGATAGTTGATCTCGTCCACATACTGGCCACGATCCGGCATGCCGTTCAGAAACGGGATCTGATGCCAATTGCGAAACCCCGCAATGCCGCGCCCGGTGCCAATGCCCGACGGCCCGTACCAGTTCATGCGCGGATGCCAAAAACGCTCCATCTCCATCACCTCCGGGCCGCCCTGCGCGGGGTGCTTCTTCAGATGCTCGAGCATGTCGATGATGTGCTGACAGGTGGCCGCACCCTTCTCGGCATCATAAGGCCCCGGCACCAATCCGTCCTGCGTCGCAGGCCCCGGCACATGCCATTCCCGCCCCAGCGACGGCGCCATCGGCCAGGCGTTGGCCTGCATCATCACCTCGGGAATGTCCCAGAGCGCCTGCACCTCCACCACCTTGCCGTCAACAATGCGATAGAACTCGTGAAACCGCATGCTGACCTGATGACCGCTGGGCGGAATGTCGAGCCAGGGTGCGGTAAAGACCCCGGTGTAATACCCACCTGCGCCCACCCAGTCGTTGCCAAATTCATCCGGCCCGGCGATCACGATGGTGTCGCGACGCTCCAGATCCGGCCAGGCCTTGAAGAGACCCGCATAGACCGCGTCATAAAAGGCCTCCACCCCGGTGAGATCCCCGAACGGGTGGCAGAACCGAAACAGCACATCCGGCGTGCAGACCGATCCAAGTGCGGCTCGCACGCCCGCCGCGTCAAAATCATACATTGCCGCCCGAAGCGGCGCGATCAACGCCTTGTTCTGTGTGTGAACATCCATGGCTCTTGCCTTCATCTTTTCAAAAATACCTCGGGGGAGGCCCCGCGAGGGGCCGGGGGCAGCGCCCCTTTTTTACTCCGCCGCCTCGCGATAAGGGGCCGCCGCGCCATAGGGTACATTCACCCCGCCGTAGCGGCGCACCCGGATGTTGCATTGCTCGGCATGGCCCACAAATCCCTCAAGCATACAGAGGCGCGAGCCGTATTCGCCGACCAGAGTGGCCGCCTCATCGGTCAAAACCTTCTGATAGCTATGGGTTTTCAGGAACTTCCCAACCCAGAGACCACCGGTATAGCGCCCCGCCTTCAGCGTCGGCAGCGTGTGGTTGGTGCCGATCACCTTGTCGCCATTGGCGACATTGGTGCGCGGCCCCAGGAAAAGTGCGCCATAGCAGGTCATCTGCTCGAGGAACCAGTCGTCGCGGTCGGTCATCACCTGCACATGTTCCGAGGCGATCTCGTCGGCGATCTCGCGCATCTCCTCGTAGCTGTCACACAGGATCACCTCGCCGTAATCCTCCCAGGAGACCCGCGCGGTGTCGGCGGTGGGCAGGATCTTCAGCAGCCGGTCGATCTCCTCCAGCGTGCCCTCGGCCAGGGCGCGTGAATTCGTGACCAGAACGGCGGGCGAGTTATAGCCGTGTTCGGCCTGCCCCAGAAGATCGGTGGCACACAGCTCGGGATCGGCGGCGGTCTCATCGGCGATCACCATGGTCTCGGTGGGGCCGGCAAAGAGATCAATGCCGACGCGGCCAAAGAGTTGCCGCTTGGCCTCCGCCACAAAGGCATTGCCGGGACCGACGAGCATATGCACCGCCTCGATGCTCTCGGTGCCGATCGCCATCGCGCCCACGGCCTGAATGCCGCCGAGGATATGGATCTCATCGGCGCCGCCAAAATGCATCGCGGCGACCACGGCGGGGTTCGGTTTGCCCTTGAACGGCGGCGTGCAGGCCACGATACGCGGCACGCCAGCGACCTTGGCGGTGGCGACCGACATATGGGCCGAGGCTACCATGGGGAACTTGCCCCCCGGCACGTAGCAGCCCACCGATTGCACCGGGATGTTCTTGTGGCCGAGGATCACGCCGGGCAGGGTTTCCACCTCTATATCCAGCATGGACGCGCGCTGCGCCTTGGCAAAGGCCACGACCTGCTTTTGCGCGAACTTGATGTCGGCAATCTCGCGCTCGGTCAGCTCACCGATCAAGGCATCGATCTGCGCCTGGCTGAGGCGAAAGCTCTCGGGCGCGTAGCCGTCGAATTTCTCGCTGAGGTCGCGCACGGCGGCATCGCCGCGGGCCTCGATGTCGGCAAGGGTGGCCTCCACCGTGGCGCGGGTCTTGGCATTGTCTTCGGCGCGGGCGGCGTCGGATTTGCCGCGTTTGAGATAGGTGATAGCCATGGCTCTTATCCTTGGTTGTCGGTACGCGGAGTGTCGGGGTGCGGCGGGGTCTTTTCGCCGCGGTCATAGGCTTCCCAGCCGTGGCCGTTGAACAGATCCACACCGAGCTGTGCTGCCACATGGGCGAAATCCACATTCACCCAGTTGTCGACGATCTTGCCGTCCTGAACTTTCCAGAAGTCCATATAGCGGATCTCGACCCGCTTGCCGGTGGGCGCGATGCCGAGGAATTCGCCCGAATGGGTGGCTTCCTGACGGCCAAAGGCGGCCGCCCATTCGCCCATATAGAGGCGCGCCTCGTCGATGCAGGTCTTGTCGGAAAACGCCGCCTGAAAGGGGCGCTGCCAATTGTCCTGAAATTCCCGCAGGCCGGTCTTGGTGCCGCAGCCCTGATTGCCGAGCCAGCGGAAGTTTTCTGCAAAGAACTCGCCGATGTCGGCAATGCGGTGGTCGTTGAGACCGTCGACCATGGCCTCAATTACGGCGCGGGTCTCGTCGGTCTTGGTCATATCCGTGTCGCGGGTCAGCACGGCCTGTTCGGGGCGGGAACCTTTCATGAGGTCTCTCCTGTGTGGGATCTGTCAAAGGGCAGCGGCGGGCGCGCGGCGGACAGAAAATCCCGTGGCAGGCGATTCAGTGCCGGGTGGCGGGCGCTGGCCGTATGGCGAAAGGCGCAGCTCATCCCTTGACCGCCCCTGCTGTCAGGCCAGAGACGATCTGGCGCTGGAACACCATCACCAGGATGAACAGGGGCGCGGTGATCGACACGGCGGCGGCAACGGCGACCACCTGATCGGTGGTGGTGGTTTCGCGGTTGAACATGCCCGCGATGGCCGGAACCATGGTCTGGTTCTGCGCATCGAGCAGGAGCGAGGTCACCAGAAAGTCGTTATAAGCCAAGAGGAAAGAGAACAACCCCGTAGTAATGACCCCTGGCCACATCACCGGCATGATGACCCTGCGAAAGGCCTGGAAATGGTTGCAGCCATCGACCCGCGCGGCCTCGTCCAGTTCGGCGGGGATGTTCTGGAAGAACGACCGCAGCATCCAGATGGTGAAGGGCTGGTTGATCGCCACCAGCACCGCGATCACCGCCATCGGCTTGCCATAGAGAGTCGGCGCGTTCTCCCCGAGGATCGGTGCCAGCCATTCGGACGAGTTGATAAACACCGGCAGATAGCCCGCCACCAGCACCGAATGGGGCAGGGCGCGGAACACCAGCGCGACGATCAAGATCCAGAAGGCCAGCGTTGAGCCAGACCGCGCCAGACCATAGCCCGCAAGCGTGCCCACGGTGAGTGACACGGTCACGACGCCTGCGGTCACCACCAGCGAGTTCTGGAAGTTGTTGGAAAAGCCCCGGTCGATCCAGACGGTTTTGTAGTGCTCGGTCGTCAGACCAATCACATCCGCCCCAAAGGCCCCAAGCACCGGGTTCAGCGCGTTCGAAAGCACGGGCAAAAGGCCAAACAGCGTGACAAGCGCGACCAGACCAAAAGCAGCCGCACCAATGAGCCAGCCCAGCCAGACCGCGCCCGCGGGGGCGTAGCTCCTGACCATCGAGGGCAGCAGCCGGGCCGCCCCCCGCCACAGCCCCCAGAGCGCAAGCCCCAGCAGGCAGATGTCGAGGAGCGACACGCCATGCCCCTTGGCGCGGGTTTCGGGGCCGAAGATCACATTGAGCGCATTGGCATCAAAGGCATCCACCGGTGTCTTGAAGCTCATCACCGTGATCCAGAAGATCGGGAAGGCGGCGATGACGCACCACAGGATCAGGAGGCTGTTGGAGGTCAGACGCAGGCTGAGGGGCTGGCGCATGGCACGGGACGACATGTCAGTGGCCTCCTTTATGATCGCGCCAGGTTCGGCGCAGGGGAGCGATGAGCAGGAGCGTGATGCCGATCATGGTCAGCATGGCGCTGGCGGAGGCGCGGCTGATGGAGCGGTTGCCCGCCTGATCCGGCACCAGGAAATCGTATGTGAGCCATTGCAGCGAGATCACGTGACCCTGGCTGGAGAAGCCGACGACCTCTTCGAACACGCGATAGGCGTCCATCAGGTGGATCATCGACACAAAGATGATCAGCGGCATCAGATGCGGGATCACGATGTAACGCAGCCGCTGCCAGCGCGAGGCCCCGTCGATCACAGCACTTTCCAGACTGTCGGAATTCACGGTCTGAAGGCCGGCATAGAGGACAATCGCGGCAAAGGGCGCGACGTGCCACACGCGGTAGAGCATCATCAGTAGTTCGATGGTCCAGGCTTGGGCGAACATGGCAATATCGCGGCCCGAGTACCATTCCATCGCTGCTGTCAGGATGCCGTCGCCGCGAAACAGCCAGTTGATCGACAGCGCGCCGATCACCGGCGTGATGATAAAGGGCAGAAGCGAGATGAAGATCACCGGCCCGCGCACCGCTTTGGCGGCATTGTTGATCATCAGCGCAATGCCGAGGCCGAGGCCGATGTTCAGCGGCAGGGTGATGAGGGTGAAGGTCAGCGTAAAGCGCAGCGCCTTCCAGAAGTCGATGGTCTGAAAGGCCGACCAGCTACCGGATTTCAGCGCATCCCACGCACGTCCCAGCTCTAGCACGTTGGCGTAGCTTTGCAGGCCGACAAATTCGGTGGTGGTCAGGACGTGACCGTCCTCTCCGACGACCGGCACGGAGGTCTTCTCTGTAGTACAGGTCTGCGTCAAGAAGCCGGGGGTGCAGGTTTCGACCTCGACCACCTCATAGACGGTTTGGGTCACGTAAAAGCTCTGCACAAACACGCTGATCAGTGGAAAGGCGATGAACAGAAGCATCATAAAGACAGAGGGGCCGACAAAGGCGGCAAAGGTGCGGAAATTCATGTCTCTGCCTTTCTCATGGTTCCGTAGGGGTGGGGAAAAGGGGGGGGGCGTGCCCTCCCCCGAGGTCGACGAGGAGAGGGGAGTTATTCCAGGAGGCCCGCTTCCTTGGCGGCGGTGATATAGTTCGCCTCGATGTCGGCCAGCGTGGTTTCCGCATCCTTGGCGCCGGTCAGATAGGCCGACAGCCCGTTGCCGAGGGCGGAATGCAGGATGCCAAGCGCGGTGGAGGCCGGGTAGGGGCGGGCGCCATTGGCGGCAGAGGCGGCGGCACCGGCGGCCAGCGGTCCGGCCTCATAGCCGGGCACCAACCAGACGGCCGCGTCGTTGTTGGCCTGCACCATTTCGGTGTCCATACCCTCCGTCACCACCTTGAAGGCGGCCTCGGCCTGCTCATCGCTCATGTTGGCGGCCAGCACGACGCCATCCCACCACAGCGAGGTCGCAGGTGCGGCAGCGCCCATCGGGGCGGAGGCCATCTTCACCTTGCCCACCACCTGGCTTTCGGCAGCGTCTTCCATCGCGGCGGCGCGGCTGGCCCAGAGGTTGGCCATGGCGATCTTGCCTTGCTGGAACTGCTGCTGCACGTAGGTGGAGTCCGACACCAGATATTCCGGGTCCATATAGGCGGTCATCGCCTTCAGGGTTTCCAGCGCCTTGATACCTTCGGGCGTGTTGATGGTGGGGTTATTGTCGGCGTCGACAAAATTGCCGCCCTCGCCGAGGTACATGTTGACGAATTCCTGCGCCAGATTCCAGCCGGTCTTGAAGGTGCCACCGAGCGGGTAATCGACGACGCCTGCGGCCTTGATCTTCTCGGCTGCGGCGAGAAGATCGGCATAGGTCTTGGGCTCTTCGATGCCGAGATCAGCCAGGATGTCCTGCCGGTACATCAGGTGCTGGGCGTTCACCATCATGGCAATCGCCATGATCTCCCCGTCAATCTTGATCAACTGGTTCGGCGTCAGGTTTTCCCCGTATTTCGCCACCAGATCATCCAGCGGGCGGATGGTGCCAGCATTCAACAGCGGGATCAGCGTTTCATTAGCAACGCCGCCGATCTGGTAAAGGGCCGGGTTGGCGGCAAAAGCTTCGGGTTGCTTCTCCTTGAACTCCTGATCGAGCGAGGCGGAGAAGTTGCCGCATTCCGCCATGGCATCGGTCGCGGCCTTCCAGGCCTCAAACCCGGCGGTGAGGGATTTGAGCGGCACGGTGTTTTCAAACGCGCAGGAGGCCGAAGCCGCGGCGCCTGCAAGGGACAGCGCCCCTGCCATCAGGATGGTCTTGAGTGTCATGAAGTTGGCTCCCTGTGGGGTTCCTGTTGGGTTGAGGTCTGCCGGGTTGTCCCGGTCTGTTCTGGAATGGGTCAGGCGCGCTCGCCGGTTTCGGCATCAAACAGGTGGCAGATCGCGGGCGGCACGCTAAAGCTCACCGGATCGCCGATTTCGGCGCGGAAGGTCTTGTCGGCCTTGACCGAGACGAGTGCCCCACCGACGCGGACAGAGATCATCGTGGCATCGCCCAACAGCTCCAGCGTGTAGATCGGCGCGGTGATCTGGCCCTGACCCTCTGGGGCGAGGCTGGCATCCTCGGCGCGGAAACCGAGCGTCAGCGGGCCGTCCTTGGCATCAAGGCCCGGAATTTCCACATGTTTGGCGCGGAAGGTCCCGCCGGTGACGGTGCCTTCCATCAGGTTCATTGCGGGCGAGCCGATGAAGCTGGCGACAAAGGTATTGGCCGGGTGGTCGTAGATTTCCGTGGGCGAGCCGACCTGCTGCACCACGCCTTTTTTCATCACCACCACCCGGTCGGCCAGGGTCATCGCCTCGATCTGGTCATGGGTGACGTATATCGTGGTGACGGCCAGTTCGTGGCTGAGGTTCTTGATCTGGGCGCGGGTGGAGACGCGCAGCTTGGCGTCCAGATTGGACAGCGGCTCATCCATCAGGAACACATTGGGTTCGCGCACGATGGCGCGGGCTAGGGCGACGCGCTGACGTTGGCCGCCGGACAGTTCCGCCGGTTTGCGATGCAGGAAATCGTCCAGTTCCACCATGGCGGAGGCGCGGCGCACCTTCTCGTCATGGGTCGCGGGATCGACGCCGCGCACCTTCAGCGGGAAGCGGATGTTTTCATAAACATTGAGGTTCGGATAGAGCGCATAGGATTGGAACACCATCGCCACGTCACGGTCCTTGGGCTCCAAATCGTTCACGACCTTGCCATCGATCAGGATGTCGCCCTCGGTGACGTCCTCCAACCCTGCGATCATCCGCATGGTGGTGGTCTTGCCGCAGCCAGAGGGGCCAAGCAGCACAAGAAATTCGCGATCGGCGATGGTCAGGTCGAAGTTTTTCACTCCGACAAAGCTGCCCCAGCGCTTGCCGATATTGCGCAGTTGGATTTCAGCCATTGATACTCCCCGCGTCTGATGGCGCTGCGCTTTGTCACAATTGCAAGCGCTTGCAAAAAGGGTAGCGATAGGACGTGTCATCTGGCAAGGTATTTTTGCAAGCGCTTGCAAAAAGGTCGAAGGGCTCTGCTAGGGCATCTCTCTAAGGGTATGAAATTTGATGAAAAAGATACAACTACAGCATGCCAAACAATTGGTTCGTTCGTTCTATAATGACCTCGATATGGCCGAAGTTGCTGAGATTCCGGCGATGATGGCACGGCATTGCAGCCCGAATCTCTTGTGGCGCGGCTATCACCCCTTTGATGAAATCTCAGGGCCAGAGGCGGTGGCGCAAGCGTTCTGGCAGCCGCTCAGAGGGGCGCTGACCCGCATGCAGCGGCGGCTGGATGTGTTTATGGCGGGCGAGAACTATTATTCGGACCCAGGCGGGATCTGGGTCTGCTCGATGGGGCATCTGATGGGGCTGTTTGATCGCCCTTGGCTAAATATCGCGCCGACGGGGAAGCTGGTGTTCTTGCGCTACTGCGCCTTTCACCGCGTCGAAGGGGAGCAGATCACCGAGACGGCGATGTATTTCGATATTCCGCATCTGATGATGCAGGCCGGGCTACATCCCTTTCCGCCGCAAACCGCCAGCCACCAGGTTCAACCGGGGCCACAGACCCACGATGGCGTGATGTTTGACGCGCAAGATTCCGCTGCGGGTGAGCAAACGTTGGACCTGATCCAGCGGATGGTGACCGACCTTGGTACCTGGCAGGGCGCGCTGCCGTTGGAAGAGGAGCTGGCGCGCACCTGGCACGATGACATGCTGTGGTGGGGACCAGCAGGGATCGGCGCCACCTACACGATCGAACGCTACGCCAAGCAGCACTCCGGCCCCTTCCGCGCCGGGTTTACGGAGCGTTCCAAAACCCAACATATCTGCCGGATTGGCGAGGGGAATTTTGGCGGGTTCTTCGGTTGGCCCAATTTTACGGCTGTTCCGAGCGGTGGCTTTATGGGAATGCCCGCAACGGGTAAGCCGGGTGAATTCAGGGTCATTGATATTTATCGACGGGATGGTGACAAGCTGGCGGAAAACTGGGTGTTCATCGACCTGCTGCATTTCTGGAAACAGCAGGGCGTCGATATCTTGGAGCGTATGCGTCAAGTCGGCAGCCCGGCCATGAGTACCTTTCAGGTGCCGCAAGGCGACCTGAATACTTAGGTCGGAGTAGCTGTCTGACGTCGGCGCTCAACTTTTTAAAGCGCCTGCTCAGCGTAGTGAAACGTGACACTACTCCTACCCCGGACTGGCACAAAAGACTCTTCACGAACCCGTTCATCCAGTTGAGGGGCATGCCAAGAGAACTTTCACCGTAAGGCATGCCCTAAGCGCGGCTTCAGTATACCGTGGCTGTCGGCCACGCTTGCCGGTTGGCGGCGGCCCTCGTGCCATGTTCGGTTTAAACCAGATCTTCAGGGAGCCGCGCTGCTTCAGTGCCTGGTTGCCGCTCGGCCAGTTCTTGGTCCTATAGCGCGGAGGGAAGGGGCTGGTCAGTCAGTCCAGCTACCTCGCTTGGTTCGCGAGATGGATCCCTCGCCGTATTTTCACAACAAAGCCGGCTGGTGGCGATGTTTGGGTCAGTAAGAACGGGATGGGTAGCGAAAGGGAGCTGGAGATATGAGGCACAGCTATAACAGTCCCGTGATGCGGCGCGGTCGCAAAAGTCTGCTGTTGATCGCAGTTTCCCCTTCTCGGGACACACTCACTCCCGGGCCACGGTGACCGGGTTGCCGAGGGCAGTGAAGCGGTTCATGGCTGCCGCACGGATCTAAACTTCGGCAACCTGGCGGCCGAAGTCGCGGACCTCAGCCTCTGCCGGAGCAGCTTCACGCAGTTCATTTTCGTCTCGACCCTCTTCGTCGGTGGTAGCCGCTCCAGATCCGCCACGGCGCTTGACCAAGATGCTTTGACGTCCGCAGGATCTCGTTGCGTGCCGCGGCTCCTGCAGTGCCCGGCTTTCAGGGCCTCGCGCTGCGGCCGGGCGGAATGATTGCTGCCGCACCGTGATCGGTGACGGGAGTGTGGCAGGCCCCGCGTGTCGTAGGCACCGTCGACCGTAACGGTGGCGACGTCCTGATCCCGAGGGAGCTAGGCAAGCAGACCCGGCAGCATCGGCGCGTCGCCGACGCTGCTGGAGGTGACCTCGAACGCCCGGGTCTCCAGCGTTTCCGTATCAAACTCGAGGGGCATCTTCCGCCAGGCTCTTCGTTTCGAGCCGCCATGCTTGCGCGTTTGCCACTCGCTCTCGCCTTCCACCTTGATGCCGGTGCTGTCCAGGAGCAGGTGCAGCTGCTCATTGGAACCGCGATATGGAATGGACACGTTCAAGGTCTTCTGGCGACGTTACAGAGAGCTGCAGTGCTGCACGAACCAGCCAAGCCCGGATAGTTCGAGCAGGCTCGTCACGAAACCGGTCGCTTGGCCGATGGGCAACCCTACGAGGGCGTTGAGGGTGAGACAGGCCTGGATCTCAGCGTCGCTATAGGCTTCTGACGGCCGCAATGCCCCGATTAAATGGCTTCCCACTGCATGGAGGGATCGAACCAGTCGGTCAGCGATCCGCGCTGCCTTAGCGCCTGATTATCTCTTTGCCAGTTGGTTGTTTGTAGATCGTCCTCTGAGTACGGCCTATGTTTTCCAGCTACTTCATTGGCTTCACAAGGTGAAACCCTCGCTCCTTTGCGCGACAAGGTTTTGTGATGCTCGAAGTAGCTGTTCGATCTTGTTGTGGTTTGGTGATTGCGAAATGGTATTGGGCATTCTACCAAGTTGACAAGATGAGACCTTTGACTGATACAGCCGAACCTAGAACGGGCCGTTAGCTCAGCTGGATTAGAGCAGGGAACTTCTAATTCTCAGGTCGGGGGTTCGAATCCTCCACGGCTCGCCAATCGTTTTCAGTTTGCTGCCAATGAACCATAAGCTTGCACGTTTTCGCGGTTTTCATGCACACCCCCTGTCAAGAGGCTATGGGGTGCCATAGTGGCGATTTCTTGTAATTCGCTGAAATATAATCGTTTTTCAGCATGGTTGGCGCTTGGCCGTTACTTTTCGCGCTGAGTTTTCAAGAGCGCCACAACTGGTTCAACCTCGGTCCGAAGATAGACCGGTCCGAGATCCAAGCCGTTCGGTCGAAACGGCTGGCCCCCCTCGCTCTGCAGAACGGCCCGAATCGTGTTCAAATGCGCACCGGTTTCGGCCGACAGCATCGATGGTGTCGTATAGCTGGCCTCAAACGCAGCGATGTCGTCGCGGCTCATCCGCCAGTCCCGACGCCTGGTCGTAGGATTCAAAACCAACATCGCAGGCGTGTGACCACCTGCGATCAGAGCCAAGAACTGACCTTTCCCCCGAATACCCGCCGATCGGGCGAAGGCTGCTGCGGTCATCTCTCCCTGGTTGGTCGATGGCTTGCGCTTCGGCGCGACCTTCGCCTTGAGCGCAGCAACTTCAGTGATTTCCACGACAAGCCCGTGGTAACCGAACACATCAGGACGCTGACCAAGGCGCAGAGAACCCGTCCGGATGGCCGCAATGATCTCGCCCACAGGAAAGTCCAGCCGCTTGTGAACGCGTTGGATCGTCTCCCACCCTGGCTCCTCCAAGGCAACCGGCTGCGCATAGGCCCCCAGCTCCTCAAGAAGAGTTGGGCCATCCGCAATCCGCCAAGGCGATTTGATTGTTGCGACGTTGGTCCTCGGGACGAGGACACCGTCTGCCTTCAACCCGTTCAATTCGGCCAAGGTTGCGCCGATTGCCTTTCGCAGCGCAATGGGACCAACCAGTGTCGGGATTTCATCAAGGACGTGCTGCCAGGCCTTCGCATTAAAGGTCTTGCGGGCATCGGCACGCGCGTCACTGGGCGCGAACGCGCCTGCTTCCGTCAGGAAATCATCTAAGACAGCCGGGCCGATGCCGATTTCCTTGGATGCTGTTGCAAGGGAGTGGATACGCCGCTCTGTGACGGTATGTCCGAGAAGTTCATCACCTGGCGCTAACGGCCATATTTCCAGACAGTAGCCACGAAGGATTTCGCGAAAGACCGCAAAGGCATCGTCATCAAGATAGCTGCCATTAAGGTGTCGGAGAAGCGGACCCAATTCGCCCTGATTCACGATGTGGCCGCCGTCCTGTGATCGCATAAGGATGTCCAGAGCCGCTCGGATCCCGTCAGGGCCTTGCGAGACGAAGACAAAGCCCTTGGCCTTGGCGCGCCGATCGTCCGAGGCCTCGCCTTGTGTGCGCAGCAAGGCTGCACCTATGAACTCACAGAGTGTGATCGTCGGAAACACCGGCTGTGGTGAGGCCAGACATGTTTTGTCCGCAGCGATTTAAGGGTCGTTCTGGATCCACCGTTCCGTCAAAGCCCCGGCGGCGTGTCCGCGCTGAGGCACGGTTTCAGGCCATTTTCACAGCAGTCACTGCCGAGGCCCTGCCGATTTCCCTGCGAATGGCCGGAAGGAAGAACCGGCTTTCTGGATCGCCACATCTCGTCAGCTTTTGCCTTGACATACCGGGCGGCGTGTATTGCCGAAGGGTAGCAGCGTTCCAGAAATATAGTTTTCTTGTCGTGCCGTCGCCCGGCGATTCAAAAGTCGGTCCAACCGACAGCTGATTTCATTGGTGCGTCTGAGGCGTCGTCTTGCGGCAGTTCCGCTTCGCCTGCTTTGTTTGTATCCTGTTGTGCAACAACCGCGATAGTATCGGCGTTCAGGTCGCTTTCAAAATCGTCTTCGCGTTGCCGCTTCGTATCGATTTTGAACACAGCTACGACACGAGCCAATTGCGCGGCATCATTGCGAAGGACCTGGCTGGCAGCGGTCGTTTCCTCGACCATGGCAGCATTGTGCTGAGTCACCTGATCGAGTTGGGCGACACCAGTGTTGATCTCATTGAGAGTCGTTGATTGCTCCTCAGCGCCCAAGGCAATATCGCTCACATGCCCAGAAATCGTGCTGACGCGGCCAATAATTTTTTCAAGCTCTTCGCCTGTGCGGCCAACGAGGCGTACGCCTTCGCCGACTTGTTCGGTGCTTTCGACGATCAGATGCTTGATTTCCTGGGCGGCACCCGCCGAGCGCTGCGCCAATGCGCGCACTTCGGACGCGACGACAGCAAAACCTCTCCCGGCTTCACCAGCCCGGGCGGCCTCAACGCCGGCGTTCAATGCAAGTAGGTTTGTCTGAAAGGCAATATCGTCGATCACGGTCAGGATCTTTGAGATCTTGCTGGACGATGCCTCGATATTGGACATTGCATCCACGGCATCGGTCACAACTTTCCCGCTTTGCTCAGCTGTGGAGCGGGTCTCGTCCATGATGCCTTCGACTTTTCGTGCCCCTTCCGCGGCAGAGCGAACGCTACCGTTCAGCTCTTCCATGGCGGCAGCTGTCTCTTCCAACGTGGCCGCTTGGCTTTCGGTTCGTTGAGAGAGATCACCGCTAGATACGCTGATCTGTTCGGCGCTTGAGCGGATGCGTTCTGAACTCTCGATTACGGAGTTGATGATGCTGACCATCGTCGCACGGGTCGAGTTGAAATTCCGGCGTAGGGTTTCATACTCTTCAGTGAAGGCTTCGCTGATAGCATGTGTCAGATCGCCATCCGACATCTGTTTCAGCGCGTGGCTGAGAACTTCGACAACTTGCTTTTGATATTCCTGTGAGCGTTCACGCTCATCTGCAAGCTCTTGTGCATCTGCCAACTGGCGTTTGAGGTTTTCAACGTTCCGCGCGATGCGACCGATTTCGTCTGCGCGGGACAAGTATTGCCCCGGCTGTTCGTAGTTTCCGTCGGCGATCTGAACAATGCTGGTCCCGAGATCACTGAGTGGACGGCTGACAATGCGGCGCAGCATGATTGCAGACAACAAGCACATGAGGAGGAAAATACCACCTGCAACCCCATAGGCGATCAACTGGCGCTCCAGAACATCCGCCTTTGCCGCAGCGCTAGACCAAAGCATCGCCACCGCCCCAACTGCTGCGCCCTTCGACGTTGTGGCCGGTGCTGCGACCATGTTGCCACTATTGCTCGTCTCGGCCGCGTTGGCCTCGGCGGCTGCAGTTGCCAGCGCCGTAAGCGCGCCGATCTGCTCCTCGTTTGCGGTGCCGGAGGAGGCGATCACCTTGCCGTCGGTATTGACCGCAATGCCGTGCAGCGAACGCCCCTCTGACATTTCGATGACTTTCGCCAGATCGGCGCTGAGTTTCTCCTCGTCGCCGAATCGAATGGCACCACCGCTACGCGAGGCAATGGAGTAGGTTACGTTGACACCAAGCGTGTCGACGCCCGCCTGTACTGTTTGGTCGATGATAAGCTTGTTCGCCACGGTTATGAATGTGGCGGTGACCAAGGTTGCCGCCGCCAGCAACAGGCTGAGCTTGGCAAACACGGACCATCCCTTGATGGACGGAGGTTTTTTCTTGAGAATTGCCATAGATGTACCGATCCTGATGCCCGTGTGGGCAGGAATTACAGAAGGCTCTCTGCGTCGACGCCAACAGTGATCGCGCCGATCGGAGATCCAGTCTCGGGGTCTACGATGGTCACGGAAATCTGGCCCTGATAGCGCTGCGTGGATTTATCCAGCTCGACCTCGCTGATATGGACGCTGTCAGCGCCTTTGCCAAAGGTATCCTGAAACTTGGCTTCATCCCCTTGCCACATGTCGGACGTGACATCTGACGCCGCGACGTTCAGGCCATGTGCGCCCATCACGAATACTTCCGTAATCGTGCCCATGGACTCTTCGACCCGCGCACGCAGGGAGTCGGATACGGGATTGTTCAGGATCGGAGCGATGGGGTCGCTGGATGGTGAGCCGACCGAGGCGCGCCAGGCTTGGTCCATCTCGTCGATCTGTGCTTGAGTGATGCCATCGCGGGCTTCGTTCTGCGCTTTGATCGCCGCAACGATTTCCGGAGCGTTGGCCCAGCCGCTGATCTCATCTTCCATGTAGGCCTGCAGGGCCGGGGTGAATTCATCAGCCGCATAGACTGGGGCGGCCAGCAGCAGTGCTGCAACGGTAGGTACAAAACGCACGATTTAACTCCTTCAAGACGGGGCATCGGTAATTATCCACATCTTCTGGACTAGCGCAGAGAGTTTACCAGCCAATTAACTCCCGGTTGCGCAGCATTTACCTTGGCGTGCACCTTTTTGACCGTGGTGGTTGCAGGGGGCGTGAAAGCAGGTTCGGATCTTTGCAAAATGCCTTGATCTCAAAGTGTTAAAAGGCGCATGCTCAAGCTGCTCCCAGTCGGGGCCAATTCGGTAGAGTATCTTTTTGGCGCTGATTGTATGGAATTCATATTGCCCAACGGGATATCTCAGATCTTCTGAACCGGCATTTTACGTGATCTAAAACCGGATTGGTGCGGATGATTGAGCTGAAGGATCTGCAATTGCTGACGGCGCTGGCGCGTCATCGACATTTCGCCAAGGCGGCGGAAGCGTGCCATATGTCCCAACCTGCCTTTTCCATGCGGATCCGTAGCCTGGAGGATAAACTGGGTCTGTCGATCGTGCGTCGCGGAAACCGGTTTCAGGGCCTGACGGGCGAAGGGCAGATGATCGTGGATCGAGCGCGCGGCATTCTTGATGATGCCAAGGCGCTGGATCAGGAAATTGCCGCAGCGCGGGGTGAGGTGACCGGTGCGCTTGTTATTGGCGCCGTGCCCACCGCGACCTCCTATGCGGCCAAGCTGATTGATCAACTGCACCAAGCGCATCCGCGCCTTCTGGTCCGTCTCGAAGTCACCACCTCGCTCACGATCCAGCAACGTCTCTATGATGGTACGCTGGATGCGGGCGTGACCTATAGTGACAGTGTCGTGCAGGAGAATATGAGCCTGCTGCCGCTCTATGATGAAACCTATGTTTTGCTCGCAACTCAGGACATGCTGGGGTCTCACGCGACGTCTATCAGCTGGGCGGACGCTGCAAAACTGCCCTTGAGCCTGCTTGAGCCGCAGATGCAAAATCGCCGTATCCTGGACCGTATCTTTGCAGACCTCGATCTGCGTCCGGAGGTTATGTCGGAATCGACAGGCTTCATGGCGTCCATGGTCATGGCGCGCGGAGGGTCTGTCGCGACCATTCTGCCGCGCGCTCTTGTGGAGGCGCTGGGACCGATTGAGGGGACACTTGCTCTGCCCTTGGTCGACCCGGAGCCCGCACGTCCGATTTGCCTCGCAAGTGTAGAGCGGCAACCGGAGCTGACGACGCTCCGTGCGCTCAAGAGTGTCATCGCCGCAGCTGCATCATAAACTTATCTTATCGCGCCTTCGGGCATTCAAATTTGACCATGGGGAATGAGGGTGTGATTGCGGTTTCAGGCACCTGAGTTGGGAGACACCCATGGCACCCTTGGACAACACATCTGGCGTTTGGAAATCTGGACGCGGCAAGGGGCGCAAGACGCCCAAGGGCCGTCAGCTTGACGATCAGGCCCATTCCGACATCCTCGACCTTTTGGGCGACCGCCCGCGCAACCGCGATTTGCTGATCGAGTTCCTGCATCTGGTGCAGGACCAGTTCGGTCACATCTCTGCGGCGCATATCCGGGCATTGTCCGAGGAAATGCGTGTGGGGCAGGCGGAAATCTATGAGGTTGCAAGCTTTTACGCCCATTTCGACGTAGTGAAGGAAGGCGAAACCCCACCACCGGCGCTGACCATCCGGGTCTGCGACTCGCTTTCGTGCGAGCTGGCCGGGGCCGAGCAGTTGAAACAGGCGCTGGAGGACGGCATGGACCCCACTCAGGTCCGCGTTCTGCGTGCGCCCTGCATGGGCCGTTGCGACACCGCGCCCGTGTTGGAAATCGGTCACAACCATATCGATCACGCTTCCGTGGCCAAGGTCGAGGCGGCCATCGCGGCAGAGGATACCCACGCGCATCTGCCGCAGTATGAGGGCTACCGCGCCTATGCCATCGCGGGCGGCTATGAGGTGCTAAAGGACCTCCGCGCCAATGGCGATTGGGAGGCGGTGCAGGACAAGGTTCTGTCTGCCGGGCTGCGTGGCCTTGGTGGCGCGGGATTCCCGTCGGGCAAGAAATGGGGCTTTGTGCGCATGAACGAAGGTCCGCGCTATCTCGCCGTGAATGGCGATGAGGGCGAGCCGGGCACCTTCAAGGACCGTTACTATCTGGAACGCACGCCGCATGTCTTTCTCGAGGGCATGTTGATCGCCGCTTGGGCGGTCGAGGCGGAAAAAGCCTTTATTTACATGCGTGACGAATATCCGGCCGTGCTGGAAATCCTGCGCCGTGAGATTGCCGCGCTGGAAGCTGCGGGCATCGTCGAGGAAGGCTATATTGACCTGCGCCGTGGGGCAGGGGCCTATATCTGCGGTGAAGAAAGCGCGATGATCGAGTCGATCGAAGGCAAGCGCGGCGAGCCGCGCCACCGTCCGCCCTTTGTGGCGCAGGTGGGGATCTTCGGCCAGCCGACCCTCGTGCATAACGTCGAGACACTATACTGGGTCACCAAGATCAACCGCGAGGGACCCGAGTGCCTGAACGCGGTTGAGAAGAATGGCCGCAAGGGGCTGCGCTCCTACTCCGTATCCGGCCGGGTAAAGAACCCCGGCGTGCATCTGCTGCCTGCGGGCTCCACCATTCTGGATGTGATTGAGGCCGCTGGTGGCATGCTGGATGGCCATGCCTTCAAGGCCTATCAGCCGGGGGGGCCGTCCTCGGGCCTGTTGCCGGCGCATATGGATGACATCCCGCTCGATTTCGACACGCTGCAGCCACATGGGTCCTTCATCGGTTCTGCCGCCGTGGTGGTGCTGTCGGATCAGGATTCCGCCCGGGACGCGGCGCTGAACATGCTGCGCTTCTTTGAGGATGAGAGCTGCGGCCAGTGTACCCCTTGTCGGGTTGGCTGCGAAAAGGCCGTGAAGCTGATGCAAGCGGAAAAATGGGATCAGGACCTGCTGGAAGAGCTGAGTGCCGCGATGATCGACACCTCGATTTGCGGTCTGGGTCAGGCCGCGCCGAACCCGATCCGCCTGACCATCAAACATTTCCCCGAGGAGGTCTGAGCATGGCCTCCGCAATGATGTCTCGCCCGGTGGGAACCACCGGGCCGCGCCTGACCTTCCCCCCGGGAAGGCGCGATTGCGACTCCCCAAGGTCAGTCGCAGCCCTCACCTCATCTTCGCAAGCCAAGGAGATCTGAGCAATGTCGAAGCAAATCACCTTCACCCTCGACGGCGAACAGGTCACCGCAGAGGCGGGTCTGACCATCTGGGAAGTCGCCAATGGTCGCGGCCTGAAGATCCCGCATCTGTGTCACAAGCCGCAGCCCGGCTACCGTCCGGATGGCAACTGCCGCGCCTGCATGGTGGAGATCGAAGGCGAGCGCACGCTGGCCGCCTCCTGCATTCGCGAACCTGCAGATGGCATGGTTGTCACCACCAACAACGCCCGCGCCGAGAACGCGCGCAAGATGGTGATGGAGCTGCTGGTGGCCGACCAGCCGAAACAAGACGAGGCGCACGACAAGTCCTCGCATCTGTGGGACATGGCAGAGCTGAACGGGGTTTCGGAGTCGCGCTTCCCCAAGGTTGAAGAGGGTCGCATCCCGCTGCTGGACGACAGCCATGTCGCCATGAGCGTCAACCTGGATGCCTGTATCTCCTGCGGCCTATGCGTACGCGCTTGCCGCGAAGTGCAGGTCAATGATGTGATCGGCATGGCGGGGCGTGGGCATGACGCTTATCCGACCTTCGACATTGCTGACCCGATGGGGGAGTCTTCCTGCGTGGCCTGCGGTGAATGCGTCCAGGCCTGCCCGACCGGCGCGCTGATGCCAGCCACCGTTGTGGATGAGAACCAGGTTGGCGACCGCGCCGATTTCGACACGGAAACCGAAAGCGTCTGCCCGTTCTGCGGAGTGGGGTGCAAGGTTTCGCTCAAGGTCAAGGACAACAAGGTCAAATATGTCGAGGGCATCAACGGCCCCGCCAACGAAGGCCGCCTCTGTGTGAAGGGTCGCTTTGGCTTTGACTATATCCACCACCCGCACCGGCTGACCAAGCCGCTGATCCGCCGCGACGATGCCCCTGCCAAGGGTCTCAACGTCGATCCCGGCAACCTGATGACCCATTTCCGCGAAGCAACCTGGGAAGAGGCGATGGATGTCGCCGCCAAAGGGCTCGTCAAGCTGCGCGATCAAGACCCGAAATCGGTTGCCGGTTTCGGCTCGGCCAAATGCACCAATGAAGAGGCTTATCTCTTCCAGAAGTTCATCCGTCAGGGCTTTAAACACAATAACGTCGACCACTGCACCCGCCTGTGCCACGCCTCCTCGGTGGCGGCGCTGATCGAAAACGTGGGCAGCGGTGCGGTGACTGCAACCTTCAATCAGATCGAAAACTCTGATGTGGCGATCATCATCGGCGCCAACCCGATCGAGAACCATCCCGTTGCGGCGACTTATTTCAAGCAGTTCACCAAACGCGGTGGCAAGCTGATCGTGATGGATCCGCGCGGGGTCGGCATGCGCCGCTACGCCGACGAGATGCTGCAATTCCGCCCCGGCGCAGACGTGTCGATGCTCAACGCGATCATGAATGTGATCGTGGAAGAAGAGCTCTACGACAGCCAGTACATCCACCGCTGGACCGAGAACTGGGAGGCCGAGAAGGAACACCTGAAGGCCTTCACCCCGGAAGCCATGTCCGAAATCTGCGGTATCTCTCCTGAACAGCTGCGCCGGGTGGCGCGTATCTTTGCCGGGGCCGAAGCCGGCATGATCTTCTGGGGCATGGGGGTCAGTCAGCACATTCACGGCACCGATAATTCGCGCTGCCTGATCTCTCTGGCGCTGATGACCGGCAATGTCGGCAAACCCGGCGCTGGCCTGCACCCGCTGCGCGGTCAGAACAATGTGCAGGGCGCGTCTGACGCGGGTCTCATTCCGATGTTCCTGCCGGACTACCAATCGGTGATGGACGATGGCATCCGCAAGAGCTTTACTGATGTCTGGGGCAGCGGCGACTTCTCGAACGAGAAGGGCCTCACCGTGACCGAGATCGTCGATCAGGTCTATGCGGGGAATATCAAGGGCATGTACATTCAGGGTGAGAACCCGGCGATGTCGGATCCGGATGCGGATCACGCGCGCGAGGCTTTTGCCAAGCTCGACCTGATGGTGGTGCAGGACATCTTCCTGACCGAGACCGCCAACTTCGCCGATGTCATCCTGCCGGCCTCGACGCTCTATGAAAAGAACGGCACCGTGTCGAACACCAACCGCCAGGTACAGCGCGTGCGCCCCGCCGTCACGCCTCCGGGCGAGGCACGCGAGGACTGGAAGATCACCGTGGAGCTGGCGCAGCGCATTGGTTTGCCTTGGGCTTACAATGATGTGTCCGAAGTCTTTGCCGAGATGAAGCTCAACATGAAGTCGCTCGACAATATCACATGGGAGCGTCTGGAGACCGAGACCATCACCTACCCATCGCTGCACGAGACGGATCCCGGTCAGGCGATCGTCTTTGGCGACGGCTTCCCGCGTGCCGAGGGACGGGCGAAGTTCACCCCCGCCAGCGTCATCCCACCGGATGAGGCACCGGATGCGGAGTTCCCGATGATCATGACCACCGGTCGCCAGCTGGAACATTGGCACACCGGATCAATGACCCGGCGGTCCTTGGTGCTGGATGCGGTCGAACCCGAGGCCAATTGCTCCCTACACCCCAAGACCCTGCGGGCGCTGGGCGTCGAGCCGGGCGAGATGGTCCGCCTATCCACGCGGCGGGGGGCCATCGAGATTATGGCCCGTGCGGACAGGGCGATCGCAGAGGACATGGTGTTTGTGCCCTTCGCCTATGTTGAGGCGGCGGCCAATATCCTGACCAACCCGGCGATCGACCCCTATGGAAAGATCCCGGAGTTCAAATTCTCTGCCGTGCGAGTAGAGAAGGCAAAGGGCCAAATCGCGGCGGAGTGATCCCCTATAGAGTGGCAACAAGACAAAGCGCGGAGGATTTCCTCTGCGCTTTTTTGTTTTTGCGGCTGGGTTTCGCAGTGGGTGCGACTCGTTTTGTTGGTTTGGTCTGCGAGCAGCGACGCGATTCCGCGGTTGAGTTTGTGGGTAAGTAGGGGTGGCTTGTGGATAAGGGGGGTTGGCGGGGAGTTGGGGATGTGTTTGGCGGGTGGAACGGGGCGAAAGCGGTGGGTTGGAGGTGTTTTTTGAAGGTTTAACATGTTGATATTAAACGTACTTCACAGAAGTTTCGCATTTTTTGTGCGGTTTTGGTATTTTTG
>NZ_CP136703.1:0-8298 GCF_032924845.1 Tritonibacter scottomollicae
AGGCTCATTGGGACGACCTTCCAGACCGATATTCAGACCGGGAACAAGCGCGAGACACGCTTCTTCAGCCTGCTGGAATCGGGTAGCGGGTTCGTCATGAAGGAAGAGGGCAAGTGGCGGCTAGACTACTGCGAAGTAATCCTGTCCGATTGGGTGATGCGCGCGATCGAGGGTGACGAGGTCGTGACGATCTCGAACGACTATTTCCGCTTGCGCCGCCCGCTAGAACGCCGCCTGTATGAGATCGGCCGCAAGCACTGCGGAGGCCAGCCGAAGTGGCAGATCGGCCTCGCCAAGCTTCAGGAAAAGACCGGCAGCAATGCCCCCCTGAAGAAGTTCCGACTGAACATCCGCCAGATCATCGAGGATGATCACACGCCGTTCTATCGCATGGAGCTGACCGCCGATGACCTGGTGATCTTCCGCCCGCGCTCACCGCAAAGCGACCTCCTACCTGAGATCCGACTGCCGGAATGGGCCGAGGACAAGGCAAGGGTCATCGCCAAGGAAAAAGGTCGAGACTACTACGCCCTGCGCTCTGACTGGCTCTCATTCGCCAAGGGCGAAGCGGCCAAAGGAAACCCGCCGAAAAACGCTGGCGCCGCCTTTGTGGCCTATTGCGGGAAGCAGAGTAGCCTGCGTTAGCCGCAGTTCGAGGTACTTCGAACCGGTTTCCTTTCCGTTGCGCCTCGCAACGCGATAAACTGTTGCGCAACAAGCAAGAAGCAACGAGGCGCAACAGCATGAAATACTCACTATCCGAGGCTGCAAAAGCCACCGGCAAGAACAAGACCACAATCCAAAGAGCTATCAAAAGCGGAAAGATATCAGCATGTAAGGGTGACAGAGGCTCATATGAGATCGATCCGTCTGAATTACATCGCGTTTTTCCACTCGCCGCTGCGCAACGCGATGCGCAACACCCACAAAGCAACGACACGCAACTGAGCGATGTTGCCTTTGCAAACAACGACCTAGCCCGCGTTCTTGAACTTGAAAAGGAACTCGCTGTCGCGCGTGAACGGGCTAGCGGATTGGAAGCTCAGAAGGATCAAATGGCTGACACGATCTGCGACCTACGGAAGCGCTTGGACAGCGCGGAAGGGCGTGTAACCGCGCTTCTGTCTGATGACAGACCCAAGCGCAACTCTTGGTGGCCCTGGCCGCGATCCTAGAAAAGCTCACTACGCGATACCAAACACAGCCTATCGAATAGGCTGTTTTGCCAGTGACAGCAGTCTCTAGCATTACATTCAAAGTAAAATTTTCGTGAAGACGGAACAAAAACATTGCAAAATTCACGATTACGTGTATAATTGCAATCGGGTTTAATTGCCCACACTGATTCGGCGGAGCAAATGCCTGTTCCTAACCCTGCATATGCCACCTGCCAAAATGGATCAAGTGTTTTTTTAAAATAATGCACCCAACAGAGAGGTATATGCATGAAATACAAAGAAGTTTTCTGGAATCAATTTGCACTTGAGGACTATGAAGAACGCTTAGAGGGGCTGTCGGCCAAGGTAGCTCTGACTACAAACGATAATGTCCAAGATATCCTTCGGAGGATTCCGGCATCAGTGCGACAGCGCGGGTATCACGATAAAGATCGCGGAATTCGTAAGTTCACCGATAAGAACGAAGTTATTCTTTATAAAGAACATGATACGAGGATTGAGATCCTCGGCGCGTTCCATGAAAGGTCAGACTGGCAAGCGACTTTCCGCAACTGAGAACGCGAGGCGGGGCCAGGTTTCTGGCCCCGCCTGCACCGTCATCGTTTTTTGTTCAAAACGGCTTGAATCCTATCGTTCGCATCCGATTGAGAAACCATGGGGCGAGTGTCGGAGAGAGCCTTCTCAATGCGATCTTCGATCCACCGGTCATATGTCTCAGGGTCGGAACCGATCCCAACAGGCATACCGTTGTCACGAACAACTCGGTGAAGAAACACACGCACCGCCTCGGATAGGGACATGCCAACGCTTTCCAATGCGCGCTCAGCGTTCCCTTTCAGCTCGGGATCCAAGCGCACGTGGAGCATTTGAGTAGTCGTAGCCATAAGATATCTCCTACCAGCTTCAAAAAGCTTTTGTATCTCATATGAGATACAAAGTCAAGAAATACTTTTTCCAAGCAGGAGGACCAGGAGGGCGCAACGCCTCCGGACCAATGGCAATTAGCGGAGCGCCTCGGAGAGAATTGCCTAGTGGGTTGTCATTTGAAATGACAATTCTGTCGCTCTACGCTATCACCGCCCCATGTTCAAAGCAGCCATCCGCGTCAACAAACTCACCACCATCGCCCAGCTTCGCGGGGCGGCCCTCCATGCGCAGCGCCACGACGAGACCGGCAAGGCGCGGGTCCGGAAGGATGCGGAACCTGGTTTCGGGCTTGCCTGGTCGAAGGCCGAGAACGACCGCGACTATCTCGCCGCCTTCAAAGCACACAAGACCGAGCTGGGGGCCGGCGAACGGAAGGGGGCGCCACTCTGCTTGCAAGCCATCTGCGTGGTCTCCCCGGAATGGGTGGAGAAGGCAGGTAGCCTGCATGACCCTGACAACCCGCGTAACCGCCAGCTATTCGACCAGGCGAAGGCGTGGGCCGAGGGCTGGGGCGGCAAAGGATCGGTGATCGCCACCCGCCTCGATCTCGATGAGAAGGGCGGCGCTGTGGTCGATGTGCTGATCTCCCCGGTTCGGGAAAGCCGGGGCAAGCCGGTGATCTCAACCAACAAGGCACTGCGCGAGCTGAAAGAGACCACGGGCGAGCGGAACGAATACTCCGCCTTGCAGACGTCCTGGGCCGATTGGAGCCGCAAGCATCTGGACCCTGAAATCGTGCGCGGCACCCGGAAAGAAATCACCCAGCGCCAGCATCTTTCCCCGGAAACCTATGGGGCGGTCATGGACAAGGCCCGTGAGAGCGTCAGAGCGCCCTCTCAGGGGCTGTGGGAGGCCATCCGGGACACAGACCTCTCAGAGCGCGATACAGAGGCTCTGAGCGACTTTCTGATGCTCAAGGGGGAGATTGCCCGCCACAAGGACCAAGGACGCTCCTACGAGCCTCCTGAGGGCGCTCTGGAGCTGCATCGAGTAGGCGGAGACTCCCAAACCGATCCCTGGCCTTTGATCCGAGCTGTTCGGTCAGGAGCAGAGCGTGTGTTTGAAGCAGCCCATGGGTTCGGCATGGGACTGCAGGCGAATATGGGGGACGGGTATGAAACCGGGCGTGAGTTCTTCCCCAGCTTGTCTGACCGTATGCACCTGGCGGCAGTGGTGGCGAAGTGTGGAGCGTTCTGCGCCAGGATCGAAGCCGCGGTGAAGAACATGTTGCGTCCGGATGGTATCCAAATCGAAGATCGCATGTGCTGGCCTCAGGAGGCTCCGGAGGAAGTTGAACGCCATGAGATGAATCTTGGCCTGACAGCCCCTGCGGTTCGGCAAGAACCCTCGGCAGAACGGGACACTGATTTCACTGACCGTTCTAGTGAGGAACGGGATCGAGGATTGAGCCACGGTCGCTGACCCCTAGTGTTAGTATAGTTACCTACGGAGTATGTTACGGGGCCGAAAATCGGCCATAACATACTGTTACATTACAACAAAAATACCCACATGGTTCCGAAACTAACGAATTTGGGTTCCGAAACTAACGAATTTGGGTTCCGAAACTAACGAATGAATTTCGCCTCAAATCCGGGTCCTGATATAACGAACTTGACGAGCTAACCGGTTCCGCCCAATGCTGGTTCCAAATATAACGAACCAACTAGGCGAATGGATGCCCCTGCTCCCCGACAGACATCCCCAGAAGGACTTCTTCATCCTCGACATCTCCGATGTGGTGCCAAAGGACGACATGGCCTCGATGGAGCACCCCCTGTTCTCGCTCGCCACCAAACCAGACATGCGCCACCTCGAATATCGCGGTGGCGACAATCGGTTGAAAATCGTGCCGTCCGGGGTCGGCCTCCCCACGATTTTCGACAAGGACATTTTGATTTTCTGCGTGAGCCAGCTCATGCACCGAAAGAACCGGGGCGAGAAGATCGGAAAACGAGTCCGTTTCAGCGCCCGAGAGCTAATGATCACGACCAACCGCAAGACAGGCGGGATAGAGTATCAACGCTTGGAACAGGCGTTCCAGAGGCTCATTGGGACGACCTTCCAGACCGATATTCAGACCGGGAACAAGCGCGAGACACGCTTCTTCAGCCTGCTGGAATCGGGTAGCGGGTTCGTCATGAAGGAAGAGGGCAAGTGGCGGCTAGACTACTGCGAAGTAATCCTGTCCGATTGGGTGATGCGCGCGATCGAGGGTGACGAGGTCGTGACGATCTCGAACGACTATTTCCGCTTGCGCCGCCCGCTAGAACGCCGCCTGTATGAGATCGGCCGCAAGCACTGCGGAGGCCAGCCGAAGTGGCAGATCGGCCTCGCCAAGCTTCAGGAAAAGACCGGCAGCAATGCCCCCCTGAAGAAGTTCCGACTGAACATCCGCCAGATCATCGAGGATGATCACACGCCGTTCTATCGCATGGAGCTGACCGCCGATGACCTGGTGATCTTCCGCCCGCGCTCACCGCAAAGCGACCTCCTACCTGAGATCCGACTGCCGGAATGGGCCGAGGACAAGGCAAGGGTCATCGCCAAGGAAAAAGGTCGAGACTACTACGCCCTGCGCTCTGACTGGCTCTCATTCGCCAAGGGCGAAGCGGCCAAAGGAAACCCGCCGAAAAACGCTGGCGCCGCCTTTGTGGCCTATTGCGGGAAGCAGAGTAGCCTGCGTTAGCCGCAGTTCGAGGTACTTCGAACCGGTTTCCTTTCCGTTGCGCCTCGCAACGCGATAAACTGTTGCGCAACAAGCAAGAAGCAACGAGGCGCAACAGCATGAAATACTCACTATCCGAGGCTGCAAAAGCCACCGGCAAGAACAAGACCACAATCCAAAGAGCTATCAAAAGCGGAAAGATATCAGCATGTAAGGGTGACAGAGGCTCATATGAGATCGATCCGTCTGAATTACATCGCGTTTTTCCACTCGCCGCTGCGCAACGCGATGCGCAACACCCACAAAGCAACGACACGCAACTGAGCGATGTTGCCTTTGCAAACAACGACCTAGCCCGCGTTCTTGAACTTGAAAAGGAACTCGCTGTCGCGCGTGAACGGGCTAGCGGATTGGAAGCTCAGAAGGATCAAATGGCTGACACGATCTGCGACCTACGGAAGCGCTTGGACAGCGCGGAAGGGCGTGTAACCGCGCTTCTGTCTGATGACAGACCCAAGCGCAACTCTTGGTGGCCCTGGCCGCGATCCTAGAAAAGCTCACTACGCGATACCAAACACAGCCTATCGAATAGGCTGTTTTGCCAGTGACAGCAGTCTCTAGCATTACATTCAAAGTAAAATTTTCGTGAAGACGGAACAAAAACATTGCAAAATTCACGATTACGTGTATAATTGCAATCGGGTTTAATTGCCCACACTGATTCGGCGGAGCAAATGCCTGTTCCTAACCCTGCATATGCCACCTGCCAAAATGGATCAAGTGTTTTTTTAAAATAATGCACCCAACAGAGAGGTATATGCATGAAATACAAAGAAGTTTTCTGGAATCAATTTGCACTTGAGGACTATGAAGAACGCTTAGAGGGGCTGTCGGCCAAGGTAGCTCTGACTACAAACGATAATGTCCAAGATATCCTTCGGAGGATTCCGGCATCAGTGCGACAGCGCGGGTATCACGATAAAGATCGCGGAATTCGTAAGTTCACCGATAAGAACGAAGTTATTCTTTATAAAGAACATGATACGAGGATTGAGATCCTCGGCGCGTTCCATGAAAGGTCAGACTGGCAAGCGACTTTCCGCAACTGAGAACGCGAGGCGGGGCCAGGTTTCTGGCCCCGCCTGCACCGTCATCGTTTTTTGTTCAAAACGGCTTGAATCCTATCGTTCGCATCCGATTGAGAAACCATGGGGCGAGTGTCGGAGAGAGCCTTCTCAATGCGATCTTCGATCCACCGGTCATATGTCTCAGGGTCGGAACCGATCCCAACAGGCATACCGTTGTCACGAACAACTCGGTGAAGAAACACACGCACCGCCTCGGATAGGGACATGCCAACGCTTTCCAATGCGCGCTCAGCGTTCCCTTTCAGCTCGGGATCCAAGCGCACGTGGAGCATTTGAGTAGTCGTAGCCATAAGATATCTCCTACCAGCTTCAAAAAGCTTTTGTATCTCATATGAGATACAAAGTCAAGAAATACTTTTTCCAAGCAGGAGGACCAGGAGGGCGCAACGCCTCCGGACCAATGGCAATTAGCGGAGCGCCTCGGAGAGAATTGCCTAGTGGGTTGTCATTTGAAATGACAATTCTGTCGCTCTACGCTATCACCGCCCCATGTTCAAAGCAGCCATCCGCGTCAACAAACTCACCACCATCGCCCAGCTTCGCGGGGCGGCCCTCCATGCGCAGCGCCACGACGAGACCGGCAAGGCGCGGGTCCGGAAGGATGCGGAACCTGGTTTCGGGCTTGCCTGGTCGAAGGCCGAGAACGACCGCGACTATCTCGCCGCCTTCAAAGCACACAAGACCGAGCTGGGGGCCGGCGAACGGAAGGGGGCGCCACTCTGCTTGCAAGCCATCTGCGTGGTCTCCCCGGAATGGGTGGAGAAGGCAGGTAGCCTGCATGACCCTGACAACCCGCGTAACCGCCAGCTATTCGACCAGGCGAAGGCGTGGGCCGAGGGCTGGGGCGGCAAAGGATCGGTGATCGCCACCCGCCTCGATCTCGATGAGAAGGGCGGCGCTGTGGTCGATGTGCTGATCTCCCCGGTTCGGGAAAGCCGGGGCAAGCCGGTGATCTCAACCAACAAGGCACTGCGCGAGCTGAAAGAGACCACGGGCGAGCGGAACGAATACTCCGCCTTGCAGACGTCCTGGGCCGATTGGAGCCGCAAGCATCTGGACCCTGAAATCGTGCGCGGCACCCGGAAAGAAATCACCCAGCGCCAGCATCTTTCCCCGGAAACCTATGGGGCGGTCATGGACAAGGCCCGTGAGAGCGTCAGAGCGCCCTCTCAGGGGCTGTGGGAGGCCATCCGGGACACAGACCTCTCAGAGCGCGATACAGAGGCTCTGAGCGACTTTCTGATGCTCAAGGGGGAGATTGCCCGCCACAAGGACCAAGGACGCTCCTACGAGCCTCCTGAGGGCGCTCTGGAGCTGCATCGAGTAGGCGGAGACTCCCAAACCGATCCCTGGCCTTTGATCCGAGCTGTTCGGTCAGGAGCAGAGCGTGTGTTTGAAGCAGCCCATGGGTTCGGCATGGGACTGCAGGCGAATATGGGGGACGGGTATGAAACCGGGCGTGAGTTCTTCCCCAGCTTGTCTGACCGTATGCACCTGGCGGCAGTGGTGGCGAAGTGTGGAGCGTTCTGCGCCAGGATCGAAGCCGCGGTGAAGAACATGTTGCGTCCGGATGGTATCCAAATCGAAGATCGCATGTGCTGGCCTCAGGAGGCTCCGGAGGAAGTTGAACGCCATGAGATGAATCTTGGCCTGACAGCCCCTGCGGTTCGGCAAGAACCCTCGGCAGAACGGGACACTGATTTCACTGACCGTTCTAGTGAGGAACGGGATCGAGGATTGAGCCACGGTCGCTGACCCCTAGTGTTAGTATAGTTACCTACGGAGTATGTTACGGGGCCGAAAATCGGCCATAACATACTGTTACATTACAACAAAAATACCCACATGGTTCCGAAACTAACGAATTTGGGTTCCGAAACTAACGAATTTGGGTTCCGAAACTAACGAATGAATTTCGCCTCAAATCCGGGTCCTGATATAACGAACTTGACGAGCTAACCGGTTCCGCCCAATGCTGGTTCCAAATATAACGAACCAACTAGGCGAATGGATGCCCCTGCTCCCCGACAGACATCCCCAGAAGGACTTCTTCATCCTCGACATCTCCGATGTGGTGCCAAAGGACGACATGGCCTCGATGGAGCACCCCCTGTTCTCGCTCGCCACCAAACCAGACATGCGCCACCTCGAATATCGCGGTGGCGACAATCGGTTGAAAATCGTGCCGTCCGGGGTCGGCCTCCCCACGATTTTCGACAAGGACATTTTGATTTTCTGCGTGAGCCAGCTCATGCACCGAAAGAACCGGGGCGAGAAGATCGGAAAACGAGTCCGTTTCAGCGCCCGAGAGCTAATGATCACGACCAACCGCAAGACAGGCGGGATAGAGTATCAACGCTTGGAACAGGCGTTCCAG
>NZ_CP136705.1:0-53674 GCF_032924845.1 Tritonibacter scottomollicae
GGGACGATCATCGGAGGCCAGAACCCGTGCGGGGCACAGGCTCTGATCGAGATAACTTTGCAGCTGCTCTTCCAGATGCTCGCAACCATCATAAAGTGCCAACAGGACCGTCACATGCGGTTGCGAAGATGCCATTTTAGCTTTGGTCCACTTTTGGGGGCTTTGTTGCACAAATCGGTTGAAGCCCAGAGTTCCCTTACCTCGGACGGACTTAGCCTAGGACCTCAGTGGTGGGTATGCCAAGGGCGATGTAGTGATTGAGCACGGCGATGGGCATTGATGATGTACAGTGTACTTTTGGTGAGCAGTTTGCAGCCGGTGCATGCTAGTAACGATCACATGACGGCCCCACTATTGTTAGAATACCCCGCCAATGGCTCCGATTATGTCCTGATTTTTATCCGGTGCAATTGACGAAGGCGCTCTCTGGCCTAAAAAGGCCTCTTAGCGTTTCTGCCTGTGGAGAGTTTGCGGAAGCCAAGACATGAGTGTTGATTTTGCAGAGAGGCCTCCGATGCAGATAACCCCCGTTCTTCTTTGTGGTGGCTCCGGCACCCGGCTCTGGCCTTTGTCACGTAAGAGTTACCCAAAGCAATTCGTGCCTTTGATGGGGGAGGAAACTCTGTTTCAGGCCTCAGCCAAACGGCTATCGGGTACAGGGGATGGATTTGCCTTTGGCGCGCCGGTGGTGCTGACTAATTCTGATTTCCGCTTTATTGTCACCGAACAGCTACAGGCCGCAGGCATCGACCCCGGCGCGATTTTGATCGAGCCCGACGGCCGCAATACGGCGCCAGCTGTGCTGGTCGCAGCGCTTCGGGCGCAAGCGCAGGATCCAGAGGCAGTGCTCTTGGTGGCCCCTTCGGATCATGTGGTGCCCGATATCGAGGCCTTTCACGCCGCTGTTGCGCGCGGGCTTGCGGCGATCGCCGAAGGGCAGATGGTGACCTTTGGCATCACGCCAACCCATGCGGAAACCGCCTATGGGTATCTTGAACTCTCAAAAGCGCCTGATACCGCGGGTACCTCTGTGACGCTGAAGCAGTTTGTGGAAAAACCCGATGCCGCCCGCGCGGCCGAGATGCTGGCGGCGGGCAATTTCAAATGGAATGCGGGGATCTTCCTGTTCCGAGCCGCCGATATCATCGCGGCCTTCAAGGCTCATGCGCCTGAATTGATGGAGCCTGTCGCGGCAGCGCTTGATGAGGCAGAGGTGGACCTTGGATTTTTGCGGCTGGCACCGGAGCCTTGGGCGCAGGCAGCGGACATCTCTATCGACTACGCGGTGATGGAGAAGGCCAAGAACCTCTCCGTGGTGCCCTTTGATGCGGCCTGGTCTGATCTGGGCGGCTGGGATGCGGTCTGGCGCGAGGCCGGACCGGATGACAATGGCGTCGTGGTCAGCGGTGCGGCGACGGCGATCAAATGTTCCGACACGCTGCTCCGTTCGGACAGCGACCGGCTGGAGGTTGTCGGCATCGGCCTTGAGGGCATCATGGCGGTGGCGATGAATGACGCGGTGCTGGTGGCGGATAAATCCCGCGCTCAGGATGTGAAGCTGGCGGTGCAGGTGCTGAAAGACAAAGGCGCGGTGCAGGCGACCGATTTTCCCAAAGTCCACCGCCCCTGGGGGTGGTTTGAAAGCCTGGTGGTCGGAGATCGTTTTCAGGTCAAACGCATTATGGTCCATCCCGGAGCCTCCCTCAGCCTGCAAAGCCATGTCCACCGCTCCGAGCATTGGGTCGTGGTGGAGGGTACCGCGCGGGTGAGCGTGGATGGCGAGGTGAAGCTGATGACTGAGAATGAGAGCGTCTACATTCCACTGGGGGCGGTCCATCGGCTGGAAAACCCCGGAAAAATGCCAATGGTCTTGATCGAGGTACAAACCGGGGCCTATGTGGGGGAAGATGACATCATCCGCTACGAGGATGTTTATGCCCGAGGTGAACTATGAAAATCGCGATTGCAGGCCTTGGCTATGTCGGTCTGTCCAATGCTGCTCTCCTCGCTCAGCATAATAAGGTTGTCGCCACCGACATCTCTGAAAACCGGGTGGAGATGGTCAACGCCCGGCAATGTCCGATTATCGATCCCGAGCTTGAAGATTTTCTCACAACCCATAATCTGGACCTCACCGCGACCATGGATGCGGCGGCGGCCTACAAGGGCGCAGATTACGTGATAGTGGCGACGCCGACGAATTACGACCCTCGGCACAACTCCTTTGACACTTCCAGCGTCGAAGCGGTGATCGCGGCAGTCATGGCCGTCAATACCACCGCCACCATCGTCATCAAATCAACGATCCCGGTGGGGTTTGTCATGGATGTGCGAGCGCGGTTGGAGACCGATCAAGTGATCTTTTCCCCCGAGTTCCTGCGCGAGGGGCGTGCGCTTTATGACAACCTGCATCCCAGCCGGATCATCGTTGGAGAGCGCTCGGAGCGTGCCCGTATCTTTGCGGATCTTCTGCTGGGCGGTGCTGATGAGGACGAGGTGGAAACCCTCTTCACCGATCCAAGCGAAGCCGAGGCGGTGAAGCTTTTTGCCAATACCTATCTCGCGATGCGGGTGGCGTTTTTTAATGAACTGGATTCTTACGCCATGGCCGGGGGGATGGACACCCGCCAGATCATCGAGGGGCTAAGCCTCGATCCGCGCATCGGCGGCCACTACAACAATCCTTCCTTTGGCTATGGTGGCTACTGCCTGCCCAAGGACACCAAACAACTTCTGGCCAATTACGATCAGGTACCGCAGAACCTGATCCGGGCGATCGTTGACGCCAACCGCACCCGCAAGGATTACCTGAGCGATCAGATCCTGATGAAAGGTCCCAAGGTGGTCGGCATCCATCGGCTGGTTATGAAGGCGGGATCGGACAATTTTCGCCAGTCCTCCATTCAGGGCATCATGAAACGTCTCAAGGCCAAAGGTGTCGAGGTGATCGTCTACGAGCCGGTGTTGACGGAAGATCACTTCTTCCATAGCCGGGTCATCCGCGACCTTGACGCCTTTAAGGCCGAGGCAGATCTGATCGTGGCAAACCGGATGAGCGAAGAGATCCGCGATGTCTCTGAAAAGGTCTTTACGCGCGATCTGTTCGAGGCGGATTAAGAAAGACGAAATCATGCAAACCGTTCTTGTAACCGGCTCGGCCGGCTTCATAGGCTTTCACCTAAGTAAACTGCTGTTGGAACATGGGGCACATGTCATCGGGGTGGATGCACTCAGCGATTATTACGATGTCTCGCTGAAAGAACGGCGTCATGCGATGCTGGCTGATGCCGCGGGGCAGGGTCCGGGCCGCTTTACGCCGGTCATTGGCCGGATTGAAACACCAGAGTTATTGGCGGATTTATTTTCCTCCCATAATCTAGATTATGTTATACATCTGGCGGCTCAAGCTGGCGTGCGCCACTCCATTGAGAACCCGCGTTCCTATCTGGAAAGCAACCTCATGGGGACGTTTGAGCTGTTGGAGGCTGCCCGCACGCATCCCCCCAAGCATATGCTGCTTGCCTCGACCTCCTCGGCTTATGGTGCAAATACGGATATGCCATACCAAGAGACCCAGAAGGCTGATCACCAGATGTCCTTCTATGCGGCGACCAAAAAGTCGACCGAGCATATGGCGCATTCCTATGCGCATCTCTTCGATCTGCCGATCACGATGTTCCGGTTCTTTACCGTCTACGGTCCTTGGGGCCGACCGGATATGGCCTTGTTCAAATTCACCAAGGCGATCCTCGAAGGCCGGCCTATCGATGTCTATAATCACGGCGATATGCAGCGGGACTTTACCTATGTTGAGGATCTGGTGGAGGCGATCCGGCTGCTGATGACAGCCTGCCCCGAACGCCCCGCTGATGGTCAATCGCCAGAGGGAGACAGCCTGTCACCGGTGGCCCCGTTCCGTGTGGTCAACATCGGCAACTCCAACCCAGTGCAGCTTGGCGATTATATCGGCGCCATTGAGCGTGCCACCGGCATTGCGGCACAGCGTAATCTGATGCCGATGCAACCGGGCGACATCCAAGCGACCTGGGCCGATATCCAACTCCTGGAGCGGCTCACCGGATATGCACCACAGACCACGATTGAAGAAGGCGTGTCCCGTTTCGTGACGTGGTACCAAGAGTATTACGGTATCAACACGGGTGAGTAGGTTCTTATCATAACCGGGGTTTCGCCCACACGCTTCCTGTTCCCCCAAGCGTGTCTACCAGCCCAAGGGCGATTTGGCTGAGTGCGCCAGATGCTTGCCAACGGTAGGCAAGGTCGCTGCTTAACTTAATTTACGCCCCATAGGGTGGATCAAATTTAAACGCTGAAACCGGGTCAGTTTTGGACGCTCACTGGCACCGCTTTGCCAAGCGCGAGCACGGCAGCGCTCAGTGCCTTCTCGTTGGCGGGCATGAGGCTACTGAATATCGGGGCGTCAAGCTGTGTTCGGCCCTTCGGTTTTCATAAAAGGCCTACACACTACGCAGCGAGCTGACGGAGATCATTTCTAAACGTTTGGCCACATAACCCTGTATAGCAGTGAGAACAGCTCTGAAATATAGATTGCAGAGTCGACGGTTTCTTCCTGAAGTCGCTGCCCTCAGGAAAGTTTCTAGCGCAGACAGGGGGCAATGTGCCAACCCTTGCGGCGGTCCACACTTTCTCATTTGAACCTCATCAACAAAGCCTACCCATCACGAAAATTGTAGGATAGGTCAGTCAGGGAAGGAGTGCCTTAGATCAAGTTCCGATTTATGCAACAAACCCAAGACCGATTTGAAGACAGCGATATGACAGACATTCGGCGCAGCATAACCAAACGACTGATGGAGCGAACACAAGATCCGACGATTGCTGCACGTTTGGCGGAAACCGCCATCCATGCTGTGGGCTATTCCATTTTTAACATCAGAAATCTGGATCTTCATCCTGCCGAACGACTGCCTGCGGTCTATCCAGCGTCAAAGAGCGAAGTTGCCCAACCTGTGCCGCTGGGAGGTTCTCGGGAGCTTCATGTGACGGACCTGCCGCCGGTGGAGCCGTTGGTGTTCAACGATCTGCAGGCACAATCGGGATCATCTGTATTTCGGCAGGGTCGCAGTGCGCTTGTGGGGGCGGAGATTTATGACCACCTTGATCGTGTCCGCATGGATAATGAATACGAGACATGCATCGTCAAAGGGGATCGCGTCGCGCTGAAACGGTCAGATGTCGCCAAGATTGGCAGGGGGATCTGTGCATTTGGGCAAGGCAGCTCCAACTGGTATCACTGGATCGCCGAGTATCTGCCAACCGTGATACTGTCGCAGAGTTTACCAAGTGCCTATGATGGCTACCCTCTATTGGTGCCCGAAGCGGCTCTCACTGTTCCATCCTTTAAGGATACGCTGGATTTATGCCGTGGCGGACGGGACGTTGTGCCGATGAAAGAGGCTCAACTCTATGAGATCGCAGAGTTGGTCTATATGCCTCCTCAAGTCAGCGGGCCGTTCAATGTCAGTGCTGGAAATTGGCCAGAGCCAAAGGATTACACGCAGAACATTGATCTGATGCATGAGCTCAGAAATACGATCCTGAACGCGCTCGGTATCCGACGTACGGAAGGCGGGCCGAAGAAAGTGTTTCTGGCGCGCCCTCCGGGTACGCGATCCTACAATCAGGAAGAAATCATAACCGCCGCACAACAACGCGGGTTTGAGCCGGTTCGACTGGAGAAGCTCAGTTTCAAAGAGCAAGTCCAGTTGATGCACAATGCGGATTATGTCGTCGGGCCGACAGGAGCTGCGTTCACAAATGCCCTGTTCATGCATGCGCACAGCAAGAGTTTGGTCTGGGCTTTGCAAGAGTATTCTGGCTCATGCTTCTTTTCTAATCTGGCCCATGTCTGCGGAAGCGACATGACCTATTGCCTCCTGAATTCCGGCACTCCGATCAGCGATAGCTTCGAGGCGTTTCGGGCCTCTTATCATCTACCTCTCGACATGTTTTGCCATCACATCGATACGCTGTTGGAGAACGAACGAACGTGATGTGATGGCGATCTGAAGCGTTCTTGGTGGCGCTTAAGGCGAAGATTAGGCAGCAGCCTTTAGTTCTTCTGAAGCACCTCTAGATGGTTGGCTTTGTCTGCTTCAAACTGCGCGCGGGTGTATTCGAAAAACACATCAAGATCATTGCGTCCGGTTTCCACGGCACCAAATCGGCTGTGAAATGCCAAGGTGCGCTCGTTGTCTTTGCGCACGTCAAAGACTGACTTCTGCAAGCCGAGCCGCTCAAAGCCTTGCACGTAAATGAGGAATGCGCTTTCCAAAGCAGCTTTGGCGGGTTTGTGCTGGTCCAGAATCCAACTTCCCCATGTAAAATGATCTGATTCGAAATCATACAAGCGCACCAGGCCACAGGGCTTCGCATCGGCCCGTCTTTCGATGACGTAGTAATACTCTGATCCGCTGGCCTCACGTTCTTTGTAGCGGCGCAACCAGTCTGCTTGATCCTGCACCGTGCCCGTCACCTCGGATAAATAGCGATTGTAACTCGGGTCGATGCGCAGACCGTAAATATATTCGGCATCCGAGGGTTGTGCCAATCGGAGCGCGAGGCGTACGCCCTCGTTTCTGCTGTCATCAATCTGTGTCATCAAAGTCCATTCTCATGGCTGTCGCGGTCAAAGCAGGGCCTCCCGAGCAAACGGTTGCATTCCGTTTCCCTTGAGGTCATCTAGAACGGGCGATAGTCGCACCGCCATAGGATGGGGGCAAGTACACCCGTGGCAACTCAGCTCACCAATTGACGATAGATGGTCTCACATGGCGCAAATCCCATTTCTTGATCTTCGTGCCAGCTATCTGGCCTTGCAGTCCGATATTGACGCGGCCGTGGCGCGCGTTCTTGCCAGCGGCTGGTATATTCAAGGCCCGGAGCTCACAGAATTTGAACAAGCGTTTGCCGCCTACTGCGGCGCCGACCACTGTGTCGGCGTTGCCAGCGGCCTCGATGCCCTGATTTTGTCGTTGCGGGCATTGGATCTGAAGCAAGGTGACGAGGTCATAGTGCCGTCACACACATTCATCGCCACATGGCTGGCCGTCTCTGCGGTGGGGGCCGTGCCGATCCCGGTTGAGCCTGATGCCAACAGCTACAATCTCGACCCTGATCTGATTGAGGCTGCGATCACGCCCAATACCCGTGCGATCATCGCGGTGCATCTCTATGGGCAACCTGCAGATCTGGACCCGATCCTGACGATTGCACAGACGCACAATCTCGCGGTGGTCGAGGATGCTGCGCAGGCCCATGGAGCGGAGTATAAATCCCGTCGCATCGGCGCACATGGTGATGTTGTGTGCTGGAGCTTTTATCCCGGCAAAAACCTCGGTGCGATGGGCGATGGTGGCGCCATCACCACAAACCGCGCGGACCTTGCCAAACGGGTGCGCAGCCTTGGCAACTACGGCTCCAAGAAGAAATACGTGAACGATGAACAAGGCACCAACAGTCGCCTTGATCCAGTGCAGGCTGCGGTGCTGGCGGTGAAGCTCAAGCATCTGGATGCGTGGTCAGACCGTCGCCGCGAGATCGCGGGGCGCTATACCCAAGAGCTTCGGGGCGTTGTCACACCACATATTCCAAACTGGGCAAACCCGGTCTGGCACCTCTACGTTATTCGCCACCCCAAGCGGGACGAACTGATGAAGCAACTTGCGGATGAGGGTATCCAGACCTTGGTGCATTATCCAATCGCACCGCATTGTCAGGAGGCTTATCGCGATCTTGGCTACGCCAGGGGGTCTTTTCCAATCGCAGAAACGCTTGCGGATGATATGCTCAGTCTTCCGATCGGGCCGCAGATGCCTGATGACCATCAGACTCGGGTGATTGAAACGGTCAATCGCCTTGTCGCCGCGCTTTAACTTGTCTTGCCGGATTACATATGACGCCCCATTCCCTCACGTATATCCTGCTGACGTACAATCAGCGCGACACGGTTAAGGCTGCGGTAGAGAGCGCCCTTGCGCAGGACGTACAGCCTATGGAGATCGTCATCTCGGACGATTGTTCGTCGGATGGTACGTTTGCAGAAATCGAAGCGGCCGTTTCTGGGTATTCGGGGCCTCACCATGTGATCCTCAATCACAATCCCGAAAACCTGGGGCTGGCTGGCAATCTTGCCCAAGTGCATGACTTGAGTACGGGGGATATTATTGTTGCAGCAGCGGGAGATGACCTGTCCGAGCCACAACGCTGTCAGAGAATTCTTGAGACCTTTGTTAAGGAGGACCCGCTTCTTCTGTGCTCTTACGCAAAGGTGATCGACCCGGCGGGGCAGCCCGTATCCGGGAATTTCAGAACGGCGCTCTTTTATGGTGACGGGTGGACTGTGAAACAGGTTGCCAGATCCAAATCGCTCTATATCGGTGCGACCGGCGCTTGGCATCGATCCTTGTACGCGGGCTTTGGGCCGATGGCACCGGGAACCTATGAGGACCTGGTCTTAGGGTTCAGAGCTGCGCTGCACGGTAGGGTCGCCGTCATAAACGAAGACCTGGTGAGCTACCGGCTGGGCTTGGGCATCACGAGTTCCGACGCCTATCTGGCCGATGTTGCCAGCTTCAAGACGCGACGGCTCAATGGGTTTTTGGCGCAAAAGGCCGTCATGCACCAACGCGAAGCCGATGCGCGAGAGTTCGGCCTGAGCGAGCAATCCCCCGTCATGCGGGTTCTGAAGAAAGAACAACGCAAGGCGGAACTCGGCATTTCTTACTATCAGGACACGTCCTCAGCCTTTGTTGAGAAAGCACTGCGCCATCCGGTGTTGATGTTGGCGACTGTGCGCGCAGAACGGCGCCGAACCCGCAAGTTCATGGCCTCCCACAAACCGGCAGAGTGAAGCAACGTGGCTGAAATTACCGTTTTATTGCCGATCTTCAACGGGGCTGGGTATCTGGAAGACACTCTGACGTCGCTGTCGTGTCAGAGCTTTTCTGATTTTGAAGTTTTGTGCATTGATGATTGTTCAAGCGATGAGAGTGCGGAGATCGTCCGCCGCCATGCCGAGCAGGATAGTCGTTTTATCTATATTCATACCGGGACCAATCTTGGCAGTGCGGCAAAGGCCGTGAACTTCGCTGCCGCCAGAGCCACGGGGCGCTGGTTCGTGTACAGCTCTCAGGATGATTTGTTCTCCGCCGACTGGTTGGAAAAATTGCATGTACGTGCCCTTGAGACAGGGGCGGATGCAGTGTTGCCAGATGTGGAGTTTTATCACGCTGACGGCAGTGGCCAGCGCAAGATCATAGGGGTCCGTGGTGATCGCAGTGCGATACTGACGGGACGGGACGCATTTGTGGCGTCACTTGACTGGAGTATTCCGGGAAATGCCCTGTGGCCGATTGCCTTCTTGCTGGATCATGGCTTCAAGGATTTTGGCGCCTTTGCTGATGAGTTCACAGTGCGCTTGTTCTTCCTGTCCTGTGCTAAAGTCGCCTTTTGTGACGGTGTTTTTTACTATCGCCAGGACAATCAGGCAGCGATCACAAAAAAGCCGAGCGCTGGGTTGCTGGACATTCCAGATACGTCTTGGCGGCTGTGGAACTTGATCACGGATAGTGGCTTTGATGCGGATGTTCACAGCCCTTTTGCATTGCGCACTTTGCGCGCGACAATCCGCGCCAGAGCGTTGCTTTTGAATAACCCATCCCTGAGCCACGAAGCGCAGCGTGTCGAAGGGACATGGCAGTCTCTTCGGGCAAGCGCTGTCTTTCAGCAGTCGCTTGCAGCTTATGCGGGCAGTGCCTTTCGAAAAGGGATCTACCTCCCTGCTGCCCGCCACCGTGGTTGGTTTGAAACCTTGGCACGGGTCTCGGCCTTTTGGGCGCGCCGGAAACGCGCTAAGTAGTCTGCCAGAGACTTCACATGCGTGCTCTTTGTCATCAATTCTCATTGGCCCCGGCCGTCTAGGACACATCAGGTATGCTTCAGAATATTGCTCAATTTGGATCCGATGTTTGCATGATCGATCTCCCGGTCATTTCAGACCCGCGAGGGGATTTGACATTTATGGAAGGCAATAATCACATACCTTTCGACATCAAGCGTGTGTATTACCTCTATAATGTGCCGGTGGATTCAGAGCGTGGAGGACATGCGCATCGGGAGTTGGAACAAGTCGTGTTTGCACTGTCCGGCAGCTTTCGGATGCGCGTCGACGATGGGCGCAACAAGGCCGATGTATGGCTCAACAATCCTCGAAAAGGACTGTACCTCCGGAATATGATCTGGAGAGAGATCGACACCTTTAGTCAGGGTGCTGTGTGTATGGTTCTGGCGTCTCACCCCTACGATGAGGCGGATTATTATCGCGAGTATGAGGAATTTATTCGTGACGTATAACTGTCTTGTTGCATGAAACCAGAACGATAGCTTGGCAGAACTTCACCGCTGAGTGATTGTCCAGAAGCTATGGACAGAGGTCGCTTGGGAAATCTGAACAGGTGAGTTAGGTGGATTTTCCGCTCCCACTCTGACAGTTTTGAGCTATGCCTGAAAGTTGGTGACGGCCTGATCAGGCGGCAGCTTGCATTTGTTTGATCCCGTCGACGAAGGCACTGCCCTGAATGATCTCGGGCATGCGGTTTGAGCCATCGAGTTTTCGCCATTCTCCCTGCGCTGACAGCATCAGTTTGAAGGCCATGGCAAGGCCGGTTTTGCGACTGAGGCAGCCCTTGGTTTGCCGGTGCGGTGACGGACGGTCGCAAAGGTACTTTCGATGGGGTGTGTCGTGCGGATATGTTTCCAGTGCTCTGCCGGAAAGTCATAGAAGGCCAGCAGCACGTCGCGATCTTTGACCCGTTTGGTGACCGCCTTCTCATATGTCACACCGTAGGTCTCAACGAAGAAGTCGAAGGCGGTGTTGGCCTCAGCCTTTGTTTCCGCCTGCCATATGTCGTGCAGATGGCCCCTTGTCTTGGCCTGCAGCGACTTCGGCATCGCATTGAGAACGTTGCCCGCCTTATGGAACCAGCATCGCTGTTCTGCTGTTGCGCCATAATCCTCCCACCAGTCTGCCTTGAACCGCGAGATCGTAGTGGAGGAAAGCCCCGCTGCGTTAGGGCCAAGGAGCGCAGCCAGGGCCTCCTGGAAATCGCCTGTGGAAATGCCCTTGAGGTAAAGCCACGGCAGCAATTGCTCGACGGATTGAGCCTTGCGTAGATACGAGGGCAAGATTGACGAGGTGAACCGCACTTTCTCAGCCTGATCCCCACGATCCCGCACGCGCGGAACTTGCACAGCCACGGGACCACCCCCGATTATAACTTCGCGCTCTGGCAGATGGCCATGCCGAACACCCCGCGCATGTCCTTCCGGCGTGGTCTCCGTGGAAAACTCCGCCAGCAAAGCGCTCAGTTCAGCCTCAAGTGCTTGTTCAATCAATTTTCGTGCACCAGACCGGATCAGGTCAGTGAGCGGATCAGCTGAAAATCCATTTGGATCAGGCAAGGTGGTGATGGTATCTCTCGTCATGTGGCATATCCCTTTCTCTGCGAGAAGTGACTGCGTTCTGAACACCGCCTGGTATGCTGCCCCTCAAGGCCAGCACCAACTTTCAGCTATTTCTCGTCGGAGACGCATTCTGAACCGCTCCGACTTCTAAGCCATTCAGTAGAGCGCGAGCCGACTCGCGGGCCTGAGGTAGGGGGAGCGCATCGGCTCGTCCGAGGGACTGCTTCCGGAACCTTCCAACGGCCCGCCATTGCACGATCTAGGAGCTTGTCGCGCCCCGCTGCCAGATTCCAAGTTTGGGAACCTCGGTGTCCCAATGGATGGTCTCGGCCCTTTGGGAAACGGGACGGGCTTTTGCGGTGTTCAGAGCTGGTTTACGCATAGCTGTCTTCCTTCCCTGCTTCAGGAAAACCACCGACGTGGCGCGTTCCGCGGGCGGGTAAACCAATCTATTGAACGGCTTACAGGGTGCCTTGAAACGTCGGTTTCGGCCCGGAGGCCTCAGATTTGTACCACACACTACGCAGCAAGCTGCAAGGTGGCTATACACTACTGATATTATTAAAATAATGACGTCCGATAGTATTTACGGACTGTCAGTAACTTGCTTTTGCATGAAAAACAAGGACTTACGATTTGAAGTCCCGAGTGTGGCCCAGCTGAGCCACACTGCGGGCCACGCGTGGCCCGCAGTCCAAAAGTTGTTTCGGACAATGCGTGCCATCTGTGATACACGTAAAAAACAAACGTTGGCTGTACTGAGATTATGGCACAGGGATACCAACGCGATTTCCCCCAATGACAGGAGGTGCTCGGCCATTGGCTCCCCGGGACTACGTATATGTTCGCCTTGATCCTAAAGAGGGTTGTAACGGCAAATCCTCTGACCATGCCACCATTCGCATTCACACGCAGGCTGCGCGTCTCGATGGGTTTATCGTGCATAGTCGCTGGGCTGTGAGCGAACGGGTGGGCGCATCGGTTGCCGCGTCAGGGCGACCAAAATTGCAGCAACTGATCCGCCAGCTCAAACTTGGCGACGCCGTCATCGTCTATACGCTTGACGGGTTTGGGCGCGATGCATCTGACGTCCTGAAGACGATCCGGCACATAGACGAGATGCAGGCCGAAGCGTTTTGCGTGTCCCTTACAAGAGACAATCTGTGTTCTGATACAAATTTCATGACGATGATGGAGGCCGTGGCGGCGCTGGAGCGCTTGACGGAGAGCGAGCGCAAACAGGCGAGGGCAACAGGGCGTGGTGTTGCAGGGGGGCGGATCGGACGACCACCCTCGCTGGATGATGCAACACAGGCGGCTGTGCTGACGGACCTTGAGACTGGGATGACCATTTCCGCCGTGGCGCGGCGTTACAACACATCCCATCAGACCATTCTGCGCATACGGGACGCAAGGACGCGATCCTGATCCTCTTTGTCGCTGAACAGGCCGGGGTTCCGCCACTGTGCCAAGCGAAGATAGGTTCGCACCAGGACAAATGATGGCGAGGCGTATTCCTACGCATCGTAGCGACTTTAGGTTGCGGAGCGACGCACAGCGAGAGCCCCTCTGGAAAGTCCAGCAGTCGTGGTCGGGCGGGGTCTGGATCTTTTATGAGAACCGCAGGTCCGAACACCCCTACTTTGGTTCAGAAAACACGAGGAAAACTGGTCTTCAGCCGGCCAACAAGACGCGGCTGAGCGCTTCAAATACTCGCCTACGCTGCGTTTGGGAACTGCATCGGGAAACGATAGCCGTCTCAGGTCCTGGATGTGATCCTCCACACATATCTCGAGGAGTTCGGTGACATTATTCCCGAGGGTATCCCGCTTACAGATCAGCTGTGGACGACTGCAGTGATCACAAACTGGGCAGCGCTGGTTGAAACCTGCCTGTGACGCGTTTTATGAGAGGTCTCGCCGGGCCAAATGGGTCCGTCATCCTCAGGAGGGTCCACGATGACCGAAAGCCACCTAGCCGGTGAACGTATTTGCGTGATCGGCCTTGGTTATGTGGGGCTTCCACTGGCCGTCGAATTCGCAAAATACCGCCCGGTAATTGGGTTTGATATCGACGAAAGCCGCATCGCGGAGCTGCGCCGCGGCGAGGATCGGACTCTTGAGATTGATCGGACAGAGCTTGAAGCCGCGCATCACCTCACCCTGAGTGCTGACATTGCGGATATCAGCGACGCGACAATCTACATTGTCACCGTTCCCACACCCATAGATGCGACCCGGCGCCCTGACCTGAGGCCACTTCTGTCCGCGACCCGAACCGTTGGCCAGGTGCTGAAACCCGGTGACACCGTGATCTATGAGTCCACCGTCTACCCTGGTGCAACGGAAGAAGACTGCGTCCCTCTCCTCGAAGAAATATCCGGACTGCGCTTCAATACTGATTTTGGCGTTGGCTACAGCCCCGAGCGGATCAATCCGGGCGACAAGCAACGGCGCTTGCGCGATATCGTCAAAATCACCTCCGGGTCGTCGCCCTCCACGGCGCAGAAAGTTGATGCGCTCTATCGCGGCATCGTAACCGCTGGCACATATCAGGCAGAAAGCATCAGAGTGGCCGAGGCCGCCAAGGTCATCGAAAACAGCCAGCGTGATATCAACATCGCCCTCATCAACGAATTGGCCATGATCTTTAACAGAATGGGGCTGGATACCGAGGCCGTTCTGAAAGCGGCCGGCACCAAGTGGAACTTTCTCAACTTCCGCCCCGGTCTTGTTGGGGGGCACTGTATCGGCGTCGATCCTTACTACCTAACGCACAAGGCACAAGAGCTGGGCTATCACCCGGAGATGCTCTTGTCGGGACGCAGGCTCAATGACGGGATGGGGGATTACATCGCGCAGCGGATGATTAAGGCCATGCTCCAGCGCCGCATGCCTGTCGTGGATACACGGGTCCTGATCATGGGGCTGACATTCAAAGAGAACTGTCCTGATCTGCGCAATACGAGAGTGATCGACGTGATCGAAGGGCTGCGGGAGTTCGGAGTCACAGTTGATGTGTATGACCCGCATGCCGATCCGGATCTCGCGCGTTCAGAATACGGTCTTGAGCTGACGCCGGCCCCGGAACAGGGCGTTTATGATGGTGTGATCCTTGCCGTCGCGCATCAGGAATTTCGCGAGATGGGCGCCGCCACGATCCGCGCGTTCGGAAAGCCCGCTGCGCTACTATACGATCTGAAGTATCTGTTATCCGCAGAGGAAGCCGACCTGAGACTGTAGCCATACCATGAGAAGCGCTGACTGATCTGCTTCGGGGGCTGACGATCCAACAGGCACGCCCTGAACGTCCTGACTGCATTGCCTGCGACTCCTGTGATCGGTTGCGGTGCCCGATTACCTCATCAAAGTCCCCAGCCGCTAGCTTGCAGTTCTACGGGCGGGGCGCCGAAGCGGCTAGGTGTGTGGGAAGGCCTTCGGCAGAGCTGCCAAAAGGAGATACGGCTCACAGGCTCAATCGATGTCTTCCGCAGAAAACGATTGAGCCTGTTCGTGATCATACCGGAACTGGGCGCTTCTGCCGTCCTCGACCTTCTGGACCGCTTCATCTTCAAATATGCGTTCTCAAGGCCGCGTGTTTTCTTTGGTCTCAGCCCAACCCGGCGCGCAGGCAATCGTGGATGTGCAGCAGCCCCACCACGCGGTCCTCTGCATCCAGCACGAAGAGCGCCGAGATTTTGCGGCTGTTCATCTCGTGCAACGCTTCGGAGGCCAGTGAACCGCTGCGGATCACCTTGGGGCCGCGGGTGGCGACCTCGCCGGCGTTACGCGCCATCAGCCCGTCCATGTTGCGCCGCAGATCGCCATCGGTGATGATCCCCAGAAGCCGCCCGCCTTCAACCAGCCCCGCAAGACCAAACCCCTTGGCGGTCATGGTCAGCAGCGCCTCCGACATCGGCGTGTCGGGATCCACCAGCGGCAGCGCCTCGCCCTTGTGCATCAGCCCGTCCACCAGCATCAGCTGCGCGCCCAGCTTGCCGCCGGGGTGGAAGACCTTGAAATCCTCGCGCTCAAAGCCGCGCCGCTTCATCACCGCCACCGCCAGCGCGTCGCCCATCGCCAGCGTCGCCGTGGTCGAGGTGGTCGGCGCCATGCCAATGCCGCAGGCCTCCGGCGCGTCGGGCAGCAGAAGCGTCACATCCGCCTGGCTGGCCAGCGTGCTGTCGGGCTTGCGGGTGATGGCGATCAGCGGAATGCCGAAGCGGCGGCTGTAGGTGACAATGTCGGTCAACTCCGAGGTCTCGCCCGAGTTGGACAACACCAGGCAGACATCGCGCGGCGTCACCATGCCCAGATCACCATGGCTGGCCTCGGTGGCATGTACAAATTGCGCTGGCGTGCCCGTGGAGGCCAGGGTGGCGGCGATCTTGTTGCCGATATGGCCGGATTTGCCGACACCGGAGACAATGACGCGCCCCTCCATCGCCTCGAGGATCTCCACCGCCCTGAGCTGCGCGGCGCCCAGCTCAGAGGCCATTCGGGTCAGGGCGGCGGCCTCGACGGTCAGCACGCGGGCCATTTCGGCAAGGGTTTCGTCGGGGCTCATCTGTCGCGGGGTCATCTCAGGGTCTCCGGGCACGAGGATCGTCTGCTGCCTTGCTGTGTAGGTGGCACCGGCAGGAAAAGCCAGTCCTCTCACAGCAGCGGCCCGGAGAGGACGGCCTGGCACGGGGGCTTGCGTAAACTGGACATACAGACTCCAGCGAATATTAACCCGATCCGGCTATGTCATCGGCACCCTTCCCCTTTGCAATAGAAAGGATCTGCCATGTCAAAATCCAAAGGCGCCCTTCTCGCCACAGCCACCTGTGCCGTCGCCCTGCTCTCCTCCGCCGTTTCGGCAGAGACCATCCGCCTGGTCCAGGACGAGGCTTATGCCCCCTATATGACCATGACCGACAAGGCCCCCACCGGCATCTGGGCTGATGTCATCACCGAGGCCTTGTCGCGCATCGACGGCGATTATGACGTGGTGCTGGAAGCGCTGCCGTGGTCGCGCGCCGTGAACCTGGTCGAGGGCGGTCAGGCCCATGGTTTGGTCGGCACCTATCACAAGCCCGACAGCCGCCCTTGGATCGGCACCTATTCGGTGGCGCCGTTCACCGAGAACGTTTCGGTCTTCTGTCGCGATGGCGTCGCCGAGGAGGGCTGGTCCTACCCGCAGGACTTCAAGGGGCTGACCTTTGGCAACAATGCCGGCTTTGGCACCCCGGGGGAGGAGTTTTTCGCGCTGGTCACCGGCGGTCTGATCTCCCTGCAAGAGGCGCCGACCACAGATCTCAACCTGAAAAAGCTCGCTGGCGGTCGCATCGATTGCTACGTGCAGGAACAGCGGACCGCCGAGATGGCCATCAACGCGCTGGGGCTTACGGGCATCACCCGGGTGCTCGATACGTCGGTCGAGGACAGCATGATCGGTTTTCGCGGCAGCTGGCAGGGCGATGAGGCCGCGCGCTTTACCAGCGCCATGGACGGCGCGCTCAAGGCGATGATGGAAGATGGCACCATCGACCGGATCATCGCCGAGACCGTGGGCGGCTGAGCCGCGCCTGATGGGGAGGATCCCAAAAGGGTCCGCCCCGTCCCCGGCCACTGTGGAGTGTTGTCCAGGGCCATCTGGCGCGGGAGGACCACTCCCGCGTTGCGCTCACTCTGCGCGTGGTCGGCAAGCAGATCCCGCGCAGGCCCTGGAGCGCCGGATTAGGAAGGCGCGCCCCCTGCCCTAAACGTCCGGCAGGCGGATCGGCGGCGCGGTGCTGACCAGCCGGTTGATCTGGCGCAGATGCTCCGGCAGGCAGCGGGTCAGGAAATCATAGTCCCGCATCACCCGCGCCCGCGCCTGCCCGCCCAGTTCGGCAAACTCATCAGGCCGCGCCAGCACCTCGGCCACCTGTGCCGCCAGGGCCTCGGGGTTGAAGAAATCCACCAAAAGACCGGTCTCGCCATGGCTGATCGCCTCGCGCACCGGCGCCACATCGGCGGCCACGATGGTGGCCTCCATCGCCATCGCCTCCAGCAGCGACCAGCTGAGCACGAAGGGCATGGTCAGATAGATATGGCAGCGCGACAGCTGGATGATCCGGCACAGATCCCCATATGGCACCCGGCCGAGGAAATGCACCCGGCTCCAGTCCACGTGCTGGCCAACCTCTGCCTCCATCTCGCCGCGTAATCCGCCGGGGTGATCGCTTTCGCGCCCATAGGAGGCCTCATTGCCGCCGATCATCAGGATGCGGGCATTGGGCCGCGCCGCCTGGATCGCCGGCAGGGCGCGCATCATGATGTGAAAGCCGCGGGCGCGCTCCATGTTGCGGGCCACATAGGTGACCACCTCATCGGCGCGGGAAATCGGCTGGCTCAGCCGCCCGAGGGTGATGTCCGCATCCGGGTTTGCCTGCAGCCGATCGGCGCGGATGCCGTCGTGGCAGACATACATCTTGTCGTGAAAGCTGGCCGGGAACCGATCCCGCTGCCAGAGCGTCGGCACATGGCCCAGATCCACCACATCGCGGTTGAGACTGGGCACCACGTTGCGGGCGCGGTTGAAATAGGGCGCATGCGGTCCGGGGGGCTGTTCGGGGTCAAAGCCCACCATACCGCCCTCCATATTATAGTAATATTCAAAGAACCCGAGGATCGGCACCTCCGGCCACAGATCCTTGAAGAACGAAAGCTCCCCCCAGCCGGTATGGCCGAGGATGATATCGGGGCGAAACCCGGTCTCCTTCTCGAAGGCCTGCGCCGCCTGAACTGCGCCAAAGCCTGCGCCAGCGGCCATCTCCCAATCCTTGGCGAGCCCAAACGCGTCCCTGGCCGGTTTGTGAAAGGGTTTGTAGGACAGCGTATGAACACCAGGGACCTTCACGTCGCCGCGCTGTGTCAGGAATACCAATTCATGGCCGCCCTGCGCCGCCAGCCAATGCGCCAGCTCGCGATACTGGCCCGGCATGTTCTGATGCACGAATAGCAGCTTCATCCGGTGAAACTCTCCAATCTTCGGGTTAGGCAATGGTGATTGTGCCTGCCTTATTCTTCAACAACTTATTCATTGTACTATAAAGCTGTCATGCTTTCTGTCGCGTCTCAACGCATGGTTGGAATGCAGAAAGAAAGGCGCTAAGCCAAAAGGAACAGATTGGACATAACGTTATATGCAGATTGAAGACACCACCCTTCCCGGCGTGAAGATCCTGACGCCCGCGCGGTTTGGCGATGCTCGTGGCTTTTTCTCCGAGAGCTGGAACCGCAAGCGGATGGAAGAGCACGGCATCGATCTGGATTTCGTGCAGGACAATCATTCGATGTCTGCAGAGGTCGGCACCATTCGCGGGTTGCACTTTCAGGCCCCGCCCGCGGCACAGGACAAGCTGGTGCGCTGCGGGCAAGGCGCGCTGTTTGATGTCGCCGTGGACATCCGCAAAGGATCTCCCACCTATGGCGCGTGGTTCGGTATCGAGCTGACGGCCGAAAACGGGCGCCAGCTTCTGGTGCCCAAAGGGTTCCTGCACGGGTTCATCACCCGGGCGCCGATGACCGAGATCATCTACAAATGTACCGATTATTATGCACCCGATTGCGATGGGGCGGTGCGTTGGGACAGCTGTGGCATCGACTGGGGGTTTGACGGACAACCCCTGTTGTCACAGAAGGACGCCGCCGCGCCTGCGCTGGCGGAGTTCGACAGCCCCTTCACCTTCTGATCGCTCCCATGTCCTCGCTCTCCGTGTCCCAAGCCCATCGCGCCTATCTGGAGCGGGTCCGCTTTGGGGCGCTGGATGGGCTCCGGGCGCTGGCGATCATGGCCGTGCTGATCCACCACAGTGCGCTGGCGCGCGTCTCCGGCCCGTGGTCGCGGGGCTTTCTGGGGGTGGATCTGTTCTTCGTGATCTCGGGGTTTCTGATCACCACGCTTCTGGTGCGCGAGCGGGAGCGCGATGGGCGAATCTCGCTCCGGGGCTTTTACTGGCGGCGGACCCTGCGGATCCTGCCGCTCTACTATCTGGTGGTGACCCTGGCGGGGGGGTACTTCGTGCTTTGGCAGGGCCATTGGGAGACGGCCCCCCTCTGGCCGGCCTATTATCTGTTCCTCGCCAACTTCCTGACCGATCACATTCCGACGCTCTATCCCACCTGGTCGCTGGCGATGGAGGAGCAGTTTTACCTGATCTGGCCGCTGCTGATGGTCCTTTTGCCGCCGCGCGTCTGGGGGGGCGTGCTGGTCGTCGGGATCGGGCTCAACGTGGTGGCGGTCACGGGCGCCCTGGAGGGGATCGGGATCACGGCGTTTGATCTGGGTCCGCTGTGGGTGCATCTGCCGGATGTGACCTATGCGCCGCTTCTGCTGGGGGCGGGGCTGGCACTGGTGTTGCATGACGGGCGTGGGTTCGGGCTGATGTGGCGGTGTTTCGGCCATCCTTGCATGCCGCTGCTGCTGCTTGGGTTGTTGCTGGCGCTGGTGTTTGGCCTCTTGCCGCAGGTGCTGGCGGGCTGGCCTTATCTGCTGGTGCATCTGGCGATGACCGGCTGGCTGTCCACGCTGGTGCTGCGCGAGGACAGCTGGCTGCACCCGCTGTTGCGCCTGATGCCACTGGTGCGGGTGGGCATGGTCAGCTACGGCATCTACCTCTTGCATCTCCTGGTGCTGCACGGGGTGAGCAGTCTGGCGAATCCGTTGGGACTGGCACAGGACAGCGTTGGTTTCCTCGTGCTGTACTGGGGCGGTACAGTTGTGTTGGCAGAGCTGATTTTTCGCCATTATGAGCGGTTTTTCCTGCGCTTGCGGCACAAACCCTTCGGGCGGGTTGCGGTCGGCACAGGCACAGGGCAGGAAAGAGAAACCGCATCGGGTGGTGATGCGGATCACGGACGGTCGGGCAAGGAGCGGAGACGATGAAGATACTGGTGACAGGCGGGGCGGGGTTCATTGGCTCTGCGGTGGTGCGGCAGGCGATTGCCGCTGGCCATGAGGTGGTGAACGTCGATGCGCTGACCTATGCGGCCTGCCTGGACAATGTGGCCAGCGTCGCGGACAGCCCGCGATATGCCTTTGAGCAGGCCGACATCCGCGACCGCGCCGCGCTGGACCGGGTCTTTGCCTATCATGCGCCGGATATGGTGATGCACCTGGCCGCCGAAAGCCATGTGGACCGCTCGATCGACGGGCCGGGCGATTTCATCGAAACCAATGTCACCGGCACGTTCAATATGCTGGAGGCGGCGCGCAAGTTCTGGGCCGCGGTGGGCAAACCCGCCCGGTTCCGGTTTCACCATATCTCCACCGATGAGGTCTATGGCTCCCTGCCTGCCGACAAATCTGTGATGTTCACCGAAGACACCGCCTATGATCCGCGCTCGCCCTATTCGGCGTCGAAAGCCTCTTCGGATCATCTGGTGCGCGCTTGGCATGAGACCTACGGGCTGCCGGTGGTGCTCACGAATTGCTCCAACAACTACGGCCCCTATCATTTCCCGGAAAAACTGATCCCGGTGGTGATCCTCAATGCGCTCGCCGGCCAGGCACTGCCGATCTATGGCGACGGGTCGAACATCCGCGACTGGCTTTATGTGGAGGATCACGCCGACGCCCTGCTCTGCGTGCTGCAGAAGGGCGAGAACGGGCGCAGCTACAATATCGGGGGCGAGAACGAGCGCAGCAACCTGGAGCTGGTGGAGACGCTCTGTGCGATCCTCGATGACAAGCGCCCGCGCGACGATGGCAAATCCTACAAGGCGCAGATCACCTTTGTGACGGATCGGCCGGGCCATGATGCCCGCTATGCCATCGACCCCAGCCGGATCCGGGACGAGCTGGGCTGGCGTCCTTCGGTCACCGTTGAAGAAGGGCTGGCAAAAACCGTGCAGTGGTATCTCGACAATGAGGACTGGTGGCGCGCGCTTCAGTCCCGCACCGGCGTCGGCGAGCGGCTGGGCGTGAAGGCATAAGAGCCTGCCCTTGCGGGCAGGGGCCTCCGGCGGGGATATTTGAAAGAAGATGAAGGAGAGGCACATATGACGATCCTTGTGTTCGGAGCCACCGGTCAGGTGGCCCGCGAGTTGGCGACTTATGAGGGCGTGACCTGTGTGGATCGCGCGCGTGCGGATCTGTCCGACCCCGGGGCCTGTGCCGCCGCGATCCGAGATCACGCGCCACAAGCGGTGATCAATGCCGCCGCCTATACGGCCGTCGACAAGGCGGAAGAGGAAGAAGACCTCGCCACGATCATCAATGGCGCCGCCCCCGGCGCGATGGCGGCGGCCTGCGTGCAGGCGGGGATTCCGTTTGTTCAGATCTCCACCGATTATGTCTTTGCCGGCACCGGCGAGGCGCCGTGGCAGACTGGTGATCCGGTATCCCCCCCCAATGCCTATGGCCGCAGCAAGCGCGCAGGTGAAGAGGCGGTGATCGCAGCGGGCGGAACCTATGCGATCCTGCGCACCTCCTGGGTGGTTTCGGCGCATGGGCATAATTTTGTAAAGACCATGCTGCGGCTGGGAGCAGAGCGCGACCGGCTGACCATTGTGGGCGACCAGATCGGCGCCCCGACACCGGCCCGCGACATTGCAGCGGCCTGCCTGAAAATGGCGCGTCAGTTGATCGCTGATCCGGCAAAATCCGGTGTCTACCATATTCAGGGCGCTCCCCATGTCAGCTGGGCCGGCGTTGCGCGCGAGATTTTCAACCAGGCCGGGCTGGCCTGTGACGTGACCGATATTCCCACCTCCGAGTACCCGACACCGGCGGTGCGTCCGCTGAATTCCCGGCTCGATTGCACCACGTTAGAGACTGTTTTTGGCATTCCGCAGCCTGATTGGCACAGCGGTTTGCGCGATATTTTAAAGGAGCTCAAAGAATGACCGAGCGCAAGGGCATCATTCTCGCCGGAGGCTCCGGCACCCGGCTCTATCCGATCACCATGGCTGTGTCGAAGCAGCTGCTGCCGCTGTATGACAAGCCGATGATCTACTACCCGATCTCGGTTCTGATGCTGGCGGGCATTCGCGAGATTTGCGTTATCACCACGCCGCAGGATGCCGATCAGTTCAAACGCTTGCTCGGCGATGGCAGCCAATGGGGAGTGTCGTTGACCTATGTGGAACAGCCCAGCCCAGATGGTCTGGCGCAGGCATTCATCCTGGCGGAAGAGTTCCTGAATGGCGCCCCCTCGGCGCTGGTGTTGGGCGACAATGTCTTCTTTGGGCACGGGCTGCCGGAGCTCTTGGCGGCGGCGGATTCCAAACCGGTGGGCGGGACCGTCTTTGGCTATCACGTCTCCGACCCCGAGCGGTACGGTGTGGTCTCTTTTGATGGCGAAGGCCGCGCGCAACAGATTATCGAAAAGCCCGATGTACCGCCGTCGAATTACGCGGTGACAGGGCTGTATTTCCTGGATGGAACCGCGCCTGCACGCGCCAAGGAGGTTCAGCCCTCCGCACGGGGCGAGCTGGAGATCACCGACCTGTTACAGATGTATCTCGATGAGGGTCAGCTGTCGGTGGAGACCATGGGCCGCGGCTATGCCTGGCTTGACACTGGCACCCACGGCAGCCTCTTGGATGCGAGCAATTTCGTGCGGACCCTGGAGACGCGTCAGGGCCTGCAGACCGGCTGTTTGGAAGAGATCGCCTATCACGCGGGCTGGATCAGTCGTGAAGCATTGGCCGAGCGGGCGGAACTGTTCAAAAAGAACAACTATGGACAGTATTTGAAAAGACTGAAGCTAGTTCAGTGAATGTGCATTAACTTGGCAAGTCCTGTTCAAGTTCAGCTGCCAATGTGAGTGCTGTGGTCCATCGCCCATGATACCATGAGCAGACCGTCTCGTATTCACATTGAATGCGCTGCGGCAAAGGGGATGCCGCAGCGGTGTTGTTGCATTCCCCACGCGTGAGAAGTGACTTCGGGCGTGATAGACTGTCCAGCGCTTCCAGAAGGCCCGGCCACAGTGTCGGGTGGCGCGCGAGGATCACGCTGTGGCACCATCGGCAGTCAAACACCTAGCTGCGCCAATGATGCATTTTCGCCCTTGCAACGAATGTAGGCGCATGTTGGTAAGCCCACATCAATAGGGTCAATCTTCTTGCTATGACACTTATTTCTGGAGGCATGCTTATGCTGCGGCGTCTAATTAGTCTTTTCTCTCGTTACTCCGCTGTACATATGGATGTCTCCCTGCCAGGGCGACAGATAATCGATCAAGCTGGTGACACAGTGGGCTTCATCGATGCAGTGCGCTTACGTGCTGGCAGGTTTCAAGTACAAGGATGGGCTCAAGCCGCTCGTCTTCGTTTGGTGCTAGCATCAAATGAAGACGCAGTCACACCGAGTTTGCGGCGTGAAGATGTAGCAACTCACCTTGGCCTTCCAGCTACGTTGGGGTTTGATCTGTCACTCCCCGCTACGCCCGAGATTTTGGCTAACAGTGATGCACCTGGCTTAATCATCACCCCTCTACCTGGTAGCGCTCCGATTAGTCCAATCAGGTTACCTACAAAAATCCTAGTAAAGCACCGCACGCTAATACTATTGAAGTTCTCTCGTGCGCTTGCAGCGTCCGTTCCTGATATACTTGGCTGGGTGCTCACGAAAAACCCTTGCCACAGAGCTCGTATCAAGGGGTTTATGGGCTTTGGAACCGTTCAGATGGGGACTAAAATCGACCCTAATCTACTACCAAGTGATACTAAAATCACCTCAACACCCTATGAAAAAGAACGTATAGATATCGTCTTGCCCGTCTATAACGCTTTCGAACTATTGCAAGACTGCGTGTCGCGGGTCGCTCGTCATACCGACTTGCCTTGGCGATTGATTGTGGTTGAAGACTGCTCGACCGACACCCGTGTACGTCCGTTTCTTCGCGAATGGGCAGCAATGCATTCGCAGGTTGAGCTTTTTGAAAACCCGCGAAATTTGGGATTTATCGGTGCGGTCAATCGCGGTTTATCCCATGCACTGCAAGATCAAAAAACAACTGGATCTGTCGTGTTGCTTAACTCCGATGCGCTTGTTCCCGAAGGCTGGGCTAGCCGTTTGGTCGCACCGCTAGTTGATCCCGCCGTGGCGAGCGTAACACCGATGTCGAACGATGCGGAGATTTTTTCCGTACCCAACATATGTGTGCGTACGGTATTGAAGCCAGGACAGGGCGAAGCTATTGATGCCGTGGCAGCACGCATCCCGTTGGGCAGTGCGGATATCTATACTCCCACCGGGGTTGGCTTTTGCATGGCAATGGGACGGTCTTGGCTGAAACGATTCCCTAATCTCGATCCAATTTTCGGACCAGGTTATGGCGAGGAGGTTGATTGGTGCCAGAAGGCAGCCAAGCTCGGCGGACGGCATTTGGCCCTGCCTGGGCTATTCGTAGAGCACCGCGGCGGCGAAAGCTTTGGCTCGGCAAAAAAAGCCGCATTGGTGGCAAAAAATAATACCCTCGTTGCGCGCCGCTATCCAAATTATGACCAGAACGTACAGGACTTCATTGCCGCCGATCCATTGCTAGGGGCGCGGCTAGCCTTGGGTCTCGCGTGGGCAGGCAGCCTTGACCCTGCGCGCAAAGTTCCTGTTTATCTAGCGCATGCCATGGGCGGTGGCGCCGAGCACTGGCTAGAACATCAAATAAACGCGGATTTGGCTAGAGGGCGTCCTTCCGTTGTCCTCCGTGTCGGGACACCTCATCGGTGGCAGGTGGAACTAGTGACCCCAAAGGGCCGCACCAGTGGTTACAGCGATGTTCGGGAGGATGTCGTCCGGCTCCTGCGTATTTTACCGCACCGGAATATTATTTACTCCTGCGGCGTAGGGGATATCGATCCAATTGAGCTCCCTGAGCTTTTAACCGAGATTACCTCCCCCGAAGACGGCGCTGAAATGCTGTTTCATGACTTCTTCCCCCTTTCACCTTCCTATAATCTACTGGACAGTGATGGAGTCTATCGCGGCCACGTCATGGCGCCCCGTACTGATCATGCCCACATGGCCCGCCGCTTGGATGGCACAGCTGTATCTATCAAAGATTGGCAAGCCGCGTGGGGTAAATTCGGCGCGCGGGCTGACCTTGTCGTATTTTCGGAAGATAGTGCCCGACAGGTGGCCGCCGTCTGGCCTTCTCTGAAAGAGCATATAGTGCTGCGCCCGCATACTTTACGCCACGTGGTGCCACCAATTCCTACGCCAGCCAAGGATGCGCCCGTAGTACTGGCAGTTCTTGGTAATATTGGTCAGCAGAAGGGAGCTAAGATCGTACAGGCTTTGGCGCGGATGCGTGCTCGTGACGGAAAAGGCCCCCAACTTGTACTGATCGGTAATATAGATCCAGCGTTTTCCTTGCCCGACACGATCAAAGTACATGGCAGCTATAAAGTGGATGATTTACCCACGCTAGCGAGCCGGTATGGGATCACCCATTGGCTGATTCCTTCCGTATGGCCTGAAACTTTTTGTTATACTGCGCACGAAGCGCTAGACACAGGTCTGCCTGTGCTAGCGTTTGGCCTAGGTGCTCAAGGCGCGGCTGTACGTGCCGCCAAAAACGGCATCGAGATTCCTTTTGATACGCAGGACGATATGGCTCAATCTATACGAGATAGTATAGCGTTGGATTGCGCTCCAGTTATACAGGAAGAAAAATAATGAGCGAACGTATATCTATATCTTGGTTGAAGTCCCAAGGCATTGAGGTTCTGAACCGCGCTGGCGGGAAGGTGACGCTTCCAGCACACACCGTGATCGAAGCTCCTGCTAGCTTGAAATGGACGCAATACGAGTATCAAATCGAGCTTGGGGCATTTTCCTATCAGGTATCGGGGTATTGCTTCGGTGCGAAGATCGGTCGTTATTGTTCATTCGGTGAAGATGTAGAAATTGGACGCCAGAACCATCCAACTACTTGGGTGTCGACGAGCCCAGCATTTTACTTGGGGGATCAAATCTTCGATTTAGATGGTGGGTTCACTGGAGCAGAACGTTACCACAACTATAAGTTCGAGTTTCAGGGGCCAGCTACCAAAGCGCGTATGACCACAATTGGAAATGATGTCTGGATCGGGCACGGAGCTTACATTAGCGCGGGTGTCACTGTTGGTGACGGTGCAATTGTAGCAGCAAACGCTGTCGTCACCAAAGATGTCCCCCCCTATGCTGTCGTCGCGGGAAATCCTGCTCAGATTAAAAAATGGCGTGTTTCTCCACAATACGTTACGCCCCTTCTTAGACTGAAGTGGTGGAGATATGCGCCTTGGCAGTTGGCACATTTGGACCCATCAAATATACAAAGTTTCCTCTCTGGGCTGCACCATATGAAGGATGTAGAACCTTTCACGCCAGATATAATAGATTTGCGGAGAAAATAGAAATTTGTTCAAGGCACTTCGCACGCTACTTTCGAAAACCGGAAGTAACTTAGCACACTAGGTGCAATCACTGCACTTCACCCCTGCACCTAAAAATAAAATAAACCAACGCCTGGAAAAATAAATGACTGTAATCTCTCTTCTTTCGGCCACTGGAGTTCACGAAAAAGCGTTGCGTAGATTTTTCAAGGGAGACGTTTTTCACAACGGCTCCAAGATTTTTGATCACCCTCTTTACTGCATCGGATTTCATAACCGTAGTGGGTCTAATCTATTGGCTGATTACTTGAGAAATACGCCGTATTTCTCAGGTTTTCACGAGCAGTTGAACTTTAATACGGTGGAAAATCAGTCGAGTGAATGGGGAGTGAAAAATTTTCCAGATTTTATCCGCGAAGCGACGATCCGGTTCGGCGGGGGACAGTTCGTTCACGGTTTCAAAGCGTCTGTAGATCAATTGATGATGCTGCAACGCTTCAACATACCAAAAATGTTTAAAGGTGGAATGCGTATTATTCATATTACCAGAAGAGATCTCGTAGGGCAGGCCATATCTTTTCAGATTGCAAGTCAAACTCAAAGATGGACGAGTCAACAGGTAGGTCTCGGAGACGATGTCAAAGTGGCATTCGATGAAAGTAAAATCACAAACGTAATTGATGCGGCGCAAAAATCCGCAAATGGTATTTCTATGTTTTCTGAAGTTTTCGGTTGCCCTCGGTTACATGTTTCCTATGAAGAATTGGTGCAATCCCCCAGCCAAACCTTAGCACGCGTCGCTCGCTTTGCAGGTCAAGAAGCTGCTGAGTGGCCCATTGGGGATCCCAAAATTTCACGACAATCATCAGAACTGAACACTCATTTTCGAGAAATGTACATAGATCGCTTGCGCGAGATGTTGGAGTGCCCCCACTGAAGAGAGGAGGTCGCGAGAATTCGGACGAGTTGTTAAGCTTTAGACCCCATGATCGCGGTGTGAGCTGACTGGCCCGGCGGCCTCTCCCGCGGCATTCTTCGTCCGAGGGTTGCGCCGGATGGTCCGGTGCCGAGCCTCAAGAATGGGGGAGTGAGCCTCCCCCAAAGAAGTGGTCCACCCCTATGTTTAGGAAATCGGAGGACCATAGATGGCCATTAAGAGACCGAAACCCGAAGAGATTGTCGTGAAATTGAGACAGGTTAAAGTTCTGATGGGGCAAGGCATGCCCCGGATTGACGCAATCCGTCAGATAGGCGTGACGGAGCAAACCTATTACCGCTGGAAGAAGAAGTACGGCGGAATGGGCACAGAACAACTCAAGGAACTGAAACGGCTCCAGAAAAAGAACGAGCGTCTTCGCCGGGCCGTGTCTGATCTGACTTTGGACAAGCTGATCCTGTCCGAGGCCGCACGGGGAAACTTCTGAGCCACTCGCGTCGTCGCGCCTGCATCGACCTCGTTCGCAGCAAGGTGAAGGTTTCGGAGCGTCGCGTTTGCCGCGTTCTGGGCCAACACCGGTCCACGCAGCGGCGATTGCCTCAAGGGCGTGCTGACGAGGAACGCCTGGTCGCCGACATGATCGAGCTGACACGTCAATACGGCCGCTATGGCTACCGCCGGGTTGCGGCCCTGCTGCGGGACGCTGGTTGGCAGGTGAATGACAAGCGTGTCGAACGCCTATGGCGGCGCGAGGGGCTGAAGGTTCCAATGAAGCAGCCCAAGAAGGGACGGCTCTGGCTCAACGACGGGTCATGCGTTCGGCTGCGTCCCGAATATCGCAATCACGTCTGGTCGTACGACTTCGTTCATCACCGAACGGATGATGGCAGGGCTTTCAGAACGTTGAATATTATGGACGAACACAGCCGGGAATGTCTGGCGATCCGAGTGAAAAGGAAGCTGAACTCGAACGAGGTCATCGAGGCACTGACGGACCTGTTTATCCTGCGTGGCGTGCCTGCGTACATTCGGTCAGACAATGGCCCGGAGTTCATAGCGGAGGCCGTCAGGGATTGGATCAAAGCCGTTGGCGCCAAGACAGCCTACATTGAATCAGGCCCCCCTTGGGAGAACGGAGACTGCGAGAGCTTTAACGGACGAATGCGGGACGAGCTGTTGAACGGAGAAATCTTCTACTCGCTCCGGGAGGCCCAGATCATCATCGAAAGCTGGAGGAAACACTACAACACCAAACGACCCCACAGCGCTCTGGGATACCGTCCGCCAGCGCCCAAAAGCATCGTCCCGATAGACCAGAGGCCGACCATGCACTAACATTAACACCGGACCACTCGGTGGGGGCAGACCAGGCGTTCATCATCAAGCAGGGGGAGGCATCCACCGCATCAGTTCACTACATGTTGTCCTGCCACCATCTAGCAGTTCTCGCGAGACCTTCCGGCAACGATACATTGGGTGACCATCCAAGCGTTTCATTGGCCTGACTTATATCGAGTTTGTTGACCTGGACATCTACGCTTCGACTTGGTTCAAACTCAACAGAGATTGTGCTTTGGGTAGCCTTTTCAACTTTCCTGATGATCGTCAGCAGGGAAGTTGCCTCACCAGACCCAATATTCACCAAATCGGGTGGGTTCGGCACTGAACAAGCTGCAGCAAAGGCCTCGGCCACATCCGCCACGTGAATGAAATCACGAGCTACAGATCCATCCCCCCAGATCTGCATCGTCGTTCCCTTCAACGCGTGCTCCATTGCCGCCGCAATCACACCTTGCCCACGCCGGGCGTTTTGGCCCTCACCATACGGATTGGAGATTCTGAGGGTGGTGGTTGCCATTCCCCTGGATCGCGAAATCAGGCGAAGGTAGTGTTCTATCGCCAGTTTTGAAACGCCGTAGGCATTGATCGGTGCAGGGGGCATGTCCTCACGTAAGGCGATCTCGCCGCCATATCCGTACGCGGTGCCCCCTGAACCCGCAAAAACAAACCGCTTCACACCAGCCGCTGCCGAGATCTCAGCCGCCCGAACAGCGACTTCGACGTGGTCATGGATCTCCGAGCTCAAACCCGCGAAGCCTGACCCAGGTAAAGAGTTCGCGGCGAGATAGATGACGCTGTCATGTCCTGCAACGCTGGCCGCAACTAAGGTGCTGTCGGAGACGGATCCAATGCTACAATTGAGCCGGGACAACATCTCATCGGGGACACTCTTGTCGAGTATGCTGACTTCGGCGTCGGCTGCCAGAAGCCGGGCAATTACGTGCCTTCCGATGAATCCCCCCCCTCCGACAACCAGAACCTTCTGTTTATTCATTGGCAAAGCCCGACTCGATGGTCCCAAATTTGTCTTCTTCATATTCAACTCTAACTAAGTCAGTACTCAAGGCATCTTATAAATAGGTTCAGTCACAGAGTATCACTCAAGAACATCACATCGTGTGTCATCACATTCACGCGGACTACACAATTCAGATGATCTGGTCACTCAAAGTATTCTCCAAAAAGTTCATAATCGTCTTCATAGAACTTACGGATCTTTTTGAGCTCGCTGACCGACAACTCTGAAACACCAATCTTCTCCCCACCCGTTTGAAGATGGGGAGTAGAGAAGCTATCGCCAATCCAATCCGAGACGACTTTATCGAATTGATCAATTTTCCTGATGTTGAAGATTTGATCGTAAAAACTAGGATCGCTACCAAGAAAGACCTTTAGTGGCTCTGTATGCAATCTTATAGAACCCGACGCATTTCTGTACTTCGATAAGCCATCTATGAACTCATGAATACTGGGGTTTGGGATGATACCGTTCCCCAGATGATCATCACCGAGCGCTTCCGCCGAGAGCTCACGATAATAACCGACGCGGTTGGAATAAGCTGACAAGAACCGCCGAACGGGATCTCTAACCATGGTCAGCTTTAGGTAGCCTGAAAAGTCCAAGTGAGAGAAGCGTTCGAACGGCGCCGCAGGATAGATGGCATTATCATGGATATGCCGGTAGTGACCGTTGGCATGAAACGGTCTGAAGTCGAAGCCGTTCTCAACCCTAAACATTTCTGTTTTAATTGAAGTGCAGGCAACCTTTGGCGCTGAGGCGAAGAAAAACTTATGCTTGCTGATCATTACAGTCATCTATTCGTCCATCTTGTTCAGGTTCTATTTGGCTTCATACGCTAAGGCCAGATTGTTGCGTCACTCTTGTGAACTGCCGCCATCTGAGAATTCATTCGGCGCCGCTTGAAATGTACGGTCTCAAGAACCGGTTTGTGGGCAATTCCCTTTCCAATCGTCTGAACATTCCAATGCCAGTCTTCATGACCAAAACCTGCACTGAGATTGTTCGCTTTGAAAGGCACTTCTCGGTAGATGCTCGTGCTGGCAAAGGACATTGCATCCCAATAGTTTGCCCAGCTCAGATAGTCAGGATCAAAAAGCGCGCCCTCGGAATCTATGTGCCACCAGATGTTACGCTCATTGCCGAAGACAATGTTGCAATGAGAATGCCAGACAGCATCTGGCCTCTTCTGAGCCGCTTCCCATGCGGATTTCAGCCAGTTTTCTGACCATAGATCGTCTGCATCCAGAAATGTAGAGAACTTGCCCTTGGCTATCTCGATTCCACTGTTCCGTGCCAAACCGGGATCCCCGTGGTCAGTTTCAACAATGGTCGCCTTGGTTCCAAGTGCGTTTTGAAAGATCTCCCGCGTGCTATCATTCGTGCGATCAAGGACAACAATGATTTCCACCTTGGCACCAGCCGCCTCTGCAAACGAAATTGCATTCGTTGCACTGCGAATCGTTGCGCCTGCGACAATCCCTTCTCGGTGGCCGGTGATGACTAAACTAATATCCTGCATCGTTCTCATTTCAGTAGCCCCGCAATCTTCTTGTCGAAACTCGCTTGACTGTGCTGTCTCCGAACCTTCTCTCGAAGGGCCTTTGAACGGGTTGACCGCTGTTCTGTGTCGGCCATCATCGCCTTGATTGCGTCAGCATAGGCTTTGACGGTGCTGCCAACGGGAACCGGCCAGCCGGTCTTGTCGTTGATCAGTTCTGGCACACCGCCGGAAGCGCTTGCGATAAGCGGCACACCAAGACCACCGAGTTCAATGAGAATGGTAGGAACCCCATCCCAGTCTGAGGTATAGAAGAATCCATCCACATCTTCGAGCGGAAGTTCATCATAGCTTGTGAAAGGCTCGTGGAGTGTCACGTTACTGGGCAATTCACTTAGATCGGGCGGCGAATTTAGAACCGCCTTCCCCCAGGCCCAGAAATCTACGTCTGGCATCTCCCGTGCGACGTCTAAAAGCAGGTCAAACCGCTTTTGGCGGTCAAATCGTCCAGCCCACATAATCCGTGGACGTTCGCGTTTTGCTGCTCCGGCCAATTGCCGTTCGGCAAGGGTGTCATTCTGAATGCAAATTTTAGACGGCGTGTAAACGCAGGTTACCCTGTCTGCCATACGACCCATGAGCATGAATCTCTTGGTCAGAGTGTTGGAAAGATCCTTGCTATCTGTAATCGCGGTGGTCAGATGTTCGAAAATCGCGGAAAAATAGCAAACAGGATACCCTGCCTCATCACCACTCGGTGTGCGATCTGCACAGAAGTAGTATGCGTGCAATCCTGTGAAAGTTTTCAACTGCCGGCCAAAACGATTGAAGGTCTCGAAGGCAAGCCTGCTGTTTACGTTGAAAGTGTTCTTCGGTCGAATGGCGCGAAGTACCTCGTAAAGCAAGCGGGTCGCCTTATCGCTGGAAAGGCCCTTTGTAATCTCGGACAGATCGAGGCGTGACACATTGCCGAACCAATCCGACCTATGCCAGTCGCTTTGGTCTGTCTGAACGACGAGCACGTTCTTGCCGAGCCTACTCAGGCTACGCGAAAGCACCCCGGCGACGTAGTCGGACCCACCAACTTTACAGAAGGGTATCAAAACGACAGCGTCGAATTCTCCTTCGGGGATCTCTTCAAGAGCCTGATTGAAAGCCACATAGTCCTGATCATGCCACGGAGGGACAAAGGACGGAATGCTCATATCGGTCATTACATACGGATCGATCGAATGCGCATCGGCCAGGATTTTGGTCAATAGCTGTGATTCCTTGAATTCAGCCGCAGCCCCAAGCTCGTCGTGCGCACGTTCGATAGCCCCCAGCCTGGAAAAGAACTTGCGGCTGGAGTTCAGAGCCACTCCAGAATCTCCATGGGCAATTGTCACCAACGAACTAAATTGGCGACGCTCTTCGAGCCCATGGTTGATAAAGTGGAATAGCTTTGGCCCCGGATAATGTACGAGGTCCCTGTTAAGGGAAACATAATCTTCATTGGAAAATAGTGGGGATGGAGAAATATCAGCCCTAAGTCCGTGTTTCAGAAAGTGAACGAACGCTGCTTCTTTGCCAATCTCTAGCAATCCTCTCTTTTCCACGCGGCGCCGATAGGTCGCATCATGAAAGAAGGGGCTTGGGGACATTCCACTCAAGAGACCGAACATCAAATAGCGAACGAAACACTCGCTGTCGCCAATTTCATCCCCTAACCCCATATTATCACGCACGAAATCCGGATCAAAAATGTTCCGGACATAGTTCGCAAGGGGAATTTCCTCAAGCTCAGTCGTTCGATGGCCTAGCGATCTGAGAAGGGAAAAAATTCCGGAGGCCCAACTTGGGTCCTGATTTCCATACCAATTTAACGGTGAGACGCGTTGATACTCTGGGTCACCGCCGCCACCAATATCTTCGAACAACACTTCACTGGCATCCGTTCTAAGAACACCATTTCCTCGGTCAGCAGAAGAAGAGTCCGCCGCCGAGCTTGTGGATGAGGCCTCTTTAGAGCCACCATCTTTCTTTATAGAAACAACATATCCGGCCAAGGGGCACACTTCTGGCGAAGAAATGGGCACCCTGTGCTCATACAATGTTGAAAAAAACTGCCCGAACGGTTCTCGGCCCTCTCGCCATCCATACTCTAAGTAGTGCTCAAAGGGGTCAGCACTGACCGCGGCGACATCGGAATTCGTTCCGAGGTAGAATTCTGCATCAAAGTGCTGCCTCAGTTCATCAAGACCTACGCCCAATAACTCTGGTCTCTCATGAGCCGACAGCAGCGCAGCGTTCTCATGTGGGGAGGCGGCCCCAAGCAGGTTTCCTAATTTTCTAAAGCGTTTGAGCATTTGTGCGTATTCCTGAACATCCGTCCCTCATTCCAACAACATGTGCCCACTTGTTCCGGGGTATTCGCCCACCAGTGACGCGTTGCCGTGAGGCAGCGTGCTCTGGGTATCAGGCCTGAGGCATTTCGTCATCCATTTTGGCGATGTTTTTCCGCATGGATGCGCCCCAGAGTTCTAGGCGGTAGGCATTGTGGACGATACGATCGAGGATCGCGTCGGCGAATGTCGGATCGCCGATGACGTCATGTCAAGCGTTGATAGGGAACTGGCTGGTGATTAGGTCATAGGACTTTAGCAGTCGATACGCGTAAGCTTCTGACACAAAATACTTTTCATGTCGGATAAGCGGACGTTCAGTTCCCGCGGGGACAAGTCCGGCTCGTTGGGCTCCAGGTCCACAATCTGGTCACGCACGGGATGCCGTTCCAGACCCTGGACGGCCCTGATGCGCGGTCTTCCAGACCCTCCGGTCCATGCTCGACGTAGCGATCATACCAGCGGTAAAAGGTCGTCGGGGAACACCGATCCACAGCCCAACTGTGCTTCGCTGAGAACGCTTACGTTCAACCTATCCAAAGCTTCGGTATAGCTTGACGGTTGGATCGTCGAAGACCTCCGGTGCTGAAACACGCCCCGAATGCCGCGTGATCAAATTTCCGGTGATTTTTTTACGGACGCTGTTGCGAGTTTCGACTTCCGGTAAGGGCGCGCGAGTTAGGAATCGCTCTGAAGTTTGCAGAATTGTGAAATCAGGTTTCTCATATTCAAGGATCTCTTGATTGAGCAGCCCCACTTGAGTGGTCCGAATTGAAAGTTAGTGCATGGTTGGCCTTTGGTCCATCGGGACGGTGGTCTTCGGCGCAGGGAGCTATTGTCAAATCTGGTGTCCACGGATTTTTAATGCGGCGGCCTGATCCTGGTTTGATGGCTTGATGCCGTTTACGAAATCGACGCCTTGTATGACGTCGGCGAGATAGGCAAAGCCGCGCAGCTTGCGCCAGCTTTTCTCGGCGCTTTGACCGAGCTTGAACATCATATGCAACATGCCGTCTCTGCTGAGGCAGCCCTTGGTACGTTTTGTTCGGTGCCGGATTGTGGCGAAGGCGCTTTTGATCGGGTTCGATGTGCGGATGCTCTGCCAATGTTGGGCGGGGAAATCATAAAAGGCCAACAGCTCGTCACGATCCCGCATCAGGCATTCGGTGGCCTTTGGGTATTTTGCGTCGAAAGTTTCAGTGAATAAATCGAATGATGCATGCGCATCCTCACGGGTTTCCGCCTGCCAAATGTCATGTAGCATCTTTCGGGCCTTGGGCTGGGTCCGCTTGGGCAGGTAGTTCAGCACATTGGCGGACTTGTGAACCCAGCAGCGTTGCTGACGGGTGCATGGGTGGGTCTCCTCTGATGTGCCCCCATCGAGTGGTCCAATTTGAATGTTAATGCATCGTCGGTCTTTGGTCTATCGGGACGATGCTTTTGGGCGCTGGGGGCCGGTATCCTAAGGCGCTGTGGGGCCTAACCGTGTTGTAGTGGCGACGCCAGCGTTCGATGAGGATCTGTGCTTCACGCAGCGTGGTAAAGACCTCGCCGTTTAGTAACTCATCCCGGAAGCGGGCGTTGAAGCTCTCGCAGTAGCCGTTCTCCCAAGGTGATCCCGGGGCAATGAATGCGGTCTTCGCGCCCACGGCACCGATCCAGGCGCGCACCTTCTTGGCAATGAACTCGGCTCCATTGTCCGATCTGATGTATTCCGGCGGGCCGCGCAGGATAAACAGGTCGGTCAGGGTGTGAACAGGCATGCAATTTTGACCCCGTAGCGGGGTGATCGGCATCCAAAAATGACCCCCTTACACTGATGTGGATAATGCCCCCCGAGGCCATCGGGGAGCGCAGTGTAGGATGTTGGTAGTGGAGACGATTGCGAAGATCAGGCGGGCGTATTTTCAAGACAAGAAGTCGATCAAGCAGATCTGTCGAGAGCTGCGGGTATCGCGGAACACGGTTCGCAAGGTGATCCGTTCCGGTGCGACGGAACTCACCTACGAGCGGACCATTCAACCGTTGCCGAAGATCGGGCCCTGGAAAGACATGCTCGACGAGATGCTGACGGTGAACTCACGGAAGCCCAAGCGCGAGAGGCTGACCCGGATCAGGATTTTCGAGGAACTCAGAGCCCTCGGATATGACGGCGGCTACGATGCTGTCCGGCGCTACGCGGCCTCGTGGTCCAAGGTAAGATCAGACACGGCGCGACGGAGCCGGCTATTCTCGGCCTCCAACTCCTTCAGCCGCTTGAGCTGATCGCGGCTCATCCCGCCATATTGCTTGCGCCACCGGTAGTAAGTCTGAACCGTCACACCGATTTGCCGAACGGCTTCCTGAACCGAGCTCCCTTGCCCTTGCAGCACCTCAACCTGTCGCAGCTTCAGCACGATGTCCTCGGGCTTCTCTCGTTTGCCTGCCATCTCGTCGTCCTCCTGAAAACGGGATATTCTTATCCCAGAAGGTGGACCACTTCAGTGGGGGCACTCCATGGCAGAGCATCCGGACATCAAATCCAATCGAAAGTGCCTTCGCAACGATCCGCCATCGAACCAAGCGCACCAAAGGTTGCCTCAGCCGCGATGGCATGCTGAACATGATGTTCAAGCTTGCACAATGCGCAGAAAAAAGCTGGCGCAAATTGCGCGGTTTCGCTCATCTCGCCGACGTCATTCAGGGCGTCGAGTTCGTCAACGGGATCAAACCATCAAACACAGATCAGGCCGCCGCATGAGGACCGCATGGACACCAGATTTGACAGTAGCTCTCCGTTTCCTAAACATAGCGGAGGACCACAATGAACAGATCCACTGGACCTATGTTGTCAGACCCTTACTTCAGAAGTGAACTATTATAGCGGATCGCATCGTCGATATTCTCAAAATATGTCAGTCTACCCTCATTCAGCACCATACCCGCTTCACACATTCCCCGCATCATTTGAGGGGAGTGGGTTACAACAATAGCGCCTGCTTCTTTCATGCGTGCGCGGAACACGGCTTGGCTCTTGTGTTTGAACACTTCGTCCCCAACCGAGGTCACTTCGTCCACCAAATAAGTATCAAAGCGAATACCCATCGAGACGCCGAACCCCAAACGAGCACGCATGCCAGATGAATAGTTGCGAACAGGCTGATGGAAATGGTTGCCTAGCTCTGCGAACCTCATCACGAAGTCCACAAGCTCATCGCCGTCCACGCCATAGACCCTGGCAAGAAAGCGTGTGTTTTGTGCTCCGGTCAGGTCAGGATGGGTTCCGCTTGCCAGCCCCACAGGCCACGAGATCGCCCCGCTTGTACGTACGCGGCCACTATTAGGCTCCACGGTTCCAGCGATCATCCGCAGCAAGGTGGATTTACCCGCTCCATTGCGTCCCAACAAGCCGATAGAGACACCAGACGGCAATTTAAGGTTCACATCGCGGGCCACGTACTTGCGTTGACCACGAAACATGAAGAACTTGTTCAAATGCTCCAGGTGAATCATCTTGTGCGCCTTGCTCTCACGGTCAGCGTCGATCCCGGAAGCTATAGTAGATCAGGACACCGATGAACCACAGCATCAGCGCAAACCCGCCAATTAGGAGAACCACCAGCGACCGGCCCGGTGCCGTTGATGTTTCTGCCAACGTTGGCTGCAGATACGCCGCCAAGTACCGGCTGGTGCGCTGCGCCTCGGATACTGCCGCATCATACGCACTCAACGCGCTGAGATAAGCTCTCTCAGCGAACTCCACATCCACTTTCAGTCTTTCATACTCTCCAATCAGGGTCGCAAAACTCTCGCCATCGCCGGCCACATTCTCCCGTGAGCCGACGCCCAACTTGCGCCGCTCTGCTGTTATCCGCGCCTCAATCACATCGATCCGCTTTTGGAGCTGTTCAAGACGCGGATCACTTTCGCGTGCTGTTTGTTTCATCAGATCCTGATCGATCAGCACTTCGGCAAGCTGCGTCTGTAGGGTGTTGAGCAACCCCATCTGGCCCGCGATATCGGCAGTAGGGTCGACAATCTGCGTGCGAATACGGAAGGCTGTCATCGTTTGGCGAGCAGCCACGAGCCGCTTGATCGCTTTGTCCCGCTCTTCTGCCGCATAGGTCGTTGCGTCAGCCCGTGCGACATCCGAAAGGGCATTGATCATACGGCTCGCCTCACCGTAGATTAACTCCGCCAGTTCATGCGCATCTTGTGCGGTAAAAGCATAAATCCTAACTTCAATGAGACCGGTAGATCCATCATAGAAGACACGAACTCTTTCAGGCCAATGCTGGACCAGTTCTTCGAGGCTAGCATCAGAATGGAGGGTAAAAACAGGGTCCTGCCCCGGTCGAGAGAACATTTGGCGCAGATCAACTTTCTCATCCACCCGCTGCACCATTTCCTGGCTTTGAATGAATTCGTAAAGGATATCTGTGTCTGAAGAAGACGCGCTGGACACGCCCGTAATACCGCTCAACATGTCTAGCGCGGATTGGCTTTCTTCAGTACGCACCACAAATCCGACACGGGATTCATACTGATCCAGAGCAAACTGATACATATAGATGAATGCTGCAAGCGTAGGCACCAACACGACCAAGGCAAAGCTCGCCAAAATGCCATAGTGGCGCTTTCTCGGCTTGGCTTTGTTGGCCATCGGGGGCACTTCAACAACCCGTGGCGCCGCAGCACCTGCCTGAGATCCTGCAGGAGGAGCCTTCGCCTTTGCAGACTGAGGAGCCGCAGCTTTGCTTTGCTCTGGCTTCTTGGCTCCCGTGTTCTTCTGGGAGTCCTTAGATACGTCGCTTTCAGGCTTCACAGCGTTCTGGGTCAATCTGATATGCCTTGTTGAATCCCTATCGAGGTGCGTCTTATATCAAGACAAGCGATTTGAATACCACTCTCTAAGGCTGGAGCAGACGACAGCACAATGCAACCGACAGCTCCTCACCTTCGTTCCATGCGTGCCCTACGTACGATTTTTGCACTCACCTTGCGTGAGATGTCCACGACCTACGGAAAATCAGCGCTGGGTTATATCTGGGCACTACTGGAACCCGTAGCCGCACTCGCTTTGATGAGCGTGGTCTTCTCGCTGGTAATGCGACAACCAGCGTTGGGCACAAACTTTCCACTATTTTTTGCGTCTGGCTATCTCGTTTTTCAGATCTACTCTGGTGTTGGCAACAAGATTGCTACTGCGGTGCAGTTCAACAGGCCGCTACTGGAATTCCCAGCCGTGACAGCGGTGGACGCAATATTCGCGCGCTTCTTGCTGAACTTCCTCACGCAGCTTCTGGTCATTTATGTCGTGTTGGCAGGTATAATCATAATTTACGACCTGCAGGTGCATCTGAACCTGCCAAACATATTGATCTCACTCGCCATGGCCGGAATCTTCACCCTCGGGGTGGGATCAATCAACTGCTACCTCTTTGTCGCTATTCCTTCTTACAGTACGGTCTGGGCGATCGCGAACCGCCCTATGTTCATCATCTCTGGCGTGTTCTTCATGTTTGATGACGTCCCTCAACCTTTCCGCGACATTCTCTGGTACAATCCATTAGTGCATGTTGTCGGGCAGATGCGATCCGGGATCTATCCATCTTATGATGCAGAATATGTCTCCATAACCTACGTGGTCGGTCTTGGGTTGCTATGTTTAGCGCTCGGCTTGTTGTTGCTACAACGAAATCTACGACAGGCTATGGACAGGTAAACTGCCACCACACATTGCCCTTCACGTCCGTTTCCTCACCCAGCCCAGAAACGCCGCATCGGGTTTGCGCAGGCGCGGGCCGCCGGATTTGGCCCAGACCGCGCGCCAGTCGGCCTCCAGCCCATGCACATCGACACCGGGGATCAGGCGGCGGGCCTCGTCGCGGGCGGCCTCCGACACCACCGGCGGCGGGCCCTCGACCACGGCCGCCTTTTGGGCAAAGCGGATGATATCGCCCTCCAGCTCCGTCATCTTGTAATCCGGCAGCGGCTGGGCCGCGATCATGTCGCGGATCATCTTGCGGAACACCCGGCGCGGGCTGGCGGAGCCGGATTTCTTCAGCAGGGTTTCCACCGAGATCTGCCAACTGTCCTGACGGCCACAATGCTTGCGCGCCAGCTCGTAGATTCGCCGCTCCAGGGGTTTGCGCAGGCGGAAATACTCCCGGCTCAGCGTCAGCACCGATTTCGACAGCACCGCCCGGTAGAGCCAGTCCGAGAGCGTCACCGCCACCGAGACCATGCGACCACCACGCGCCTTGCGCACGATCTCCCAGCTGTCGATCAGGCCAAAGCCCGAGGTGACCTCCTGCCCGCCGGTGGTGATATTGGTGGTGATGCGGGTTCCCGCCAGCCGCTCAAACGCCTCGCGCAGGCGGCGATAGGCATCGCCCGAGGTCTCCCGGTTGCAGGCCACCAGGAGATCATGCGCGGTCAGATGCAGGGTGCGGCTCACCTGACGCCCTGCGTTCAGCGCCGCCATCAGCTGGCTGACACAGAAGATCAGGATGTCCTTGTCGTGGATCGTCGCCAACCCCTTGACCGAAGGGGTCACGGTAATCTCGGCGCCATTGTGTTCGTAATTCAGGATGCGCCGGTCGGGCCGTGTGCCCAGGCTGAACAGCGGATGCTCCATCGAGGCGAGGTCGTTTTTGGGCATCGCATCAAAGATATCACAGAGGAAATAGGCCCCCTGCCCCTCTGGCGGATAGCCCCCGGTCTCGCTCACCGCGCTGGTCATGATATTGGTCTCACTGCTCTGCCTGTTCCACGGTTGCCGATCCGCTGTATCACCGGATTCGGGTTCGTGGTTTTGATTACACCCACCCTATGGTTATCCACAGCCCCGCACAACGGGGGTTCAGAGTCAGCACGTCGGGGGTTCGGAGTCACTTTATCGGGGTTTCAGAGTCACGTGATCCGTCAAAATCATGCCATGAGCCAATGAAAAAAGGGCTTTGCAGAACGCCATGTCCTGCCTTAACTAGAAATAACACATTAATAACAAGCTAGGTTTTTTTCAGGCCTGCCAAATGTGCCCAAAATCCACCGCCACGGCTCGTCGCAAGACACGGATTTGCTTAGAAAAATACAGCCATGTCATCATAATGCTTCCACCTGCCGCCTTTTCTGCTATCTTGAAGAAAAGGCGATACATGAGGTGGCAGTGCCCAAGCTCGGAAGGAGAACCGGGCAGGACAAGCCGCTTCCTTCCAGCATGAGGCAGAGGCAGGATGGCCAAAGATATCCACAGCAAGGCAGGCAGCGCCCTGCCCCCCTATTTCAACATTGATCCCGACGCTGCGATGGCAGATCTGGACCAGCCGACCGACACCGCGCGCTTTGCCGAGATCGCCGAAGGCTGCACCCGCGGTCGCGCCGATCTGGCCAGCCGGGGTCTCAATGAAGAAGGCGCCAAATCCCTGCGCCTGTTCTCCACCTGGGAGATCACCCGCTACCTGATCCCGGTGGCGCAGGCCCATTTCCGCCGGGTGCTGAAAGCCAACCCTGAGCTGCCGCAGGGCCGGTCCGAAACCGAGGGCGGCGCCAAGTGGTTCACCCTCGACGAGGTCTTGCGGCTGCGTGCGTTTTTTGCCGCGCAGGGGTCCAAGGCCAAGAACTACCTGCCCTACCGCCCCGAAGGCTTGCCGGCAAAACTCGTCGCCGTGGCCAACTTCAAGGGCGGCGTCGGCAAGACCTCGACCGCAGCGCATCTGGCGATGTCGGCGGCGCTGGACGGCTACAAGGTGCTGGTGGTGGATCTGGATTCTCAAGGCTCGATGACCTCAATCTTTGGCGGCAAGGTCGAGGATGAGTGGAAGACTGCCTTCCCGCTTCTGGCGCGTCACTACGGCGAACATCTGCGGCTGGAGAACCAGCGCCGTCTGGATCGCGGCGACGCACCGCAACCCCTCGATGAGAGCCTCACCGCAGCGATGGAGATGACGGCGGCGGATGTGATCCAGCCGACCCATTGGCCGAACATCGACCTCATTGGCGCGCAACTGAATCTCTATTGGGCGGAGTTCCAGATCCCGGTCTGGCGCATGGCCGCGCGCAGCTGGAAGCTCTGGGACGCGCTCACCGACCGGCTGGAGGCGGACGGGGTGCTGGATCAATACGATGTGGTCTTCATCGACACACCGCCGGCGCTTGGCTACCTCACCATCAACGGGCTTTCGGCCGCTGATATCCTGCTGGTGCCGATGGGGGCGTCGTTTCTGGAATTCGATTCTACAGGCCGGTTCTTTGACATGCTGCATTCCACCTTCGCCTCGATCGAGGAGGGGGAGAACCTCGCTGCCCGTGCCCTTGGCCGACCCGAGATCGGCTTTGAATGGGATGCGGTGCGCGCCGTGATCACCCGCTATGACGGCGCCCAGCAGGGCGAGCTGGCGGGGCTGGTGCAGGCCTATATGGGCCCGACCCTGTCGCCGCACCGGCAGGATTACACCGCGCTGATCGGTCAGGCCGGCGAGCAGGTCAATGGCATCTACGAGGCGGATTACCGCGACTTCAACCGCGAGACCTATGCCCGCGGGCGTGAGACGTTTGATGAGACTTATGCTGCCTTCAAACGGCTGCTCAACGGCGTCTGGCGGCGTGAGGAACTGGCGTTGCAGGCGGAGCGCGCGGCCTCCTGAGGCCGGGTTAGGATGCGGCTGCGATACTGGAGGCGCCTCGCCCCGGTCGCGGCCCATGAGGAAGGACGACGAGAATGGCAAAACGCAAACGGCTGACCCCGGCCCAGCCCACCTATCTGAGCGCCAGTGATACGGGCCCTGCCCTTTCGCCCGGTCCGCTGTCGGTGGGCGCGGCGCCGATCGCCCAGGTGGCCTCGGACACCTCTGCCGCCGCGGCGCTGGAGGAACTGTCCGGCGTGCTGGAAAACGCCCGTGCCAAGGGGTTGATGATCGAGGAGCTGCCGCTGGCAGCGGTGGACGAGACCTATCTGGTGCGCGACCGCATCGTGCAGGACGAGGAGGACATGCGGGCGCTGATGGACTCGATCCGCGCCCGCGGCCAGCAGACGCCGATCGAAGTGGTCAAACGGGACGGCGCGGCTGGGGGCAAGACCCATGGGCTGATCTCCGGCTGGCGTCGTCTGACCGCGTTGCGCAGACTCTATGAGGAGACTTCAGACTCTAAATTCGCCAGCGTAAAGGCGCTGGTGGTGCGCCCCGACAGCGCCGCCGATGCCTATTTGGCGATGGTCGAGGAAAACGAGATCCGGGTCAATCTCAGCCATTATGAACGCGCGCGCATCGCCATGCGGGCGCTGGCCGAGGGCATCTATCCAGACCAGCGCAAGGCGTTGCTGGGCTTGTTCCAGAACGTGCCCCGCGCCAAGCGGTCAAAAATCGCCAGCTTTGTCACCCTGGTCGAAGCGCTGGACGAGGTGCTGCGCTACCCCACCGCCATTCCTGAAAAGCTGGGCCTGGGGCTGGCCCGCAGGATCGAAGAAAACCCACAGCTCGGCGAGGAGCTGGCCGAAAACCTGCGGACCTCTCACTGCAAAGACGGGGCCGAGGAAATCTACGTTTTGCAAATGCATCTGGAGGCTTGGAATGGGAGTCTACCGCCCGTATTAGAGCCTGACCTGCCCCCCTCTTCTCCTCCGCCTGCTGCGTTGACCGTTCCCACCCCTCCTGCTCCGCCGCGCAGCACTCCTGTTGTCTCAGGGCGGCGGGTCAACCTGCAAGCCGCGCCTGGTGTGCGGCTTGCCTTTGCGGAAGAGGCTCAGACGATCAAGCTGAGCGGTGACGGGGTGACGCCGGATCTAATGGCGGATTTGAAGGCCTGGCTCGCGACCCGCTGAGCCCGCATTTCTCTGAGATTTCGACTTGTCAGGCGCGTCCCTTCGGGGGCGCGTCTCTGCATTTTGGGGCTCTGACATGTGATGTGAGCTGCTCCTGAAAGAGCCTGTGAGTGGGGCGTGCAATAGGTCAGTATGTGTGACCTATTGTTTCGCGCGCGAAACATTGGGTAAGTAGTGCTGACCTATTGTTTCGCGCGCGAAACAATGCGGCAGGAAGGTTGACCTATCGTGCGGTGGATCGAGAGATGATCAAACTCGCGGGTGGTTGGCCTTTTTTTGATGCATCCTTGGGCTTCAGTGGCGTGACTCTGCCGATGCGTGTGCAGATTAACGACAAGGCGCAGGGAAATATCGTAGTTTTATGTTCAGTCGCGGGAAGCCTATGGTGTGTGATACTTCAGATGCTAAGTGTGGGCATCGGGCGCTTGGGATTTGGTTCAGACCTTTTGAGCAGTCCAAGTACATAGAACAACGTGACACTAGGGAGAGCGCCGGCAGTGAGGTGGCAAGCATGTTGAAAATCGTGGAGCGGCTGTCGCGTCAGAGCAAGGCGACGATTTTCCTGGCGCTGGATTTGCTGTTGCTTCCGCTGGCACTGCTGTTTGCCTTTTTGCTGCAGGACATGCCGGTTTCTGCGCTGACGCTGCTGGGGCAAATGTTGCCGGTGTTGCCCTATATCCTGCTGTTGGCCGCGGGGGTGTCCTATTGGCTGGGGCTGCCGAAAGTTCAACTGATTGCCTATGAACGCCATGCCGTCAGTCAGACAGCCGTCCTTGCCATCGTGGTGGCTTCGGCGGAGGCCGCGCTCTGCGCTGTCTTTGGGCCCGAGCTCCCGCCAGGCGTGCATGTGGTCTTTGGCCTTATCTATCTGCTGCTGATGGTGGGCACCCGCGCTGTGATGCTGCAGGTGGTTCTGGCCCTCTATCGCCGGGCACGGCCTCGGGCACGGGTGCTGATCTATGGCGCGGGCAATACCGGAACCCAGCTGGCGCAGGCGCTGCGCTCTCATGAGGGAATCGATCCGGTGGCCTTCGTGGATGACAACAAATCCCTGCAGGGGCTGACCCTGATGGGGTTGCCGGTTTATGCGCCCTCCCGCATTTCCGAGATGGTGAAGGCCCGCAATGTCAAACGGGTGCTGCTGGCCATGCCATCGCACAGCCAGCCGAAACAGGCGCAGATCATTCAGCGGTTGCAGGCGTTGGGGCTGGAAGTGCAGGCCCTGCCTTCCTTTGCTCAGCTTATCGGCGAAGAGGCGCTGGTCGACAAGCTGACGCCGGTGCCCCCGCAAAGCTTTCTCAGCCGCGATGCTTGCGATGTGTCGTTGCAGGGCTGTGCGGAGTCCTATGCGGGCCGGGTGGTGCTGGTCTCTGGGGCCGGTGGCTCGATCGGTTCTGAACTCAGCCGGCAAATCCTCGCCTGCCATCCGACCAAGCTGGTGCTGTACGAGCTGTCGGAACTGGCGCTTTACACCATCCATCAGGAACTGTCGCAGCGGGTGAGCGGCACCGATATAGAGCTGGTGCCGGTGCTGGGGTCGGTCACCGATCCCCGTCAGGTGCGCCGGGTGCTGGAGCGTCACGGGGTGCAGGTGGTGCTGCATGCGGCGGCCTATAAACATGTCCCCCTGGTGGAGGCAAACCCGCTGCCGGGGCTGGCCAACAATGTCTTTGGCACCCAGACGCTGGCACGGGCGGCGGCGGAATTCGGGGTGGAGCGTTTTATCCTGATCTCCTCTGACAAGGCGGTGCGCCCGACCAATGTGATGGGGGCCTCCAAACGCATGGCGGAGCTGATCATCCAGGACATGGCCACCCGCACCCTTGCGCACAGCCCGGGGGCAAAGACGGTGTTCACCATGGTGCGGTTCGGCAATGTCCTCGGGTCTTCGGGCTCGGTCATTCCGCTGTTTCAGGAACAGATCAGCCGTGGCGGCCCGATCACCGTGACCGATCCGCGGGTCAAACGCTATTTCATGACCATCCGCGAAGCGGTGCAACTGGTGTTGCAGGCCGGAGCCGAGGCTGGCGGGGGCGAGGTCTTTGTCCTCGACATGGGCGAGCCGGTGTCGATCCTGCAGCTGGCCCGGCAGGTGATCGAGAGCGCGGGATACAGCGTGCGTGATGCGGATCATCCGGAGGGCGATATTGCCATCGACATCATCGGCCTGCGCCCGGGGGAGAAGCTGGAAGAGGAACTGACGCTGTCCACCGAACTGATCCACACAGCTCACCCCAAAATCTTCTGTGCCCGCGAGGCGACGCTGTCGGAAATTGAGGTGGCGGCCTTCTTGCGCGCGCTGCGGCAGGCGGTGGCTGTCGGGGATGAAGAGGGCGCACGTCAGGTCATCCTGCGGTGGGTCGAAGGCTATGTGCAATCCGACCTGCATCGGAAAACGTCCTGAGTGCCACAGACCACAACAAACCGGCTTTGACCGTTGATCGGCGTCAAAGGGTAGGGCAGTAAGCGAGACGACAGACATGTGCCCGCCCCGGGTGACAGTAGAGGCCGGGGGGACCAGACAGATGAATGAGCAAGGATTGCCCCGCGTGACTTCCCCGACCCTGCCCCTGCCACGCCTGACCGGGCGTTTTTTGATGCGGCTGCCTTCCGTTGTCCTGGCCGGGTTGCTGGCGGCGCCGCTGCTGCCGCAGGCCCTGCGGGCTGAGGAAAACACGCCGCAGGGATTTGCCTGGCCCGAGACGCCGAGCCTCAACTTCTATGGGGCGCCGGGGTTGGTGGACATGCCAAGTGCGGAGGCTTTGCCTGATGCACAGTTTGCCACGTCGGTCAGCTGGTTTGCAGGCCAGTTCCGTAGCAACTTGCAAGTGCAAGCATTGCCCTGGATGACGGTAGCCTTCCGCTACACCGGCATCCAGAACGGCAATCCGAACCAGCTGCTGTTTGGCTTCGACACCTACTACGACCGCAACTTCGATGTGCGCTTTCAGCTCTGGAACGAGGGGCGTTATCGTCCCGCCGTGGCTGTGGGACTGCAGGATTTTGCCGGTACGGGCCTGTTCGGCAGCGAATACATCGTCGCCACAAAGACCTTTGATCCCGAAGCGCTGCCGGGGCGGCTGAAGGTGTCCGCTGGTCTCGGCTGGGGGCGGTTCGGGTCCAGCGGGGCGATCGCCACCCTTGGGAACCGCGGCAGTTTCACCGCTGGTGACACGGGCGGCGAACTGTCAACCGACCAGTGGTTCCGCGGTGATGTCGCGCCCTTTGCCGGGGTGGAGTGGCGCCATGGTAAATGGGGGGTGAAGGCGGAATATTCCTCTGATGCCTATGCGCTGGAAAGCGGCAGCGCGCAGGTTTTTGAACGCAAGTCGGATTTCAACTTCGGGGTCGAATATCAGGCCAGCCGCCAGCTGCGTCTGGGGGCCTATTATCTCTACGGGTCCGAATTTGGCATTTCGGCACAGATCCAGATGAACCCGCGCCATCCCGCGACCAAGATGCAGGTGCCGGCGCCGTCTCCGGTTGCGCCCCGCAGCAGCTGGGCGCCGGATGAGGCGATGTGGGCACAGAGCTGGGCGGGCAGCCGCACGGCCAAGCTGAAGACCCGGGACCTGCTGGCCGAATCTCTGAAGCAGGATGGTCTCATCCTGGAGAGCGTGACCCTGGAGGGCACCAAGGCAGAAGTGCGTATCCGCAACACCAGATATCGTTCTGCCGCATTGGCGGTGGGGCGCACGGCACGGGCGATGGCGCGCAGCCTGCCCCCCTCGGTCGAGACTTTCCGCATCGTGCCAACGGCAGGGGGGCTTGGGCTGTCGGCGGTGGTGCTGCGCCGCTCCGATCTGGAAGCGCTGGAGTTCTCGCCCGAGGCCCCAGATGCGATCTGGGCGGTTGCCACGGTGCAGGATGCCGGACAGGCGGCGCCCGATGCGCTGCAATCCGAAGAGCTTTACCCGGCTTTCTCCTACGCGTTCAGCCCCTATACGTCGCCATCCTATTTCGACCCCTCGGTCCCCTTCCGACTGGATGTCGGCGTGGATCTGACGGCAAGCTACAGTCCGGCTCCGGGCTGGAAGCTGGCAGGGGCGATACGACAACGGATCTGGGGCAATGTGGCCGATGGCCGTCCCGGCACCTCGCGTCTGCCGCAGGTTCGGACCAATGTACGGGAATATGCCCAGGCCGATACCACGCTGGACCGTCTCTATCTGGAGCGGCGCTGGAGGCCGGGGCGCAATCTCTATGCCCGCGCCACGGTGGGCTATCTCGAGAGCATGTATGGTGGCCTCTCGGGCGAGCTGTTGTGGAAGCCGGTGGACAGCCGTCTGGGGCTCGGGGCTGAATTGAACTATGTGCGCAAGCGCGATTTTGACCAGCGGTTGGGCTTTCGCGATTACGACGTGCTGACCGGACATGCCTCTGCCTATCTTGAACTGCCGAAGAACTACCTGCTGCAGGTGGATGCGGGCCGCTACCTGGCCGGAGATGTCGGTGGGACGGTGTCGCTGACGCGGACCTTCAACAACGGCTGGCGTTTGGGCGGGTTCTTCACGCTAACGGATGTCTCGGCCGATGATTTTGGCGAGGGCTCCTTTGACAAGGGCATCCGGCTGAGCATTCCGTTGAACTGGTTGCTGGGCAAGCCGTCGCGCAATGCCTACGGGTTGACGATCCGGCCGGTGCAGCGTGACGGTGGCCAACGTGTGAGCGTCCCGGGGCGGCTTTACGAACAGGTGCGGGTGACCCATCGCAAGAGCCTGGAAGACCAGCGTGCGAGGTTCTGGGAATGAGACATCTGTTTCGCAGTATTGGTGGCGTTGCGGCGCTGAGCCTTCTGGTGGCCTGCGCCCAGGGCCCCGAGGATCAATCGCTGGAGATCGAAGTCGGGCAGGTGATCCGCGATCAGATCAAGCAGCGGTTCGGGGGCGGCGGCAAGCCACAGCCGCCAACCCTGACGCGGGCGCTGCTGGACAGCATCGAGGATCCGCATATCGAAGTGGTGATCGAGACGGAAGAGCTGCGCGATTACGTGACCCTGCAGTTGGCCCGCAGCGACGATTTGCCGGGCCGAATTGAGCTGTGGCGCACGGTGGACAACATCAGCTTTGGGTTCCGCGATGGCATGTTGATCTCGACCCGGGGGTTGCGGGGCGGGATGCTGTCCGCGGCGGTGCCTGCAGACGGGCAGGGGGCCATGGGACCGGCCTCCGGCGGGGCGCGACTTTATGAGTTCCGCGGAGATGACAGCGGTTCCTATCGCGTTCGGCTGGCCTGTGATTTGCATGATCAGGGGACCGTTGCCCTGGATATCGTGGGGCGGAGCTATCCAACCCGATATCTGCAGGAACGGTGCAGCGATGATTCGGGAGGCGAGGTGGTCAACGACTACTGGATTGATGCGCGAGGGGGACGGGTGCGGCAGTCCCGGCAATGGGCGGGGCCAAGTATTGGCTATATTCGCACACGTCAGGTGGTGGATTGATCTGAATTGGCAAAAGCGCGCGCGTTTTTTCGGCAACGGCGAAATAAAAACTGAAATGTAAGGATTTAGCTGATATGGGGGACGTTGAAATACACGAGGCTCTCTCATAGAGTTCCCTCAAGGATCCTAAGTCTCCACAGGAGTTTTACATTATGAAGAAGTTTCTCGCAGTTTCTGCAATCGCAGTAATGGCCGCAAGCGGCGCAATGGCACAGCAGCAGGGTGCAGCAGCCGCAGGTGGCGGCGGTGCCGGCGGCGCCGGTGCTGGTGCAGCAGCAGGTGCTGGCGCAGGTGCCGGTGCCGGTGCAGGCCTCGGTCTGGGCGTCGGCGGTCTGGGTGCCGCGGGTGTCGCAGCAGCCGCTGTTGCCGCAGCCGTTGTGGTTGGCGTGGTCGTGAACGACGACGAAGATACCACCACCACCACCACCACCAACTAATTCCGGCCCGGGTTTTGATCGCGTGACGATGCGGCCGCATCCGGTGTGAGGATAGTTTTAAACGGGCCCCTGCAAAGCAGGAGCCCGTTTTGCGTTCGGCAGAGCTCGGACAACGCTCCGGTTAACGAGGCGCGCGCCCTCTTGGCGCTTTTTTCAGCCGCATCGGGCAGGATGGCGGCAGATTGGGGCTATGGGCCGGGCAATCTTTTGGGGATGGTGGCCCTGTCCGGTGGCGTGCCCACGGGGGCGGTGCTGGAGCTTACTACAGCCGTTTGATGCCCCGCCGGTGGTGAGCCTGACCTCGACCGAGAGCGCACCGCGCATGGTCGCCGCCACCGCGTTCAGCGCCAGCAGCGTCACGCCGCTCAGCTATGATGGCGCAGGCGTGGCGCAGACGGGTGATGGTCTCGCCTGTCTGGCGGTGGGGCGTTGGGGTTAGAGACCGGCGCGGCTGAAGACACCGAAGATATTGCCGATCAGGTTGGAGATCGTCAGAGCGTCATTGATCGGGCTTTCGGTGGCCATGACCAGATCGCCGGGGTTGATCTGGAAGTTCCGCGCTGAGAACAGCCCGTCCGCCGTGGTCAGATCAAGGGTGAAGACCACCCGGGTCTGCCGTGGTCCCCGCACCCCCGGTGCCACGGCAGAGGCCGGGTATTCCCGCAGGATCAGCAGGCCTTTGGGGTCGGCCTTGCTGTCCTGAAACCCGCCGGAGATCGACAGCGCATCCATCGCCGAGACGTCATCCTTGGTGAAGATATGCAGGTCCTCGGTGCCGGTGGCCCCAAACGACAGGAAATAGCGTTCGTCTTCTTCGACAAAGACACGGTCGCCGCCGCGCAGCAGCGTGTCCTTTTGCGGATGGTTCAGCAGGCTGTCTACCGATGTCCCATAGAGCCGCCCGCCGCGCGTCAGTCGAATTTGCGGATTGTTCAGCCCGGAGGAAATGCCGCCGCCGGCTGCGATCAGCCCCATGACGGAGTAGTTGCGATCCGGCATCGGATAGGTGCCGGGACTGGCGACGCCAGACACCAGATCAACCGAATTGTTGCGCCCCTCGGTGACGTTCAATTGCAACTGGGCTGAGGGCACGATGGTCTCAAGCTCTCGTTGCAGGGTTTCGCGGGCCAGTTCCGGGGTCATCCCATTGACGTTCACATCACCCACATAGGGCAGAAAAATGGTACCATTGGCTGACACGCGTACATCTTGCAGCGCCACCATTTTCTGTTCGATCGAGGTCAGCAGTGAGTTGTCGTTGTTGTCCCAGATTTGCATCGAAAGCCGGTCTCCGGCGCGGATGATCTGGGTCTTTGGGCCCTGACTGGCCCGGATCCAGCCAAGTGTCTCTTGCTTGCCGGTTGGCGGCCAATGGGCAACGGTGGGCAGGAAGGCCCGGTTGACCGAATAGAGCGCAAAATCCGCATCCACATCGGCGGCTGATTTCATGATCTCCTCGCTGGCAGGGGCTCCGCCGGGCAGGCGGGAGCAGGCGGCGGGGAGAAAAGCGACGGAGACGGCCGCGACCAGAAGCGAGAGTTTCAGCATACAGTCCTTGTCCCGATGGCGCTCGGGGCGTGTTTGTGAATATGTTGCAGGCACCATACTGGTGGGGGGCGTATCGTCAATGATTGCCCCCTTGCAAATAGGACCCAAGAGCAATGACCCGCGCGTCTGTGACATTCCTGCTGACCCCGCTTGTGCTTGGTGCCACCGGCCGGATCGGGCGCGCGCTGCGATATCGCTGGGGGCCGGAGGCGGCCCTTTGGCAGACGCGGCGCGCGCAATCGGGCGCGCATTGGCAAGTGTTTGATCCGCTTGCACAGCCGGAGACACTGGTACAGGCGGCGCGTGCGGCAGGGCAAATTCTGTGTCTCGCCGGAGCTGTGCCGGGGCGCGGGGGTGATCTTGCGCTCAATATTCATCTTGCAGAGGCTGCGGTGCGGGCGGGGGCCGAGGCTGGCGTGCGGGTGGTGCTGATCTCATCAGCGGCGGTGTACGGCGCGGGGCAGGGGGCTTTGAGCGAAGATACCCCTCTGTCTCCGGCCAACCCCTATGGTGCGGCCAAGGCCGATATGGAGGCGCAGGCCTGCGCATTGGCGGCAGAACTGGGGGTAGAGGTCTCGGTGCTTCGGATCGGCAATATCGCAGGGTTCGATGCGATCCTCGGCGGCTGGAAGCCCGGGTTTCGCCTAGATCAATTCAAAGACGGGCGCACGCCGCGGCGCAGCTACATCGGGGTGCTGACGCTGGCCGATGTGATCGCGGCCCTGATGGAAGCACCGAACCTGCCGGACGTGCTCAATATCGCCCAGCCCGGCCCGATCGAGATGGGCGCGTTGTTGCAGGCAGCAGGGCGGGATTTTGCCACAGTGCCGGCGCCGGATGCGGCGATTGCAGAGGTGGCGCTTGACCTTGGGCGCCTGAGCGGGTTCTTGGCCCCCAAGATGCAGCTGCATGTGGCGGGTCCGGTGCAGATGGTGGCTGAAATGGCCTTGTTAGAGCCACATATAAAGGAAGATCCCCGCCGATGACATGGGACAAACGCCTGTTTGACCTCTTTTTCGCGACGCTTTTGATCGTGATCCTTGGCCCGATCCTTTTGGGACTGCTTTTGTGGTTGCTGTGGAAAGAAGGTCGCCCGGTGTTCTATGTGGCAGAACGGATGAAGGGCATAAATCGCCCATTTAGACTCTGGAAATTGCGCACCATGACCCTTGCCGATGAGGACAGCGGTGTGTCGGGCGGCGATAAGGCTGCCCGGGTTACCAAGACCGGCGCCTGGCTGCGCTCAAAACGGCTGGATGAGTTCCCGCAGCTCTGGAACATCCTCAAGGGGGATCTGTCCTTTGTGGGCCCGCGCCCGCCGCTTCGACAATATGTCGAAGCCCACCCCGAGATCTACGCCGAGGTGCTGAAATCGCGCCCTGGCGTGACCGGGCTGGCGTCGATTGCCTACCACAGACATGAGGCGATGCTGTTGGAGCGCTGCGCCACGCGGGAGGAGACCCACGCGACCTACTCCCGCATCTGCGTGCCCGCGAAGGCGCGGCTGGATCTGATTTATCAACGGCATCAGAATATGTGTTACGATTTTGATCTGGTGTTTCAGACCATTGGCAACCTGTTCCGGCGCGGACGCTGAGCTAGCGCTACAGCCGCCGCAGAGCCGCGGCGATCCAGAGTGCGGCCTGATTACTGCGACCCTTGCGATGCAAGCCGGTGTCTGCGAGCATATTCAGTCGCGTGACGAGGGGAGCATTCCGCTCCTGCGCGAGGCGTGTCAGCAACGCTTTGTTATTCGGCGTTAGAAGATTGGCGTGGCTTTGCAGCGTGTTGATGTTGTGATCCATCCAATGCCGGTAAGTGCCGGTCAGCATTTGGCCTAACCGGCGCAGTTTAGAGTGTGAGGTAGCATTGGCGCCCAGCTGATTGCCGGTATGCTGGCGGTAGAGGAGCCGAGGTTTAGGATCCAGAAAGACGACACCTCCAGCGCCAGATATCAACTGGTAAAGCCACCAATCATGCAGCGCAGGTTGCGGCATGCCGGGTAAAGCAGCCTGCACCAGTTTCAGGGCTGAGCGGTTCAGCACCATGGTGTTGCCACCTGCGTAGTTTTGCACAAGTGCGTGGGCGAAGTTCAAGGGGGGAGGAATGGATCGAGATAGTACCTTTTGTCCGGTTGACGGAGTCCATTCCCAACTGCGTGTTCCCAAGAGGACCGGCTGATCTCCGTGAGGCGTGATTTGGTCGACTGCGCTCCGCAGTTTCTCAGGTAACCAGATGTCGTCTTGATCAGACAGGGCCACATACTCCGTTTCGGCGGGATCCACTGCGGCGAGGAGATGTAGGAAGTTACTTGTTAGACCCTGTTGAGGACCTTCAATGAGATCCCAGTATACGGGGACAGAAACCTTGGTGCCGAAGTGCTGGAAAACGGCGCCGGTGCCATCGTG
>NZ_CP136706.1:0-25828 GCF_032924845.1 Tritonibacter scottomollicae
TTATGTGACCTCTGCGACTTTGAATGGCGCATTGTCGGCGGAAACTCTTGGCTTCTCAGCGACGAGAATATCAGGGGCTGATACTGGATCGATAATCGTATCGGGCGATGCCTCTCTCAGAGCGCAGAAGTCACTGAATTATTTTGGAGAAATAGCCGCGGGTCGAGACTTGACCTTAAGCGCACCAGACTTTGATTTGCGTGGCAATGTCTTTGGCAACCAAGTTTTCATTTCAGCTACAAACCGCGGCTACACGCGAGGTAGCGTGTTTGCGACCGAAACGCTGAACATCGACATTGACGGAGCGCTTCACAACTACGGTTTGCTGGAAGCGCGCGACAAAGTTACGACACGCTCAGGCGGTGTGGTGAACTATGCCGATGCAAAAATTTCCTCGACCGAAATCGAATTGCAAACATCTGGCGGAGTTAGCAATTCTGGTGAAATATCTGCTGCATCTCGCGTGACCATCAAAAGCAGAGGCAGTTTTAATAATGCAAGCGAAGCCAATCTGACCGCGGTGTCGCTTGGCCTTACAGCTAACGGCTTTCGCAACCAAGGCAGCATTGACGTCTACGGCTTCTTTGGAGATGTAAATGGCCGTGCCGAAAATTACGGAACGATCAACAGCGAGACTTACTTTGGTCTGGAAGCTGACGAGTTCTCCAACCGTAACAACGCCAGTATCCTGTCTCAAGGCCACCTTTACATCAAGACAACCAATGGTGAACTGGCCAACTATGCGGGTGCTCAAATCAGTGGTGAAGTTGTAGACCTGCGTGTGCGCTCGCTTTCAAACAGCGGCCTCATTCAAGCACAAGAAGTGGTGAATGTTGCGAACGTAGCCCGTAATATTCGCAACAACACTGATGGTGAAATTCACGCCAAAACCATTGCTCTGTTAGCGAACGGCAGTTTCCGAAATAATGGAGTAATTGGCCGGAAATCTGGCACTGATCTACTGAACATCTCCGGAAGATCGGCAGCAGAGAACTTCGGACAAATCGCTGCCTCAGAGCTGCGTTTCATTTCTCAAGGCAAGATTGAAAACCACGGCTCACTTGAGGCACAAGATTTCCTTGGTCTTCAATCGAGTGGCAGCAGCGTGTCGAACTACGGCACTTTGAGGGGCAGTGCGATCCTCGCCGAAGCCGGATCGGATTTTCTCAATGAAGGGCTGGTGCAGTCCAATCAGGAAATTTTCGTCGACGTTGGCGGTAGCATCATCAATCGTGATGGAGACACTACAACAGCGGAGATCAAAGCCCCGACCATCAACCTTGTCGCTAGTCAAAATATTGATAATAACGCAACCTTGCTCGGAGAGAACCGTCTAGCACTAATCTCAGACGATGGCCGCATTTATAACAATGGAAATATCTCGGGCTCTGAGATTACGTTGGTTGCGCGGCAAGGTGGTGTGTATTCGCCTGCCTCAATTACAGCAGCGGATTCCCTCGCCATAGAGGCGCGAACGATTGATTTGAAGGAACGTATTCGCGTAGTAAACAGCGTTATTCTGAACTCGACGCACTACGATATTACGGTCGAAGGTCGGATCGAAACCAAGGAGCTGTTCGTTGATGCTGCGCGTGATGTGAAAGCGGCAGCGAATGTCTTCAGGGGCTCTGATCGGACACAAATCATAGCCAACGATATTCAGAGAACTGACACAAGCGAAGGAAACCGTAAGCTCGGAAGCATTTCTGGCGCAGGCGGCGATATCTATGTGCGCTTGAGAAGCGGAAGCCTTGGCACCTGGGCGAGCAATGACGGAACTGGCAACAGCTATGAGAGCGTCAACTGGGATGTTGTCCGGTCTGTTTCCCTTATTGCGGATCAGGGCAACATCCTGCTGAGTGGTCGTATCCAGGCAGATGATGATCTTTTTGTGCAAGCAAAGGAGGGCAATACCGGGATCAAGGACATTCGCTTTGACATCGGCGATGTGTTGCATCTGGAAGGTCGTGGTTATCTGAAAAAGAATGGCTGGTGGAATCCTGCATCAGCTCGCAAGGTACAGTTGGTTCAGAATTACGGGTGGCTCTATACCGACAACTGGTTGAGTGACGTCAACATCGACTTTGACCTTACCGTTCAAGCAAAATCTGTAGTTGTGAATTCTAGCCATAGGTTCGTTGGCAAGAACCTGTTCCTGCGAGCTTCAGACAAGATTACACAACGTGATCAAGTGATTTCGGCACGACAGCTCACCTACAGTGCTGGCAACGATATCTTTATTAAATTTGATCCGTTCGCCTGGCGTGAGAATAACCCGGGTATCCAAGCGCAAAGCAGCTATTGGGACATGGCGAATGCCGGTCTGAGAGGGGCGACGCTTCTCTCACAAGGCGCAGGTATGACCCTCTATGCAGGGCGGGACATAACGTTTAAATCAGGCAAGATTCACTCCGGTGGAAACCTGAGCATTGCTGCTGGCCGCAACATCGTCAGCGAACCAATATACCGAGAAAACCGCCGCGGATGGCAGGACGGTAAAAACAACGTCCCCGCCAATGTGGGGTGGAACTTCTCAACCAAGTATCGAGATGCAGGTAACTGGAGGCCCGGTACCTCAGACAACGTGGAAGTCATCAGAGAGGGAGACCTTCATCTCGCCGAAGAAGTGCGTCACGGGCTTCTTTATAACATTGAAGAGCTGCGAGCCTATACCAATCAAATTTCTGCCCGCGACGATATTGAGGTCATTGCGGGAGGCCACACAGCCTTTGTCGGTACATCCATCGCCTCAAGCCATGGCGACATTACCGTCAGCGCCGAACTCGGTATCAGTATCGCGGCGGCCTGGGGCTATCGTGAATTCTCTGACGACTGGTCATGGTCAAGTGGCGGCTGGTTCAAGAAGCGTCGCCATTATCGCGCTGTGTATCAATATGATGATATCTATACACGCCCAGTACTTACTGCGACCCGAGGTGACGTAACCCTGAGGTCAGAAGGAGATGTTCTTGCGGCCGGAGCTCAAATCACTACAGGTGGTGATCTCACGATTGCATCAGCGCAGCGCAATGTTCTTTTGGGGACCTATAAGGAGCGGTACGTTCGCAATGGAGTGTTTAATACCAGCAAACGCTTCCTTGGAATAAAATACAGCAGTTCAAAAACGTCGATCAACATTGATGCGGATATCAATACCGCAAGCGACTTCCGTGCCGACAGCCAGCTAACCCTCACGGCAGAGAACGACATCCATATCATCGGAGGCCGTTACCAGGCGCGCCGGGTTGTCCTCGATGCTGGCCGAAATCTTCATATTGACGGGGCAATCAATTCGATCCGCCTGGAGAAGTTCACCGAACGAGGTAACTTCATAACGATCACCACGATCCAGGAAGGCTTTGACCGTGAAAGTGTATCTCTCCCGGAAATTCTCTCTACTGAAGAGCCTGAGTTCAACACTGGTGGTGACGTGCACATCGCCGGATGGCGTGGTCAAAACCTGAACGCTTCGCTTCTGCGGACTATTGAGCAGCGAGACTTCGATAACGCTCTGGTCAATCTCTATACACCTGAAGATCAGGCAGGGGCACAAGAAGCTGCCCGTGAGATCGATCAGAAATACCTGCGTGACTTTGACCTTCCAGGTGCCTCCGATGGTCAGCAATTCGCTTACCTCGACACATTGATCCAGGACTACGGTGCGACATACCATACGATTCAGCTGCGCGATCACCAGTGGTATGACAAACAGGTCCGCCTCAACCCAGCGTTCCAAGCGCTGTTGCAAGCCGTAGCAACCTACATCACAGCAGGGGCCGGTGCGGGCCTCGGGATTCAGAATGCCTTCTTGCGGGCAGGTGTCGATTCTGCTCTGGCAAGCACCGTCTCTGGGATTGCCGGTGGTGCGATCACAGGTGACATTGACCTCGATGAAATCCTGCGTGGAGCTGTACTGGCTGGAGCCTCAACAACGATCTCTGGTTTCCTGACCGATAAAATCAACCTTGGGTCAGGCCTGAGTGATACCAGCCCATTCTTCAACGATGAACGGGGGCATTTCGCGGTATCGGCCATTGTGGACCGGGCAGGGGATGCAGTCATCAACAGGGTGGTCACCAATGTTGTCTACGGCGAAGATCCGTTTGCAAACTTCGATGATCTGGGCCGCACCTTCCTCGTGACCGAAACCCTAGCCGTCGCCCAGTTTGGGATCGGCGAGCTCGGTCACGGCAACGCAAACTGGGAAGGCTCCGTGGGTCATCTCCTGCTGCATGGCGGTGTTGGTTGTGTCGCGCTAGAAGCCCTCGACGGTGATTGCGCCGCTGGCTTCTTCGCAGGGGCGAGTTCCTCGCTTCTGGCCGGATCGAACCTGTCGGATGAACAGAAACTGCGCCTCGCACCCCTGGTCGGCGCATTTGGTGGGTTTATCGGTGGCGGTATCGATGGGGGAGCAATCAATGTCAGCTTCGGAGGAACAATTTCCGAAAGCGGGGTTCGTTTTAACTATCTCACGCACGCGGAAGCCTCGCGCAAGCGAGAGCTCCTAGAGCTGCTGGATAGCGAAGAATGCCGTAATGGTAATTGTGAAGAACTTAGACTAGAACTTGTCGCCTTAAATCGGCTGGACCAACAACGCGATGATGATCTTCGAGCTGCTTGCAGTGGCATCGGAAGGTCACAAGCTGCGTGTTACATAGAGGTTGAGAAAGCGTATCAAGCCTTCAAAACGTATGATGCCGCCCGTGAGAGTGGTCTGCTCATGGCCGATGGAACATTCAGTGAGTTTGTCCAAGTTTCGTCTCTTTGGGCGGAGAACAGACAAATTGCGATGTCGTACGAGGCTGCGAATGTGTTGGCTGAAATGCCATTAGACGCAGTTAGAGATACTCTCGACTTATTGGCCATTACTGGCCGAGCTGCTGTAGGAGATACCGAAGCTCAAGCGCTTCTACGTCAGATGGGGGCTGATATTCTGACTTTGATTCAGGACCCCGTAAATACTGTAGAGCAAAGAATTGCAGCGCAGCTTGAACGCGCGGATACTCTCGAAGCCCAAGGCAATCAGGCAGAAGCTGATCGTATTCGAAGCGAAATTATTCTGAGCGGTGTGTTTAATATTGCTACAGTGGGCGGTGGTGCTGGTATTACCGTGGCTAGGGTTGTTGGGCGCACAGTACCTGAGGCACCGGATCGGCCTAGAGTTACTCAGCCGTCACCACAGCAGATTGCCACTGCTAACGATCTTGGGATCGATCCTAGATGGATTAACGCGGACGGAAGTATTGATTGGCCTCCCAACGACGGCTTTGATGGCCCGCAAACCATCACTGAACTTCAACCAGGGGCACGGTTCGACAGATATGGCGGTCGCTTCGATGAGAATGGCCAGTTTGTTGATACTGGAGGATATGTGTCGCCAACAGGAGTTCCATTTGAACAGCGTTCACTTCCTAATTCTAGTGTGAATCGCCCGTATCAAGAATATGAAGTTTTACAACCAATCCCAAATGTTAGCTCCGGTAGCGCTGCGCCGTGGTTTGGTCAGCCCGGCGGCGGAACACAGTACCAACTACCTATGAGTATTGAATCTCTTGTCGAACAAGGGTTCATCAGACCTGTTTTCGATTGAGGGTAACATGGAAATTCCAAGCAAAATTGTCAGCTCATTTAAGAAGTATGCCGAGCTTAGTGGGGAGCCAGATCTAAATTTTCCTTACGGAACGAATCCGGATAATTTTGGAGGAATTCATCTTGAAATAAGTCCAAACGGACTGATGGCGCTTGTTGGTACAGAGAGAGGAAAAGAAACACAACGACAAGAGACTAAATCTATAGATGAACTCATGTATTGGATTTTCAAGAAACGAGCAAACTCAAAAGCCTTCTACAAATCTCAAAAAAATTATGACTATGCCGCATCTCAACAGAAGGCTCTAAACGAAATTGGTAAAATTTCGCAAGAATGGAGAAATCGCCTGAAACGGGAGCAAGAAAATTTCCGCCGAAGCTAGATGGTATCACCCACAAGCCACAGTGACCATTACATCAGTATACTTGATGGGGATCGCCCCGGGAACCCAGCGGGATTTTCCGTCTTTACGGCTGATCTCGCGATACCCGTTTGGGCACCTACGACGCGCCTGAACATCGATGGCACGATTGAGTTTTTGCTCTGACCATGCACCGCTCGCCCGAGACGTGGTGAACTGATACACTTGCTGCCCGTTCTGATCGCCAACATAGCTCTGCTGCTGCGCTTGCTCTGTGGACATGCACCCCGTCAAAAACACCAGGCACGTTAGCGCTACCAATGCGCCCCCTTTCCCCACAAGAGATCGTGGGAAATCAAACGCCGTGATCGGCGGCGTAGCTATGCGCACAAACCGTTTCATGCGGCAAAGGTCGTTTCGACAGGTATCACGTTGAATGGGTTGATCGCTCCAGCTGCTCCGACAACTCTCGCAATGTCTGTGCCATCTATACGGATTATCGCGTCACCATCATCAGAGGCAATTGTTATGCTCGGAACCCCATCTTCGCTGTTATAGGCGACTTCGATGGTATCTTCGCTCGCGTTGTAGTCTTGGATTATCGCGGGGTCGCCACTTAGGCCCGTCGAGATTTCAAACACGTCATCGCCGCTTCCGCCGATGCCAATATCTCCGGCCCCCAAGCGCAATTCATCATCGCCATCGCCGCCATTCAGGGTATCAACGCCTTGTTCTGTACGCTCAGTAAGGTCGAACCCTGGCACTCTGGGATCAGCGGCCAACTGTTCGGGTGTTGCTTCGTCAAAAAAGTCTGGATCATCTTCGGCAAGCTGCCCCAAGGCAGCGGCAGTTTCGGCGGAAAGGTCAAGACCCTGATCAACACCAACTCGTGCGATTTCTTCGAACCCGCCGTTCAGAACATCGTTGCCAGCGCCACCATTCAAGATGTCGCTACCGTCACCTCCAAGAAGGAAGTCGTTTCGATCTCCGCCATTGAGCTCATCATTACCGTCGTTTCCAAGCAGAATGTCCTCACCACGACCACCATTGAGTGTGTCGTCACCCACACCACCCCCAATGGTATCATGCCACACACCGCCATCTAGCAAATCATCACCGGAATCGCCTTCGAGCACATCACGGCCAGGCCCGCCATTGATGATATCGTCTCCCGGCCCGCCGCTCAAAGTATCAAACCCCGTACCACCGCTTAATTCGTCATCACCGGCTCCACCATCTATGTGATCGGCCTGATCAGTCCCCAGAAACTCGTCGTTTCTGTCGGTTAAGGTTTGGTCATCTTCGGATGACTCACCGCCACCATCATCGCTTCCATCGAAGATATCGAACGCAAAACCTGCGATGAGCAAAGACGATATGGCCAGCAATGCAAACATGGGATGATTACCTCAAAGCACGGAACGCAGGATACGTGACGGCTTGTTGCAATACAAGATGTCCTTTCCGAAACAATACGTTGCCTTCCTCACCATGTTTTCACATCCATCCTAAGCTGAACGACGGGATCGCCGACATCAAAGCGGTTGTCCTGGATGAGCGGCACGCCGACAGTTCCTGAAAGGGTAAACCGCTTGTGATAATACGACAGGCCGAGCCCAAAGCCAGCGGCTTTTTCGGTCACGTCGCGGGCATGATCGCGGGTAATCCCCATATCCAGGAAGAGATGCGTCTGGGTCTTGCTGGCCACTTTGCCTGCGGCTTCTTCCGGCAGGAAGGTCCAGATATTGGGCGTGAGATAGAGGTCATTGCGCATGTAGACGCCCATATCGCCCGTGGCGACCGAGGCCTCATACCCACGCACGGTGGAGAATGAGCCCAGCGACAATTGCTCGGTGCCGTAAAGCGTATGCGGGCTCCACTGGGCGCGCAGATCGGTCACCAGCGTGCCGGTTTGTCCAAGTGCCCCCTGACGCTGCCACCCGGCATTGATCTTGAAAAACTGCGCCCGGGGAATGTCTGAACCAATACCGGGCGCGTCCTTGTCGGCCCCAAAGAGCGTCGTGCCAAAACTCAGCGTTGCGTCATAGGAATTCCGGGCCTTTTCTCCGAGCCGAAGGTGCTTGACGCCGAGGCTGAAGGTGCTGAGATTCTGCGGAGTAAGGCGCACATCATTGATAAAGCGGTCGCTCTTGCGCACCCGCAAGCCGAAGTTCAACTCGGTGGTGGAGGCCTGATCGCGATGCGCCACATAGCGCGCCTTGAGTCCGGCTGTGCGGGAGGTCCCGAATAGCTCGGAAAGCGCATTGAGCGGTGTCAGATATTCGGAATAGGCGAGCTCGGTTTCAAAGGTCCAATAGCCATAAGGCACGGAACCGTTGATGCTGAGTGCATTGGTGTTTTCCGACCCGGAATATCCAAGGGTCCAGGTGTCATTGGCCCCGAAGAGATCGTCGACTTCGAGATCAAAGGAGAGCTTATTGCGCCCGGTGCTCTCCGATCCCTGGTTATCAAGCCGTGCATAGCCGCGCAGGAGGTCTTCCTGCACCCTTTGCACGATCACATAGGACCCGCCGGGTTCTTCACCTGGTTGCAGTTTTAGAATGGCCTCGACCGAAGCCAGTCGATTCATCTGATCGAGCCCTTGCTCGAAATCACGAAGCTGGAAGAGGCCCCCTTCGGCATTTGGAAAAGCGGTCTTAAGCTGCCGTTCACCGCGCCTGCTTTCGATCTGCTCTTCAGCATCGATGAGAAGGATGTCCTCAACCATGCCTTCGAGCATAGTCAGCACCAGTTCTCCGTCTTGCAAGTTCTGCGGCGGAATATAGGTCTTGGAGGTGATGTAGCCTTGGTCAGTATAAGCTGCATCCAACTCGCGCATCACCGCCTGAATATCTGCGCCCTGCATACAGTTCGGAACATATTTGCTCGTGATAGCGGCCAGTTCGGCAGGGGAGAGAAGCGTGACACCTTCTACGGTCAGCCTATTGATCTGGAAACAAGGTCCCCCACGGGCCTGGGCAGGGCCGGGATCAGGCGCACCACCGCGACGTTCCAGAGTTCCCAATTCATTGGTGCGCTGTTCCAGCTGTCTGCGGCGTTCTTCTTCGAGAATAGGGTCCAGTACCTGCTGTGCCAGGATCGGCTGGCTGGTTCCAAACATGAGGGCAAGCACCAAGCTCACCCTGGCGATACAGTCTCGCCCATATGTACCCAGCACCCTCACAAACCTACTGCCGGATCAGTGGCAGGTCAGCAAAGAACCCGATTGTGTCGTTTGGCGCATCCGATTGCGCACCTGGCGCGCGGACAATCTTCCGACCGTTCTCCAGCTCGACATTACCTCCGGCAGTCAGCGTGCCGCCCCTGATCTTGACGGGGCGATCACTGGTGACGGTGATATTGCCGGTGTCGGCTACTATAGAGCCAAACTGATCGCGCAAGAACACCCAGGCCGCTTTCGAGGCCCAGAAACTATAAAGCCCTTTGGGACGGGTGACCAAGGTGGGAACTAGCGCCGCTTCGAGCTCAATATCCCCGGAGATGATTTCCACATCTCCGATGGCAAAGACAGAGCCCGCCTTATTGTGGAACTTCTTTGGTGAAGCGATCTTGATATTCTCTGAGGCATTGAGGCGTCCGCCAAAATAGGCCACAGAGCCGTCTCCTTCATAAGAACAAGTCAGAACACAGGTTTTCCGAACGTAGACCTTTCCGGAACCCAGGCCGATGGTCTCGACGCGCAGGGCTTTGATCTCCAGATCGCCATCATTGGCATTGATATCGCCACCCTGATTGATAAGGGAGCCGCTGGTTTCGATGCTCACGCCGCCCGTGGCGGTGATGGCCGCGAGCTGATCGATGCTCTCCAGCGTGCCATAATCATAAGAGACGTAAGACTCTCGCTTGCGCTTGATCCAGAGCGTCCACCACTGGCGTTTGCCCTTGCGGGTGTATTGCACCACCTCGGGGTCTACGGCCCCGTTGGGCGCTTCCACCATATTGAGCACATCCCCTTGCGCGATGAGCTTAACATCGCCATTGGCCAGGATGCGGCCACGGTTGTTATCGGTGTTCACGCCGGTGCGGATGGCCACATCCCCTCCGGCCCCGAAGATAACCGCCAGATCCTCTGCGGTGGTGTTGATCACGCTGCCTTTAACATTGAGCGTAACGGCTCCCGTACTTTCCGTCTCGGCACTATCCTTAAGACCCTCGGTCTGCACACTGCCCTGGATCAGGCTGCCAGTATTGTTGAGGTGGCCTGCGGAATTTGTGCCGAATGTGGTCAGAATGAAACTGCCATTTTCGGCCTTAAGCTCGCTGCGTCGGGTGCCCTTGGCAAGCCTGGCTTCGTCGGCAGTGACAAGCAAATGCCCAAAGGCATTGGCCACGGTCCCCGTGGCAGTAAAGGCTCCTTTGCTGTCGAGCTGAATAGAACCTTTGGTCGCACCAAGCGTACTTTCCGAGAAACTCAGGCGTTGATCGGCACTAATGAAAAGATTGCGATGTGCAGTGAAAGTACCACCTGCACCCGCAAAGGCCCCTTTGGCTTGCAGCATGATATCGCCCGATGTCGAGGTCAGGCTGGCTGTACCGTCTTCGGTAATCCCAAAGCTCAAATTTCTTTCCGAACTCAAAGACAGGTTCTGGCCGCTCAGAGAAAAATCAAACCCGGTGATGCCATCTCCTCCTGCCTCTGTCGCAGCTAAACTGACCGGACCTTCTGAGGCCGTGAGTGTGCTGTCATCAATCGTGACCGAACGCCCTGAGGCTGAGATCCCCGCAGGCGCCTCGATCTTGGCGCTGCCGAGATCAATCAATCCATCGGCACTTAAAGTGAAACTTCGGGCTGTGGCATAACCTTCACCGGCAAATCGTACTCCTGCGCCTTGGTCGCTGACTTCGATCCCCACGCGATTGGCGCGCAACACGCCGGGCCGGGTGATCTCGACCAGAACGGCCCCATCTGATGTTGCCCCTGCGCCAGTGATATTACCCCAGCTGAGGCCGGTATTCCCAGGCAATACCGAGCTGTCAAACTCAGTGCTAGAACTGCCAGCGGCCAGACGAATGCTTGCTCCTGCATTTGTGCTTTCATTGGTGATCGGACCATCGACACGGATGGAATGAGCGATAAGATCAATCGCATCCATCTGGCCAGACAGACCGCCACCTTTGACAGTGATGGTACCGCCATTCACGGTAGAGACCACATTGTCCTGGAAAATACCCGGAGCGATCTGGCGCTGTGTAGTGGAAATTTGCCCTGTGGTGAGCGCCACACGCCCCGTGTTCACAAACCGGCCCCCATCAATGACAATACCGTTGGGATTGGCCACAATCACATGGGCCCGTTGCCCCAGGACCTCGACAGGGCCCTCGATATCCGTGCGCGATGTGCCGGTCACCTCATTGACAATTGTCCGTGCAGCTTCGGCACGGTTGTCGAGTTGCACGCCCGGTTTGGGAACGTTGAATTCTGTATACCGGTTATGGCTGATGCCGTTTGGGGCATTGGCGATACCGACGGTGACTGAGCCGTCAGTATTAACCACGACATTGGTAGCCGTACTACCATCGGGAACCACCTGTGCGAGGAGGCTTGCGGGTGACAAAAAAACAAGGGCGGCCAACGCTAGTACACTGGCCGTATGTTTTAATCTCGCTTGAGAGATACGGACATCAAAAGCGGGCATGGCATCAATTGCTTGCGGCCTCTACCGCCTTGGCTTCGGCAGCGGCAATCCAGTCCCGGGCAGCTTTCTGAGCCTGATTGATTTCTTCTGAGCCTAGCTCAGCTTCAATCCGATCCCGCAGGGCAGGAGCCTCCGGATGCGACCGGGCTGCTGCAATATTGGCATAGGTATAGGCTCGAATCTTATCAGCCTCCGTGCCGGTGCCTGTTTCCAGGGCCAGTGCAACCTCATATAAGCCCATCGGATTGCCTTGTTCAGCCGTAGTAGAAAAGAGCGCATAGGCCTTGGCTGCATCCGCCTCAACACCATCGCCAGTTTTGTATGCAAGACCGAGGAAGTTCGTCGCTGCGATATGACCCTGTTCAGAGGCTTTTTGCCAATACTCTCGGGCCTTAACTGAGTCTTTGGAAACACCTTTGCCATCGCCGTAAGCTACGCCACAATTGAACTGCGCATTAGCCTCTCCGGCATCTGCCGCTTTGCAGATAAGTTCTGCCCCTTGAATATAGTCACGGATCACCACCTGGCCATCGAGATACATAAGCCCCAACCGGTTTTGCGCCAGAGCACTATCTTGAGCGGCGGCAACTTTGTATAGATCGGCGGCCTGGACAAAGTCAGGTTCGGTGCCAAGACCCAGTTCGAACATGCGGCCTAGGTAAAACGCGCCATCCGCATTGCCTTCATCAAAGCTGGCCTGAAACTCCTTCGCAGCAGTTTCCACATCGCCCTGCTCAAGCGCGGTAACACCTGCTGGAATATCAGCTAAAGCTATACCCGCGCTCAACACAGAAAACCCGAGAAGCAACGACAAGCGCGAGATGATTTGCATGAGGAACATCCATAATCTGTAAACGTCAGAATTCAGTCATTTCGATAGCTCACCAACTGGATAATCACAACTCTACAAAGCGCGACACCGGCAAAATACACTCATAGGTGAATGACTGAGGCCTAGAACACGATCTATCTCTCTGTCGATTGCGCGCGTGTTTTCCTTCTCATGGCCGCGATCCTGCTCTGCGTCACGCCCGTAACCGCACTCCATGGTGAAAAACTCAACCTGATCTATTGTCAGGCCCCCTGGGGAACAGTCATTGAGTTTTATAACGCTCCATATGCGCAGTTTGTCGCGAACCGGGGGTGACTGATACAATGATTCTCAACCGACATTCCCTAAGTGGCGTGCTGTCTGACGCCAAAACCACCTGAATCTGCCCGCCGAACAAGCAATTTCCGGCCCGAACAGCGTCTGCGGTCGCGCAGGCTTTTCGAACTGGGGCAGACGCGTTTTTGCCCGGCGGCGGCGTTCTTTCAGCACGGCTGGCGGAACTGCGGCCTGTTCAGCGAAAAAGAGGATCAGGATCGCGTCCTTGCGTCCCGTATGCGCAGAATGGTCTGATGGGATGTGTTGTAACGCCGCGCCACGGCGGAAATGGTCATCCCAGTCTCAAGGTCCGTCAGCACAGCCGCCTGTGTTGCATCATCCAGCGAGGGTGGTCGTCCGATCCGCCCCCCTGCAACACCACGCCCTGTTGCCCTCGCCTGTTTGCGCTCGCTCTCCGTCAAGCGCTCCAGCGCCGCCACGGCCTCCATCATCGTCATGAACGTTGTATCAGAACACAGATTGTCTCTTGTAAGGGACACGCAAAACGCTTCGGCCTGCATCTCGTCTATATGCCGGATCGTCTTCAGGACGTCAGATGCATCGCGCCCGAACCCGTCAAGCGTATAGACGATGACGGCGTCGCCAAGTTTGAGCTGGCGGATCAGTTGCTGCAATTTTGGTCGCCCTGACGCGGCAACCGATGCGCCCACCCGTTCGCTCACAGCCCAGCGACTATGCACGATAAACCCATCGAGACGCGCAGCCTGCGTGTGAATGCGAATGGTGGCATGGTCAGAGGATTTGCCGTTACAACCCTCTTTAGGATCAAGGCGAACATATACGTAGTCCCGGGGAGCCAATGGCCGAGCACCTCCTGTCATTGGGGAAATCGCGTTGGTATCCCTGTGCCATAATCTCAGTACAGCCAACGTTTGTTTTTTACGTATATCACAGACGGTACGCACTGTCCGAAATAGTTTTAGGACAACGTGCCACGCGTGCCGCTCAGTGTGGCCCGACTGTGCCACACTCGGGACTTCAAATTGTAAGACATTGTTTTTTAAAAAAAATCAAGTTGCGGACAGTCCGAAAAGAATATCGGACGTAATTATCTTAATAATATCAGTAGGGTATAGTCACCTTGCAGCTTGCTGCGTAGGGTGTGGAAGATGGCATGAGGTCAAAGGCCGATCTGGGCCACAACTGGGCCAGCGCCTAGACTAAGGCCAAGCCAAAAGCCTGATTGTGGAAGGACGCAGAGCGTCTCTGAGCTTGCCCTCCACCGTCTGAACTTCGGCTATACCGATATGAAAGAAACCGATGGGGTAGCGCTTGAACTTCCGGCATTTTGGCTTGTCTCCTTCGATATCCCGCAAGCGAGAGATGCCGTGCCGCTGAAGGCAACGATGCAGTGCCGAGCGGGTTAGATGCGGAACCGATGGCTGAAGAGCATAGAGGTAATCTATCCAGCGGTAGCAGCGTGTGCCGTCGGAATGCGACGATCATCGCCTCCTCAGCTTCAGAGAGAACGGTTGAACGCGGCTCCTTTGGGCTGGTCTCCAGACCTTCTGTCTTGGAATTTTGCTGGCTGGCTGAAACGGTGTTTGGTCTCTGCCCTGAGCTGGCGCTTCAGGACATCGCACGGGACGCTGAACGGCCTCAGAGCGCGTAAGAGAGCCGTTCGGAGAGCCTCAAGGCCCCTGCCTCTCCGGCTCGATGAATTCGCCGCCCTGGGCCGTCTGGAGGCCATAGAACGCGCCATGGGGCTGATGGCGGGCTATAGGCTTCAGCTCTGGCCGATCCTGCAGGACATGAGCCAGCTCAAGGACCTCTATGGCGAACGGGCGGGCACCTTCATTGCCAATGCTGGGGTGCAATAGGTCTTCGGGGTGAATGACTTCGAGATGGCCAAGTGGCTGAGCCAGATGATCCGCCAGGAAACCGCCGGGTTCCAGACTGACAGTCTTCAAGCCCGGTGATGGCCCAAGCTTCAGCAACAATTTCACGGGCCGCGATCTGCTGACCTCCGATGAAATCATGCAGCTCCGCCCGGAAAACCAGCTTCTGCGCGTGCAGGGGCAAGCCACCGCCGTCGCACAAAAGCTGCGCTACTACACCGATCCCGAGTTCAAGGGACTGTTTGTCCCGCAGGACCAGTAATCCGAAGGACGCCACCCGATGCCAGACCAACCCGACCTCCCTGCCCTCTCCGACGATGATCTGCGCGAAACGCTTGATCTCATGGCCACGGCTGTCGCCAGCATGTCCGACAGGATAGACGATCTGACCGCCGTGGCGGACAAGCAGATCAAAGTTGCAACGGAAGCGCGGATCGCGGCCTTCGCCGCACGGGATCAGACCAATCCGAAAAAATACGGGGATCTTCTGGGCCAGACCCTCGACAGCCACCTGGGCGCAACCGCTGACGCGATGACCGAGATTGTCAGACGCCTTGGCGTCCAGACAGACAAGACCATCGGGGCCTTGGCCAAATCGGAAGATGACAGGTCCACAGCCTATCGAGCGGTGTTCGAACGGGAACAGAAAGCGGATCGTCTCAAAAGCCGCCTGCCTTGGTTTGGTCTGGGTGCATTGGTTCTGGCCCTGGTGCTGACGGTGACGCTTCCTCGTTTCTTAGCCAGCAACGCGTCCACATGCGCTGTCCTAGGGGCTTCATGGACCACGACAACCACGGGTGTTGATGCCTGCGTCTTCTACCAGCGGTAACGTCTGAAGCGCTGTCGGTGATTGTCTCAACCTGACAGGCTGGGTGTTATATATGTGTTAGAATCTGTGTTACAGATGAGCAGATTACTCTTAGTCATTTGAAATTTAAAGATTTCTTATAATGTCTGGTAACTGATAACACGAATCTTGGTAACTGAAATCCTGCTTTGAGTAACTGATAACACGAATCTTGACTGTGGTAACTAAAACCACGAATGTGGACCCATGGTAACTGATAACACGAATGCCCTCGCCCCGCTCCTTCCGGATCGCCACCCGCAGCATGACCTTTTCATCTGCGATGTCGCTGACGCTGTGTTGAAGGACGTGATGCAACATATGGAGCATCCGTTCTACTCGCTTTCAAAGAAGCCAGAAACGACGGTCAAACGATACGAGAATGGCAATAAGTGGCTGCAGATCACGCCCAGTGTGAAGGGCCTAGCAACGATCTACGACAAAGACATTTTGATCTACTGCATCAGCCAGATCATGGCGAAACTGAAGGAAGGCCTCCCGGTTTCACCCCGTGTTCGGATCAATTCCAGAGAGCTGCTTATCTTCACCAACCGAGGTACGAGCGGTCGGGAGTATCAGTCCCTTCTCGATGCCCTGGACCGCCTTGAAGGAACGCGCATCAGGACGAACATTGTGACCGGGGACGAAGAACAGGTTGATGGGTTCGGCTTGATCGATGCTTCGTCAATACGCCGCAAGCATGGTCTCGACGGTCGCCTGCTGTGGTGCGAGGTGAAGCTGTCGGATTGGGTCTTCAACGCGATCCGAAACGAAGAAGTTCTGACCCTGCATAGGGACTACTTCCGTCTGCGTAAGCCCATAGAACGGCGGGTGTACGAAATTGCTCGAAAGCACTGTGGCCAACAGAAGTCCTGGCGTATCACGCTGGCCAAATTGCTTCTCAAGACTGGTTCTCAAAGCCCTCAGAAGCGCTTCCGGCAGATGATCCGGCAGCTCGTAGAGCATGACCACTTGCCGGATTACCACGTTACCTTTGAGGATGACGCCGACATGGTGGTTTTCACCAATCGTGGCACGATGTCACCGACCTTGCTCGTGGAGGGCAGCATTCCGCCTTTGCAGTCTGACACCTACGAAGAAGCGCGCCATGCGGCTCCAGGATGGGATGTACGTTTTCTTGAACAGGAATGGCGAAGCTGGTGCGTAGAGCCCCCTCGCAATGCTGATCGGGCTTTTGTCGGGTTTTGCCGGAAATGGTTCGAGAAGCGAGGGAGGCCGTAGGATTGAAAACTGGTAATAGAAATAATTTCGGTTATGGATTTAAATCAGGCGTTGGATATTTTACCGGTACAGGATATAAATCCGGTAACAACAAATCGGCAGGATTGAGCAATGCCCGTTATCGTCATGGCAAGCCCCAAAGGCGGGGTTGGTAAATCAACTTGCGCTGTACTTCTGGCGTCTGAATTCGCCCGGATGGGAGCGGATGTCACAGTGCTGGACTGCGACCCGAACAAATCTCTGACCAGGTGGGCATCGCACGGCGTGCCCACAGGTGTGACCCTCAAGAATGAGATTGGCCGCTCAGAGATTGTTCCAACAATCCGGAGCGCGGACGGCGATGGCAAAATCGTTATTGTGGACCTGGAAGGGGTTGCCTCCCAGCTTGTAAGTCGTGCGATTTCCCAGGCGGACCTAGTGATCGTACCGATGCAGCCGACCGCTCTCGACGCAGAGATCGGCTCCGAAGCACTAGCATTGGTACGAGAAGAAGAAGAGGCGCTTGGGCGTTCGATCCGGCATGCCGTGGTTTTGACCAAGACAAGTGCCGCAGTCAAAAGCCGCGTCCAGAAGGAGCTGGAAGAGCAGCTCAGAGGGGCAGGGATCGACGTGATCGAGCCATCCTTGGTAGCACGCGCGGCATTCTCGGAACTGTTTGCCTATGGCGGCGACTTAACCGCGATGATGAATGATCCTGAGATGATGACAGGCGGTAAAGTGGATAAGGCGTTGATCAACGCCCAAGCATTCGCGGAGGCTGTTTATGAGCGGCTCAAATAGACTTGCAGGCCTCAAGGCACGCCCAAAGGGCACTACTGTTGAAGAAGTCAGGCGGGTGGATGAGGTTGGAGAGGCAAGGGGGTTCCTGGACAGGACACCCCGCAAGAAGCCTGGCCGCAAACCCAGCCCTCGCACCCATCAACTGCACCCTAAAGTGTTTCCCGAAGTGGGAGAAGCGATAGCGGAAGAAGCGGAAAATCTTGGGATCACGCAGGGGCAACTCATTGAACAGATGTGGGAAATTTACCGCACGACTCGCTAGCCAGGTTGAAACATGAAAGCTCACCTCGAAAAGCTCGACCCTTCCAAAAACATCGCGCGCTACTATCGCATATCTGTTCTGCCTAATCTGTTTGGAGAATGGACGCTTCACCGCGAATGGGGTCGGGTCGGTCGAGGGGGCCAGGTTCGGATGGACTTGTTCCGTAGCCAGGTTGAGGCGGAGGGCGCTTTGGACACACTGATACATGCCAAGCAAAAACGGAAATATGAGAAGGTTTAGCTCTCGGTCGGGTATCTCTATGTCCTAAGGACATAGAGATACCCGACCGTAGTGTCAAATCAACTGAGCCTCCTTGGGAGACATAAACCTTGACTTATCCGAGTTCCATCTGTATATGTCCTAAGGACATATACAGATGGAACTCGCATGAAGTTCACGGACGGGGTAGAACAAGCGCTCCTAAAGCGCGATCTGCCAATCATCACATACTACGATTTTTTCGTTCTTGGTTATGCGCTCTTTCAGCGTCGCGAGTGGGACGGAGAACCCCTTAAGCGTATGCCTCAAGGGTGGGATCAAACTCGTGCAAATAATGCTATCAAGCGTATGGAAGAGCGTAGGGCGCTGGTTCCGGATTCTGATTTCAGATCGGGCGTTTGGCGCGTCACGCAGGCTACACGTGCGGGGTCTGCGGAAGAGATCGTATGTATTGCTGACCCCTTTGCCTATGTCTCACACTTATCGGCGATGCAACGATACAGCCTGACAGAACGTAGCCCCAAGGCTCTACATGTGACCACTCCGCGCCGCGATCTTTGGAACCAACTCCGAAATGACCGCGTGCGCGATGATCTTCCTGAGATCGAAGACATTGATAAGCCTATGCTCAATCGGCCAGGCTTTAAGGATACTATTCGGCGACGGCCTGTGATTATGCACATCTCAAGCCATCCCTGGACACCGGTGCCTCTCAGCGGCGAGGAAACTCGGATCACATCTATTGGCCAAACCTTTGCCGATATGATTACAGAGCCAGGATTGTGTGGGGGGATGCGCCATGTCCTCGATGTTTGGGAACGAGATGCAGATCAATGGTTGCCGGAGATCGTGGAAGCCGTAGACCAGTTAAACAGCAAGATCGCGAAGGTTCGGGCAGGGTATATTCTCTCAGAAGTTCTAGGGCTTGATGATCCTGCTATTGCACGTTGGGAAGTCTTTGCTCAAAGAGGGGGGTCACGGAAGCTGGACCCTGAAGCGGACTATCTCCCTGAATTTTCAGAACGATGGATGATTTCACTGAATGTCTGATGCAGAACACGTCGCCGACGAGGCAGAATATGACATTGTTGATGTGGATGTGCGTGCCTGGGTTGAAGCCGCGCGATCAAATCCGGCTCAGTATCGCGACAGGCAGGTCACGGAGGTTGTTCTAGCCGCCATTGGGCTAGCCCCCAGTCTGAATACAAGCCTAGTCCTGAAGGGTGGGGCTGTGATGGCCCTTGCTTTCAAGAGCAACAGGGTCACAGCCGATGTGGATTTTACTTCGATTGTGGAACCCGCTGGGTTTGCTGATCAGATCGCAGATGATCTGAACGCTATTCTGCCTCAGACCGCAATCCGTCTTGGATATCTAGACCTTCTTTGTCGGGTACAGACCGTCAAGAAAATGCCCAAACCGCTGAATTTCGAAGAATTCGATTTCCCCGCATTGCTCATCCGGATCGGATCGGCCGAACGCGGGACCGGTGAAGAGAAACGCTTGGAAGCCGGGCGTGCCATACGAGTGTTGGATATCGAGATCAGCTTCCGGGATCAGGTCTATGCCTTTCAGGAGCTGAACCTGACGGGTCCGGGTGTCGCGGTTCGGGCATTCACACTGCACGAAATCATTGCTGAAAAGCTGCGTGCCTTACTGCAACAGCCGATCCGCAACAGAAACCGCCGCCAAGATGTCTATGACATTGCCTACCTGATCGAAACCAACAAGCTATCCGATAAGGACCGCCGCAGCATTTTGGAGACGCTGATCGAGAAGTGCCGGGCCCGCGGAATTGAGGCCACGCCGGATTCTATGGATGATCCTGAGGTGCGGCGTCGGGCTGAGGTTGACTGGAACACTCTTGCCTTGGAACTCGATGATCTGCCGCCATTTGACGAGCGGTTTGCCATGATGCGCGAGTTATATATTTCCTTGCCGTGGTAGCCGATACAGGCAAAGGTTGAAAACTATCAGTCTGTTTTATCATGCGAGATGTTCTTGTCCGACTTATTTGAGAATGTACCTCTCACGTATGATCCGCGTTTTCTGGAAGATCACGCAGGATCTATTATCAAAGACCCCACCACTGCATTGGTCGAACTGGTTGCCAACGCATGGGATGCTTATGCAACGCGTGTCGACATCACATGGCCCTCTGACACCCAAGCATTTGAAATCAAAGACAATGGAAAGGGTATGACGGAAGAGGAATTGAACGCGCGCTGGCGGCGTTTCAATTACAACAGAGTTAGTGAGCTAGGTGAGTTAACCGATCCGCCAGAAGACTTGCCAGGTCATCGACCACGTCGAGCTTTTGGACGGAACGGAAAAGGTAGATATGCTGCATTCTGCTTCTCTTCGCCATTTGACGTCGAAATCGGGAAAGACGGCCTGAAGTGCCGTTTTCGTCTCAATCGGACTCCGCACCTGCCGCTACCCTTCTCTATTGAGAAAATCCACGAAGAAGAAAATCAGTGGCGTGGGTTTCACATCCTCGGACAAGAAGAACGCCCTGTTGGCATGAGCGCTGACATGGCGCGCTCAGTCTTGAGCACTCGCTTTCTGACAAATCCGGAGTTCGAGGTTTATGTTGAAGGGCAAAAAGTGACCTTTGCCGACCTTCCGGAGCATGGTGTTGAGACAATACCTGTCCAGATCAACGCAGAAAACTCCGTTGAGATGATTGTGATCGACAGCGAAAAAACTGACCGGACAACCAAGCAGCATGGTATCGCATGGTGGGTAAACAAGCGGCTCGTCGGAGAGTGCAACTGGCGTAACTTTGAAGACCAATCTGTCTTGGATGGCCGCCGTGAAGAGGCAAAGCGGTATACTTTCATTCTCAAGGCCGATCACCTTAAGCCAGATGTGCTTGCGGACTGGTCTGGCTTCAAACCAGACAGCGCGAATTGGCATAGCACCCGGTCAGCATGTGAAGATGCTGTCCGCGCGAAGCTGCTCGATCTGACTGCGGCCAAACGCGCTCAAACAAAGAGTGAGTGGATTGAGGGCCACGCAAACCTCCGCCGATCTTTACCTAAGCGCAGCCAGGTAAAACTGTCAGATACCATGGACGCACTGATGGAAAAGTGCCCAAGCCTTGGCTCTACTCAGGTGCAACAGGTCATGGATGTGCTTGCGAATATGGAGCTAGCTGAAAGCCAATATGCCTTGCTTGAAAAAATGCAGAGGATGAAGCCTGAAGACCTCGATAACTGGAATGACATCCTAGATCGCTGGACCACAGAATTGGCGAAGGAAGCCCTAGATGAAATCGAAAAACGCTTGCGTGTGCTAGCTGATCTTGCAGAGAAAACCTCTGACAAAGCCACAGATGAGGTTCAAGAACTGCAACCACTTTTCGAACGCAGCCTTTGGATATTTGGCCCTCAGTTTGAAAGCATCGAGTTCACGTCAAACAAGGGCATTACAACGGTCATCCGCGAGCTGTTTGGCGGGGAAGAGAAAGCGGAAACGATCCGCCCTGACTTTGTGGTGATGCCAGACAGTTCGATCGGGTTTTACTCTCGGCCTGGCTATGACGATGATGGCGATCAAACTAGCTGCGCCGTTCTCTCGATTGTGGAGCTGAAGAAGCCCGGCGTCGCACTTGGTTCGAAAGAAAAGGACCAAGTTTGGAAGTACGTGAAAGCCCTAGAACAACGTGGCTACATCAGTCGGTATACTAAGGTCTTTGGGCACGTTCTGGGCGACAGAATTGCCGCCGGGGAGGATGAACCACGCAAAGAATGGTCTGACAACGTGGTCATTAAACCCTGGCTCTATGCAAATTTCATCTCCCAGGGCGAGAAGAGAATGTTTCAACTGAAAGACAAGCTGGCGAATGCGCCATTTCTTCAGGAATATATCGAAAGTAAGCCTCTTGCGCCGGAGCAAGCTAGTCTTCTCGACGCTGTTGGACACAGCTAAGCACGCCGCACGGTCCTCTCACTGACATTGAACAGCCGGGCGATCTCAGCGACGGCGCGCTGCTCCTCATCACGCATCCGGCGCACTTCGTCTTTCTGCGCCGTTGTCAGTGCAGGGGGCCTGCCGCCGATCCGGCCCCGCTTGCGCGCGGAGGCTAAGCCTTCCCTAGTCCGCTCTGAAATCCGCTCCCGCTCGAACTGGGCGATAGACGCGAAGACGTGGAAAACTAGGCGGCCGGCCGGCGTTGTCGTGTCGATGTCCTCGGCTAGGGACCGAAAGCCGGCTCCGCACTCCCGGATCGCCTCTACTATCTCCAAGAGGTCTTTCAGAGATCGCGCCAGACGGTCATACTTCGTGACGATCACAACGTCGCCGTCGCGGAGCTGCTCCAGCATTCTGTCCAGTTCCGGGCGGGCACGCCTCGATCCACTGATCTTGTCTGCGAAGACCTTCTCGGCACCGGCTGCCGAAAGGGCATCCGTCTGTGAATCCAGGCTCTGGTCGTCAGTGCTGACGCGGGCATATCCGATGATCATGTCTCAGTGTGACAAAAACCTGCCAAAACCGCAAAGGTTTTGCCGGGGGTTTTTGTCCTGGCTAAGCGATTGATCCTGGGCAGGGCAGAGCGCTTGGACAAAAACGACCGTTTGTGGCAGATCAAGACACTACAAAAGTATTGAGCGTGACCAAGATACCCGCTAGAGATGAGCGCGATTTTTTCTTCTTTTGGATGATGTTTATGCACACTGTTTCTCAGTTCGGCCTGCGTAAGTCTTTCGTGCGTAAACTCTTGGGAAAGACGGGGCACAGCTTTACGTTCCTGATGTGCCTCAATCTAGCGTTCCAGCCGTTGATGGTGGAATTGGCCTATGCTCAAGAAATCATCATTGATCCGAGCGGAAACGTTGGTTTTTCTCCTAACGTTCAGCAAAATTCACGCGCTCCTGTTGTAGATATCGCCACCCCCAATTCGGGTGGCGTATCACATAACCAGTATGAGCGCTTCGATGTCACATCACGTGGTGTCATTTTGAATAACTCTCAGAGCTCAGTGCAAACGCAAGTTGCGGGAACCATCTCTGGAAACCCCAACCTGGCCGATGGCACGGCGGTCACGATTGTGAATGAGGTCACCTCCACACGCACCTCTGCTCTGAACGGGTCGATTGAGGTGGGCGGTGATCGAGCCGGGGTCATTATTGCCAACCCCAATGGCATTACCTGTAACGGTTGTAACTTCATCAATGCCAGCAACGGCACGCTGACCACCGGTGTCCCGGTGATCAATGGTAGCAATGTGCGCCTGGATGTGACGCAAGGCACGGTTACGGTTGGGCGGCGCGGCCTGCCCGCTGCAAATAGCAATGTTTCCAATATCAACCTGATTGGCCGCACTGTTGTTATCGACGGCAAGGTTACTGCGATCGAGGGGATTAACGTCCAAGGCGGTGCGCAGAGTTATGACCTAACCAATCAACGTCGGGTCTCCCCCCTCACTGGAACTGGAGCCACCCCTGACTTTGTTGTGGATGGACGCGAGTACGGAGCCATGGAGGCGGGGCGCATCCAGATCATTGGCAATGAACTCGGATTGGGTGTTCGGACGCTTGGCGCGATCCAGTCAACAGCAAACGATGTGCGTATCATCGGTGAGGGCGATACGACGGTACGCTCGGTTGCTGGGCAGGGGCAGGTACGTGTGCAATCGAACGACGGTAATTTGACACTGGAACGGGATATCACCTCAGCCACTTCGAATGTCATTGCCTATGCTCGTCATGATGTGAACACAACAGACCGCACCGGTATCTATGGCTTCACCGGCGTTCAGGTCACAGCTCGCAAAGGGACGCTTTCCTTTGGTGGTGATCTGCAATCCGGAGCGGATGTCGATCTCTTTGGTGAACGTCAGCTAACATTTTCAGGCTATGGCTCGGCCACAGGCGAGTTCAAACTGAGAGGACGCAGTGCCATCACCGTAGAAGATGCCACGATTGTAGCAAACAGCGTGGATGCCAATGATGGCGTTAATACTTTCCGCCTGAGCGATGCGGCGATTTTCAGTACAGAAGCTTTCCGGATCAAAACTGGAGAGTTCCAGCTCGGCAAGGATGTGCTTGTTGATGGTTTGACTGAAGATGCCACCTCCAACCTTATCGTTGAGGCCAGTGGTCATTTCCGCAACAGCGCCGATCTGCGCCGCCATAAGGCAGCTATGATCAACTATGCAGGCAACCTCTATAATGAGGTGGGGGGTATCATTGAAGAGGTCGATCTGAAGATTGCGTCGACCAGTGAGATACATAATGCCGGTGTGCTCTACGGATCCGACAGCATCGATCTGAATGTTGCCCAGCTTTTCAATAACGAAACCGGCGCGATCCTTTCCAAGTCGATTACAATCAAAGCGACTGGCCTGTTGGAGAATAATGGAACAATCACGTCCGACGGTAATCTTACTCTGACCTCCGGCCGCAAGGTTACCAACGACGGGTATATTCAGGCGGTGCGGGCCTATCTCACAGCACCTGAGGTAAAGAACGCTGGCAATGGCGAACTGCGTGTCCGGGACTATGGTCAAATCACAGCGAGCAGCAGCTTTGCCAATGATGGTATTCTGGCTTCACTTGCTTCGTTCAAGGTGAGCACTGGTCGGTTTGAGAACAAGGGTGTGGTATCGGTCGACAGCTCTATCGAAGTGGTTGCCGATACGATAATCAACCAAAAATCCCTGACCGCAGGGGAGCGCATTACGCTGCGCTCGACTGGTGATATCAAAAACCTCGGCATACTAGCGAGCTACGATCAAGCCCACCTTGCTGCTGAATCACGGGTTGAAAACCAAGGTTCTATCCTTGTGGATGGCATGACCCATATTACTGGAAATTGGTTCGACAATAAGGGTGACGACGCCGTACTACGAACCAAGACTGGCCGCATATCCTCAGAAAATATCCGAAATTCTGGGCAGATCTACCTTGTTGATACCTTCCAGCACCAAAAGCTGAACACTTTCGAAAATAACGGTATCTTGGCATCCCAAGGCGTGATCCAGCTCGAAGGGCAGGAAGCTAATTTGGGGACCGGAAGCGTCATCCTCGCGGGTTTGAAGGCTGGCGATGAGCAAGACCTGATCGCGGGGCAATCTATCTCCATTTTGTTCGATGCGCTGTCTTTTGGAGGTCAAATCGCTGCGGGAGGTAACATCAGCCTCACAACAGGCTCGGATCTGCGGGTCGAGGGGCGCCTGCAAGCCGGGCGCAACCTCTCTCTGAATGCCAGAAACACAACTATAGAAGAAACAGCCGAATTGGTTGCGGGGGGAGACGGAAACTTCCGTGGTTCTGGGGCATTCATAAACAACGGGATCATCAGCTTAACTGGTACGATATCTATCGGGGGAGCTCTCGTTGGGGTCACCAACAATAATTTTATTGCCACGGCAGCGACGAATAAAGTTGAAATTATTCACGGCAGTTTCGTCAACAATGGTGTTTTCCAAGCTGTGACTGGTGGTGTTAGTATCGAAGCGGCAGGTGTTATCAACAATGGCTTCATACAGTCAGCCGGACACCTCAACATCACATCCCAAATATATGAAAATAAACAAAATAAATGGGTGGCAACCCGAAAGGCTGATGTCTCTGGAACTGGCTCATACTCGCTTCTAGGGGACGCGAAATTTTCAGCGCGGCAGATCACGCTTGGTGATGGTGGTTTTTTCACTGCAGAGCACCTCAATGTAAGAGCAGATAGTTTCCACGCGCATGGTTCAATGACGTTGTCCGGCCATGGTCGAAATGAATGGAAAATAAGTGATGATTTTCGGCAGTATGGATCTACATACTCGAGTGGAAACATTCAGATAGAATCTGGTACATTCTCTACATCTTCTGGCAGCTTTCTAGGAGTGGCTAAAAGCCTCTCGGCTCG
>NZ_CP136707.1:0-241082 GCF_032924845.1 Tritonibacter scottomollicae
ACCTCTTGCAACACGGTGGCCATGCGGGCAAAAAACGGTGGCTGAATGTTGTTCAGCAAGGCTTGTGGCGTTTCATGTTCGAATTCCTGCAACATGAGACCAGCCGGGGCGAGGTCGATGCTACTGAAATAGGTTTTCTGGATGACCTGGCTCAGGGGGACCGGATCCACATAGCGGATCGCGTCGTAGATGGTGCCGGACTCGAGGAAATCATACTCGGGCCGATAGCCGAACAGTGAGGTCAGCGAGGCCTGTGGGTCGATATCCACGGCGAGAACCCGATACCCCTTGAGCGCAAGCCGCTGTGCGGTGTGAATCGACGAGGTGGTCTTGCCCGATCCGCCTTTGAAGTTCAGAAAGGACAACACCTGCACCTTGTCGCCCTCACGACGACCCTTGAGATAGGCGCCAGGCGTCTTGGCACCGGCTTCAAGCGTTTGGCGAATGGCAATCAGGTCATCTGCCGAATAGTGACGCCGCCCACCGGGGGTTGTATGTACATCCTGAATCCGGTTGTCGAAATGCAGTTTGCGCAGGAAACTGGCGGAGATCCCCAGCATCTCGGCGGCCTCGCCAGCGCTGAACAGGCGTAACTCCTTGCGGGCATCCGGCGCAAAGCTGGCCAGCATATGATGCTCCAGCGCAGCGGTCAGCGCTTCTGCATTCTGACGAATGCGTTGGTTCATATCCAAGGTTTTGGTCACTACCTGCCTCGTGTTGTAACGCTCTGTTTCAGCAAAGCTATATTTACCGTTTCTATAGTTCATTCTGCGTCCGTCTGACAACAAAGTCGTGCAAGTTTCGGTCAGAAAACACTAAATATTGAGGGGGACAGGGGCAGGGGGCGGTATAGCGGATTAGTGCATTTTTGCCCTATTGTCGCCTAAAAAGTTATCTAATATATTGTAATTATTGATGAATAATAGGGGCCATTCGTTCGAATGGCCTTGCCACGCCGAGATGGGCCTTTGCGAAGGCGCATCGGCCCGTCGTCTAACCCGAAGAGGAGGGATCAAACCGATCAAGACAGCTGCATCATTGCAATTCGGTGGTCGTGTCGAAAAATTCGCCGGTGCGATCAACTTGGCGGTGCCCCTGCACCCCATCAAAAATCGAGGGATGACCGCTAAGGTTTTTCGCCGGTGTCGGCACGTTTATGGGCGTGAGGTTGCTGGCGCATTGATCTGGCGTAGGGGATTTCGATGCAGACATTGAAAATCGGCTGCGAGCCCCACCGGTTTCCACCTCAGATCGTCGCACATGCTGTCTGGCTTTACATCCGGTGCAACCTGAGCCTGCGCGGTCGAGGTGATGATACTGGCTGCGGCGCGCGGTCGATCAACACGGCATCGTTCTTGAGGAAATCCTTCAATCCAAAGCGACACGCTGGTTGTCGTTCGGATCGACCGTCTGGCGCGGACTTTGTCGCGCCTTTTCAAGGTGATTGAACGCTTGGAGGCCAAGGGTACCTTCTTTCGCTCGTTTCAGGACCTGATCGACACTTCACCTCAGGGCAAGTTCACACTGCAAGTCCTCGGTGTGGTGGCGGAGTTTGAACGCGCTCTGATCCGCGAGCGTACCAAGGCGGGCCTTGCCTCTGCGCGCGACGAGGGATGTGTGGGCTGCAATACCGGGCTTCGCACCAAGGATCCCGCCGCGCTTCGCAAGGTACGGCTTACCCGTCAGGATGGCTACGTGGTGCGCCTGAACGAGACGGCGCAAGATTGGGTGCCGCATGTGCGCGCCTATGGGCGAATATGGCCTCGGAGGACGTTCTGCGGATTATCAATGGCTTCTGCCCCACGAATGCCGCTGGACACAAAGTCGATTGCTCCGCGCCGTGAAGGCATATTTGAGCGACGGATTCTCGCCCAACCAAGTGCTTGGTCTACGCGTGCCAACAAAGGCCGCGCGCGATTACCGTCCGAGGTATGCTCTTCAAAGATCTCGGCGCATCCCGCAGACCGCAGGGCCACAGACTGGGGAGGGAGAGCTGATCCTCGGTGGAGACGCGCACATGACTTATCATGGGCATGAAAGTCGGCCATTTGCAGTTTCATATACCGTCACTAAACGAACGAACGACCGCGCGATCAGAGCCCTGCGGCCTTCGTCAAATTCACGCGGAACCGGTCCCGGCTGCGCTGGTAGCGACGGGTCATCTCGGCCGAGGCGTGCCCAAGCTGCTTTTGCACGTAGCGTTCGTCGACTTCCGCAGAACTGGCAAGACCGGCGCGCAATGAGTGTCCGGAGAACAGTGCTAGCCGCTCGCTATCGGGCAAATCTGACCGGATGCCTGCGTCGAGGACCGTGCGCTTGATGAGACGCGCGACATGTTTGTCGTTCAGTCGCGTTTCAAGCGCGCGCTTGCCATCCCGAGAGGTGCCGACAAAGACCGGGCCGAAGTCGATCTTTGCGAAGCGCAGCCATTGTTCAAGCGCATGTACGGGGCAGGTCTGATCCTTGGATCCGCGACAGATCTCGACCTCGCGCCAACCGGTCTTGGCATTTAGCGTGAGCAGTGCGCCTTTCTCCATGATCTCGATCCAGCCGCTGGAATCCGGCGTGTCGTCCTTATGAACGTCGAAGCTGACGATTTCCGAGCGGCGCAGACCTCCGGCGTAGCCGAGCAGCAGAATGGCCCGATCCCGAAGCCCGCGCAGGTCGAAAGGAAGTGTCGCCACCATCGCGAGGATGTCCTCGGCCAGGATCGCCGCCTTTTGCACGGGCGGTCGCGCATGCTTCCGTTTGATCCCGGCCAGTACAGTGGCGATGTGGCGGTTCTTGCGATCAAGGGTGAAGCCCCGCTGCGCAAAGCTCCAGCCGAGACCTGACAAGCGGCGGTCAATGGTCGAGACGGAGAGGGGTCGGGACGCCGACCGCGAAGGGGAGCGGCCCGATCCGGACGCTAGATCTGCCAGATACAGCCCGATCATCTCCGGAGAGGGTGGCAACGGTTCGGCGCCCTTCATCCGGCACCAGCGGGCGAAGTGCGTCCAGTCCTTTGCGTAGGCCTTCAGCGTGTTGTCGGACGCCGCAGCGCGCGCGTAGTTGCGCGCGGTGTCGACAAGCCGATCCAGCGCGCCAGAGGCGGCAACGTGAGATGGCAGCGCGATGTCATCGCTGTTCCGTTGATCTCTCTCGTCGAGGGGAGCATCATCAAGCTCATCAGAGCGCGCTGACGTCGATCTCTCGGTCTCTGAGGCCATTTTCCCGTAAATCCAGCCATGAAATTGAACTGCATTGCAGCGTATTCAGTTATGTCCGATAATGCAAACTTATTGGACATAGGGGGAAGCGGAAAAGTGGGGCGGTTATCACGCCATTCACTGGCAAAAAGCGCCGCCGAAGTGTAGGCTCTGGGCATGACATTTGCCCAACCTGATCACTCCATTGACCTCGGTACACTACCCCGGATGCCTTCCTGGGTCACCTCCGCGTGTTCTGAAGACCTTGAAGATGTTGCGTTTTTTTCGGGGTCTGTGCTGAGCCACCTGCATGTTGTGTTGGGGCGCGACGAGGTGCCCCAAGCCTTGTTACGGGAGCGGCTGGCGTTGCGCGCCGCGGAGGCCAGTGTCGCGTTCTCTGGACGCCCGGAGCGGGAGGCAGAGCTGCGCGATGCCGTACACCTTCTGCGTCCCGGCGATCTTCCTGGACCGGCGGGCGAAACTTACTTGGCCTGGTGTCGTGCCGCAGAGCGGCCGGTGTCGATCAAGGCTCTCGGTCGGGCTTTGCCGAGCCTCGAGCCGGGGCAGATTGCGGGTCGGCTCAATACGGTGCGGGGGGCGCCGGTGACCCGCTCGACGATGGTGCTGGAGGTGGTGCTTACGGAGGCGCCGCGTGCCGACGTTCCGGCGCTGATCCTAGCTGATGCGGCCCTCGCCCAAGCACTAGGTTGGGATCATCTCATGCCGCTGCTGGCCGCGGGACTGAAACGCGCCGACCTGCGCAAACGGGGCGCTGACCTTCGCCTGGCCTGTCATCGCGCATTAATCGTGTCGGCAGTCGAAGCCGTGCGCCTGTCGGCTTACCTTTCGCGCCGGGCGGCGCATTTGAAGGCGGTCGCGCCAAAGCTGCGGGCCAAGGGGGCGGCGGCGGCCGTTGAATTGTTCCTTGTCCGTGATGCGTTGGCACCTGCGGCCTTGCCTTTGCCGGATCGCGCCGCGCGACGGCTCTGTGACCGGCTGGTCGACCTCGGCGCGGTGCGTGAGCTGACCGGCCGCGACACCTTCCGGCTCTATGGGGTGTAGGGATGGCGAAGGATCGCCCGGAACCAGAGCTGGACCGCGAGTTGTCCGATCTGCCGCCCGAGCTGCGCTGGCGGGAATGGATGCGGCGGATCGAGGCGGTGCTCTTTGCCTCGGCCTCGCCGGTGCCGCGCAAGGACCTCGCGCGGGTCGTGGGGCAGGGGGCCTCGGTCGATCTGCTGGTTGAGGACCTGGCCGCCGATCTGGAGGGGCGGGCCTTCGAGATCGCGCAAGTTGCCGGCGGCTGGATATTCCGGACGCGGAGTGCCTATGCACCGGCGATCCGTGCCGCCGCGGATGCCAGCGCGCAGAATCTCGACCTGCGCGAATTCGACGTCGCCGTGCTTGCCGCCATCGCCTACCATCAACCGATCACCCGCGACGGGCTGAAGGACATCTTCGGCAAGGAGATCAGCCGCGACCTGATCGGCCGGCTACATGCGCAGGGTTTGATCGGGACAGGGCCAAGATCGCCGCGACGCGGGGCCCCCTATACCTTCGTCACCACCGAGCAGTTCCTCGTCGCTTTCGGGTTGGAGAAGTCTTCTCGATCTTCCTGATCGGGAGCAGTTGGAAGATGCGGGGGTTGTCGAGCAAGCACCACAAGTCGGTTTCGGGTAACGCGTTGCCGGTCTCCGTTGCCAATGCCTGACGTAAACTCGGTCGTTCTGCTTATCGTTTCATCTGCAGTGCAACGATTCATGCGGGGAGCCAGAAATACTCACAATTTCAACGTGATAATCGTTGCATCCCTTTGAAGACGTCCACTTGCGCGAATCTGGTCGAGATCAAGAACGCCGAACAACTCAGAACGATTGTCGCCTCCCAGATCAAGGAAGGCGACCCTAGGTCATGTTGACAAATGGCGGACCCATATCCGGATTGACGTGATGTCTATGAACGCAAGGTCGCTTTCCGCGGTTTTGTCATATCGGGTGGCGACGCGGCGTGCGTTCTTGAGCAGGTTGAAGCAGCGCTCGGCCATGTTGCAAAGTCGGTAAAGCCCGTGATCGACACCGACGCGCATTTTACGGGTCTTGCGCATCAGGATCTGGGTCAGGATATCTCGGTCATTCATGGTTTTTCGAATGCGATCAGCATCATAGCCTCGATCCGCGAGCAGCACACGCGGCTCTGGCAGGTTGTCATCCATGACCATATCGAACCCCAAATAGTCGGATGTTTGTCCCGCCGTGATGTCCGTTCTCATGGGCAGACCGTGCGCGTTGACGCGGAGGTGGATCTTGGTCGTGAACCCACCTCTTGAACGGCCAAAACCCTGTCTCGGAGTCCCCCTTTTGCGCCCGCTGCCTGATGGTGGGCGCAAATGACGGTGCTATCGATCATTTGCAGGGTGTTCGGGACAGCCCCGCTTTGGTTCAGGGCTTCGAGTATGCCCTCCCAAAGGCCCGCCAGCGTCCAGCGTCGAAACTGCCTGTAAACGATTGACCATTTGCCGAAGTCTTCGGGCAAGTCTCGCCAAGGTAATCCGGTGAGCGAAATCCAGAAAATCCCTTTTAAAACAAGACGATGGTTAGCGAGTTTGCGGCCATTAGGGGCTCGGATCGCAAGAATGAAGTTTCAAACAGCGACCATTCCTCGTCGCTCATCAGGTGTCGGGGCAAGCTGATCTCCATAGCAGATACCAGCTTGAATCACGCATTAGCCGACTTGTGAATCCCTTTTGTCAACATGGCCTAGGCATCAAAATCCAGTCGTAAATACCGCACTGCGGGAGCCGACAGCTATTGCACGATCTACCTCGATGACAAGTTCAGGAAATCTGCGATCCTCGTCGCGATCAGCACACGATCATAATCCAATGTTGCGACATGATATGAGCGTTCCAACCAGCGAAGTTGAATATCGGCCGATCCCACCAAAGTCGCAATGCGATGACCGTTATCGGGATCCACGACATTGTCCCGTCGCGATTGCAGGATAAGCACTGGCTGTTGGATAAGCGGCAGCAAAGCGCCGGTTGTGTTCGTTAGCAGAAAACGCTCTCTCAGCGTTTCTCGCGGAATTTGACCATAGCATATTTCAGACATCCCCGGTTGGGCGATATCCGATCCTATTCCCGCAACGAAATCCTGCCCGTCGGTGTCATAAAGCGGTGCTACGACCTCGGGCCGATAGAGGCCGGTCGATCCATTGATACTGACGACGCCATGTATTTTGCTTGGCATCCGCGCAGCGAGGTTGAGTGATAAAGTGGCACCTAAAGAAAGCCCACCCACAATGATGCGATCACATTGGGACGACAGGGTTTCCAGCGCGGCTTCTGCGGATGCCACCCAATCGCGATGGCCCGTCTGGGCCAGGGCGCTAGGGGTCTTGCCATGGCCGACCAACAGCGGACAATGCACAGTAACACCGCTCATCGAATGCACGTGCTGCGCTACTTCGCGTACGCTTTGGGGGGTGCTCGTAAAGCCGTGAAAAAATAGAAAGCCGACATTGCTGCCTTCGAGAATGAAGGGCTGCGCCTCGGGCACATCGAAGGGATCCATCGTGGTCTGTTTCATATTTGCATACATTCGCGCTATCACCCCGCTAAGCAAATAGACTCGCGGTATCGTCCGATAACTGGACGTGATCAAGCGAGTTGAGGAAAGTGGTTGCGAAACTGGCGCAGAAGGCTGGTATCGGCTTTGGTGCTCCAGGCCATAGAGATCGTTGCTTCTGCGTCCAGCCCGTCAATCAGTGCAAGTTCCAGTGCGGCGGGAAGACTGTCGGCCATGCTCATAGGGAAAAACGTAACCCCGCGGCGCTCGGCCACGCGTTGCAATATCACCTGAACGTCCCAAGCCTCATCGACAACCACCGTGCTAAGGTTGGCATGATCACAAGCGCTGTCGAGAAGCGCGCGCCAAGATCGCCAGTTCTCGCGCAGGCCCATAACAAAAGGCACGCCGTCCAAGTCCTTGACCCGTGCGGGTGCCTCTCCAGCAGGTGTGACGATACCGATGGATGAGCTCCAGACCGGCATCTGGTCAATCCCGGGAGCACCTACCGTAGGATGGGACAGCAAAAATCCAAGGTCGATCACACCAGACTTTAAGTTTTTCAGCATGTTATCGGTAGACATCACATGCATCTCGACCTGCACCCCCGGGATACTATGATGAAAAGCGTCTAGTGTTTCGGAAATTTGGCGTGAAGCTGCGAGCGCGGAGTATCCGACGATAATATGCCCACGCGCACCCGCTGCATTTTGTCTTGATGCTCGGATCGTACGCTCAAACTGCGCCACCGTCTGGCGCGCGTCATCAAGAAAGACTACCCCCTCGGGCGTAGGTAAGACACGCGGCCCACTGCGATCAAAAATCCGAAAACCAAGATCAACCTCAGTGTCTTTCACCGCTTTCGAAATGGCCGGTTGCGCGATATTGAGCAGTTCAGCCGCCGCTCTGAACCCTTGCGCATCTGCCACGGCCAAGGCGTATCGCAGATGGCGAAGGTCCAAGCGAGTGGGTTTCCTGCTGTCGTGCATTCGCATGCTCCATGATGATCGCGTTTCGTTATCACTCGATCAGCTATCGCTATTTGTCAACTGAGCCTCGAGAGAAGAGGTTAAATCGGAATTACGGGTATAAATCCCGTCTTGGTATGGGGAGGAGGCCCGATGCTGAAGTTTTTCAACAGATTGTGCTCTTGGCTGATGTTCGTAGGTGGTTTTGGCGTCATTGCGATGATGCTGAACATTGTAGCTGATGTCGTCGCAAAGCTGCTGTGGAATGCGCCAATCCAAGGCACGGTCGAAATGTCTTCCTACTATTATATGGTTGTGCTGGTCATGCTGCCGATGGCGTTTGTCGAGATGCAGGACCAGCAGATATCTGTCGATCTATTGTTCAATCACTTTCCGAACTGGCTTCAGAATCTGGCCTTGTTCCTAAGCTGCATAGCCGCCGCGGCGATCCTCGCCGTTATGGCGTGGCGAACAGGTCTTGATGCGGTGCGGGCGTTGCGTGTGGGCGAGGTGGTCATGGGCGGACGCGAGGTCATCGTCTGGCCGTCACGGATGGTTTTGCCGCTTGGTTTTGGCCTTGCCAGTCTCGCTGCTTTTATACGCGCCGTCCTTCTGGTGCGCGGGCAGCCTGTGACGCAATCGCAGCTAAATGGAAACATGTCATGAGCAACCTTTTGATCGGTTGGATCGGCGTAGGAGCGTTGTTTGGCTTGTTGGCCTTCCGGATGTCCATTGGCACGGCACTCATGGCAGTATCCTTTATCGGCATTACTGTGATGTTCAATCTTCAAGCCGCACTTGGCATCGTCAGTGCAATGCCTTTCAACTTGATCGGGGATTGGTCGCTGACGGCGATCCCGATGTTTCTGTTTATGGGCTTTATCGCGGCCAATACCGGCCTGACGGCGGGTGCGTTTGATCTACTGCGCGTTTTGTTGGCGCGGGTGCCGGGCGGGCTTGCTTCTGCGAGCGTCGGGGCGTGCGGCCTTTTTGCCGCGGCCTCGGGTTCGTCAATCGCGACGACCGCAGCCATGTCAAAGATTGCCGTGCCCGAGATGCTGAAAGCGAAGTACCATCCGTCGCTGGCCACAGGGGTGGTCGCGGCGTCGGGCACGCTGGGTTCGCTTATTCCGCCATCGATCCTGATGGTACTTTACGGCATCTTCACCGAGCAATCGATCGGCCAGCTGTTTATCGCAGGTGTCATTCCCGGCGTGCTATCGGGGTTTGTTTATATGGCAATGATTACCGTACGTGCCACGGTGACGCCCGGGCTTGCACCCGCTGTAATTGAACGGGTTGATCGTAAAAAGCTGCTGGGTCTGCTCTGGTCGGTCTGGCCTTTTCCTGTACTGGTTCTGGGCGTCCTTGGCGGCATTTTTGGCGGGTTTTTCACCCCGACCGAGGCGGGGGCCGTCGGGGCGTTTCTGGCTGCAACGGTCGCGCTGCTACGCCGCTCACTAACCGGCAAAGCACTGGCCGAGGCGATCCGTCAGACGACGTTGGCGACGTCTTCAATCTTCTTTCTGTCCATTGGCGCGGTGATGTTTACCCGGTTCATGGGGCTATCCGGTGTGCCACGGGCACTGACGGATATGATGTTATCGGTCTCTGACAACCAGTTCGTAATCATCCTGATGATCGCTGTGCTGTTTGTCTTCCTGGGCATGGTAATCGACTCGATCGGCCTGATCCTGCTCACACTGCCTATCCTGCTGCCGGTGCTGGAGGCCGCTGACATCAACCTGATCTGGTTCGGCATTATCTGCATCAAACTGCTTGAGATCGGCCTTGTGACGCCGCCTGTCGGGTTGAACCTTTACGTCCTACACAGCGCGCTATCGGGCGAGGTCAAGCTGCGAGACATCATCTCGGGCACCACGTGGTTTATTGCTATGGATATTTTGACCCTGTTTATCCTGATTGCCTTTCCCGCGATCAGCCTGTTCCTGCCCTCGCTCATGGCGCAGTAAAAACATTTCAAACGGAGGAGACGACACAATGAAACTGAAGACATCCCTTTTGGCCTTCGCGGCCTGTGGCCTTGGCACTGCTGCCATCGCACAAAACGCCAACCACTTCTTTGCCGAACGCCATTCGATGGTACGCGGCCCCTATGTCGAGTTCGCCAAACGCGTGGCCGAGGAAACAAACGGGGACGTGAACTTTACCGTTTTCGCCGGTGGGTCGCTCCTGCCGCCGGCCGCGTCCTTGCAAGGCGTGCGAGATGGCGTAGCTCAAGTGACCTATCACGCGGGCACCTACACCCCGTCCGAACTGCCTGTTGCCAACCTGATCGGCAACTTCGCTTTCTATAACACCGATCCGATGGTCATGGCCTTTGCGTCGACCGAATTCGGCCTCACCAACGAGGCCGCACTGGCCGAGTGGAAAGAGAATGGCGTCGTTTTCGGTGGAGGCTATTCGACTTCGCAATATTACATGATGTGCAACACACCTGTCGCTAGCTACGAGGATATTCAGGGCAAGCGTCTGCGCATGGCGGGCGGTGCCTGGTCACGCTTTGCCGAACATGTGGGCGCGGTACCCGTGTCTATCCCGTCAAGCGAGATGTACACTGGCCTCGACACAGGATCGCTTGATTGTGCGGTTGCGGCTGCGGATGCGTTGGATTCCTTTTCGCTTTCGGATGTGGTCACGCACATGAACAGGCTTGCAGTAGGGAACTACTATGCCGGATTTGAATGGGGCTATAACCCTGCGTTTTGGCAAGGCTTGTCTGAGGCGTCGCGCAACGTACTGTTCGACCAGATGGCATACTATCTTGCGCAGCACCGGGTCGAGTTCGACAAGGATGTTGAAAAAGCGGTTTCCGCCGCCAAAGAGGGCGGCATGGAGGTTTTCGAACCTGATCAGGCTCTGACGGCAGCGCTGGCGGAATTTGTGACCGCCGACGAGGCCGTGCTGATCGAGAACGCCAAGAGCCGCGGTATTGAGAACCCCGAAGCGCTGCTGGCAGACTACAAGCGCATCGTTGATCGCTGGGCCGCGCTGCTGGCGGATGTGGACCACGGCGATACCGATGCATTGGCAGCATTGGCCAAAGCAGAGATCTACGACAAGCTGGACGGCGCAAACTACGGTATGAACTAACCCACATATATTATGTACAGTCCCGGGGCGCTGCCAAAGCGCCTCGGGGTTCCTACCGCCCTGCGACCTCATAGCGTTTTGATCGAAACCTACCAGCAATGTAGACTGTCGTTCGAAAGCGCGCAAATGATCAGAAGACGGTTTGCAGCACATGATGACTCTGTTGCACAAATCCACTGATAGACAGAGTTCCCCTTTCCCTAGACGGACTTATTCCACGGGAGTTGTCACATTAACGAGCTCCGATTGCCGCGCCGCTGATTTGGACATAGTCAGCGCTGATGCAGACACCTTCCAGCATCAGCTACAAGCGTCACCGCTTCCCGCCCGAGATCATCGCACACGCGGTCTGGCTGTATGTTCGGTTCAATCTGAGCCTCCGCGAGGTCGAGGAGATGCTGCTGGAGCGCCGCATCGCTTTTGGGAGGAGATTGGGTATCGAGGCTGACGCATCGACGAAGAGGCGAAAAAGAGTGTTTAGATCAAACTGGAGGCGCTTTAGTTACGCGATTTTTGGGACGAGGCAGCGCGGTCGGCATACCGCCGACCTCGCGCTTGAACGCCTTATAAAACGATGAGCGGGAGTTGAATCCGACGTCATAGGCAATGGTCATGATCGTCTGATCGGTTTGTTCTATCTCGCGCACCGCGTCTTTGATCCGCCAGCTGTTCACATAGTCAAAGAACGTCTCGCCTATGGTTTCATTGAGGGTTTGCGACACATAGTTTGAGCTGGTGCTGATATGCTTGGCCAGATCCCAAAGCGATAGGTTTGGGTCGCGGTACAATTGGTCGCGCTGCATGGCTAGGTCTATCTTTTCAGCAATCCGGCGCGCGTGTTCATTCGTTAGGGCCGAGCGGGTGTATTTGCCCATTTTTAGACGGTCTTTATCAGGTTCCGTTTGCTGAATCGGTGAAACCTCGTGCGAAAATCCGGGTTTTTGCCGGATCCCCCATAGGGCTGTACACCATAGCGCGGCAACCCCACTTAACGTTCCAGCAGTATCGGCGTTCGGGACCTGTTTACCCAGCAGCGTGGCTGCCAATCCCAACGTCGTCACCAGCCAATATAGTCCCATGCTCAACGCCAATGCATTGATCCAGCGCAACTCTATGGTGTCAGTGCTGGCGAACAGATCCTTCAATCGGCTGCGATAGGTGAAAAGCCGGTACAATGTCGCCACAACATAGCCTGCTATCTGCAGGTGGAGAAACACGGTAAGTGCCAGCAAAGCATAGCTCACGGCCAATGCAAGGCCCGCAAAGGCGGCCTCTGGAGAGATTGGCGCATCGTCCAGCACATCCATGGGCAGCAACAGATAGGGTAGCGCCACAACACCTGCAAAAAGCGCAGGGGCGAAATGCAGGGGCCAATGACGCCATGGCGCGCGGGTCTCGCGCGTCAGCGCATCAACGTAGAGCCAGAACAGTGGCGCCAGGGCTAGGAGTGCAGGAAAGGTCAGCGCCGTCAGTAAGCGCATCGGGCCGTGCAGCGCCGGCGCCAGATCCGACAGATCCGTCGACAGCTTCCACATCAACGCGCCCAAAAACAGAAGTCTGTGCAGCTCCAGCACACCCTGCGCTATAAAGAACAACGCCAACGGTACATATATGCACCGATTGTCGCGGCGCAGCAGCAAGACATGCGCCGCAAACAGTGCAATGCCCAAGGAGAGCGGTGCGGATAAAGCGTTTAGTATTTCTGCGAGCGTCATCCGGAGGATCCTTTGGGAGCGGGCTTGATTGGCTCTAGACGGTGTAATGAGCACACGTGCAATCTCAAGCCCAGAGCGGCAGGATCTGTCCGACCATGACGGCGCGGACAAATCGGCTGTCCTTGAACACTTGGAAAGGCACATTGCGCAGCGCGCGCGGTTAGAAACGGACGGAACCAACCTCGGTGGATCAACCGAAGTTCCATTCCCGCCTACCAGTGGAGACAATCATGTCAACCTTTAACCTCAGCGCGCTACTGGCACCCGTACAGCAAGCCTTGCAGGACTACTCAACGGCCGAACCGGCACCTGCGATCCTGATCGAAGTTTGGCGGGACGGTGTTTCCGTACAAGACAGCTATGGCGTGTCCGACCTTGAAACTCAAACCCCCGCCGAGGCCGGTCAGGTCTATGAGGTTGGGTCCCAGACCAAGATGATGACCACTGTCGTGGTGCTGCAAATGGTGGCCGAAGGCAAGATGGATCTGGACAGCTCGCTGTCAGACTACCTGCCTGTAGCTGCATTGGACGGCATTGCCAATGCCGACCAAGTCACGCTGCGCCAGCTTCTGTCAAACACAAGCGGTATTCCCGATTACGATGAGGTAGTGGGCGATAGCGGCCTGCCCGTGTTGATCGAGCAGATACTCAGCGACCCGAGTGCGCCACTTGGCCCTAAGGGTTTGCTGGATATCGCCAAGGGGCAGCCCGCAACCTCAGCTCCCGGTACGGAATATGAATACTCCAACACCAACTTCTTGCTGTTAGGCCAGGCGATCGAAGCCGTGTCGGGCAATACGCTGGCCGAAGAAATGCAGACCCGCGTCTTTGAGCCAGCGGGCATGACCAGTACCTCGATGAAGAGCGCAGGCGTAATGGGGGATTTGCTGCACAGCTACGCCCAAAACCCACTGGACGGAGAGACCCTTGATGTCACAGGCATTCCTATTGATCTTGGCGCTGAAGGTGGGGCTGTGTCCTCAACTGGAGATATGATCCGGTTCATGGATGCCCTGTTGGTATCAAAGACCCTGCTGCCAGAGGCGCAATTGGCAGAGATGACCAACTTCACCGAAATTGCAGCGGACCCTGCGACTGAATCGGCCTTTTCCTTTGGTCTGGGGTTAAGCCTAAATACGATCTACGGCCAACAGTTCATTGGCTTTGACGGCGGAACGTTGGGCACCAATACCTCAACCTATCTGCATGTAGAAAGCGGCACGATCGTAACGGTTGTGGCCACGCATTCCGACACATCGCCAGAAAGCCTGGCGCTGTCAGCTTTCGAAACGATCTTCAACGATAGCGCCTGGGCCAGTTTTGACCCTCATGCCGACAGCTTTGACATCACCGGCACCGCCGCTGAGATTGACCTAACCGAAGGTGTCGGCGTTGATGGGGAGGCCCAGACAGACTTTGCTTTGGGTCAGGCGACGCTCACGTTTGAGGGTGGCCTGGACGCGCTGGATGGCGGGCGATTCAACTTTGACGATGGCTCGATCCTTTGGTTGGGTGAAGACGGGCGCGACAGCTTTGATGTGATGAACGACGCACGCGATGCGGCAAATGCCGACAATCAGCTATTGGGCCTTGATGGTAACGATCGCTTATCGGGCGGGCACGGCAATGATGTGTTACGCGGCGGCGATGGCAACGACCGGTTGCGCGGCCGCGATGGCGATGATCAATTAGAGGGTGGGGCTGGGCGGGACCATCTAATCGGCGGTTCTGGCAATGACATGCTGAGTGGCGGTGACGGTCGCGATAATCTGCGTGGCGGGCAGGGCGATGACGCTCTGGATGGCGGTGACTGCCGCGATTTCCTGCGTGGAGGGCAGGGCAATGACGTTCTGGATGGCGGGTCAGGGCGCGACTGGCTGAACGGCGGGCGCGGTGACGATACGATTGAGGGCGGCACAGGCAATGACATGCTGAGCGGAGGGGCTGGGGCGGATCATTTCGTGTTTGCTTCTGACGCGGGTTGCGATGTTATCGTCGATTTCCAAAGTGGCGTTGATCAGCTGGATTTTTCTCAGACCGGGTTGCAACATGCAGATATCGAGATCATTGGCGGCTGTGCCCAGACAGTCATTGAATATGGCGATAACAATATGCTAATTGTGACCGGCGATATCACGCAGTCTGACTTCATATTCTAAAGTCCGACGCTAACCTCCGTGATCGGTTCTAGTTGTCAGGCCGGCGCTTCGGCACCGGCCTGAGGCGCTTTCCTGATCTTAGATTCACTGCGTCATTTCGTGATACACTATCTTGTCAACCTCGGGTTTCCTCCTTGATTGTCCGCTTCGCCGCTCAGCAGCACTCCAATGTGCGAATGCCGTGATAGTCGGCTTGCCGTATATTCTCCAGCAGCTTACGGTCGTTTTCATGATGACAGTATGTTCAAGTTTGGTGCTGGAGTGGCGCGCGATGGGTGCACCATTTGGCAAGACGCAGGAGTGGTGGCCGCCGCCCTGCTGTTGATTTTTGCGATCAACTCTAAAAGCCATCAAAACGAACTGGATATACTATGACGATCCACGACCTTGCGGTCCGTGCCGACACACTTGCCGTGACTTGGGAGGATATGACATGACCTGCTGCCCTGAATAGTCCGCGGTTTGAAGTTAGCCTGTTCTCCAAACGAGGAGACAGACGATGCGGAAGAGCCGTTTCAGCGAAGAGCAGATCATTGGGGTCCTGAAGGAGCACCAAGCCGGGATGGGCGCCAAAGAGCTCTGCCGGAAGCACGGCATCAGCGATGGCACGTTTTACATCTATGGATGTCTCTCCCTTTGCAAGATTTTCGCTGATCTGTTCCACCGCCAGGTCCCAGGTTGCAAACATCTATCCGGCGTCACCCTTCGATGGTGCGCCCAAATGGGAATTCCGCGTGGTGAGCCTCAACAAATGGTCGGCCCCCAGCGCCCAAAAGCATCGTCCCGATAGACCAAAGACCGACGATGCATTAACATTCAAATTGGACCACTCGATGGGGGCACATCAATACCTATGGTGACACCAATTAGAGCTGGCGTAAAAGCTCCCAATGCGCGGGCCAACACAATGACAGACTTCAACGCTTTCAATGCTCTCCCAGGTTATTGTTCAGTCTCCATAACGTCGCCTCGAAAGCAAGCGCTCGTCTTGGTAACCTAAAGCTGTCCGTTGCAAAATGCCACAGGCGCAGTGAATGTCGGCTTGGTAGACCGCATTCGCAGCATCAAATTTAGTGATCGGAGGGCAACAAAGGACCGTTTGGTCAATGATCCATTTTCGGGTTTGCAGCGAATGTCCGGAAATCGGGTTGCTGCCGCAGCATCTTAGGGTGCCACCCAAGGGCAGCTCTGGGCCGCCAGTGAAGGCGACCCGCAGTTGTTAGATTTCAATGGCTTCGGCTATGGCCAGGGCGTCCTCAAGTTCGACGCCGAGGTATCTGACCGTACTGTCCATCTTGGTGTGGCCTAGAACGAGCTGCGCAGCGCATAGATTGCCCGTCTTCTTGTATATCTGAGTAACTTTGGTCCGTCGCATCGAATGAGTCCCATAGGCGCTTGCCTCCAGTCCGATCGATGTGACCCAATCCCGGACGATCCGCGCATACTGGCGTGTTGAGATGTGCAACCGCTCGTGGAAGCGGCCGGGCCAAAGATACTCGGATCCAACCATCAGCTCGTCTTTCATCCACTTCTCTACCGAAGCGCGGGTACCTTCCGAAATCTCGAAGCGTACCGGTTTCTGGGTTTTGCTTTGCAGAACGGACGCGCGCTCTTTAATTTGACTCGAAGCCATCACGTCTACGACCTTCATCTTGACCAGGTCGCAGCTTCGGAGTTTGCTGTCGATTGCCATATTGAATAGCGCCAGATCGCGATGGTTCTCCGCGAGCTCAAGCCTCACTCGGATCGCCCAGACATGCTTCGGTTTGAGCGGGCGTTTCGACCAACTATGCGGCCCTTGTTCCAGGCAGGGCGAAGCGCGCGAATGGCAGGTAAGTTTGGTGTTTCCATGACTGATCCTCCGATCCGCCATGCCCTCCCAAAACGACAACCCGACGTTGACTAGGCCAGCATATCACAGAATGCTGCGCCGCCTTCGACGTCCGGAACGAGCCCGAATTACTTAATGCTGTTCACGGCATGAGTGTCTGCTTTCGGAATGTAGCCTTGAAAGTCACTGCTGGAGCGGTCAGTAGGCATGAAGTAATCTGCCGGAAAGGGAACTGTTTTGCGATGCGGGCTTGAAGTGTTCGAGCAGGGTGACGGGCCTGTACTGGTGCTGCTACATGGTGCAGGCGTTGACGCCGCGCTATGGAAGCCACAGATAGATCTGTTCTCCAAGCAGTATCACGTGATTGCGCCCAACCTCCCGGGCCATGGGCGGAGCGCTCCCGTCCAAAGCGTCGAAGAAATGGCTGATGTCGTGCGGGCCGTGCTGCAAGAGAAAGGTATCGCGCAGTATGCAATTGTCGGGCTGTCTCTGGGGGGCATGGTCGCTATTGAAATGGCAGGGCGCTGGCCTGACGAAGTTTCGCATTTGGTGACGGTTGAATCTGTTGCGACTGTGTTCGAAGGCGCTTTTGGGAAAGAATTAGCAGGTTGGGCGATGTTGCTCTTCAAAGTTTTACCACCCTCACTATTCACGGCACTTCCAGCAAGTGCGATGGGCGCAAAATCGCAGGATGCAGGCAAATACGTTCAGGACGCGATTGCCAAAATGACAGCAAAGAACAACTACACTGTAATGCACGCAGCTTCCCAATATGATGGACGCGAACGCCTTCCCAACATTACTGCGAAAACGCTGATCATGGTTGGGGATCTAAATAGAAAAACACATAAGCGAGCTCGGAAGATGGCTAACGCAATTTCAAAGAGTGAATTTTTGGTCATTCCTGCAGCCAGCCACATTGCCAACCGTGATGCGCCGGATTTTTTCAATGCATCCGTACTCTCATTTCTCAGTTAGGCACAGATTGAACCGGTAATTGGAGCAAACGCGGCCAACGGCTTTTTTGTCGCACGACTGCGAATTTTCTGACGCCCTGTCTTCTGTCTTGCAGCGAATGTCTTGTGTGGATGGCTCCTGCATAGCAAGACATATTTGATCAGAATTGTGCATTTGTCAGAAGCAGCCATGTGTCCGGCCTGTTTGCGCGGTTTTGACCGCTGGCCCTGATGGGTGCCGCAAACCAAGTTCCTTACAGCTTAGCGGGCTATGACGCCCGGGACATTCGGCGGAGTGTCTTGGATTTGGCGGCAGACTTATGCACCATCATCTCGCGGGTCTTGCTAACTCGTGGTTCCTTTCTTCTCAGGCTGCCGTACGGGGGCCGTAGGGTTCGTCGCGGGTCAGGACAGCCCAGACGATCCTGGCGGTCTTATTGGCCATGGCAACAGTCGCTACACGGGCGGGTTTGCGTTCGAGCAGTGACGTCAGCCACTTGCTGGCACGTTCAGGGTGGGACCGCGTTTGTCGGACCAGTGATGTCATGCCGACGACGAGCAACGAGCGTAAATACTGGTCACCCATCTTGGTGATCCGTCCCAGCTTTTCCTTGCCTCCGCTGGATTTATTGGCAGGCGTCAAGCCCAGCCAAGCGGCGAACTCCCGGCCATTTCGGAACTGATGCCCGTCGCCGATGCTGGCGATGATCGCAGAAGCCGTCACCGCGCCGACGCCGGGTATCGTGCGCAACAAACGGACACGCGCATCTTCTTTGGCCACTTGCTTGAGGCGCTCTTCATACCATCGGATCCGCTTATGCAATGCCATCAACTGTTCTGACAGGTTGCGGATCACCTCATTGGCAATGTCTGGCAAGTCGAGCACTTCACCAAGTGTGATATCCTCAGCAAACCCAATCACGCGGGCCAGTCCTCTGGGGATGTAGACACCGAACTCAGCAACCAGGCCACGTAGGCCGTTGATCAGCTGCGTCCTTTGACGGACCAAAAGGTCGCGAGCCCGATGAAGCGACAGCAAAGCTTGTTGCTCAACCGTTTTGATCGCAACAAAGCGCATCGTGGGTCGTGTCACGGCTTCACAGATTGCCTCGGCGTCGATTGCATCTGACTTCCCTCGCTTGACGTAGGGCTTCACATACATCGGTGGGATCAAACGCACCTCGTGGCCCAAGGCCGTCAATTCGCGGGCCCAATGATGGGCGCTGCTGCAAGACTCCATACCGATCAGGCAGGGTTCTAACTTAGCAAAGAACGGCAGAAACTGCGCCCGTCTCAGGGGCTTGTTGAACAACACATCGTCGTTCTCTGCGATACCATGGACTTGGAAAACGTTCTTGGCCAGGTCAACGCCGATTGTGGTAACTTGCATGGGGTGGCTCCTCTCAAAGCAGATTTAGACACCTGCATTATGGCGCATTGCGACGCCGGTTGAAGCAGGAGCCATCCACCCCATCACCTTCGACGGGCCGCGCCGCAGCATCTTGAACTGTCGGTGAAGGTCGGTTTTGGGCCGTTCGCTTCTCTAGCCTGCCGGTCAAGCTAGGACTTTGCAAAGGTCCCTTCTGCGCATAGCCACTCCTAGTGTAAACCGCAGCATCAGCCAGGGCCAGCTGAGCAGACTTGAAGGTCTGCTCCCGGGAAGCTTTCGCGCTTGCAGCAGCGACATCGCCGCGCCTTGCATGAATGTCATGATTGGGCTGACAGCAGTCAACTAGGTCTGTCGATCAGACCGGCGACAGAGTGTTCAGGGTGAAAACCACACGCTGCACCGCCGCAAGTCCGCTGTGAGCCCTTAGCCGTCATTAGGGTGTCATGACGTGGCGCTAAGTGGCATTGGTTGAAAACTGTTCCGCCTGCAACGGATTGTTGCGGCCCTTTCTTTGAGACCTGAAATGCAACCAGTCCACCTTCAAACAGAACGTCTGACGTTTCGTATGCCGAATGCTTCGGATCTTATTCCCTACACTTCGTATTGCCTAAGTGATCGGTCTGGGTTCGTTGGTGGACCGTTCGACAGCGTTCAGGCTTTTGAGAAGCTGGCGGCCATGGTCGGGCACTGGGAGCTTCGAGGCTTTGGCCGACTTATATTCACTGATCGTAGCACCGGTCGAGCGTTGGGGCATGTTGGTGCTTTGCACCTCAACGAAGGCGAAGTTCCCGAGTTTACTTGGACCATCTGGTCAGGTGATGACGAGAGGAAAGGCTACGCCACCGAAGCTTGCAGGGCCTATCTGGATCATGCGCGCAACGGGCTGGGTTTGTCCGCCATGATCGCCCGAATAGTGCAGGATAATCTCCCGTCGCGGAGATTGGCGGAGCGTATCGGAGGCATTCAGAACATGAATGCCTTGCCACCGAAGTGGCTCGCGAATTCAGTCACCTATGATTTTGTGATGCAAACCAGAGAGTCCTCAGCGTCCTAAATTCTACAAGCGGTAGCTTCGTCCGCTCAGCTGACCTTGACCTCCGGTCTCAGTGCCAGTTTGGTGTGCTGGCGAGGCGAACGGCGGGTGAAGAGCCCAAAAGTACGGATGCTGCAAAGTGCATGAATGACTGCTCCGGGGAACGCCATTGCGGTCTTAAATGGCCGCGAATAAGGTTGTTCGGTAACGATATGTGTCCTGCCACGTAAAGGAGGGTTACCTAAGTGTTTAGATGCCTGAGGTGGCCAAGACGGCAGAGTTTTGAAAAAAAGAGAATTGACGTTACAGTGTCCCAACAAGAATGGGCGCTTCTGAAGCGGGGTTCGCTCCCCCAATCCATGGAAGATAAATGGGTTGTCTATTACCGTGATGGTTTCCTGAATTTCCACAGGTCTCGTCACATAATCTATAAATTGAGGCCTGAAGCCTGTGCGGGCTCGTTTGTATTCGATACGCTGTGGTGTCGGCGTAAAATTGACCACTACACACCCGGCGCACACTTCGATGAAGTAGATTTTGTCATGAAGAGGATCCAAATGAGACTGGAGAGACCTGCCGATGAGCCATGGGTAGGATGGGATCCAAGGTATCCGCGAAGCAAAGAAGTATTGGAACCCGACTTTACAGCGATCAAAAGTAGATGAACGCCTTCTCGACCAATTGAGAATTAGCACAGTGCAGGCGCTTCAGACCTCCTGTAGGCTGAAGCTGCCATTGGCGCAACCGCAGCGAATTCACACTTTGTCCGCTCAGCTGACCTTGACCTCCGGTCTCAGTGCCAATTTGGTGTGCTGGCGAGGCGAACGGCTGGTTCGAGCCCATACCTACCAACGATGCGGCTTTTTCTTCCAAGCTATTCTTAGTAGCCTCACCGCATGGCCATACCAACGACAAAAGACGAGCTGATCTCTGCAATCAACGAGCGTTACGTCAAACTTGAAGCCGCATTGGATGCTGTTCCCACGGACATAGCTGACGAAAAAAGCATGGATGGACATGCGAAAGGTACGGGCATGAGCGTCAATAATCTCGTGTCATATCTCATCGGCTGGAATGAACTTGTTCTGAAGTGGTTAGATCAAGACGCCCAAGGAAAAGACATTGAATTTCCTGATGTTGGCTACAAATGGAACGAGCTTGGTGCGCTCGCTCAGAAATTCTATCGAGACTATTCAGCGAGCAGTTTTGCTGAAAATCGCAAAAGGCTCACTGTCGCCAAGGACCAGCTGGTATCAGAAATCTCTAAGCGAACCGATGATGAGTTGTATGGGTCAGCCTGGCACGGGAAGTGGACCAAGGGTCGAATGATTCAGTTCAATTCTTCATCGCCATATGAGAATGCCAGAAGCCGCATACGCAAATGGCTAAAGTCAAAAGCGGGCTAATAGAACGGCAGCTCCGTCCCGCTCAGCTGACCTTGACCTCCGGTCTCAGTGCCAGTTTGGTGTGCTGGCGAGGCGAACGGCGGGTGAGAGCCCAAAAGTACCGGATGCTGCGTTGAGCATGGACGTCCGGTGTTTAAGAGTTGGTGAGAGAAATCTGTCAAGTCTTATAGGAGCGTCACCAAGCGTTTGTGGCCAAGGATGTTACATGGTTCCGGGCGTCGCGCCTTAAGTGCCAAAAAAGCCCTTGCGGTGTATTTTCCAGACTTGGTGAATGACGGGCTTTGGTCTGAAGGAATAGATACTCTGGAAAAACCAATCAGCAGGCGCAAAGAGTAGCATAATATACACAAGAATATTCTTTCTAGCTTTCGGTGAGTGGTGCAATACTCTAGCGCTTATCGTATGATTTAACATGTACACAATTTCGAAATATGGACAGGTGGCGCATGTCTTTCAGATTATCGCGACGACAGATGCAAGGCCCGCCGATGTCGGATGTCGCCTTTGCGGAATGGTTTGTTGATGAAATTATGCCAGAAATGCATCCGATCCCACGCCGGGAACTGATGCGCGTAGAGTGTCTTCGCAATACAAAATCAGCTCGCGCCTATCTCAAGCATTTCGGTTTTGAGGTGACTTCAGATCAAGGCCAAGTCATGAGCCTTTTTTGGCTGTTGGGCCCCAACCTCTTTGAGATTGAACCATTCAAGGCGATCTTTGAAGATCGTGAAACCCCTGCCGAAACCCGTGTAAACGCGCTATGGGACGCCGATGATGCGGCATGGCACCGGGCCGAAGTCAATTGCGACGACCGCTATTGGCACCCCAGATTGGTGTCCGGTAACGTACTGGGTTTAAAGGTGTATTCTGATATGACCAAGGCGGAGCTGGACGCACCTATCGATGAAGATGAGACCGATCCTTGGAGCCAGTTCCATGACAACGACTAACCCTTCGTGGCGCGGGGCGCGGAGATGACTGATATCCTTAACAACACCCAAGCACCTGACACGCCCGATGTGCGTGCGGCGCAGACACGGTTGGATGCAGCGCAGGCGGAATGGGTCGATGCAGGTGTTGAGGCGGGCCTGCTGGTTGCTTCGCTCAGTCCGGTTGGGGGGCAGGTCGCTGACGGTATCTCTTTGGCGCGCAACGTGGCTGGCGGCAATTACGGCGCAGCGATTGTGGACGGTATCGGCTTTGTTCCGGTGCTTGGCGACGTATTCAAAGGCTGGTTCCGAGGCGGTCGAGTCGCCCGTCGCGTGCAGCAGGCCGAAGAACTCCTGAGTGCCGGACGCCGGCAGTTTCAGCGCGTTTCAGAGATCGCTCGACGAAAGGCCGCGTCTGGTGTCCTGCGCCGAAGGATGCAGCAGCGACGCGACGACATCATGCGCAAATACGAAGGCTGCCAAGATGAGGTGTGCCGTGCGGCGCGCGACGCAGAGTTGCGAGATATGTACTCTCAGCATGGACGAAATTTGCCCGCCGAAAGCACGGGGTCGTTTCGAAATCCGGACGGATCGCCTGCACCGCCGGGCGAAGGCACGTTCATCCGCAACCCAAACGACAGAACCGGAGGTGATCTGGCGGATGCGCTCGACGAACATGGGGCGAGCGGCATTCCTTATTCAAACGGCCAGCCTGACTTGTCCGGTTTTCCGCCGAGAGGGTCTGCTGGACCGGATGGAAATGCCTGGTCGGTGGAAATCGAACAAAGTCTTACAGGAGAGCGTGGTGCGGATCGCAATGCGTCTTGGGGGACTTGGCGGGATCAGTACGGTGACATCCATCGCGACCCGAGCGGTGGGCATTGGCACCATTCCGGCGACGGGGCGACGATGCAGTACGTGGATGCAGACATTCACGGGGCGCTGTCGCATAGCGGCGACGCTTCGATTAACCAATCACCTGAATTCTAGAGATATTCGAGACGAGGGAACACATGTCTGAACTGGTATGGCGCGAAAACTGGCAGTTAAACGATCCTGCCGAACTTGATCTGAATACGGATGGTTCGTTCACCATCAAAGATCCGGTAGGTGATATCTTTTTGCCGGATGACTACATCGCCTTCATGCGTCGTTCCGAAGGAGCCGCGTTGCGGGATCGTGGGTCGTGTTTTCTCGGGCAATTCCACGACGGTGTCATTATTTTCGAAATCGAATGGCTTGGCAGTTTAAGAAATCTACGGCTTTCGACACGGCGCAACTATTATGACGACGAGGCCGAAGACTTGCTACCACGCTTCTTGGCGTTTATCGGCTACGCTGAACCAGGCCCCTCGGACGTCCTCATCAACGTCTCCAAAGGTGACCCCGACTATGGCAAGGTTTACGTCTGGACCCCAGCCAAAGACCCGTGGATGACGGGCGACAACACGCGTGGGTTAGGATGGGTTGCCGACAGCTTCGCCGACTTCATGAACAACCTTGCGCCCAAAGAGGCGCTATGAACGCAATGACTGGTTTTGGCCCGGTCGTCTGGGCGGCGGATATTGCCGCATATCCCGACGCCATACGTGCACTGATGGGGCCGATGGCCCAGGTCGAACTTGAGGCAGATGACTTTGCCTGCTTGACGGGTGAGGCCAAAGCCATCACCCCTGACAGCCAGGACAAATTAGACGAGGCCTTGGCAGATTTCCAGAGCACGGGCGCGTTTCTGCGACTGGGTCTGTGCAGTTTCAAGTTGGGGCCTGGTCGGCTTTTGCCTATCTACACCGGGACACAAGCCGCACTGACGCTGGCACAGCGAAATGCGCGGGTGCAAACCGTTGCGAGGGCCATGGTATCAGCCAAGAAAAAACGCCTGTTGTACCTACGCCCGCACCTCAATATTCCGCGTTGGAGCGAGTTTCGCGTTTTCATCAAAAACCGCTCTGTCATTGGTGTAAGCCAGTATCATTGCGACCAACGCTATTTGCAAATTCACCACTATGCGGCTCAGATCGAGAATACCATTCAGGTGCTCTTACAGCACCTGTTGCCCGCCCTTCATGTAGACAACACTGTTGTCGATCTCAGCATCGATCCAGAACAGAAAACAGCGCTCTTGCTAGAATTGAACCCGTTTGTACGTCGCACGGGATCGGGGCTGTTTTGGTGGACTAAACCTGGTGATTTCGATGGACGGATGAGATTTCTTTGAACGCTAATACGCCTCATGGAAACCATGTATCATTGTGTCAAGCTGCAACGATCCAACGATCCGGTCTGGGATGTCCTTGGCGACAGCGGCAAATATGATCGTTCTTAAATCTAATGTATTGTTCAGCAGTCATTGGCACAGCCGCAGCGAAAGTCGGTAAGTCCCGCTTTGCCGACCTTCGTCCTCCGAAAATGCTGCGCCATGGACGAATGGCCGGTCTGGTGAAGCTGCGGCGCGGAAGCGGCGTGGTGGGTAGAAGGCGGCTCTGGGCCGCTAGTTTCTGGCGCAGGTAAGCGAGCTTATCGATATACGCAGTCTTCTGGGTCAGAAATGCTTGACGTTTGGGTCAGAATTGAAAGAGGCAGCCCTATCGTTCCCTCAGGTTTTGGCCGTTGATTGAGTCAAAGGTGTTCGACGTCCCACACCCCTTTGTTGAACGTCAGACGAAATTGACCTAGGCGTCATAAACTGACCCAATCCACTGTTTTTGCCGTGTGGCTTGTTTCGTTGATCTGACCTTCCTTTTGGAAAATCAGGGCTGATTTGCAGGTTCAGTCGGCGAAGCCGCCTGTTCCTGCCAATCTGCCACGTGGCGAACGCGGGAGGGGGCGAGGCAATGCTATTCGACCGGGTTGGTGCGGCCCGCAGGCGCAGCCGAGGACACGGCCCGGTCTAATCGGATTGCCCGAGGGGGAGGGCAGCGCCCTCTCCCTGACGGCCAGGGGCGTGTGGCTTGTCCAAATCCCGCTGGCCCACAAAACAGAAGCGGCGGGGCCATCAGCCCCGCCTCCGTGTTGCGGTAATTCAATTTTGAAAACTGAGTTCACAGATTTGGGACCCAACCGCTAGTGCTGATACCCGCATCGATGACCGTAGCCAGCCCATTTCAAGACATTCACGCGACGCGGATCGGTGCCAATGCTGCAGGCGCGAAGGAAACCGAAAGGTTTCCCAGGAGCGGACCTTCAGACTGTCTCGACAGATTGGAAAGATGCTGCGCCTCGCATGAATGTCAGCGAAGCGCAGATAACGGAGTTTGCAAAGTCCGCCTTTCGGCCTGGGAACACAGCCTGCGACTGCTGCGATGCCGCGTTAAAAGCGGTCATTGATGAGAGGTGCAGCGAAATTTTGGGGTTGGAGGGCAGCACTGCGGATATTTTGTTGAAAAACTCTTCCTTGCTTGCGGCCTGAACTGCTGATTCAATTCGCTTGTCGAACGGGGGGGGTGGTTGATGTTGGGACCGAGACAAGAAGCGCAGGCGGCGTTGTTTTATGAGTTCTCGTTGGAAGATCACGTTCCCCAAGATCACCTGCTGCGGTCGATTGATCGCTTCGTCGAACTGAGCAGCATCCGCTCGCATCTGGCGGATTTTTACAGTCACACCGGACGTCCATCGGTCGATCCCGAGCTTTTGATCCGCATGCTTTTGGTGGGCTATTGCTTTGGCATCCGATCCGAACGACGGCTCTGCGAAGAGGTGCATTTGAACCTTGCCTATCGCTGGTTCTGTCGGCTCGATCTGAACGACCGTATTCCTGACCATTCGACCTTCTCAAAGAACCGTCATGGCCGTTTTCGAGAGAGTGAGTTGCTACGCCATCTGTTCGAGACGACCGTAGCCCGCTGTATCGAAGAAGGCCTCGCCAGCGGGCAGCGCATGGCAGTGGACGCCAGCCTGATCGAAGCAGACGCCAACAAGCAGAACTCGACACCGAAGGAAGATTGGGACGCGGCAAGTATCGATTCAGCGGATGCGCCTCGTGCCGTTCGCGAGTATCTCGACACACTCGATGAGGCGGCATTCGGTGCGGCCAGCGAGGTACAGCCGAAGTTCACCTCACATTCCGACCCCGCCAGCCAATGGACTGCGGCGCGTAAGGGGCCGGCATTCTTCAGTTATTCCGACAATTATCTGATCGACACGGATCACGGTGTCATCTTGGATGTGGAACCCACACGTTCCATCCGGCAAGCTGAGGTTGGATCGACGCAAACGATGCTAACACGGGTGAAAGACAAGTTCGGCTTGGTCCCTGACTGGATGATCGCCGATACCGCCTATGGTTCAGGCCCGATGCTCGGCTGGCTCGTAGATCGCAAGATCGATCCTTACATCCCTGTGATCGACAAGGCCGGACGCCCCGATGGGACCTGGACACGCACAGATTTTGACTGGGATGCGCAGAACAACCAATACATCTGCCCCGAGGGCCACGCGTTCAAACAGTTCCGCCGGAATTACTCTGATCCAAGCCGGGGGCCGACGGGCAAGGGCACCGCGCGCTATCGCGCCTTGAAAGAAGTCTGCCAGGTCTGCCCGTCCAAGCAAAAATGCTGCCCCAACGCTGAGGCGCGCAAGATCACCCGCGAGGAGCACGAAGACGCGCGTCAGGTTGCCAGAGATTTGGCCAAAACTGAAGAATATCAGATTGCGATGAAGCTCAGGAAAAAGGTCGAAATGCTCTTTGCCCACCTCAAACGCGTTCTCGGGTTGGGACGACTGCGATTACGCGGCCCATGCGGTGCAAATGACGAATTCCTCCTCGCCGCCACCGCCCAAAACCTCCGCAAGCTGGCTAAGATTTTTCCTGCACCGCAGCAAACGCGCAAAGCCTGATAGGAAAGGCGCTCGCGCGCTCTTCAAAGCGCAGCTTTCTGCGCAAGCAACACGCTGTTTTTCCACAGAATCAGCCCATTGCGGCAGCGCCAAATTTGTTCTGCGCGCGCACGCAGCATGGAAACCTGCTGCGCCGCTACAAACCACTGCTGCATTGCAGAGGGAAAAGCAGCCACTCAGGCAGCTTGCAGCAAGTCTGAAGCGTCGCCATGTGGTTTTAGCTGTCTATTGAACTTCTTATAGCCAGTCACCGCCTTGACCACGGCCAGCCGCAAGGCAGATGCGGTCGGCTTCGCGTCACATGGCGCTCGACGATCGTGGTCCACCCGATACGGTTGCCCGGTCGGGAGGGCCGTTCCTCTCGTGTCGCATATTTGTTGCTACGCGGCGTCCAGTTCCTGCGCTGGCCCGAAAAACTCGTAGAAGATACGGTTCTCGTCAACGCCAGCCGCCTTCAGGCCATTCACAGCCATCGCCATAAAGCCCTTTGGGCCACATATGTAGTATTCAGCCCGGTCTGTGCTGGTGTTCCGGGCCAGCCACTCCGGAGTGATGCGGCCTTCCACATCGAAGTTCGCTGCTTCCCGGTCTTCGGCACTGGGATCCTCAAAAAATGTGACACAACGGCGGGACAGGGATCTGGCCATATCCGGCATGACGTGATGCCTGCTGTTTTGTGTGGCATGCAGGTAGGTCGCAGAGCGACTGTTTGCGGCCAGATCCTCAAGCATGGAAATCATCGGCGTCAGCCCGACACCGGCCGACAGCAGGACAACCTCTGCCTCCAGTCCACTCTTCAGGAAAAACTCTCCGGCTGGTGCGGCAGCGTTGATCACGGTGCCTTCGACCGCCTGCTCATGCAGCCAGGTGCTTGCCAGGCCTCCCTGCTCTCGCTTTACCGTGATCCGGTAGAATTCATTCGATGGTCCCGAGGAAATCGAATAGTTGCGGCGCAGCTTGCCTGCTCCGGGCACCTCTAGATCGAAGGATAGATATTGCCCCGGCTTGTGCTTCAGTACAGGCTTGCCATCGGCGGGCTTCAGGATGAATGACATGACGTCAGCACTCTCCTGGATCCGTCGGTCGATCCGGAATTCCCGCCAGCCCCGCCAGCCGCCCTCAGCCGTTGCGGTTTCCTGATAAAGCTGCTCTTCGCGGTCGATCAGGATATTGGCCAGGAACCAATATGCTTCGCCCCAGGCGCGGATCACCTCCCCGGTTGCTGCTTCCTTGAGAACCCCTTCGATGGCGCCCAGCAGGGCGCTGGCGACATGGTCATAATGGCGGGGTTCAATTTGCAGTCCCACATGCTTGTTTGCAATACGCTCCACCGCTGCGGCCATCACCGGGAGGTTTTCGATGTTCTGAGCGTAGGCCAGTATCGCGTTGGTCAATGCCGCGTGCTGCGGGGAGTCACCGTTCTGGTGCGACTGGTTGAATAGCGTGCGGATTTCGGGATCGGCCAGCAGCCTGTTATACATCTCCGCTACAATCCCGCGCCCATGCTGCGCCATCGCCGGAACAGTCGCCTTTACGGTGTCGATGGTGGTTTGGCTGAGTGGCTGTGCCATTGCACGCTCCTGATATGTCGGTTGGCAGACTTGCGGTCTGCATCATGAGTTTCACAGCCTGAATCATTCAGGCTAGTTGCATGTATGATTGCAGGATTGAAAGATGCAACCCATATGAATATTAAAGGCGTGATCGGAGCCCCGCATGAAGCTGAACCTCACAACAGATTACGCGTTGAGAATTCTAATTTTTCTGGCGTCCAAACCCGAAGAACTGCACTCGATTGAGACATTGAGCCGCATCTACCGTCTGCCGCACAGCTCTTTGATGAAGATCGTCAGCGAGTTGGTCCGGCAAGGCTACGTCACGAGCGTTCGCGGCCGCTACGGCGGCATCAAGCTTGGACAGGCAGCCAGCGAAATCAATGTGGGGCAAGTCGTACGGATCATGGAAGAAAGCTTGGAAGTTGCCAATTGCGCAGAATGCGTGATCCAGCCTCAATGCGGGCTCCGAGGGGTCTTTGCCGAAGCGGTCAATGCGTTTCTGAGCGTCCTCGACCGCAGTACAGTCGCCGATCTGATCAGCAACAAAGCGGATCTGGTTCCGCTGCTGACTTTGTCAGAGGCGGCGGAAAATCCATGAACCTGCAATAGAACCCAAACTGGGTACAGGCAACGGCCAGGGTAATAGCAGCGCGCCAATTGCAGTCGCCCCTGCTTGGGCACCTTTAGAGACCTTCCTATGCTCTACAGGGATCAGGCTGGAAATTGCGATGCCGTCGCCGTTCGGCCTGCCAACTGCAAGACACGCCCCGTCATTGAGAAGGTAATCAAGGACGAAACGAGGCCGACCAAGTCTTCTTTCTGTCTGGGGTGCCGGAAAACTGTGGCTTCCAGCAAAAGCGCCATGAATGCTGCGATGTTGGAAGAAGATTCTTGCACCGCAGCGTTGCCAGCCGATAATACGTTTTCAAAATGCCTGTTTTGTGTGCGGCTTACCGGCGGGTGATTCATTTCCGGGCAGGCGGAGCCATGCAGCTGAAGTCAAATCTCTTGCGCCATCTCTCTCCGGCAGTGCCGCCAGCACAGATGCGGGAACCCCTGCGCGCGGCAGCGGGCGCCGCGGCCGGGATTGGTGTTTGCGCGTTGTTCGCGCTTGTCTGGCCGGAAATCGCAGGGGTTCCAATGCACCTGCTCGCCCCCTTGGGTGCTTCCGCGGTTTTGATCTACGCCGTCCCAAATTCCCCGCTGGCACAGCCCTGGTCGGCAATCTGCGGCAATGTTGTTTCCGCCGTGGCAGCGGTTGCAGTCTTGCAAGCCGTACCCATGCCTTGGGGGCCGACATTGGCTGTGGCCGCAGCGATCATTGCTATGATGATTGCGCGGGCCTTGCATCCTCCGGGCGGGGCAATTGCCTTGCTGGCGGCACTGAACCCGGTGCCGGTCCTTGATGCCGGTTTTGCCTTTGCGATCGTGCCTGTTGGCTTTCTTACGGCCGCTTTGGTCCTGACGGGTATCATGGTTAACCGGGTCACAGGCCGAAAATACCCGTTCCGCCAATCCGTAGAGACGCCTGCGCAGCCGCAAGAGATCCGCCTGGGTCTCAGCAATGACGAACTGGAGGAGTTGCTGGAGCGCTTCCATCAATCAACCAACATCGGCGTGGCAGACCTGGGGCGGCTGCTTGCCGCCGCAGAGGAGGAAGCCGCGCAGCACCGGTTTGATGGTGTAACCTGCGGCAGCATCATGACGCAGAACCTGATCACGGTGACGCCCGATGTGCCAGCAGCGCAGATTGCGCAGTTGTTCCGCCGCCATTCCGTCAAAAGCCTACCCGTTGTGGACGCCAAGGAGAACTTCGTGGGGCTCATCCTGCAAAGCGATCTGATCGATGCGCTGATACGGGGCGGCGGCCGAAAGTTCCGCCCGCTGCGCCAAGGCAAACTGAGGGCGAAGCATGTGATGCAGCCGCCTGCCGGCAGTGTCCCGCATGACCTTCCGGTCGGCACTCTCCTGAACCGGCTTTCGCAGCATGGGGTGCAAACCGTGCCGATAACGAAGGATGGCCGCCTGGCAGGCACTCTCACGCGCACTGACATCATCTGTCTGCTTCTGCGAGGGGCGCAAAACCGATTGGCTGCGTAAGTTAGCCGGCACCATCATGGATTTGCCGACACATCTGCGCAGATCACTGACCTGGGACCAGGGCGCCGAGATGGCACAACACGCCCAGCTCTGGATCGATACAGGCCTCGACATCTACCTCTGCGACCCACAGAGCTCCTGGCAGCGCGGAAGCAACGAGAACACGAATGGTTTGCTTCGCCAGTACTTTCCCAAGGGAACGGACCTCAACGAACATGGCGCAAAAGAACTGAGCGCCGTTGCCCATGCTCTGAATACGAGGCCACGCAAGACGTTGGGCTGGCAAACGTCGGCGGAGGCACTCGACCGGTTGCTCAAACAGGATATGATGGAACGTGTTGCGACGACCTGTTGAATCCGCCCAGAGTTCGCCCATCAGTATCGAGCGAAGCTCAACGACCGCTTCGTCCGGCGTCTGGTGTATTGGATCAAGCTGCGGCGAAAGCACGGTTTCGGTTTGGGTCAAATCTCAGCCTTCGAACGACCGGTTTAGCGACGTCGGCTGCATCGCAGCGCGCAGCATGCCGCACCTGCGAACTGATGCTGCGCGAGCGAAGGCTCGAAATCGAATGACCGGAAAGTCCGCACTGCTGACCTCCAACCCCAGAATTTTGCCGCACCTCTCATCAATGACCGCTTTTGACGCGGCATCGCAGCGGTCGAGGGCTGTGTTCCTAGGCCGAAAGGCGGACTTTGCAAAGTTCGTTTCCTGCGCGTAGCGGACGTATGAAGTACCTAAGCAGCGCTTGCAACGGATGGCAGCCGGCAACGCAGCCGCAAGTTATCGGGTTTGAATGGAACAGTGTCCAAATCCTGCTCACGCAACCAACGTATCCGGCCAAATTTCTGCGGTCAGTTAGGGCCTTTTTCGGTTCAGGTAGCCCCAAGGCCTTAATGGGAGCCAAATCCGCAGATCTCTCGTTGGTACGCAGGCGAACGTTTCCACCGCACCTGCGCTGTCACCGCTAGCTGTCCAATAGCCCGTCTATCTTCCGGGCAACTTTGTCCACGGCCTTTTCCAGATAACCTGGATCGAGGTGCGCGTAACGCTCGGTGCTGTCCTGTGACCTGTGGCCAAGCAGCTTGCCGGTCATGTGCAGGGTTTCCCCTGACATAATTGCGTGGGAGGCGTAGGTGTGGCGGAGATCGTGCAACCGGATTTCGTCCGGCAAACCTGCCAAGTGTTTAAAGGTTTGCCAGGCGTGGTCGATGGATGTTCGATGCGGTTTCTTCGTACGCTGCGCGAGGAACACGTAACTGGACCGGCGCTGTTTACGCAACCGGTCGAGGTACTGTATAGCAGCATGGCTCAGATTGACCTCGCGCGGTCCCGTCTTGGTGCGCCGGAGGGCAAGCCTGTCTTTCTGGACTTCATCCCACCTTAGGCGCAGGATTTCGCCGGAGCGGCAGCCGGTGAGCAGCATCAGCCAAATTGCGTCCGCAGCGTCCCGCTGTCGGTCGGTTGCGGAGTCCAGCACGGCCGCCAGCCGCCGGAGCTGGTCGCTGCTCAGCATGCGCCCGCGCGCCACGCGCCGGTTGAAACGCAGAGGGGCGGCCGGATTGGGGAAGTCTGCGGGGAGGTCGCCCGCCTCCCGGGCCCAGTTCAGAATTGTCGTAAAGTGACCAAGCGCCTGGTTGGCCCCTCCCGGCCGCGAACGGGAATAGGCATAGAACCACTCGGCAATCTCCGGCGTTGTAATCCGTGCAATTTTCCGCGGGCCAAAGGCGGGCAGAAGTTGCGTGTCCAGATAGTACCCCAGAGAGGAAAGCGTGGAGGCTGCATAGACCTCGTGCTTGGCGTTCAGGAAGGCGGTGCAGAGCGCCGCAAAGGTGAGCGTGTTGCGCTTGAGCGGTGCAGGGGTGTGCTGGCTGTTACCCATGTGCCCGTGAAAGGCTTCGCGTGCCGCACCAAGATCCATGTCCTCAAAACGGCCCAGGGTGACGCGCCGGGTCTTGCCGGCGTCCCTTTTCCAGCAGACCCAGGATTTGGCGCCGCCCGGCTGGACACGCAGGGCCAGGCCTTCGCATTGCGCGTCATGCAGCACGTATTCCTTCTTGCGCGCCTTAAGAGACGTCAGTATCAGCGGGGTGAGAAAGGTGACGGTCTTCATGCGCCTGCCCTCCGGTTCTGGCTCGCGCGTCTCCATGCGACCAGCCCTTTCCGGAAAGAGGCAGGATCGATCCCGTTTTCAGCGCAGAAGGCGTCGATTGAGAGGGACGATCTGCAGAAGCGCTGGTAAAGAGAACGGCCCGCTCCACGCCCCGAGGCCGGAGTCTTGACGATCTTTTCCAGATGGGTGCCAACGCGCTGGCTTGCAGCCTTGATGGTGCGGTCCTCTAAATGCGCATAGCCTTCGGTGGTTGCGAGATCGGAATGGCCCAGCAATCCGCCGATCACGCGCAGATCCAGCCCGGCATTGATCCCCACCGACGCAAAGCTGTGGCGCAGATCGTGCAGGCGGACTTGCCCTAGCTTCGCGCTTTCCCGCAGCTTGCGCCAGGCCCTGTCGATCCGGTGATCCGGCATCGGTTCTTTACCCTCACCAAACACGTATAGGTTGCTATTCGGAAAGGAGGCCAGAACCCGTTTTGCGGGACGCCCGAGCCAGATCGCGCGCGGTCCGGACTTGGAATCCGGCAGGGCACAGCGCGGCCCGTCGATCATGTCCCACCGCAGGGCAAGCGCTTCCCCCTTGCGGCAGCCGGTGAGTGCGAGAAAGCGGAAGCAGCCTGCCTCACGAGGGTGGGTTTCCTCCAGCCGCCGCAAGGCAGTTCCCAGCTGCGCCCACTGTGCCTCGGAGAGGTAAGTGGCCGTGAAGCTTGTCTTGCGGCGCCTCAGCCCCTTGCAAGGGTTGCTGCCGGGTGGCTGCAGACCAAGCAGTTCCGCGTGGCGCATCATGCCAGACAAAACGGCGAGTGCCCGGTTGCCGCTGGCGGCACTGCCGGGGAAACTGTCTTTCCAAGAAATCAAATCTGCCCGTGTCACCTGATTGAGCCGCTTGCTGCCCAGCTCAGGAATAATGAGGTGTTCTACGTCATGTGCGTGGGCGCGTTGCGTAGCCGCTTTCCAGCTCGGGGCGAGATCCTTGAGATAGCGGCGGCTGAAGGCGGCCACCGTCGGGGCGGCGTCCGGAACTGCCTTTGCTTCCACGCCGTCGAGCAGCGTTCTAGCCAGCTCGCGGGCCTGGGGCAGGGGCATCGCATCGGCCCGCCCGAGAGTCTGCTTCCGGGTCCTGCCATCGGCCCGCCACTGCACGATCCAGGAGCTTGTGGTGCCGCGTTGCCGGAGGCCGAGCCTGGGAACCTCGGTGTCCCATTGAACGGTCTCTGACCGTTCGGAAACTGGACGGGTACTGGCGGTGTTCAGAGCGGATTTACGCATGGCTGTCTTCCTTCTCTGCTTCAGGAAAAATTCCGCGCAGTTTCCCGGGAAGCGGCCAGGAAAAGCGGGGAAGCAGCATAATTCAGGAAGGAAAATCGCCGCCGCGGCCCGTTTCGCAAGCGGGAAAGCCAGTCGGTTGAATGGCTTACCGGGTGCCTTGGGACGCCGGTTTCGGCCCGGGGGCCTCAGATTTGTTCCACACATAACGCAGCGATGCTGCAATCAGCGCAATGCGCTGATTTAATTGACAAAACTGGCGTTTTGCCAATCGGTCACTGGCAGCAACCTGTGACGCCCTATTTTTAAGGGTCGAAATCGCCTCTGGCCCAGCTGTGGCCCGGCTCTGGCCCAGGCTGGCCCACCCCTTGGCCCAGCTGTGGCCCGGCAAAATCGGCTGCTGCTCCGTCGGTTTCATCGCTCGATCTCCTCTTCCAAATCGGACTCGATTTCATCGCCGCCCATTTGCAGTTGGTTACGTACCGCGACCGTGAATGCTGCTTCTGCGCTTTCGAGGTTCGACAGCTCTTGTTCCTTCAAGAGGCCGTTGTGTTCGCGCAAATCCTCAATCGCATCAGTTGCAAAGGCAAGCAGCTGTTGTTGCCCGGAATTCGTATCAGACATCAAAGACGCGACGAGCAAACGGAGCATCTGCATCTCTTTCATCACCTGGAGCCGAAGCGAAGAAAGGAGTTCACCTTGTTGGCTGATTTGATGCGAGAGAGCGCTCAGATCAGTGCTGCTATCGGCAGGTGCGGCCTTGGTGTTTTCTGATCCATCTGCAGCCTCCTGAAGCTTCTGGATCGCCTGCTCAAGTGCCTCCTGCCGGGTCTCCGAGCTGCCCTCAATCAAGGCGCTTGCCAGAGGACCGAGGCGCACACGGAGGTTTTGTTGTACGTCGCTCATCGTTCAATTTCCTTCTGTCGCTGCAGGACCAGTTCAGCCTGCTTTTCAAATTCTTTAAGTTTCGCTTCAAAGAGGCCGGGTAGGGTAGGGGCGTCAGGCTCCCTATCCCTGATCGTCTTTTCCTTCTCGGGTTCAGCTTTTTCCTGCTGTTGATCCTTGGCTTTCTCTTCCTCTGGCTGCTGCTCGCGAACGCCAATCAGACGACCGTCCATCCATGTGTCGAGCGCTGTCGGCCGGATGCCGGTCTGCTTTTCGATGGTCTTTGACAGACGATCTGGATCGTCCGTCAGAAGGACCGCCTCGTCCCGTGCGCGGCTGATTTCCACATAGAAACTTTTCTGTGTGGCGAGACGTTCGGTTGAGTTCATGGCCACGATCACACGATCCACAGATTCACCCTGAACGGCATGCGCAGTGGCCGCGTAGTCATGCTCCATTCCGCGCGCTGCAATGCTGTTCTGCGGCACGCTGATGGTACTGCCATCCAGCGCTTTCGCTTCAATTATTCCACCTGAGGTTGATTTGATTTCAGCACGAACACCGTTGGTGACACCCGCCTCTGGATCGGTGATCCGGAACCGCACCTGGTCGCCGGCCGCCATTTCCCGGTTCTCTCGATCATAGGCAACAAGGGCTTTTCCGAGGTCTCGGCGATTGAACTTTGCATCGAGTGGGAGGATGGATTTCTCGCCGGTTTCTTCATGCTGGACGATCAGCCTGTTGCGCTGATGATCGGATTGCTGAACCACATAGAGGTTGTTTTTCTGCAGCCCGAATTCCTTGCTGGTGGCCACTGACAGAACCAGATCGCCGGGGGTGTAGCTGCGCGCATCGGCAAGTTGGGTTTCGGTCAGTTGGCGATTTTGGAGGCCCTTCAGCTCGACTTCTTCTCCTTTCAATCGTCCCTCCTGCCAAAGCCCATCACGGACAACGCTATTGATCTCTGAGCGGGAGGCATTGGTGAGGGTGAGGATCCGGGTGCCTTCACGTTCACTCGGGGACAGCAACAAGTATCGCTCTGCGGCGTCAATGCTGGGGTTTTCCACCTGCAGAACATTGCCCTCCATGCGGCTGAAGGCAGGTTGGATTTCCTGACGGATCGAGTGATGGACGGCCGCTTTCAGATCATCGTTCCGTTGTCGGCGGATCTCATCCATGACGGCTGTCCGCATCCCGGCGTTCTGCAGCTGCGCATAAGGTTGACCTGCGGCCACGGAATCCAACTGCTGTGTATCGCCGACCAGGACCACACGAGGTGCACCGGTGCGCTCGGCGTAATCCATGAAGCTGCGCAAGTCCTGAGCTGAGGCCATCGAGGCCTCATCGACCACCAGAATGGTCTTGCTATTGTCCACGTCCTGCGGGTGGTGACGTTCAGCTGTCGTGATCTTTGCGAGGGTTTCCGCGCTGCCAAGTACACTGGCGAGTTCGTGCACAGCTTGGTGGCTTGGGGCCATACCCTTTACGTCGTACCCGGCTTGCGCGGCGTAATGCGACATGCGCTCAAGCATGTAGGTTTTACCAGTACCCGCATAACCCTGAATACCAACATATCGCCCCTCTCCCGTGAGAGCCGTTTCAATTGACGACCGCTGACCATCAGTTAGAGAACGGACGACGTTTAACCGTCGGGATAGTAAGCTTTCCCCATTGCGTCCTTGTTCGGACGGGAGGTCCAATCCGCCACTTTTCTCGGAGGCCTGCCACGTCGCAATAATGGAACGCTCCAAATCAACAGATGCCTTGTCTGTGAGCATTTCACCCTCATCGCCGCTTACAAATAACCGACCGTCTTTAATGCGTGTGTTAATTTCTTTATCGACCTGATCAAAACTAGAGCCGTAGGCAAATTGTAAAGCAGTAATTGTCAAATGCCCACGGCTATATGCGGAGTCGCGTTCACTTATATGCTCGACCGCTCTATCCACCGCTTGAACAGAGTCGATAATTTCCTCGCGTGGTTTTTGTGATTCAATTTGTGTTGCCAATGCGGTTGTCTGGATGCCGGTATTCTCTGCAATGTTTCTTGCCAGGGCCGCCCGGTTGTCCGTGTATAAAACCGCCTCATCCCGTGCGCGGCTGATTTCCACATAGAACCCCTTTTGAGTAGCCAGCCTGTCGCCGCCATTCATCGACACAATGACCCGATCAACAGTTTCACCCTGAACCGAATCGGCGGTTGCTGCATAATCATGTTCAAGACCGCGCGCGCCGAGGCTTTGTGCATTGAGTTGGATTTGCTTGCCGTTGGATGTTTCCAATCCAATCGCGCCATCCTCGACGGATGTAATTTTTGCTCGCTCACCATTGGAAAGGTCATTGGCTTTGTCGGTGATCCGGATGCGTACCGCATCGCCGGCCGACAGCTCTCGATCCTCCGGCCGATAGGCCATGAATGAGGCACCGAGTTCCTTGTTTCCCGTCATGCCATTCAGTGGGATATCGAGGCGTACCCCGTCGGATTCACGCGCGACCGTCAGGCTGTTGGTTTTTGTGTCGGCCTCCTGAACGATGTAGAGGGCGTTTTTCGACAGCCCATGATCCTTGCTGCTGACAAGGGACTGCAAGACATCGCCGGCGGCGTAGCTCTGCGCATCACTCCTTTCGACAGCCGTCATCGGGCGGGGGGCAAGACCAGAAACAGTCACACCCTCAGATGCGAGGCTGCCTTCCTGTTTCAACCCGTCTCGAACCACTGCGTTGATTTCGGCGCGGGACGCGTTTGTGAGCGTCAGGATACGGGTCTCTGATCGCTCATCGGCCGGGAGGGATAGATATTTCTCTGCTGCCGCCTGCTGTGGGTTTTCCGCCTTGTGGATGTTGTTCTCCAGCTTGGCGAAGGCACCAGCAATGTCGCCACGCACGGTGTCATACACTGCCTCGCGCAGGGTGCCATCGCGTTGCCGCCTGATTTCATCCATGACGGCCGTCCGCATGCCGGTCTCCTGAAGCTGGGCAAAGGGCTGGCCGGCGCTCACGGCATCAAGCTGCTTGGTATCACCGACCAGGACGACGCGGGCAGCGTTGGTGCGCTCCGCATAGTCCATGAAGCTGCGCATATCGCGTGCGGAGACCATCGAGCTTTCATCCACCAAAAGGATCGACCGGCTGTTGTCCACTTTCTGGGGATAGTTGCGTTCGCTGTTCACGACGCGCGCCAGTGTTGAGGATCCGGGGAGGGCGGTATCCAGTTCTTTGACCGCCTGAAGGCTAGGGGCAAAGCCCTTGACCTCATAGCCAGCCTGACCGGCCAACTCGCTGAGTTTTTCGACCATGTAGGTCTTACCAGATCCCGCGTAGCCCTGAACACCGACATACCTGCCCTGACCGGAAAGTGAGGTTTCGAGCGCAGCCAGCTGACCTGCTGTCAGCGTGCTTTCCTTCGCCAAGGTGGCGGAAAGATCAGGGATGCCCGATTTGGCGTGTCTTGAGTTTAGATCGAGACCGGGGGTCTGTTCAGAGTCTTTCCACGTCTGCAGGACCGCTTTTTCGACCGCAACCGATGCGCGATCGGTGAGGTGTTCGCCGTTCTTTCCGTTGGCATAGAGATCGCCGGCCTCGATGCGCCGGTCAATTTCCTTGTCCAGTTTTTCAAGGTTGGTGCCGCTGGAGAAGCGAAGCGCCGCTGCCGTGAGGGTGGAGCGTTCATAAACAGAGTGTCGCTCGCTTACATGCTCGATGGCTTTGCTCACGGCCCGTCCTTCAATCGTATCAGGCGTCGTTTGTGCTTTCGGTTGCTGTTGCTGCGGGGCTGCAACCAGGTTTTTCATCCACGAGACGATGCCGGCGACGAGTGAGGCCTCTTTTGGGTCCGATTGAGGGGTTTGCTCTGCCTCTTGAACCGAGCGCGGTATTGGGGTCGGGGCCGTTGGCGCGATAGGGGCGTTCTCAATAGTTCCGCGTTCCAGCTGATCCCGGCTGAGACCTGCGGCAAGCGCATCAGATCGCCAGTCAGCGCGCAGGGCCTCCCGGTCCAGGTTCTTATGCTTGGCTGCACGGGTCGCCAGTGTGGCCTTGCTCGCCGTATCAGCAGAATATTCTACACCCTTGTTATCAAGTGCATTTAGGATCTCCTGTCGGCGCTTTGAAAATGTTTCCGTGACCTCACGTGGGATGCCGGAAATATTCACCTCTCCATACCTACCGCGTTCAGTGGCGATCCCGTGCTCCTTCATCCGGTTCTCAAAGTCGGAACGGTAGATCTCTGTGATGAGCTTGCGATTGTTGAAGACAGCCTCATTGCGGATGGCAGTGAAGCCATCATTCTCGTTCTTCGCCATATTGGCGATGACGGCATGGCTGTGCAGGTTTGGATCAAGCGCACGCGAGGTATCGTGTCGGTAGATGCCGGCGATGATACCTTCAGCATTCTTGGTGGTTATTTCCCCGTCTTGCTGGAACCGGGTCTTGATGAACCGCTCTTCCACCACCGTCATGGCAGAGCGCACGGCAGCGTCATGGGCCTCAATGATCCGATTGTCGCCAATGACCAGTGCTGCTACCGAGGCCGATTTTGATGCAGAGAATGTCAGATCAAGGCCGGGCCGGTGCTGGCGTTCACCATCCACATAGCGCCCCATCAGCTTACCATCCGGAGCTTCACCATCGAGGAACTGTGCGAACTGTTTGTCATCGACAAAGCCGGTCAGGCCGTTTTCCTCAGCGGCCTTTCCGAACCAGGTTGCAGCCTTCTGGCCCTCTTCTGATCCGGCTTTGTAATAGCCTTCTTCCTTGTAGTAACCGCTGGCAGCAGCCCCGGCCGAGACGTTGGAAATCGACATCATGTCAGTGATCCTCCTCGAAAGCGGTTTCAAGGCTCAGAAACTTTCTGGCGGCATCATCGAGGGGATCTGCTTCGCTTAGTCTGAACTTGGTCGCTGATGCTGGACGCTGGGGCGTTTTCCGGTCTGGCTGTGTTTGGCCAAAAGCCGGATGGGCACGAAGAGAGAGGGGCAGGGGCCTTTGATCCGGGGTGGAAATGCCCGCCCCAATCCATTCTTCAAGCCGATGAATGTCGTCTGGCTGCAGTCCCTTGCTACCGTCAGTTTGAAGGAGATGGGGCCAGGCTGAATCAAACAGGGTGGCGTCGTCATCGAGCGCCACATAGGACTTCACCCCATAGGTCCCGGCCCAAAGGTCGATTTCCATGTTTCGGGTCGGAACTGTATTTTCTGGTATAGTGGTGCCAATCAGGCGATGGCGAAGATCAGAGCTGAACAGGCGTTCCAGATAATCTTGGTCAGCTGTACGCCAGCTCGAAGAGATCACCACATCGACATCATCATTCTGGCGCAGAAATTGCTCCAAAAGCGGCAACTTATTGAAGGTTCCTGATGTCCCTTTGTGCAGGACGCCATCAAAGTCGAGGAAAATGGCTTTGTTCCGTACTTGCCGCCAAATGGGTTGGTTATTTACGGACGAGGGAACGGGTTCTTCAGCTGCAGCTGGTGCCTTTTCTTTGGGCGGGCTTGTCTGTGGCCCAGGTGCGGCGCCGGGGTAGGGGACATAGACGGTTTCCCGCGCCTGACCGATGCCGTTGCCAGCGAAGCCAGCATAGGGATCGGGATGGGCGATCTCTTTCACATCGAGGCCACGCACGCGCGCCGTGGCAAAATGCTGCCAGTACCAGTCCCGCTCAGACGTGTTGGCTGGATCCTCGATCTGTGCTGATCCTTCGGGACGCACGCGGTCCAGCCAGCGGAAAAATTCAGCCTTCTGATCTTGCGGTTTGTCAGATGCAAAGCCTGCGACGACCTTGGCGCCCTCTTTGATTTCCACGTTGACGGCCGAGACCTGCATGCCGCCCTGGTCAAACCCATTGCCCTTATAGGCGATGAACTTTTCCGCCGTTGCCTTGGTTGGAACAGGTTCAAACCGGACCTTGGCTGTTGGGGCGTCATATGCGGGCCGGAAATAGGCCACGAACTGGGGCAGGGATTGGATCTCTGCAGGGGTCACAATCGCGCGCTGTGTGCGCCGGCCGACAATCCCCACGCCATCGCGCGTGTCGTTCGCGCCGAGCGTGATGTTTTCCTGCTGCTCGATCACATCCTCCTCGCCCAGAGAGCGAGAGGACCGTTGCGCCGTGTTGTAATCAGGCGTGTTGAAGACAACGCGGTTGTTCAATACCCCGGAGATGGTCTCCGCAGCCTTGTCGCCATAGATGTCCTCCAGCTGGGAGAACACCTGATATCCCACGACAAACGCGCCGCCGAACTGACGGATTTCCGCAAGGCTTTTGGGCAGGAACGGCAACTTGTTGAGGGTCGGAACCTCATCGAGGAAGAACCAGATTTTCGGATCACGGCTTTCCTCAGTTGTCATCAGCGCGTTTGCCGCCACCTCAAAGACTGTCGAGACGATATTGCGCACCGCCGCCGACTGCTCCGCGTTGCCGGTCAGGAACACAAAGCCGGGCCGGTCATTCACAACCCAATCTCGGATTGAGAAGGGGTCAGCATCGTCCCGCAGGTATTCCAGAAAGCGCAGCTCGGTGATCATGTTGGCCCGGATCGAGCCGGAGGTTTTTGCCACATGCTCGCCGAAGAAGTGCGCGCCAGGTGTTGGCGCCACGATCTCGGCCAGCTCCTCGGACGGAATGTTCATGATCGCCTTGCGCAATTCGTCGTTGGTGGTTTTTCCGGATTTGGCCAGCTCGCGGGCGGTGTACTGGAACACCAGCCGCGCGGCCTGCGTCCAGAAGCTATCCAGAGAACCGGGATGGTCTGGGATCATCACCTCGGCAATCTGGGCAAAGCCTTCGGCGGAGGTCACCTCATTGAAGGGAGACCAGCCAACAGAGCGCTCATCAAAGGGGTTCAGGATGATGTCTTTTTCCGGGTCGTAGTGATCCCGCAGCAAGCCCCCCATCCGGTCATAGATGATGGCGCGACCACCCGCCTCGCGGATCGTGTTCAGCAGCTCATGCATCGCATTGGTCTTACCAACACCAACCGTCCCGGTGATGCCGATCTGGGCCTCTACGGAGTTGGGCGGGAACTCGATGCCGGCAAGCGTGTAGCGCGGGCCTTTCTTGGAGTTTTTGCCAAAACGCTTTTCGTATTCGCGCCACTTCCGCTTTGACCAGGCCTTCAGCTCATTGGCCGTCACCAGACGCGCGCCCCGGATATATTCCTCTTCCTTCAGGGAGCTGCCAACCATCCCGAAGATCGCGAACACCACCACGAAGGCGAGGGCGGCCGGGATCAGCGAGATATACATGAAGCGCCAGGCGTTCGCAGAATAGCGATTGTAGATCTCGCGGAGTTCACGATCTGCGTAGATCTGTCCGGCTGTGCGCTCGACGCGCTTGCCGCTCAGATCCACGTAGTCCAGCTTGCGGTCTTCAGTGCCACGTTGCTCGACGTTGAATTCCGCAATCCAATAAGTCCCGGTCAGGCGGGCCTTATCCATTTCGTAATTATTGGCGACCAGAATTATATAGCAGAGTGAGAAGGCCGCAGCGGCCATTGAGATGCTGTACTTGAGCACCTGTGTTGCCATACGCGTCCAGTGTTGTGTCGTCTGGCCGCCTCTGACAAGTTGCGTGTGTCCTCTGTTGCGCATGGGCGATGTCCCTCGTTCCACTGCAGCGCGAGCTATCCCTCTTAGTTCGGGACACCCGCGGCACTTGGCTGATGTTGTTTTCGAATGGCAAAAGCTCGGGTGTCGCGGCCCGAGGTAGCTTCGGGCCGCGCTGTTGTTCGCAATGAATAAAGTCAGTGTGCTGGGGTCAGCTGGACGGGTAAGGGTTCGCTGGACTGAACCTGACGCCGCCTTCTTCGAAGTAGCCACGGTGGCCAAGTAACCAAGCGCGATGACACTCAGAACGCGCTGTCACCCTGCGCAGGAGACGAGGCATGATCCATCCGCCATATCCAGCCAGATAAAACCAATGGTAGAGGGTATTCATGCCGTCCTCCTTTCTGTTCTTTTGAGTGTTTCGTCGTGCGTGATAATGAAGCTTATGTTAAATAAGTCAGTAATCCTGACCCATTTCTGACCCGGCGCGGCCCTATGGCGGCACTAACTGAACCGGCAGTTTCATTGGGCGACATCTCGCAGTAGCTTCACGTCTCGACCTCCGGACTGTGGGCTTCTGGATGATTGTGGAGATAGTCAGCGAGGACCATACGGGCTTCTTCAACAAGCTCCGCGCCATATCCGGCCGGGTGCAGTTTATGGGCGACCCGCCTTAGGAACTCCTCGGTGTTCAAATCAAGCGTTGTCTCAAAGACTGGCTCATCGACCTTCGCGACCGGGTCCGTGTTCAAAACATGCAAACTAATGGTTTCCCGAATGCGGCCATCTTGCGTTGATCGAACCTTGTGTTGACCAAGGCCGAACTCAAGGTAGACACGATGACTGCCACGAGCTTCCAGTCGTCCGTATTCTCCGAGAGCCGCGTGTGGAACGTGTTTCTTAACCGCTGTCCACACTGCAGATTCAGGTCGGATCTTTTGCTTGTAGAGATTGAAATTGCAGGTCAGCCGAGCAAAAGTCCAAGGCAAGTTGCCTTTTGTGACTGTTGGCCAACGGTACCAGCGATCTTCGAAAAACAAGCGGAGCATTTTTCGTAACATCGTTTTGGATGGTGAAATCCCGGTTGTCTCTGCAAACATGCCCGCGGCCAAGTTGAAGTTCTCAACTAGAAACTCCCGGAGTTCGACTGCTTCAGGCGTCAAGGCCGTGATATCGGCTTCAAGATCACTTTTGAGTCGGGAATCTAGCAAGGGGCATCCCAAGATTTCTTCCAGGCAGTACTCAAAACCTTCAACGCGCTTTAATCGGTGTCGTCCGTGCGGAGTAACCTGCGGTTCTGGATTGTGAATATTCACCAGAACCATGGCGTTGTTGCACTCCGGGCAGAGGCCGAACCGTTGAACTTTCTTCTTTGAAGAGTCGTATTGGGCCCAAGGGTGCTTTCCTCTTGTTAGTCGTTCAAACATGTTGAGGTCCACCTGCACCGGGGCGGTAGTGGTATCGCCCAGTCTCACAAATTCGCTCATAATGCCGCTCCAATGAAATGTGCCAGTCAAAGGATAGCCTTGGCAGCTGCCCTTGGCGGATCAATACCATCATAGCGGTAACAATTGACCAGCGCTCAATCAGAAAGCGAGCGCTCTCGTTTGTGAATACAGCGTGACATTCCGCTGCGCAGCAATCGCAGATCCCACCTGGAACAGGTTCAAGGCCGCTGTAATGCACCAGTCCCGATCCTTGAGGCGCTGAATGCTGAGACAGGGCCTTTGCAAAGCCTTGTTTCCACTCTTGGTCAATCTCCGGGATCAGCCCATCTCGGTCCAAGGCGAGGAAAGCAACTACAGCATCGCTCACCTCCACCTGGCATTGGCATCCGCCGTCCCCAGCAAAGGTCAGGACGGTTCCGAGAGCCCAGTCTGTTTCGGGCGGAACGTATCCGCCGATATTGAAGAGGTCTTCCTCGCAGGTATCCATCATTTCAACTCCACTCAGCCGGAAATCAAACTATGCATGCGGCTGACCGATGCAGTATTGGCGATAGCCGTCGAAGGTCTCATCCTTGATCAGCGCGGCTTGCCAGCCTTTGGCGGCGTCATAGACACGCATGGTCATCAGGACGTTGCGCGGCGGCTTATAAGTTCCGTACTGGTTCTTCGCCGTGTATCGAGCGCAGACGAAGTAGTCCTTTTCCGGAAACGGCCAGAGGATCGCCGCATAGCGTACCGGGCCGACGCTGATATTCTTGGCGGTGTCGCCTTCAGGGACATTGGCAATCAGCCATTGCTGCAGCGCCGCTTGGCTCTGCGCCTTTGATGGCCCGCCGCCCGGGTTGGGCTTTTCAAAGGTGATCGCGTGTTTGTCGGCGACCGTCCCGTCATTGAGACAGCCGGCAAGCGTGGTTGCAGCCAGGAGCGCTGCGGCAATGGGTTTGATATTCATCTTGGACCTCTTGTTGGAAATCGACATCTGTCAGCAGCCTTTGGCGAGTTTCACGCGCTCAAGGACCGAGCTGCGTTCGGCCATGGCCATTGCTTCATTGTATGTCTGGGCGCTGGGACCGGATCCGCGCGTGGTGCTGGCGGCCGCGCCGGCCACGGTGGTGGCGGTGCCGATGTTGGAAATGGCCTGAGCGGATCCCGCATTGGCGATGGCGCCAGCGCCGACGACGGACAGGCCCGCATCAAGCAAACCGCCAGTGAGGTTGGCGTTGCGCTCGCGGGCACGTTCGGATTTGTTGACCTCTTCCATGCGCGCATAGATCCGGCTCAGCTCGCTTTGCACCTGACTGCAGGACAGAGCGAGATCCTTTTCCGTGGGCTGTGCCTGCGCGGAGCGCTGAACGCCTGCGATGGACTGCATGCCCATCACATTGGCGGACGTCTGAGACACGCCGCCCATGCAGCCGGAGAGCGTAAAAGCAGAGATAAGTGTGAGTGAAATAACTGTTGTTTTCATGTCGTGTTCCAAAATGTTCGGGGGGCTGCCTTTACAGCGCTACCCTTTGGGGTGAATTTGATTGGAAGCGGCGGGCCAGATTTGCCCAGGCTGGGAGCCTCATCACGACGACACCGTTTTCAGCCAAGGCCCGCCGCGATTATCCCTGACAGTGCCTATCCGTTGGTTTCCACGCTGGTGGCCGGTCTTATCCAGTCGTTGCGATCCTTGCGGCCAGCTCCAGCGCTTCCGGAGGTGTTGATCATCCGTTCCTTCGAGATCGCCTCGAAGATCGCCAAGGCGATGCCGGCCGCCAAGGAGACAAGGACAACAGGGAGCAGATTGATAGGCTCCATCGAGGTCGCGAGAGTGTCGTACCAAGTGGCTCCTCTCGCGCTATCCGCTCCTACGGCAATTTCCATATCTGAAAGGAAAACGGTCTGAATGCGCAGGCAGAGCACATTCGCGGCGACTACGAAGGGAAAAAGTGTCGTGCTACGATTGAGGACAGTGAGTGTGTGATGTGCCCCCATCGAGTGGTCCAATTTGAATGTTAATGCATCGTCGGTCTTTGGTCTATCAGGACGATGCTTTTGGGCGCTGGGGGCCGGTATCCTAAGGCGCTGTGGGGCCTAACCGTGTTGTAGTGGCGACGCCAGCGTTCGATGAGGATCTGTGCTTCACGCAGCGTGGTGAAGACCTCGCCGTTTAATAACTCATCCCGGAAGCGGGCGTTGAAGCTCTCGCAGTAGCCGTTCTCCCAAGGTGATCCCGGGGCAATGAATGCGGTCTTCGCGCCCACGGCACCGATCCAGGCGCGCACCTTCTTGGCAATGAACTCGGCTCCATTGTCCGATCTGATGTATTCCGGCGGGCCGCGCAGGATAAACAGGTCGGTCAGGGCATCGACCACGTCAACTGAGTTGAGCTTGCGTTTGACTTTGATCACCAGCGCCTCCTTCGTGAACTCATCTATGATGTTCAGGGTGCGGAAGACCCGTCCGTCGTGCGTGCGATCCTGAACGAAGTCATAGGACCAAACGTGGTTCGGGCGTTCTGGCCGCAGCCTCACGCACGAACCGTCGTTCAGCCAGAGCCGGCCCTTCTTGGGCTGTTTCTGCGGGACTTTCAGCCCTTCCTGCCGCCAGATCCGTTCGACACGCTTGTGATTTACGTGCCAGCCGCTGTTGTTCAGCATTCCTGTGATCATGCGGTATCCATAGCGCCCATACTCTTCGGCCAGCGCAATGATATCCTCGGTCAGCCGGGCTTCATCCGGTCGGCCACAAGGCACTTTGCGCTGCGTCGAGCGATGCTGACCCAATGTGCGGCAGACCCTGCGCTCCGATACGCTGAAGGTTTGCCGCACATGATCAATGCATTGCCTGCGGCGGGAAGGGCTTAGAAGTTTCCCCGTGCGGCCTCGGCGAGGATCATCTTGTCCAAGGTAAGATCAGACACGGCGCGACGGAGCCGGCTATTCTCGGTCTCCAACTCCTTCAGCCGCTTGAGCTGATCGCGGCTCATCCCGCCATATTGCTTGCGCCACCGGTAGTAAGTCTGAACCGTCACACCGATTTGCCGAACGGCTTCCTGAACCGAGCTCCCTTGCCCTTGCAGCACCTCAACCTGTCGCAGCTTCAGCACGATGTCCTCGGGCTTCTCTCGTTTGCCTGCCATCTCGTCGTCCTCCTGAAAACGGGATATTCCTATCCCAAAAGGTGGACCACTTCAGTGGGGGCACTCCAATCTGGTCTTGTTGATCGTCGATTTGATTGAGCTGACGATACCAGTCGTGACCGATCAACCACAGCAGAGCTAGCGCGGAAGCTACGACACCATATAGAGCAAGCCGTAGATAACTCTGCATATACACCTCAATCAGCAGTGATTGAGATCAAGTACCACAACCAGTACCCATCTTGCGCTGCGCCGATTTCGTCTGGATACTTTGATCTCGGCCATACCATTCGAGCAGGGCCTTTTTCTGAAAAGCCAATTCGTTTCCCATCAACACGTATCGCGATGATTGTATTAAACTTTTCAGCCTCGTATCTCGGAACAGTGACGGCATATTCGTCTGCCGATGTAAGCTTCAAACCAGTCAGGTTTCCAAGCCCTGAGCGATCCGCAACTTCAAGCAATGAAGGCCCCGAGTATTGGATCACTTCATCCTGCGTCCAGGTCGAAACCGTATGTATAGTAACTTGCTCGAAGTCGCTTTCTAGTTGATCGACGGTGTAGCTTGTGTCACCGACTGTCAATGCAAAGGATGTCTCTGAAGCATACAAAGTATTCAATGGTAACAATGTGATAGCGGATACAAAAGCAAGTCTCAGCATGGAACACATGACCTTCGAGAAGAAATTAAGTTGGAAGAATCGTACAATGCGTTGTCCGGTTTGTTCAAGTCTGAGTTGTCCGATACTCGCCAGATCATCAAATCACTCATGTGGTGTCCGATTCGGTGGACGATCTAGTTCTGATCCTGGCGAACAAGCGGTTTATGGAGAGTGTAAGGTATGTGCGCACGTAGCCACTGACTATTTCGATGGTTGGCCAGATCGCCGATTTAAAGAACAGATCTATAACGCCGACTATCACATACATGATCCAGGGTATGTTGCCCGTAGGCCAAAATCTACTGCCGACGCCGTTACTCGATTTTACTCCACCTCGACGAGAGTCCTTGACTATGGATCTGGTTCCGGACTTCTTCCTGAGCATCTTTCGGAAGTTGGTGTCGATGCTGTAGCGTTCGATCCAATGACACTCGAACTAACTGCCATCAGTGGGCAGTACGATTTGCTTCTCTGCATCGAGGTTCTTGAACATGTCCCCAACCCTCAGGCGGCTGCAGAAACACTTTTGCGTCTAGCAGCGGACGAAGCAGACATAGTAGTGACAACGCTACTTCTTCCAGAGGCATCGGAGCACGACTATTGGTGGTTAGGACCACGAAACGGACATATTCACGCGTTCTCACCTAATTCATTAGCGAAACTATTTCCGGGCATCCGTTCATTCAGTCCAGGCGTTCATTATCTGGGAAATCCGTCGCACCAATTCCTCGAACAGATGGAAGCTGCAGTGTTGTGCGAGCGAGTATGAAGTTTCTATTGCGGACCAGGACTATTGATCAGGTCACGTTCGCGTTTTTTAGCTCTTGTCACATATCGACGAATGCTCTCCACATCCAAATCAAGAGCTCTTGAAACTAAATTCTCATCATACATTTTTTGATGGACAGCTAGGCCAATTCTTTCTTTTTCAGTTAGGCCACTGAAAAATCGTTCAGTCCTCATTTCTGTATCCGGTCCAACAGCTTGTGGAGACCCTGAAGCTGTATCTATGTGATTACGCAGTTGCATGAGATCGAGGCTGTCTTTCGATAAATATTTGGAAACTCCCATTTGCAACATTACTTTGGATTCTGCCTCACTGTACGAGCCAGTCAGAACAAGAACGCTACAATCGTTTCGTAAAGCGGATATTATCGTCGAGATCATATCTATTCGCTCTTCACGGCTCGATGATGGCGAGACTGGAGGAACACCCGGATCCAGCAAAGCTACATCAAAATCCGTCATCGCGATTTCGCCGTCATTTTTGATAGTGGACTGCAAACCATCGTATCGGTTGAAGCTAAATATCTCGGCTTCTCCGAACAGCGTATGAACATTCATCGCAATTGCGTGACGAAGGATGCCCTCGTCCTCTAATAGAAGTACCCTTATCAATGTATTGCGCCTTAGTTAGTTTTACCTTAATCAGTTCGACTTTAATGTTCCGGGCCTCGTGTGTCGTTAAGGCGACATGATGGCCGATCAGATCCAATAGCTTGGGTCAGTCATCAAGCCAACTCCTTGCTTAGGTGTTTAGTCCCGGCATTTTGTGGATCGGATTTAGGATGAATCGATCTGGCTCTGAAGTCCAGATTTTGCAGATGTATTCGTAGGGTGTGAGGCCGTTGAGCGTCTTGAGGCGGCGTGCGAAGTTGTAGGCTGCCATGAAGTCCGCGAGGTGCGTGTGCAACTGGTCGTGACTGCCGTAGTGGTATCGTTTGACGGTCGCCTCCTTGATCGTGCGGTTCATCCGCTCGACCTGGCCATTGGTCCAGGGGTGGTTGGGCTTGGTAAGCCGATGCTCAATCTCATTTGCCTCGCAGATCATGTCGAAGCGCATCTGCCGGGAATAGGCTGTGTTCCGGTTGCGAGGCTGCTCGGCGAACTGGATGCCGTTGTCGGTGAGGATCGTGTGGATGCGATAGGGGACGGCCTTGAGCAGGTGTTCGAGGAACTCCCAGGCGATCTTGCGGTCTGCCTTATCCACGAGTTGTGCGACTGCGAACTTGCTGGTGCGGTCAATCCCCACGAAGAGGTAGAGCTTGATGTGCCCCCATCGAGTGGTCCAATTTGAATGTTAATGCATCGTCGGTCTTTGGTCTATCGGGACGATGCTTTTGGGCGCTGGGGGCCGGTATCCTAAGGCGCTGTGGGGCCTAACCGTGTTGTAGTGGCGACGCCAGCGTTCGATGAGGATCTGTGCTTCACGCAGCGTGGTGAAGACCTCGCCGTTTAGTAACTCATCCCGGAAGCGGGCGTTGAAGCTCTCGCAGTAGCCGTTCTCCCAAGGTGATCCCGGGGCAATGAATGCGGTCTTCGCGCCCACGGCACCGATCCAGGCGCGCACCTTCTTGGCAATGAACTCGGCTCCATTGTCCGATCTGATGTATTCCGGCGGGCCGCGCAGGATAAACAGGTCGGTCAGGGCATCGACCACGTCAACTGAGTTGAGCTTGCGTTTGACTTTGATCACCAGCGCCTCCTTCGTGAACTCATCTATGATGTTCAGGGTGCGGAAGACCCGTCCGTCATGCGTGCGATCCTGAACGAAGTCATAGGACCAAACGTGGTTCGGGCGTTCTGGCCGCAGCCTCACGCACGAACCGTCGTTCAGCCAGAGCCTGCCCTTCTTGGGCTGTTTCTGCGGGACTTTCAGCCCTTCCTGCCGCCAGATCCGTTCGACACGCTTGTGATTTACGTGCCAGCCGCTGTTGTTCAGCATTCCTGTGATCATGCGGTATCCATAGCGCCCATACTCTTCGGCCAGCGCAATGATATCCTCGGTCAGCCGGGCTTCATCCGGTCGGCCACAAGGCACTTTGCGCTGCGTCGAGCGATGCTGACCCAATGTGCGGCAGACCCTGCGCTCCGATACGCTGAGCGTTTGCCGCACATGGTCAATGCATTGCCTGCGGCGGGAAGGGCTTAGAAGTTTCCCCGTGCGGCCTCGGCAAGGATCATCTTGTCCAAGGTAAGATCAGACACGGCGCGACGGAGCCGGCTATTCTCGGTCTCCAACTCCTTCAGCCGCTTGAGCTGATCGCGGCTCATCCCGCCATATTGCTTGCGCCACCGGTAGTAAGTCTGAACCGTCACACCGATTTGCCGAACGGCTTCCTGAACCGAGCTCCCTTGCCCTTGCAGCACCTCAACCTGTCGCAGCTTCAGCACGATGTCCTCGGGCTTCTCTCGTTTGCCTGCCATCTCGTCGTCCTCCTGAAAACGGGTATTCCTATCCCAAAAGATGGACCACTTCAGTGGGGGCACTCCAAGCTTGCCCTCCGCTGTCTGAACCTCGGCGATGTCGATATGAAAAAAGCCAATGAGATAGCGCTTGAACTTCTGACGCTTCGGCTTGTCGCCTTCGATTTCAGGTAGCCGAGAAATATCATGCCGCTGCAGGCAGCGGTGCAATGCCGATCGCGTCAGTTGCGGAATCGATGGCTGAAGAGCGTAGAGGCAATCATCCAGCGGCAGCAGCGTATGCCGTCGGAATGCGACGATCATCGCCTCCTCAGCTTCAGTGAGAACGGTCGAACGCGGCTCCCTCGGCCCAGTCTTCAAGTCCTCCACCGTCGCCCGCTTGCGCCACTTCGCGACAGTCTTGGGATTGATGCCCAATTCCTTGCTCAACTGCGTGAGCGAAGCTTGCGATCGCTGTATTGCAGCTCTGACGGCGTGCGTTGTCGTGGCGCTCCCGTGACGAACTTGTCCCATAATGCTTCCTTCCAAGCCTGAGAAAGGATCGCACCATTAAACCGTGGGATCAAACAGTCTCCGGCGAGATGGCCGAGCGGATGAAGGCGCCGGAACGCGAGAACCGCCAACTGCGCCTGGCGAACGAAATCCTTCGTAAGGCGTCAGCGTCGATCACGCCACTAGAACCAGTGGCGTGACGTGCTCGACTTTACGATGGCGGAGCTCTACCGCCGGTCAAAGTGATGGTGGGTTTCATCGACGCGCAACGAGATGCGCACGGGGTCGAGCCGATCTGCAAGGTGCTGCTGATCGCCCCTTCCACCTACTACGATCACTTGGCGAAGCGGGCCGATCCGGCGCGGCCGTCGGACCGTGCCCGTCGTGATCGCGCCCTACAGTCCGAGATCGAACGCGTCTGGGAGTAAAACTACAAGGTCTATGGTGCCCGCAAGGTCTGGCGACAGCTCGTCCGGGAAGGCTTCTCTGTCGCGCGCTGCACTGTGCAAGGCTGATGAAAGACTAGGACATTCAGGGCATCATCCGCGGCAAGCTGCACCGGACAACGATCCCAGACAAGAAGGCCCCGTGCCCCTTGGGCAAGATGAACCGTGAGTTCCGCTTTCCGGCGCCAAACGTGCTTTGGGTCAGCGACTTCACCTACGTCGCCACTTGGAAGGGCTTGGTCTATGTTGTCGCTCGACCATTGTTTTCGAACCAATGGCGAACAAGACTTCGCTCATCGATGTCTATGCGCGCAAGATCGTCGGCTGGCGCGCCAGCACTCCGGCACAGACCGGTTTCGTCCTTGATGCGCAGGAGCAGGCTATCCATGATAGGAGCCCCACGAAGGCCATGGGGCTGGTGCATCACAGCGACCGCGGCTCGCAATATCTGTCCGTTCGCTACACCGAGAGACTGGGCGAAGCTGATATCAAACCTTCGGTCGGTAGGTTGGTGACAGTTACGACAACGTTTTGGCCGAGACCATCAACGGTCTCTACAGGGCTGAGGTTATCCATCGTCGCGGTCCATGGCGCAGCTTCGAAGCTGTGGAGTACGCTACGCTGGAATGGGTGGACTGGTTCAACAACCGCCGCCTGTTCGAGCCCATAGAGAACATCCCGTCGGCGGAAGCAGAGGCAAACTTCCACGCAGCTTTGGAAGCTGAAGACATGGTCGCGTAACTAAGACAAATCAGCCTCCGGCAAACCCGATGCGGTTCAACTGGCGATCACGCGTCCAGGCTCTCGAGGATGGCCTTCGTCCCAGGCATTCGCTTCAGCGAGTTGTCGATATGAGCTCGCCAGCGCGGTCCGACCGCCATGGCGGTGGCATAGGCACGATCCAGGTCATCGGGTCGGTCATCCGCCATCGCCTGTATCAGGAACGCTGCCTGCTCCCTGTCCTTTGCGGATTTGAGGCTGCCTGCTCCGTCACGGCGCCGGTCTGCAATGATCAGTTTGTGGATCGCATAACGTTCCGGGCGCGGGATCTGCACCAGAATGCCAGATCGGTAGATCGCCGCTGCGTGGATTGGTTCGGCGATCAAGAAGTTGAGATAATTCAATCCTTGGGCGTTCACGCCCAATGCTGGCAGATCACGAATGGTTTCATCTCCGAAGGCCGGTGTGAGAAATTCGACCAACTGGCCGCTACCACCCTGAGCCCATCGCCACGTCCGACCTTGGTCAAGAGCCGGCAAGGGATCGAATTTTAGTGCCGAGAAGGTCTGAGCGAGACCCGGATCGACCTGATCCTGCAAGGCCACGCTTAGCTTTTCGAACTGCGCAATGTCGATGTCGCCGGTATTGGCCATGCCGCCCAGGGGAAGGCGAATGCCAAGCTCGCCTTCGTAAAGCCGGAAAGCATTCGTTCCAACGATGGTGCCCCCCAACCGGAAGGTCCCGGCTGCAGCCATAGCCGACAGGATGGAACCGGTCGCGCGATCAGTGGGTGTCATGCCTTCAGCGCGTAAAAGCCGAACAAGCCGCGACCGTTCCGCCTGCCTTTCCTTAGCCGTTGCGCGCAGCTCTTCTATCTGGTCGATGCGCGCGCGCGTCTCGTCGCTGTCTTCGCCCATATAGATGAACCGCATTTCAGTTCCGACGCGTCGCGCGACATACCAATAGGCCTTATCGGCACGCTCCTTGAGCGTCGGCTTACCTTCTACGCTAGACAGCGCGTCATCCTTGAGGAACCGCACGAGATCGGTGTAAGCGCTCAACGCGATGCTGCTGAGTGGGGTCATGCCAATCATTTCCAAGTTTTGCTTGGCACGTATACCTATCAAAATATGAAATTGCTAGGCATATCCCTCTAGACGGTGTTGTCACGTTAACGGTCCTGAGGTTGTTGTTTTAGTGACCTGGGCGTAGGCGGTATCGATGCAAACAGAGAAAACCAGCTATAAGGGCCACCGCTTTCCGCCTCCGATCATTGCTCATGTTGTCTGGCTCTACGCCCGGTTCAACTTGAGCCGGCGCGAGGTCGAGGAACTTATGTTGGAAAGGGGCGTGGACGTTTCGTATGAAACGATCCGACGCTGGACCGTTAAGTTCGGCCCTTTGATCGCCCACGTTCTGCGGCGGCGGCAGCCGCGCCCTGGTGATGTCTGGCATCTGGACGAAGTCGTGGTGAAGATCGCGGGCCGGTCATACTGGCTGTGGCGTGCCGTCGACCGACACGGTGTCGTTCTTGAAGAAATTCCTCAATCGAGGCGAGACAAGCGCGCCGCAAAGCGGCTTTTGATCAAGCTGATGAAACGTTGGAGCTTCGTGCCCAAAAGGATCATTACGGACAAATTGCGATCCTATGGTGCCGCAAAACGTGAGGTCGCGCCCGGCCTTGATCAATGGTCCCACACGGGCCTCAACAACCGCGCTGAAAACAGCCATCTGCCATTTCGAAAACGAGAGCGAACAATGCAGGGCTTTCGATCACCGGGCGGCTTGCAGCGTTTCGTATTCATGCAGTCCGCAACCCGCAATCATTTCTCTGTCCCAGCCCGCCGCGGCTCCGCCCTCACCATTCGCTACCATCGGCTCGAAGCTTTCGAGATGTGGAAATCCGCGGCGAATGTCGCTTGATATACCATCGGTACCACGATTTGCCGAATGCGCTAGCAAACGTGACAACACCCGCTGGAGATGGCGGCCATTGATAGGGAAATCCTCGGACTACGTTGGGAAACATATCCGTTCTTAGAGAGAGGTAACCCGTATCGAATTTGGTCAGGCGGTAACCAATCCGCAGATGAGAGCATGACAATCATCGGTTCGGCCACCGTCTCCAGCGCCTGCACAGTCTACATCTTTGACGAACCCGTGTCAGCGGGGTAGCTTATGGGGTAGCTTAATAGAGACAGGAAACCTGAAAACGCTCATGAGAGCGTAGGTTTCTGCCCCGTCCGGCATTAAACTCCAAAATAACCGGAACCACCCCGTGGGGCAGTTCCGGCCGCGGGTGGGAAATCCGACCTTCGGGCATTACAGGCCGCGCTTGCGGGCCGCGTTTATTAAGATCGGTTCAGGTCAACGCAGCGCGGCGGTTTGCGGGTCCAGCCGTTTCAGATCCGCCGCATTGCGCGACAGGCCAGCGGCCAGCGGGAACAGCGCCGCCTGCACCGAATGATAGATGTCAGGCTTGCCCATAAACTGGTTCGACACGGTCTTGTTGTTGGCGTCCAGTTCCGGGAACCAGCCGCCGCGGTCGTGGTCAATCAGATGTGCATGGGCAAAGCCCCACAGGCGGCGGTACCAGGCCTCGTCCTCGGGGCGGGCGTCCAGTTTCACCAGCGCTGCCATGCCTCCGATTGCCTCGGTCACCGGCCACCAATAGCGATCCGCAATCGCCACCGTGCCGCCGTCGCCCAGCGTATAGGCAAAGCCGCCGCGCTCCGTGTTCCAGGAATCCGTCAGCGCCTGTTCGATCAACCGGCGGGCATTTTGCGGCGCATCACCTTCGGGACGGCCCCGCAGATCCCAATATTGCAACAGCAGCCGACCCAGCTCAAACGAATGGCCCGGCGTGCTGCCAGCGGGACGGAACATCGGGTTGCCGCTATAGGCGCGGTCAACCTGCCAGTTGGCGTCGTAATGTTCCGGCAGCCGCCAGCCCTCAGCCGGGGCAATGCGGTTCACAAAGAAATCCAAGATCCGCCCGGCGCGCTCCAAGAACACGGCCCGGCCGGTGGCCTCATATGCGGTCAGCAGCGCCTCGATGGAATGCATGTTGGCATTCATGCCGCGGTAGGTAGAAAATGGTGTCCAGTCCCGGTTCCACTCATCGGCAAACAGCCCGTGGTCCTCTTCCCAGTATTGTTCATCCAGCACCTGCCAGACCTCATCTAGCAACGCCTCGGCGTGCGCATGCCCGGCCTGAATTGCGCTGGCCGCCGCCAGCAGCACAAAGGCATGCCCATAGGCCAGTTTGCGATCATCCGCTGGGGCGTCGCCCTGAACCCCCCAGACAAATCCGCCATGCACCGGGTCGCGGTGGTGGCTGAGCAGATAGCTCAGCCCGTGATCGACGATCTGCTCCGCGTCCTCAATACCGGCCATCTGCGCCAACGCATAAGAATGCACCATCCGCGTAACCGTGTGGATTTCGCGCAGCTGACCGGGAAGTGGCTTGCCGTCAAAATCCAGCGTATCAAACCCGCCTTTGGGGTCCACACTGGCGGCAAAGAAGTCAAACTGCCGCCGCGCCTCATACAGCAGAGCCGCGCGGTGGCCGGGGTCGGTGATCCACAGCGTGCCGGTCTCAGCGGTGCTGTCGGTCAGAATATCAGGCATCAATCTCTCCAAATCGGCGTCTTTTCAATACAATAGGCAGTCATCAGCCTGCCAGCGGCAGCGCGTACCGCTTGCCCCGTCCCGACCGCAGCGCCGCCGCCGCATGCAGGATCGCGTTACAGTCGATCCCATGCAACCGGTAGACATCCTCTACCGTGCCGGCCTGACCAAAATGTTCCACCCCCAGCGATTTCACCCGGTGGCCTTCGACCCCGCCCAACCAGCTGAGCCCGGCCGGATGGCCATCGGTCACCGTCACCATCCCGGCATCACGCGGCATCTGCGCCAGCAGGCGCTCGGCATGCGACAGCGCCGTGTCCTGGCCGCGCTGGCGCGCCCGTTCTGCTGCCTGCCAGCCCGCATTCAACCGATCAGCGCTGGTGACTGCCAGCACGCCTACGCCGCGCAGATCCTCGGCCAGCAGCCCGGCCGCGCGGATCGCCTCAGGCGCGACAACGCCGCTATAGGCAATCACCACCGAGATTCCCGGTTCAGGGGCGCGCAGCCAGTAACCGCCATCAATCACCTGCCGCGCCAAACCCGCATCCATCTGCCGCTGCGGCTGCTCCAACGGCACCGTCGACAGCCGCAGATACACCGCGCCGCCGCGCTCATCATGCAGCCAGCTTTGTTCTTCAACCGCACCGGAGCCATCGCGCTGCATGTAATCAAACCCCCAGTGCATGATCGCCGCCAGCTCGTCGGCAAAGGCGGGTTCAAACGTCGCCAGCCCATCCTGCGCCATGCCAATCAGCGGGGTCGAGATCGACTGATGCGCACCGCCTTCATGGCTCAGCGACACGCCCGACGGCGTTGCCGCCAGCATGAACCGCGCATCCTGATAACAGGCATAGTTCAGCGCATCCAAACCGCGGCAGATAAACGGGTCATAGACCGTGCCCACCGGCAGCAGACGCTGACCAAACAGCGAATGCGACAGCCCGAGCGCGCCAAGGAACGTGAACAGGTTGTTCTCGGCAATGCCCAGCTCCACATGCCGCCCCTCGGGGCTGCGCTGCCATTTTTGCAGGCTGGCAATCGCCTGATCCTTGAACACATCCGCCACGCCGGTCTTGGCAAACAGCCCAGTCTTGTTGATCCACCCCCCCAGATTGGTCGAGACCGACACATCGGGCGAGGTGGTGACAATCCGCTCTGCCAGCTCCGGCGCGTCTGAGGCCAGCGCCGCCAGCACCTGCCCGAATGTTTCCTGCGTGGAAATCACATCCTTCAGCCGCGGCTCTACCTGTTTGTCGGCGGGCAAGGTGGCCGCCTGATACCGCCGGCTGCCGCCCTGATTGAACGGCACTGCCTTCAGGAATTCCTCCACCGCGTCGGGGTCGCTCACCCCTGCCAGCCGGTCCCACTCTGCGCCTGCATCAATGTTCATCTCACGGCGCAAGCCCTCGATCTGACCGCCGGTCAGCACCCCCGCATGGTTGTCCTTGTGTCCGGCCAACGGCAGCCCGTGCCCCTTGACCGTGTAGCAGATGAAACACACCGGGCGGTCATGGTCGATGCCGTTCATGGTGTCGGCCAGCAGGGCCGCATCATGGCCCGCCAGATTGCCCATCAACGCGGCCAAGGCAGCATCATCATGATCCGCGACCAGCGCCAGCGCATCCGTATTGCTTGCCAGATCCCGCTCCAGCTTCGCCCGCCACGCGGCACCGCCCTTGAAGGTCAGCGCCGAATACAACCCGTTGTCACATTGGTCGATCCAGTTGCGCAGCCCCTGCCCGCCGGGGCGTTCAAACGCAGCCTGCATCAACCGGCCATATTTCAGCTCAATCACCTGCCAGCCGCAGGCGGTGAAAATATCGCGGAACCGCGCGTTCAGCCCGTCCGAGACAACCCCGTCCAGCGATTGGCGGTTGTAATCGATGATCCACCAGCAATTGCGCAGGTCGTGTTTGGCGCCTTCCAGAAGCGCCTCATAGATATTGCCCTCATCCAGCTCAGCATCACCCACCAGCGCAATCATCCGCCCCTTGGGCTGCTGCAACCAGCCATGGCCCGCCAGATAATCCTGCGTCAGGCTGGCGAAGGCGGTCATCGCCACTCCCATGCCCACCGACCCGGTGGAGAAATCCACGTCATCCGCGTCCTTGGTGCGCGACGGATACGGCTGAGCCCCACCCAACCGGCGGAAATCCTCCAGCTGCGCCTGGCTTTGGTTGCCCAGCAAATATTGGATGGCATGGAACACTGGGCTGGCGTGTGGTTTCACCGCCACCCGGTCCTCGGGGCGCAACACGTCAAAATACAGCGCGTTCAGAATGGCATTCATCGAGGCAGAAGACGCCTGATGCCCGCCCACCTTGATGCTGCCCTTTTCGCGGAGATTGTTGGCGTGGTGGATCATCCATGCGGACAGCCACAAGGTTTTGCGCTCCAGATCGGCGCGGATTTGATCAGTCTGTGTCATTGAATGAGGCCTTAGGCAGCAATCGCGTCGGCACGGCGCAGGGCGGTACCATCAGCAGCAAAGATATGGGCGTTCAGCGGCTGGATGTTCAGCCCCAGCGGATCACCGGACCGGGCCGGGATATTGCCATGCACCCGCACCATCATAGGGCCGATGCCTTCAACGCGGGCATAGATGTTGGTATCCGATCCCAGATGTTCGATCACATCGGCAACCGCTTTCAGCATACCCTGATCCGGGGCCACTACATCGATATGTTCGGGGCGAATGCCCAGTTCCACAGCGGCAGAGGTATCGCCCAGATGCGGCAGCGCCAGTTTGCTGTCAGCCAGGGTGATGCCCCCTGCCCCGCCTTCAACCGGAACCACATTCATGGTGGGGGATCCAATGAACTGCGCCACAAATTTGTTTGCCGGGCGTTCATACAGCTCCAGCGGGCTGCCAACCTGTTGGATGTCGCCGCCCTCCAGCACCACAATTCGGTCGGCCAGGGTAAGTGCTTCAACCTGATCGTGGGTTACATAAATCATGGTTGCGCCCAGTTTCTGGTGCAGCCGGGCGATTTCCAGCCGCATTTCCACCCGCAGCGCGGCATCCAGATTGGACAGCGGTTCGTCAAACAGGAACGCGCGCGGGTCGCGGATGATGGCACGGCCCATGGCCACCCGTTGCCGCTGGCCGCCAGACAGGGCCTTGGGCAGGCGGTTGGTCAGTTTCGACAGGCCCAGGGTTTCGGCGGCGGCGGCCACCTTGGATTTGCGCTCCTCTGCGGCATCGCCTCGGATCTCCATCGAGAACCCCATGTTGCGCGCCACATCCATATGCGGGTAGAGCGCATAAGATTGGAACACCATGGCAATGTCGCGATCTCGCGGGCGCACATCGTTCATGCGTTCCCCGTCGATCATGAAATCGCCGCCGCTGATCGGCTCCAGCCCGGCGATCATCCGCAATAGGGTGGATTTGCCACAGCCCGACGGGCCGACCAGCACGATGAATTCACCGTCTTGGATGTCCAGGTTGATGTCGCGAAGGACGTTGACATCACCATAGCTTTTCTTGACGTCGTTCAGTTGGATACGTGCCATTTTGGCCTCCCTAGCCTTTGACCGCGCCGGACGTCAGCCCTTGCACGAGGTAACGTTGAATGAAGATGAAGAACAGGCAGCTGGGCACCAGCGCCAGAACGCCCGCCGCCATCATCTGCCCCCAGTCGACAGAGAATTTGGACACAAAGGTCAGCAGCCCCACCGGGAAGGTCATCGCGTCGTTCTTTGAGATCAGCATCAAGGCAAACAGCAGCTCTGACCAGGCGGCGGTGAACACAAACCCCAGCGTCGCGCCCAGCCCCGGCAGCGTCAGCGGGAACACCACCTTGTACAGGGCCTGAAACCGGGTGCTGCCATCCATCATCGCCGCTTCTTCCAGATCCTTCGGAATGCCATCAAAGAACGACTGCATCAGGAAGGTGGCAAAGGGGATGTTGAAGGCGGTGTAGACCACAATCAGGCTGGTGAGCGAGTTCAGCATGCCCATCTGCGAGATGATCTTGTAGATCGGCGCGATGATCATCAGCAGCGGAAACATCTGGGTGATCAGCATCACCGCAATCAACAGCTTCTTGCCCGCAAAGTCGAACCGAGAGAACGCATATCCCGCCGCAGCCGCCACCAGCGTGGTCACCGCCGCGGTGCCCAGCGACACATACAGGGAATTGCCAAAGTAGGACAGAAAGTCGGTTTGCAGCAGCACGGTGCGGAAGTTGTCCAGCGTCACCGCGCTGGGGATCACCTGGGTGCCTTCGGTAAAGACCAGCGCATCCGGGGTCACGGCGATCTTGATCAGCCAGTACAGCGGGAACAGCGCAAACACGAGATAGCACAGCAGCGCGGCATATTTGGCAACGGTGGCAGCTGGGCTGCGGCGAAGAGCGGCAGGCATGGCGTGTCCTTAGATCTTGATGAGTTTCTTGCGCAGCCACAGCACGATCAGCGAATAGATCAGCAGGATCAGCAGCAGCGCCACCGCGATCGTCGAGGCATAGCCAAAGTCCAGTTTGCGGAACGCGGTTGTGAAGATATAGGTCGACAGGATCTGCGTCGAATTGGCGGGTCCACCGCCGGTCATGACAAAGATCAGATCGGCGAAATTGGCAATCCAGATGGTGCGCAGCATCACGGTGATGGCAATCATCGGCGCCAGGAACGGCAGGGTGATCTTGCTAAAGGTCTGCCACGCGCTGGCACCGTCGATTTCGGCGGCTTCATACAGCTCACCGGGGATCGATTGCAGCGCGGCCAGCAGGGTGATGGCAAAGAACGGCACTCCAAACCAGATGTTGGCCATGATCGGCCCCCAGATCGCCAGCTCCGGGTCGCCCAGAATGTTATAAGGCTCGCTCAGGATACCCAGATCCGCCAGCCAATGCGGCAACGGGCCGATCACCGGGTTGAACAGCCAGGCCCAGGTCAGTGCGGAGAGGAACGTTGGCACCGCCCAGGGCAGGAACACCAGCGCCTGAAACAGCCGCTTGCCAAAGAACTGCGTGTTCAGGAGCAAGGCCAGCCCCAGCCCCAGCAGAAACTGCAAGCTCACCGACCAGAAGGTCCAGAAAAACGTATTCTCCAACGCGATCCAGAATTTCCTGTCGCTCCACAGCGCCGCATAGTTTTCAAACCCAACCCAGCCGCTGTCGAATGGGCGCAGAAGTTCAATCGACTGAAAAGAGTAGGAAATTCCGATGATCAGCGGGATCAGGATCACCGTGCCGATCAACACGATCGCAGGCGACAGATAGGCAAAAGGCTCCACCAGATACTGAAGATACAGGGAGCGTCGTGCCCGGGGTCTCCGGGGCACGACTGTTTTTGTGGCGCGGGCAATCACTGCGCGGCCTTCCATGTGGCATATTCATTGGTCAGGAACTCGGCCCATTCATCGGCAATGTCCTGCGCGCTGCGCTGACCCAGCAGGGCTTCCTGGCTGGAATCCAGCGCGATGCTGTCCGCGAAATAACCAAACTGCTCCAGATAGACCGGCATCACGGTCGGCACATATTCGTCGCCGTTTAGCGTGTCGAACCAGCCTTTGAACTGCTCGGTCTTAAAGTGCGGATCCTGATCGGCGCCCTTGTGTACAGGGATCACACCAATGCGCTTGGCCCAGGTAGCGTTGGCCTCAGGGGCCGAAAGATGCGCAATCAGATCAAAGCTCTCGTCTTTGTGCTCGCTGGCTTCAAACATCGACCAGCCGACAAACCCAATGGTCGGGAACGCCTTGCCCGCCGGACCAACCGGCATCGGGATCACGGCAAAATCTTCGGCTGGCATCCGCTCTGCCACCGCAATCAGCGCATCCGGGTCTTGGTCCAGGAAGGCACAGGTGCCGGAATAGAAGCCCGCCACGATCTCGTTAAAGCCCCAGCTGACGCTGTCCTTGGGGGCATAGCCCTTTTGGTACATGTCGATCAGATACTGGATGCCCGCTACAGAGCCCGGTTCGTTGATCCGCGACTTGCCGTCCTCGGTGAAGAACTCATTGGTGCCGTTCATCGCGGCCGCCATCATCACCCAAGCGTTCAGACCACCGGGACCACCGCGCAGGCAGTAACCGGACTTGCCGTCCAGCTCAGACACCGCAGCCGAGGCCGCCATGAACTCTTCCATGGTGGCAGGCGGGCCATCAACGCCGGCCTCAGCCAGCAGTGTCTTGTTGTAGAACATCGCCCGCAGATAGAACCCATAAGGCAGCATATGCATCTCGCCGGTCTGGCGACCCATCTGCACGGTCTTTTCGGTCAGCGTGCTGCCATGGTCCCAGCTGGCAACATAATCATCCAGCGCCACCAGCTGATCCGACCCGGCATACAGCGCCGCCCAGCGTTCCGGCATCTCGACGATGTCCGGCACATCCCCGCCCGCAACCATGGTTGCCAGCTTTTCAAACGCACTGCCCCACGGCAGCGACACGATCTCGATGTTGACGCCTTCATTGGCGGCCTCGAACTCATCGACCAGCGTTTGCAGCACTTTGGTGCGCTCGGGGCTGGTGATGACCTCAACCAGTTTGAGGTTTGTTTCCGCATAAGCTGCCGAACACATCAGCATGCCCGCCGCAGCGATCCCTTTCAGAAGATGTTTCATGAGTTCCTTCCCTGTTGTTGGTATTGGTTGGTCGTCTTGTCTGCGCGGTCAGCGCTGGCTTGCGGCCAGTGCCGTGGCAAAGTCCGCCCATAGATCCTCGGCTTCCTCCAGGCCCAGGTTCAGCCGCACAAGATTTGGCGAGACGCCAAATTTCTGCATAGAGTTCTGCTCACCGGCCTGCGCCAGTCCAATCCGGGCCGGCATCACCAGGCTCTCGAACCCACCCCAGCTGACCCCCAGCTTGAAATGGGTCAGCGCGTCGCAGAACGCCGGAATATCCACACTGTCGTCGAACTCCACGCCCATCAGGCCGGACCTTCCGGTCAGGCCCGGCACGTCATTGGGGCCGGGGCTGCGGATTTTGCGCACCTGTGGCAGCACGCTCAGCCGATCCACAAACAGATTTGCGGTGGCCTCGTGCTGGCGCATCCGCGCCACCAGCGTGCGCAGCCCGCGGGTGAGTAAAAACGCCTCAAACGGGGCCAGTTTGGCGCCCAGCAAGGGAACGGTCAGATCACGGATGCGGGCAATATGATCGTGGGAGGAAACAACCACGCCCGCAACCGTGTCCGAATGGCCCGAAATATACTTCGAGGCCGAATGCAGCACGATATCCACGCCCAGCGTCAGAGGGCGTTGGAACAGCGTGCCTGCCCAGGAATTATCAATCATCGTCACCGCGCCATGGCGTTTGGCATGTTCCGTCACCCGCGGCAGGTTCATCACCTCAAAGGTGTTGGAACTGGGGCTCTCCAGATAGGCGATGGTGACACCCGCCAGCAGTTCTGGATCGTTCTCAAAGGCGCTGACCGGGTGGTACTCCACCTCCACCCCAAAGGGGCGCAGCAGCCGTTCCATCAATCGGAACGTATCCGGGTAGACATGTTCCACACAGGCGATCCGGTCGCCGGGTTTCACATAGGCCAGCAGGGTCGACGAAATCGCCGCCATGCCAGAGGCAAAGCCAATGGCCGCCTCGCCCCGTTCTGCCTTGGCCATCAAGTCCTCGAATGCAGCCACGGTGGGGTTCTGCACGCGGGTATAGATCGGGGAGCTGGTTTTGCCTGACATGCGGTCCGCAAAGGCCTGATAGCTGTCAAATGTGAACAGCGAGCTTTGCACGATGGGGGGGGGCACCGACCCGCCTACCCGAGCCTGCCCCGACTGCCCTATCTGCCCGAGTGGGGCATCTGCTCCGTGAGTGGCGGCAAGCAGTGTTGCAAGGGCGGTTTCATCAATCATTCTTGGTCTCCAGAACCTGGCGGATTTCGGCCTCGACGATGGACAGGATCTCGTCCATCAGCCGCGTGGCTTCTGCTTCGTTGCCCTCTGCAATCGCCTGTGCCAGTGGCGGGTGCAGCGGGATGGTTTCGTGGCCCAGATGGGGCTTGCCCAGCGGGGCTTCATAGACTTCCTTGAACCCTTGTTGGATCTGCTGGATCAGCTGACCAAACAGCGGGTTGCCGCAGGCTTCATAGATGGCCCGGTGAAACAGGTCGTCGGCCGGGCGCCAGTCTGTGTTGCTGCCATAGACCTGCATCAACTCGCTGACGCGGGTGGTGATTATGGCGGCGTCCTGGGGGCTGCGATTGCGCGCGGCCAGCCGCACCGCTTCTACTTCCAGTGGCCGCCGCACCGCATGGGTCCGAAGCAGGCTTTCGGCTTCCAGTTTCATGGTCACCGGCAGATGGATGGCGTTTGCCGCCACTTCAGCTGCCAGCCTGGTGCCGGCCTTTTTGTTGCGCACCACAATGCCCATGCTCTGCCAGGACGTCAGCGCCTCACGCACCTTGGCCCGCCCGATCCCCAGCCGCCGGGCGATGTCCACCTCTGGCGGCAGCCTGTCCCCGATCCGCAGCCCCTCGCGGTCAATCATCCGCGACAGCGCATCCAGCACATCCCGGCTGGTGCTGCCGGGCGGCAGGATCTCAAGCGTTTCGCCTGCGGCCTGCGTCTGTGTTTGCTGGTTGGGATTGGTCGGCTGGGTCACGGCGGGTCCTGCTCTGCGTTTGCTGAGACAAGGCTTGCACATAATGTCCGACAAAATCAACAATAATGTCGGACATAAAGTTTCGCGCTTAGACTTTTGAAAATAAACAGATTTTGTCGTTTTTTGCGAATTTATCTCGGTGGCGGTTCACACAATCGGCGCAGTTCACAGGGCTCTGTTGATGGCGTGGATGCCCCTCCCGACGGCATCAATGTGCCAGGGTGGGTTTGCAAAATCTCGTTCAAGCCGGAATGACCGCCGGCCAAGCCGCGAAACAATTCGGTATCGCAAGGTCAACTGCTTACAGGCTGATCAAAGAAGTGGGTAAACACAGCCGAGTTGCCTTAGTTGCCTTAGACCAGATGAGCGTTTTGCGGCGGGCGTGGTGCCCGTGGTTTTCTCGGCGAACATGGATTGTTCGACGGAGGAAATGCAAATGAACAAAACGCTTTATGTGGGCTTAGACGTCCACAAGGATAGGATTGCAGTGGCTGTCGCTGAGGATGGACGCGGCGGTGAGATCCGGTTCCATGGGGTCATTGCCAATTCGGCGGATGCAGTGCTGCGGCTGACAAAAACGCTTACCCGGAATGACCACAGGCCATCATTTTGTTATGAAGCAGGTCCATGCGGCTACGGCCTTCACCGGCACTTGGTGAAGCTCGGATTTGAGTGTGCCGTTGTCTCTCCCGCGATGATCCCACGTAAAGTGGGGGATCGGATCAAGACAGATCGGCGTGATGCGGAGATGTTGGCCCGGCTCTGGCGCGCTGGAGAACTGACGCCAATCTGGACGCCCGATGAAGAGCAAGAAGCGATGCGAGACCTGATCCGCACGCGCAAGCAGGCAATGGATGCGGTGAAGGTGGCCAAGCTGCAACTGCTCAGCTTCCTGCTGCGACATGGACTCACGTATGAGACGGGTAGCTACTGGACGCAGCGGCACCGCCGGTGGCTCGCCGAGTTGCGCCGGTTCCGTTTCACGCATCAGCAACTCGTCTTTGAGGAACTCAAACGCGCGGTGGACCAAGCCGAGGAACGGGTTGCTACGCTGGATCAGGCAATCGAAACTGCTATCGTTGATTGGCATTTTGCGCCGGTAGTTGATGCCCTACGCGCCTTGCGCGGTGTGAACACGACAATTGCCGCGACTGTTGTGGCAGAGATCGGTGATATCACGCGGTTCGAAAACCCGCGCCAACTCATGTCCTGGCTCGGCCTCGTGCCAAGCGAGCATTCCAGTGGCAGCACCGTCAGGAGAGGACGATTGACCAAAGCGGGGAACGCGCTGGCGCGCACCATGCTGGTCGAGGCGGGGTGGTCATACCGACATCCTCCCAAAGAAGGACATCCGTATCTGAAGCGCTCGGCGCATCTGCCGCAGGAGATCAAGGATATTGGCTGGAAAGCTCAGACGCGGCTTTGCAAACGGTATCGCGACCTGAGCCGGACAGGCAAACCGCAGCCCAGAGTGTTGGCCGCAATCGCCCGGGAACTGGCTGGGGTCATTTGGGATATCGCGCGAAAGACACCACTCACAGCTTGAACGCCAACTCAGACTGCCTGTGCAGCACGCTGGAGATGGCGGCCATGGATAGGGAAATCCTCGGTCTACGCTTTGGGACAAATATCCGGTCTTAGAGAGAGGTCACCCGTATCGAATTTGGTCAGGCGGTATCCAATCCGCGGATGAGAGAATGACAACCATCGGTTCGGCCTGCCGTCTCCAGCGCCTGTACAGGCCACAGATTTTGACCATCTCGCGCCAGCGGGGTAGTCTTATCGTGCCGGGAAAATCAAAAACGCTCATGAGAGGTGTCATTCTGCCCACAGCGGGAACAGACCCCTATCACAGGTGACGGCAGTCAAGGTAACAGCGCGTCTAGTGGCGCCCCGGCGAGAGTGCGGAGATCAGCTCAGGCTACGCACGGTCTCAAGCAAGGCTGCGTTGACCTCGACGCCGCGCTCCCCGGCGCGTTGGCGATGGGTATTGCGGCCATCGCCTGGAAGCCTCGCGCCCTCCTGCGCGTGGATAGACTCGACAAGGCAGCGCAGCTTGTCGGCGTAGCCACCAGCGGAACTTACCTGCGGATCAATGGCGATGAATACTTGACCGGTGCGCGGCGGCCCGCCTGCGGTGCCGGAGAACGGGCTGGCCTGGGTGCCTAGGTTCGCTCCGGTCATTGCCGCCGCGAGCAGTTCGACCAGCAGCGCGATCCCAACGCCCTTATAGCCCCCCGAGGGCACCATGGACCCCTTGAGCCCGGCTGCCGGATCCGTGGTCGGTTGTCCGGCCTCGTCCAGTACCCAGCCTTCGGGCACCGAGCGGCCTTCTCGGGCGTATTTCATCACCTCGCTTTTGGCGATCGTGCTGGCGGACTGGTCGATCAGAAGGGCGGCGCTGTCGTGCTCACCCGTGCCTGTGGCCGGGGCAGCGATGGAAATCGGATTCGTCCCGACCACCGGCGTGGCCCCGCCCGAGGGCGCGATCGAGGCGGGCGCATTGGTAAAGCCGAGCCCGAGCAGGCCGGCCTCAGCAAGGCGCCGGGTGTGCACGCCCAGAACCCCGCAATTGTAGGAATTGTTTACCGCCAGCAGGGCGATGCCCATGTCTCGGGCCAGCGGGATCAGCTGTTCAAAGCCCTGGTCGATCGCCGCATGGGCAAATCCGGTGGCGGCATCGGCGCAAATGACGGCGGGACGTGGCTGCGACAGGATCGGGATGGCGGTGCCGTCCACCTTGCCGCAGACCACATGCTGCGCGTAGATCGGGATATAGGCCAACCCATGGGAAGCGACGCCATCGGCCTCGGTCATGGCGGTGGCGACGGCCAGCGGCCGGGCGTTCTGCGGTGATGTGCCAGCCTTGACCAGCGCACGAAAGGCAAGGTCTTCGATGGCACCCAAGGAGAGGGTTTCAGTGGCGGTCATTGCGGATCTTTCTTCTGCTAGGGTTTGGGGCGGCGACGGGAGAGAGACACCGGGCGGTCAGTCATTGTCGCTGAGCCCGGCCCCGGCGCCGCGCAGGCGGCTTTCTTCGGTTGCCGGGGCAAAGGTTCGCTGCGCAAAGGTCGACAGCCGTCGCCAGCTCTGGTCGGAGACCTCGGCGCGCAGCACCTGTTCGCGGCGTCCGGTCATCTCTGCCGGGGTCCCAAAGCAGATATGCGCGGTCATCGGCGCTTGGAGCGTGGCGCTTTCACCTTGCAGGCAAAGCTGCCGCCCGTCCGTGGCCACTCGGGCCCCATCCCATTCTGCCATCACTGGATGCTTGAGGCGCAGCGCGGCCCCGGCCATGAATGGCACGGTCAACAACGGGACGCAGATGTTCTCCATCGCGATGGTGCCACGCTCCAACAACCGCATCGCGCAGTCGCTGAGCGATGCACCCGCGATCAGCGGGCTCATGCGACGCGCGGGAGCATGCCAGACGGGCGCGCGCAGGGACACGGGCGAGACATCGATAGGCGGGATGCGGTCGTTCATTTCCAAGAGATCCGCTAACAGGTCGGTGCCGGGAAAACCGAATGCCGACAGCCAGCGGGTGCCTTTGGCCGCCTCTTCCGCGAGACCCCAGGACAGACCTGCACCGCGCGCCGCGCGTTTGCTCATGGCTTCGATTTCATTAAGGGAGTGGCTCATGCGTGGCCCTCCGGTAAAGTGGGGTAGACCCAGAGATCGGCGGTCTCCGGCGACAATTCGCAAGGCAGCGGGGCGTTGCCATACATGCAGATGCGTACCCAGCGATCAGAGCGCGGATCGAATTTGGTCGCACCGAAGAACGCCAGCTTGCACCGCAGCATGTCTATCGGCATCACCCGGTCGGAAATCGTGTTGTCGCGAATTTCCGCATAAGGCGCGCGGCCCACGATTTGGACCCGGCGCAGCACGTGCCGGTGCTCGGGATGGCGCAGGATGAATTCGGCAACTTGCGCCTCGTCCGGCCAGTGTTTCAGCGCCGCATGCAGCAGGGCGGCATCGCGGCCCGGAGCAAGCGGCTGTTCATAGGCTTCGATCGGCTCCTCGAACCGTTCGCCAAGGCGCGGTTCCAGCTTTTCCTCGGACACGTACCAGGCGCGGGCCTTGTTGCCCGGCTCCGACCAGTCTGTCTCTATGGCCCAGGCATAGATCCGGTCCAGCAAGTTGCGCAAATCCCTGATCGACATGGCGCCGGCGATGCGGAAAGTGGCAGTGTTGTCGGCAGACATGGTGGCGGCCAGATCATCCACCAGTGTCCCGTAGGGTTCCAGCATCAGAGAGGCGATCCATTCCTGCCCTTCCAGCGACAGGGTGGTCTCGGCCCAGCGGTAGAGTGTATCCCATGGGGTGGGCGCCGACAGATCCGCCCGCTCCAGGTAGCCGCGCAACTGGTCGATGTCGTCCCTCAGCGCCTTTAGTTTGCCCAACTGAACCGGGTGTTCGGAGTGCCAGCTGTTGACCAGCTGCACAGCGCGGTCGAACAGGTCGCGAAACAGGGCAATGTCCACAGGGCTGGCCTGATCGAGGCCGCGCACCCGGCTGAGGGCAGTCTCCCGTGCGGCGATCCAGTTGTTGAACAGCACCGGGTGGTTCAGCAGGAAGGGGGCCATGCCAAGCCCGGTGGAATTGCCGATCCCCATCGAACGCGCCAGTTCGGGTGCAAGGGTCGCGGCGGTCTTGCCCAACCGCGCGGCGCGGCAATCCGCCATATGTTGTACAAGGTCGGTGACGAACCAGCGGGTCAGGTAGACCGAGAGCATCTCGGCCTGAAACGGCACCCGGAATTCGGGGCGGTCGGCGATCATCTCGCGATCTGCCGCGCCCAACTTGCCGGAGCCGTAAACTGCGGTGGTGCGCATCAGGTAGCCGACGGCGTCGATCTGTACCGCGTCGGGCTGCTGTCCGGCGGTCAGCGCGGTCACCACATGCTCCCACAGCCGCACCGAGCGGTTGGCGCGAGAGACCGAAAGCTCGCTGCCGGTGACGCGGCCTGCTTCCTGCAGGGGGATATTCTGTGCCAGCCGCGCGATGTCCTCAGGCGTCGGGATACCGTCAAACAGGGTGAAGGTCGCGTCCCAGGCGTCGGCGATCACCCGGTCGGAGCGTTTCTCCGGCGGCAGGTCATGCGCAAAGGCGATAAGCGAATAAGCGCGGTCAGGTGTGTGGGCAGTATAGACTGCATGGCCCTCACCGCGCTCGTTGATCTCGAACACTGTTTGTTCGAAGCGCCAACCTTCGCGCGCCATGCGGCGGGTTAGGATCCGCATGAACGACAGGCGGAACTGGTGGATCGAGCCGAGGCGCGCGAGGCGCATTACCAGATCTGGATCACGGGCGGGAACGTCGGTCATGCGGTCGAGCCTTTAAAATGGGTGTGCGTCGATAGAGTCCGTGTGTATGTCGACCGGAGCACCTCCAGCCAGGATAGACGCCCGGGCACGCAGGTGCGCCCGGGCAAAGGTTCAGCTTTCTTTGCCTTTAGCTAGCGTGATGCGCAGCGCATCCCAGAGCGAGGGCAGCAGGAGCAGCGACACCGGCACCGCCGTTACCACGATGAAGCTCTGTAGCTTGGAGACACCGCCAGAGCCGACGGAGATCAGGATCACCGCCATGACACCCATGGCAACGCCCCAGAACACCCGCACGGCTGTGGGCGGCGTGTCGTCGCGGCTCATGGTGGCGGAGATCACATAGCTCATGGAATCGCCGGTGGTGGCCACAAAGATGGTGGTCAGGATCAGGAAAAGGACCGAGATCACAAAGCCCATCGGCAAGTTGGTGGTGATCGCCAGCAGAGCGGCGGGCAGGTTGAAGCCTTCGAAGGCGGCAGAGATGGTGCCGGGTTCCGCCAGTTCCATCGCGATGCCGGTGCCGCCGACAATGGTGAACCAGAAATTGGTCACGATCGGTGCAATCACCGAGAGCATGAGGATGATCGAGCGGATAGAGCGCCCACGGGAGACTCGGGCGATAAACATCGCCATCAGCGGTCCGTAACCCATGAACCAGCCCCAGAAAAACACTGTCCACCAACCAAGCCAGCCGGGATCGCCGAACACGCCCGCTTCACCGCGGAACAGGGCCATCTGGAAGAAATTGCCGACATAGGTGCCAAATCCGGAAAAGAACGAGCCGAAGATGAACGTGGTCGGCCCGGCTACCAGCACGAACAGCAGCAAGAGAGCAGCCAGCACAACGTTGATCTTTGAAAGCATCTGGATGCCACGCGACAAACCGGTCATTGCGGAGATGGTATAGATCGTGACCAATCCGGCGATGACCGCGAACTGAGTGGCAAAGCTGTCGGGCAGACCAAAGAGATCACTAAAACCATAGCTGACTTGCAGACCAAGAAAGCCGATCGGCCCGACGGTCCCGGCCACCACCGCGATGATGGAAGATGCGTCAGCAATCAGCCCGATGGGGCCGTGGATCGCCTTGTCGCCGAACACCGGGTAGAGCAGTGTACGAGGCGCGAGTGGCAGTCCCTTTTCATAGTGGTAATGCATCAGCATCACCGTGGTCAGCGAGCCGAGGATGGCCCAGGCAAGGAACCCCCAGTGCATGAAGCTCTGCGCGATCGCCGGGTTCACCGCGGCCTCTGTCGCGCCTTCGGCGCCATAAAGCGGCGGCGAATAGAGGAAATGGGCAATCGGCTCTCCCGCCGCCCAGAAGACGCCCCCGCCCGCAAGCAGGGTGCACATGATCATCGACCCCCACTGGAAGGTGGTGAATTCCGGTGCCGTAAGCCCGCCCATGATCGCCCGCCCGCCAGGCAGAACGCACAGCACCAGCCCGATCAGGAAGGTCGCCAGCAGCAGCACCTGCCAATACAGCCCAAAGTAGGTGGCCGCGATGTTGAACCCCCAGTCGACCGCTGCCGAGAGCGCGTCGAGGTTGATCAGCGCCGCCAGGCAGAACAGTGCGATAAAACCGCCGGAGATCAGGAACAGCGGCACGTTCACGCGGCTGTCCTTTTTGATTTCGTCTTGTGTTGCGTCGGACATAAGTCCCTCCCGTTGTCCGCCCGTGCCGCGTCTGCCGCGCGGGCAAGTTGTCCTCTTCGACCGGTTATGTTGTTGTTTTGGGGCCAAAGTTTTCAGAAAAGAAGCGATACCAGTTGCCGCCCATGATGCCGCCCACCTCCGCCTCGCTTAGGCCGGTGGCGCGCAAGCCGCGCTCGATATTGGAAAAGTCGCGGTTATCGCGGAACCATTCGGGCATGTCCGGGAAACCAGGCGCGGATTTTGACCCCTCGCCATAGTCGATTTCTTTGGTCCAGCGGCCCACGCGCATCCATTCCACCACGCTGTCGGGCTGGTCCTGACACAGGTCGGTGCCGATCCCGAGTTGCGTCGCGCCGAACCGTTCGGCGGTGCGGGCCACCATTTCGCAGAAGTCCTGCAAGCTGCATTCCGATTTGCCCTTCAGGTGATGCGGGTAGACCGAAAAGCCGAACATGCCGCCGTTTTCCGTAACCGCACGGATGACGTCGTCGCGCTTGTTGCGCAGCGCCGGGGCCCAAGCATGCGGGTTGGCATGGGTGATTGCGATGGGCCGGTCGGAATGGTCTGCCGCCGCGATGGTGGAGCGATCGCCGGAATGGCTCATGTCCACCACCAGGCCGACACAATTCATCTCCCGCACCACCTGCTTGCCCATGCGGGTCAGCCCGGTGTCCTCGTCCTCGTAGCAGCCCGAGGCCAGCAGCGACTGGTTGTTGTAGGTCAGCTGCATGAAGCGGGCGCCTAGGGTGTGTACGATCTCCACTAGGCTGATATCATCCTCGATCGGACTTGGGTTCTGGAATCCGAAGAACACGGCCGTGCGTTCGGTGGCTCGGGCGGTGTCGATATCGGCGGCTGTCTGCCCCTTGAGGATCAGATCCGGAAATTGCTCGAACCAGCGGTTCCATTTCTCAAAGTTGAGCACCGTTTCGCGGAAATTCTCGTGGTAGGCGATGGTGACATGGATCGCGTCCACGCCACCTTCGCGCAGCTGCCGGAAGATCTTTTCCGACCAGTTGGCATATTGCAGGCCGTCGATCCGCATTACACAGGCCCGGCGCTGATGTAGGCGGTCTTGACCGTGGTGTAGAACTCTGCCGCGGCCTTGCCCTGTTCGCGCGGCCCGTAAGAGCTGTCACCGCGCCCGCCAAAGGGCACGTGGTAGTCGGTGCCCGCCGTCGGCAGGTTCACGGTCACCACGCCGGTACGTGCGTTGCGGCGGAAATGGGTGGCGCAGGCGAGCGAGCGGGTCACGATGCCCGATGTCAGGCCGAAGTTGGTGTCATTCACCACCGACAGCGCCTCGTCATAGCTTGCGACCTTGATGACCGAGGTCAGCGGCGCGAACATCTCTTCGCGGTTGATGCGCATCTGGTTGGTGGTGTTCAGGAACACGCCCGGCGACATGTAGAAGCCCTCGGTTGCCCTCTCCAGCCGCTGGCCGCCGCAGGCCAGTTCCGCGCCCTCGGAACGGCCAAGATCCACATAGGCGAGGTTGTCGGTCAGTTGCTGCTTGCTCACCACCGGGCCCATCTGGGTGCCGTGCTCCAGCGCATGGCCGACCGTCATCGCTTGGGTGCCGGCTACCAGTTTCTCAACAAAGGCATCGTGCACGGCCTCATGGACCACAAGGCGCGAAGACGCGGTGCATTTCTGACCGGTGCCGCCGAATGCGCCGCCAACGGCCAGCGTCACAGCCAGGTCCAGATCCGCGTCGTCCATCACCGCCAGCGCGTTCTTGGAGCCCATTTCCATCTGCACCTTGGTCAGGTTCTGGATTGCCGCCGCCGCGATGCCCTTGCCCACCGGCACCGAGCCGGTAAAGGAAATCGCGTCGATCTGCGGGCTTTCAACAAGCCTCTGGCCGATGCTGCGGCCAGCGCCCATAACGAGGCTGAACAGCCCCCGGGGAATATCCTGGCGCGCGATAATCTCGGTCAGGGCCACGGCAGAGGCCGGGGTCACATTGGCCGGTTTCCACACCACGGCATTGCCATAGCACAGCGCCGGCGCGATCTTCCACGCGGCGGTGGCGGTGGGGAAATTCCACGGGCTGATGATCGCCACGGTGCCGACGGGTTCGCGGCGCACGTCGATTTCCACACCAGCACGAACGGAGTCGGCGTTCTCGCCCAACTGGCGCAGGCATTCGGCAGCGTAGTAGGTAAAGAACTGACCGGCGCGATAGATCTCGCCCCTGCCCTCGGCCAGCGGTTTGCCTTCTTCGCGCGAGAGCAACGTGCCGAGTTCTTCGGCCCGGGTCATCAGCTCGGTGCCGATCGCCATCAGCACCGCCTGTTTGCGTTCCATCCCGTAGGCGGCCCATTCCTGCTGCGCGCTGCGGGCATGCGCCAGCGTCGCATCAAGCTGATCGCTGCTGGCCTGGGTAAACAGCCCGACCAGATCGGAGAGGTCGGAGGGATTGCGGTTCTCGATCTCGCCTTCGCCAGCCTGCCATTCGCCTGCAATCAGGTTCTTTTGAATCTCTCTCATGGATGTCTTGCCTTGTCAGGAGTCCGTTTTCTCCGGTATGGACTCGCTGATTTCATTCAGGCAAACTTAAAGTTCTTAAGTAAATTTCAGATTTGCTGAAATTCAGGAGCAAAACCATGCTCAAAATTGAGACTTTGCGCGCCTATGTGACCGTGGCCCGCAGCGGCAACCTGAGCGACGCGGCAGAGGTTCTGGGCAGAACTCCCTCGGCCCTGTCGATGATGTTGAAACAGCTAGAGGCGCATCTGGACGAACCGCTGTTCGAGACGGATCGGAAGAACCGGCTGACGGCCTTGGGCGCTTTTGTGCTCGAGCAGGCGGAGCGGGAGGTTCAGCATTTCGACACCACCGTGCGCGCCATCGAGGGATATGCCCGCGCCGTCTACGGGCGGGTGCGGATCGCAACCGTGCCCTCGGTTGCAGGCACCATCATTCCGCAGGTGTTTTCGCGCTACATCAACGACTTCGGGGAGGTGGACGTCGAGGTTCGCGACATGGACTCCAGCTCTATCCGGCATGAGCTGTCGCGCAATCGTATAGACATTGGCATTGCCACCAAGGGCAAACATGATGCGGGGCTTCACAGCGAGTTGCTGTTGTCGGACGAGTTTGGGGTGATCTGCGCACCTGACCATCCACTGGCGCAGCAGGATGGGCCAGTGAGCTGGGCAGAGCTGGCCGAACATCGCCTGATTGCCAACAGCCTCTCGGCCGGGATCGAAGCGGCCGCTGCGCGGGACCTGCATGCGCAGGCGCTACTGACGGCGCAGAACCTGACCTCGATCTTTGGCATGCTGCGCGCGAAAATCGGGGTCACACTGCTGCCGGAAATGGCCATATCGGCTGCAGCTGTGGGTGAACTGGTGTTTCGTCCGCTAGCGGATGCGACGGCGCGGCGCGAAATTCACCTGCTGCGTAAGGCCGATTCGTCTATCTCGCCCGCGGCACGCTTTCTGGAAGAATGCATCAAAGAGACGGTGGCGACGTTGCAGGTCGGGTCGGAGGCCGCTCTTGATGCTGCGCGCCTGTCAGACGCGCCCTGAACCGTGCCTCAACCGCTCTCCTATGTGGATCGTTGCAGACCCACCTTGGCAAATTGATGCCGTCGGGGGCGTTTACATCACCAAAGCCAACACAGCTAGGGTCAGAATTCACTGATTTCGGCCACGCTGCGTGTTTCACGCGCCGGAAAACAGAGCGGTGATTATGAGCGGTTTTTTTTGGCTGTCCGACGAGCAAATGGCACGTCTGGAACCTTTTTATCCGAAGTCTCATGGCAAGCCTCGAGTTGAAGATAAGTGTGTTTTAAGCGGGTATTATCTTCATCAACCGCAATGGGTTAAGGTGGCGCGATGCTCCTAGCGCCTATGGCCCTCACAGTTGAAGGGGACCGTGGCTCCGGAAACATTCTACAGTCGCTGGAAGCGCTGGAGTGAGACATGTGTTTTCGCTTGGATGATGGTGGGGCTGCCCTAGGGTCAGGATGCATTGATTTCTGTTGCGCTGCGTGATTCACGCTTCCGAAAACGGAGCGATGACATGAGCGATCTCTTCTGGCTGACCGACGCGCAGATGGCACGTCTGGCTCCCTTCTTTCCCAAGTCACACGGGAAGCCCCGGGTTGATGACAAGCGGGTGCTGAGCGGGATTATCATCATCAATCGCAATGGCTTGCGGTGGCGTGACGCTCCTGCTGCATATGGCCCGCACAAGACGCTCTACAGCCGCTGGAAGCGCTGGAGCGAGAAAGGCATCTTCGCGCGGATGATGGCCGGACTGGCGGCGGAACACGGCGAGAAGACGACCGTGATGATCGACGCGACATACCTCAAGGCCCACCGAACAGCGACCAGCATGGCCGCCAAAAAGGGGGGCGTGGTCGCCTGATTGGTCGAACCAAAGGCGGTATGAACACCAAGCTGCATGCCATCTGCGACAGTCAGGGACGACCAATCGACCTGTTCGTCACCGCCGGACAGGTCAGCGATTATATCGGCGCACGCGCGCTGCTCAGTGGTCTGCCAAACGTCAAATGGCTACTCGGGGATCGTGGCTATGACGCCGATTGGTTCAGAGAAGCGTTGCTGGACAAGGGGATACGCGCCTGTATCCCAGGCCGGAAGAAACGCAAGACACCGGTCAAATACGACAAAAGGAGACACAAGCGGCGCAACCGCATCGAGATCATGTTCGGCAGGCTCAAGGACTGGCGGCGCGTCGCGACCCGCTATGATCGATGCCCGAAGGTGTTCCTCTCAGCCATCGCCCTCGCGGCTCTCGTCATTTACTGGTTATGAATCCTGACCCTAAGAAGCCCGATATACATCAGGAATCGCGACCTCCGATGTAGAGCCAAAACAGACCGTTGCAATTAGGCGGGGTCCACATACCTCCATACAGGTCATTCGGGTCAGGGACCCGAGGGGTGAGATACCGCGCCCCACTCAAGTGAAAGTGGAGCGCCGATGCTCGGTGTTATTACGCTAGCCCTTTGCCAAATGGAGCGGTGTTGGTGCTGCCATAGTGCGAGCGGAAGACGCTATTTTGCTAACTACATCGTTCAGTCACAGCTGAATTCCACCAAGACGCCGGTATGCGGGAGCCATCGGTGTGTGAAATCTGCGTTTTCAGTTTCTGTGTCACGAAGCGCACACGCTAAATGACGGGATAAATGGCTGAAACACACCGATAGTTAATAACTTTCGTGGAGAAATATCTCAGAGTGTGTTGCTGTAGATTTGCGCTGGTATGGTAGATCTACCTTGATGAGGTGCCTACATGACGTCAGCTAATGTTCAGGAACGTAAGATTTCCTCTCTTCATGTTCTGGTAGTCAGTCTATCCTTGATGATGACCATCGGAGCTTGGTTGTATTCCAAGCAGCAGGTAAATCTTCAGATTGAGTCTCGTTTTGAGGCCTCAAAAAACCGCACAATAGATCTCATTGTAGACCGAATGTCGCGGTACGAGGACGCTCTCTGGTCGGGGGTTGCCCACGTCGATACGTTAGGCGCGGATGTCACCGCAGCAAGCTGGAAGCACTTCGCGTCCTCTCTCAACATTGAGGAAAAATATCCTGGTGTGAATGGCATCGGCCTTATCCAGTTCGTGGATAGACAGAACCTCCAAGCCTATATGACTGCGCGGGAAAGCGAGGAGAGAGACTTCTCAATTTTCCCTGAACATGACCTCGATTTCTTGCTGCCGATCACCTTTATCGAGCCCGAAAACATCAATGCCGCTGCAGTCGGGCTGGACGTTGCCCATGAAACCAACAGACGAACCGGTCTCCTGGCAAGCAGAGACTCTGGTGGAGCACAGATTACTGGTCCGATTTTCCTCGTGCAGGATAGCGGTCATACACCTGGCTTTCTCTTCTACACGCCGTTCTACTCAGGCGCAGCACCAACATCTTTGAGCGAGCGTAGAGACCGTTTTGCAGGCGTGGTCTATGCGCCCTTTGTGGTGCGCAAGCTCGTCGAAGGACTGCTCTCCAAGGACCTCCGCGATGTCCGTTTCAGCCTACGCGATGGCGAACAGCTTATTTACAATGAACATGATCCGGACGAACCCCTTCACGACGACGCTCCATTGTTCACAGATACAGTCGAGTTGGACATGTACGGCCGGATATGGACAGTCGATGTGAGGACCAATCAGGCTTTCAGGGCGCAAAACAGTTTTGATCAGCCGAACTTGATCCTCGCAGGAGGATTGATCATCGAGATTCTGGTGATCTCCATGCTGGTAATGCTAACTCGTTCAAATCAACAGGCACATCGTTATGCCGAGGAGCTCACCAAGGAGCTTCGGACGAAGACCGACCACCTTGAAAAGGCGAATGCCGAAATTGAGCAATTTGTCTATGTTGCCTCTCATGATCTGAAAACACCAGTGCGAGGGATAGGTTTCCTGGCAGATGTGATAGAAGAAGACCTTGAGGAAATAATTGGCCCGCTTGCGAAACACCCGGAAATCAAATCTCAAATAGACATGATTCGAGAACGAGTTAGTCGAATGAACGACCTCACCAAGGGGATTATGGAGTTCTCGCGCGTTGGGCATCGCGATAGTGACGCTGGAGAGCACTTGTCGGTGAGCAAACTTATCGAGGATTGCGTTGCCGATTTTGAAGTTGATGCCACTACAGTGCAGTGCAGTTCGGATGTAGAGTTTATACGCTATGACAGTCACAACTTTCGGCGTGTCATGGAAAATCTCATTGGCAACGCGCTGAAGTATCACCCTAACCCGCGCATTGCCAGAATAGAGGTTTCGATTGAAGATCTCGGAGAGCACCTGCGCGTCGCTGTCAAAGACGACGGAGATGGAATTCCCGCAGAGTTTCATGAAAAAATATTCGCTGTTTTTCAGACCCTTAGGGTGGGATCTGGACCGGAGAGCACGGGGATTGGTCTTGCGATTGTGAAGAAGGCCATTCAGCGGAATGGATTTGACATCTGGCTAAGTTCATCCGATGGGCACGGCGCAGAGTTCAAGTTCGATTGGCCGAAGAACCAAATGCAGGCTGAAATTGAGTTGGAGAATGTAGCCTAAGATGAAACGTCAAATGAACATCCTTCTGGTAGAAGACAATAATCTCGATGCAATGATGGTCGAACGTGCATTGTCAAAAGTTGATCCGGATGCATTTGTAATCAGAGCAGTGGATGGTGTAGAGGCGCTGGAAATTATCGACGCCGATAATATTCCTAGACCCTATTTCATAATGCTCGATGTCAACATGCCTCGTATGAATGGACATGAGTTTCTGCAAAAACTACGGATGAACAAAAGGGACTCTGGAAGCATGGTGTTTATGTTCACAACATCTGACAGCGCTCGAGATATCGCCAAAGCCTATAGCGAGAGAGTAAACGGCTACATTGTTAAGCCGCATGGAAAGGCCGGCATGCATAGCATACTGGATACTATTAGAGGCTATTGGAACATCTGTGAACCACCCATGAATGCAGCCTAGCTTCTGACTTGCATCAAACCTGACCGGATGTAATCGGTCGATCCTACTCAAACAGAACTATGCTCTAGCGCTGATCGCAACTGAGACAGGCCTCTCGCCACTAAATAGGGAATCCACGTCATGACGTCAGATCGACCTCTCGGAAATCGGGATCTACTACCATCGCACCTCAGGACTGAAATCGGCATTGAGGGGACAGCTGTTAGCAAAACACGTCTCAAGGTTCTGACGCTGGATGACGATAACGTGGACAGAATGCGTTTGATTCGTATCTGTGAGAAGTCGGGGATGAGTTTTGAATATTCAGAAGCGGAAAACTTGAGCCAACTACGGTCTCTTTTGGACCAAGAACCCTTCGACATTGTGTTCCTGGATCACAACCTAGGACGTGATAGCGGACTGGACGCACTCCATATGGTCATCTCACATGAAGACCAGTCCGGGGCGATTCCGATTATGGTCACCGGCGCCAACGATCTTAAAATCGCAATGGATGCGATGCGGAATGGATGTGCCGACTATCTCGTAAAGGAAGAGCTAACAGTGGCTTCGTTAACAAAATCGGTTGCGACTGCGGTTGAACGGCGCATGCTCTATGCTGAAATTTCCGCTAGCAAGATGGTTAATCGCGAAGTCGCTAAAGTCGTTCAGCGATTCATGCTCACTTGTGGACCAGATATCCGGGATATCTTGAAGAATTCAATCAAGAAAACTCGTGGTATGAAGGCATTGATCCGTAACGACGAGACGCTCGACCCGCAGATTCTGTCTGATCTGACGGTCTTAGAGAGAGGGTGTCTAGATCTCACAACATTCGTTGACGATTTGGATAGCGTCCTGCACGGACTTCGGGCCAGTGCGCGTGATCCGAACCACTAGCTGTGTCCGTTTTGGCGAAGATCTCCTGCAGCGTTCGGCCAGCTCCAACGTGTGTGCAGTGCTATTTTGATCGCCAACGAAGATGTGAACTTCCGCTCCGGAAGTCGGGCGGATTTGTTCGTGCTTGCAACCGGGCACCGCTGAAATTCACATGACCTTTGTGATTGAGCTGGCTGCCGTTCGATGATGATTTTTGGCGGCACCTGCGGCGAAGGGCGGCTCTTTTGACCTGCTGCCCTGAAAAGTCCGCGGTTTGAAGTTAGCCTGTTCTCCAAACGAGGAGACAGACGATGCGGAAGAGCCGTTTCAGCGAAGAGCAGATCATTGGGGTCCTGAAGGAGCACCAAGCCGGGATGGGCGCCAAAGAGCTCTGCCGGAAGCACGGCATCAGCGATGGCACGTTTTACATCTATGGATGTCTCTCCCTTTGCAAGATTTTCGCTGATTTGTTCCACCGCCAGGTCCCAGGTTGCAAACATCTATCCGGCGTCACCCTTCGATGGTGCGCCCAAATGGGAATTCCGCGTGGTGAGCCTCAACAAATGGTCGGCCTCAGCAGGCCATTATAAAAGCCAGGTTCCTCACACACCGGAGTTTGCCGGTCGGTTCATTTCATTGATCTTCTTGCAATCCTTGTTGCGTGCTTAAGCGTGGGCGCGGAACTCTTCGTTTCTGTTCAGCATGGCCCAGATGATCCCGGCGTTTTTGTTGGCCACGGCGACGATAGCGCGGTTCATACCGCGTCGTTCGCGAAGGCTGTTGACCCATCGACTGAAGGGGTCCGTCTTTCGCTGCGCTACACGGACTACTGATCGGGCACCATGGATCAGAAGGGTTCGGAGATGTCTGTCTCCGCGTTTGCTGATCCCCATGAGTAGCCTCTTGTCGCCGCTTGAGTGCTGCCGTGGAACCAGCCCCATCCATGCGGCCAGATGTCGGCCGTTCTTGAACTCACGGCCATCGCCCACGGCTGCGACAACAGCGGTCGCTGTCTTTGGGCCGACACCGCAGATGCGTGCGATCCGGCGGCAATCCTCATTGGACTTGAACACTGCATCAATGCGGCGGTCGAAGGTTGTGATCTGAGCATCAATCTGTCCCAAGAAGTCGAACAAGTCGCCAATGATCTCTCGGCTCATTGCGCTCAGCCCGTTCGTCTGGTTCTCAAGTATCTCTGGGATGGCCCGCCGTGCCCGTCCGGTCGATAAAGCGATAGGTATGCCGCGGTCCAACAGCAGGTCCCGCATTTGGCTCACGAGTGCGGTCCTGTGATTGACGAGGCGGCGGCGCGCCCGATGCAGGGCCTGAATATCCTGTTGTTCTTCTGATTTGGTCGGCACGAACTTCATGTTCGGAAGCATCAAGGCGGTACAGATGGCCTCGGCATCGTTCTGATCGTTCTTTTGATGCTTGACGAAGGGCTTGACATACTGCGGCGCGATCACCTTGACCGTATGGCCAAGCGCCTCGAACTGCCTCTGCCAATAAAATGCCCCTGTGCAGGCTTCGACACCAATGACACAGGGCTCCAGTTCAGCAATCTCGGCGAGTAATCCTTCTCGGCGGAGGCGGCGTTTCAATACGGCCTGTCCGTTAGCGTCGACTCCATGCAACTGGAACACGTTCTTGGCCAAATCAATTCCAATGAATGCGACTGTCATATCTCTCTCCATTCTACTGCGTCACACCCGCAGCGTTGCTGATTGCGGGAGAGACATCCATCCCATTAAGTGGCGCTCGAAGTATGGCGGCATGGAAGTGTCGGAGGCCAAACGGCTGAAGGCGCTGGAGGTTGAGAATGCAAAGCTGAAAAAGATGCTGGCAGAGCAGATGCTCGATGTCGGCACGCTGAAGGAGATGCTGGGAAAAAACTTCTGAAGCCCGGTGCAAGGCGGAAAGCCGTGGACTGGGCCATGACAGAGAAGAGCTACAACCAGCGGCGGGCCTGCGCCCTGGCCGGGATCGATCCGCGCGTCTATCGGCGCGGATCAACCAGACCTGCGGACACCGAGCTGCGAGAGAGGCTGAAGGAACTGTCGAGCGAACGGCGGCGCTTCGGCTATCGTCGACTGCACCTGCTTCTTGGCCGCGAGGGCTGGAAGGTGAACTGGAAGAAGCTTTACCGGATCTATCGTGAAGAGGGGCTGACTGTGCGCAAGCGCGGCGGCCGCAAACGCGCGATTGGAACGAGGGCGCCCATGGCGATCCCGCAAGGACCCAACCAGCGATGGTCCTTGGACTTCGTCTCAGACAGCCTCTCGGACGGTCGCCGCTTCCGTGTGCTTTGCGTCATCGACGACTTCAGCTGGGAATGCCTGGCAACGGTCGTGGACACCTCCCTGTCCGGGCAGCGCGTTGGTCGTGAGCTCGACAACATCGCCCGGGTGCGTGGCTATCCCTGCATGGTGGTCAGCGACAACGTCCTATGCGCGGAATGATTGGCTGATTTGGCATCAGGTCATGGTCATGCTGAAGTGCTCCAGCATGGTTGAGTGTGTGTCAGTTCGGCATTTTGGTCAACAACGTGTCTCTCCCATAACAAACACAGAGTACGCTCTTGCGGCTCTCACCGTCCTTAAGACGAGATCTTTGTGTCGTTGAGCAGAAGGCCTGAACATTATCTGCGAGGTCGAATGGTCGCCTCTAAGGCCCTGTCAGAGAAGGGTCCTTCTGCTGCCGATCACCCCTCAAAGAAAGGGCGATAGGGTTCGCCGCGTTTGATGATCCCGTGTACGGTTCGGGCCATTTTAGCGGCGATTGCGGTATACGCCTTTCGGCGCAAATGAGTGTTTTGTCGATCTTTGGCGATGTAACGCTCGAACTTGTCTCGAAAGAGGTTGGTGCGCTGCATGATGGCGACCTGGCTGGCCATCCAAAGCGTGCGGCGCAGTCGGGCGTTGCCGTATTTGGACAGCTTGGTCTGGCCTCGGAATGTACCGGACTGGATGGTTGCCAGATCCATACCGCAGAACTTTAGAAACTGGCGGTGATGCTGAAAGCGGCGCAGATCGCCTGCCTCCGCCAGGATGGTCAGCGCATTGATCGGGCCGATCCCCGGGATGGATGTCAGCAGTTGGTAGTCGTCGTTGTTCTTGAGCAGCTCGACGGCACGATCCTCAATCTGATTGCGTTGCGCGATCAGGCTTCGCCCTTCACTCAAGACCAAACGAAACATCCTGGCGGCGTCAGAGTCTGGAGCAATGGGCAGCCCTACTGTAAAATGACCCATAGTTTGCCCATTTGGTAAACACTTTTGGCATGCAAATCATAGCCTTAACCGAGACCCATCTTTGAATGTTACTCTTTGGCGCCCATAAAATACACATAGCATGTACATTAAGTCTAAGTACTATTTCTCATGAAATTTGAGCCCTCAGTTTGAGCTGATGGTTGTTTTGATGCCTTACGGCCCACGAAGTCGCCCTCTCGCATCACTGAAAATCAAAGATCAACTGCCGTGAAGCATTCAGCAGCCTGATTTTTCGCCCCATTGAAGCTTCTGCTTTCAAAGTAACTTCGGCAGCAGCACGTGCATCTTCTCCGGCATCATAGTGTTTGAATTGAAGCCCTAACACCTTTTTGAGATTGGCCAGACCATGCCCACCATTGCCCCGTAACTCCGGCCAGGCTTGGTAAAGACAATGATGCAGCATTGGCCATGATAACGGCACACGCTCACTGACTGATACAAAGCCCGACCAATAGCTGAGCAAAGCAGCCAGGCTTCTTTTCTAGACTACGCAGCACATGATAGCAGTCATTGGTACAGATTGTAGCGAACAGCGGAAGAGAGCCCATTGCAGAAGTGTCAAAATTTCGCTGCATGCGCGCGCAGCAGAGATTTTTCCGAAGCGGCGAAAGATTTTATGCTGCCTGGCAGCGGAAACAGCAGCCGTTCATGCAATGCGCAGCAAATCTGAAACCATGAATTCGAAAATTGCGGAACAATCCCGCCTTTTGCTTTTGCCTCTTTCGCTGACGCAGAAAACCTTGGTAAATTCGGCGCAGAGCGCGCGGTGTTCTTGCAAATTTCCCCAAAACCGCCGTTCATGAGCTGAACGTCCACAGGATTTCAGGCCCGCCTCTAGCTGCGATCATTTTCAGCCCGCAACCAGTTCAAAAATGCCTCCGCACCCTGAGACATCGGCCGATCCGTGAAAATGACAAAGTACCCCGCGTTTTCAACCCTGACATCGGACAATCTGACAAGTGTTCCGTCGTCAAATTCAGGTGTTATCAGATCATCCCAAAGGGCGATCCCCTGACCATCCACCACCGCCTGAACGCGGCTGTTGGAGTCCGGAATCGTCAGGCTGGACCGGCTGGGCGCGTAAGCGAGCCCAGCGGCTTTGTGCCAGGCCCGCCAACCCGCATCGCCGGAGCTGTCCCCCAAAAGCGGAAGCTGCCTGACCGCCTCGGGCAATCCAAGCTGCGTTACCCGCTCTGCGACAGCGCGGTTGGCGGTCGGGACGGCAGGCAGGGACAGAAGAAGTTCGCTCTTGTGGTCCTCCCAGCCGCCAATTCCCCAGAGGATAGCCATATCGACTTTGACAGATCTCAACATTTCGACGGAGTTGAACGGTTCGATCCGCAGGCTGATACCGGGATTGGCCTCGAAGAAGCGAGTGAGCCTTGGTGATAGCCAGCGCGACGAGAAATAGGTCAGTGCGCCAACGGTCACGGCACCTGACGCGGTACCACGCAGATCTTCGATTTCACGGTCGATCTGGCTCAAGGCTGTTTGGGACACATGCCACAACCTACGCCCTTCTTCTGTCAGCACGAGCTTTGCATGTGCACGCTCGAACAGTCGAAACCCGAGCTCGGCTTCGAGCTTGTTGATTTGGTAGCTGATCGACCCTTTCGATTGATGCATCTCGTCCGCCGCCTTGGTCATCGACAGACTGCGGGCAACGGCATCAAAGGTCTTGAGGGAATCATAAGAACGAAAGCGCATGATTATTGTCTAATTTTCTCGAACGACTTGTGCAAATCATTAGATTTGCGCTGAGCGCAATTGGTCCAATATTACCAACTTAATGCGTGGCACCCATCTGTCCTTGTCGAAGATCACCCGCAGGCGTCTAACAACTCTGAACGGTGAACAATATGACAACTGACCTTTCCCACTTCCGCTTCGTCGCTAAGGCGCTCCCCAATCAGGGCGCGCGCCCGCGCGAATTGGCCCGCACCATGCCTGCACATCCGCTGAGCTACATGGAGCTGCCCTATGATCCCGAATACACGCTCTACAACTCGCGCCTGACGCCGGAGAAACTCGACACGGCCACGGATGACGAGATGTATTGGGCCGTGCGCACCAACGTCATCTTGCGTCACACCGGCGAATTGCCGATCGAGATCAGCGGGCCGGATGCCGAAACCTTGCTGAACAAAGTGTTCACCCGCAGCGTCAGCAAGGTGAAGCCGGGGCGCTGTTCCTATCAGTTCGCCTGCTATCACGATGGCGGCATGATCACCGATGGGGTGCTGCTGCGGCTTGCGGAAGACAGGTTCTGGATGGCGCAGGCCGACGGCGACCTGTTCAGTTGGTACAAGGCACACGCCGAAGGGCTGGACGTGAAAATCCACGACCCGAATGTCTGGGTCAGCCAGATTCAAGGCCCACGGTCGCTGGACTTGCTGGCTGCTGTGCTGGACGGCCCCATGCCCGATCCTTTCCGCTATTTCGACTGCGCCGAGGTTTCCATCGCGGGGCAGGCCTGCTGGATCAGCCGCTCGGGCTTCACCAACGAATTAGGCTGGGAAGTTTACATGCTGCCCGACACTGACATCCCCGCCATCGGTGACAAGATCATGGAGGCAGGTGCTGCCTTCGGCATTCTGCTGACCGGAACGCCAGTGTTCCGGGCACGGCGGATCGAGGCCGGGTTGCTCAATGCCGGGTCGGATTTCGGGGCGGACACGACGCCGTTCGAGGCGGGTCTTGGCGGGTTTGTCGAATTTGATGATCGCGGTTTTGTTGGCCGCAAAGCGCTGGAGTCCGTAGAAAAATCCTGCCGCACCTGGGGCATGCGGGTTACCGGCGGCGTCGCTCAGCTTGGGCGCGTCATGACCATTGATGGCAAAGACGCAGGCCTGGTCTGCTCCTCGGGCTATTCGCCCTATCAGGGCTGCGGTGTCTGCATCGTGCGCATGGACGACCCTGCGCGGGGTCCCGGCACGCAGGTCGATGTGCTCTGTGCTGATGGGTCCACCCAGAGCGGTGAGCTCTGCACCCTGCCTATGTATGACGCCGACCGCCTGATCCCGCGCGGCAAGTTGGTGAATATTCCAACCAAACCGAATGCAGATTAGTGACCTTCATGCCCGGCGTTTCAACAGCACGCATCGGGAGTTGCGAACCAGAGGCGGCTTCGGCCGTCTCCACGCACTTTGCTTTTCTACTGTTGAGGTCGTCCTCTTCCTTGGATCTTTGTGCTGCGCTGGACGTGTTGAATGAAGCTAACCAGTTTGACCAGACGCCCAGATATTCGTGGTCTCTGTTCAGTGAAGACGGAAACGCTGTGTTGACGTCTAACGGTTTGTCCATGAATGTGGATGGTCCGATGATGCCGGTCAGCAGAAGAGACACGGTGATCGTGCTGGGAGGCAAAGAATACGTCGACGCATCTACTTTGCCAGTTCTGGCCTGGTTGCGAAGTGTTTCCCGGAAAGGTTCGCGCATAGGCGCGGTGGGAAGCGCTGTCTTCACCTTGGCCAAAGCCGGGGTACTTTTGAACGAACCGGTAGCTGCGCATTGGGTATACAGGGGAGCAATTGCCGAAACTTGCCCAGACTTGGATTTGGAGCAGAACATCTTCTGTATTGGCAAAAAAGGCCTGACCTGTGCCGGAGGGGCTGCGACCTTGGATATGATGTTGCAGCTGATCGCCGAAAACAGTGGCAGCAGTATAGCCAACTGGGTGGCAGACAGGCTTGTTTGCGGCTCTGTTAGGACTGGGCAAGAAGAGCAGTCGGTTGCTGAGTTCCTGCATACAGGAAAGCGAAACACCAAGCTCGCAAGCGCAATCAGACTTATGCAGTCAAACTTGGAGGAACCTATTCCAGTTCAAGAAATAGCTTTGTCGGTTGGTATTTCAGTGCGGCAGCTTGAACGTCTCTTCAAGGCGCTTTTGTCTACAAGTCCAAAAGCATTCTACAGAAAACTGAGGCTCGAACATGCGCGGCGATTGCTTCATCAAACAGCGTTGCCAATCATCGAAATTTCCATTGCCAGCGGCTTTAGCAGCCAATCCCATTTTTCCAGACTTTATCGCAGGCACTTCGGCGTCTCCCCTCATCAGGATGCTGCAATCTCGTTGGGCAACAGGTCGAGGAATCTATAAAGTGCCGGATTGTGTGCTTCCTTGAGCCAAACCGCCGAAATGTCGACCACTTTTCCCACATCCCGGATGCGCACAGCGCTGAGCCCTGCCCGGCGCGCGCGCACAACGCTCTCTGGATAAATCAGGACGCCCATGCCCAGCAGCACAAACGTGAAGAACTCATCCCGAAGGTACGCAACCTGACCGGTCTTTGGGACAAACCCCCGTTCGATGCAGAGATCTCTGACAAGGTTGGTGAATGGAAGCCAGGGTGTGTCACCTCAATCGACGGTCGAGAGATGGCCGTGGAAGACCCCTCCACCGAAGAGAAGATCGCAACTATCACGCTAGGCGGTGATGCGGATGCCGATGCGGCTGTTGCCGCAGCCAAAGCTGCCTTTCCGGACTGGGCGACCACGGAACCCGAGGCTAGGGTCGCCGCGCTCGAACGGCTAATGGACATCTATAAGTCTCGCGCACAAGAAATGGCACAGGCGATAAGCCACGAAATGGGCGTACCGATTGCCTTGGCGAAGACGGCTCAGGTGGGGGCCGGAGCCGGGCATCTGAAAAACACCATCCGCACGGCGAAGGGCTTTGCCTTCGAACGGCGCTTGGGCGACCACGCGCCCAATGACATGATCCTCTATGAACCGGTCGGCGTCTGCGCTTTGATCACCCCCTGGAACTGGCCGATGAATCAGGTGATGCTCAAAGTCGCGCCTGCATTGGCAGCGGGTTGCACGATGGTTCTGAAACCCGCCGAGCAGGCACCGCTCAGCGCCATGCTGCTGGCCGAAATGATTGACGAAGCAGGTTTTCCGCCAGGTGTATTCAATCTGGTCAATGGAGATGGCGCAGGCGTGGGCAGCGCCCTCACCGCGCATCCGGACGCGGATATGGTCAGCTTCACCGGCTCGACACGTGCAGGTGTAGCGATCAGCAAATCCGCGGCAGACACCGTCAAACGCGTCAGCCTTGAACTGGGCGGCAAGGGCGCCAACATCATCTTTGCCGATGCCGATGCCGATGCCGATGCCGATGCCGATGCCGATGCCGATGAAAAGGCGGCCACACGCGGTGTGCGCCATTGCTTCAATAATTCCGGCCAGTCTTGCAACGCACCGACCCGGATGCTGATTGAACGCTCAATCTATGAACAGGCCGTCGAAACCGCGCATTCAGTTGCAGAAAAAACTGAAGTCGGACCGGCAAACGTTGAAGGTCGACAGATCGGCCCAGTTGTCTCAAAAACCCAGTTCAACAAGATCCAATTCCTGATCAAGCGCGGTTTTGATGAGCGAGCAAGATGGGTTGCGGGCGGACTGGGCCTGCCGGAGGGGTTGGAGCAAGGCTACTTTGTCAGACCTACCGTCTTTGCAGACGTCACACCGGACATGACGCTTTGGAAGGAGGAAGTCTTTGGCCCGGTTCTGGTCATGACTCCGTTTGATACCGAAGAAGAGGCCATCGCATTGGCCAACGACACGCCCTACGGCCTGACCAACTATGTCCAGACCAACTATGTCCAGACCGCTGATAAGGCCCGTGCACGCCGGGTGGCGCGGCAACTCCGTTCTGGCATGGTTGAAATGAATGGCAAATTCAGTGGGGCGGGCTCCCCTTTCGGCGGCATGAAACAGTCCGGCAATGGGCGCGAAGGCGGCGTTTGGGGCTTAGAGGAATTCCTCGAGGTCAAAGCCGTCACCTGTTGGGAGTGAAAACTGGATTCGGTTCTTTTTTTGGAACCGAGCCTCAAATCTGTGCACCCAGAAAGGCGACAAGTTTTTTTGCGATCTCCGATGCAATTTCAACGTGAAGGAAGTGTCCGCATGCGTGGAAGATCTGAAGTTGAGCCATTGGAATAGCTTGCGCCATGGCTTCGATTTCTGTGGCTTTCACCATGCGGTCTTCCTGCGCCGCAAGAATCAATGTCGGAACTTGAAGCGCGGACAACTTTGCGCGCAAGTCCAACTTTGAACACGCAGTGAAATCGTCAAGCAGAACGTTTCCTCCAGCAGACATCATCCTTTGCCGCGTAGTCTTCACAAAGTGCTCTGGCGTCGATTTATGCCAACAGGAGCGCGCGATGGCGGCGACGGTATTTTCGGTCTGGTTCTTTAATCCCTCCAGCAAATCGGGTGTGACCGACATTCGCGCAGCCCCAGCGATCAGACACAGTGAGGAAATTCGTTCGCTGGATTGCAGCGCGGCTGACAACACAACTCCGGCACCCATTGAGTGCCCCACTAGGCAAACGTTTTCCAGACCAAGCGCTTCAATGAACCTGAACACCGCTGAACCGTAGCTGTCGATATCACTAAGGCTTTGGCCATAGGATCCACCGTGACCGGGTAGATCGATAGCAAAGACTGGATAAGAATGCAGCGATTGCCCGCCCTGGCCGGGCAGAACAGCCGTCGACGACGGAAGGCCAAGAGGGGCTGTCGCCGCCGCCACACTCCTCCAAGACTGCGGCCAGTCGAGCTTGGACCCGCCCGAGCCATGAATCAGTACAAGTGAAGGTCGCTCCGACGTCACCGCAATCCCGTTGGAGTTAAAGCAAATATCTTGCCCATTCACGCTCACCTTTTGGTTAGCGAATGTCTCAAGCCGAGGTTGAGGTCTCACAGCCGTCACACCAGCTTGTGCATTGTTTCCAGATCAGTGGAACCGATCTCGTCTACAATTTTGCTGCGCAGTTTTCGCATCGCGCCCAGCCATTTGTCGTAGTTGGCCGATTTGAATTGGATGAATTGCGCGACATCCGCGTGCGGCAAGATCAGGAAGCTTTCCTGCGCAACACCCTCAACCACGGTTTCTGCAAGTGCTTCTGGCGTGATCACACCCGGCAGATCGCTTGATGCGCCTTTATCGGCATACCCCAGCATCGGGGTTGCCACATATTGCGGACAAATGACCGAAACCTTGATCCCGTCACCGCCATGGGTGATCGCGACGGATTCAGCGAACCCTAAGGCAGCATGTTTGGTTGCAGAATAGGCCGCATCACCGATTTGGCTCAGCAACCCGGCAGCCGAAGACATCTGCAGCAGATAGCCGCTCCCGCGTTCGATCATGCCTGGCAGAACCGCGCGAGCGGCATAGACATGCGCCATCACATGAACGTCCCAGCAAAGGCCCCAGGTGTCATTGCTGGCCGAGGCTGAATGTGATGGCTCGCCCAAACACACACCCGCGTTTGAGCAGAACATGTCCACCGGGCCAAAGTGCTGCTCTGCCCGCTTAACCAACGCCTGCACATCGGCCTCCTTGGTTACGTCGCATGCCACACCCAAACCATCAATCTCGGCCGCGGTTGCTCGCGTAGCACCTTCGTCCAGATCGGCGACAACAACCTTTGCACCCTCCTTGGCGAACCGAGTGGCTAAGGCCGCACCAATGCCGCGTGCGCCGCCGGTGATAATGATCGTCTTATTCTTAAGATCCATGAGATTTTCCTTTCGCAAATTTTTACAGAAGAGATGGCAGCCACAGCGCCATCGAGGGAAATGCAATCACAAGGCCAATCATCACAAACATGGCGAAGACGAACGGGATCGCCCCTTTGATTACGTCTTTGATTGGTCCGCTTTGGCGGATGGATTGCACAACATAGAGGTTCAGCCCAATCGGCGGTGTGATCAAAGCGGTTTCCAGCAGCAACATCAGCACCACACCGAACCAGATCGGATCGTACCCAAGGGCGACGATCACCGGCACGACAATGGGGGTCGTTGTGATCAACATGGACAGGCTCTCCATGAAACACCCCATCACCAGATAGATGGCGATAATGATCAACAACACCTGAAACGGGGACAGGCCCAGGCCTTCGATAAAGCTTTGGAATGCGGCCGCGAGGCCGATGACGGCAAGCACGAAGTTCAAGAATGCCGCTGCCAGAATGATCAGCATGATCATCGCTGTTGTCCGCATGGTGCCTTCAAATGATTTCAGAAGCATATCCCGTGTCAGCTTGCCGTTTTTCCACGACAGCAAGAGTGCCGCAAGAACGCCCAGAGAGGCACTTTCCGTTGGCGTCGCCCAACCCGCATAAATGGAGCCGATGACCACGATGAAAATGAACAATGGCTGCAACAGATTTGGCAGGCTCGCGAAACGCTCAGACCACGAAATTGAGATCTTTTCGCCGCCCCAGCCTTTGTTGGCGAGGCACAGAAGGACGATGGTAAGACTGTAGAGCCCCGCCAAGACCAGCCCCGGTAGGATACCCGCGAGGTAAAGCTTGGGCACGGATGTATTGGTCAAAAGCCCGTAGATGATCAGGCCAACGGAAGGCGGTATCAGAATGCCAAGTGTCCCACCGGCGGCAAGCGAGCCAAGAAACAGGGGTGTGTGATAGCCGCGCTTGTCGATCTGCGGCACCGCAACCGTCCCAACGGTGGCCGCCGTGGCAACGGACGACCCAGACGTCGCCGCAAAGATAGCGCTGGAACCGATATTGGAATGCATTAGCCCGCCCGGCAGCCATGACAGCCATTTTGCCATCGCATCATACATCTTTTCAGCGATGTCCGAGCGCAGCATGATCTCGCCCAGCATGACAAACATGGGCACCGCAACGAGCAGAAATTCGATCGAGTTTTCCCACATCATGTCACCAATGGCGCGACGCAAAGGCATGATGGAAAAGCTCTCGTCCAGCACCACACCCAACAGGCCAAGTGCTGCGCCAACCGGGATTGCAAGGAAGATGAACAGAAGCAGAAGTGAGAACGTGACGATAAGGATCATGATTTGCCCTCCGTCTCGACCAGCTCCGCTTTGATTTCACCCTCGATGCCTTCAGAGCCGATAAGCTCAGAGACTGCATCCCAATTGCGGCGCAGCACATTACCTGCCACACGAAATGCAATCAACACCCACATCGCCAGGGCAAGTCCGATCCCGCTGATCCAGACAATCTGAGGAATAGAAAGCGGTGTGCGCAGGGGCGTGACCGAGATACGGCCGGTTTCAACCGTTCCTTTGACCAGTTCAAACCCGTACCAGCCAATAAGTGCGAACAGCGCGCCAAGTGCGAGAAAGCTGAGAATGTCCAATGCAATACGCAAAGGGCGCGGCATCAGATTATAGACAACGTCGATCCGCACATTTCCTTTCTTTCTGATCACTGCGGCGTAGGACCAGGCAGTAGCTGCCGCGAAGACATAGCCTGAAATTTCATCCGCGCCCCCAAGCGACGCGTTGAAAAGCTTACGCATGATGACTTCCAATCCCACCATGAAAGCTGTCATCAAAAGGGCCGCCCCTGCGACCCAAACGGCAATTTCTGAGACACGGTCAAGCGCGCCTTGTGTTCGGATCAACATGGTAAACCCCCTGCAAAGTTGGATGGCGGCACCAGCATGCCAGTGCCGCCAGGCGCGTTACTGAATGGATAGACCGTTGGCGGCGCCGATCGTGGCGTTCCACGGGCCTGCGCAGTCCGCGTCGCCGCAGCGGTCGAGCCAGCCTGGGAAGACATGGCTTTGCAGGATCCCTTTGGCCTGCGCGCTATCGTCTTCGGTCATCGGGATAAGGCTCATGCCGACGGCATCACCTTTGGAACAACCAGCGTCATCACCCGTCAGACAGGCCAACCCCTCGTTTTCTTCGGTGACATAGTTCGTCCAGGTAGTGTCTTCCCAATTGCTGATCTGCTCGGCCAGTGCGGAGCGGGATGCGTCATCAATGCTCTGCCATTTGGAAAGGTTCGCGTAGAGCCCCGCCATGCCCATGTTAATCGGCAGTTCACCAACATAGTTGATCACCTCGTGCCAGCTGGCGTCATAGGCTGGGATCGCACCAGTGACCGCGCAATCGACGACGCCGTTCTGAATGGCAGGAACAACCTCACCGAATGCAATCGTCACGTTCGTCGCCCCTGCGCCCGACAAGAAGTCTGCGTGGGTGGCGCTTGAGGTCCTGATCTTGCGGCCTTCAAGTCCGGCCAAGCCATCGAACTCGTCCTTGCAGAACACGAACTGGCGACCAAAGGGGTAATGCGCCAGCATGATTAGGTTCTGCTCCGCCAGACGTGCATTGATCACGTCGCGGTAGGCATCGGCATTGGCACGTGCACTGGCCATATCGGTTGCTACACCGGCAAGATCGATGCCTTCCATCTCGGGCGTCGATCCGGTGACATAGGCGACAACCATGTTGCCCATATCGAATACTCCGTTTTGTAGCAAGTTGAGCGTCTCGTACCCTTTCAGGCCCATGACAGAGATGGAGACGATTTCGCCGCTCATCTGACCTTCGGTGTTTGCAGACAAGGTTTCGGTCCAGAACGGCGCTTCGTAGTTTTTGAACTGGCTGAGACTGCTCCAGGTCCCAAGCACCTTAAACTGGTGCGGCTGGATGTCGTCTGCCTCTGCCGTTCCAGCGGCGACTGCAAAACTTATCCCTGCGATGGTGGCGAGTGATTTCAACATGAGTTTCCTCCCTTGGATGTGTTGAATATGTGCCGCTGCGGTTATTCCGAGCGGTCGTTGATGGGTGTGTTGGTGGTCCAGTCAAAACTTCCGGTGTCGCGTTCCTGAACGGCCTGTTTCCAGCCGACCGCCTCGACGCGGGCCTTGAAATTCATCCCTTCGGGCGAATGGCGGGTGATCCCGTCAAAGACGGTGGCCAATCTTTGGGTCTGGTTGATCTTTTCTTCCACGGCCGCATTGATCACCATCTTCTGCATGGCCAGCTGGTTGATCGGAACGCTCGCCATCCGGGCGGCCAGTGCTTCGACCTCGCCGTCCAGCTGTTGATCCGGCACCGATTTCAGAACCAATCCCATCTCGGCTGCCTCAGCCCCGGTGATCTTGTCGCCGGTGAACATCATACGCTTGGCTTTTTCCGGCCCCAGCCGGTGCACCCACATCGCCGTCGTCGGGCAGCCCCAAACACGGGTGGGCATATAGCCGATCTGCGCTGTGTCGCCCATGATCGTCAGGTCCGCGCAAAGGGCTATGTCCGACCCACCTGCCACAGCGAACCCGTGCACCTTGCAGATCACTGGCTTCATCGCGCGAAAGAGCGACATGAAACTTTGCGTATTGGCCCACATAAACTGGAAATCCTGCATCGGATCCCAAGGCATCTCTTGCACAACCTGATTTGTACCATTGCCTTCGGCGTAATGCGCCAGGTCATAGCCTGAACAGAAAGCCTTGCCCGCACCCGACAAGACCATCACATGCACGTCCCTGTCGGCATCCGCTTGCGCCACCGCCGCAGCCAACTCGCCTGGCAAGTCATCGTCGATGGCATTCATCACCTCGGGACGGTTCAGGGTGATCCGACCAATGCGGCCGTCTTTCTCGTAAAGAACTTTTGGCAAGGTGCGTTGCTCCAGTTGTGACTCTCGGTTCGCTGACCGGTTATGGGAGCATGGTTGGCAAACCTGATATTTTCCATTATTAGTTTTCTATGTTTTGATAACTTTGGAGTATCAATAATGTTACCAACACTTCGCCAACTCCTCGTCTTCAAAACCGTAGTTGAGCAAGGCAGTTTTCGAAAAAGCGCTGACGTCCTGAACACATCCCAGCCAGCGCTGTCGAACTCTGTTAAGGCGCTGGAGGATGTTCTGGGAACGTCGGTGTTCTTCCGAACAACACGATCTGTGGAACTGACTGCGGCTGGCACCGCGCTTTATGCGCGCACCGATCAGATTTTTGAGATGGTTGAGACTGCCACATTGGAAGCCCGCGATGCGGCAGACGGCAAAGGCGGCAGGCTACGATTAAATTACGTGGATTTTGCGATCCTGGGTGGATTGCCCGATGTGCTGGAAAACTTTCGGTCGAAAAACCCGAAGATAGAGATTGACATAGGTTTCGCCCGCACGCTTGAACAGATTGAAAAAATGCAGAAAGGCCAGATAGATATCGGGTTCATTTTTGACATGGACACGCCTATTCCGCCGGATTTCAGGCGATTGGTTTTCAGTGTTGAAGGGCTTGCCGCTGTTGTGCCCAGAGCGCATCGGTTGGCCAAGAGGGCCACGCTGGAGCTGGAGGAGCTCAAAGGCGAACCCATCATTGCGGGCGACGCCAGATGGGAGCGGTATACGGATATGGTCAACGAGCATTGTATTGCCCGTGGCTTCTCGCTCGAGATTTCTCAGCGGGCTTACTTGCGCGACGAGATGCTGTCCCTCGTTCTGGGCGGCATGGGGGTTCTGATCTATCCCAATTGCATCATGAACGCCGCACGCTTTGGTTTGCGGGCTATTCCGATCAGCGATGTTGGCGATGTTATCACGACCTCACTGATCTGGCGCAGCGACAGCGCGAACCCAATTGTAGCCCCGTTTGTCGACGCTGTGCGCAAGTCGTTGGGCAGCGACTTTGATGTAAAATAATTATCAATACATAGATTTTTGATATTTGAGAATTCGCGGCACGTTGCCTCTGATATTTCATGAGAACAATGAATAATCAGAGCCACAAATGTACAACTTACACCTCGAAAAAGCGTATTTCCCAGCTCAGTCAGACATGGATGCAATCGATGTGCCTATTGGCGAAGGCCTAAGGGAGGTCACAGCAAGCAACATTTACAAGCCGGCACTGACTGAGATCCGTCAAGATGGGTCTCGGGGACGCTCCTGGACATACGGCGCGCTTTGGGATGATTGCGAACGATTAGCGCTTGCTTTGAGTTCGCGTTTTACCAAGGGCGAAAAGATTGTGGTCTGGTCTCCAAACAGCCCTGAATGGGTTTTGATGGAATATGCCTGTGCGCTTGCCGGTCTGGTGCTTGTAACGGCCAACCCATCGCTGCAAGCCAAAGAACTTCGGTATGTACTCGAGCAGTCTGGCGCTGTTGGCCTGTTCCATGTTCAGGAATTCAGGGGCAACCCTATGGCACAGATCGCCACGCTTGCCAGCGACGGCAATAACTTCCTGCGGGAAGTAACTGATCTTGATGATCACGACGTTTTGTTTGCACGAAGCTCAAACGAGGCACGTCTTCCTGAAGTGTCGACCTCCGATCCGGCACAAATTCAATACACGTCAGGAACGACCGGGTTTCCAAAGGCCGCGCTGTTATCCCATGGGGGGCTGTTGAACAACGCGCGCTTCTATGCAAATCGCTGCGGCGTCACACAAAACAGCATCTGGATCAACATAATGCAGATGTTTCACACATCCGGCTGTGGGATGGTGACGTTGGGCGCAATGCAGGTAGGCGCGCATATGGTACTTGTCAGCTTGTTTGACGCGCCGCGCATCGTCGATCTGCTTGAAAGCGAAAAGGCCGATGTCATTCTGGGCGTTCCGACAATGGTGGTCGCCCTACTTGAGGAACAAGAACTTAACCCACGTGATACAACTGCGCTGCGCGTGATCAGCTGCGGCGGCGCAAATGTTGCCGCGGATTTGATACGACGGGTGAAGAAAGCGTTTGGATGCGGATTTTCGACCCTCTATGGCCAGACGGAGCACTGCCCAGTCATCACCCAGCACCACTTGGACGACAGCATTGATGATATCTGCAAGACGATTGGCCAGCCGATCCCGCAAACAGACGTGTCAATCCGACGTTTGACTGACAATTCCTGCGCTGACCTGAACGAGTCAGGTGAAATCTGCGCGCGCGGTCCGTGCACTATGCTTGAATATCACGACAACCCAGCGGCCACGTCCGAGACGATTGACGCAGACGGTTGGCTTCATACAGGCGATCTGGGCACAATGGATGCGCGAGGCTATCTCAAGATCACCGGACGGGTAAAAGAGATGATTATTCGTGGCGGAGAGAACCACTTCCCTGCGGAAATCGAGAATGCGATGCTAACGCATCCAGAGATTCAAGAAGTCGCTGTGGTCGGCATCGCCGACGAGAAGTGGGGCGAGTTAATCGCGTGTTTCCTCCGGACATCGGGCGATGCAACTTTGAGCGCGGCGGAACTGAAATCTCATTGCCGATCCGAATTGTCTCCGCAAAAAACGCCAAATCTTTGGATTGAGGTCAAAAGCTTTCCGATGACCGGGTCCGGCAAGATCCAGAAATTCGCCTTGCGCGATTTGTTCGAACGCGGTGAACTCACACCTTTAACGGCATAGGTGATCCAATGACGAATTCCGAACGGGATCTGCTGACGGCGACGCATTGGGGCACCTACCGGGTGGATGTTGAGAATGGTCGTGTCACCAACCTTCGCGGGTTTGAGCATGACCCAGATCCCTCGCCAATTGGGCCGGGGATTGTGGATGTGCTTGACGGCCCAACACGGATCACGGCCCCGATGGTGCGCAAGAGCTGGCTGGAAGGTGGCCCGGGCACGGCGGGTGACAAACGCGGGTCGGACGCATTCGTGGAGGTAAGCTGGGCTGAGGCCAACCGGCTGGTCGCTGCAGAGCTTACCCGCGTGCGCTCCACCCATGGCAACCGCGCGATTTATGCCGGGTCTTACGGCTGGGCCAGCGCAGGGCGGTTTCACCACGCGCAAAGCCAGCTCAAGCGGTTTCTGAACTGTATCGGTGGATATACCGGTTCCAAAAACACGTATTCCTTCGCTGCGGCAGAGGTGCTCGTACCTCATGTCCTCGGCACCTTCCGCGGGCATTTGGATACAACCACAAGCTGGGAAAGCATTGCATCAGATTGCGACCTGTTCGTCGCTTTCGGCGGTGTGCCTCTGAAGAACGGACAAATCAGCCAGGGTGGGACCGGCGCACACGTACAGAAAGGCGGATTGCTTGCGGCACACAAGGCAGGCGTCAAGTTCGTCAATATCTCTCCTCTCAGGGCGGACCTGCTGGACCGGGTCAACGCAGATTGGCTGCCCATCCGGCCCAATACAGACGTGGCGCTGATGCTGTCGCTGGCCCATGTGTTGCTCAACGAAGACCTGCACGATCAAGCGTTCCTTGACCGCTACACCGTCGGTTTTGCGCGTTTTGCTGACTATCTGTTGGGCAAAACGGATGGCATTCCCAAATCACCTGAATGGGCCGCAGACATTTGCGAGATTCCTGCCGACACCATCCGTGATTTGGCCCGTCGCATGGCGCGCAGCCGGACCATGATCTCAACCGCTTGGGCTTTGACACGTCAGGATCACGGCGAACAACCGTTTTGGGCGGCCATCGCACTTGCGGCGATGCTGGGGCAGATCGGCCTGCCGGGGACGGGCCTGGGTTTTGGCTATTCGGCGATGAACAACACCGGATTGAACCGCACGCCAATCCACTATGCGTCCTTTCCGCAAGGCCATAATCCTGTGCCGGATTTCATCCCCGTGGCGCGCGTGACAGACATGCTGGAGACCCCCGGGGGGAAATTCGACTATGACGGCGCGTCTTACAAGTATCCCGACATCCGGCTCGTCTGGTGGGCCGGTGGCAACCCCTTCCACCACCATCAGGATCTGAACCGTATGCGGAGGGCCTGGGCCAAGCCCGAGACCATCATCGCCAATGAATGGTGCTGGAACGCATTGGCCAAACATGCCGATATAGTGCTGCCCTGCACCACGCCGCTGGAGCGCAGCGACATCGCACTGACGCCCAAAGACCCCTATCAAGTGGTGATGGACCGCGCCATCAAACCCGTGGGACAGGCGCGTGATGATCACGAAATCCTACGTGGCATTGCCGCTGAAATGGGCGTGGAAGAGGCGTTTACCGAAGGGCGCAGCCCGCAGGATTGGCAACGCTGGATCTGGGAGGTTTCGCGCCAACAGGCCGCAGGACAACGTGTTGAGCTGCCCGGTTGGGAGAGCTTGCAGCGCGACGGCTGGGTCAAGGTACCGGTGCCGGACAAGCCCACTGTCATGCTGGACGCTTTTCGCACCGACCCAGAGGCCAACCCGCTCGCCACACCGTCGGGCAGGATCGAAATCTTTTCGCAGACCATCGCAGACTTCGGCTATGACGATTGTCCCGGCCACCCCTCGTGGATGGAACCGACCGAATGGCTGGGCCGCGCAGCCCCGGATGACCTGCACATGATATCCAACCAGCCCCGCAACAAGCTGCACAGCCAGTTAGATCACGGCGCGGTCAGCCAGGCTGACCGGCCAAAGGGCGTTGAACCGATGACGATGCACCCCTCAGACGCTGCGGTGCGCGGGCTGATCGAAGGTCAGATTGTCAAAATTCACAACACCCGCGGCGCATGCCTTGCTGAACTGCGGATCAGCGACATGATCCGACCCGGCGTTATCCAGATTGCGACCGGCGCATGGCTCTATTCTGACGGCGACCTCTGCCGCCGTGGCAACCCGAACGTGCTGACCCGTGACAAAGGCACATCAAGACTGGCCCAAGGTCCCGTGGCGCATTCTTGCCTTGTCAAAGTAGAGACTATTGCAGGCAAAGATCATCAACTAAAAAGGTGAACTGAACGCTGAACAGCAAAACAAGACTTCAAAATTCACGTGAGATGACCATAGAACTTGTCCGGCTGGGCGGACCTATTTGCATTGGCTGACGCGCGCCACAAGCAAAAAAGCTTTCCAAGTCCACTCGGACACGCGTCTCTCTTGTCCGGACATCATGCGACGAAGTGCAGTTTGAATGGTGACGCCGAGACCGGCTGGGAATGACCGCTTCGACGATTTGAATTGCGACGCCGCATGAACGCCGCTGCATGTATTGACTAATGCTGCGTGAGCAACCGTTGCACCAGCAAAAGGCCGGTTTGTCCGCATCTTTCCAGTTCGTGCACCGTGCAGCGAAATGCACTATTTCCTGGACCAGCCGTTCGTAGATCTGGGCCGCCGATACCATGCTTTTAACCGGCGTTTATTGCAGTTCCTGACGGGTCTGAACGCTGGCTCCATACCAGGACGATGATCCCGGTCACAGTGATCTGGGCTATCGCAAATACAACCATCGCAGATAGAAGGCCGAGCATATCCGCAAGTACACCGCTTGCGATCACCGGAAGAGAAAAGCCAAAGTAGGCGTAGACAAATAGTCCTGCTGTTGCGCGCGCACGATCATCCGGCGCACGCAAGGTAACCTCTGCCAAAGAGGCGAGATAGGTGAAACCGTAGCTCGCTGCGCTGGTGATGCAGGTGCCAAGAAGAACAAATGCCAGTACCTTCAGCCAGACACCGGCCAGAAGAACCAGAAAACCAAGCGGGATCAGAATGAATCCTAGAGCGAGGGCACGCGCGTTGGTCATACGTCGTGCAATCGGCTGGCACAGGAACCCCACGAAGATAGCCAGAAAAATGACCAGTCCTGTCCACCCTCCGAGATTGTTTTCAGCCAGTTCTAGCGGAACGACAGCGATGGTCATGCCGGTTGTAGACCACGCCAGTGCCATCGCTGCTCCGAAGACCCACGTTCCCACAGGGAACACCGGGAAGCGCAAAAGCGATACTGGCCTTGGCTTGTCAATGCGCGGCAATGTCAGGGCAATCATTGCCAGAACTGGCGCGGCTACGAATAGGGCAATGTAGCTGGCTGGTAAGAGCGTATGACCTTGCAGGCCGAGACTGATACCAGTTGCCAGTGCGCCGCCGCCAAAACCAAGAGACGTCGCCGAAGTCACTATAAGGGCAGCGCTCTTCGCGCGATCAGCGCCCAGGATTTCTGTCATGTAGGCGGTTCCGGCTGTTGTTGCGAGGCCAGTGCCGATCCCGAGCATGAACCGTGCGATAACCAGACTGATCCAGCTTGGGATTTGCACGAGAAGCGCTGTCGCAAGGGCCCCAAGGATCAGCGCCAGTGCAATCGGAATCCGCCGCCCGATCCGGTCTGATAGGCCACCGAGCAGCAAGAGCGTCGGCATGAGCCCCCCGACATAGGCTGCAAATGCGACCGTTACGGCCGTCGCACCCACATTACTTTCTGCCGCGTAGGCATCATAGAGAGGGGCCTGCAGATTCACGGCAAATGTCACCGTGAATAAACCAACGGCGAGAAATGAAATCGGGATCACTTTGGGCATGGGCGGACCTCGGAGATTGACTTGAGATCGAAATGCCATGATGAAAACAATATGACAATTTTTCTATTGTACTAGGTACAGTGAGAATATGAAGAAACCCAGATACGTGCGTTTGGCAGACGTGCTTTCCACCGCGATCCAGGATGGCAAGCTGGCTCCTGGCACGAAGCTACCGACACATCGGGCCTTTGCGGAACGGGCTGGTGTGGCTCTTGCAACCGCGACAAGCGCCTACCGGGAACTTGAAAAGAGGGGCTTGGTTGTAGGCGAAGCCGGTCGCGGTACATTCGTGCGCGATCTCGGATTGCCGCCGACACTTGGCGTTCAGCAAACTGCCACCGATGGCCTTGTCGATCTTATCTTCAACATGCCTGGCGATGCTGGTGACACGGATATGCTGCGTGCAGGACTGCGACAACTCACAGTGGCGGGAGACCTGGAGGCCATGCTGCGCTATCAACCCCACGGTGGGCGAGCGCATGAACGCCGGATCATTGCCCGAAGTCTTGCTTCAATTCTTGGTCCAATTGATCCGGAATGCCTTCTGATGACATCCGGCGGTCAGCACGGGCTGGCAACCATTGTACTGGGGCTGCTGCGGCGCGGGGAAGCGGTTGCGACCGATACGCTGATCTATCCGGGCTTCAAATCCGTCGCTGCCCTACAGGGCCTCGAACTTGTTCCGGTGGAAGGGTGGGCTGGTGTCATGGACCCGGACGAACTGGATCGGCAATGCCGTGATAGAAGGGTTCGTGCGGTCTATTTGATGCCGACAGTCCATAACCCTCTGGGCGCTGTCATGGATGAAATGACACGCCTCCGCATCATCGAGATCGCACGGAAACATGATCTTTTGATCATCGAGGATGCAGCTTACGCATTTCTGGAGTCGAATCCGCCGCCAAGTCTGTTCTCAATCGCACCGAAGCGAACGATCTATGTCGGTAGCTTCTCGAAAAGCATCGCGACGGGGTTGCGGTTGGGCTATGTGGTTTCGCCGACAACCCATATCGACCGATTGCTCGAAGTGATCAGAGCGACGACCTGGAATGCCCCGGCCATAGTTTCCGGTTTGGTCACAGGTTGGGTAGAGGACGGTACACTCGCCAGATCCGAAGAGGCGCGAAAGCAGGATGGGGCGAAGCGCCAGCAAATTTGCAGGGCTGTTCTGGATGGATCGGAGGTTCTCGGGCATCGCAACGCTGGTTTCGCCTGGTTGCCATTGGAAAAAGGGATTCGTGCCGAACCAGTGGTCACGCGCCTCAAGGAGCTTGGTGTTTCCGCCTCTGGGGCGGAGCCCTTTGCAACAACGCTTGCTGTACCGCAGGCATTGCGGCTCGCATTTGGCGGTGTTCCAATTGACGAACTTGACGGGGTGCTCCAGAAAGTCCGAGATGCTGTCGAAGAGGTTTCAGGGGCGTAGGTGTCGCAATGGCCAATATCGGTTCCTTTTGCCAGTGACAAAACCGGGGTCAAATATCTTTTAGTGTGTCGGCTGCAGATCAACGGAAGGAAATTTCGATCACAGACTTTGAAAGAGAATATGCCTTCGCAGGCGACATGCACGCGCAGTTTCAACTCATTAAGGACGCGTTTAATAGTGGCGATGAACAAAAATTTGAGCACGCGCTTCGCACCGTATGTGACGCGAGAGATAACCTTCGCCGCGGAGTTCTCGACATGATAAGAGACGCCGATTGAAGCGAGCCGCCGCGTTCGTCAAATTACTTCAGTATTCTCGTTAGCCAACGCGGCTTCAGAAGGTATCATTTTCAGAACATGTTCGACGTCCCTGCGACGATAGATATTTCGACCATTCTCATTAGACCGATCAAGCGGTTCAATCGGCGCCTTTTTCAGCATAGATTTAAACCTTTGTGAATTGAACTCACTCTGCCGCGCCAGATTTCTAAGTGTCACGTAGTGCCTATTGAAGTTGTCTAGATCTTCCTGACGTGGAGTGCCCCCACTGAAGTGGTCCACCTTTTGGGATAGGAATATCCCGTTTTCAGGAGGACGACGAGATGGCAGGCAAACGAGAGAAGCCCGAGGACATCGTGCTGAAGCTGCGACAGGTTGAGGTGCTGCACGGGCAAGGGAGCTCGGTTCAGGAAGCCGTTCGGCAAATCGGTGTGACGGTTCAGACTTACTACCGGTGGCGCAAGCAATATGGCGGGATGAGCCGCGATCAGCTCAAGCGGCTGAAGGAGTTGGAGACCGAGAATACCCGGCTCCGTCGCGCCGTGTCTGATCTTACCTTGGACAAGATGATCCTTGCCGAGGCCGCACGGGGAAACTTCTAAGCCCTTCCCGCCGCAGGCAATGCATTGACCATGTGCGGCAAACCCTCAGCGTATCGGAGCGCAGGGTCTGCCGCACATTGGGTCAGCATCGCTCGACGCAGCGCAAAGTGCCTTGTGGCCGACCGGATGAAGCCCGGCTGACCGAGGATATCATTGCGCTGGCCGAAGAGTATGGGCGCTATGGATACCGCATGATCACAGGAATGCTGAACAACAGCGGCTGGCACGTAAATCACAAGCGTGTCGAACGGATCTGGCGGCAGGAAGGGCTGAAAGTCCCGCAGAAACAGCCCAAGAAGGGCCGGCTCTGGCTGAACGACGGTTCGTGCGTGAGGCTGCGGCCAGAACGCCCGAACCACGTTTGGTCCTATGACTTCGTTCAGGATCGCACGCACGACGGACGGGTCTTCCGCACCCTGAACATCATAGATGAGTTCACGAAGGAGGCGCTGGTGATCAAAGTCAAACGCAAGCTCAACTCAGTTGACGTGGTCGATGCCCTGACCGACCTGTTTATCCTGCGCGGCCCGCCGGAATACATCAGATCGGACAATGGAGCCGAGTTCATTGCCAAGAAGGTGCGCGCCTGGATCGGTGCCGTGGGCGCGAAGACCGCATTCATTGCCCCGGGCTCACCTTGGGAGAACGGCTACTGCGAGAGCTTCAACGCCCGCTTCCGGGATGAGTTACTAAACGGCGAGGTCTTCACCACGCTGCGTGAAGCACAGATCCTCATCGAACGCTGGCGTCGCCACTACAACACGGTTAGGCCCCACAGCGCCTTAGGATACCGGCCCCCAGCGCCCAAAAGCATCGTCCTGATAGACCAAAGACCGACGATGCATTAACATTCAAATTGGACCACTCGATGGGGGCACATCACTCCAGAAAAGCGAAGAACCAATCGCTGCGAGAACTGCGGTGGAAACGATCAGCTTCAGGGAAATACAGCGGCAGGTAATGGGTCAGGACCCGGTGCCAAAGTTCGGTCTTCGAGCGCGAGACAATGCCGTGTGTCTTGGATAGTTCCTGCAGGTCGTTCGTGCCGCAAAGCATTGGATCGTGATAGAACTGCTCGTTCCCGATCTGCATCATGTGCAGGATGACCTGCGCGTCTTTCGGGTCGTTCTTGTCCCAGCTGTTGTTCAAGGCCTCACGGGTCCGTGCCAATGCGACCGAAGACACCAACTTTACCTCGAAACCAGCGACGCCGAGCCGATACGCCAGAGCGCGATGGTAATTGCCCGTGGCTTCAAACGCCACGCGCTCAGGACGGCCATAATCCGAGAGTGTGTCGATCAATCGGTTGAAGTCGTCGAGGTGGTTTAGAACAGTCAGGCGGCGGCGCGTCCTACCTGGAATAGCGATCAAGACTTCATGGCGGGCCTTAGCAATATCAACGGCCACCAAAACAGGCTCGGTCTGTGCAATACTGGTCTTGGTCATAGTCGGTCTCCCTTGCGGTGTGGTTTGTGCAAAACCACTGTAGGTACCTGAGACCCGGCTATGATCACCTGCTGCGCTATTTGGGGGCTGCGCAGCCAATCATAACCTCTAAATCAATGTCATTCCGAAGGTGTTACGGAACGGAGCTGACATCGAACGCCATCCTGAGATGGCAGGAGGACCGGAAGATCGAGTGGCACTACATCGCACCAGGCAAACCCATGCAGAACGGCTTCGTGGAAAGCTTCAACGGCCGTCTGCGCGACGAGTGCCTCAACGAGCATTTGTTCGCCAACTTGCGCCACGCCCGGGATCTGATCTCTGCTTGGCGCGACGACTACAATCACCTCCGCCCACACATGAGCCTCGACGGGCTTACACCGTGGGAGTATCACCAACGGTCAATACTGGACCAAAAACTGAACAGAGCGAACTAAAAAACGCGGACTCCACGGGGAGCAGGTCACGGGCCTGGTACGCTTGTTCGGGTTCTTCAAAAGCACCGTAAACCGGCTGACGCGCTCAACGAGTGATGTAACGTTCGATTGTCCAAAGCGCTGTTGGACAAGACAAGATCGGCCTCCCAGTGACCAAACTGGCGACGGTGCGCGACATCATCCGGTCGGAACAAGATGCTGACAGCACGGTCGAACTTAGGCTTCTGGCGCCTTCTGGCACGGCGTGGACGACGGGCTTTGCGATGCTCTGGCAGGTACCACCAGAGTTCCTGGTCCATGCCTTCTTTCGAGTAGATGTAGCGATAGATCGTCTCCTGGCAGACGCGCAATTTGGCTTCTTCATAGATCATCTGGTTGCTGATCTGCTCAAGCGTCCAGCATTGTTTGATCCGGGCGATCACGGTCTTGCACAGGTCCGGATGGCGGATCAGCTTTCGTTGCACGGATCGGCGTTTGTTCGTCTGCAACTGGGCGGCATGACCGAAGTACCCCGCATACTTCTTTGGGAAGGCATCGTCTGCCCAGAAATTGCGTTTGATCTCGCGATGAATGGTCGACTTAGAGCGCTTCAGAACCCGTGCCATCTCTCGAACGGGCACTTTTGCATGCCACCAATCCTCAATTCTACGGCGTTCTTTCAAGCTCAGTTGCGTGTAAACGGCTCCCGTGCCATGATCTCCTATTAGATAACTCATTGTTTTCTAATAGGAGTCGCACTTCAAAGTAGCGCGCTCCCAGCAGCGTGTGCCGTCGGAATGCGACGATCATCGCCTCCTCAACTTTAGAGAGAACGGTTGAACGCGGCTCCTTTGGGCCGGTCTTCAGATCCTCAACCGTCGCACGCTTGCGCCACTTCGCAACGGTCTTGGGATTGATGCCCAACTCCTTGCTCAACTGCCCGAGCGAAGCTTGCGATTATTGTATTGCAGCTCTGACGGCGTGCGTGGTCGTGGTGCTCCCGTGACGAACTCGTCCCATATGGCTTCCTTCCATTCCTGAGAAAGGATCGCACCATCAAATCGTGGGATCAAACACCTAAGCTTCGCATACGCTCAGCACAGCAAAAACAGCGCGCCCCTATGCGGAGCGCGCTGTCTGTCTGCCTTTTGTCGTGAATTCAGAGCTGTACCCAGCCCTCCGGGGGTTTGCCCTTGCCGGGGTGAACCTCGCCGCAGGATTGGCAGGTGCGTGCGTCGAGATCGGCGTGGAATGACTCGTAGATCTTGGGCAGCGCCGAGACGATGCCGTCGGTCCCTTCCAACGTGACCTCCTCGCGGTGGACGAGCGCCTCGCATTTGAAGCAGAACCACTCGAAGCCCTCGGTCATGCCGGGCTGGCGCGGCGCTTCAACGACGATGCCGATAGAGCCCTCTTGTGGGCGCTGCGGTGCGTGGCGTACATGCGGCGGCAGCATGAACACCTCGCCCTCGCGCACCGGAACATCATAGATTTTCCCGCCGTCGGCGATCTTGATCATCATATCGCCCTTCTGCTGAAAGAACCATTCCTCCACCGGGTCGTCATGAAAATCGCAACGGGTGTTGGGGCCGCCGACCACCATGACGATCATGCCGTCGCCGTCCTTGTGCAGCAGCTGGTTGCCAACCGGCGGCTTCAGTTTGTCGGCGTTATCCGCCAGCCATTTCTGGAAATTGAAGGGCTTCAGCGTGGGGTGGTTGGACATTTGTGACCTCCTTGGGACTGTAACTGTTGCCTTGCGTGCGATGCGTCAGGTGATGGACCGGGAATGCCAGACGTTCTTGACTGTCAGATAGCTGTCCAGGCCCTCGGCGCCGCCTTCGCGGCCCTGGCCGCTGGCCTTGACCCCGCCAAAGGGAGTTTCCGGCAGCGAGGCCTCCAGCGTGTTGATAGACAGGTTGCCGACCTCGACCTCGTCAATCATCCGGTCGATGTAATCGGCGCGGTTGGTCATGCCATAGCCTGCCAGCCCATAAGGCACCGCGTTGGCGGCAGTGATGGCCGCATCCAGATCCGCCACCGGGTTCAGCACCGCAATCGGGCCAAAGGGTTCTTCCTGCATGATCTGTGCCTCAGGCGGCACATTGGCCAGCACCGTCGGCTGGAAGAAATAGCCGCGGTCTCCCAGCCGCGCGCCGCCGGTCAGGAGCTCACCACCCTTGGCGACAGCATCCTCCACCAGCGCCGTCAGAACCGGGATACGGCGTTCGTTGGCGGTCGGCCCCATCTCGACGCCCGGTTCCATACCGTTGCCCACAACGGTGGCGGCGGCGCGTTTGGTGAAGCGGGTCTTGAATTCCTCAAAGATACTGTGATGCACAAAGAACCGTGTTGGCGAGGTGCAGACTTGACCGGTGTTGCGCATCTTACGGGTAGCGCCACTGAGCGCGGCCTTTTCCACATCTGCGTCCTCGCAGATGATGACCGGTGCGTGGCCGCCCAGCTCCATCAGCGCGCGGGTGTCATGGCGCGCCGCCAGCGCCGTCAGCTGGCGCCCCACCGCGGTGGAGCCCGTCAGCGCCACCAGCTTTACCGCTGGCTGCGGGATCAGAAATTCGGAGATCTCCGCAGGCACGCCGAACACCAGGTTCAGCACTCCGGCTGGCAGACCCGCATCCTCGAATGCGCGCACGATATGCACCGCGCCACCGGGCGTTTCCTCGGCCGCCTTCAGGATGATCGAACAGCCCGATGCCAGTGCCCCTGCGACCTTGCGAGCGGGTTGGCTCATAGGGAAGTTCCAGGGCGAGAACGCCGCCACCACCCCGATCGGATGATGATGAACCGATAGCTTGGAGCCCGCTGCCGCCGGGATGACACGGCCATAGGCGCGCATTGCCTCGCCCGCGTCCCATTCAAAGAACTCGGCACCGCGGATCACTTCCAGCCGGGCCTGCGCCAACGGCTTGCCATGCTCGGCAGTGATGGTCAGGGCGATCTCCTCTTGCCGCTCGCGCATCAGCGCGGCGGCGCGCAGGATGATATCGGCGCGATCCCGCGGCGCAGTGCGGCTCCAGATGGCCAGCCCTTTTTCCGCCGCCGCCAGTGCATCCTGCAGATCCGCGCGCCCGGCGCAGGGCAACTGCCCCAATTCTTCCTCGGTCGCCGGGTTGACGACAGCGATGCTGCGCTCCGCCTTGCGCCAATGGCCATCGATAAAGAGGTTGAGATCGGGATACATATGCCTGCGCCTCCTGCATTGAACGGCCCGATTAGGCGCAGGCCTGGCACACGCGTTCAACTGATATCCGGGAAAGCTGATATGCCGTTTGCTGATAGCAAGGCTGCAGACTCGCCCAAGAGATGCGCTAGGCCTGATCCTCTACCCGGTCAAAGAAGCGACGTGTAAAGCCCGCGTGTTCTTCCAGCAGACGTACCGCCTGCTCCTCGTCGCGTGCCAGAACCGCCTCCATGAGCTTGGTGTGGTGGGCAATGCCAAGGGCGGCGCGACTATGGGCGATCAACTCCGGGCTGCCCAGAAACTTGTCGCGGTTGTCCCCCGTGAACATGCTGAAAAAATGCCGGTCAAGATGGTTGGAAATCTGCGCGTAGAACAGGTTCAGCCACTGCGAGCGCGACGCCGCAAGCAGCGCCCTGTGAAAGCCCCGGTGACGGTCCGACCACACCCACAGCTCATCCAGATCGCTGGTCTCCGCCGGTTCGGTCGCTTTGGCCAGCAGGTGGTGGCTGGACAGAATCGCCGCCTCCCAAGCGTCGTCGCCATGCGCAATCGCCTCGCGCAGCAGCGCGGTTTCGATCACCAGGCGACAGCCTTCCAGATCCATGAGTTCTGCCTGGGTCACCGCCGCAGCGCGGAAGCCGCGGTTGTTCTCCATCACCACGAATCGCTCGCTCTCCAAGCGCCTCAGCGCCTCGCGCATCGGCGTCACGCCCAGGCCGCTTTCTTTGCCCAGCGCCGGGATCCGCAGCGGCGCCTCGGGTGGAATTTTCGCCTCAATCAACTGCTTGAGCAGGAATTGATAGGCCATTTCCGATTTTGACGACGCGGGTAAATCCATTGATTGACCTTCAGAAGTATAATCGTATACGATAAATCAAATCATATACGATTGAAGTGTGCATATTGGTTTTATCAGTTGCACACCCAGCCCGAGAAGGAAAGCCAATGGCCCTTACCCCCACCCGCAGCACCGCCGAGGCTTTGGACAGTCAGGACCCGTTGGCGCACAAGCGTGACGAGTTTTTCGTCGAGGAAGGCACCATATATCTGGACGGCAACTCGCTGGGTCCGGCGCCCAAAGCAGTATTCGACAGCATCGACCGCACCATGCGCGAAGAATGGGCCAAGGGGCTGATCCGCAGCCACAACACCGCCGGCTGGTTCATGCTCACCGACACTCTGGGCAACCGCCTCGCCCGGCTGCTGGGCGCCGGCGAGGGCGAGATCGTGGTCTGCGACACCACCTCGCTCAATATCTACAAGACCCTGCACGCTGCACTTTCGATGCAGCCCGGCCGTCGCAAGATCGTGGCAGAGGGCAGCTCATTTCCGACCAATCTCTACATGGCGGAAGGTGTGCAATCGACACTGGAGGGCGCCACCCTGGCGCTGGAAGGCCGGGACGGCGGCCGGATCGAGGATATGATCGACGCCGACACCGCGGTGGTGATGCTGAACCACGTGGACTACCGCTCTGGCGTGATCCGCGATGTGAAGGCGCTGACCAAGCTCGCGCATGAGCGCGGCGCGCTGGTAATGGTGGATATGTGCCATTCTGCCGGGGTGATCCCGGTTGATCTACACGACCTGAACGTCGATTTCGCCGTCGGCTGCACCTACAAATACCTCAACGGCGGGCCGGGTTCGCCTGCCTATGCCTATGCAGCCAAGCGCCACCACGGCAAATTCACCCAGCCGCTCTCAGGCTGGCACGGCCATGCTGCCCCCTTCAAGTTCGAGCAGAGCTACCGCCAGGGCGAGGGCGCCCGAGCGCTGCTGTGCGGCACCCAGCACACCCTGTCGATGCGCGCGCTGCAGTCTGGGCTGGCGGTCTTTGACGATGTCGAGGTCGTCGACCTCTATGCCAAGGGTCGGGCGCTGTCGGACCTGTTCATCCAGCTGGTCGAGAGCTTTGCCGAAGACTTCGGCATTGGCTTTTACAGCCCCAAGGACGGCACGCTGCGGAACGGTCAGGTCTCGCTGACCCACACCGAAGGCGGCTATGCCATCGTGCAGGCGCTGATTGCGCGTGGCGTGATCGGCGATTTCCGCCAGCCCAACGTGATGCGCTTTGGCTTCACGCCACTGTACCTGCGGTTTGCCGATGCCTGGGACGCCGCCAACCACCTCTACGAGGTGATGAAGACCGAGGAGTGGAAAGAGGACCGCTTCAACGTCGTCAACACGGTGACCTGACCGGTTGCCGCGCCCAGCGCGCGGCATTTCCCCATACCTTGACATAACGGGACCAACCGCCTTGGCGGCGTCTCCCGTGATGCCCCCTGCCCTGCGCCTGAAGCTGCACCCCAAGAATGCAGAAGGGTGCCCCTTAGCCCCCACGAGCGCGCAGAGGCCAATAATTTTTCAAACCCAACGGGAGGACCACATGAAACTCAACACCCTGCTGAAGACCGCTGTCTTTGCGGCTGTCGCCGCGCTCAGCCTGCCGCAGACGGCTGCCGCCTGGACGCCGGAAAACCCCATCCTGCTGCGCATCGGTTTTGGAGCCGGCGGCGAGACGGACACTATGGGCCGCGTACTGGCCGCCACCATCGAACGCCAGACCGGCTGGGATGTGGTGGTGGAAAACCGCCCCGGCGGCGGCGGCGTCGCGATGCTCAGCGCCCTGGTTGCAGAAGATCCCGACGGGCTGGTCATGGGCATGGCGGTCAACATCCCGCCACTGATGGCGCTCAGTCAGCGTCCCGACTCGGTGCCCTTTACGCTGGACAGCTTTGACTACATCGGCACCGTCACCGTGGCGGAGACCGCACTGATCGCGGGCGGTGAGGCGGCGTTCTCCTCGATTGGGGAACTGGTGGAATTTGCCCGTACGGAAGGCTCTGCCAAAATTGCTTGGGACGCGCCGGACGCAAAGGCAATCCTGCAGAAGATCGGCCAGCAGGAAGGCGTTAGCTTCCGCATGGTCAAGGCCGAGAGTGGCGCGGAAATGAACAAGCTGCTGCTGGGCGGCCAGGTCGATGCCGCCTTTGGCACCGGCGCCCATCTGCCCTTCGTCGAAGAGGGCCAGATGAAGACCATCGCCAGCCTGTCGGACAAGCGGCTCAGCTCGGCGCCCGATGTGCCGACGCTGATCGAATCCGGTCATGATTTCTTCATTGCGCCCTATTTCTATATCGCGGCCCCCGGCGGCCTGCCCGCCGAGGTGAAAACCGCGCTGGCTGATGCCATGGACAAGGCGGTGGCAGATGACGCGGTGCAGACGGTCGTGCAGAACGCGGTCAGCGCCCCTGCGCTCAACCTCGGAGCTGAGGGCACCCGACAAATGATGCACGACTCGCTGGCACCCGTCGGTGCCCTGTTTGACCAGTAAATCCCAGACCCGACCTCGCGGCTGCAACTCGCGCCGCGGGGTTTTGCGACAGGAGAAAACCATGACGCTGCACCGCCTAACGGGTGTCTTCTTTGTCATTTTTGCAGTGGCGATGATCTGGGGCGTCATCCCGGCGCAAACTGAATCCGTCTACCCCGATGGCTCGATCCCGCCCGAGGTTCTGCCCATGTTCTATGCCGCGATGATCGGCCTGTTCGGCGTTGCGCTGGCTTGCCAGCGCGCGGAAGCAACCGCGCTGGACCTGCGCCAGGGGGCAAAGACTGCCGGTTTTTTCCTGCTCGCACTGGTCGGGGTGCTGGCGATGCAGCACGTCGGCTTTCTGCTGGCCGCTCCGGCGCTGGCGCTGGTGCTCTTGTGGCTGGTCGGCGAGCGCCGGCCGCTGTGGCTGGCCCTGGGCGGTCTTGGCGGGCCACTGCTGATCTGGACCGTTTTCGAAGTCCTGCTGGGACGTCTCTTGCCCTGAGGAGGGGGTGCGATGGTGCCGTTTGATGTAATTCTGGCAGGGCTGGCGGGGACATTCACCCCGGTGGTGCTGCTTTATGTGTTGGCTGGCGTGGTGATCGGCCAGTTTGTCGGGGCGGTTCCCGGCATTGGGCCGGTCATGGCGATTGCCATTGCCATTCCTTTCACCTTTGTCATGGACCCGCTCGTGGGAATTTCCTTCCTGGTCGGCATCGGCAAGGGCGGGCTTGTTGGCGGTGCGGTGCCTGCGGTGCTGATCAACACCCCCGGCACGCCCGATGCTGCGGCAACCGCATTCGACGGTTTTCCGCTGGCACGGCAAGGCAAGCCGGTGAAGGCGATGCGCATGGCGCTCTATTCCTCCGTCACTGGCGACACCGCCAGCGATATCATCCTGATTACCGTCTCCGCGCCGCTGGCCATCGTGGCCCTGAAACTGGGACCGGTGGAGATCCTGTTCCTGCTGCTCTTTGCCTTTACCGTGATCGTCTGCCTCGTCGGCGGCACAATCGCGCGCGGCGGTGTTGCGCTGTTCCTCGGGCTGCTGCTTGCCACGATCGGGCTGGATCCCGAATACGCCACGCCGCGACTGATATTTAGCCAGACCGAGCTTTATGACGGCATTCCGCTGGAAGCCATCGCCCTTGGTATCCTCGTACTGCCGGAAGTGCTGCGCCGCCTGGCACAGGGCAGCGGTCTGTCGCACCCCGCGATCGAGATCCCGGCAGGCCAGCCTGCCGCCGACCGCCGCATCAGCTGGCGCGAGTACTGGTCCTGCCGCTTTGCGATGCTACGCGGTGCCTCGATCGGCACCGTGCTGGGGGCACTGCCCGGCATCGGCTCCACCGCGGCGGCCTTCATCGCCTATGCCGCCACTCGCGCAAGCGCCAAGGATCCCGAAAGCTTCGGCAAGGGCAACATCCAGGGCATTGCGGCGGCGGAATCGGCGAACTCCGCCGTAGTTGGCGCCAATCTGATACCGCTGCTAACGCTGGGCATTCCCGGAAGCGTCGGCGCCGCCCTGCTGATCGGCGCATTCAAGATCCATGGCATCCAGCCGGGGCCACTGTTGTTCGACCAGCAGGCAGAGCTGATTTACGGGCTATTCGGGGCGATGATCGCGGCCAACTTCATGAACTTTTGGGTCGGTCAGGCTGGCATGCGGCTGTGGGCCACGGTGGTCAAAGCGCCGGAACTGGTAATCTTTACCCTCGCATTGCTGCTCTGCATCACCGGCGTCTATCTGGGCGCGGGTGGCATGTTCGGTCTTTATACCATGCTGGCCTGCACGTTGTTGGGGCTGTTGCTGAGCGCGCTGGGAATCTCGGTCATCGTGTTCATCATCGCCTTCTTTCTGGGCAGCCGGTTCGAGACCACCTTGTCGCAAAGCTACAGCCTCACCGGCGGATCGCTGCAGGAGCTGGCGAACTACCCCGTGGCGCTGGCCCTTCTGGTGGTGAACCTGGCCTTCATCGCCCTTTTCACCCGCAATCGGCATCGCCGCGCGCTGCCCGACTGAGCGCCGCCCCAAAGGGGCGCTGGCATAGCGCCAAGCGCCCCTCTTGGTATATCATTAATTAATATCAGATTGCCGTGTTCCAAGTTGCTGAACTATCAGCTGCTTCCCCATGCTGGGCCAAGCTCGCAAAAGGGAGACCACACATGGCATATCTGAAGTCACTCAAGACCGCAGCAGCGGCGGCAACGGCCTGCTGCCTTGCCCTCGGCGCACAGGCGGCGGAGTTCCGGCTGGGTCTGTTGACCCCGCCACCGCACATCTGGACCAAGGCGGCAGAGGCCTTTGCCGCCGATCTCAACAGCGCCTCGGACGGTGCGCACAGCGTACAGGTGTTCCCCGCACGCCAGCTGGGCAACGAAGCGCAGATGATGCAGCAGCTGCAGACCGGCGCGTTGGACATGGCGTTCCTGACCGTGGCAGAAGTGTCCAACCGCGTGCCGGATCTGGGCGCCTTCTATGCCCCCTACCTCGCCACCGACATCGACCATGCCGGCCGCATACTGCGCTCCGACACCGCTCGCGAAATGCTGAAGCCGCTGCCGGCAAAGGCCGGTGTTGTCGGGCTCGGCCTCGGCATGGCGGGTCTGCGCCAGATCGTCTCACGCGAGGAGGTGACCAGCGCCGAAGACCTCAGCGGGCTGAAGCTGCGGATCACGCCATTTGCGCCGATTTTTGACTTTTACGAAGAGCTCGGTGCGGCGCCAACCCCGATGCCACTGCCCAGCGTCTATGATGCGCTGGCCAATGGTCAGGTCGACGCCATCGACATGGACGCAGAACTGATCTGGGTACTGAAGTACCATGAGCACGCCAAAACCATCGTGCAAAGCGATCACATGATGTTCCCGGTGGTCGGGCTGGTCTCGGCCCGCGTCTGGAAGGACTTGGGCGAAGAAGACCGCGCGATGATCGCAGAGCTGATGGCCAGGCATCTGGACAGCACCATCGACACCTACGCCACCAAGGAACCGGAGTGGCTGGACAATCTGAAGGCGCTGGACCTGACGATGACCAAGGCCGGGCCAGAGTTCTTTGCGGATGTCATCGCCGAATGGGACAGCAAATGGGCCGCCAAATCGCCTTCGCTGCCCGCCATCCGCGCCGCGGCTGAGGCGACCCGCTGACCGTGCACCGCCCCGCCGTTACGGCATGGGCGGATGCCCCGTGCGCCTCCGCCCATGCCCTGATATTCCTCACCCAACCCATGGTTTCACCCTGATGCTTCAGACTTTTTCCCGGCGGTGGGCGCGGGCGGAACTGGCCTGTGCCGCCGCCCTCGCCGCCGCGATCACCGCGCTGATCCTGCTGAACGTGCTGACCCGCAGCGTTGGCTTTGCGCTCTACTGGGTCGATGAGCTTGCGGTCTATGCCATGATCTGGATGACGCTGCTGGCGGCCTCGGCGGCGGTCCACCACAAGGACGCGGTCGCCGTCACCATCGCCACCGACGCCCTGCCGCAGGATGCCGCGCGTGTCCTTTCACGCCTCGTCGACGCGGTGATTTTTGCGCTGGCGCTGCTGACAGCCTGGTTCTGCTGGCGCTGGTTCCTGCCGCTGGAATTTGCGCGCGCGGGCTTTGACGTCGAGACCTTTCAGGGCGCCACCTTCAACTTCATCTATTCTGAGCCCACCAACACGCTGGGCCTGCGCAAGGTCTGGGTCTGGTCCATCATGTGGGTGTTTGCCTTCGGCCTGATCCTGCACAGCCTCAGCAATCTCACCACCGCAACCGACCGCAAGGGCACATCCTGATGACAATCGCCGTTTTCATTCTTTGCATGTTTTGCGCGGTGCCGGTCGCCTTTGTGCTGATCCTGACTGCAATCACCTATGTGCAGGCCAGCGGCAACGCGGTGCTGCTCGACAGTTTCGCCCAGCAGCTGTTTTCCGGGCTTGAAAACTACGGCCTGCTGGCGATCCCGCTGTTCATGATGACTGGCGAGCTGATGAATGAGGGCGGCATGACCCGGCGGCTGGTTCAGGCGGCGCGGGTATTTGTCGGCGGTTTTCGTGGGGGTCTTGCCTATATCAACCTTCTGGCCAACATGTTCATGGCGGCGATCATCGGCTCTGCAGCCAGTCAAATCGCAGTGATGAGTCGCGCCATGGTGCCCGAGATGAAGCAGGAAGGCTACCGTCCCGGTTTTGCCGCGGCCACCACCGCTGCGGGTGGCCTGCTGGCGCCGGTGGTGCCACCTTCGATGATGTTCGTCATCTACGGCGTGCTGGCGCAGCTGCCGATCGGCGATATGTTCATCGCTGGCATCCTGCCGGGGCTATTGCTGTTTGGCGCCTTTGTTATTGTCATCACCCTCATCGGGGTCGCACAGGGCTTCCCGCAGGGGCAATGGATGTCGCGATCAGAAGCTGCACAGGCCCTGCTGGGCTGCCTGCCCGCCAGCCTGATACCGGTAACCATCATCGGCGGCATTCTGTTCGGCATCGCCACGCCCACTGAATCTGCTGCCGTCGCCTCGCTGGCGGCCTTTACCATGGCCTGGTTCTCCGGCCAGCGGCTGACTTTGCCGCGGCTATTTCGCCTGTTCCGCCGCACCGCCGTTAACTCTGGCATGGTGGTCTTCATGATCGCGGCGGCCAATGTGTTCGGCTGGGTAGTGGTCTACGAGGCGCTGCCGCAGAAGCTGGCCGCATCGATCACTGCGATCACCAGCGACCCGTTCCTGTTCCTGCTGATCGTCAACGCGCTGCTGCTGTTCGTGGGGATGCTGATCGACGGCATCGCGGCGGTGATCTTGGTCACTCCGATCCTGCTGCCGATCGCCACCGGGTCCTATGATATCGACCCGTTCCAATTCGGCGTGGTGATGTGCCTGAACCTGGTGCTGGGGCTGCTGACGCCGCCCGTCGGCGTGGGGCTGTTCATCACCTCGTCTATGACCGGCATCCGGGTGGCCGAGATCCTGTCCGCGCTGTGGCCGTTCCTGCTGTCGGTGGCGGTGGTTCTCGTGGCGCTCAGCTACTGGCCGCTGCTGTCCACGGCGCTGCTATAACTGCTCGGCAGCGGCCTGCTCAAGATAGCCGATCAGCGCCTCGGCGGCCGGCGACAGCCGCGCCTTGGCGTTCAGTGAAATGCCGACCGGCCCGGCACCAAAGGGCACCTGCCAGTCCAGCCTGGCCAGGCTACCCCAGGCGATGTCCTGCTCCGGCACATGGCGTGGCATCAGGCAGATTAGCGGACGCCGCTGCAGCAAGCTGCGATTGATCAGAAAGGAGACCGAGTCCACGTAAGACGCAGGCGCATACATGCCCTGGCCGCCAAAAAACATGTCGACCTGCCGCCGCAGACTGGTTTCCGGCGGGGGCAGAATCCATCCGAAGGGCTTGAGATCCTCGAAACTCAGCCCACTTTGGCCCGCCAGCGGATGATCCGGGCCGGTCACCGCCACGATAGTTTCATCGAACAGCTTGCTCTGCGCGATCTCGTCGCGGTGGCGATGGGTAGGCAGCCGCCCAACCACCATGTCGATCGCGCCGCGTCGCAGAGCGGGCATCAGCGCGTCATTGGTGCCTTCAACCACCTTCACCGCCACATGCGGCCGCTCGTGCATCAGCTGGTCGATCGCTTGCGGCAGCAGCCCTGAAGAGGCCGCCAGCAGCGAGCCGATCACCACCCGGCCACTGCTGCCGTCGTTCAGATCATCCAACTCCTGCGCCGCGTTTGACACCTGCGCCAGGATCAGCTGCCCCTGCCGGATCAAGGCCTCTCCATAGGCGGTGGGGATCACGCCGCGGTTGGTGCGGTCAAAAAGCTGGACTTCAAAGTCCAGCTCCAGGTCCTTGATCATCTTGGTGGCTGCCGGCTGCGAGACGTTCAGCTCCCGCGCCGCGCCCTGAATGTTCTGATGCTGCCCCACCGCAACCAGCAGCCGCAGCTGCCGGAACTTCAGCCGGGTCTGTACCTTTTCAACGATCCGGGTGTGGCGGCTGACCATGTGGCATCTTCCTAGCGTTTCAGAATTTCATGCGCTCGGCATATTGATTGATGCTTGCTATCACGCTCATAGCAGCAAGCGAAGAGGTGCGCGGGTTCAACGGCAGCGGGTTGCCCTCGATGGAAAAACGGAAAGAGCCGAAATCACCCTCCGCCTCGATCTCGTGGATGTTGCGACTGATGCCGGGGTCCGCCAGCAGCTCTACCTGCGTGTCGTCAAAACCGATGCCTGCCAGGGCCACCGCCGCGGCGACATTGGCGTTCTTGGGGTACTGCAGCGCGGCCTCGCGGGCGCTGCCGCGGAAATGCACCTGCGCCGCACCGGTCAGCGCGCCAAGGTCCAGCACTGCCTCGGCCGGAGAGCCAACCCAGCCCTGCGGCGGCTTGCGGCCGATGTAACGTACCGCTTGCAGCGTTCCAATCCGGCCCGCGCGCAGCGCATCCAACGCGCCAATCGCACCGGAGACCAGACGGATACTGCCGCCGCCCTCCTCTGCGGCGCGGTCCAGCTCCTGCAGCAGCGCCGCATCCGCCAGCGCCCCGATCGACACCGTCAGCAGATCATGCCCCGCCCGAAGGATCTTCACCCCGTGCTGCAGCAGCGCGCCATGGCCCGCGCAATCCACGAAGAGATCGATGCCCTCCCCGGCGTCTGCGGCCTCGGTTACAAAGTTGAACTGGGTGCCGAATTCACCTCGCCGCGGCACGATTTGATTCTCCGGCACAATGACCGCAGCAATGTCTGTCTGGCTGCCTGCCAACTGGTCCACAACATACTGCGCCATGGCGCCAAACCCGATGAGAGCAATTTTCATTCCGCAGTCCCCTTGCATTTGCCACTGTGATAACTGCAGTTCAGGATGGCCTGATGCTAATTCTGGTTATACCAAGATCACTTCTTTGGATTTGTTTTCTGCCCGGCTGATCGGGATGCTCCGCACTGACCCAATGATGGCCCCGCGCGGCGCGCGCCCGGCCATTCAGCGAACAAGGATCGGCGCATGAAATACTCAAGACACGAAGCCAAGGATTATGCCCGCGAACATATGCAGGGGATCTGGGCCGCAGCCCTCAACCCGTTCAACGCGGATCTGAGCCTGAATGAGGTCGGGCTGCGCAGCAACATCCGCCACTGGATCGACGATCTGGCCATCCAGGGCCTGTTTATCGCCGGCAAACAGGGCGAGTTCTTCTCGATGAGCCTGGAGGAGCGCAAGCGCAACTTTGAAATCGCGGTCGACGAATGCGGCAGCAAGGCGGGCACCATCATGTCGGTGTCAGACCAGAACTTCAACACCGTGCTGGAGTTAGCCAAACACGCCGAAAACTGCGGTGCGGATTACATCGTGGTGCATGCCCCGGTGCTGAGCTTTGTGCAGGACAAGGGTGAGGTTCTGTATCAGTATTTCAAGGCGCTCTGCGATCAGCTGAACATCGGCATCGCCATGTGGAGCCACCCTGACAGCGGCTACCTGATGCAGCCCGAGGAATGCGCCCGCATCGCCGAGCTGCCCAATATCGTCGCCATCAAATACTCGGTCCCGCGCGAGATGTACGTGCGCCTGTCGCATATGGTGGGGGACAAGATCCATGTCTCCACCGCCTCGGAGGATGAATGGCTGGACAATATCGAGGAGCTGAACTGGAAGCTCTATCTCTGCTCCTCGCCGCCCTATCAGCTGCAAACCCGCAATGACCGGCGCATGCACGATTACACCCAGCTCGCTTTCCAGGGCAAATTCGACGAGGCCCGCACCCTGCGCGACAGCCTGAACCCCGTGCGCGAGGCGATCGCCAGCAGCCGCCCGGCGGACAAGCCGCAGGCCTTCGGCAAATACTGGCAGGAGCTGCTGGGTCAGGTCGGCGGCCCGGTGCGCCATCCGATGCTGAACCTGACCGAGACGGAAAAAGCCACCATCCGCGAGGCGTTCGAGGGCTGCGGGCTGAAGCTCTGAACGGCAGCGCCCGCCGGGCGGCGGCCTTTCTGCCCTGATCTCCCGGCCCTGCACTGATCAGGCCGCGCGGACATACACCCGCGCGGCCTGATCATTCCCCCTGCCCCTTGATTTTCAGCCAGCTGAGGTCCCTTTGGGAGAGCTCTTTGCCCTGTGTTCTGCCGCCTGCTACGGGATGGCCGGCGTCACCATCGCCCGCAGCCGCAACCAGCGGCGCGGCGATGGCGGGGTGTTCCTGTCGGTGCTGGTGACTGCACTGCTGACCGGGGCGCTGTGGCTGCTGGCTGGTAGCGCACCGGTGCTTCCAGCGGATGGCACCCACTGGCGGGCGCTTGGCCTGTTTGCCGTGGCCGGTGTCTGTGCGACAGTTCTGGGGCGATTGTTTATGTACCGGTCGACCGAAATCCTGGGTCCGGTCGGTGCCGCCATGTTGCGCCGCCTGATCCCGCTCTTTGCCATACCGCTTGCCATCCTGCTGATCGGCGACTGGCCTGGTCCTGCCGAACTGGTGGGCGGGGGGCTGGTGGTGGCTGGGGTGTTCGCTTTCTCCGGCAGCGCGGCTCCAGTGGGAGCGCTGGCGGGCGTGTCGCTGGGGCTGCTGTCGGCGGCCAGCTACGCACTGTCCTACGGCCTGCGCAAATTGGGACTGATGCAGCTACCCGACCCGCTGCTGGCGACCTGCGCCGGCGCAAGTGCAGGCTGCCTGTGCTATCTTGGTTGGGCATTTCTGTACGGCAGCAGCGACAGCAGACTTACAAGGCTGCACTATCTGCTGGTCGACCGCAGCGCCGGATTTCTTGGCACAGCGCTGCTGCTGTCCGCAGGGCAGACGCTGCAGCTGGCGGCCCTGCTGCACACTTCTGTCACCAGCGTGGCGCTGATCGGGGCTCTGGATGTGCTGTTCAGCGCCCTGTTTGCCACGCTGCTGCTGCGCCAGCGGATGCAACTGACTCCACGCGGGCTGATCGCGGCTTTGCTGGTCGGACTGGGTAGCGCGCTGCTGCTTCTGAACTGACCCCCGCGCGGGCTGGGCATGAAACTCCCCCTACGGACCGGCCTGTGGCTCAGAGCAGAGCGCAACTCCGCAGTCCCAGCTATTCGATTATTGGCTATCCAGTTTCCCGGAATGCGAATTGAGCAAGGCCGGGCATGACGTAGGCTTTCGAGCAATCACAACAAGCTGACGGAACCGCAACAGCCTCACGTCAGCGTCAAAACAGGGGGCCTATATGCCTGAGTTTCACCATCTGCCCGTATCTCTGACCCTCGCCGCGAGCCTGCTTGCATCTGCAGCATACGCCGCGGGTGGCGGCGGCGGAGAACCCGGTGTCATCGACATCCGCGACCCGATCGTCCAGCGCTGGTTCGAGGCCACACCGCACAACCCGCCTGCCCTGCCAGAGCCGGGACGCGACTACGGCCTGATCGGCGAAGGCGGTGCCTTTGTTGCGCCAGACGCCGCACCGCTGTCGTCCTGGGCGCCAAATTTCCCCGGTCAGCTGGACGGCTGGGACCAGAACTCCTATGCGAAAAACGTCGATGTGCTGGCTTTCTACCCCACGGTCACCTCGCCCTGGCATGCCTGGGCCAATGCCGTCGATATGGATGGCAAACGCTATCTCTACACCCATGACCGCGACTACATGCGGGTGCTGGACATTACGGATCCGGCCAATGCGGTCGAGGTCTACAGCGATGGCGGCGTTTGGGGGCCGGAGGGCTCCAGCGAAGAATTCGACAGCAAGAGCGTCACCGAGTATTTCGGCGGATTGACGATCGTCTGGCACGCAGGGCTGCAAAAGCACGTTGCTGTCGCCTCATATGAGATCGGCCGCTTTGGCGTCATGGGGCGCAAATCCGAAGACCCCGAGGGCATTGCCCTGGTGCGCAACTATACCTCGCTGAAGGGCTTTCGGGTCTACGAGATGAACGGTCCCACCCCGGACGACTGGACGATGATCGCCGAGCGCACCACCGACCGTGCCAACCCGGACGCGCCCATCGGTGCACAGCAGGGGTCTGGATCTCTGGATGCCCCGGCCTGGACCGGCGGGCGCTACATGGTTCTGTCCGCAGCCCCCGACGATAGCTTTGCGCTGACGGAATACCCCGACTATGTGCATTCTCCCGGCTACCAAATCTGGGACATGAGAGATCCGGCCGACCCTGTGTTCGTCAGCCAGCTGTCGGTACCGGGACAGGACATCGACAACGCCGCGGACCTCGCCGCTTATCTAGAGAATCCGCGAGCAGGCAATCGCACCTCCTGGATGGGATCACGCAACCCGCTGGCCCTGCCCGTCCCGATAGAGGACGGCGGCACGCTTGGCTTTGGTGGCATGGGCGGACTGGGCTTCTGGACCTTCGATGTCAGCGACCCGGCCAACCCCACACCGCTGGGCGACCTGCAGGTCGCACCCAGCTATGCGGGCACAGAGTTCGACAATGTTGACGTCAGCCAGTACGCCCGCACCGGGCATGTATTCTCAAACGGCTACCCGATGAATTCGAACTGCTATGAGCCCTACAAGGACATCTTCTCCATCGACGTGTCCGATCCGACCAAGCCCGCTGTTGCCGCGACCTTCCCGCGTCCACAGCCACCGGCAGAGGCCGGTTTCACGGACTACTGCCAGCGCGGTGGCAGCTTCGGGCCGAAACGCTCCGGCGGAATCGACCAGCCGGGCGGCGGACGCGACGGCGTGGTGGTCTATGCCTTCTACAATGCCGGCATCCAGATTTTTGACGTAGAAGATCCCACCAAGCCGGAGATCTCCGGCTACTACGTGCCCGCCTTTCCTACCGCGGATGAGGTGCCAGACTGGACCTTTGACAATGCGGTCTTTGCGGTATTCGTGGAATATGACCGCAATATCATCTGGGCCTTTGCCGTGAATGGCGTCTATGCGCTGACGTCACCGCTGCTGGGAGAGCCGCTGACCAGACTGCCCGACGCGCCCTGGCCGCCGCGCGAACGCTGATGCCGGGGGGGGGGGGGGCGACTGCCCTGGTCGCGCGCCCCTCCTTCAACAAGAGGTCGCGCTCTCTCCTCTACCGGCAGGCTTACCGATCACGAAGGCTGAGCCTCCCGACACATTCCGCCTATGCGGCTGGAGCCTGGCGAACTCCACACCGTGATCTGCATACTCGTCACTTTGACGAACGACGCAGACGCCGCTTCCCCTCGACGCCGGGCATGAGTTTAGCCTCCGCACCAGCGGCGGCGCAGGTGATAAGGACCTGATGGAGTTGATGGATATCAGCCATCTTTGAATTAATCTGAACGCCGCAGAGTACGATGTCCCCCCCCGATCAAGATGGACCAAAGAGCCGATGCGCGCCTTGAGGTGGCTTTGCTGCGCAAAGACGAAGAGGGATTCATGTCGTGAAACCGGCATGTTAGTTGGACTGTATGAGCAGATCCATCCCGCCGAGCTACAAGACTAAGAACTGGCCGGCCTACAAAGAAGCCATCAAGCAGCGTGGGTCCCTGACGATCTGGTTCGATCCGGAACTGGTCTGGGTGCCGCTACCGAACGGCAAGCGCGGCCGGCAGCCGCAGTATAGCGACGCCGCGATCCAGACGTGCCCGACCATGAAGGTCCTCTTCGGCATGGCGCTCGGACAGACGACCGGTTTCGTCGAGTGAACCGCGCCAGGTTTGCCGGAGGCTCCAACTCATGAGTAGGATGGATGCCAACGTACTATAAGCTTGCGCGTTTCGTGCGGTTTCCATGCTCCCCCCCTGTCGAGGGTTTTTTGTGCCGCTGGACAATGTGGCTCGGTTTTTTTGTTGTCGACTAGGCAGAATGACTTGGAAGCAAGAAGCTGACCTACGTGCTCTGTGCAGCTCAAGTCTCACTTGAGCTCATGGCTACGACCCTTCGCTGCAGGTGCAATCGGCGGCTCCCAGCCCAATCACGACATTCATGCAGGGTGCAGCGAAGGCGCTGCTGCGAGCGCGAGAGCTTTCCCGAAAGCCGCCGTTCAGCAGGCGGTGGCGGCCCTGGCCGATGCTGCGGTCAGCTCCAAGGGCAGCGAAGCGCAGGAAGCAGACTTTGCAAACTTGGAAGATCAGACCTGATTTACATAGCCAAGACAAATGGCCATAGCTTCGGATTTACACCAGAGAAGTCATTCAAGTCCCAAGGCAAAAGTCGTGACGGGTGAATGGTTGCGACTTGGACTGTGCAAAGAGCCGAAGCTGGGTTTCTGGCCAGTGTTGGAATTCTTAACCACATATGAGATGCGATCTCCACTCCTTGTCCCACGGAGATTTCTGAATGCTAACCCTAGGTTCCCCAAGAAAAATTGGCTGACCCGAATTGGTGCGGAGGGTTTCCAATGGATGCGCCTGTTCGTGAATATGATTCGCAAGTGGAAAAGCAATCCAAACGTGTGTTTGGTCTCACGGTGATCCGAAATTTTGCAAATTCCCGCCCAAAAAACAACCGATAGATGAACGGATCTTCCTTAATCTTTTTGCAAGTGTGCTGCATCAAGATCTTCCGAGCTTAATAATTTCAGTGCCTTGCGGCCACACCACGCAATATCGCAAAGCAAACAACTTTTTCGCTGGGTGCTCAAACCGCCAACTAGTGGTGAAACCTTGCTTGGATCTTGCGTCTTTATCGGAGGTTTCTAATGGAAAGACTATCAATATCTGCCCGCGTCTTTTCGGGTTACATCACAATGTTCTTTATGGTGGTAGGGTTAGCTGTTTTTGGCTTCATCGCTGTAACGACACTGGGAGCCACCTTCAAGAAGTACCGCGAGTCCGCGCGTCAGACACTTCTGGTTAACCATTTCGTAACTGAGACTTTTGAGGCGAGACTGGCGGCTTTGAAGTACCGCATTTCTCCCGATGATGCCGCCGCTTCTGAAGTCCGAAAGAACGTCCAAGATATTGTCGAAGACGCGCGCTTAGAAGCAGTTTTCGCGGATCATCCAGATATGCTGGTTGAGCTGCAAGGCCTAAAACAGATTGCAGTTTCTTACGGCAACTCATTTGATCAGATGGTTGGTTTGCAGAAACAGCGCAATGATCTTGTAAAGAAGATTGTTGAAGTCGGTCCCCAGATGCGTTTGGCGCTCACAGAAATTATGGAAACAGCCTACCGGGATGAAGATCTTGAGGCGGCATTCTATGCGGGGATAGCCCAGCAAGAGGTGATGCTGGGTCGGTTTTACATGGAACGATTCCTGCTCAACAACGATGAGGGGGCATTTAATCGCGTAAAACAGCATTTTTCTAGTGCAGAAGAACAAATGCACACCCTTCTGAAAAGCCTGCAGAACCCACGTCGCAGAGAGCTAGCCGAAACTGTCAAAATGCTAAAAAGCGTTTACGTTTCGACAGCGGAAGAAATCCATTCCGTCATCGCGAACCGTAACACCATTCGTACAAACGAATTGGATGCAATCGGGCCAAAGCTTCGGAACCGCTATGGGGCAGTGATCGAAGCTGCCGTTGCCCGCCAGGACACTTTGGGTCCCGAAGGTCAAACCATTGTGGACAGGATGAGCTGGCTTATGCCTTTGGTCGGAGCTCTCGCGGCGCTCACCTCAATCGTCCTTGCTGTAGCGATCGGTCGCTGGATCGCTGGAGCAGTGCGGGGTTTGGCCGACCGAACTGAGCAACTGGCAGGCGGAGATATGGCTGTCCAGATTACCGGCGGCGAACATAAACATGAACTGGGACGAATGGCCCAAGCCTTGCTAGTGTTCCGTGACGGCGAAATCGAACGCCGCAACCAAGAGAAGCGTGAAAAGCAACGCTCACAGGAAATCGCTCAGGCCGTTGAGAACTTGAGTGGAGGCCTGCAAGATCTCGCCAATGGCGATCTCACGATTCGAATGTCAGAAGATGCGAGCGAGGAATTCCGTGATCTCTATGTCAACTTCAATCAATCTCTTGAACAGTTGTCCGATACAATCGGGTCGGTCAAGCAAGTAACTGCAGGTGTCGGGAGTACTGCGGAAGAGATCACCCAAGCAGCCAATGAGCTTTCCCACCGGACGGAAAGTCAGGCCGCGACACTTGAGGAAACCGCTGCAGCTCTTGAGGAACTGACCTCTACGGTGAATGCTTCCGCAGATGGCGCACGAAAAGTCGATGAAATTGTTTCCGAAGCTAGGTCGTCTGCGGAACTCAGCGGCGAGGTTGTCAACAATGCCATTACCGCAATGTCTGAAATCGAAAATTCGTCTGAGCAGATTTCAATGATCATTGGTGTTATCGATGACATAGCTTTCCAGACAAACCTGCTTGCATTGAATGCTGGCGTTGAAGCGGCGCGAGCCGGAGAAGCTGGGCGCGGTTTTGCTGTCGTCGCATCGGAAGTCAGGGGACTAGCACAGAGGTCGTCTGATGCCGCTGGTGAAATTAAGCAACTGATCAGCGAGAGTAACCAACACGTGGGGAATGGTGTGAAGCTCGTCGGAAAATCTGGCGAAGAACTGCAACAGATTATTGGGAGCGTGACCACGATTTCAAACCACATTCGTGAGATTTCCAACGGTGCTGCAGAACAGTCAATTGCGCTGAACGAAATAAATACGGGCGTCTCCCAGCTTGACCAAGCTACTCAACAGAATGCTGCAATGGTAGAACAAACGTCTGCTTCTTGCCAACTTCTGTCGAAAGACGCGCACACACTGAATCAGGAAATCTCAAAATTCAAAGAGAAAAATGGTGCAGAGAAGCCAATGACTGAACCACAAATTCCTCTTGTCCATCGCCTGTCTTCGGTAGTGGAAAATACTATCGAGAAAGATCTACCTCCTGCGGCCGTAGGCTGGGGTAATTTCTAACTTGGGCGACATGGGGGCACTCTAACACATTCGCAATTGAATCAATGTCATATCACATGTTGATCCGATACAAGTCTACAGCTGCCCAATCTGGTTCCAGAACCAGGTTGGGCTACTTCAGAATTCAGGCACCTTTTACAGGTTCGTCTCACATGAAGGCAGGGCAATAATGACTTTCAGAATGAGTTTCCGCCCATTAGGACCGCCCGAGGTCCTCGAAATCCCACCCTCAGCGAATGTCCTGTGTGGATGGCTCCTGCATAGCAAGACATATTTGATCAGAATTGTGCATTTGTCAGAAGCAGCCATGTGTCCGGCCTGTTTGCGCGGTTTTGACCGCTGGCCCTGATGGGTGCCGCAAACCAAGTTCCTTACAGCTTAGCGGGCTATGACGCCCGGGACATTCGGCGGAGTGTCTTGGATTTGGCGGCAGACTTATGCACCATCATCTCGCGGGTCTTGCTAACTCGTGGTTCCTTTCTTCTCAGGCTGCCGTACGGGGGCCGTAGGGTTCGTCGCGGGTCAGGACAGCCCAGACGATCCTGGCGGTCTTATTGGCCATGGCAACAGTCGCTACACGGGCGGGTTTGCGTTCGAGCAGTGACGTCAGCCACTTGCTGGCACGTTCAGGGTGGGACCGCGTTTGTCGGACCAGTGATGTCATGCCGACGACGAGCAACGAGCGTAAATACTGGTCACCCATCTTGGTGATCCGTCCCAGCTTTTCCTTGCCTCCGCTGGATTTATTGGCAGGCGTCAAGCCCAGCCAAGCGGCGAACTCCCGGCCATTTCGGAACTGATGCCCGTCGCCGATGCTGGCGATGATCGCAGAAGCCGTCACCGCGCCGACGCCGGGTATCGTGCGCAACAAACGGACACGCGCATCTTCTTTGGCCACTTGCTTGAGGCGCTCTTCATACCATCGGATCCGCTTATGCAATGCCATCAACTGTTCTGACAGGTTGCGGATCACCTCATTGGCAATGTCTGGCAAGTCGAGCACTTCACCAAGTGTGATATCCTCAGCAAACCCAATCACGCGGGCCAGTCCTCTGGGGATGTAGACACCGAACTCAGCAACCAGGCCACGTAGGCCGTTGATCAGCTGCGTCCTTTGACGGACCAAAAGGTCGCGAGCCCGATGAAGCGACAGCAAAGCTTGTTGCTCAACCGTTTTGATCGCAACAAAGCGCATCGTGGGTCGTGTCACGGCTTCACAGATTGCCTCGGCGTCGATTGCATCTGACTTCCCTCGCTTGACGTAGGGCTTCACATACATCGGTGGGATCAAACGCACCTCGTGGCCCAAGGCCGTCAATTCGCGGGCCCAATGATGGGCGCTGCTGCAAGACTCCATACCGATCAGGCGGGTTCTAACTTAGCAAAGAACGGCAGAAACTGCGCCCGTCTCAGGGGCTTGTTGAACAACACATCGTCGTTCTCTGCGATACCATGGACTTGGAAAACGTTCTTGGCCAGGTCAACGCCGATTGTGGTAACTTGCATGGGGTGGCTCCTCTCAAAGCAGATTTAGACACCTGCATTATGGCGCATTGCGACGCCGGTTGAAGCAGGAGCCATCCACCCCATCAGCTTGGCTAACAATCAAAAAGTCTGAGCGATTGCTTCGCAGTTGTCTTTGCCTGATGGCGAAGCATCTAACCAATGTCTGGAAAGGGCTGACAGCAGTCATCTGACGGCTGGAACCTGGTGCGGAATCGCTGCGACCCTGCTGCCGAACCGCCGCATGTCCGCTTTGAGCCCATTCTACCGAATGCTGCGTCCCGTGCGAATGGCAACTTCGTTAGTCAGGTAATTGCATTCTGTTCTCTGCGTCCGTCACGGCACTTTCCGGCATCGAAGGCTGCGGCGGGCGGAACGGTCCTTCGTTTCCACGTCAGCACTATGATCGCCGTGACTGTGATCTGGACCGCTGCGAATACCACCATCGCCGAGCGGAGACCGAGCATATCGGCCAGTGCGCCGCTGGCTATCACGGGAAGTGAGAACCCGAAATACGCATAGGCCAACAGACCCGCCGTCGCCCGCGCCCGGTCGTCCGGCGCACGCAACGAAACTTCCGCCAATGAAGCGAGATAGGTGAAGCCGTAGCTTGCCGCGCTGGTGATGCAGGTGCCGACGAGAACGAATGCAAGAATCTTCAGCCACACACCAGCCAGAAGGACGAGGAAGCCGAGCGGGATCAGAACGAACCCGAGGGCGAGCGCGCGGTCATTGGTCATCCGCCGGGCAATCGGTTGGCAGAGAAACCCCACGAAGATTGCCAAGAAGATGACGAGTCCGGTCCATCCACCGAGGTCGTTCGCGGCAAGCTCCAGCGGAACGACCGCGATGGTCATGCCGGTCGTGGACCAGGCCAGCGCCATTGCGGCCCCGAACATCCATGTCCCGGAAGGGAAGACCGGCAGGCGCAAAAGGGACGCGCTCCGGGGCTTGTCCATTCGGGGCAGTCTGAGGGTAATCACCGCAATGAGCGGAGCCGCCACGAACAGGGCGATGTAGCTGGCAGGCAAGAGTGTCGGCCCCTGCACCCCGAGGCTGATACCGGTCGCCAGAGCGCCGCTGCCAAAGCCGAGTGATGTGGCAGAGGTAACGATAAGGGCGGCATTCTTAGCGCGATCCGAGCCAAGAATTTCCGTCATGTAAGCCGTCCCGGCGGTCGTCGCCAGACCGGTTCCGATCCCTAGCAGGGAGCGCGCGACGGCAAGACTTGTCCAGCTTGGCACCTGGACGAGAAGCGCTGTCGCAACGGCGCCGAGGATCAACGCCAGTGCAATCGGAACACGTCGCCCGATCCGGTCCGAAAGCCCGCCGAGCAGCAACAGCGTCGGCATGAGACCCCCAACATAGGCCGCGAACGCGACCGTCACCGCCGTTGCCCCGACATCACTTTCGACCGCATAGGCATCGTAGAGCGGAGCCTGAAGGTTTACGGCGAACGTCACCGTGAACAGACCAAGGGCGAGCAGTGAAACCGGGATCAATTTGGACATGGGGCGCGAGCCTTTAAGATTGACTTGAGTTCGGAATGTCACGAGGTAGTCTGCAGGACAATTTTTCTATTGTACTAGATACAGTGAGAACATGGGAAAAGCCCGATGCATACGCCTTGCCGACATGCTCTCGACGGCGATTCAGGAGGGCAAGCTGACTCCGGGCACAAAGCTGCCAACGCACCGCGCGTTTGCGGAACAGTTTAACATAGCCCTTGCCACGGCGAGCTGGAGCGAAGGGGCTTGATCGTCGGCGAAGCCGGGCGTGGCACCTTTGTCCGCGATCTCGGATTACCCCCCACGCTGGGGGTCCGACAGACCGCCAGCGATGGCCTCATTGACCTGGTTTTCAACATGCCGGGGGACGCCGCCGATGCGGATATGTTGCGGGCCGGCCTGCGGCGGCTTGCGGCGGCGGGCGACCTTGAGGCGATGCTGCGTTACCAGCCTCACGGCGGGCGAACGCATGAACGACGGATCATTGCGGAAAGCCTTGCCTCGACCCTTGGTCCTATCGACCCCGAATGCCTTCTGGTCACGTCAGGCGGCCAGCATGGGTTGGCGACCATCGCCCTCGGCCTCTTTCAACGCGGCGAGAGGATCGCAACCGACACCCTGACTTATCCCGGCTTCAAATCCGTTGCGGCGTTGCAGGGCCTCGAAATTGTTCCGGTTGAGGGACGGGGCGGCGTGATGGACCCCGACGATCTGGAACGACAGTGTCGCGCGCGCAAGTTGCGGGCGGTCTATCTGATGCCGACTGTCCACAATCCATTGGGTGCGGTCATGAATGAGGCGACTCGCCTGCGTCTGATCGAAATCGCGCGCACGCATGACCTGTTACTCATCGAAGACGCGGCCTACACGTTTCTGGAGCCAGATCCGCCGCCAAGCCTCATCGCTCTCGCGCCGGAGCGAACGGTCTATGTTGGGGGCTTTTCCAAGAGCCTCGCGACAGGCTTGCGCCTGGGCTACTTGATCGCGCCCGCGACCCACACAGACAGATTGCTTGAAGCGATCAGGGCGACAACCTGGAACGCCCCGGCGCTGATCTCCGGTCTGGTCACGGGCTGGGTGGAGGACGGCACGCTTGCCGGTTCCGAAGAGACCCGGCGGCGGGACGGCGCAGAACGCCAGCGGCTTTGCCGAACCGTTCTTGGTGGATCGTCCGTTCTTTCGCATCGCTACGCAGGCTTCGCTTGGTTGCCTCTCGACAAGGGTGTTCGATCCGAACCCATTGTCACACGCCTGAAGGAGCAGGGCGTTTTGGCGTCAGGAGCAGAGCCATTTGCAACGACTATTGCAGTCCCTCAGGCTTTGCGTCTCGCCTTCGGTGGCGTTCGAAAAGATGAACTGAAGGGTGTTTTCCAGACAGTTCGAGAAGCCGTCGAGGAGGCTTCAATATAGTTGGAAAATTCCGATAGTAGCCCTTCGAGCGACCGCAGCGAAAGCCAGCTCTGTCCGGATTTTGTGGAAAAACTAACGTTTGCGTACGCAGAAATAGCTGCTCAAAATCCATCGCGAGCGCCTTTCTCATCAGGCTTTGCGCGATTGCTGCGGTGCAGGAAGGATCTTGGCTAGTTTGCGGAGGTTTTGGGCGGTGGCGGCGAGGAGGAATTCGTCATTTGCTCCGCACGGCCCACGTAATCGTAGTCGTCCGAGTCCGAGAATGCGTTTCAGATGGGCGAAGAGCATTTCGACCTTCTTCCGAAGCTTCATCGCAATCACGTATTCATCAGTTTTGGCCAAATCCCTGGCAACTTGGCGGGCATCTTCGTGTTCTTCACGGGTGATCGACCTGGTGTCAGCATTGGGGCAACACTTCGGCTTGGATGGGCAAACCTGGCAGGTCAGTTTCAGAGCACGATACTTCGCGCGGCCCTTGCCGGTCGGGCCCCGGTCCGGATCGGAATAATTCCGACGGAACTGCTTGAGCGCGTGACCCTCGGGGCAGATATATTGATCGTTCTGTGCATCCCAGTCGAAATCTGTGCGCGCCCAGGTGCCATCAGGGCGTCCGGCCTTGTCGATCACCGGGATGTAAGGATCGATCTTGCGATCTACAAGCCAGCCGAGCATTGGGCCGGAACCATAGGCTGTGTCGGCGATCATCCAGTCAGGGACCAATCCGAACTTGTCTTTTACCCGCGTTAGCATGGTTTTTGTCGATCCAACCTCGGCTTGCCGGATCGAACGGGTGGGTTCCACGTCCAAGATAACACCGTGATCTGTGTCGATCAGGTAATTGTCGGAATAGCTAAAGAAAGCAGGTCCTTTCCGCGCCGCTGTCCACTGACTGGCCGGATCGGAATGCGAAGTGAACTTGGGCTGGACATCGCTGGCCGCGCCAAACGCAGCCTCATCCAGCGTGTCGAAATACTCTCGGACTGCGCGGGGTGCATCTACGGCATCGATGGACGACGCATCCCATTCTTCCTTCGGTGTTGAGTTTTGCTTGTTCGCATCCGCTTCGATCAGACTGGCATCAACTGCCATGCGCTGACCGCTGGCGAGACCTTCCTCGATACAGCGGGCGACGGTCGTCTCGAACAGGTGTCGCAGAAGTTCGCTGTCGCGAAAACGCCCATGCCGGTTCTTGGAAAACGTTGAATGATCCGGGATCCTGTCGGTCAGGTCGACGCGGCAAAACCACCGATACGCGAGGTTCAGATGCACCTCCTCGCAGAGCCGCCGCTCAGACCGGATGCCGAAGCAATAGCCCACCAATAGCATCCGGATGAGGAGTTCGGGATCGACGGAGGGCCGCCCGGTGTGGCTGTAGAAATCTGCCAGATGTGTCCGAATGCTGCTCAGGTCGACGAAACGATCAATGGATCGCAGCAGGTGATCCGTGGGGATGTGATCCTCCAGCGAGAACTCGTAGAAAAGTGCTGCCTGCGCTTCCTGCCTAGGTCCCAACATCCGCCACTCCTACCGCTCACGGGACGAATTGAATCAGCAGTTCAGGCCTCAATCAAGGAAGAGTTTTTCAACAAAATAAGCCCACACCTACCAAATGCTGCGTGGTGACGAAAGGCAGCCATTCCATCACTTAGGATTTCTCCTTAGTAACTTGATCGCACACTCCCGAAATGTTACTAAGGGATATGTCTAAGTATGAATCGCATCTTGATCTTTGCTTCTCTGCACTTGGTGATCCGACCCGGCGCATGATCCTTCAACGCCTTGCGCGTGGCGAAGCGTCAGTGAGCGAGTTGGCCGAGCCGCACGACATGGCGCTGCCGTCCTTCATGGAACACCTGAAGAAACTTGAAGCGGCAAACCTCATCATCTCGAAGAAACAAGGTCGAACGCGGACCTGCGAGTTGTCTCCCGATGCGTTCACGCCAGCCAACGATTGGCTGCGCGAGCAAAGCGCAACTTGGGAAGGACGGCTCGACCGCTTTGACGATTACATCAAGAACCTCATGCAGGAGCGCAACAAATGAAACTCGATCCGAAGACCGACCTGACCTTCACCCGCACACTCAATGCGCCGCGTTCGATGCTTTGGGATTGCTGGACAACGCCAGAACACATCAAGCACTTCTTTGTGCCAAAACCGCATGGAATCGACGCTTGCGAAATCGACCTGCGGGTCGGCGGCAAGTTCAACACAACGATGAGTGTCGAAGGCAACCTCATGGAAAACGAGGGCGTCTACCTCGAAATCGTGGATGGTGAGCGACTTGTCTTCACTGACACCTACAGCGAAGGCTGGAAGCCTGCTGCTGATCCGTTCATGACGGCGATTATCGAATTTGCAGACGACGGAAAGGGCGGCACAACCTACACCGCGACCGTCCGTCACCGCTCGCCTGAAGCACGCCAGAACCATGAAGACATGGGCTTCTATGACGGTTGGGGCACCGTCGCGACGCAGCTAGAGGAATACGCCCAGTCTCTCAAGTGACCGATGCTGCGTTTTGCACAAACGTCAGCTTTGTGAGAGCTTGGTCCAAACGTAGAACGCCAGAAGCGTGAGCCTGAGGATGACAGACAAACTTGAAATATGGACGCTGGATTGGGTTCCAATGACCAATGGTCCCGCTGGCTTTGTGCGGGACTTGCGGCTCAGATGGGCATGTGAAGAAGCCGGTATCAGCTACGATGTCAGCACTGTCCCGCTCGCGGAGAAGACCTCCGAACATTTTTCCCGCCAGCCCTTCGGTCAGGTGCCATTCATAAAGGATGGTGAAATCGAGATATTCGAAAGCGGGGCTTGTTTGCTGCATATTGCGCGCAAGAACGAAAATCTGATGCCTGGCGATCCTGTTGGGGAAGCTGAGACACTTCAATGGACAATAGCCGCGCTCAATTCTGTCGAAATGGTATCTGTTCCGTGGTGGTTTCTGGAAATTACCGGCGCCAAAGAAAACGGTCTCACCGATTGGCTCGAAAGCCGCCTGTCTCATATCGAAGGGCTTCTCAGCGAACGCGAGTGGTTGGTATCGGATCGCTTTACCGTCGCTGATCTGCTGCTGGCTGATGTGCTCCGGGTGAAAAAAATTCGGTCCTTTGGTGATCGCCCGGCATCCGAAGCTTACATCCAGCGCGTGACGGATCGTCCTGCATTTCAGAAGGCACACACTGCGCAGATGGCCCATTTTCAAGCTGTCGACGCCACTGGGAACTAGGTGTTTGATCCCACGGTTTGATGGTGTGATCCTTTCTCAGGAATGGAAGGAAGCATTATGGGACAAATTCGTCACGGGAGCGCCACGACAACGCACGCCGTCAGAGCTGCAATACAGCGATCGCAAGCTTCGCTCGCGCAGCTGAGCAAGGAGCTGGGCATCAATCCCAAGACCGTCGCGAAGTGGCGCAAGCGGGCGACGGTGGAGGACTTGAAGACTGGGCCGAGGGAGCCGCGTTCGACCGTTCTCACCGAAGCGGAAGAGGCCATGATCGTCGCATTCCGGCGTCATACGCTACTGCAGTTGGATGATTGCCTCTATGCGCTTCAGCCGTCGCTTCCGCACCTGACGCGCTCGGCGCTACATCGATGCCTGCAACGGAATGGCATCTCGCGCCTGCCGGACGTCGAGGGCGACAAGCCAAAGCGGCAGCGATTCAAGCGATACCCTATCGGCTTCTTTCATATCGACATCGCCGAGGTTCAGACGGCGGAGTGCAAGCTCTACCTCTTCGTGGGTATTGACCGGACCAGCAAATTTGCAGTCACTCAACTCGTGGGCAAGGCAGATCGTAAGACCGCATGGGAGTTCCTCGAACACCTGCTGAAGGCCGTCCCCTATCGCATCCACACGATCCTCACTGACAACGGCATCCAGTTCGCCGAGCTGCCCCGCAACCGGAACACAGCATATTCACGGCAGATGCGGTTCGACATGATCTGTGAGGCAAATGAGATCGAGCACCGACTGACCAAGCCAAACCATCCGTGGACCAACGGCCAGGTCGAACGAATGAACCGCACCATAAAGGACGCGACCGTCAAACGCTTCCACTACGAAAACCACGATCAGTTGCGAACACACCTGGCCGACTTCATGGCAGCCTACAACTTCGCGCGACGCCTCAAGACCCTCAGCGGGCTTACGCCTTACGAATACATCTGCAAGATCTGGACATCAGAGCCAGATCGATTCATCCTAAATCCGATCCACCAAATGCCGGGACTGAACAACTAGGCCGAAACCTGATCTCGCACGATGGTAATAACGTCGTTTGAATTTTACGATTCGCACTGAAAGCTGACACTGCCTTTAGCGATGTAGATGGCGGCAAAGTCCCGCGAACTGTGAATCCGCGTCCCTCTTGTTTTTGGCAGTCGCAGCGAATGGCAGGTTCGACGGGCCGCATCGCAGCATTGCTAGGTATCGGCCAACGGCAGGAATGGGCCGTCTGCGGCACAGGATACTATGCTGCAACTGCGAAGAGCTTCATTTTCAGCGCGGGCAAGAAGGGCTCACTGCCGACATTGAGGGCAAAAAGCCGCGTTTGACTGCTTGAATGTCAGGTTCCGGGAAGTCGAGGCGCGGTTTGTGCATGTGCGGCAACAGCAACCAACCTCGCTTCGCACCGGTCACTTTGGGGCTGCCTGCGTACGAACGGCTCCCGCAGCGCCCCCCTGTTTCCAGCTATCATCCAGCCCCTGAAAATCCCTGTGCCACGCGCGGACGAGCCGGAATGCAGCAGCATGCACAGATCATCTTTATGCAGGCCGGTTTGCACCTTGCGCAATACTGACAAACACTACACGGCGGCCGCCAAGCGGCCACCGCATGTTCCGTGTAGTTCCCGTTTTCGCTTCAGCCGGTCCAGTTCACTGCTTGCGCGTAAATCAAAAATGCGGTTGCAATTCCGACCCAAATCCCGAACAGCGGCAGGAAGAACCGGACCCAGAGATCCCAAGACACCCCGGCCAATGCGAGCGTTGCCATGAAATAGCCGGACGTCGGGTAGAAGATGTTGGAGAGACCATCGCCAAGCTGATAGGCCAGCACTGCGTTCTGGCGGGTGACCCCGATCAAATCCGAAACCGGCGCCATGATTGGCATTGTTACCAACGCCTGACCACTGCCTGACGGCACCACAAAGTTAAAACCAAGCTGCGATACGAACATCCCGACTGCTGAGACAGAGCTGGGGAAGTCGCCGACCAGATTGCCCAAGCCATGAACCAGGGTGTCCATCACTTGGCCTTGCTCCAGCATGACTGCCACCGCACGGGCCAAGCCGACGATGATCGCGCCCATCAGTACGTCGCGGAAACCTTCATTGAAGGCCTCGCAGATCTTGCCCGGCGATAGCCCGGCAATCAGCCCGACTGTCGCGCCCATCAGCACGAACAGCCCCGCCATTTCCATCATGAACCAGCCTCTGGTCAGCACACCCCAGACCATCAGGCCCAAAAACATGAGCGCGGCAACTCCGGCCCAGGCCTGACGCATCGTAAAGCGCATTGCCGGCGCATCCAGGTCATGTACATAGGCTTCGCGTTTGGCTGCCTCCTTGGGATCATTGGCCAGCAGGCTGGCCTCCGGGTTTTTCTGCACCCGCAGCGCATAGCGCATCAGGTAGGCGATCCCGGCCCCCAGAAGGCAAATGAACAGCAGCGCCCGCAACCCGGCACCAGAGTAGAGAGGCAACTCGGCGATGGTCTGACCCAGCCCGGTGTTGATCGGGTTTAGCACTCCGGCGGTAAAGCCCGCAGTGGTGGCCAGCAGAGCGGTAGCAACGGCAGTAATCGAGTCAAACCGCAGCGCAATCATCAGCGGCAGGATCACCGGCACGTAGACCAGCGCCAACTCCTGAGTGCCGATCAGTGTCGCCACCACGGCAAAAATCACCATCAGCGCGGGCACCATCAACACGCTGCGCGCCGCGAAGCGCCGGGTCAGCTTGTCCACCACCACATCGATCACGCCGGTGCGGCGGATTACCATGAACATGCCACCAATGATGAAGGTGAAAAACACCACCGTCGAGGCGTTCACTAACCCCTTCGGGACGGCCAGCATGAACTGTTCCCAGCCTATCGGGCTGGCCTCGACATAGCGGAAAGAGTCTGGATCGACGGCACTGCGTCCGTTGGGCAATGTCACCCGGTCGTAGAGCCCGGCCGGCACGAAATGCGTTGCCACCGCGGCCAATGCGGTGAATACGAATAGGATCACATAGATGTGCGGCATTCGGGTTCCCTCCTCCCGACCTCCCGCTCCAATCTCCTGTTGCTGTCTTGACATGCGTTCCTCCCTTGCTGTCACATTTCACATGCTCTCTGGCATCTTTTGTAAAATGTTACGTGTTATGCTATATCTGAGACAATCAGGAATTCACGAAGTCATCTATCTGTATTTCTTGAAGGACTTTCTGTTTCATTTGATATTCAAAGGGTTGAGGATGAAAGACGCGCCCGGATCAGGACAAGCACTACAGGCGGACCAGGCTTTTGAAGCGCTGCTCGCAGCTTTGCGGCACGGCGCTCTCAGGGCCAATGAGTTCATTTCCATGCCCAAACTTGGCGAATTGGTAGGCTTTCCGATTGCCGCCACCCGCGAGGCCGTCAAACGGGCAGAGACACAATCCCTGGTCAGTATCCTACCTAAGCGCGGCATCGTGGTGATGGACGCGAGCCCGGAACTGACGCGCGCCTGTCTGGACATGCGGGCCCTACTGGACAAGGAGGGTGCCTGCCGTCTGATCCAAGGCGGCGTGCCGATGCCGCTCAACCGTTTGCGGGGCGCGCATGAAACGATGCTGCAGCTGGCGCAATCCGGCAGGACTGGAGATCTGCCGGCTCAGGCCCTCGAAACCGATCTCAGCCTGCACGACCTGCTGGCGAGCGGGCTGGACAATCCTTTTCTGCGCGACGTCTATGAGGCGAACCGAAACCGTCTTGCTGTAATTCAAGCCGCCCGCGCTTTTCTGGTCAACCGCATTGCGAGCGCCATGGATGAACACCTCGCCATCATCTCAGCGCTGCGCGCTCAAGACGCCGAACAGGCTGCGAAGGCAATTGACCACCACTGCCGTCAGACAATGCGCTGGTGGGGAGTGGATGAGAGCTGAAAGTTTCCCACACCGCCAAGTTGCGGGTTTGCGGGTTTGCGGGGAAAACTCGGCGTTCTTTCTCGAGCATTCAAGCAACGCAAGGCCCACAAAGCAGCCACCAGGATCCCGGAGGATGTTTTATAGAAGTTACGGCTACTGACCAGACGATTGAATGTCAGAAAAGACCTGTGCTTTCGCCGCCCCAGCGAACGGTACTTTGACAGGGCATTGTTGCAGAACCCAGCCACTGAGCGAGTTTTCCCTTTCCCATTGATTTCAGGCCACGCGTTCGATCTCGGCCATGCCGAGTTCGTTGAAGCGGTTCATAAGAGCGATACGGTTGTGGATTTCGGCGGTCTGGCGGTCGGGGTCTTGTGAGGCGATGCTTTCGCCGAAGGATTTCCGGCATCGCATCTTTCCCTCGATCCGACTTCGGGCATGATAGCCGGTCCATCGCTTCCAGATGACTCGCCCGAGGTGCCGGGTGGCGCGCAGGATCTCGTTGCGAGCCGTTGCGGCCGGACAGTCTTCCTTCCAAAGGCGCCCGTTCTTGCGGATGGGGATGACGGCGGCGGCGTCTCGATCCAGGATGGCCTTATGGCATCGGCGCGTGTCGTAGGCGCCATCACCGGATACGGTACAGATCTGATCCTCTGGCGGCACCTAGCTCTGGTCCTCCCCCACTGAAGTGGTCCTCCGCTATGTTTAGGAAACGGAGGAAGGCCATGGCAAACAAGCGACCCAAGCCCGAAGAGATTGTCACGAAGTTACTACAGGTTGAGGTTCTGACGGGGCAAGGCACGCCGCGTCTGGATGCGATCCGGCAGATTGGTGTGACTGAACAGACGTTCTACCGCTGGAAGAAGAAGTACGGTGGGATGGGCACAGAACAATTGAAGTAACTGAAGCGGCTGCAGCAAGAGAATGAGCGGCTCCGCAAGGCCGTTTCTGATCTTACGTTGGACAAGCTGATCTTGGCTGAGGCAGCAAAGGGAAACTTCTAAACCCCGCTCTCCTATGTGGATCGTTGCAGACCCACCTTGGCACATTGATGCCGTCGGGGGGCCGGTTACATCATCAGAGTCATTGAACAAGTCAATGTATATCGGTGATGGCCTGCTCACCTGAATAGTCTGCGGTTTGAAGGTAGCCCGTGCTGATCATGATGTGCTAACCAACGTGCCCTCGGCCGTTGTTAGAATTTCGGTGGGTCCATCAGGTTCACGGGATAGTGTCGTGAATTTATCCCGCCGAGGCCATTTTAGAGTAGTTGAATAATGGCCACCGAGGAAAGCGCCCCGATCTCAGGGCGCCCTTCTTTGGATTTTATGCACGTCGCTCACTCGATGATATTGAGTAGCGTGCTGAGGCTCTGTTTTGCGTCGCCGTAGAACATGCGGGTGTTTTCCTTGAAGAATAGCGGGTTCTCGATGCCGGAATATCCGGTGCCCTGACCGCGTTTGGAGACAAACACCTGTTTCGCCTTCCAGCACTCCAGAACCGGCATGCCGGCGATGGGCGAGTTGGGGTCTTCTTGCGCGGCCGGGTTCACGATGTCGTTGGAGCCGATCACGATGGCCACATCCGTCTCCGGAAAGTCGTCGTTGATCTCATCCATCTCCAGCACGATGTCATAGGGTACCTTGGCTTCGGCCAAGAGCACGTTCATATGCCCCGGCAGACGGCCCGCCACCGGGTGGATCGCAAAGCGCACGTTTTTGCCCTTGGCGCGCAGACGGCGGGTGAGTTCCGCCACATTCTGCTGCGCCTGCGCCACCGCCATGCCGTAGCCGGGGATGATCACGATGCTGTCGGCCTCGTCCAGCGCCGTGGCAACGCCGTCGGCGTCGATCGCCACCTGCTCGCCCTCGACCTCCATTGCAGGACCCGTGGTGCCGCCAAAGCCGCCCAGGATCACCGACACGAACGACCGGTTCATCGCCTTGCACATGATGTAGCTCAGGATCGCGCCAGACGAGCCCACCAGTGCGCCGACCACGATCAGGAGGTCATTGCCCAAGGAGAAGCCGATCGCCGCCGCCGCCCAGCCGGAGTAGCTGTTCAGCATGGAGACCACCACCGGCATGTCGGCGCCGCCGATGCCCATGATCAGGTGATAGCCGATGAACAGTGCGGCCAGCGTCATCAGGGCCAGCGGCACAAAACCACCGGAGCCGAGATACCAGAACAGGCACAGGAGCGACAGAACCGCGGCGCCTAGGTTCAGCATATGGCCGCCCGGCAGCTTCTCCGCCTTCGACGACACCTTGCCCGACAGCTTGCCATAGGCGATCACCGAGCCGGTGAATGTCACCGCGCCGATGAATACAGCAAGGAAGACCTCGACCCGCAGGATGTTGATCTCGATGCTGTCTTTCTTGGCCAGCAGCGCGGCAAAGCCTTCCAGCGTCTTGCGCGTGCCTTCGTCCATCGCCAGCACCCGGCCCAGTTCGATATGGGCGTTGAAGCCCACCAAGACGGCGGCCAGACCGACCAGCGCATGCATGCCTGCCACCAGCTCCGGCATCTGGGTCATCTCGACCTTCGAAGCCAGCATATAGCCGATCACACCGCCGGCACCGATCAGCACCAACGACAGGAACCAAAGGCCGGAGCCCGGCCCGATCAGGGTTGCAAAGACCGCCAGCCCCATGCCGGAAATGCCGTACCAGACCGCGCGCTTGGCGCTTTCCTGTCCCGACAGACCGCCGAGGCTGAGGATAAAGAGAACCGCCGCGACCACATAGGCCGCCGTCGTGAATCCACAGTCCATGATCTCTCCTCCTTCAGGATTTCTGGAACATGGCGAGCATGCGCCGTGTCACGAGGAAGCCGCCGAAGATGTTAATTCCGGCCATAAAGACGCTAAGCGCCGCAAGGAAAATCACCAGCCAGGAGCCAGAGCCGATCTGCATCAGCGCGCCCAGGATGATGATCGAGGAGATCGCATTTGTGACAGCCATCAAAGGCGTGTGCAGGGAGTGCGAGACGTTCCAGATCACCTGGAAGCCGACAAAGACCGCCAGCACAAAGACGATGAAGTGCTGCATGAAGCTCGCAGGGGCCACCAGACCAACGCCGAGCAGCAGGGCTGCGCCCACCGCCAGAAGGGTGACCTGGTTCTTGGTCTGCTGCTTGAAGGCAGCGACTTCCTGAGCGCGTTTTTCCTCTGCCGTCAGCTCTTTGGGCGGCTCGGGTTTCTTCTGCGCCGCGATCGCCTGCACCTTTGGCGGCGGCGGCGGGAAAGTGATCTCGCCCGCGTGGGTCACGGTGGAGCCACGGATCACGTCATCCTCCATGTCATGCACCACCTGGCCGTCCTTTTCAGGCGTCAGGTCGGTCATCATGTGGCGGATGTTGGTGGCATAGAGGCTGGAGGACTGGCTCGCCATCCGGCTGGGGAAATCGGTGTAGCCGACGATGGTCACACCATTGTCGGTGATGATCTTCTCATCCCGAACGGTGCCCTCGACATTGCCGCCGCGCTCTGCCGCAAGGTCCACAATGACCGAGCCACGCTTCATCGCGGCGACCATATCGGCCAGCCACAGCTTGGGCGCCTCGCGGTTGGGAATCAGCGCGGTGGTGATGACGATATCGACCTCAGGTGCCAGCTCACGGAACTTGGCCAGCTGGGCCTCGCGGAACTCCGGGCTCGACACAGCGGCATAACCGCCGGTGGCCGCGCCATCCTGCTGTTCTTCCTCGAAATCGAGGTAGACAAATTCCGCGCCCATGGACTCGACCTGCTCGGCGACTTCGGGGCGCACGTCAAAGGCGTAGGTGACCGCGCCCAACGAAGTGGAGGTGCCGATCGCTGCGAGGCCCGCAACACCGGCGCCCACCACCAGAACCTTGGCCGGGGGCACCTTGCCTGCCGCCGTGATCTGGCCGGTGAAGAACCGATCAAAATTGTTGCCCGCCTCGATCACCGCGCGGTAGCCGGCGATATTGGCCATCGAACTCAGCGCGTCCATCTTCTGCGCGCGGCTGATGCGCGGCACCATTTCCATGGCGATCACGGTGGCGCCCTTGGATTTCGCCAGCTCCAGCCCTTCTTCATTGCCGCCCGGATTAAAGAAGGAAATCAGCGTCTTGGATTTGTTGAGCCGCTTCAGCTCGGTCTCATTGGGTGCGCGGACCTTGGCGATGATATCGGCGGCCTTCCACAGCCCGGCGGCGGTCTTGATCACCTCCACCCCCGCCTCAGCATAGGCCGCATCGGTAAACCCCGCAGCCTCACCCGCGCCAGAACTCAATACAGCACTCAAACCCCAGCTTCTGAAGATCAAGCGCCGACAATGGCGTCATCGCTACGCGCGACTCGCCCTCGGCTATCTCTTTTGGTGTGCCTATTTTCATATTTTCTTCCTTGCGCAGGGTTAACCGGCAGTCCAGCCACCATCGATCATCAGCGACGTGCCTGTGACCAGCGCCGAAGCTTCCGACGCCAGGTAAACGACGGCGCCCATGATGTCCTCGATCTCACCGACCCGGCCCAGTTTGATCTTGCTTTCAATCCATTGCCGACGTTCAGGGTCGGCCAGCGTCTGCTCTCCCAGCGGGGTGCGGATGAAGGTCGGGCAGATCGAATTGATCCGGACGAGCTGCGGCCCCCATTCGATCGCCATCGCCTTAACCATGCCCTCCAGCGCATGTTTCGATGCGCAATAGACCGCCCGGTCGATGCCGCCGACATGGCCCATCTGACTGCTCATATGGATGATTGAGCCTGGTTTCCCGGCTTCCAGCATGCGGCGCGCCGCGGCGGTGGAGAGAAAGTAGGCCGCACGCAGGTTCAGCCCTATAACTGCATCAAAATCTTCGGGGGCAGTGTCCAGCGCTGCGCTGTGGCGGGCCATGCCAGCGGAGTTAACCACGACGTCATAGGCCTCGCCTGCCGCCAGTTCGACCTCCAGCGCCTTCACGTCCGTTAGGTCCAACGGAAGCGGCAGCGCGGTAAAACCCTCGGCCGCAAGTTCGTGGCAGACGGCATCTAGCTGATCGGCGCTACGGGCCAGGCAATGCACCTCTGCGCCGGCACGCGCCAAGGCGGTGGCAGCTCCCAGTCCGATACCCGAAGTAGCGCCGGTCACCAGCGCGCGTTTTCCATCGAGCCGCAGGCTCGGAGTTTGCGGTAGTTTCATCTGTCTCTCCGGTTGGCGCCCCCCGGTCCGCCGGGAGAACAGGCCGGACCCGGGGGCGCGTGGCTCGGGTCCAGCAATAGCAGGTGCGGTTATTCCGCCGCTTCGCGCCAGGCGGCGGCACCGGCGTAGGGCACCTCCACACCGCCATAGCGGCGCACGCGGATGTTGCACTGTTCGGCGTGGCCGGCAAAACCCTCGAGCATGCAGAGCCGAGAGCCGTACTCGCCGATCATGGTCGCCGCCTCGTCGGTGGTGACTTTCTGGTAGCTGTGGGTTTTCAAGAACTTGCCCACCCACAACCCGCCGGTGTAGCGGCCAGCCTTTTTGGTCGGTAGGGTGTGGTTAGTGCCGATTACCTTGTCGCCATTGGCGACATTGGTACGCGGGCCGAGGAACAGCGCACCGTAACAGGTCATGTATTCCAGGAACCAGTCGTCGCGGTCGGTCATCACCTGCACGTGCTCGGAGGCGATGTCGTCGGCGACCTGCAGCATCTCGTCATAACTGTCGCAGACGATCACCTCGCCGTATTCCTCCCAACTGACTTTGGCGGTATCCGCCGTCGGCAGGATGCCCAGCAAGCGGTCGATCTCGTTCAGCGTCTCCTCGGCCAGTTTGTGCGAGTTGGTGAGGAGCACGCAGGGAGAGTTGTAGCCGTGTTCCGCCTGGCCCAGCAGATCGGTGGCACAAAGCTCGGCGTCTGCGGCGCTCTCATCCGCGATCACCATGGTTTCGGTCGGGCCTGCAAACAGGTCGATGCCGACGCGGCCAAATAGCTGGCGTTTGGCTTCAGCGACAAAGGCGTTCCCAGGGCCGACCAGCATGTGGACCGGCTCGATGGTTTCGGTGCCGATGGCCATGGCACCGACCGCCTGAATGCCGCCCATCACGTAGATCTCATGGGCGCCGCCCAGGTGCATCGCGGCAATCACCGCCGCGTTCGGCTTACCCTGGAACGGCGGGGTGCAGGCGATGATGCGGGGAACGCCCGCGACCTTGGCAGTGGCCACCGACATATGCGCCGAGGCCACCATCGGGAACTTGCCGCCCGGCACGTAGCAGCCGACTGACTGGACGGGGATGTTCTTATGGCCGAGGATCACACCGGGCAGGGTCTCCACTTCGATGTCCAGCATGGAATCGCGCTGCGCCTGGGCGAAGTTCACCACCTGCTTTTGCGCGAATTTGATGTCCTTCAGCTCGCGCTCCGTCAGCGAGGCGATCAGCTCGTCGATCTGCTGCTGGCTGAGGCGGAAGCTTTCGGGGCTGTAATTGTCGAATTTCTCGGACAACTCGCGCACGGCGGCGTCGCCGCGGGTCTCAATGTCGTTCAGCGTCGCTTCGACCACGGCGCGGGTCTTGGCGTCGTCCTCAGCACGGTCGGACTCGGGCTTGCCGCGTTTCAGGTATTCGATGGTCATGGGAGGCTCCTTTACGGGCTGTTTTTCAGGGGTTGGCAGAGGTTTCAGACATCGGCCGTCGCTTCGCAATATTTTCCACGCATAGTGAAAAACTTTCACTTCCAGTCAAACAGAAACAGGCGACCGGCAGCGGGCCAAGGCTTGCGTTGCTTTCGGATTAGGGAGACCGGGGAAGTTGGTTGGCCGGGCACAGTCAGTGGCGCCCGGCCCTTGTTGTCAGGCAGGGGCGGTTTCGGGCCGCTGCTCCAGCTGCCGCCGGGCAATCACGACCAGTGTAGCAAGGGTCAGCGCGGCCGCGGCGACGCTCAACCAGGGACCGAGCAGTGCGAGGCCAGCGGGCAATGCCCACAGCAACCGCGAAGCACCGCCCCAAGGCAGCCGCGCCCCACCCAGAAGATGGGCGATGGAGACGGCAAAGACGACGCCCGACACTGCCGCCAGCAGGATGCCCTCAGTTCCGCCGCCGCCCAGCATGCCGGGATAGGCCAGGAACAGCATCGGCAGCGCATAGGCGGTAGCGCCCAACCGCAGGGTTTCCACTGCGACCTTGATCCAGGGCGCCTGCGCAATGGTTGCGGCCACAAAGACGCCGAGGCAGACCGGCGGTGTGATCACCGACAGCGCCGCGTAGTACAGCACGAACATATGCACCACCAGAGGATCGATGCCCTGCTGGATCAGCGCCGGGGCAAACACCGCTGCAACCATCACATAGGCGGCCGAAGTCGGGAGGCCCATACCCGCGATCAGACAGACCACTGCCATAAGCGCGGCGATCAGCCATATGTTGCCCTGCCCGATGGCCAGCACCGCCGAGGTGACGGCAACACCAAAGCCGGTCAGGTTGATCATCGCGACAAAAACCTGGGCTCCGACCAGCAGGATGCCGACGATGACCACGCCCTTGCCGCCCGCCTCCAGCGCGCGCAGGATGATCGAGATCACCTCGCGCGGGTTTTCGCCGTTGGCAATGCGCGCCACCAGCACCGCCGCCAGCATCGCCAGCATGCCGTAGCAGGCGGTGAGCTCGACCGAGTTGCCGTTTAGCACGCCGAACCCCAAGCCGCCAAGCGCCGCCGCGATTGGGGCAAGACGGGTGAAGTTCATCGCGCCGCGCCAATCCGGCAGATCATCTGCAGTCACCGGGCGGAAGCCCTGGCGACGGGCGATCACATGCACCGTGGAATAGATGCCAAGATAGAACAGCAGCGCGGGCAGAACCCCGGCCAAGGCGATGGACCAGTAATTCACGCCCACCAGTTCTGCCATCACAAAGGCGGCGGTGCCCATGATAGGCGGTGCTAGCTGGCCGCCAGTGGAGGCGATCGCCTCCACCGCTCCGGCATAGGCGGACGGGTATTTCAACCGCTTCATCAGCGGGATGGTGAAATTGCCGGTGGTCGCCACATTTGCCACGGTAGAGCCGTTGATAGCGCCGAAGAAACCGGACGCGAAGGTGGCAATCTTGGCTGCGCCGCCGGGGCGCGAACCGCCGAGGCGGGCGGAGAGGTCAAAGAAGGTTTCGCCCGCGCCGGTGTGCAGCAGGATGGCGCCGAACAGCACAAAGGCCGCCAGCGTGGTCGACGCCACATTGACCAGCATCCCCCACAGGCCGCGATCCGACAGAAAGATGATCTCGCTGAGGTAAGCGCTGTCAAAACCGCGGTGGCCGAACTGGCCGGGGATCAGATAGCCGAGGAAGGCATAGGCCACCGCCAGCGCCACGATCATCGGGAACACCCAGTTCGAGGTGCGCCGTGCCAGCTCCAGCACGCTCGCCAGCGTGCCGAAGGCCATGATCATGTCCAGCGGCCCTGCCCAGGGCAGATCGGTCATGATCGTCTCGTAATTGGCGATGATGTAGCAGCCAGAGACTGTCACCATAGCAACGATGGCGGTGTCGATGAGGATGCCCAGCCAGCGCAGCCGGGTGCCGTGCCACAGGGGATGCATCAGCACCGCCAGTGCGGCGATGGTCATCACGAACAGCGCCCGCTGCACCAGCGATTCAAATGGTCCGTTGAAGGAGGTGTAGAAAACAAACAGGCCCAGCATCACGGACAGAACCGCAATCGCCTTCTGGCGCAGGGTGGAATACGGGGGGGACGCAGTCATGGCAATGCCTCGCTCGGCTGCAGGCAGCGTGGCCGGCACCAGACAGGCACCGGCCCCAACTGCAGGTTACTTCAGGTGGTCCGGCACGGTCAGGCCGATCTCTTCGTAGTAGCGCACGGCGCCGGGGTGCAGCGGGCTGGTGGCATATTGCAGCGTCAGCTCGGGCAGGTTCAGCCCCTTGACCGCCGGGAAGGCAGCGGCCTGCTCATCCATCGATTCCATCACCGCCTTGGTCAGGTCATAGGCGGTCTGCTCGTCCATATCGGGACGCGCGGAGACGCCAATCATAAAGCCCCATGCGGTGTAGGGCCCGGAGTTTTCAATCTCACCACCCGGCATTTCCACGATCGACAGCTCCGGCAGCTCAGCGCGGATCTTTTCTTCCTGCGCGTCGTCAATGCCCAGCACCTGCAGCGGGGTGAAGGCGGCGATGTCGGTGGTCAGCGCGTCAAAAGAGGTGCCCACGGCGCTTTTGACAAACCCCTGTGAGCGGCCGTCCTTGATCGCATTGGCCTGCTCGCCATTGGTGCCGCGCACCCACTCGGGCTCGATTTTCAGCAGCTCGAACACCTCCAGCGCGGTGGCCTCGGTGGAGGAGCCGCGCATGCCGGGGCCGAATTTCTGCCCGGACAGGCCGGGCAGCTCGGTGATGCCGGAATCGCGGCGCACCACGGCGTTCTGCGGCGCCAGCGAATAGGCCCACAGAAGTTTGGATTCGATCGGACGGCCGTCAAAGCTCTTCACCCCGTTATAGGCATGGTACAGCGTCGAGGTGGTGATCAGCCCAATATCCAGCTGCCCGCGCGCCATCCGTTTGAGATTGTCGACGGTGGCACCGGTTTCCACCACCGAGGCCTGGTAGGCGTCCGGGTAGGTGTCGTTCACGATTTTCGCGAGCGAGGCAAAATAGGCGTAATGCGCGCTTTGCGAGTTAGTGGCGCCGAAGGCCAGCCGGGTTTCCGCCGATGCGATGCTTGCCGCAGCCGCTCCGGTCAGCGCCAGGGCCGCGGAAAGGGCAAGTGATGTGAGCTTCATGATGTATCCTCCCGATTAAAAACACGCTGAAACAACAGACGCGGATCAGAAAGACATGCTGAAATGTGCATCACTGCGCAACTGTTGCGTCAGGTGGTGAAAATTTTTCACTATGCACTACGGCGGATCTTCAGCTCCCCAGGCAGGATGCGGATATCGCCCTCGCCCGGATCGCCGCCGCCGATCATGCCGATTGCCTGGGCCAGCATCCGCCGCAACGGCTGGCGCACGGTGGTCAGCTGGTAAGCATCCCAGGAAGCCATTGGAATATCATCGAATCCGGCGATCGCAATATCACCCGGCACCCGGACGCCCAGCATCCTCGCGGCGTCTAGCATCGCTATCGCCATAATGTCATTGGCGCAGAACACTGCCTCCGGCAGCGGACGCCTTGCCAGCACCCCCTGTGCGGCCTCATGCGCCTGTCGATAACTGTAGCCGCCGTCCAGCTGCACCTCAAGATCAACGTCCTGTGCCGCCAGGTGATCGGTAAACCCGCGCATCCGCTCCAAGTGAGTCGAGGTGTTGCGCTGGCCGCCGATAAAGGCGATCCGGCGGCGTCCGCTGCTGATGAAACGCTCAGCGATCATCCGTGCGCCGCCGTAGTTGTCGCAGCATACCGCCATCATATGGCTGTCTGACTGCACCCGGTTCAGCAGCACCGCCGACATCCTGTTCTGGCGGCATTTCGCCGCCAATTTCGACCCCATCAGCGAGTTGGCTAGGATCACGCCTTCGGCGCGGTAGTCCAGCACCTGACGCATCACCAGATCCACATCCTCGCCCGTCGGCACCGCATGTACGATCAGCCGTAACCCGCGTTCCGACAGCAGCCTCGCAGCCTCGTCCACAGCGGTGGGATAGAAGGGGTTGCGCATGTCGCCGACCACCATGGCTATGGTGTTGCTCGACTGCGTCGACAGGATGTGGTCGACGCGACTGACGTAGCCCAGCTCTGCCGCAGCGGCAAAGATCCGGCGCCGTTTGTCATCCGATAGCGGCGCATCGGCGCGGTAAGCGCGCGACACCGCCGAAACCGAGACACCAGCCAGCGCCGCCACGTCCTTGGAAGTCACTTTTTTCATGCCACGATCATAGAGCGGATAACGTCGCCAAGCGCAATTCCCCCTGCCGCGCACCGCGCCGCCGTCAGGGCGCAGTGTATTGGCCTTTGCGGTTTGCGGCCTGCCGATGTAGATTTATTGCAAAAATTGCACAACAATAGGGGCCGTCCGTGAAAGTCACCGCCGAAGACATTGCCAAACGGCTCGGCACCTCCAAGGCCTCGGTGTCGCGCGCCTTCAAACCTGATTCTCCTCTGTCAAAAACCCTGCGCAGCCAGATCCTGCAGACCGCGCATGAGATGGGATATGTGCCGCCGGGACGGCGCCCCTCGGGGCGCGGCAACAATTTGGCGATCTCGCTGGTGGTCGGCGACATCCGCAACCCCTATTTCGCCTCGGTGCTCGAGGAGTTTTCCAAGGTGGCGGCGGAACAGAACATCGAACTGCTGTTCCACGCGGTGCCCAACGGGCTGACGGTGGACAGCATCATGTCGCAGGTGTTCCGCGACGGCAGCGACGGTGCCATCATCACCTCGGCGACGCTGAATTCGGACTTAGCGCGGCAGTGCCGCAACCGCGGCCTGCCGGTGGTGCTGTTTGGCCGGGTACAGGTCGATGCCCAGCTCAGCGCCGTCAGCGGCGACAATTACAATGGCGCTCGCCTGGTGGCACGCCGCTTTATCGATCAGGGCCGCCGGCGCATCGCCTTTCTGGGTGGAATCGCCAATGCCTCCACCCATCTGGAGCGCCGCCGCGGCTTCCTTGACGCGATGGACGAGGCCGGAATGCAGCCCGCCGGCGACTGGTCCGGTGGCTTTCAGTACGATCAGGCCCACGCCGCCGTCTCGTCGGCGCTCGCGGCCCCGGCCCGCCCCGATGCCATTTTCTGCGCCAATGACATTATGGCGGTGGCAGCGATTGATGCCGCCAAAAAGGCGGGCATCCGCCCCGGCAGCGACCTTGGCATTATCGGCTATGACGACATTCCGATGGCGGCCTGGGAATCCTACAAGCTGACCACCGTGCGCCAGCGCATCCGCCTGATGGTCGGCAACGCCCTGTCCATGATGGCAGAGCTGATCAACGATCCCGGCGCGTTGGGAACTATCAAGATCACCCCCTGCTATCTGGTCGAACGCAGTAGTGGCTGAAATTTTTCACTGAAATATTGTAAATATTGCAACACTGGTATCTGCTTCCTATGCATGTTGCAACGCGACGGCAGCGCCGGACGCGCTGAGGAGACACTGGCACAGACCCACCGCCCGCTGCGGCAACGGCCTGCTGCGGCCGCCTCTCCTCCTTAGTGCAACTCGAAGACAGAGGCGCAGATGACACTGAACGCAACCTTCAAAACCCGCCTGGCTGGCCGCGAGCAGCTGCTCGGCCTGTTTGTGAAAACGCCGCATCCGATGGTCACCGAAGTGCTGGGCCACTCCGGCGCCGATTTCGTCATCCTTGATGCCGAACACGCGCCGTTTGACCGCGCCGCGGTCGACACCTGCGCAATTGCCGCGCGGGCGACCAGCTGCCCGCTTTTGGTGCGCATTCCCAATGCCAGCCCCGACACCATCCTGGGCATGCTGGACTGCGGCATCGCAGGCATCGTGGTACCGCATGTGAAATCGGCGCAGCAGGCGGCGGACATCGTGCGCAATACCCGCTACGGCCAGGGCCAGGGCCGCGGCTTTGCCGGCACCACCCGCGCCGCCGACTATTCCCGCCGCAGCCTGGCCGAGCATTTCGAGCTCGCCAACCGCGAGGTCAGCGTGATCTGCCAGATCGAAGATCCCGAAGGCTATGACGCCTATGAAGACATCGCCGCGGTCGACGGGGTCGATGCGCTGTTTGTCGGCCGCGCCGACCTAGCGGTATCCTACGGCGCCAATGACTTTCACGCGCTGGAGATCGGCCAGAAATGCGCCGACGTGCTGGGCGCGAAAGGGTCCGCCACAGGCCTCTATTGCGCGCCGGGCGAGGACATCAGCCGCTGGCGGGAGGCCGGCGCCAGCATGTTCGTGATCGGTTCCGAACACACACTGATGATGCAGGGCATGGCCCGCATCCGCCAGGACGCTTTCGGCGGCTGAGCATAAGACCCCGTCGGCAAGCGCCCGCTGCGGCGCCCCGGCGGCACATATCATGGGGGAGGACACCGCATGTACTGGTTGCGAAATCAACTGGCCGGCCGCCGCGAGGCGCTGGCGTTGCCGCTGATGGCGGCAATGATCTGTTTTCACATCTACGTGGTCGCGGCCGGGGCGCCGCAGCCGTTCACCTTCCGCGGCACCCACCTGGGGCTGGCGCTGCTGATCGTGTTCCTGCTGTTTCCGGACGCGCGCACCAAGGGCCGCTTCGGCGCGCGGCTGGATGCCGCCTATGGCGTACTGACCGCCGCCGCGATTGGCTATCTCATCGTCAACGAAGAGCTGCTCTATTCCCGCTTCCAATTCGTGGATGAGCCAGAAATAGTGCAGAAGTGGCTGGGCTGGGGGCTGATCTTCCTAGTGCTGGAAGGCTGCCGCCGCACCCTGGGCGCTGCACTGCCGCTGACCGCCATCGGATTCATCGCCTTTGCCCTGTTCACCGGCCAGCTGACCCCCGGCTATGTGGTTGACGTGAACTTCCTTACAACCGAAGGCATCTTTGGCATCCCGCTGAATGTCTCTGCCACCTTCCTGTTCCTCTTTGTGCTGTTCGGCGCGCTGGCGGAACGGCTGGGCACCGGCCGCTTCTTCATCGAATTCGCCACCGCCATCGCCGGCCGATCCACCGGTGGCCCGGCCAAGGTCGCCAGCCTCAGTTCGGCGCTGTTCGGCTCGATCTCCGGCAGCGCGGTGGCCAACATCATGACAACCGGCACCTACACCATCCCGCTGATGAAGCGACTGGGTTACAGCCGTGCCTTCGCCGGCAGCGTCGAGGCCGTCGCCTCGACCGGAGGCCAGATCATGCCGCCGGTGATGGGCGCTGCCGCCTTTGTCATGGCCGAGATGATGGGCGTCAGCTACCTTGATGTGATGATGATCGCACTGATCCCAGCGCTGCTGTTCTTCACCGCGGTGTTCCTGGCGATCCATTTCGAGGCAAAGCGCAAGGGCCTGAAGGGCCTGCCCGAGGACCAGATCCCCGACGGCCGCGCGGTGCTGCGCGACCGCGGGCACCAGATCCTGCCGCTTCTGGTCATCGTCAGCTGCCTGTTCTCCGGCTACTCCCCGGCCTATGCCGCGCTGTTCGGCATCCTGTCGATCCTGCCGGTCACCCTGATGCGCCGCAGCACCCGCGCCGAGTTCCGCCTGGAGCAGATCCTCGAGGGGCTGCAGAACGGCGTGCGCAACGCGGTGCAGGTGGCGATGGCCTGCGCCTGCGCGGGCATTGTGGTCGGCATCATTGTACATTCGGGCCTCGGGCTGGAATTTTCCAGCATGGTGCGCAGTCTCAGCCAGAACTCGCTCTTGCTGGCGCTGCTGCTGACCGCCGCCGCCGGGATTGTCATTGGCATGGGCCTGCCGACCACGCCGGCCTATATCCTGCAGACCGCGCTGCTGGTGCCTGCACTGGTCAAGCTGGGTACGCCGCTGGAGGCAGCGCATCTCTTTGCGCTCTACTTTGCGATCCTCTCGGCAATCACCCCGCCGGTCGCCATCGGCCTGTTTGCCGCCAACGCGATCTCGGGCGCCAGGCTGTGGGACGCCTCCGCGGCGGCGATGAAGCTGGGGCTGACCGGCTATGTGGTGCCCTTCATGTTCGTCTATTCTCCCGCCCTCATCATGCAGGGCAGCTGGAGCGAGATCCTGTTCGCCGCCGCAACTGCGCTGATCGGGGTCACCTTCATGGCGGCGGGACTGCATGGCTACCTGCTTTCGCGCCTCAGCATGCTAAGCCGCGCGCTGCTAGTCTGCGCGTCCTTCGCGCTGATCGACCAGGGACTGGTCGGCGATGCCCTCGGCCTCGGTCTGGCGGCGCTGGCGCAGATCGCCAACCGCTTTGCCAGCCCGCACGAAACCGTCACCGCGCCACGCTAGATCGCGCCGGGACACCCCGACACCCATCAGATCAATCTTGGAGGAGAAGACACATGATCGGATCACTGAAACTTGCCTTGACGGCGACGATCACCATGGCAGCCCTGCCCGCACTGGCGGCAGACAATCTGGTCTTCGTGACCGGCTCGCCTGGCGGCTCGTGGTATCCCGCGGGCGGCGCCATCAAATCCGCGGTCGAGGATATCTTCGACGACGTCGGTATCCAGGTTCGACCCGGCGGTGGCCTCGCCAACATCAAGGCGATTGAGGCCGGCAAGGCGCAGCTGGGCATGTCCAACACCATCTCCGCCGTGGATGCCGCCGCGGGCAAGGCGCCCTTCGATACGCCCATCGGCAATATCTGCAACGTTGCCTATCTCTATCCACAGGTGATCCAGGCCGCGGTCACCGACAGCTCCATCGCGGATTTCGCTGCCATGACGGGCAAGCGGCTGGCGGTCACCCCGCGCGGCAACACCGCCGAGCAGCTGGCCCGGCTGACCCTGTCCACCGTCGGGCTGGACTATGACGACCTCGGGCAGGTCAACTTTGCCTCGATGTCCGACCAGGTGAACATGATGAAGGACGGCCAGGTCGATGGTTTCTTCCAGGCCACCGGCGTGCCCGCGGGCGTCATCATGGACGTCGGCGCCTCGCGCGATCTGCGGCTGCTGCCGATCACTGACGAGATGTTCGCCAAAATGAAGGAGGTCAACGCAGGCTTCGGCCAGATCACCATCCCGCAGGACGCCTATCCCTTCATGAACGCGCCGGTACAGTCGGTCAGCTTCGGCACCCATGTGATTGCCGACTGCAATGCCAGCGAGGATGCGATCTACAAGGTCGCCAAGGCAATTCATGACCGGCTGGACGACATCGGCATCGCCGTCGCCGCGGTCAGCAAGACCACGCCGGACATGCTGGGCCAGGATGTCGGCATCCCGCAACACCCCGGTTCGGCCAAATTCTTTGCCGAAGTCAAGTAAGCCACAACAGGCGGTCCCGCGCTTTGGGGCCGCCGCAGCCTGAGGGTCCGTGATGACCTATGACTATTGCATCATCGGCGGCGGCATTGTTGGTCTGGCGACCGCGCGGGCGATCCTTACGGCGCGGCCCGGTGCCTCGCTGATCCTGTTGGAGAAAGAGGACGCGTTGGCCCGTCACCAGACCGGTAACAACAGCGGCGTCATCCACGCTGGCGTCTATTATGCGCCCGGCTCGCTGAAGTCGAAACTGTGCCGCCGCGGCGCCAGGATGACCAAGGATCTGGCCCGCCGACACGGTGTTGCGTTTGAGACCTGCGGCAAGTTGATCGTCGCAACCACCCCGCTTGAACAGGAGCGGTTGGCGGCGCTGGAAACCCGCGCCGCGGGCAATGGGTTGTCGTACAAACGGCTCAGCGCTGCACAGCTGCGCGAACGCGAAACCCACATCACTGGCCTAGGCGCGCTGTTCATCCCAGACAGCGGCATCATAAGCTACCCGGCCCTGTGCCAGGCCATGGCCAACGACATCCGGCAGGCCGGCGGTCTCATCCGCACCGGCGCAGAAGTGCGCGGCATTCGTCGCAGCGCCAGCACCGGTCATGGGATCGCGCTTCGTGGCCACGCCATCCATGCCAGCAATCTGGCGGTCTGCGGCGGCTTGCAGGCCGACCGTCTAGCACGCATGGCCGGACTGGATATCCGCACCCGCATCGTGCCCTTCCGCGGCGAATACTACCGGCTGGCTGACAAATGGAACAGCCGCTTCAAGCACCTGATCTACCCGGTGCCAGACCCTGATCTACCATTCTTGGGCATCCACCTGACCCGGATGATCGACGGTAGCGTCACCGTTGGCCCGAACGCCGTGCTGGCCCGCGCCCGCGAGGGTTACTCCAAAACAGCGGTCTCGCTGCGCGACCTGTCCGAGATTGCTATCTTCCCCGGTTTTTGGAAAATGCTGCACCGGAATCTCGGTCCCGGCCTGGCAGAACTGAGCAATTCCCTGAACAAGCGCGGCTATCTGAAAATGTGCCAGAAATACTGCCCCGATTTGCAGCTGGAGGACTTGAAGCACGGCGGCGCAGGCATTCGTGCGCAGGCGGTTTCAGCTCACGGCGCGTTGCTGCATGATTTTGAGTTTGCCGACGCGCCGGGGGCGGTGTTTGTGCTCAACGCCCCCTCCCCCGCCGCAACCTCGGCGCTGCCCATCGGCGAGATGATCGCGAACCGGCTATTTGGCGGCACGGACAGTGCCGCCTCCACCCAGACAGAGGAACTGCCTGCATGACCATCCAAGACAGGATCCAGCTCCGCCCCCACCCGCTGACCGAACTGCTGGCCCGCCTTCTCGCGGCCCATGGCTGCAGCGCCGAGGAGGCCGCCCATGTTGCGCGGCATCTAGTCGAGGCCAGCCGCAGCGGCCATGACAGCCACGGCATCGTGCGGATCCGCCGCTATCACGACTGGCTGCAATCGGGCCAGCTGGTGGCGTGCGCGCCGTTTGCGCAGGTCGCAGACCTTGGAGCGCTGATGCAATTCGACGGCGGCGACGGGCTGGGCCAATGGGCCGCGCACCGCGCGACCAGCGCGGGCATGCAGCGAGCGCAGGACCAGGGAGCCGCCGTTGTGCTGCTGCGCCGCGCGGGCCATATCGGCCGCGTCGGCGCCTTTGCCGAACAGGCTGCGGAAAAGGGTATCATCAGCCTGTTTTTCACCAATGTCGCGGGCTCGCGCCTGGTGGCGCCCTTTGGCGCGGCAGAGCGCGCCGCCTCCACCGCGCCGGTCACCGTCGGCGTGCCGCAGGCGAACGGGCGGCACTTCATCCTCGATTTCGCCACCTCATTGGTGGCCGAGGGCAAGGCGCTGGTTGCCGCGAAATCCGGCGGCACCCTGCCCGGTGATGCGCTGGTTGACGCAAACGGCGCGCTCACCGGAAATCCGGCGGTGCTGTATGGCGAGACCCTGACCGCGCCGACGCCTAACCCGCGCACAGGCGACGGTGCCTTGCGCAGCTTTGGCGGCCACAAAGGCTCTGGCCTGATGCTGGCATGCGAGCTGCTTGGCGGCGCGCTCACCGGGAACGGCACCAACGGTCCCGCTGGGCACCGATTCGGCAACGGCATGTTTGCGGTTTTCATCGACCCGGCGCACTGTGATAACCCCGGCGGCATTGCCGGTGAAATCGCGGAGTACCTGGCATTCGTGAACGCGCTGACCCCGGCGCAGGGCCATGACGCGGTGCGTATCCCCGGCGACATCGAACGCGAACTGCGCGCAGCCCGCGCCGACAGCGTGCCGGTCGCCGCCGCGGTCTGGAGCGACATCCTGGCCATCGCCGACGATGTGCGGCTGGCGGTGGATCAGGGCAGCCTTCTTGCGGCCGAACCGGCCGGTGTCTGAAAAAACAAAGGAAAACCAATGCCCAAAGCTCTCGTCCTTGACCAGGTCCACCCCGACGGGGTGGCGCTGCTGCAGGCCTGCGCGGAGGCCGAAACCGTCTATCTGCCCGCACCGGACGACGCCGCCATCGCCCGCGAGATCCGCGATGCCGAGGCCATCGTGCTGCGGGCCCGGGTGCTCAGTCGGGAGGTGCTGGACAGAGCGCCGAAGCTACGGCTGATCTCCCGCCACGGGGTCGGCTGCGACAATCTGGACCTGCCGTATCTGAAATCCCGTGGCATTGCCGTGGCGATTGCCGCCGACAGCAACTACATCTCGGTCGCGGAACAGGCCTTTACGCTGATGCTGGCGGGCTGCAAGCGGCTGGTGGCGGCGGATGCGGCGGTGCGCAGCGGCAACTGGGACCTGCGCGACAATCTCAATGCGCGCGAGGTAATGGGCGCATCAGTGCTGGTTGCAGGCTTCGGTCGCATCGGCCGCGCCTTTGCCGAGCGCGCCCGTGCCTTCGGCGCCCATGTCACGGTCTACGATCCCTTCATGCCAGAAGACGCCCCCCTTCCCAATGACGTCCGGCGCCTGACCGACCTGCAGCAAGCGCTGGCGGCGGCCGATATCGTCAGCCTTCACATGCCGCGCACGCCGGAAACCGCGATGCTGTTCAACGCCGACAGGCTGCAGCAGATGAAACCGGGGGCGATCTTGGTGAACACCGCCCGCGGCGGCATCGTCGATGAGACCGCACTGCCAGCTGCCTTCACCGAAGGCCGGCCCGCGATCTATGCCACCGACGTACTGGAACAGGAGCCGCCGCGCGCCGGTGATCCTCTGTTGGCCAGCGACCAGCTGATCGTCACCCCGCATTCCGCAGCGATGACACAAGAAGGCGCGCGCCGGATGGCAACACGCTCCTGCCAAAACGTGCTGGACTTTTTTTCCGACGCGCTCGACCCGGACATGGTGGCGGGTTAGCGCACCGCGTGCCCCCAGCACAGCATCTTTCTATGCTGGGGGCTTTGCTCCAGACGCTAGGCTTGGCCCGTCCTGACTAAACGGGTCATTGCATCTGCCGTCATGCCCTCCAGCCCCAGCCGGGACAGCGTGACCCCGTCCTGCCACGAAGACATCCCCACCAAACCATCCATGATTTCCACCAAAGCGCGATGCAGCGGAGCGGGCTGGCCCAAGGCCTCGGCCAGCAGCACGAAAGGCACATGCGCATTGGGAATGTCCCACCGCATCCAGGCCTTCCACACATCGGCAGGCAGCGGCGGCAAGTCCCGGTAAAAGGGAACTTCAGCCACAAGCGCGCCCAGAGGTTTATGCTCCAGCCCGTAGATCTTCGAGACCTGTTCTGCCACGCTGGGACAGGGCACATCCAGCTGTGCGGCCACGCCGGGGCGCTCGGCATCTAGCAGCTCGGTCATACGCATGGCGTTCTCGGTGTTGCCTGTGCCGTAGAAGCTTATCTTTTCACCCCGGCTGCCCGCCCGATCGAAATAGCCGATGTTTACCAGCGCAATGCCGGGATGGATGAGGAAATTCATCCCCGACAGGTTGCTGTGCAGAACGTCCCGGGCCATCTCGAAGCTGTGGAAAATCCGGTGCAGCTGCACCCGGGCCTGCTCGCTGCGGTTGGCGGGAAAAGCCGCCGCCAAAACGTTCTGGCGCAGGGTATGCGGCGTGATCACCGCGCCCTCGCGCCCGGCGGCGATAGACGGCGTCACCCCTTCGGTCAGGGTCACGCCGAACTTGCCCGCTTTGCGCAGCATCGCCGCCACACGCAGCGAAGGCCAGTAGCCGTGCGTGTTCACATGCACCACCTGCCCATCCGAGAGATACGGCAGCAAATCGCGGAAGCGGCGCTCAACCTCGTCGCCGGTCACATCCATGACTACCAGCGCGGCCCCCTCAACCGCCTCTGCCGGAGATCCGGTCACAATCCGCGGCGCAGCCAAGCCGGTCTGGCCGGATTGTGTCTGCGCACGCGGCTCTAGCAGCGTGAGGCCGCCATTGGCCGCAGCCTCCTCAGCCAGCTCCGCCTGATCAGGCCACAGGAACAGCCGCGTGTCCTCACCGCCGAGCGTAAGATCCGCCGCCATTACAGCGCCGATATTGAGCATGGAATTGCCGATGATTGCGATATGGCCGGTCAAATGTCTGTTCCTTTTTTCGGGACGGCGCAGCCGTCGATGTCTCCTGTCTGCAGCGGCACCGGGCGGGTGCTGCCACGCTGAACAAAGCGGCACCCCTCCAGCATCACCATGCCTGCCTGCGACAGGCCCCGGTCGGGGGTTTCAAGAAGCTTGCAAACATTGCCGATCAGCCTGTTGATCGGCTGGTGGATGGTGCTCAGCCCATAGCCCTCCCAGCCCGCAACCGGCACGTTATCAAAACCCAGAACCGCAACGTCATCGGGCACCTTGCGGCCCAGGCGGCTGCGCAGCGCATCCATCGCGCCGCAGGCCATAGCATCGTTGCAGGCATAGATGGCATCGGTTTGCGGGAAGGCCTCCATGATCTGAAGCGCGGCCTGGAAGCCGCCGCTGTAGCTATAATCGCCCGATGTCTGAGCAAGCAGATCAATCCCGTGCTCGTCCAGCCGGTGGCTAAAGCCGCCGCGCCGCATCCGGGTTGTCCAGTGCCCGGCACGGCCGGTGATCATGCTGATGCGCCGGTGCCCGCCATCAGCCAGCACGTCCGCAGCGCGCCGCGCGCCGGCCTGAAGGTCGCCGCAGATCGAAATCGCCTGGCTGTCTTCCGCCACCCGGTTCAACAGGATCAGCGGTGTTTCCGCCTCGACGCAGCGCCGGATCGCCAGATCGGACACCGGCAGAACCGTCACCACCACGGCAGCAACCCGGTAGGCCAGCGCCACCTGCACTAGGTCATCCGCCGCATCCGGCGTCAGCTCTGCTTTCAGCAGCAGCGGCATCTTTCCCATCTCGGCCAGTCCGCCGGTCAGGGCCTCCAGCAGAGCCGGCTGGAACGGGTTGGCAAAGTCAGCCGTCAGCACCGCCACCATATCGCTGGTGCGCGTCTGCAGCATCCGGGCCAGCTGGTTCGGTTCATAGCCGAGGTCGCGAGCCGCCTGCATAACCCGATCGCGGGTGTCCTTGCGCACCGTGTCAGCCTCGGAAAAACAGCGCGAAACCGTTGCCCGCGAGACCCCTGCCAGCCTAGCCACATCGGCTGAGGTTGCCTTGTGCCGCATCCCCTTGCCGTTCATGCCTGATGTTTCCGCAAAAAGCTCGGCGCCATCTGCAGCAGCAGTGCAGCCATGATGCAGACCAGCGCTGCCACAAGAAAGCTGCCGGCCCCGATGTTGCCGAAGTTCTCACCGCCCGGCACCAGCAGCAGCAGGCCCGCTGCAAACAGCGCCATCCGGATCGGCCATTGAAACAAGCCACCGCCGCCCAGCCGGCCAACTCCCAGCAGATACCCCTGCAGCGCTGACGAAAGCAGCAGGACGCCGATCACCGCCGTGCCCAGCACAGACAGGATCTCGGCCATGCTGCCCTGCCCGATCAGCGCCGGGTTGAGAACAAAGAAGAAGGGAATAAAATAGATAATGGTGCCTAGGCGCATCGCCTCAATTCCGGTTTTCATCGACGAGGATCCGCTGATCGGCGCCGCAGCAAAGGCCGCAAAGGCAATGGGCGGCGTGATGTAGGAAATCATACCCCAGTAAAGCATGAACATATGGATGGCGAGGACGTTGAGCCCGCTTTCAGTCAGCGCCGGCGCCAAGGCGATTGCAAGGAATAGATAGGCGGCGCTGATGGTCATCCCCATGCCCAGGATCATGCTGGTCAGCGCTCCGGCCAGCAGCAGCACCAAGGTGTTGTCCCCCGCCATCGCAATCAGGTCATAGGCCAGGGATCCGACCTTGCCGGTTAGCACCAAGGCGCCCAGCAGCAACCCGACGCCCGCCAGGATGGTCGCGATTTCGACAAACAGGCGGCCGCAATCCACGGCAAAGGCTGCCAGGTCGCGCAGCCCCCAGCGCCGGGTCGGATTCAGCTGGTTCAGCGCGATCAGTGCCAGCGTGGCAAAAAAAGGCGCGCGCGACTCTTGCTTCAGAAAGAACAGCAGCCAGACCAGCAGGACCAGCGCCAGCAGGAAATACCAGCCGTCGCGCAGCACGCTGCGCAGACGCGGCAGTTCTTCCCGGGGAAAGCCCACCAACCCCTTGCGTGCGGCCATGGCATCGATCTGCAGGAACAGGCCCAGAAAGAACAGAAACGACGGGATGATCGCCGCTAGGGCGATGGTCTGGTAGGAAATCTCCAGATAGGTCGCCATGATAAAGGCTGTGGCCCCCATGACTGGCGGCATCAGCACCCCGCCGGTCGAGGCGCAGGCCTCGATCGCGCCGGCGGTGACTGCCGGGAAGCCGACCTTGCGCATCGCGGGAATGGTCATTGAGCCGGTGGTCACCACATTGGTGACGGGGCTGCCGCTGATCGACCCCATCAGCCCGCTGGAGAGAACCGCAACCTTGGCCGGCCCGCCGCGGGTGCCGCCAAGGATTGCAAAGGACAGATCAATGAAGAACTGCCCGGCGCCGGTCTTTTGCAGCGCGACGCCGAACAGCAGAAAGCCGATCACGATATTAACCAGTGCCTGCATCGGTACGCCGATCAGGCTTTCGGTGCCGAACAGGTGGTATTGCGCGGTTTCCAACAACGTGCTGCCCGGCACCTGGAACAGGCCCAGGAAGGAGGCGCTGCCGAACCACGGGTAAAAGCTGGCCACCGCGACAACCGCAAACACCGCGAACCCGGCCGCCCGGCGCGTTGCTTCCAGCATCAGAAGCCAGACCGCCAGCGCCATCCACAGCGCCCAATCCGGCGCCAGGTAATCCCAGCCGTAGTCAAATATCGTCCGCGTGTTGAAGGTACAGACCGCTCCCGCGGCCAGAAACACCAGAAACAGCGCCACGTCATACCACGGCACTCGGTCGCGCGGCGCACCCTTATGGGCGGGAAACAGGATGAACACCAACGGGCACAACAGTGTCAGCGCGGCGTAGAAATACACCGCTTGGATTGGAATATACCCGGCATAAAGGCCTAGGTTGAACACCATGTAGACCACCATCGCGATGCTGGCGGCAGCGGCAAGGCCAACCACGGCCTGCCAGCCCGGTGAAAGCCGGCGCTGGCGGCCCTGTTCAGGCGCGTTAGACGAAGGGGCAGCATCAGTCATGGGACGGACCTCGGGAAAAATCGGCCCGACAGAACGCCGAGCCGCAGTCGGGGGAAGAGAGTTATTCAGAAGTTCCAAACGTCGTCATAGACGACCGCCAGCCCGGCCTCACGCAGATGCTTGGCGCGGATTTCGGACCACTTGGCGGCAAAATCGGCCTCATCCCCCGGCACTTCGCCCACGTTCAGCTCCTGCCAGGCAGCCGCCAGCACATCCTGCCGCTTCAGCAACATGTTGTGATGCGCTTGAGCATCGGCATCCCACACGCCTTTTTCCTTGAAATAGCGGATGGCGCCATCATGCCAGGGCCAAGCCTGCTGCATCCGCTGCTTGTCAAAAGCATACCCTTTGGCGCGGGGAAAGGCCGTTGCCATTTCCTCGGCATGCACGTCCATCGCCTTGATCAGCGCGTAGACCGTGTCATCGGACAGATCCGGGCGGGCCAGATACTCCGGGTAGCCATAGCCGTTGATCTCTACGCACTCGCCCTCGGGGATACCGATGCCCTGGCAGATCTCGGCCTTCTGGACATAGGGCGCAACGGCGGTCAGCCGCTCCCAGCCCTTGGTGTCGTCATGGGCCGTCGGCGGCCAGAAGATGCCACGCGGCGAGTTGGCCAGACGCTCGACGCTGGGCGAGGTGGTATTGGCGGCAGCAATATCCGCTTGGCCGTTGATAAGCGCTTCCTGGCCCGCTGACCAGGACGACACCGGAACCCGCACCACGTCGCCCCAGGTCAGGCCTGCAAAGGCCAGCGAGGCCTCGACGACCTTGGCCGAGGCTGCGCTACCCTGCACCACAGCGACCCGTTTGCCCTTGGCGTCGGCCCAGGTCCGGATGCCGCTGTCGGCGGTGACCGCGGCACCATTGCCGGGGTTGATTTCATTGTAGGAAACCAGCCGCAGGCGCTGCGGACCGTAGCCCTGCTTGGCAAAGATGAACGCGCCCTCCTGGGCAAAATAGCCATCACTGCCGGTGGTGACGATATCCGCCTTGCTAGAAAGCAGCGGCAGCATCCGGGAAAACCCGTTGCGCACCGGAACCACCTGCAGCTTCATTCCATAGTGGCCCTCCAGCACCTTCCCGATAGCGATCGATTCTGCATAGACGATGGACTGGCTGTCATAGCTTGCCCAGGTCATCTGCTGCGGCAGGCGCACCTCATCGGCACCGGCCACAGCCGGAAAAGCGACGACAAGCGCTGCAGTAATTATACGGTCGATTTTCATATTTTTACTCCCTGATGGTCCGGACCTGCGGCCGACTCGATAACGTCGCCCTGATGCTGACACATAAAATGTACACGTGTCCATTGCTATGAAATTATTTCAATGACGGATAAATATCGTTCAATAGCATGCGCTTGTGATATACGCACGCCTAAACAAAAGTAAACGTGTACATTTAGAGCAAGGTCAAGGAGGCTCGCGAAATGGGACAGCTCGTCAATGGCAAATGGATCAGCGGAACCCAACGGCAGATCGGCGCTTCTGGCTGGGAACCGCGCAAAGAAGGCTTCCGCGGACGGGTCTCGGCAGACGGCTCTACGCCTTTTCCGCCGACCCCCGGCCGCTACCTGCTGATCGAATGCCCCGGCTGCCCACTGGCACAGCGGGTCTCGATGCTGCACCGGATGAAAGGCCTTGAAACTGTCGTACCGACCGTGTCCGTGCTACCGGAAATGGGGGACCATGGCCGCGTGTTTCGCTCTACTCGGCCAGACCAGCCCGAACCGCTAACCGGATTTCGGTTTCTATACGAAACCTATCAGGCCAGCGACCCCAGCTATACCGGTAGAGCCTCAACGCCGGTGCTGTATGATCTCGAACGGGGTTGCATACTGTCCAACAATACGCGCGACATCTTTGCGATGTTCAACTCGGAGTTTGATGCACATGCGTTGGCAGTCAGCAACCTGTTGCCCGATGCTGCAACCGCGCAGATTACGGCAATGATCGACGAGATCTACTCAGGCGTCACCTCTGCTGTCTACAAATGCGGCTTTGCCCGTGACCAGCAAGTCTACGACACCGCACTGCACCAGTTGGAGACTGCGCTCGATTACTGGGACGCGCATCTGGCCCAGAACCGCTGGCTGCTCGGAGACATTCTGACCGAGGCGGATTTCATGCTTTACACCTCACTGGCGCGCTATGACGCAATCTATATCCCACTGTTTCGCACCACCACCCGCAGGATAGCGGACATGCCGGCGCTCAGCCGCTTTCTGGCCCACACGCACCAGCTCCCCGGCGTGGCCGAAACCTTCGATCTGAAGGCATGCATGACCCATTACTTCCGAACTCACCTTCACATCAATCCGACAGGGATCATCCCCGCGCCGCCATCCCTAGACTGGCTGGCCCCGAACAATCAGGAGAACCGGCATGCCTGACGCCGAAACCACTCAGCAGGTCATCACGGATGCCAAGCCGTTCGGCGATATTGACGGAGGTTGTGACTGCCACGCTCACATGATCGGATATGATCCCCGGTTCCCCTTATCATCAAGCCGCGCAGAAGACCCCGAACAAGGCTCTCTGCACTACTGGCTGGACCAGTACCGCACGCATCTGCGGTCGCTGGGTCTGTCACGTGGTGTCATAGTGCATTCCATGCTCTATGGCCTCGACAACAGCATTACAGCAGAGGCCATCCGTCAGCTGGGCCAGACCAACTTCCGGGCTATAGGACTTGTCGACAATGAAGTTAGCGAAACCCAGCTTGATAAAATGGCCCAAGACGGCTTCAAGGGAGTGCGCTTAAACTATGTGCATGGAGGCACTCTTGACTGGCGTGGCACGCAAGCCCTGGCGCCGAGGCTGCGTGCCCGCGGAATGCATGTGCAGATCTTGCTGCACAGTCACAAACACATGACGGAAATCGCTCCCGCCCTGAAACAGCTGGAATGCGACACCGTGATCGACCACATGGGCTGGCCGGATATGGCCGCGGGCCCGAATGAGGCAGGCTTCAGCCAACTGCTATCATTGCTAGCCGATGACCGCGTCTGGCTCAAACTCTCGGGAGTCTACCGCTTCAGCGAAAGCCCCTTTTCTGAAGCTGACTCCTTTGTCCGTGCCGCGCTTGCCGTCAATCCAACTCGTTGCATCTGGGGAAGCGACTGGCCATTCATCATGTTGGGTGGAGCAAATCAGCCAAGAGTGCCTGATCTGTCCGCAGCATTGTTGCGAGCGATCCCTGAACACAAACTTCAGCAAGCTATATTGCAAACCAACCCTACCGAGCTGTTCAGTTTCTAGCGTCTAGGCGCATTGAATTCTATCGCAGTTGCGAAAGTTGATCTGAGCGGCCTTAGGTCATGTTGACAAATGGCGCACCCAGAGCCGGATCGAAGTTATGTCGATGAAACCAAAGTAGCTTTCTGCGGTTTTGTCGTATCGGGTGGCGACACGGCGGGCGTTTTTGAGTTTGTTGAAGCAGCGCTCGACCAAGCTCCTCAGCCGGTACAGCCCATGATCGACTCCGACGCGCATCTTGCGGGTTTTGCGCATCGGAATTTGGGGCATGACATTGCGCTCGCGCATGGTATTTCGAATGCGATCAGCGTCATAGCCCCGATCGGCCAGTAGCACGCGCGGCTCTGGCAGGTTGTCATCCATCACCAAATCGAACCCCAGATAGTCCGACGTTACTGGAACAACAGCTATATATCGCCATCGATAACCCTGAATACAGAGAGTCGCACAGGGAAGAGATTCAAGCATCTATAAAGGACTACAAGCCTAAAAATGAAGCGAGCGACCTATCGGTTGCATATTATTCGTTTGCAGTTGCTGATTTGGATCAGTGCGAAATCATCTTCGCCAAAACTTCAATGAGTTACAGGGTGACTTTAAACACTTTGGAGAGGAGGAGCTTCTAAACTTCTTTAAGGCTGTATTTGAAGGGTTGGTTGAGAAGGAAAAGCCAGGGATAGTTTCCCTATCTGAGATGGAGTTGGCTCTTCTTTATGATGAGGTCTATCTATCTAGTGGAGATGAAAATCTCTTGGATGTTGATACCCTTCAGTTCTTCTCCTTTGAGCGAGCAACTGTGATGGCATCGGAGAACACGAAACTACTTGATGATCCACGAGTGATGATTCCTGTTGTGAACTCCGATGTTTGTAGCGGTGCTCATATCGCCCCCCCAATAAATCAATTCCCGCTTCTTCTCTTTTCTACGATCCGGTGCAATACGAGAAGGAAGTTAACTCAGATGAGTTGGGCCAGTTTATTTTCGTTCGTGAAGCCCTGAAAGCTTGTAGTACACTTCCGAGACTGGAAGGGTTTCGTTGCATTCCACGACTTCAGGAGAAATTTAAGCTTTATGGAAGATGCACTTTACCTGTTCATCTAATGAGGGGCGACCCCATGGATAGTCTCGATGACGTTCGCAATGAGATTGCTGCTTGCCATGAGCGGAATTTGAAACCCTGATAGGAGTTCGCATGAACTTTAAATACCAAACATCTTTATTTGATGATGGTGAGACAACGGCTCCAATAGTATGGTCTATTATACATAGCAGTGCCAACACGCAGTTCAACTCTCAGGGCTCCGAGCCAAGAATAACGAATGGGGATGCGCTGGATGCCTTCAACATGAAAGCTATGAAAAAACTAGTGAATTTTGATGCTCAGAAATGGCAAGTGTTTTGTGAAAATGTTGGGATGACTGTTTACGGCGCGTTAGCTCTTTCGTGGTGTAAAGGAGCGCAAATTGAGAATGTGTGGAGCAGTTGGAGAGCTTCTGCTTTCCCACTCAAGCCCACTCCTGAATTTGAACGTCCAGCACGTTTTATTAATCCATCATTGTTCCCTAGGTCATGTTGACAAAAGGCGGACCCAGAGGCGGATAGATGTGATGTCGACGAAGCCCAGGAAGCTTTCAGCGGTTTTGTCGTAGCGTGTGGCGACCCGGCGTGCGTTTTTTCAGCCCGTTGAAGCACCGTTCGACAAGGTTTCGCAAGGAGTACAGCGAGTGATCTACACCGACGCGCATCTTACGTGATTTGCGCATAGGAATTTGGGCGAGCACGTCGCGCACCTCCATCTTTTTCCAAATGCTGTCAGCATCATAACCTCTATCTGCCAGCAAGACGCTCGGCTCCGGCAGGTTGTCGGCCATGACCAGATCGAAACCGCGGTAATCGGATGTCTGGCCCGGAGTGATCTCGCTCCTCATGGGCAGGCCCGCTGCATTGACGCGGAGGTGGATCGTGGTCGTGAAACCACCTCTTGAGCGGCCAAAACCTTGGCGCAGAGTCCCCCTTTTGCGCCCGCTGCCTGATGATGAGCGCGGACGACGGTGCTGTCGATCATTTGCAGGGCGTCCGGCACGGCCCCGCTATGGTTCAGGACGTCCATAATCTCTTCCCAAAGCCCCGCCAGTGTCCAGCGTCGGAACTGGCGGTAGACGCTCGACCATTTGACGAACTCTTCGGGCAGGTCGCGCCACGGCGCTCCGGTGCGGGCAATCCAGAAAATCCCATCAAGAACAAGCCGGTGGTTGGTCGGCTTGCGCCCGTTCGGCGCACGGACAGCCAGGATGAACCGCTCAAAGAACGCCCATTCCTCGTCCGACATCAGGTCTCGTGCCAAGCTGGTCTCCATCGCAGATACCAGCTTGAATCATGCCCGAACCGCGATGTGAATCCCTTTTGTCAACACGGCCTAATACGAACAGCCTTGCCGAAATAGCAGAGGCGGGTAACAATAAAAGCCTACCTATTTGCGCCATGATCGCGGCGCTCAAAGAGCCGCTAAACTTCGACTTGCCTTATGAGCTCCTACGCACTTCACCTCCACAAATAGCCAGTTTTCTAAGGTCGCGCATGCTTCGGAGTGATATACACCAAGTAAACGACAGCAGCTTGATAGAGATTTGGCCGCAAACAATTAAAGATACTGAATATGATGTTGGCGAGGAGGAGGGGAGCAAATAATGCCAAAAGCAACTCGATTAGGCGACATCGGCTCTGGTCACGGATGCCACTTCCCGCCGACCCCATCGACCGGAGCTTCTCCTGACGCATACGTCAACCGCATCGCGGTTCTCTGATCGCGGTTATGTCAAGGGCGTTGGGTTTGTTGTCCGCCGGGGTCGTGGTTCTCTCCGAAGTCAGGCGATGCTGCTTCATGATGGCGTCCGGGGCTGATCGTCTTGAATGTCATTCACGAGGTTGATGCCGGTTGCGCCACCTCGACCGCTTTACGCAAGATCGATCTGCCTCCGTCCCGGAGGACGCCGAACCCGCCCTGTCCTCAGGCGGGTATGCTGTTTGTCAGGTTAGAGGCTCCTTTGTCCAATTGAACTCAGTCCCATCGCGCCAGATCGCATGGAGGATCACAGCGATTTTGCGTGCGGTTGCCACAGCGGCTTTCTTGAAGCCTTTGCGCGCGCTGAGCCGGATTGCCCAGGATTTGAGAGGTGAGTACCGCCTGACCTGCGTCATCAGCGACGTTGCGGCAGAGACCAGCAGGCGGCGCATCTCAGCATCCCCACATTTGGAGATGCGGCCCGATCTGTCGATCTCACCTGACTGGTATCGTCGCGGTGTCAGGCCAAGGAACGCGCCGACATCGGTTGATCGTCGGAACCTGTTTGCATCATCTATTGTTGCGATGAAGTTGAGCGCCACGAGTGGGCCGACGCCCGGCACCGTCATGAGGCGACGGGCCAGTGTATTCTGCTTTGCAACATGCATCAGCTCATCGCCCAGGGCCCCTGCCGAGGCGCAAAGCGTTTTGTGAATGGGTATCATGGTCTGTGCCAGAAGCCCCCGCATTGGATCACATGCGCCTGCCTCGGCGAGTTGGTCACGGAACCCCTGGCGATGATGGGCGCGCAAGACAGGACCCATGCGGATCCCGAAGGTTTTAAGGACACCACGGATGTGGGCCTCAAGGTCCTTGCGCATGCGGATCAGCCGTTCGCGCGCTGCAACCAGCGTCCGCACACGGTCCGAGGCTTCGCTGCGAATATGGACTTTCGTAAACCACCCGGTCCGCGCCAGCTGCGCCAGACCCTCAGCGTCCGCCTTGTCCGATTTGTTGAGGCGCGCTGACAGCGCCTTGTGCGCCATGCGGGCATCGATACATGTGATCGGCACACCGCGTCTTTCCAGCTCACGCGTCAACCAGGTGGCCAGTACCCCACTTTCATGCACAACGCGTTCGGCACTTGGGGCATTCTGCGCAACATATTCCGCAATGGTATCAGGTTCGGTCGGCACAGACGCGCGGTTCAAGACTTCACCGCCTGCGTCCACCACACAAATCGAAACTTCTTTCAATGAAACATTTAACCCAACATAATGGCTCATGTTCGTTCTCCTTACGGCTTTTGATTGGTGAGGCTGATACTATCAGACCTCGTTCGCCATCGGAGAGCGACCACCGCGATCACACCATGTCGTTCGTCAAGGTGATGCTTATGCAGACCATGGGTGCGGTGTTTGCCCGGCTCCAGCTCACGGGCGGAATTTGTCGGGGGGCTCAGGATCAGTTTTTGTGAACGGGAAACCTGCTGATCGTATGGGTGATGCATTTCCTGCGGGGGCGCGGTTAACGCAGGTTCTTCAGACGTGAGCTTTGGCGGTTAGTGAGTTATGACGCCCACTCTGCAGTTAACGGAGCGCCCTCTTAAGCCGGGCCGTATTAAGTTCAAAACTTCCGATACAAGGGCTCTGAAAAGAAAAGTGTGGAGCGTCGCAAGGGCTGGCATATCGCCCCTGTTTGCCCTATATTTTTTCCTGAGGTCAGCGACTTCAGGAAAAATCGGTCAATCGGCAATCAGCATTTCGGAGCTGTTTTCGTAGATATACAGGTTCATGTGGGCAGCCATATGAAAATGCGCTCTGACAGCTTGCTGCGTTATGTGTGGACCTTTTATGAGGACCAAAGGGCCGAACACAGCTTTGACGGCCCGATATTCAAAGGAGATCGTGGCCTCATGCCCGCCAACGAGAAGGCGCTGAGCGCTTCCTTTACCCTCCGCACCTCTGGGCTACGGACGGCCTACCTTGCGCTCCTGATGGCTCTCCTGCCCCCTACGGCGATCCTTGCTGATGACTGGTCGAGCTCAGGTAGTTTTGACCTCGAAGAAGCGGCTCAGATCCGGAAATCTCTCGTGGAAAACCCCGCCTCCGATCACAGCCCATGGAGATCCACGGACAGGGCAAATCAGTGGGTCGCTCTCGATGAATTTGAACGCGCTCGCCCCGGCAAGCGACCACCTGCCCCGAGCACCTTCCAGCTCCCATCAGGATCCAGTGTCGATCAGCTCTTTGCACTGATTGCCTTCGCCGAGGCTCCAAAGGGTCGCTATGACTCCATCCACCATGACGCCAAAATCCGGCCCGCCAAGCAACCGTCTCAGATGACCTTGGCAGAAATCTATCAGTGGATCGGCGACACCCCTGGCCAGCCTCACGCCATCGGAAACTTTCAGATCATTCCTTCGACATTACTTAATTTGCAAAAACGTCTTGGACTGCCTGACGGTGTTCTCTTCAACCGCTCCACTCAGAACCGAATGGCCGCGCTTCTCCTTGCTGACGCCGGCCATCACAAGTTTGGATCGGGGAAGATTTCTTTGGCGACCTATCAGAACAACCTGGCGCGCATCTGGGCCGGCCTTCCGCTCACATCTGGCAAGTCTGCTTATCATGGGTACGCTGGAAACCGTGCGACCATCACACGGGCGTTCTACGATCAGAAGATGCAGTTGATTTTTGGAGGTGGTGAGAGCCGTGTAGCCAAGGCCACATCCGATGTGTCTTCAGCCCCGGTTACAGGCACTTGGAGTAAACTTGGAGAATGATCCTCGGCCGGGAGTGTTGGCGATCCACGTCAACACTCAGCGCCACTCAAATCACCCGCATAAGGAGAGTAAAAAGATACCAGCTCCCCGTCTCGCGACCTTCTGAAATATTCAGCGTTTCAGCTCCCAGATCGCGACACGATCACAGTACGCCGAGAATTTCCCTGACAGGACGCTCAAGAAAAAAAGGTAATCGAGGGCCGCTAAAACACCTGACCAAATCCCGAAGATCGCGGCCCAACCTAGCGTCAGAATAAAGAGCGATGGAACGGTCAAACGCACCTCCACAGATCGGCTCGACTCGGATCAGTCTGAAGCCGTTCTGATGATAACACGTTTTTGGTATTGAGTGTTTTAAGCTGGAACCAAGAACGGGCCTGCAGAACTCAACGCCGCTCGGATCACATCACCCGCCAGCAGGTAGGATGTCATTGGACCCAGACATGTCAGCAGCAGATTGGGCTATGATGCAGCTCGTGTCCGGAGACACCTTCCAAGCCCGACCTCCCAGGACTACGGCCGCAATCGGACCCTTCGCTTGCGAACCGTTCACGGGACTGGTGAACCTATGTCGGCACTGACCCTATCACTTGCACCAGCTCGACCGACGGCCACCATTGTAGGACCTGGCTAAACCTTCTGAGATCAGGATCTCGCCCAGATCGACGCCAGCGACATAGAAACGGGCGAGTCCTCGACCGTACTTGTCGCGCCCTGGGAGGACGACCACCTCTACCCTGCCCGCGTTATCGACCAGCTGACGGGCACGCTTTGTCGCCTCTGTTCCTAGCGCTTTCTCGTACCCACACCTTGGCTTGTAGGTCTCGGGCGTATCGTAGCCAACCAGCCGAAACCGTTGCCCTCCGATATCAGCCGTATCTCCGTCGATCATGTAGATGTCTCCGCTGCTCACCGGGGCCGCCTGAGATACTGATGCAGTGAGTATGATCAATAGCGTTGAAAGTACCTTCATCAGGTTCTCCTAAAAAAGAAAGGTGAGGCCTATAACCTCACCTTTGATAGATATACTGGTCTCTTGTAGCTGTGGAGAAATCAGGATTTGAGTTCAAGCTCTTCCATTGAAACCCCGGATTGAACAGCCTCGATCAGCCAGATAGGTTTACGACCGCGCCCTGTCCACGTTTGTGAAGGATCTTCAGGGTTCGCATATCTTGGAGCCCTTTTTGAAGTCGATTTCTTCGTCGGCTTTGCAAATTTATCGACGACCTCCTGAAAACTTACTTCGTATTTTGCAGCGATGGCGAGCATGTCAAAATAGGCTCGCTCCTTGTTTTCTTTTTCAAGCTCAACCATGCGGACCTCTATATCTTTCGCCAAGATTTCGAGTTCAGTGCGGCTGAGTTGACCAAGGTTAATATTCATGATGCCCCTCTAGATATGTGATTGCTACCAGAAAGCATAAATTCCGACCTGTAGCAACGAACATTCAAAACCTTCCAAATAATGCCTTCGGATCTCGAAGCAAATTTTTGCTTACTGATTGGACAAAAAATTCGATACAGGGTTCCCAGTTCTTGGACCCATACTTTCGTCCATTCACTGTGATCCTGTCTTGATCGTCGATTGGAACTTTCTCCTCTTCAAGTTCTCCATCCTCACGAACCCGATAGACATAGGCTGAAATACCATCGAACCCGACACCCTCGATGTCAAACTTCCAAGGCCCCCTGCCCTGTTTACGTTTCTGGAAATACCCTTCGAAATTCCGGCATTGATATGCCCCGTCCCACCATTGTGCGCCGGGTTTCCCTTTTTCACCATCTGACATCGGGATCAGTTTAAGCTGTCTCATGCCTCTAGGGTCAGGACTCGTTATCCTTCATAGCCAGAAGATGACGAGAGCGGCGAGAGCGATAGCTGACAGGAACACTGTTGGTGATCTGTCGTATCGTGTTGCGACCCTTCTCCAGTCTTTCAGCCTGCCGAACATGATCTCGATCTGGTTGCGGCGTTTGTAACGGCGCTTGTCGTACTTGACAGGGGTTTTACGCTGTTTGCGGCCAGGGATGCACGCCTTTATCCCCTTGTCTTCCAACGCTTCTCTGAATTATCGCGAGGAGAGTATAATGCGGAGGAAGTCCGCCAAAATATTGGTTTTTCGCTACTTCCGGTTTATGGCCTCCACATTATTTTGATGCGCGTCAGAGCGTATCCAACCAGTCGAGCACGCTCTGGTCGCGTCGCCATGAAGGCTGGCTATCGGTCTTCGGTCTTTCGACCCGTTCCAGCGCCCTGCGTTTGGTCTCCAGATTCGCTTGGGCATAGTGGTTTGTGGTTTCGAGGCTAACGTGACCTAACCAGCTTCGGATGACCGTGACGTCGACTCCGGCGGCGACCAGATGCACGGCTGTCGCGTGCCTGAAGCTGTGCGGCGTCACATGTTTTGTTGCCAGCGACGGTGTGACCTTTTCAGCCGCCCTGACATAGTCCGCCAGTTTGAACCGCACCCCCGAGGCGCTCAGCGGTTTGCCATAGCGGTTCACGAAGAGTGGCGCATCGACCGGCCTTGGTGTTCGCTCAAGCAGCGACTTCAGCAAGGCCACCGTCTCGGGCCAAAGCGGGCTGATCCGTTCTTTCCGGCCTTTTCCGTACAATCGCACGCAGGCCGGAGCATCGAACCTGATCGCTTGCGGACAAAGATCGAGCGCTTCCTGGATGCGGGCCCCAGTATTGTAGAGGAACGACAGCAAGGTATGGTCCCGCTGGCCGATCAAGATGGAGCGGTCGGGTTGAGCCAGGATCGCCTGCACCTCTTCGGGTTCGAGGTAGTCTGGCGCGCGGATCGGTGCCTTTTTCGTCGGCACGTTCAGAACCTCCGTACATTGCGACATGAGCGCTGGCTCGCGCGTCGCCACGAAGCCGAAGAAGCTACGCAGGGCCGCGAGACGGCAGTTCCGGGTGCCGATGGTGTCACCGCGCTCGACCTCAAGATGGTGCAAAAATGCGATGACCTCTACAGCAGTCAATTCGTTCAGAGTTAGACCAACAACCGGCTTGCCACATCGCGTCGCGACAAAACGCAAAAAGAGCCGCCACGTATCCCGATAAGACTTGACGGTATTCACCGAGGCGTTGCGCTGCTGGACCATCCAGTCGGTGAAGAACATGCGCAGCAATTGGGGAAGCGGATCAGATTTCATGACGCCACCTCAACTGATTCAACGTTGCCCGGCGTGGCAAAGGCCCGGAACCGCTCACTCGCTTCATGCAAAAGTTCCTGGGTCACGGTGATGTAGACCAGCGTGGAGTTGATGTCACGGTGACCTAGATATGTTGCAAGATACGGCAGCTTTTCCTGGGGATTCTCACCTTGTCGGTACCATTCGAGGATCCGGTGAACGACAAAGGTATGGCGCAGGTCATGGATGCGCGGCCCGGTCTTGCCCGTGGCCGGTTTGAGGCTTGCCATGCGCAGAATGGCAACCAGATGATTGCTGATAGTTGCCTGACAGTAATAGCGGTTCTTTTGATCGTGCCAGAACAAGCCAGCATCAAGGCTGCGAGACACGTTGGCCCTCTGCCGCGCTTCGAGAATCGCGCGCAACGCATCCATCGCGCTGTCCGACAGCGGCAGAATACGGGACTTGAAGAACTTCGTCTCCCGGATCGCGATGGTTCCCGCCCGCATGTCAACGTCGCCAAGCGTCAGCCTTGCAATCTCGCCGATCCGCAGCCCGGCGCAATAGGCTAGAACCAGCATGGTATAGAGATTGATCGCACGCGAGGGCGAACGCGGTGACGGATAGACCCGGGCGATTGCAAGCAGCTTCTGGATATCCTCAGAGCTGTAGATATACGGGCGCCGCCAGCCGCGAGCGACCTGTTTCGCTGGCCAGTTGTCCGGTTGCCGTTTGGGGCGTGATGGATCGTCATGGCACAGTGCCTTGTTCAGGATACGGGCCAATTTCTCGCATTCGGCCGGATGGTTCGCGGTCGTCTTTGTCCAGCGGTAGTGCTCAAGCAGGGTCTCCAGTGGCTGGCCATCGAGATCGGGTCGTTGCTGCAGAAAGCGGTCGAACCGGCGGCAAATGACGTCGGCCGCCTCATACCGGTAGCCCCTGCGCTGCATCCGCTCGACATGGTCGCGCATCAGCTCTCCCAATGAACTCTCGAACGGTCGGGGTTGCCGCAACGCCTCGAGTGCCTGATTGGGATCAGGGGACATCAAAGCCCGTATGATGCCCGTGTCACTGTGGGCATTATAGTCACGGCGAAGGTCGGAGATCGGGTTGCTCTCAATCCTTCTGTCATCCGCCAAGGCATCCAGAAAGCGGGCGACAATCCGGGCGCGGTGCTGCACTGTTGAGCGGGCCCAGACCTCGCCACGCTCACGCAACCAGTATTCAAGCGTTTGTCGGTCAGTCACGCCAAACCACACCGCCACCTGTCGGAAGCTGTTCAGTGCTTGCCGGTAGTAGATCGGCGTTATCGCGTAGTTCAATGGAAGCCGCGCGATGTAGTTCTCGATCATCTCATCGCCATCCTCGGGCCGGCGTGTCATTGTCTCACCTCCCAGCCCGGTAGGTCGATGGCAATTGCACGCAGGTCCTCGGTGGCAAGCTTCAGATAGGGAGCTGTCGATTCCGGGGATCGGTGTCCCAGCACATCGCCGATGACCTTGCGCGGTGTGGCGGCGCGCAGCATGCTGACGGCACGGGCATGGCGGAAGATATGTGGTCCACGTTTGCCGATTGGCTCTATCCCGGCATTTTCCAGACGGCGTTTGACCACGCAATAGAGCCCACCCGATTTCATGGCTTGATAGGGAGCCCGGCTCCGCAAAAATACGGTGCGCGAATGTGCCTGTGGACGACCTTCGCGAAGGTATAGCAGGATTGCTTCTCCAACGGGTTCCATCAACGGCAGCACCGCCGTGGCATTGGTCTTGGACCGCTGCACCCGAATGGTATCTGCCCGCCAGTTGATATCCTCGATCTGCAGGCTGCCGACCTCGCCGGACCGAAAGCCGTAACTGGCAAACAGCTGCAGGATCGCGTGATCACGCAACCCCAAGGGCGAGCTGTCCTGTCCCGCAAGTTCAAGAACCGCCGCAATCTGTTCTGCGGTCAGAATCGACGGAATGCCCTCATAGGCATAGAGAAGCGGAGCGATCACATGACCCGAGAGATCATCTGCATGCAGCTTGCTCCGGTGTAGATGCCGCAGGAAGCCACGCAACCGTTCCGCCACATCCTTGAGCGATTTGCGAGTCAGGCCCGGTGCCCGGTTATCCATATATGCATCAATGTCGCGCACGCTCAGATCGGCAAAATCGGCTTTTCCAGTTTGCTCTAAGAGCCATTTACAGAAGTAGTGCGCCTCCCACATAAGCGCTTTGATTGACGGCTCCGCCAATCCGCGTTCTTGGCTCAGCCACAGTTTGTAGGCGGCGCAGACAGCCCGGCTGTGTCGTTCCGCTGCGCTTGCGGCAGGTGGATTCGGTGGCCATTCTGCTAGAGCAGACCGCATCAAGGCGTGGATGCTGGATCGAGGAATCGAAGACCATCTAGATGCAGGTGGTCGCCCGCGATCCTTCTCAAATTGTCGCACCGCATGATCTAGATAGTGCGCTACAAGGTCTGGCGTTACATCGCACAGCGCAGTCTCTTTCGCTTGCAACCAAGACAGGAACTGGCCTGCATAAAGACAATAATTGCGCACGACAGTCGGACTGTAGCGCTGTTCTTGCAAAGCCTCGCGAAGTTTCAGAAGTGCTTTGGGGGGTGATGATAACATCGGGTTCTCCTTGGGTTGGTTAACCCAACCAAGAAGCCCCTAGCTAAAGTTCGAAAGCAAATTGCCCTCGACTGATCCTGTAAACAACCGCCGTTCGCGCAAAGCGCAGCAAATCCAACGAAAGAGCCCTCAGCCGCCATCCCCCAGCAGGTGGGATGCTGCAGACGCACGAGGTCGGTCACAGCCCAAAGCAGACCGTGCGGTAGCCAAGGAATTGAAGATACAAAGGCTTATCTGATTTTCCACCTCAGTTTACCATGCTATGTACTTTGAGCGTTTTGTTGCGCAGCTTAGGAGGCAGATAGATGGCACTTAAGCTACCAGATCAGAGATGGACTTCCCTTGATCGAAAGCCAAATCGCTGCGGCAAAAGATGGTTCACATTTTGGCATTGATTCCAGCAACTTAAAGGTTCTGTTGCAGGGCGAAATTTACCAAGGGATGGCCATCATAGAGATCAATAGTAAAATTGACACAGGAGCATTTGCGAGAGTTCAACATGCGGTTCGGGCCAAGACACTAGACTTCATAGGTGTTTTGCCCAATACTCAGTTGCGTTCCCCTATTGTTCTCCAAGACGCCCAAATATGCACGTTCGGTCCAGTTGGGCCAACAAAGCAGTTCTAGCGCCAAAAAATCATGAGCTAGCAGCCGCTGAATGGATAGCGCCCTGAATGTTGAGCAGGAGGCGACCAGTTGCATCTAACGTGTTTGACCACCACGCGATAAAGGATCATTATGCTATTTATCCGAGCAAAAATCTTATTAGCACCATTTTGCTCTTAACAGGAGTCGCCCTCCATGAAGGCAGTTGTTACGGTTATTGCTTTTTTACTGGCTTGCCTAGCCGTTGCAACATTGTGGTCAATTGTCGCGGCGCTTGGGTCGCCGCGGGACATAGGCTTTACCGCGTTTATGGTGCAGACTGGCACGATTTTTGGGCTTGTAACCACCGCTAGCGCCGTTCCGGTCTTGGCAGTTTACGCTGTTGCGACCCACCATAACATGGTCAGTTACCACTTGGCGGCTATGGTGGGATTTTTTCTGGGTGCCGGATTGTTCGTCGTATTTTTCTCGACTTGGTTCTCCGGGTCACGCGTGCTCGAGTACATTAAGCTGATCAGCGCTGGTGGCGGATTAGGGCTATTCGGCGGGATGACCTTCTTATTTTGTAAGTTTCGCTTAGGCCAAATGGTGAGCAATCGAAAATTTGCTCGTTAAGGCTGGCGCTGATGACATCGAAAGTAGTAGCTTCTTAGATGCATTCAAAAATACGGAGAGGCTGAAATGCTCCACCGTCTGCGCCAACCAAAGGTACCCAGTCACATCAAGTTTGCGCGGGTAGTGAGATCGATTTGGGCTGAGGCCATGATATTCGGTTTAGCCCTCTCAGTAAGGCCTGTCTTATCAGCGTTGCAGCCAAAGCTGAAATGCCAAAACCGCAGTCATAATCAAAAAGAAACAGCAAAGACCCAGCCCAGCGGACCGCGCGGTGGACTTGAGTCCGGGCCGCATAATGGTTTGCGCCATACGGGATTTGGTCCCGCTGCGCTGAATGGCGTTCTGTACCGCCTGAATAAACCAGCCCCAGATGGCCGGTTGAGCAAAAGCAAAGGCAATTCCACCCAGCAAAACAAAACTAACTTTTGAGACTCGCGCTGCCAACTCTCTGTCGCCACCATAGAATGGAAGAATAGTCTCTCCCACAACGCCAAGCGCGATAAGAAGAACAAAAAAAATAGCGGACAGTTTCAACATATTAGGGTTTTAAGCAGCGCCATCACCGACGGCAAGTCTCGTGCTGCCCAAGAACTTCATATCATCATGGCCAAGCGCAGTAAGCTCTGCGAGTGAGGGTAAACTCGACCAGCATGTCAGGCCAGGCATCGCGATACGTCGCGTGCCATTTTTCGAGAGTTGAAACACCGCTACAGGTTGTCCCAGTCATCAAGGTTGTAGAGAAACCCGAACAACGTATCCGCGCAGCGGGCCAGACCCTGAGTGTTGTTGCCTGTCCCCCAAGGGTCACTGGCCGTTTCCCAAAGATATACGGCATTGTCCGTTGGGTCGGTGCCATTGGCCAAAAGGTTGGTGTGGCCTGCGTCTGCTGTGCCGATAAACACCATATCATGGGGAAAGCGGTCGGGAAATTCACGGCCTTTTCGAAATATCTCGAAGTTGTCGATGACAGATTGCAACGGTTGGAACGGCACCTGTAGTTCATGTTTGGTCTGTGCGCCGTCTGGCCAAGTCGCCAGAAAGTAATAGCCAAACCCATGTTCAAATTCGCCAGCCGTTTCCAACAGCTCTTTGTACTGGGTGGGCAGACGACAACCCGTCTTTTCTAACAGCTTTTCGAAATGCGCCTTGTTCCAAAACAGGGTGGCAGGCGCATAATCGGGGTCCTTTTTGAAGCGGGACAAAGCCATATCGAGCGTGATTTCCATGTGATCGCCTTAATTTAGTGGCCTTCGGGCTATACTTGCACCACCAAAGTGCGGAACGCCACCGTTGCGAACGCGGGCCGACTGACGGTCTTGTTGGCAATCGCCATCCCAATGGGAAGACCAGAACCAGATGGCGCCCATGTCCGCAGGGTCAATGGACAGAACAAGGTGTCACCACCTAAAATCGCCGTTGTCATATCAATCAGACAAGTCGCTGTATCTTGTCACGGCGGGCCTGTTCTGCAAGACCAAAGTCACCGGTTTCAGCGTCGGTAGAGCGGTCCCCGCGCATCGGTAGTTCGACGCAACCTTTCGCTGCGTTGGAAACTGGCCAGTTTGAAGCGGTCAATAACAAGACAACCGAAGCCCTTGACGACTAAGGTGCCAATAAGGTCGCATTCAACGTTTTCAGTCCGGATCGTTTTTTGGGTCATAAATACGCTGACTTTGATCGCTACAACACATTGGGGAAACTAGATGCAGCAACGGCGCCTTTGGCAGATGGCCCTATCACTCTTCCTCTTGGTACCCAGTACGATACATGCGCAAAACCCCAGCTCCTTGGAAAAATCCACTATCGAACGTCTTGAAATCGCTACAGATTGGCTGGTGCGCAACGGTGCGTTTGTCCTGGATATGCGCGGCAAGGAATTCCTGAAATCCAAGCTGACTGAACAGGGGCCGGTTCTTTTGTGGGTTACCCCGCAGGTGGATACCAAAGACACAATTGCCCAGTTCCGTATCAAAGCAGGCGGATATAACTACGATATCGAAGCCATCTACCGCGAAACCCTGAACGATCAAAAAATTGTCTATTGGGTCACCCATATCACCGCACAAGACTGGGTAACCCCGCTGCGCGGTTGCCGTTTCCATATCAGCACACCGCAAGATGATGGCAAACAGATTGTACTGCTGTCATCAGAACGGTTTATTCCGTCATATAAAACCGCCAAAGGGGTGGTCTTTGCCTTGCCGCAGGATGATCTGGACATCCTCTATAAACTGCAGGCATGGCGCTTTCCAATGTGTTTTTCCGGAACAGATTTATCTAAGAACGAAGTCACCCATGATGCACAAGGCAGGCTGACGACTGCTCCAGCGACATCCTTTGAAGGAGGCTGTTGCACTAACCATTGAGAAGTACCTCACAACTTTACATGGCACAATATATGCATTTAGGGCGTCCAAATGTTGTCGATATCAAGATGACCGGGGACCGTAACCTTGATGAAGCCCTTGCTAATGGAGCATCCTTTCGAGCGAACACGCCTCAAGGCTATAGTTGGCGCCGCGGCAATGATGGGACAAGCATGTTGAAGCTGGTTGTGAGTGTTGCACTGAGGCGGTGGGTGACGCTAGTGATCAACCTTCGCCTGCCAGTTCGGACTTGATGCCGGTTGGGTTCACCTTGGCCCGGGTCGCTCGCAGCCCAATCACGACATTCAGGCAGGGCGCAGCGCAAGCGCCGCTGCGAGCGCGAAAGCCTCCCGAAAGCGGACCTTCAAGCCTGTAAAATTGATCCAGGCGATACTGCGATCAGTGTAGACGTCAGCGACGCGGAGATAGCAACCTTTGCAAAGTAGTGGAATCTGCCAGCCAGGCGGCGGTCCCATGCTACACGAGCAACGGATGGAGCAGACCTTCGCCGCAAGTGCAGCCACTAACCATCATCGAACGGACGGGATGCGGACAAAGCGCCATTTCGCTGCGGTTGCTCCAATGGCTGCTTACGGGGATCAGTCTTAATCCTTGCCCCAGATGGCAAGACTTTCAGGGATTGTGTTGATCCCTCGCTTTTCCAATTCTTGCAGCAACTTTCGGGGTTTCGGTTCATTAACCTCATGTTCTAGCCCGACGATGCATGTGAGATTTGGCAATAGGTCTAGGTCGACCGCAGCCTTGTTTGTAACTGGAACCGGGCCATCACCGCCCCCTGGATCCCAGAAGGGCACCATCTGCTCGATCACGCCACCTCCCCCCCCATCAAGGCCCGATTTTTGGGTCAACACCTCGACATGGGAGAGCAACTCACCTGGAATCGCGAGGTTTTTGAAGTAGGTCATGGCTTCAGGGATAACGTCGTAGCCATCATCCTCAATGGAGATTTCGCGTTTCGTCCATTCTTCTGCAAATTGCCGGATGTCAAAGAGCGGGAGCAGGCGCTTTTGGACATACATCAATTCGTCAATCACCATGAACTTCAAGCCAATATCTTTGAAGCGGTTGTCAGACGCCTTGGGCATTGGAAAGGCAACCGGTTGCATCTTGATGGCGTCAGCCTTCGCCAAAGCCTCCTTCAGGGGCGCGGCAAGGTCCACGGGCAAGGCCCTTGCGATTATCTCTACCGTTTTACGCGCGCCGTTGGCTTTGGCGAGGTGCTTGGCAGCGGCGGTGAAATGCTCCGCTCGGACCGAGTCAAATCCGGTTTCAATCTGTTTGAGCCGCGCCTTCGCCGCTTTAAGTCTTTCGCGGCTGAATTGCTCTGCCTGCTGAGGGGAGATCGAATTGTCCGGCCCGTCAAAGCCCTCGGCAATTCTGGCCTCTTCACGTGCGATGCCGTCCAGCGCCTTTTGAGCCTCTTCTTCTGCCGTGCCGATTGTCAGGTCCAAAGGATCAAAGGCAAAAACCCGTGCTAGGTTGGAAAGGTTTTCACGCGGCCAGACTGCCGCGTCCGCCAACACATGCGCCATAATCTTTGGACCGTACTTCTGAAACGGATCTTCGCGCAACGCGTAAAAACCTGTCATGTTTTGCCCGATCCAACCATAGGGACCGCGTTCGGGATCGTGGCCGGGATCTCGGAAAATATCTTGGATCAAACTCCCGGCCTCATCGACGAGACTGGGATGATCCCCTAGGATCGAGACGATCAAGTTGGAGTCGAGGTAAGCAAAGCGCCTCAACAGCTTCGGAACTAGGTGTGCGGCCTCCGCCCTCAGGCGTCTGCCCTGGGGGCCAAAATCCGTATGATGGAAGTAGCTGAGCAGCGCGGCCCCAGCCACCTCGCCAAGGGTGCCTTTAGCGCCCGGCAAGGGCGTGTTTGTCATGACCCGGTCGGGCACATCCAACAGGGCGCGGATCAACTTCAGGTGTTCAGCGTGGATCAGGTTAAGCTGCTGTTGCGTCGCTTGCCGTGCACCGTGGCCAGTCAGGTACTTGCCAGAGGCGAAGCAGATCGCAAAGCGGTAGACCGACACGTCGGTGCTGTTTCCGTCAACGTTGGAGCTACCGAAAAGCCTGTTGAAAAGACCCCTTGGCCTGGGCGCAGGCTCAGACCCCAGAACAGCACGCAGGTTGACTAAGTGGTCTTGGAACATCCCTTCATAATCTGAAACATCGCGACCGATGCATTTGGCCCAGTCAGCATGAATGAGTTGTACGGTTGCACTATTGAAGTCGGAATCGACGAGATGTTTTGACGTAAGAAGGACCACAATATTATCCTTATCGGTTTCCCCAATCATTTAACCCAGCGCTGATGATTGCAAAAGTAGACTTTCATGCAAAGCGCAGCATCCGGTAAAATGGGCTCGTTTCTGGCTTGCGGCGATGCACCAGCAGAGTTGCAGCGTGCGCTCACATGTTCCCGGTCCTCAGAGGACGCCAGCCCAAAGTGACCGATGCGAAGCAAGGTTGGCTCTCGTTGCCGCACATGCACAAATCGCGCCTCGACTTCCCGGAACCGGACATTCAAGCTGTCAAACGCGGCTTTTTGCCTTCAATGTCGGCAGTGATCTTCGAGTCCGGGGAAGCTCTCTCGCAAAGATCGCCCGCGAATTGGGCGTGACTGACTCTGCTGTCACCTTGGTGGGCAAGAGAATGTGCCGGTCTGCAAAGATCGAGCAGGCTTTGGCCGAGGCTTTACAAACTACGCCAGAGCAGCTTTTCCCAGATCTTTGCGAAAGAGGACAAAGAGCCCACAGAAGACCTAGCAAATTCACGCTGCGTGCGCTCGCAGCGTCACAGATGCTCCATGAGCGAAAATTCTGATGCTACTACGCAGCTAGAAAACCAGTCATTCATACAAGCCCCAGCATAGACTCGGGCGAGGCGCATACACAGGTTGTGGGACTTTGCTGACATCTGGTGAAAGTCTGCTAACATACGATGAGCACCGAACCGAGGCGAACTTAAGAAATCACGTCATCTGTGGTCTTGCAGAAAGCGGACCACCGCTTCTTCGTTGGTTGCAACCCCCAGTTTGAGGCGTGCATTCTTTATATAAAGGCGGACGCTGGACAAGCTCAACTCAAGCAGCTCTGCAATCGTTTTGGGGCGATGGCCGCTTGAGATCAGCTCCAGCACCTGGTATTCACGCGCGCTGAGGCGCCGGTGCGTGGATGGGCCGCCATCGAGCCGCCGGCAGCTTTCGATTTTGCGGTGTGCTATCAAACAGAAAGTCTGTAACTGGTCCGCCAATGGCATGACGCTGCGCTCAAAGCCATGCCGTGCCATGTTGTTCCCAACCACAAAGCCGCCGTACCGTCCAGAGCCGACAAGAGAGCATGGAATGCCCAATCCCGCCTGCCAGTCAAACCGGACTAATTTGGACAAATATTCGCGGGTATAGTCATCGATATATCCTTCATTTTGGTCCAGAAACACGACGCCAAGCTTGGTGACCTCAAACGTCGCACAGCAATAGGTCACAAATGGTTCATGAAAATCGGCGTTCGTTGTCTCGGCCAATGGCCATTGATTGGGTAGGTTGGACAGAACAAACCAATTTGGAACCACGCCTTCGTCTCGCACCGCATATAAGATGCGGTCGATATTGTGTGTCGCCAAGACGTCAACGATTACGGCCCAGGTTTCGGAAACCGATTTTCGGGTTTCCAACCGGTAGGCCGCTTCAAGTAGCTCTCTGTTCATGAGATTATTGATATATCACTTTCAATGTATTGCAAGGTGACCGTTTATCCCGAACATTCCGCTTAGAATGTGCTGGGATAATACGATGAAGCTTGCGTTTTACGGGCGGAAGATACGCCACTTTTTCTGCAATACGGCAGCCGTCATGGGCATCGTTTGCGCGCCGGGGGCGTTTGCTCAGGACGCACAACCTGATGATCTGATGGTGGTTTTTGATGCCTCGGGATCGATGTGGGGTCAAGTTGACGGCATAGCCAAGATCGAAATTGCCCGTGCCGTCTTTGCGGACATGTCCCAAGACTGGACTTCAGGTGATCGGGCGGTCGGGCTGATTGCCTATGGCCATCGCCGCAAGGGTGATTGCGGCGATATTGAGCTGCTGGCAGAGCCTTCGATCGAGGGAGCCGCATCCTTGGCAGATGTTGTTACGGACCTTTCCCCGCGGGGCAAAACCCCATTGAGTCAGGCAGTGCGCTTGGCCGCCGAGACGCTGCGCTTTACCGAAAACGCGGCCACCGTCGTTCTTTTGTCAGATGGCAAAGAAACCTGCGATCTGGATCCCTGTGCGGTTGGTGCAGAGCTTGAACAACTTGGCGTCGATTTCACGGCCCATGTGATCGGCTTTGACATTCAGGAAGAGGCCGATAGGGCGCAATTGCAATGCCTCGCGCAAAACACAGGCGGCACCTACGTGGATGCGCGTGATGCGGCTACTCTCACCACGGCGCTGACTGAGGTGACGGGCCGGGATGTGACCACAGCTCCGGCCGATACAGAGACAGGAACGACCGAAGTTAACCTCAACATTGCAGTTGCAGATGGAAGTGCACGTCCGGCAACTGTCCGCTTGTCGGCAGCGGGCGCAGGAACCGGAGAGACGTGGGATCTGGGCGTTTTGGAAGGTGCGGATCAGATCATTTCAGGCGTGACCCTTGATCTTCCCCGAGGCGACTGGACATTTACTGCAGCAGGAGACGGCGGCGCTGGCGAAATCGCTGTGAACCTCACGGAGATCCAGCAAGAAATTTCCATACCTTTTGCGGCCAGTAATGCCACCTTTGAGTTCATAGGCGCGGATGCCTTCACGACGGACGGTACTATTGCCTTCCAACTGCGCAGTCGCGAACCCTTGCAACAAAACGCGACCTACAGCGTCATGTTGTTCCCAGACGGTGCCACCACCTTTGACGAGAACATTACTTTCACCTACCGCTTTGGTAGCGACCCCGAGACCACGGAACATGCCTTCTATCCTTGGGAATTCGATTTGCCCGTTGGAGCCTATGAGGTCGTGATCATGGGCGACAGCTATGACCTTGGAGAAAATCTTGGCCGGTTCCCTGTGCAGCTTGTCGCAACAATTGAAGACAGCGCGCCACAGGCAAACGCGGCCCAAACTGAAGAGCTGACTGCCCCACCGAGCTTTGCACTCTCACAGATCGTAGAGCCACTGAGCCCTGGGGTATCAGGGGCGTTTTTGCTCGAAGGCCCCGCGGAATCGGGAGATCAGGTGATGTTCATTGGTCTGGATGGGCAAGACACACAATTGCTTGCAGTGCCACAAAGCGGCCTTGTCGCCGTGCCGTCCCAGATTTCCGAAGGCGCCTTCAGGGTCCAATTGGTGCGGCAAGATGGATCCGATATTCACCTTGGATTGGTCGATATTCTGCCCGCCTCCGCGCAAGACATGGGCAATCACTCAACGGGCGGAGAACCCAGCGAAACGATGCTCAGTGCCCAGGAGCACGCTGCCGAAACAGGGCCACAATCGCTGAGCTTTGTGGCGTGGAAAACCTGCGAGGAAGACGCAGCTTGCCGCGTCGCTGATCGGCGCGTTGGCCTCGAATGGATGATGCCATCCGGCTGGGCCAGCGAAGAACCATTTTACTATACGACCGCCTCTGGTGCACAGGCTGATCACCCCACGATGCAAATGGCGCGCGCAACAGGCGGTGCGTTTAGCATCGTGCTGAACCCACGGCAATGGGATGCACAGCTTGGCCCCTGCGAAGAGATCCAACAGGGTCTGTTGTGCCGCGAGACATCGGACGTTCTGAAAGATCAGACAGACTATGAACTGATACGTAACAGCCTGAATGGGGATTTTCCCAAACCCGAGGGTTGGTTGCCCATCGGGCGCAGCTGGACAGTCGAAGACCGGAATTTGGGTGTCCGCGTTGGGCTCATTAAATTCGACGAGCCTATTGAGCGTGCCGAGACCGTCTCTGCATCGATCCACTTGGACAACCCCGACCAATTTGGTTTGGATGAAAGCGGTATTGTGCAAACTCAACTGGGGCTCATCTGGGATCAAAATCTGATTGTAAATGCGATTGACGGCGAAATTCCCGTGGGTGACGGTACCCTATTCTTGCTGCTGGCTCGTCCCGGTGGTTGGGATGGCACCAGCGACGTTTGGGTCGGCAATATCGCAAACCCTGCCAACGGCCGTGCCGTTCTTGTGAACCTCTATTGAGGACGAGAGATATGAAAAGCGCTTGGATTATCGCAAGCTTGGTGGTCTGTTCCCCGATAGCCGTGATTGCACAAAATGTGCCGCTCTACACTGAAACTGATGGGCAGCTGGCGTTCACGGGTGACTATCTTGGCGACGCTCAGCTGACAGAGTTGCTCGGCGGGGCCGATGCTTTTGATACATTTGGCCCACCTAAATTTGTCGCCCGCAATGAACGTACTGGAACCGTCAAGCCGGTCTGGGCCGATCTCGCGGACTACGAGATTATTCACGATGGTGATGGCATGATCGAAAACCGTCACGATGATCTGGTCTTTGACGAGAGCGACGCCGAGGACAACCAAGAGGACTTGGTGTTTGACGAAGCCGAGACTGAAGACCTGCGCGAAGATATTGACTTTAGTGAAAGCGACGTGGCGGAGACCGGGAATGATATGACCTTCGCGGAAAATGAAGGTCTATCCGTTCCGAATATTTTCTCTGGCACACAACCAGATTTCTTACAGCCAGCCCATGGGATTTGGAGCATCGCACTGTCACGGTCCGATGCCGTCGGCTGCCCACCTGGCATTGCAGAACTGGCGTCAGCGCAGCTTGGTAAGTCAGGGGCCAGAGACATCGTTTTCAGCGAACCCGGCTGGGTGCCTGCCGATCTTAATCCCGATTACGGGCTTTATTCTTGGACGCCCGTTGGCACCAATGGATTTCAATCAGAGCCTTATACGACGGGCGTGCAGGCTGCTGGGTCAGGTGTCTCTTTGGTGGTCACCATAGCGCTCAACGCAAAGTCAGACCGGCAAATAGACGTTTGGGCGCAAATTCAAATGGACCTTGCTCCGGCCCTTGCCGCAGTTGCGGGCGCCACGACGACTTGCCTTGCGACCATTGAAGGCAGCTACACTAAAAACTGAAAGGACCTTTTATGATCCGAAATGTCTTGGCCGCCATCGGCCTGATTGTTCACCTCTCAACACCTGCTGCAGCCTGTGGCATCAGCAGTGAAGAACTCAAGATCTCTCTCATTGGCGATTGGCAGGTGTCTAACGGATTTGGCACGCTTAGCTTCAATGGGCGCACTATGCCGCTTCCCTCTGGAAACAGCACGTCAGCCAAGATTGTTCCGACAGAAAACGGCCTTGCGGTCACGGGCGGCGCCGCGCCTGGAACCTACGATATGGATTTTATCGAAGACGCCCGATTTGTGTTGGACGCGCCAAGCCAGACCATTCTGGACCAGGGCGAAGCTTGGTTCGGCGAGCATCCTGAAATTATCACCGATGAAGAGCTGGCCATCGTAGCAGGCTGCGGAACAGGGCAAATGTTGCCTCAACTTCAGGTCTCGGGCACATTCGAGGACGCCGAAGGGCAGGTCGATTTTGAGGTCTACCTCTTTGTACTCGATCAAGCGACCATGTACGGGATCATGTCAGGCAACCTCTTGTCGATGGGCGGCACGGCCAAGCGCGTAACCAGGTGGACACGCTAGGGGCGCGTGTCCCGTTAGGTTTTTAGGGATCCGCGTCCTGCAATTTCTTTGCTTCCTTAATTGAATCGGATCTACTGGGACTTGGGAGAGGGGTATCAACATCCACATCCCGAATGCCGACTGCGGTCTTCATCTCTATATCGCGCCTCGCCCGCAGCAAAGGTCTACATCTCACCAAGGATGTGTTTCTCGGCGGTTGCCGCAAAAAAGAAAATGCAGCCGGCGGATGGGAAGTTGCCAAGGTCGGCTTCGTCCGCGACTGAATCGTTAGAACCACCTAAGCCGAAAGCATGGCTTGAATTTCGTGGCTCAGCAGAGCTTTTAACGACCGCTCTGGTGACCTTGGTTGCAACGCAGCGACGAGCGTGCCGCGATTGCGAACGAATGCTGCGTTAGCGAGGGGCGAAAAACGAATGGCAGGTACGTCCGCAATTTTCCGGTTCAGTCCGAGCGCAGCGTAGGTCTGCAATCTAGAGATCTTGGTGACAGTGCGCTGGCTAAGTGTCAAACTATCTTATCCGAATAATGTGCAGCAAAAAAGCTATGAACATCCTGGAAAATAAGGGTGGGGCCAACGTACTTCGCATTATCCGGTCCTCGTGATAACTGCTGTAATGACGAGCTCGCCATTAACGCAACCAGTCAGCGTCATAGCCCCGGTCGCCCAGCAGCCATCCGACCGTCGGCAGGCTGCTGCACAGAGCCCGTGCTCCGACGTAATCGCTGACTTGGCCGGCAGTGATGAACAAGTTGAGCGGGCGACCACGGCTGTCGCAGATCGCATGCAGCTTCGTGTTCATCCCGCCTTTTGTGCGACCGATCACCCGCCCGCGCTTGTCTCCAGGCCCCCTTTTTCGCCCGTAGGCTGGAAGCCGTACGGTGCGCTTTGAGATACGTCGCATCGATCATGACAGTTTGTTCTTCGCGATGATCTGCGGCCAGACCGACCAGCATTTGTGCGAAAATGCCCTTATCGCTCCACCGCTTCCAGCGGTTGTACAACGTTTTGTGTGGGCCGTATTCCTTCGGTGCATCACGCCACCGCAAGCCATTGCGATTGATGAAGATAATGCCACTTAGGACCCGCCGGTCATCAACTCGCGGCTTGCCGTGAGACTTGGGAAAGAAGCGCTCAAGACGCGCCATCTGCGCATCGCTCAACCAGAAAAGATCAGACATCGTCACCGCCCATTTTTGATGCGGTGAATCACGCAGCCAACCGAAAATCAATGGGTCCTGACCCTAGCTTCCCGGTCCGCACGTATCGCTCTGGATTCTTCTCGACGATCTGGCATTCCCCCTCGGTGTGCCCGTGGTGGAGTGCTTTTTTGCGCGTCCCTGCCAGATTTTCGGGTTTGATCACATCACCAGCCGTGAGAGCGACCGCGAAGGTATAGAGGTGTGTTTCCCAATGTGGCGTCGTCATTGGTCTACCTCGGCGCTGAACACCACAGTCTCATCTTCGATTGTGTATGGCACTTCCTTGGCCAAGAGCTGCTTGAATGCCTCTTCTGGAATACCGGACCAAGTATTGCAGAGTGTCTTCAGCAGCTGGGGTTGGTCGTCTTCGAATGCGTAGCCATTGATGGCCCAAGCAATAATGCCGGGTGTGTGAACCATCGAAGACGATCCAAGGCGGTAGGTTGTCATTCTGTCTCTCCGTTATCGTGTGGCACCGTAAAATTGCGGCAGGTTTCTGGTCATGCGCCGCAGGCGCCTGATCCTGAAACCTTGGCAAGTGCCGAACTGGAGTGGTGAATTTCCAAGTGCGCGAAGCGGGACCGGACCCGCGCGCAGCTGCACGAAACAGCCCCCTCAGGGCTGTGAAGGAAGCGAGCACGGCGAGGACCCACCACTTGGAAAGAGGCGGGGAACCCCGCCTTCATACGGACGTGCCTATGGCGCGTCCCACTAAGATGCCCCCTGCCCTACTGGATGATGTGATCCGCGCCGCAGGCGCGGATCTTCTTAGATCTTCGCAACGGCCCGGATCAGACGAACGGACGACCAAAGCCGCCCGTGCCGTAGCTCATTCGGTGACGTCATCCTTGTTTGGGAAAGCGACCATATCAACGTTGGGGAACATGCTGTGCTTGACGCTGATCGAGGTGATGTTGCCCTGTTCATCGGTCCGGACGAATAGGGCACCGCAGCGGTCCCAGAATGTCTTGCCATCTTTTTCGCCGGATTTGACGTTCAGTTTCAGAGTTTGAGTAGCCATGATTTGATCCTCGCCTTGAGTGTTTCGATGAACATTGCGGAAGCGGGCTCCAAGGGGATGTCAGCTGGAAATTTGGTGCGCGAGGAATGGGCCGCAGGCACAGGGGAAATTTCCAGTTGAAGTAAAGCGACCATCCCCGACTGCCCGCTTATGTTCATCAGAGAGAAACACGGCCTTGCGAGGATCGACATGGCTACAGCCTGAAAGTGCGCAGTGATGAAGGGCCGGCAAGACGTTCTAGGACCGCGGCCGCCAAGTCTCCAAGCTACCGACAGATCACGGGCAACCTTACCCCGATCTTAGCCAGCTCCAATACTCATGGAGAAATCTGGACACTATCCCAAACAAGGATGTTGCCGGCTGCGACCCCGCCATTTGTGTTCCCCCTCCCCCGCCCATGGACAGAGCCAAGAATAGATCTGAAGCGCCGCGCAAGTGATCGTCACCCGCAGGGCCGATCCGGACATTCGGAAACGACCATGGTCCAAAGCCTATCAGCTGGCCCGGATGGGACAGATGCTAGGCTATTGGCCCAGGGAGTGCCGCATGTTCGGTTCGGGGAAGCACCGCTTGCGGTGCTGAGTAGTGAGTGGTCCCATGTTTACATGGGATGCGCTCTCAATAGCCATTACCACGCAACACATACCTCCCCTACCACACACCTCCACTGATGTGCCCCCATCGAGTGGTCCAATTTGAATGTTAATGCATCGTCGGTCTTTGGTCTATCGGGACGATGCTTTTGGGCGCTGGGGGCCGGTATCCTAAGGCGCTGTGGGGCCTAACCGTTTTGTAGTGGCGACGCCAGCGTTCGATGAGGATCTGTGCTTCACGCAGCGTGGTGAAGACCTCGCCGTTTAGTAACTCATCCCGGAAGCGGGCGTTGAAGCTCTCGCAGTAGCCGTTCTCCCAAGGTGATCCCGGGGCAATGAATGCGGTCTTCGCGCCCACGGCACCGATCCAGGCGCGCACCTTCTTGGCAATGAACTCGGCTCCATTGTCCGATCTGATGTATTCCGGCGGGCCGCGCAGGATAAACAGGTCGGTCAGGGCATCGACCACGTCAACTGAGTTGAGCTTGCGTTTGACTTTGATCACCAGCGCCTCCTTCGTGAACTCATCTATGATGTTCAGGGTGCGGAAGACCCGTCCGTCATGCGTGCGATCCTGAACGAAGTCATAGGACCAAACGTGGTTCGGGCGTTCTGGCCGCAGCCTCACGCACGAACCGTCGTTCAGCCAGAGCCGGCCCTTCTTGGGCTGTTTCTGCGGGACTTTCAGCCCTTCCTGCCGCCAGATCCGTTCGACACGCTTGTGATTTACGTGCCAGCCGCTGTTGTTCAGCATTCCTGTGATCGTGCGGTATCCATAGCGCCCATACTCTTCGGCCAGCGCAATGATATCCTCGGTCAGCCGGGCTTCATCCGGTCGGCCACAAGGCACTTTGCGCTGCGTCGAGCGATGCTGACCCAATGTGCGGCAGACCCTGCGCTCCGATACGCTGAGGGTTTGCCGCACATGGTCAATGCATTGCCTGCGGCGGGAAGGGCTTAGAAGTTTCCCCGTGCGGCCTCGGCAAGGATCATCTTGTCCAAGGTAAGATCAGACACGGCGCGACGGAGCCGGCTATTCTCGGTCTCCAACTCCTTCAGCCGCTTGAGCTGATCGCGGCTCATCCCGCCATATTGCTTGCGCCACCGGTAGTAAGTCTGAACCGTCACACCGATTTGCCGAACGGCTTCCTGAACCGAGCTCCCTTGCCCTTGCAGCACCTCAACCTGTCGCAGCTTCAACACGATGTCCTCGGGCTTCTCTCGTTTGCCTGCCATCTCGTCGTCCTCCTGAAAACGGGATATTCCTATCCCAAAAGATGGACCACTTCAGTGGGGGCACTCCACCACCACATAACCCTTAACTCTTAACCTGTAACTCATAACCCATAACCCGTAACTATGATCTACAACACACAAATACCCGACCTTATTCGGATACCACATAACTGTTCACTGTTAACTGTTCACTGTTAACTGTTGAGCCGTAGATAAACGACTACTGATATATCAAATAGTTAGCGCCACTACCTAGCACATCCCAGCACCTAGCAACCCCCATAACACATAACGCTTTACCCATAACCTATAACAGGTTAGTTGAAGTAAGATTGATACGGGAGAGAGCAGTGACCCAAGTGATAAGCGTAGTTCAAGAAAAAGGTGGAGCAGGCAAAACCACCCTATTAATCACCCTTGCATCGTTGATGGTAGCTGATGGTGCCAGGGTGGCGGTTATTGATACTGATCCTCAGCACAACCTCGAAGACTGGGCCAAGAAGGAAGAAATAGACCTTGATTGGATTTTTGAGGACAACGACGAGAAACTCATCCCTACGATCAGAGCTCTAAAGAAGGCCTCTCCAGCATACGATGTCATCCTAGTTGACACGGCTGGTTTTAAGTCGGCTATGGCTGTCTATGCGATCAACGCGGCTGGTCTCGTGCTCATTCCATCAAAGGCGAATGAATCTGATGCGAAAGGCGCGATCAAAACATATCGCCATGTTCACGGTGTCGCAGATTCGATGGACAAAGACATTGGCGCGTATGTTGTGATGATGGATGTTGATCCCAATACCAACATAACCGAAGCGATTTTGGCATCCCTTGAAGAGCAGGAAGTACCTCGCCTGAACGCGATGTGTGCACATCGCACCGGGTTCAAGGAAATGATGAGTACAGGCCGTGGGCCAGAAGGCTCGGCGAAGCGATCAGCACAGAGCGTTCTTGCAGAGCTTCAGATCAAAGGTTTGTTGGACTATTACGGAGGGCATAATGGCAAAGCTTAAAGTCAATCTTGACGTTGATGATGTAACGCAACCTCAGCCAGAGGATCATAAACTCAGGCAGCTGTCGTCTTCGCTTCCAAGTCCGCATCGAGCTAAGTCTGGATCTTTGAAGTACGCTCAACGTGTTCAATTTGCTTTCTCGAACGTTCCACTCCCGATCAAGGAAGCGTTCGTCAAGGAAGCCGCTTCTAGAGGTATAACGCAAAAAGAGCTTCTATATGATTGCTTACGAGCTGGTGGGATCGAGGTCCCTCCGTTAGATGAAATTGACGGTCGCCGCAGATAATAACACATAACCCGTAAATGTTATGTGTTATGGGTCGCGCAGCGGCTTTGGCGCGAATAGCGCCAGTCCTGGTCGCCAGGGCCTTCAGGTCCTGTCGTCCAGTGACACCAGAGGGCAGGGCAGGGGGCAAAGAAAATACCATGCTGGACGGCGTTGCACGTGGCTGCTGCAATGCCGGAGTTCTTCGAACAGAGGAGATTCCAGCATGGTCAAGAAAGCAACGCGCCTCGCCCGCTTCGCGGAAGCCGTCGAGGATCAACCTGTCGTCGTCGGTCTCGACGTTCACAAAAAGACCTATTCCGTCGCCCTGTTCTCGTCGCAAGACGGTCAGGTCGAGAGCTATACCTGTCCAGCCGGAGAGGCGGCGCTCGCCGCGCAGCTTTCGGGCCTGGGCTGCTCCATCGAGCATATCGTCTATGAGACCGGGCCAACCGGCTTCGCCTTGGCCCGCACATTGATGGCCGCAGGATTTAAGGTATCGGTGATCGCCGCCTCGCGCATCCCGCGCGGCTACGCAGCGGCGGCGAAGAACGATCGGCTGGATGCGGTGAAGCTGGCGACCTACTTCGCGCGGGGATTGCTGCATTCCGTCGCCATTCCAACCGTCGAACAGGAAGGCTACCGGGCGCTCGTGCGGCGGCGGAAGCGTGTCGCGGAGAGCCGGGGCAAGATCAAGCAGAAGATCAAGGGCTTCCTGCTCGCGTCCGGCATCGGCGAACCGCAGAGTATCCAGAAGTGGTCTCTGGCCGCTTCGGCAGACCTGTCGGCATTGGATATGCCGCCGGAACATCGCATGTCGCTGGCCTCGATGGTGCGTGAGTACCTTTTCTTGCTTTCCGAAGACAAGATGCTGCGCGCCGAGATCAGGACGGCAACGAAACGGATGCACGCAGAGCGGTTCGCGCACCTGACATCTGTCGTCGGGGTCGGCGAGACCGCCGCATCGAACTTCTTGGCCGAGCTGTTCTCTCCCGAACGGTTCAACCGCCCCGAGGAAGTGACCTCCTATCTCGGTCTCGCACCTGTGGTCAGCCAGAGTGGTGGCAGTCAAGCCCGGGCCAGGATCAGACCCGTGGGTCAGAAACGCTTACGCGGCATCCTCATCGAAGCCGCATGGCAATGGACGTGGCGAGACCCCGAAGCGAAGGAACTCTACAATCGACATTTTGCGAAGCATGGGATCGGGCAGAAGGCCATCGTGGCCGTCGCCCGCAAGCTCGCGATCAAGCTTTGGCGCATGGCGGTAGAGATACCGCCCGTGTCAATGGAGGGTGCCGCGCGCGGGGCCTGGTCGGGATAACCGACAGTAGAAAAGGGCGGCACCCTCATCTACCGGCGCGTACCGAAAGCGGTACTTGGTGATCCTGCATCTTGACAGGCACGAATAAGAAAAGGCTTACGCAAGCCGGTAATAGCTCTGGCATGGCCTCAATTCTGTGGCGTGACACGCACGCAGGATGGGTTTTTGTGGCTATAGGCAAGGTCGGCAGTGCGGACTTTTCGGACTTTGCCTGAACGTGCGCCAATGTCTGCTCTAGCAAGAATCGTTCGTCAAACGATCCTTTTGGCGGGGACGGCGTGATTGTATAGTGTGCCAGTTCGAGACTGGGTACTCGTTACGAGGTCATCGGCTGATACAACCCAACTTGCCGCTAGACGTCCCCTCTTGACCAATTGAGAAAGCTTATATTCTCTTTGCGATGAAGGAGAATATTATGGCAATTCCAGCCTCAAAGTCAGAGTTGCTAGATGCAATTTCTGAGACGTTTGACAAGTTGATAGTCGACTTGTTGAAGGTGCCGAAGGATCGTGCGCGAGAATGCTCACTCGAAGGTCACGTAAAAGGAACAACCATGAGTGCCGCCGATCTTGTGTCTTATCTCATTGGCTGGAACGAGCTTGTTTTGAGTTGGCTGGATCAGGATGACAAAGGACAGGATGTCGATTTTCCCGCAACGGGTTTTAAGTGGAATGAGCTGGGACAGCTCGCGCAGAAATTTTACAAAGACTGCGATGGCGTCGACTACCACGACCTTTTGGACCGCTTGAAAAAAGCCAAGGAAAACCTCGTCGAAACAATCTCGGCACGTTCGGATAATGAACTCTATGGCGGGCCGTGGCATGGCAAATGGCCGAAGGGTCGGATGATCCAGTTCAACACGTCATCGCCTTATGCAAACGCGCGTAGCCGTATCCGCAAGTGGCTCAAGACCCAGACGAGAGTTCAGCTTCGCCAAAGTCCAGCATAGCGGTCATCCGTGCATTGCGCAGCATCGGTCACTTCGGGCTCCAAGCCGCCATTGGGAGCTGGGTTGAGCACTCGCAGCATTGCCAGCTGCACTTGACAGTTGTCCACATAAGAAAGGCCCCACCGAAGCGGGGCCAGTTAATTCCTTCACCACAAAGGAAAACTCTACTCAGGTGGGATCCGCTCTGGATCTCTCGCCTTGGCAATTACACCATCATGTCGGATTGCAGCAATCGTCGTTTCTGTGCGTCGGCTCATTTCGACGCCATCACCGGACATCATCGCTTCAACACTGCTTGTCTTCTTCAGCACGCTGCCATCTGCCTCCAGATAGGTTATGCCGTGATCGGTGGCATGGGTAACTGACCCGTCTGCCTTGATCTGAATTCTCATACCGTTGACGGATACCGTTAAGCCGTCTTCTTCGGCGATGATGCCATCCCAGCCGATGCCAGGATCTCGGCGCAATACAATTTGCTCCTGTCGTAGTTTGATCTGAACGTCACGCGGTGCGCTCTCATCAGCTGCTTTGACAACCAAGAACGCCTCCTGCTCTGACGGATCTGCATGGATGCTGGCGTTAGCGTTCTTTGGGGACCAGACTTTTGCGACCTCACGCTTTCGCCCATTTTGATCACGGTGGAACCCGATGAACAGCTGTGCCGAACGCCATACGCGGGCAATGTTTTCGCTCTTTTTCGTCATGGCATGGCCTCCGGTTCATGTTTCGATTCAATCATGGCGCGAGGGTTTTCGCTAGTCTCATCGGTAGGGCAGGGCGCTTGTGCGCCCCGCCTCTGGATCACTTCATGCCTTCGGGGAGCCATTTGGCGATTTTCGCCGCTTGCTTCTTGGTCACACCCTGCGCCTTTCGCGCTTCTGGGTCCGCGAACAACTTTTCCAGTGCCTCGACCTTTTTACCTTTGGTCAATTTGGCGAAGGCCTTGGCCTTTTCGTCGTCCTGTTTCAGGTCAAGCAGATCGCACCAGAGGGCATTGAGGTAGGGACCAACAAACGCGCTTGAAGAAGTTTTCCGCGTTCGGTGTCCAGTTTTCGCGGATGTCGGTTTTCACCTCCCGGTCAACCAGCGCCCGCATTTCCATGTTTCCGCCCTTCATGAGCGCCGCCAAATGACGAACCAACTCAGCCTCGATGAACTCCTTTCCCTTCTTGCGGAAAGTCTGGAATTTCTTCACTTCATCATCGCGGTTCGTGACCCGATCCTCCGACAGGTAAGAGGCCGTTGTCAGTCGCTCATCCAGAACGTAGCCAGCACCTTCGGTTGACGGGAAATTCGGCACGTCCTGCTTCGACAGCCCGATCGGATCAGCGAAATATGACCCACATGACAGTTGGAATGCCAGCAGCGCAAGGATCAGATCAGGATCGCGCAATGCTGCGTGCTGCCGCGCTCCGGTGACGACACGAGACAGATCATCCGCGAGTTTCTGAGATATGGGCGATTTGGGCGCATCTGCTTTGCCAACAGCATCTTTGCTCAACACGCCTGCTTCCACCGCTGCCGCCTTGTCTTCGGGCAATACCAGTCCCTTGAAGCTATCGACTTCCCCGTCATGGTTCAGAAACACGATCAAACCAGCATGCTCTTTCTGGTCGGCAGTGAAATCAGTTTTCAGGATAGCTTCAAATCCATCCAGTTCGGATTGTTCCTCATCAGTGATTTCATCGGCGTTGAATTCCAGCTTGTACTCAAGTTCTTCGCACCGCTCTGCCTGCTCGTCCGTCAGCTCACCGGCCACCGGGCGCAAATTGGAAATCTTACGCTGATCCATATCCCAATACCCGATGTAGTTGTCGGTTGAGATTTCGACCCACTTCCATCCCTCCGTTGCGCGCAGTTCCTCTGCGGTCTCTTCCAGATTTGCGATAAACAGCGTTTCCAAAAGCGCAGGATCATCAAACAGCGTCACCTCGCTGAATAGATCGCCGCTCAAACGCCCACCGGCTTCTTTGTAAGCGTCCACTCCGACGAACTTAATACGGCGGTCGGTGCCTTTGACGCTATCGGGTTTCAGCAGGTTTTTGATTTGGTGGTCGGAATAGTGACTACGCCCGCGAACCTGTTCCAGCACTTCAAGGCTTCGGTCCTCGTCATCGCTGATGGTGAAACATGCAGCGGAGCTGAGGCTGATTTCACCAGCACCGAGGGCATCCAGTACCGCCTCGGGCAGTCCAGACAGGGCAAGGCGGCGATAAACATGTTTCTCAGTCACGGCAAAGGCGCGGGCGATGGTGGAAACCGATGCCCCTCCGGTCTCCATTTTGCCATAGGCGCGGATCTCATCGACGGCTTCCAGATCCTTGCGGGCGATGTTTTCTGTGTGTGCCCAAATCTCGGCGGTGGCGCGATCAGGAGCGATATTCACAAGCGGGTTCGCCAGCTCGGGCTTGGTTGCCGACATGTCGGGATGCTGCTCGGAAAGATACTGCAGGGCGCGAAGGCGACGACCACCTGCAACAATTTCAGCACCGCCGTTCCCATCAGACAGGCCAGAAAGGTTCTGGATCAAGCCAGCGGTCCAGATGCTTTCCGCCAGTTCGATAATGTCGGCCTCTGGTACGTTCTGACGCGGATTCATTGGCGACAGGATCAGGGATGTGAGCGGGAAACGAGCCTCTGCTGCGATGATTTCGGTCTGTTTGGTCATGGGTCTTATCCTTGTAACGTGGTGAAGTATCGTGTTATTGGTGCCCCAGCCCTTTTGGGCTGAGGCGTGTGGCCTTATCTGGCCCCGTTTTGCATCAGGAAGCGGCGGCCTATCCCAAATTGATCGCCCTTCCTGACTAGCGCCCAAGCCTCGGCAATTCGGCGCTTCATCGTTTCATTGTCCATCTGTCTCACCCCCTTTCGGTGTACTGGTGTTGTCGGGAGAGGCGTTGACCGCCCCTCCCTGTGGGCCTGCTCGACAGGCCAGCCTCGGCGCGGGCCAGGGAGGATACCCCGCAACCGAACTCAGTATTCTGAGGGGAGAAGGAGGGTCATAACGCGGCGCGTCTTGGTGGGGTCAGCGCAGTCATCGGACCCGTAGCCGTAGCTCGTATCGTAGAGGTCGATTTTCCAGTACAGGGGCACCTCTTCACCATCGTTCAAGACCTTGATGACCCCAAAATCTCGGGTGCCGTATGGGTCGTTTTCTTCGGTGAACTCGTCGAATGCGATCACTGAAACACCGATAGCGTTCAGGGCTTCGGGAGACAGCGCCGCGACACCCTGCGTCATGACGATCTGCCCCGGAACTGATGGGTCCATCGCCCAGCTGGTGCGGAACAGGTCGTTTTGCTCTGCGATCAGTGCGGTGCGTGCTGCTTCGATTGCCGCCTCTGTGTTTTCGATATTTTGAATTTCAGCCATTTTTGGCCTCCTTTGTGGTGACGCGGTGGGGGCTTGGTGCCTTCCTTCCGCAGTTGGGCTTGGCCTCGCCAATCTGATTTGACGAAAACCATGTTTTCGGCGGAACAGAGTGGAGAGGGCGAAGCCCGACCCACGGCCCTGCAGCGGACAGTCAAAGGATCGGAACCGAGGGGTGGTGCGGCCCGCAGCGCGCAGCGCGAGGACACGGCCCTCGGTGGAGACGACGCCGCAGGCGGCGCTTGTCTTTTGACTTTCCGATGCAGGGATGTTGGGCGGATAAACAAATGAAAGATGTCAGGGCTGGGGTGAGCGGGCGCAGCCCGTCGATCCCCTGCTCTGTCACCTGAAACAAAGCGAGCCGCGCGTTAAGCGCGGCTCTCAACTGACTCTAAGGTTAAAACTTTCCAGTCCGCATGAGGCTCAGGAGCCGATGTGGACCTTGCATGCTGCGAGCTGCCCGCGCCCATCATAGAGCGAAGGGATGTGAGCAGCCTGTGGGAAGATTTATCCTCAGAGCTGAACGAGAGCTTCTGGAGGCCGATATACCGCTTTCATAGGACTTTAGAAGGGCAGGGGACTCATCAACCGCATACGGACGGCCCCAAGCACAGCATTTGCAGACGTGGCGCCGCAAAAGGCCGAGCTGAAGGCGAGGGAAGACCGTCCCGCAGGGCTGAGACTATGTTTTCTGAGCGAGATGAGGCCGCGGCGCGGGCTGGCTCTTTGAGACAGTCTGCGTCGCACCTGGGCCTCAGGAGTTCAGGAAATATCGGCTCAGGTCTGGCGCCGGCTCTGCCGGTGTCAGACTAGGGCCCGGTCCTCATCCATGATGAGGATTTGCCGTATCTATTCGACACGACGACTGACGTTTGCGGAATTTAATCACCACTATGTTGGTGGTGGCTCTTCTCTTTTTTTGCGATCATGTAGGATCTCAAGACATCGTTCATGCGTGTGAGGTGTCCTGGTCCATCAGCCTGAAAGAACTCCAGCACATCAGGATCGATGCGCAGGTGAACAGATTTCTTTTTTGTACGCTTTACGACTTTAGCGTCATCCCAGAATCCATCTGGCATGTCTTTAGTGGGTGCATCTTCAGGAGTATCCTTGAGCTGCCCACTGTCTTTCATTGCTCTGATATCATCGAGCGATATGTTTTTGATATTCGTCATGTTCCTTTCGACCGCCTTTCCACGCTGAGATTAAGCGTATCCGACCGTCTCTTTCGGTATGAGTTACGGAGTAGACGTCGCCGTCTACGCTCCCAAGCGATATGAACCGCTGTTCTCCATAGTCTTTGCGTGTGTCTTCCTTGGTGAGTGTTTTGTTCTCAAAGATGAGAGCAGCAACGAGGAAGTCTACGCCGTGTTTTTCAAGGTTGCTGTCCCGTTTTTTGGGGTCGTAGTCGATCTGCATGTTCGATCCTTGCGGTTATTTTGAGTGTTGTATCCATTGCTTCGGTCCTTCACGTTGTTTGGCTAGTTCTCACTCCGTCCCATGACATTAAGCCATGATGGACACTTGAAGTGTACACTAGACGTGTACACAGTTCAACTCTTTCGATCCTCACTGTTTGAAACGCAAGGTGGCACCGATGAAGCCGAGGTATTGATGTTGCAGAGATCTTGGCTGACCAGAAGGCCGCGACCTGTTTTGTCAGCGGTTTTCTCTAATAAAGGGACACAAGCATTTTGGATACTGAAGCTCGTCCTTGTTAGTTCAGCTGAAGTCGCAATAGGACAGTTACGCGAAGCGTAAGGCTGCGCGGCAGCGCAGGGCCGGTGATCTCGTGGAGCGCCCTGGCGTTTCACGGGAACACCGGTCACCATCTGTCGCGCAGCCCTCTCTAGAAGGCAAAAAAACGGCCCCACCGAAGCGGGGCCAGTTGGTTCCTTCACCACAAAGGAAAATTCAGATCCTCAATCAATCGGGGCCGATAATAAGAAACCCGGTTGGAATGTTGGTTCCGCTTTCTGCGAAGCTGGCCACCGGCAAATCGTACCATCCGTGATCGCGGGGCGATGTCAAACCTAGATCCTTTAGGTGGCCGTCATAGAGCGCACTTGCAGGCAGGATGCAGGCCAAAACCCCGTCAGTTTCATCACCGTTGCGGCGCGCTTTCAGGAACTTCCGAGCATGATCGAGATGCTTGCGCCAATGCTGTCCGTTAAACGGCGGGTTCATAAACACCACATCAAAAATCGGGTTTGCTGCTGTTTCCAGAAAGTTTGCCTTATGGACATGATGGCCCTTTGCTCTGCACTCCATGGCTCGGCCGCCATGATACTCAACACCAGTGACACGCGCGCAGGGATTTTTTTCTCTGATCGCATGCATGATGCGACCGCAACCGCAGGAGGGCTCCAGAATTGTCAGATCTCCGTCTAAATACAGCCGGCGCATAACCTCTTCGATAACCGGTCTCGGTGTCGGGTAATATGCAAGATCCTTTGAAACTGCCGTTCCAGGTCTCGGTTTTTGTGCCGCCTCCGGACTGTCTGGAAGCGTGTCACCGTAGAATTCGGCCAGTGCGAGATTGATTTCTCTCAGCGTCTCCGGATCAAAGTGAAGATGAGCGTTCCCATTCTGAAAGCGGCGGATCTCGATTCCGTCGTGATAGCTGGCGCCATGCTCCTCTGCCGCATCCAGAAGCTCGTAATATTCTTGCTGTTCGATGTGAGGTTTATCCCGAAACACATTGAGAGCGTTCAACGTGTCTCGCGTACGCTCCCACCCCCAGGAGCCATAGCTTGTTGTTGATTGGATTATGATGCGTTTCGGTAGTCCTTCGACGCCGATTTTAACCTTAGTATGGCTGCGATAGGCCGGATCGAGATCGCAGAAGCACTCAGCCAGCCCTTTAAGGATGTGATGCCGCTGGTTTATCCAGTAGTCCTCAAATGTCGCGCCAATGTTCTCCATGGTGAACTCTGGCGGGTTCTCCATAGACATCTCGAAGCGCTTCCGGTCCTTTGCACTCGCAATGCGGTTGACGTTCAAGCCACGATAGACATGTTGCCATGCAGATTTTAGGAGAGCATCTTGAATGATCGCTTCACGCACAGAAGGTGCAGACCCATAGCGACCATTAGACCAAATGCTACCACCAAACACGCCCTCAATGCATGAGGACAGTTCAAGTGCAGTGATCGCATCTTTGAAACACTGTAATTCTTCAGGAATGCGCTTTGCTTTCTGGTCATACTCTTCGACAACCTCACGCAAGCTGCGCTGCATTGCAGGCACATCAAAGTCACTTACTGGGGAGTTATGGGCGTTCATGCTCGGCCTCATGTGTATATGGAATGTCGTTGCGACGTTCTTTGAGGGCTTTTTTGATAGACGCCGCGCACCAGTGCCCGGTCTGCGTCTGCCCTTCGATGTCGCGGCTAATCGGGTGCCAGGCCTTGCAGCCTGAGCACCACCACTTTCGGCCGATTCTCACTTCGTCAGCTCGTCCGCAAAGGTCTGGGCCTCTTCCGGGCACTTGAACGCGAAACCGGCAGGAGTGTTTCCCCACTTGCGAGAATACCAGCCCTTCCGCTCTTTGGCCTTTTCAAGCCACATTGAGAAAACCTCCCGGCTCGCGCGTTCCTTTGGACTTACGACCCACATTTGAAAGTGGCGTTTCGTGTGCATGTGTTCTTCGATAGTGAAACCGCCCGCATCCTTCGCATGGCTGTCGCCATCGGTCTTTGGCGTTGCTTTGTTGCTAGGTCCCGAAACAAAGGGGGCGCCATCCGGCACAGACCACTCGCCAAACGGGATATACGCCGCTGGGTCATCGCTCGGCCCTGTGATCCGGCGTTTGCTGATCTTCCAACCGTCGGAGTAGTGATGCGAGGCCTTGAGATAGTATCCCGCCCCCATGCTGTACTTTTCGCGGTGCTCTGCGTCGGACTCGGCATCAGCAAGATATGCGGTCTGCTCATAGTTGCGCGCTGCCTTCCGCATTTCTGGGAACATGTCGCGGGTGTTTCGAGAAAAGGCCAAAATCACAGTTTTGCTGGTGCTGGTCGCGAAATAATCCGTCATGCTGTCGGACTCGTTTTTCTCAAATTCAGCGACGATCACGGCTTTCGCGTCTGCTGGAACCTTGGCACGGATGCTGTCGCGCCAATCCGAGATTTCTTGCTCGCGATCTTCTCGCTCCTTTGCCACTTGCTGGCGTTGGCGTTCCTGCGCTTCCAGTGCAATCGCCTGAAGTTCGGCGACCTCATCCGCGCCTTTCGCTTCAACCCCAAGAATTGCGGCCTTCTCAATCCATGGGCTCGCGATCTCGTCACCCACTTTTGAAAGTGTAGAGTCCTCCCAAACAATGCTGACGCGCCAAACTTGCTTTGTCATGCCGCCCGCGCCAATGGTGAAGACCCGGCCAGTTTCAGGCGAAATTTCTACGATCCATCCTGCTTTTTGCGGGTTTGCCATGTCCCCGAAGACAAGAGGCTGACCGATGTACATTTTAGCTTCGGTGTTCTGCATGTTCATATCCAAATCCTTTGTGGTGACGCGGTGGGGCTTGGTGCCTTCCTTCCGCAGTTGGGCTTGGCCTCGCCAATCTGATTTGACGAAAACCATGTTTTCGGCGGAACAGAGTGGAGAGGGCGAAGCCCGACCCACGGCCCTGCAGCGGATGTTGAACGTCGGACGAAATTGACCTCGGCGTCATAAACTGACCCAATCCGCTGTTTTTGCCGTGTGGCTTGTTGCGTTGATCTGACCTTCCATTCGGAAAATCAGGGCTGATTTGCAGGTTCAGTCGGCGAAGCCGCCTGTTCCTGCTGATCTGCCACGTGGCGAACGCGGGAGGGGGCGAGGCAATGCTATTCGACCGGGTTGGTGCGGCCCGCAGGCGTAGCCGAGGACACGGCCCGGTCTAATCGGATTGCCCGAGGGGGAGGGCAGCGCCCTCTCCCTGACGGCCAGGGGCGTTTGGCTTGTCCAAATCCCGCTGGCCCGCAAAATAAAAGCGGCGGGGCCATCAGCCCCGCCTCCTTGTTGCGGTCATTCAATATTGAAAACTGAGTTCACAGGTTTCGGACGGAACCGCTAGTGCTGATACCCGCATCGATGACCGTAGCCAGCCCGAATACGACACTCATGCAAGGTGCAGCGATACCTTTGCTGCAAGCGCGAACGATCTCCTGAGAGCGGACCTTCGAACGGCTCCGATAACCAGGGCGATGCCGCGCTCAGCTCAGATGTCAGCAAAGCGCAGATAGCGACCTTTGCAAAGTCGCGGCGCGTCGCCTGCACTATGATCAAGGACGGCCCTTTCCGGACGTTGGCCTAACCTTCGGATTGCTGCAATCGCACCACGCATAGCCGACGTTCACTACAGGTAAGAAGCTCCTTTTCAAAAACATGTTGTGTGTCCACTTTCGCAATAGGCATCATGTTCCTATCTATGTGAAATGGCATACTTCTACCTCGACGACAGCAAGCATCATAAACACGGTTTCTCACTCGCAACCTTTGTGATTTGTCCGAACGATCCGACCAAAGAAGTGTCTCAGATTTACCTGAGACATGGATACGACCCAGTTGCTTTCGAATTCAAAGCGTCGATGAAGATGCACGGTAACCAAGCGCTCCAAGATCTCCGCGCAGAGCTCAAACAGTTTATCCAATGGAACTGCAAAATCGCTATCTGTGTTGTTGAAGATGATAAGCGGCTTGGCCCAGCAGCCCTGAAGCTCTTGAGCGCCGCTCTTGATCATCCCACACTTAACGACCAAGATCACGAAGTTGCGTTCGATGAAGGTTTGTTTTCCTCGGCTGGTGCAGGGCAGAAGCAGGCATCTAAAATACCAGCTCTAAAAAGATGCAACTTCGCTTTTGAGCAGGACTCTAGGCTACTGGTGGGAGTTCAGTTGGCTGATCTGGTCGCACATACCTGCGCTACTATGCTACGCGAGTCCTTGCTTCCTCAGCCAAAGACAATCGTTTGGGATGACCCTTCAGACACGACATACCACGGGCTGGAAGTTCCACTCGAATTTGAGATGTGGGCATACATACGCTATTCATTTCTATCGATGAATAAACCGGAGCAGGACGCGAATTACGATCCTGCCCTGGTGGATGTATTTCCTTGGGGACTGTATATTGACGAACAAGTAGATGACCAGCTAGCGGAAGCCGCATTCAGCCGCTTTGGAGAAAACTATCTAGGGTGCTGCCACTAGCGGCCCAGAGCTGTCGTCCGGCCTTGATCACCTTTGTTGCGGTGCGGTCCGTCAGAGATGACATTCGCTGCAAGCGCAAATCAAGATCAGGTCGAACTCGCAGGTATGCCTCCGGCGGAGGCCGCCTGACGAGATTTCAGCGCTGATGATAAGTCCGAACTTTTGGCCGACCAAAAGTACAGACCCGAGGTCGAAGTCCTTTCTTCCGCAGATACACCGCGTCGGCGGCACTGGAGCGATGCCGACAAAATCCGGATCGTGGAGGAGAGCTTCGTGGGGCATCGCCAGGTGGCTGCGACAGCGCGGGGGCATGGTGTATCGCAAGCTACGCAACCGAAACACTTGAAAAGCCGTCTGGGTCCTTCTTTCATTCAGCGGCAGGCACGATCGTCCGTTAAGGTGCTGATCAAGGGCTTCTAACTTCCCGTTTGGAATCGAACTCCAGTGTTGCCAAAAACGATATCAACTGATCCAGTTCTTTTAATGTCAACGCGCTTTGGCTGACGGGCTCTTCAAGCCAATGACGCAACTGTTGATATACGTCCTGCCTTTGAGGGCTGGAAAGTTCCTGGAAGTTCAGAACGGCTAGAGGATCGCTGTGAGCCAGGATGATATCGGATACCTCAGAATATGCTCCAGAGTGGCCATATGGAGCTGTTCTCAAGACGTTGAAAAGCGGAGGCGTCCGAAATTTTCCACGGTCATTTGGATCGTTAGTTACGTTAAAGCGTCCATAGTCGATGCCGAAGCCATTTTTTCCAAAACTCGCGCTGGGTGAGGGAATTGAATGGAAGTTGAAATCACTGAAGTATGGGCCGTTGTGGCACATCGAACAGCGACCCTTCCCATAAAAAATCAACCCGCCATTCAGCTCATCTTCGGTGAGTTTCCCTTTCCCGAAAACGAATTCATGAAATCGGGTATCCTGGACTGCAAAGTTGAAACGAATAAACTCAGCGATGGCTTCAGCATAGTTTTCAAACTTGAGATCCTTGGCAGAAGTGCCGAATGCTCTAAGGGCCGCGTCTGCGATATCCGGATCAGCAGCTAGCTGCTCAACAAGCTGGTTGTAGATGAAAGTGGCGGATCCGACGGTCTCAGTGGTCAGGTGACCAATATCTCCCACCATTTCATCGACTTCTACAGGGGGAATCATTGCGGCAACCACCAACGGATCACTTGAGAGCGCATGGGCGCCGAACTGGCTAATGAGGTCGTCACCGCGCCCGGAAACCTTACCGTCCCAAAAGAAGGTGTCGTAGCCGATGCCGCCAACTCCCCAAAACGGAAGAGTGTTTCTGGGGACAGTGCGGCCCCCTGAAGCAACCCGGATGTCACCAGCTCCATCGCCCCCGATGCCTACTGCATTTGGAATCCCATCAGCGGATCCAAAACGGTCCCGGTGACATGTCGCACAAGCAATATTTTGGCCTGCCGAAAGCTCCGTGGCTTCAAACGCTAGTTTACCCACTGAAACGAGATCAGGATCGGTCTTTGGACGTGTAGCTGAAGACGGTACCAGCCCAGCTTCGATTGCAGCTTCCCGAACGACACTTGAACGCAAGTCGCTAGCAGCAACAGAAGTGCTAATCGCACAAGCGATAAGGAACGAACTAATAACGAATTTCATGAATTCCAATCACTGTTCTCAGGCCTTCCGGTTTTTTTTCAGCGGCTTGCAGTACAAGTTCGCCAATTTCAGAATCGCTGAGTCCCAAGCGAAGGAGCTTCTTTTGGAGCAAGTCATAGTCCTGGCAATCCAGAAGAGCAATTTCTGCGGCCTTAAGTGCGGAAATCGCGCTTGGAGACGGATCGTCCGCCACGGTCATTTTCCCTATCCAATGCTCCCGCATGGCTTGGTCGCATTGAAAGGTGAGCCTGGCAAACTCATCTGAATAGATGGAGATTACAGCGCCTTTATAGAACGGTTCTGCCAGCCATGCCGTAGGAATCGCTAGAATGCAACCCGTGACTATCCCCGATAGGAAACGCTTATTGAGCAGCAATTCCAAGAGCATTCAACACCTCTGGAGTGATAGTTCCAGTGACTTTCAGACTATAGTCGCTTTGAAACCTGGAAAGAGCAGCCTTTGATTGTTTTCCGATCACCCCGTCTACTGCGCCATTGTAGTACCCATAGGAAATCAGGGCGAGCTGCACACGCATCGCTATTTGTTTGAACTTTTCTGAGTTTCCGGGCAAAGGGGCTACCGCCCGAGCGTTCGGAAGAGAGGGCAACACCGTTCTGGGGCTGGTGCTGTTGGACCGCGGCTGCACCGGTGCTGCCGGCCGGGTGGTAGTATAACCGCCGGAGGAAGATGATCGGTGGCTTCTGTGACTGCTGTGACTGCTGTGGCTTCTATGGCCTGCGAGTGTGTATTTGTGCTCCAGCTCAAGCCTCTGATTGAAATCGCTGTCGGTGCCGAACGGATTTGATGACAGACCGGCCGCGATGGCTGCGTCTGCAGAATTCGTAGGCAAAAAGCCTGCGGCAGCAAGCGTTGGGATCAGGTATCTACGCTTTTTCATAGTAGCCTATCGCCTTGAAACCGGACCCTACGTCGTACCATTCAAAAAAGCCTCCACATTGATCACGAAGGCCGCAACCCTCGCAAAAATCTTCAAACTTGCACTTCCAATCTGAAATCGATGCTACCGCATACCTTTGATAGGCACTGGGCACCGTACAAAGCGGGAAATTGAAAAGACGTGCATCTAGGCCTCGGCCATGAGCGATACACAAAGCCCGGGCCGTCATCGCAAAATCAGTGGACGTGTCGAAGAATTCTTTCCGCCAGTTCATCCGCCCATAGCCAATCTTTTCCATCTGCATGATTGACCATTGCGTGGCGAACGGGATGTAGGTCGTCAAGAAGCCAGCCAACGCAGCTAGATGCGCCTGATTGCTTTGCATGACCACGGTTCTAATCTCAATCTGGGCAGACGTGTGAGAGAGCAGCTCAAAGGTCTTAAGAAGCCGCTCAAAGGCCCCGGCCTTACCAACAATCCTGTCATGAACCTCCGGTGCATCGGCAAAAACAGGAATGGCCCAAAGCACATTGTTGAAGGCTGGCGATTTGAGTGTCTCGACGTCTTCCGGCTCAAAATGCTGACCGTTTGTCAGAACATGGAAAGTAAGATCAGGACGCTCAGCATGGACTTGCATCAAGAGGGCAAAAAGCTGTTCCTTAAAAAGCATCGGCTCACCGCCCGTAATACCAATGACGGCATCTTGGGGAGCCATTACGCACGCCAGCATAAATGCGGCGAACATATCTGTGTGCTTGGTCTTAGGTGGCTGACTGCACATTACGCAAAGCTGGTCGCACTGTTCAGTGATCAAAAGAGAATTGTGCTGCGAGTTGGCTCGGATTAGCCGGTGTGCGCTCGACGCGTTCGGCGGCAGCATAATCACGTCACCGTCAAGATCCTCGGCCTTTCCCCTTAGAGCAATGGCGTGATCGTCACGAGAATAATACGCCCATGCGTCTTCCTGGGATGTCAATTGGTAGTCACGCCCCAGAAAGGAAGCGCGGTCGTCTTTAGGCGTCGTAACGAGGCGAGCAACCAGGGTTTCACCCTCCAGGTGCCCTTTTGCTGCGAGTCGAAGCGCGATCATTGGGTGACCTTAGACAAAATGGGATCCCAGTCTGGGATCCCAGCCCAGAGAGCCAAGGAGTGGTGGACAGCAGGATCAGGACTCTGAAGCAGGTCTTCCACCAGCCCAAACATGTACAGATGGCGTTTACAGAACTCAGTTTCAGATCTTGGCAGGTCAATCCGGCCATACCTACTCAAGTCATCAATCACATCACGGCCGCAATACGCTTGGTGCCTACAGCTGTCGCAATCCGGATCGCCAAAATTCGAGGAGTATGCGTTCAATGTGTTCAGTTTGTTTTGGTCAACACCCCCGCTTACATGGCCAACAGACAGGTCAATTTGCCCTGTTCGGGTAAGCATCCGGGCCTCATCTGTCGGATAAAACGTACCATCATAGTCTATCACGATGTAATCCTTGCCCAGAAGGTTCGGGTTCCTCAGGTCAACATGTCCGTTGACGTCAGAACGAAGCATCCGACGAAGGCAAAGTGAAAGATAATAGTCCTCGAAGTGTGTACCCCTTTGGAAATTGCGTTGGATCATCTCAGCCACAACTTCCTGGTGAAATTGATACCAGTTGTCCGAGATTACTTGGGCATCATGCGCCTTCCTGGCAAATCCATAGTTCGCCACAGGCCGGAGGAAGATGGAGCTCATCCCCCATTCAAAATAGCCGTCGAGCAACTCATCAGCACTAGGAAGGCACTCTGGGTCAAGTGTTGGCAATGCAGAAAGCTTATTTGGCCCGTACCTCGCTAAAAACCGACGAACATTGCTAAGGAAACCTTGCATTTCCTCGTCAGAACTCATGCGCTGCTTTCTGTGGAGGTCCTGCGTGCCATCGAAGGAAGTGCTGATGGTCACGTCCGCATGGCTCAGAAACTCGAAAGCTTCCTGAGAAATGGACTGTAGGTTCGTACAGATAACAAATTCGACCTCAGCGAGGTTGGCTCGGCAGAATTCCCTGACGCGCCTTAGAAGAGAAAGTGCCAAAAGCGGCTCGCCCCCCTGGAACTCCACCTTAAGCCTTGGCACTCTTAAGGCTTGAATGAACTCAAGAACCGAGTTGAGCGTTTCTTCACTCCAATCGAAGCCACTAGCTCTTTCAGCAACACGCGACACCTGGCAGTAAGAGCAGGCCAAATTGCATCTAAGTGTTGGCACGAGGATCAAGTAGCTCAATTCACTGGGTATGTAGCTGCGCTGAGCAATTCGAAAAGATTGTGCGCGGCCTCGCAGTGCCGCCAATCTGTCACTAAAATCATAGCTAGCTTGACTCACAATTCAGCCCCCAAGGGTCAACAGATCTGGGAGTACATCTGGCCACCCGTCGCAAGGAGCAGTTGCACGCCAATCATTGCAAACCTCTAGCTAGCCGCCGCGCAACAGGCAACTTGAAATTGAAGATGCTTCTTCAATGCACGTATAGCAAATGCGCGGCCAGCAAAAATTTTGACAATTGGGACAAGCAACGCGGCCTTCGCATGCTCGGGGAGCACGTCAGGTTGAATGTCTCCTTCTTAACTTGACGCCTCAGCAGATTGCATGCGCAGCGAACTTCCGGTTCCCGCCCGGCCTGCTGGCGGGCTCATCCGATGCAGGTGCAGAACGAATGTCCATAAAGGGCTGGCTGCCGTCATCAGGCGGGTAGGACCGAGCGCTGTTTTGCTGCAACAGTGCTGCCGCACCGCCGCAAGGCGGCTCAGAGCCCAAATCTACATCTTTCAGCATATACAGCTACGATGATTTATAGAGATTATGGAAGCTCGAAATAATTGGTTCAAATTCTGTGTCAGCATCAACCAAGCCAATTTTCATGCCCATTTTTTTGCAGACTGACAAGGCGTCCCTTAAAGCATCGGCAATTTGAGCTGGAGCATTGAGAACTTTCTTTTTGGGATACACGAACCCTGCAAAGTCGTCGTTTTCACAAAGGTTTAACCATCCCAGAGCATGCAGTGGAGGCTTTGCCTGCACGTAGGCAATTGGGTTGCCTTCAAGATAAAGCGTGAGCCAAAACCTACATTCTGGCGCGAACTCGTTTTCGGGCAGTGGGATGCGTCTGAGCACTGTAGTTATGATGTCTTCTGCATTTTCCATTAGGACATAAAGCGGCAGATTGGATTTTTACGCAATGGCAACTTTGTCCCGCGCCCTTCCATTCGATGATGATTGGTGGATGCACCTGCGGCGAAGGTCTGTTCTTTCCATTGCTCGTGCAGCATTGGACCGCCGCCCTGGTGGCAGACCCCCAGACTTTGCAAAGGTCGCTTTCCTGCGCTCAGCCGACCTTGATGCGCTGCGCAGCATCTGGGTTTCGCTCACGCTGGGCTTGAATGGCCGCTTCCACCTTGTCGAACCAAAGCTTTCGCAAGTGCAGAGAATGACCGCAATCCGCCCTGCCAGTAGGCAGGGCCACCGGATGCAAGAGCAGAACGAATGTCGTGATTGGGCTGCTGGCGTCATCTGGCAGCTTGAATGTGGTGCGGATCCGCTGCACCCTTGCAGCCGCACCGCCGCAAGTCGGCTTGGAGCCCTCTTTGCATATTTTCTGCAACGCGGCCAACGGCGGCTTTCGCCGTGCGCTCTTCGAGTGCGCGTCACAGCACCCTTTCGAACATGTAGGCAAATGGGGATTTGGTATAGGCAATGCCTCGCGCTGATTTCATCAAGCTTTCGCGTGTAATCGTTTGCTCTTTCTTCGGCACCATGTAGCCGTCGAGGTTCTGGTCGGTGACCCGGTAGCGTCCGTTTGCAGACGTGACGACCGCTTTCAGCTTGAACCGTGGGTCGAGCGCTGCAAGCGCTGCGTCGCCATGGCTTGAATTCACCAGCAAATGCCCGCCGATGCGCAGAAAGTGGCCGCAGGGTTCTGAGATGAACCCCGCATAGAGCGAGATCAGCAAATCAAAGCTCTCCGGCTCCAAATCCAAGGACCGATAGTCCCCATGCGCGAACACGAACCGCCCACCGACGTTGCCGCCATGATCGCAGATGATCTGCCGCACTCCCTCGTTATCGGCAAAGAACGCCGCCGCCCGCTTGTCCATGTCCGCATAGGTGACGTCGTCGTAAACGAATGAGGGCGCAACATCGACGTAGCTGCCCGCATAAAGCACATGGCGGGCGGGCAGCGCGGCGTTCACCGCCTGAAACAGCCGCCAACGGTCGCCCTTGTGCTGATCCTGCTTTTCCCACAGCGTCTTTGTCTTATCCTTCATTTTGAGTCCTCCGGCAGGGCCGCCCAACGTTCCATCGCAACCTCGTGGGCCATCATCTCCACGCAGAACCCGCCCTCCGAGACCGCCGCCGCAATGCCCGCAAAACCCGTCCGCGCATCCCCAACAACGTAGAGACCTGGGATATTGGTGGTGCCTGGCGCAGCTGCAAGTTCAGACATGCCCCAATCGTTTTCTTCTTGTGCGATAACCCCCAAACGTTCGGCAAAATCGGTCGCGGGCGACGAGAACTCCTCAACGACAAACCCGCTTTGACGCGCAATTTCGCGCCCGTCGTCCAAGACGACATGGGTGAGCGAGCCGCCTGTCGACCGCAGGTTCGCAACCTTGCCCTCTTCGATCGGAACACCCTTGGTTTGCAATTCTGCCTTTACCTTGGCGTCGAGCGAATTGCCGTTGGTGAACACGATCATATTGCGCGACCAAATCCGCATCATCGGCACGAAATGCTTGATTGCACCGTGGCCGAAAATGGCCAGCGCCGCGTCCGCATGCTCGTATCCATCGCAGAACGGGCATGGGTAAACCGATTTTCCGTAGACGTCCTCGATGCCAGGTAGGTCCAACTGGTCGAGGTTGTCCCGGTGACCTGTCGCAATCAACATGCGAGGTGCGGTCATTGTGGTGCCCTGCGCTGTCGTCGCGGAAAACTCTTCGGCTAAACGAGCGACGTCCGAAACACTGTCGGCGATGTAGTCCACGGTCGGGTATTTTCGCAGCTGATCTTTGGCCACCGCCAACAGCTCGCTCGGGTGTGCGCCATCGCGGGTTAAAAACCCGTGCGAGGCCGTGGTCACAAAATTACGGGGGTTTTCTGCATTGATAAATGCGGTTTTCATGCGGGTGCGCCCGGCAATCAAAGCGGCGGATTGTCCGGCGGGCCCACCACCGATAATGATGAGGTCGTAGTGCGGGTTTGCCATGTCTCACTCCAGTCATATTGAAGGTTTCGTTGGCCTCAACATAGGCCCTCAAGCGGTGTTGCTTGAGAGCGTGGATTTGTATACTATCGGCTGATCTTATGATTTTCGGAATTTCGTGTGACAGGCTTTCAGCAACCCGAACCGCCGCATCCCTCCTGCTATGTGATTCACGAAAAGGGCGTCAGCACACACCCGACACCCGTCGCCGTGCATGCCGATCACGGGTTGATGTTTACCCTTGCGGGTTGGTTCACCATGGAGCAGAAATACGAAACGTTGTCCTTGGCAGGAAGCGTAACGATTGTTCCTGCCGGTGTGCCGCATCGGCCCCTGGCTGGCGAAGACCTTGACTATTGGCTCTTGGGATTTTCCGCAGGGGGCTTTGGGTTTGACGAGGCACAGGCCATCATGCGGCCATTTGCTGAGGTGCGCCTCGGGGCGTCCCCCGTTTTTCATTTGGAAGAAGTGGCACAGACGCGTTTGCTGCGCTGGTTCGAAACCTTGGCGCAAGAGGCGGAAGACCAATCCGAGCTCACCGCAGAGGTGCAACGCAGCCTGATTACTCTCATCCTGTCAGAGGTCTCGCGGGCGATGCCAAATACAGATGAGGATAGGCAGCGCTCACCACTGGTCGCCACAGCGCTGCGCTACATTCAACGACACAGCCTTTCCCCTATCTCCCTCAGCGATGTGGCGTCGGCGGTTGGCCGCACCGCGCCTCATGTCGCGGCTGTCGTCAAATCCGAAACCGGTTTTACGGTCGGCACTTGGATCACGTCCGCCCGCGTCGCCAAGGCCGCGCAGCTCTTGCAACACACGGACATGCCCGTCGATCAAATTGCCCCACACATCGGATGGCAGGACACGACCCATTTCATCCGCCAGTTTCGAAAAATCTATGGAATGACCCCCGCTGCTTGGCGCAAGAAGCAACGAGTGCGGGTGTAGTCGCTGGTGCTGATTCTCCTTTACGGACATTGGCGCAACCGCAGCGAAAGTTCACTCCGTCCCGCTTCACCGACCTTCGTCCTCCGAAAATGCTGCGCCATAGACGAACGGCCGGTTTGGTGAAGCTGCGGCGCGGAAGCGGCGTGGTAGGTAGAAGGCGGCTCTGGGCCGCTAGTTTCTGGCGCAGGTAAACGAGCTTATCGATATACGCAGTCTTCTGGGTCAGAAATGCTTGACGTTTGGGTCAGAATTGGAAGACGCAGCCCTACCGTTCCCTCAGGTTTTGGCCGTTGATTGAGTCAAAGGTGTTCGACGTCCCACAGCGGATGTTGAACGTCAGACGAAATTGACCTAGGCGTCATAAACTGACCCAATCCACTGTTTTTGCCGTGTGGCTTGTTTCGTTGATCTGACCTTCCTTTTGGAAAATCAGGGCTGATTTGCAGGTTCAGTCGGCGAAGCCGCCTGTTCCTGCCAATCTGCCACGTGGCGAACGCGGGAGGGGGCGAGGCAATGCTATTCGACCGGGTTGGTGCGGCCCGCAGGCGCAGCCGAGGACACGGCCCGGTCTAATCGGATTGCCCGAGGGGGAGGGCAGCGCCCTCTCCCTGACGGCCAGGGGCGTGTGGCTTGTCCAAATCCCGCTGGCCCACAAAACAGAAGCGGCGGGGCCATCAGCCCCGCCTCCGTGTTGCGGTCATACAATATTGAAAACTGAGTTCACAGGTTTGGGACTGAACCGCTAGTGCTGATACCCGCATCGATGACCGTATCCAGCCCGAATACGACATGCATACAAGGTGTAGCGATACCTTTGCTGCAAGCGCGAACGATCTCCTGAGAGCGGACCTTCAAACAGCTCCGATGACCAGGGCGATGCCGCGCTCAGCTCAGATGTCAGCAAAGCGCAGGTAGCGACATTTGCAAAGTCTCAGGATCTGCCACCTGGGCAACGGTCTCATGCTGCACGAGCAATGGAGGGAACAGACCTTCGCTGCAGATGCAGCCACCAACCACTGTCGAACGGAAGGGAAGCGGACGAAGCCATCTTTCGCCGCGTGACGAAGTCTTTAGCCGTCTGAAGTTGTACGCAGCGGGGCGAAGTGGGCGTTCACAGCATTTGCAGATCGATGGGCACTTCATAGATTCCCCTCGCCGCGAGCACGGGTAGCAAGTATGATACCGGGCGTATGTTCGTGAGTTCCCATGCCAGCCAGCCGTCTTCGTAGTAGCTGGCGCAAGCCGCTGCGATGTCTGTGCTGCAGAAGGGCCTCACAGAAGCAACCCTCACGATGGCAACCGCTTTCCCATCTTGATCCACTTCGCCGTCCATGTGCAGAAAACGAGAATTTTCAACGATCAGGAGATCTTCGTCAGGCTGAAGATCTGGAAACCATCGCCGAACCTCTAGTGTTTTTTCGCCACGCGCAATTCTGGCTCCACTGGGGGCAACAATGGATAGGGCTTTCATACGTTTAGCCTTCAACTGATCTCAATGCCGGAGCTTTTACCTGCAATGTAAATGTCGAGCAATGACCGCAAAGGTCTCGACTGCCGACTTGCGGCGGCGCGGCGCCGAGTTGCAGGGATACCGCACCTCGTGCCCGGTGCCAGATGACATCAGGCCAGCCCAAACGCGACATTTATGCAAGGGGCAGCGGGGGCATTGCTGCAGTCGCGACAGATTTCCCGAAAGCCGCCGTTCAGCAAGCGGTGGCGGCCCTGGCTGATGCTGCGGTCAGCACCTGGGGCAGCGAAGCGCAGATAGCGCCCTTTGCAAACTTGGCAGATCTGGCGACATGGCGAGCGGTGCATGCCGCAATCGCACGACTAAGAGCTGACCTTCGCCGCACATGCAGCTGCCAACCACTTTCGAACGGTGGGGACGCGGACTGAGCGCTCTTTCGCTGCAATTGCGCCAAGGCCCGCATCTCCTCGGCCATAGTCTTCATATCGGTGATGAAGCTGGCATCCATCCCGCCATACTTGGCCCACGATTTGTACAGCGTGGCGCTGCTCATGCCGTGCTCTCGGCACAGCTCGGCTGCAGGCAGACCGCCCTCCATCTGGCGCAGCGCGCCTATCATCTGGGCTCCTGTGATACGGGTCTTCTTCATCGGAATTCCCTCGTTCATCCTGCCGAGAAAATTCTACCTCCGCACCCCCTTAAGATTGAGGGATTACCAGAGCATCTTCGCCAGACGATCACATATGTGGCAACCACTCATGCCAACGTGCGAAAAGTCCTGCCAAAGCAGTGCACTCCTTGAACGCCGTTAACCCCAAGTTTACAACCCATCTGTACCCGTTTGAATACACTAAGGTTTTAGGTGATGAATGCGTCAGAATCTTTCCGTTCGAAGTATGTTGCTCACCTTAGCAAATGTAGTGCTGGCTGCTTTGGTCACGACACCCGCGTCCAAGGCAGAAAACCTTAAAGTCACCTACGGTGACTTTCACCCATATAGCTTCACGAATGCGGCGGGAGAAGCTGAGGGCTTCGCGGTCGATGTGGTGCGCCATGTTCTGAAGGCCGCAGGACATGAAACTGAGTTCGTTTATTCAGTTAACCCCGCCAGAACTCTGGAAATGCTTGAAGCAGGTGAAGCAGATCTAACAACCTTCTTGGCGACAACACCCGACCGACTGGAGCGCGCTCTTGCCACCCGCCATATTGGCAATTTTGAACTAGCCGCTTTCATCCTTAGAGGTAGTGACGCTTCTGAAAACTTCGACTTGGCTGGCAGGCGAGTTGGAGTGGTCAAGGGCAGTGCGGGTATCACAGCAGCCAAAATGATCCCATTCGTAGAGATTGTAGAGTACCAAGAGACTGACGATCTGATCGTTCCACTATTGGTAGGTGAAATCGATGCGGTAGTGTCCGCTAAGGCAGCTTTCACTGCAAGGTTACGCCGCGCGAAGGCTTCGGATCTTGCAGTCCCGCTGTCCCCCAGCTTGGTGTCCATGCCCTACGGTCTTCTTGTTTCGAATGCGCGCCCCGATCTGGTTTCGGTGCTTGACGAAGCTTTGCTGAATGCTCTTCCTCCCAAGAGGGTCGCATCGCTGCGCGAGAAATGGTTCGGTCGAGAAACCTACCTGTACGAAAAAGCGGGCTTTTGGTTTGCACTTGTAGCGGCGGTGTTCTGCGGTTCAATCATAGGATTTATGTCTTGGAGGATCTATCAATATCGGCGAGAGGCGGCGCGCATCTTGAAAGCCAACAAAGCAAATGACCTCCTTATTCGCGCCTTGGATGAAATAAATGGCGCAATCGTCATCTATGACAAAGATATGCGCGCGATTCACCGAAACGCTGGATTTGCACGAGCGTTCCCTAGTCTCGTGCATGAGGCGGATTCAGGCGCAACGATGAGCGAGTTGATCTCGCACTCGTACCAAACCGAACTGGCGACACTCGCGTCCCACGGTAAATCTATTGCGGAATTCGTCGAGGAGATAATAAGCGCAGTTGAGCAAGGAAATGACAACTGGCGAACGGTTAAGGCAAACAACGGATTGGTATATGAAGCGCGCGACTTCCCTTTAGGCGATGAATATTTCGCATCGATCCGTGTTGACGTGACTGCGCAGGCAACCTTGCAAGACACAATTCGTGAACAAGCACAAGTACTTCAGTACTCCAACGAGCAGCTGGAAACCTTTGCATCAATCGCGGCACATGACCTCAGAAGCCCGCTTTCACGGATCTATCCACTTGTTGATTTCGTACAAGAGGACCTTTCTGAAGCTGGCATTCGTGTTCCCGACCAGGTCGGTGAATACCTAGATCTAATCCGGGAAGAAGCAGTGTTAATGAAGGATCTCGTGGATGATCTGCTCTTGTATGCTTCCACCGGAGCGCAAGATGGGCAACGTCAATTGATTGACCCAGTTGAGAGGCTGGAGCGAGTGCTGGAGGTTCTCCGTCCGCCTGAAGCATTTGTGATCGCCAAGCCCACCGCGATGCCCGCCATAAACGTTGATCCCATCGCGTTCGAAGCAGTGATGAGGAATCTGGTCGGGAATGCGATCAAGCATCACGGTAACACAAATGGAACTATCGAGATCACCGCGGCAGAAGACAGCGGATCAGTATACATCCACGTCACTGATGACGGGGTTGGCATTCCTGAAGAATATCAATCGGTTATTTTTGAACCATTCCAAAGGCTCTCGACGAAAAATGCGGGAAGTGGCTTAGGTTTGGCCTTCATCAAGAAAACTGTTGAAAATTGGGGCGGCCACGTTGGCCTCTCCTCATCGATGGGTCTTGGAAGCCGGTTTACAGTAAGCATTCCTAAGGAAAATTCTGATGAAAACCGGTTGGCATCATAGAATTGCGGCGGCAGCAAAAGTCAAATCATGAGCGTATTGCTTGTATTTATGATCTTTTCTTCACCAACTCAAAAATCCGATTGCAACGCACCCGATACTCATTTGATGCATATCGAGCAAAGTTCTTCGCCAACGCATTGAATTCCGCAGCTTGTTGGTTGTTCAGCGCATACTCAGCAAGCTGTCGGGATAGTTCATTCTGGGTGTCTTCATCAGAAGTACTATTGTCTTTCCAATACTTCTGACCTGCTCCCCTGAAAAGTCCGCGGTTTGAAGTTAGCCTGTTCTCCAAACGAGGAGACAGACGATGCGGAAGAGCCGTTTCAGCGAAGAGCAGATCATTGGGATCCTGAAGGAGCACCAAGCCGGGATGGGCGCCAAAGAGCTCTGCCGGAAGCACGGCATCAGCGATGGCACGTTTTACATCTATGGATGTCTCTCCCTTTGCAAGATTTTCGCTGATCTGTTCCACCGCCAGGTCCCAGGTTGCAAACATCTATCCGGCGTCACCCTTCGATGGTGCGCCCAAATGGGAATTCCGCGTGGTGAGCCTCAACAAATGGTCGGCCTCAGCAGGCCATTATAAAAGCCAGGTTCCTCACACACCGGAGTTTGCCGGTCGGTTCATTTCATTGATCTTCTTGCAATCCTTGTTGCGCGCTTAAGCGTGGGCGCGGAACTCTTCGTTTCTGTTCAGCATGGCCCAGATGATCCGGGCGTTTTTGTTGGCCACGGCGACGATAGCGCGGTTCATACCGCGTCGTTCGCGAAGGCTGTTGACCCATTGACTGAAGGGGTCCGTCTTTCGCTGCGCTACACGGACTACTGATCGGGCACCATGGATCAGAAGGGTTCGGAGATGTCTGTCTCCGCGTTTGCTGATCCCCATGAGTAGCCTCTTGTCGCCGCTTGAGTGCTGCCGTGGAATCAGCCCCATCCATGCGGCCAGATGTCGGCCGTTCTTGAACTCACGGCCATCGCCCACGGCTGCGACAACAGCGGTCGCTGTCTTTGGGCCGACACCGCAGATGCGTGCGATCCGGCGGCAATCCTCATTGGACTTGAACACTGCATCAATGCGGCGGTCGAAGGTTGTGATCTGAGCATCAATCTGTCCCAAGAAGTCGAACAAGTCGCCAATGATCTCTCGGCTCATTGCGCTCAGCCCGTTCGTCTGGTTCTCAAGTATCTCTGGGATGGCCCGCCGTGCCCGTCCGATCGATAAAGCGATAGGTATGCCGCGGTCTAACAGCAGGCCCCGCATTTGGCTCACGAGTGCGGTCCTGTGATTGACGAGGCGGCGGCGCGCCCGATGCAGGGCCTGAATATCCTGTTGTTCTTCTGATTTGGTCGGCACGAACTTCATGTTCGGAAGCATCAAGGCGGTACAGATGGCCTCGGCATCGTTCTGATCGTTCTTTTGATGCTTGACGAAGGGCTTGACATACTGCGGCGCGATCACCTTGACCGTATGGCCAAGCGCCTCGAACTGCCTCTGCCAATAAAATGCCCCTGTGCAGGCTTCGACACCAATGACACAGGGCTCCAGTTCAGCAATCTCGGCGAGTAATCCTTCTCGGCGGAGGCGGCGTTTCAATACGGCCTGTCCGTTAGCGTCGACTCCATGCAACTGGAACACGTTCTTGGCCAAATCAATTCCAATGAATGCGACTGTCATATCTCTCTCCATTCTACTGCGTCACACCCGCAGCGTTGCTGATTGCGGGAGAGACATCCATCCCATTAAGTGGCGCTCGAAGTATGGCGGCATGGAAGTGTCGGAGGCCAAACGGCTGAAGGCGCTGGAGGTTGAGAATGCAAAGCTGAAAAAGATGCTGGCAGAGCAGATGCTCGATGTCGCCATGCTGAAGGAGATGCTGGGAAAAAACTTCTGAAGCCCGGTGCAAGGCGGAAAGCCGTGGACTGGGCCATGACAGAGAAGAGCTACAACCAGCGGCGGGCCTGCGCCCTGGCCGGGATCGATCCGCGCGTCTATCGGCGCGGATCAACCAGACCTGCGGACACCGAGCTGCGAGAGAGGCTGAAGGAACTGTCAGACGGCGGCGGCGCTTCTTACCCGGAACAGCGATCAAAACTTCATGTCGGGCTTTTGCGATATCAATCGCCACCAAAATAGGCTCGTCCTGTGCAATGGTGTTATCGGTCATAGTCGGTCTCCCTTGCGGTGTGGTTTGTTGCAAAAACCACTGTAGAGGCCTGAGACACGGCTATGATCACCTGCTGCGCTTTGTAAGGGCTGCGCAGGCAATCATAGCCTCTGAAACAGCGTCATTCCGAAGGTGTTACGGAACGGAGCTGACATCGAACGCCATCCTGAGATGGCAGGAAGACCGGAAGGTCGAGTGGCACTACATCGCACCAGGCAAACCCATGCAGAACGGCTTCGTGGAAAGCTTCAACGGCCGTCTGCGCGACGAGTGCCTCCGGTCTTAGGTAGCAAATGCACCAAGTTGCCGTCTGGATGGCCAGCGTGTTCTCGTGTGGAATGGGTGCATGCCAAAGCCATTGATTATTCATACCCTAACAGAGAAGCGGGCCGAGATACTGGGCCAGATTAAGGCATATGAGCCGCCGATCAAGCAATCCGCCAGGTGGCCATTGCTCTCCTCTCGATGATCCTCGAGCCAGGCTGCATGGGCCGCGTATGCATCGAGATACCTTCCTTCGACTTTCAGATGTTGTCCGCCAATCATCCGCCTAAGCCGCGAGAAGAAGCTCTCGGCAAGGTTGGTATGAGCTCCTCCGACGCTGTAACCTTCTGAATGATTGATCCTTTGCATGTCAAAGTCTGTTTCCAGAAGATCCCAATGCGCGACTTCATCGGCCGAGACAACGGTGTCTGGGGCGATCCTTTCCCTTGCAAACTCGACGCCCTGCGCCTCCCGAAGAAAGATTCTCGTCACCGTTCGGCCGCCACGCTGGCGGAGCACGACAACCACCCGGCGCTTCCCACTCCGGTTGACGCGCCGCCGCCGGTCGACACGCTCCTCCTTTAAATTGGCAGGCCGGACATGGCCACCGAACGCCGCGCCATCAACCTCGACCTCGCCGTCCAGACGGGCGTCCCGGGTCTCCGCCTTCATTGCCTCCCTGAGCTTGTGCATGAGCACGAATGCCGTCTTGTACTGCACATCCAGATCACGTGACATCTGAACCGCGGACAGTCCCTTCGCCGCGTTCACGAACAGACAGATCGCGCCCAGGAGATCGACGAAGGCGAGCTTCCGGGAGGCGAAGATCGTGCCTGACGTTACGCTGAATTGCCGATGGCAGGCCGCGCACTTGAAACGGCGCCTGGTCGTCAGGTCGTAAACATCAACACATCCGCATGCAGGGCAGATCGGCTCGCCATCGGTCTCCGGCCAGCGCAGTTGGCAGAACCGACGGTATGCCGCCTCTTCCCCTTCGGAGAAGATCGATTTGAGAGACAAAGTCCGAGCAGCGGCCGACAAGAGAAAATGTTGCGCCATATGAACATCCAAAACCGTGAATGTTCACATATTCTTCTCATCCATCTTGCCAGTCAATCATTTGGTGCATTTGCTACCTAAGACCGAGTGCCTCAACGAGCATTTGTTCGCCAACTTGCGCCACGCCCGGGATCTGATCTCTGCTTGGCGCGACGACTACAATCACCACCGCCCACACACGAGCCTCGACGGGCTTACACCGTGGGAGTATCACCAACGGTCAATAGTGGACCAAAAACTGAACAGGCTAACTTCAAATCGCGGACTCCACGGGGAGCAGGTCACTGATCTTCGATTGGAACTTTCTCCTCTTCAAGTTCTCCACCCTCACGAACTCCGTAGATATCGGCCGAAATGGGGTCTGTTCCGGCTGGGTGGTCATACCGACATCCTCCCAAAGAAGGACATCCGTATCTGAAGCGCTCAGCGCATCTGCCGCAGGAGATCAAGGATATTGGCTGGAAAGCTCAGACGCGGCTTTGCAAACGGTATCGCGACCTGAGCCGGACAGGCAAATCGCAGCCCAGAGTGTTGGCCGCAATCGCCCGGGAACTGGCTGGGTTCATTTGGGATATCGCGCGAAAGACACCACTCACAGCTTGAACGCCAACTCAGACTGCCTGTGCAGCACGCTGGAGATGGCGGCCATGGATAGGGAAATCCTCAGTCTACGCTTTGGGACAAATATCCGGTCTTAGAGAGAGGTCACCCGTATCGAATTTGGTCAGGCGGTATCCAATCCGCGGATGAGAGAATGACAACCATCGGTTCGGCCTGCCGTCTCCAGCGCCTGTACAGGCTACAGATTTTGACCATCTCGCGCCAGCGGGGTAGTCTTATCGTGCCGGGAAAATCAAAAACGCTCATGAGAGATGTCATCCTGCCCCTAGCCGGAACAGACCCCGAAATGCCACCGAACCCGACACCCTCGATGTCAAACGTCCAAGATCCTGAATGCAGTGGACCGCAGAGGGCTGGTCCAGCCCGGAGCCCTAGAAGTCTTCGTAGTAGTTGAGCGCCGCACTGCCCTCGCTGCCGTGGGCCGTCGGTTTGCTGGGCGTTGCATCACTGCTGTTGTCCGAGGTGTCCCAGCCCTCGTCAACGTCCCAGCTGTCGTCGGCATGGGCGGTTGGGGCCGGGGGGGACGTACGCGCAGTGGAGGCCACTGGTTTGCCCGCAAGCCGGAAGTTCGCCACCACGCCGCCCAGTTCGGATGCGTCGCTGTCCAGCATCTGGCAGGCCGCGGAGGCTTCTTCGACCATGGCGGCATTCTGCTGCGTCACCTGATCCAGCTGCACCATGCCTGTGTTGATCTCTTCGATACCGTTTGACTGCTCCGCCGCGCCCTCGGCAATGCCAGAAATCAGCTGCGAGATATGGTTCACCCGCGTTGTGATCGTCTCAAGCGCCTCGCCGGCCTTACCGACCAGATCGACGCCTTGATCGACCTGCTTGGAGCTTTCACCGATCAGCGCCTTGATCTCCATCGCGGCATCGGAAGACCGCTGTGCCAGACCGCGCACTTCGCTCGCGACCACGGCAAAGCCGCGCCCGGCCTCGCCCGCCCGGGCCGCCTCGACCCCGGCGTTGAGCGCCAGCAGGTTGGTCTGAAAGGCGATGTCGTCGATCACAGAAATGATCTGTTCGATCTTCTTGGAGGACTGCTCGATCTCGGTCATGGCGGTGACCGCATTCTGCACCACCTGACCGCTCACTTCGGCCTCTTGCTTGGCCTCTCCTGTGATCTGTTCGACGCTGCGCGCGCCGTCGGCTGCTGATTTGACGCTGGCGGTGATCTCTTCCAGCGCAGCGGCTGTTTCTTCCAGTGTGGCAGCCTGACTTTCGGTGCGATGCGACAGATCATCCGATGACTGATTGATCTCCGCCGCGCCGTTGCGAATGCGCTCGATCGCGGTCACCACCTGACCAAGTGTATCGTTGAGCTTGGTCACGGTCGTGTTGAAATCGGTACGCAGTTTCTCGTGCTCTCCGGAGAAGGGCGTATCTATCGTGGCCGAGAAATCCCCCTGTGACAGGCGCAGAAGACCTGTGCTGAGATTTTCCACGACGACCTCCTGCTCGCGCTGCTGTTCGGCGCGGCCCTCTTCGGCGGTGCGCGCCACGCGCAAGTCATCCTGCAGCGACAGCAGCGCCTTGCCGATGTCGCCAATCTCGTCGCCACGCTGCGCCTCGGCAACTTCGGTTGAGAGATCGCCAGCAGCCACCGTGTTCATACCCGTGGAAATATGATGCAGCGGTTGGGTGATCGAGCGCGCGATACGCCAGCCGAAAATGGACATCACCCCACATATTGCCAACCCGATCAGAGCCAGCATCCAGGCTTTCTGGCGCAATGGCGCCATGATGTCAGTGACGTCTTGTTCCACAACCAAGGCCCAGTTGGCGACGTCCAGACCGAGAGGCTGCGAATAGGCATAAACCGGATGACCCGAGATCCCGGTTGCAGCGTCCAGAAAATGGCGCTCGCCATCGAGCGCCAGCGCCACCTGTTCATTGTCCGGCAGCGCCTCGAGAACTTGGAAACCGTTTTCAAACCGAGATGTGGTCCGCGTTTTCCGGTCTGCGCCCAGAAGGTAGACCTGCGCGGTTTCGCCAAGGCCGTCGGCGTTGTTGGTGATCAGACCCAAAAGATCAACTGGCACCTGCACTGCAACCACACCGAGCGGTGTTCCATCCTGGGCCGAAACCGGGGTGGCCAGGAAGGCGGCTGCCGCTCCATTGCTGGGGGCATAGGGTTGCATATCGGCAAAGATCACCTCGCCGACCTCTGCTGCATTCGCCGCACGGAATGCGTCCGCCAGGTTGGAATTCGCATAACTGCCATCGATCAGATTTGTGGCGTAGTCCATTTCCTTGAAAACGGAGTAGACAATGTCGCCCGCCGGGCTGATCAGAAAAGCATCATAGTAGCCCTTGGTCTCGATCAGCGTGCGAAGCCCGGTATGAAAGGTTTCATGGGCGTCATGATAGGCCGCGTCTCCGTCCGCTCGCAGTAATTTATGCTTCTCACCCACCGGGTGGCTGTTGTCCGCGATATAGGCGCGCTGCAGCGTGGTGCCCGCGTCAGGTCCCAACGCGGACCAGCTCTCTTCAAAGGCAGCAAGGGCTGAGGTTGTGGCAGGCGAGCGCGCCAGCGACACCAGATCTGCCTCTACCCCGCTCATCATTCGGCGGATTGACGCGCTTCTGTCTGCCAGCAAGGACGCCATTTGGCGCTCTGTGGTGTCTTTGGCAAACCCCCTGAACTCAAAGAGCGAAGCAGCGATCAGTAAAGCGCCGGTAACAGCACAAAAGCCTGCGAAGAAGAGGGGCAGCTTGCGAGAAATCTTTATGGTGTTGGTGCGAAACATGGTGCGATCCTGTCGGAGTGGCGTAACCTGCAGGATAGAAGGCGCTGGCACCATTTAAGATTTCGCAAATATGTGGGAGGCTGCATGTCTTTTGGGCACAACCTGGCTTTTGCGGCAGTTTTTTGTCCGTCTTTCCCGCCAGTGGTGGCGGCATTTCATCTCTCCCGCTTGCACAACGGGATAGATGATTCGATAGTAGCGAGAACAGTCCAACCCCGAACAAATGCCCGCCATTTGATCTTACCCGATATTCCCCAAGTGGCCTGCCGCCTTCGTTCAACTTGCGCCTAGATCGCCTTCACGCGCATAACTGGAGAGCTCGCAGTCGGTGGATTGCGGCGAAGATGGCTCGCACCATCGCACCGGTGACGGCAAAATCGGCCAGCTGGAAAGTGATGGTGCGGGCGTGACGCACGACACGCGCCCCAACCTTGATCAGCTTGAGCTGCAGTCTGGTCAACGACCAATCGGTCATGGCCTTGGGTAGCTCAATGCCGCACAAGAAGGTAGCCAGATTGGAGGTCAGCGCGTGCAGTTGCAGCCGCACCTTGTTGTCGCGGAACTCCCGGCATGATAGGCCGCGTCCAGTGGAAGGAGTGCTTGCTTTCCTTGATGTGCTGCTCGGCCGTGCCGCGCCGGTTGTAGAACCGCACTACCCAATCCGGCTCCATCGGCTGGTTGGTGACGATGAAGCCGACACGCGGGAACAGCTCGCCCAGATGCCATTCGATCTTGGCGATGGCGAGGCGCTGCTTGTACCAGGACGCCGCCTGATACTGAAAGTCCTCGTAGAGCCGTTTGACCTTTGTCTGGGAGGGTCGCCCCGCGGGCTGGGGCGGCCGATGCTCGATCTTCTCCCGCAGGATACTATTGGCGGGGAGCCGGATGGCATAGAAGTAACCAACCTCTCCCAGCCGTTCGTAAAGCACCTGGAACACATTCTTCGCCAGATCGAGCCCGACCGTGATAATCTCCGACATGACCGTCCTCCTTTGTGGATCATCGCAGACCCACCTTGGCACATTGATGCCGTCGGGGGGCGGTCACATCATCAAAGCCACTCTCAGTAAGGCCTATCTTATCAGCGTTGCAGCCAAAGCTGAAATGCCAAAACCGCAGTCATAATCAAAAAGAAACAGCAAAGACCCAGCCCAGCGGACCGCGCGGTGGACTTGAGTCCGGGCCGCATAATGGTTTGCGCCATACGGGATTTGGTCCCGCTGCGCTGAATGGCGTTCTGTACCGCCTGAATAAACCAGCCCCAGATGGCCGGTTGAGCAAAAGCAAAGGCAATTCCACCCAGCAAAACAAAACTAACTTTTGAGACTCGCGCTGCCAACTCTCTGTCGCCACCATAGAATGGAAGAATAGTCTCTCCCACAACGCCAAGCGCGATAAGAAGAACAAAAAAATAGCGGACAGTTTCAACATATTAGGGTTTTAAGCAGCGCCATCACCGACGGCAAGTCTCGTGCTGCCCAAGAACTTCATATCATCATGGCCAAGCGCAGTAAGCTCTGCGAGTGAGGGTAAACTCGACCAGCATGTCAGGCCAGGCATCGCGATACGTCGCGTGCCATTTTTCGAGAGTTGAAACACCGCTACAGGTTGTCCCAGTCATCAAGGTTGTAGAGAAACCCGAACAACGTATCCGCGCAGCGGGCCAGACCCTGAGTGTTGTTGCCTGTCCCCCAAGGGTCACTGGCCGTTTCCCAAAGATATACGGCATTGTCCGTTGGGTCGGTGCCATTGGCCAAAAGGTTGGTGTGGCCTGCGTCTGCTGTGCCGATAAACACCATATCATGGGGAAAGCGGTCGGGAAATTCACGGCCTTTTCGAAATATCTCGAAGTTGTCGATGACAGATTGCAACGGTTGGAACGGCACCTGTAGTTCATGTTTGGTTTGTGCGCCGTCTGGCCAAGTCGCCAGAAAGTAATAGCCAAACCCATGTTCAAATTCGCCAGCCGTTTCCAACAGTTCTTTGTACTGGGTGGGCAGACGACAACCCGTCTTTTCTAACAGCTTTTCGAAATGCGCCTTGTTCCAAAACAGGGTGGCAGGCGCATAATCGGGGTCCTTTTTGAAGCGGGACAAAGCCATATCGAGCGTGATTTCCATGTGATCGCCTTAATTTAGTGGCCTTCGGGCTATACTTGCACCACCAAAGTGCGGAACGCCACCGTTGCGAACGCGGGCCGACTGACGGGCTTGTTGGCAATCGCCATCCCAATGGGAAGACCAGAACCAGATGGCGCCCATGTCCGCAAGGTCAATGGACAAAACAAGGTGTCACCACCTAAAATCGCCGTTGTCATATCAATCAGACAAGTCGCCGTATCTTGTCACGGCGGGCCTGTTCTGCGAGACCAAAGTCACCGGTTTCAGCGTTGGTAGAGCGGTCCCCGCGCATCGGTAGTTCGACGCAACCTTTCGCTGCGTTGGAAACTGGCCAGTTTGAAGCGGTCAATAACAAGACAACCGAAGCCCTTGACAACTCAGCTGCCAATAAGGTCGCATTCAACTTTTTCAGTCCGGATCGTTTTTTGGGTCATAAATACGCTGGCTTTGATCGCTACAACACATTGGGGAAACTAGATGCAGCAACGGCGCCTTTGGCAGATGGCCCTTTCACTCTTCCTCTTGGAACCCAGTACGATACATGCGCAAAACCCCAGCTCCTTGGAAAAATCCACTATCGAACGCCTTGAAACCGCTACAGATTGGCTGGTGCGCAACGGTGCGTTTGTCCTGGATATGCGCGGCAGGAACTTCCTGAAATCCAAGCTGACCGAACAGGGGCCGGTTCTGTTGTGGATTACCGCGCAGGTGGACCAAAGACACAATCTGAACCGCCCCGGGTTTGCCGGAGGCTTCAACTCTTGAGTAGGATGAAGCCACAATGAGCAAGACAACAAATAAATATTCTCCTGAGGTCCGCGAGCGTGCGGTGCGGCTGGTGCTGGACAACCAGGGCCAGCATAGTTCCCGCTGGCAGGCGATCATGTCGATCTCCGCGAAGATCGGCTGTTCGGCGCACACGTTGAATGAGTGGGTCAAGAAGGCAGAAGTCGACGGCGGCAAGCGGGCGGGCGTCCCAACAGATGTCGCCGACAAGATGAAGGCGCTGGAGCGGGAGAACCGCGAGCTGCGTCAGGCGAACGAGATCCTCCGCAAGGCATCGGCGTATTTTGCGATGGCGGAGCTCGACCGCCGGTCGAAGTGATGGTGTCCTTTATCGACATGCATCGCGGTGAGAATGGGGTCGAGCCGATCTGCACTGTCCTGCCGATTGCCCCTTCCACGTATTATGAGCACCTGGCGAAGCGGGCTGATCCGGCCCGATTGTCGGACCGTGCCCGGCGTGACCAGGCATTGCGGCCCGAGATCCTGCGTGTTTTCGAAGAGAACTGGCGGGTCTATGGCGTGCGGAAGGTCTGGCGGCAATTGCTGCGGGAACGTTTTGACGTCGCCCGCTGCACGGTTCCCGACAAGAAGGCGCCATGCCCGCTGGACAAGGTGAACCGGCAGTTCCGTGTGCCCGCGCCCAACATGCTTTAGGTCAGCGATTTCACCTATGTCGCCACTTGGAAAGTGGTTCGCCTATGTCGCCTTCGTTATCGATGCCTATGCCCGCAAGATCGTTGGTTGGCGTTTCAGCACCTCGGCGCATGCCGGGTTCGTTATCGATGCTCTGGAGCAGGCTGTTCACGAGCGGCGGCCGACAAAGGCGATGGGGCTTGTTCACCACTCCGACCGCGGCAGCCAAGGCGGATTCAACCGGTCGTCGCAACAGTTTCTATCTTATCGTTTTTGAGCAGCTGGTCGATAGCTTCAACTGGTGTTTTCCACCCTAGAGTTTTGCGTGGTCGCGTATTCAAAGCATGGGCAACAGCGTTTAGCTCGTTGACGCCGTGTTTGCTGAGGTCTGTCCCCTTGGGGAAGTACTGGCGGAGCAAACCGTTGGTGTTCTCATTGCTGCCACGCTGCCATGGGCTTTGAGGGTCGCAGAAGTAGACCTCGAGACCGGTATCGATACGAAGCTGCGCGTGTTGGGTCATCTCGGTGCCTTGGTCCCAGGTCAGCGAGCGACGCAGGTGGACAGGCAGGCTACTGATCGTCTTTGCGATGGCATCGCGGACCGCTTCGGCACCGTGACCGGCGAAGGCAGGTCCGTTCTTGACTGGTTTGGCTGTCCCGTGCCCCTTCATGCGTGGCAGGTGCAGGAGCATGGTGAAGCGGGTTGTGCGTTCAACCAGCGTGCCGATCGCCGAACTACCCAGTCCGAGAATGAGGTCCCCCTCCCAATGACCTGAAACCGCCCTGTCGCTGATCTCTGCCGGACGATCGCTGATCATCAACGCATCAGTGAGGAAAGACTTGCCGCGATTGCGTGCGCGTTTGCGCGGTAATCTGAGAGCGCGGCCGGACCGCAGACACGCGGAGAGCTCTCGCTTCAGCGCGCCGCGTCCTTGGATGTAGAGAGCCTAGTAAATGGCTTCGTGACTGATGCGCATCGTCGGATCCTCGGGGAAGTCCACCTTCAGGCGCTGCGCAATCTGTTCCGCGCTCCAGGCAGACGACCAGCGACGGCTTTGCCGGTGAACCGCCCGCCGCCCTTTCCATACCACAACAGGCCCATCGAAGGCGATGCCGTCTGGTGTAGCGATGAGGCCGGACAGCCGATCCTGCACGTAGTCGCGCAGGGCGGGATTGAGCGTGAGCTTGCTAGGGTCAGGACCCATTGATTTTCGGTTGGCTGCGTGATTCACCGCATCAAAAATGGGCGGTGACGATGTCTGATCTTTTCTGGTTGAGCGATGCGCAGATGGCGCGTCTTGAGCGCTTCTTTCCCAAGTCTCGCGGCAAGCCGCGAGTTGATGACCGGCGGGTCCTAAGTGGCATTATCTTCATCAATCGCAATGGCTTGCGGTGGCGTGATGCACCCAATGAATACGGCCCACACAAAACGTTGTACAACCGCTGGAAGCGGTGGAGCGATAAGGGCATTTTCGCACAAATGCTGGTCGGTCTGGCCGCAGATCATCGCGAAGAACAAACTGTCATGATCGATGCGACGTATCTCAAAGCGCACCGTACGGCTTCCAGCCTACGGGCGAAAAAAGGGGGTCTGGAGACAAGCGCGGGCGGGTGATCGGTCGCACAAAAGGCGGGATGAACACGAAGCTGCATGCGATCTGCGACAGCCGTGGTCGCCCGCTCAACTTGTTCATCACTGCCGGCCAAGTCAGCGATTACGTCGGAGCACGGGCTCTGTGCAGCAGTCTGCCGACGGTCGGATGGCCGCTGGGCGACCGGGGCTATGACGCTGACTGGTTCAGAGAAGCGTTGGAAGACAAGGGGATAAAGGCGTGCATCCCTGGCCGCAAACAGCGTAAAACCCCTGTCAAGTACGACAAGCGCCGTTACAAACGCCGCAACCAGATCGAGATCATGTTCGGCAGGCTGAAAGACTGGAGAAGGGTCGCAACACGATACGACAGATCACCAACAGTGTTCCTGTCAGCTATCGCTCTCGCCGCTCTCGTCATCTTCTGGCTATGAAGGATAACGAGTCCTGACCCTAACTGAGAAATGAGAGTACGGATGCATTGAAAAAATCCGGCGCATCAAGGTTGGCGATGTGACTGGCTGCAGGAATGACCAAAAATTCACTCTCTGGAATTGCGTTAGCCATCTTCCGAGCTCGCTTATGCGTTTTTCTATTTAGAGCCCCAACCATGATCAGCGTGTTCGCAGTGATGTTGGAAAGGCGTTTGCGTCCATCATATTGGGAAGCTGCGTGCATTACAGTGTAGTTGTTCTTTGCTGTCATTTTCGCAATCGCATCTTGAACGTATTTGCCTGCATCCTGCGATTTTGCGCCCATCGCACTTGCTGGAAGTGCCATGAATATTGAGGGTGGTAAAACTTTGAAGAGCAACATTGCCCAACCTGCTAATCCTTGCGCAAAAGCGCCTTCGAACACAGTCGCAACAGATTCAACCGTCACCAAATGCGAAACTTCGTCAGGCCAGCGCCCTGCCATTTCTATAGCGACCATGCCCCCCAGAGACAGCCCGACAATTGCATACTGCGCGATACCTTTCTCTTGCAGCATGGCCCGCACGACATCAGCCATTTCTTCGACGCTTTGGACGGGAGCGCTCCGCCCATGGCCCGGGAGGTTGGGCGCAATCACGTGATACTGCTTGGAGAACAGATCTATCTGTGGCTTCCATAGCGCGGCGTCAACGCCTGCACCATGCAGCAGCACCAGTACAGGCCCGTCACCCTGCTCGATCACTTCAAGCCCGCATCGCATAACAGTTCCCTTTCCGGCAGATTACTTCATGCCTACTGGCTGCTCCAGCAGTGACTTTCAAGGCTACATTCCGAAAGCAGACACTCATGCAGTGAACAGCATCAGGTAATTTGGACTCAGAGCCGCCTTGCGGCGATTACCGCGATCGCGGCCAAGATGGCGCGCACCGTACACGCCGTGGTCAAACACGGCGAACCCTATCGCCCCTTCTGTGAAGGGGTGAGCCCAGGCGGAAGGACTTCTCACTGATGAGCCGTGGAGGCAGTTAGCTGATCTCGTAGATAATGTTCGGGCCTTCTGCTTGGGATTTGGAATCTCGTATTGAGGACGGTGAGGGCCGCCAGAGCGCGTACCCCGTGTTTGCTATGGAGGAGATCATTTCTTGACGGCAGAGCTCGTCTGGGCAACGATTACAGGGCATCCTATTCGCCGGATGCCCCATGACCTGCTGACCTAAGCAGCCAGATCTTCCCCACATAAGACGTTGTCGCTGACGATGCAGCCGGGCTTTCCGTAGATCCGCACCAGCGCATCCAGCTCGCGGGCGACACGGGCGCCCGAGATGCTGGTGTCGGCAGTCAGGCACAGGTTCTCCCGGCAGCAATCGTCGATCACCGCCAGATTGCGGAACTTGCGCGAGGCACCGAAGCTGTCTGCCAGGAAGTCGAGCGACCAACGGGTATTGGGATTTGCTGCCCCCCGGCATCGGCGTGCGTGACCCACGGGCCCGCTTGCGCCCGCGCCGGCGCTTCTCCGACAGCCCTTCCTCCCGGTAGAGCCGATAGAGCTTCTTGTGGTTTATGAGCATGCCCTTGCGCTCGAGCAGGATACCGGTCCGGCGATAACCGTACCGGCGCCGCTTCCCGGCGATCTCCTTCATTTCCTCGCGGATCTCGGGGCAGTCCGGCGGGCGTGTGCGCCGGACCGTTTTGGGATCGACACCGATAAGCTGGCAGGTCCGGCGTTGCGAGATATCGTGATCCCGCATGGCCTTGAGCGCTGCCTCTCGCCGCCTGGTTAATGTCGTCAGTTCTTTCCCAGAAAGATCCTTTAGGACGACATTGTCGAGCATCGTGTCGGCCAGCAGGCGCTTGAGCTTGGCGTTCTCATCTTCCAACGCCTTCAGCCTGGCGGCCTCGGAAACCTCCATGCCACCATACTTGGCTTTCAGCTTGTAGAACGTCGCCGGGCTGAGGCCATGCCTACGGCACACCTCAGCTGTTGGCATGCCCGCCTCCTGCTCCTTGATCATCCCGATTATCTGCGCCTCGGTCAAACGGCTCTTCCTCATTCGTCTGCTCCTTCACGGTTGAGCAGACGCTACATCAGACTGAGAGATCTCGCGGGCGGCAGGTCAGCTTGCAAAATAGCCCAACCCAGTGAGGCCACAACAAATGTGCTGTGGTCCTACGATATAAAGGCCACCCGAGTAGAGCTGACTCGCGATAGCCTGTTTTGTCGCTAATCAACCAGCCTACCAGCTCCGCACTCGCAACATGATACGAAGCGGCCATTAGCTATTAACATTCAAAAAGTTGCATTATCCCGCTCACCGAACCTGCGTGCGGATCGCGTCGAGGGTCGGATTTGGGACGGAATTGCTTGGCGTTTGGCTTGGTAATGCTTGGCACGGTGCACTGACAAGATTCGAAATTCCGGCGCGTTGAGTCAGAAATCCATGACATTCGACAGCAGAGCCGGCCGCGCAGCGCATATGGCGCGTAATACGATAAAGCTATCCAGCCCTGTCTCATCCAACAGATAGGGCAGGAAATTTATCCTCAGGGCCGAACGGGAGCTTCTGGCGGCCGAGATACCGCTTTCATAGGACTTTAGAAGGGCAGGGGACTCATCAACCGCATACGGACGGACCCATGCACACCATTTGCAGACCTGGCGCCGCAGCTGAAGGCGAGGGGAGAACATTACCCGCAGGGCTGAGACTATGTTTTCTGAACGACATAAGGCCGCGGCGCGGGGCTGGCTCTTCGAGGTAGTCTGCGTTGCACCTGTGCCTCAGGAGATCAGGAAAAATCGGCTCAGGTCTGGCGCCAGCTTTTCCGATATCAGACTAGGGCGCAGGGAGGAACCTGCTGCAAGCGCGAAGGCTCGTTGCCAAATTCCCCGAACCGGACATTCATCTTGGCACAACTACCGTCGACAATGCTTCACCCTGTTCGAGAGACAGGGAAGCGCAGATTGTGATCTACGCAAAGTAGACGAAAACGGCGACAGCAGAAAAACCTATGCTGCATAAGCACCAAGCAAAGCCGGCTTTCGCGGTGGCAGCGGGCGGCATTACTTTGCTCATATTTTTTACGGCATGTTCGCAGCGTTGTTGCGCAAATCAAAGGGAGGGATTCACTTCGCGAATCCTGACGGTTGGTTCGGGCGCATGCCGAAGCCCACACCCACTCGCTACAGCACGGCGAACTGGTCAACCTACAACGCGTCGCTCAGGCAACGTGGCTCCCTTTCGGTCTGGTTCGACCCCGATATGGTTTGGCACGCGGAGAAGTCCGGCGAGCGGGGACGGCCCGAGACCTTCTCGGAGGCGGCGATCCAAACCTGCCTGACGCTGAGAGTTTTGTTCGGCCTTCTGCTCCGCCAAACGGTGGGACTTGTCGAGAGCCTGATCCAGCTGGCCGGGTTCGATTGGCCGGTGCTGGACTTTTCAACCTTGTGTCGACGCCAGGCGCGGATCGCGGTGCAGATCCCGTATCACGCCTCCGGACAGCCGCTGAAACTGTTGGTCGACAGTACAAGTATTAAATTTCGCGGCAATGGAGAGTGGCTGACCCGCAAGCATGGAGCCTCGCGCCGGAGGCAGTGGAGGAAGCTCCACATCGCCTTGGACGCAGGCACCGGCGACGTTCGCGCGGTCGAGTTCACCTCGAGCCATCAGGGCGACAGCCCGCTACTGCCAGAGCTGTTGTCCCAGATCCCGCCCGACGAACCGATCAATACCGTCACCGCCGACGGCGCCTATGATACGCGACGTTGCCATGAGGCGATCATCGAACGAGGTGCAAACGGCATCATGCCGATCCGCCGTAACGGTCGTGCCTGCAAGGCTGACTGCCCCGCGGCCATTGCGCGAAACGAGATCTTCCACGCAACCCGGCACCTAGGCCGGGCGCTCTGGAAGACGTGGGCGCGATACCATGTCCGCAGCCGGGTCGAGGCCAGGATGAACTGCCTCAAGCGCTTCGGGGAACGGATCATGTCACGAGACCCTGACCGCCAAACCGCCGAAATTCACATCCGCATCGCAATTATGAACACCTTCTCGGCCCTCGGCACAGCCGAGATCGAAGCCGTAACCTGAACTCAGGTTGGAAAGGGCAAACTCATCCCCGAACCTGATTTGCGCAACAACGCCCTCGGGAATGAACTTTGACTTGGGATGGAGGAGCTACACCACACTCTCAACGTTTCATCAGGGCCTTGGGGGGATCGGATACGCCCTACTCGATAATTCCACGCCTGGCTCGTTGCCTCAGATCGCACTGTTTCAATAGCCAAAAACAGTGTGTCGGATAGTTCGCACAGGTCGTTATAGGGTTTCGCTCACCATTAACGCGCGGCCTCCCCGGCCTGACAGGAATACGACCGTGAGTTTTCCAGTTGGTATGCATGTGTTGATTGCCTCCGAATCCAAATTCTATGTCGCGACGTTCGGATTTAAGCCCTGTTTGCCATAAACATCTGATCGATCCGCTTGGCGAAGCTATGCTCCTCGATCCCCTCAGCCAATGCACGCCGAAAGAAGGCGGCTCGGGTTTCTGGTGCGAGACCGTTTGTCGGCGGATCCCGATCAAGGTTCGTCGGGAACGAGTACCCTTCAGCGGTCGCAGCAATTGCCGCGGACAATTCGGCGGCGCTAAGACTGTTCTCCTGTTTCACGCGATAAGCGTGCGAGTATAGCAGCTTGCACATTTTTTCCCGATCAACTGTCTCCATTGCGCGACCGAACGCCGATGAGACCTGCAAAAGGTTGGCGAAGCGGTGGATGTCGTGACTCGTGTTGGCTCCGGCCGCTTGAAACAAAGCGGGTGAGAAAAACACAGCAGCCCCTTTGGTCAGGGGCAACTGCACATGGCGTTCCTCGAAAAGCGCTCGGAAGTCATCCCGGCGCCATGCCGCATAACCGGGACGATATGCTTGCGAGAACGGCAGCAGTTTGGTTGGGCCGCTCTCCAATGGCATGTCGCAATGCGCAACGGCGCCCTGAAGTGTCATAATTGGCGAGACGTCATGGACATGCGCAGGATAAGACATGCTGACGTCGGCGGTTTGAAACCCCAAATGATAGTCACGATGAGCCTGCTGAGCTGCGCCGCCGGGGTGAACGAGGATTCCCTGCGCTGTCATCTGATAATTCGGCCCTAGCCAAGCTTCGCAGACTGCCGCGATAGAAGTGTTTGCGAAGTAACGCAGAAACGCCTCAGGCGAGGTTTCACAGAGCTTTTGAAGCGCGTTCCATATTCGATCGTTCGTTCCCGACGCAGCGAAGTGATCGCCTGCCCCCCCAGGTCGCTGCTTCTCGTCCGCAATGATACCCTTGTAGATGCGGGTTGCCTCATCCAGAATTGCCAAATGCGGATAGGCTCCCTTCAAGGCTATGCCTCCCGCCCCCGAACGCAGGACGTGTGCCCATTCCGCCATGATTCCTCGACGGGCCCGACCATCTTCGAGAGCCGAACGCAGGTTCGCCATGTCATAGATCGGAATGTTCTTCTCAACGGCGGCCGCATGCGGCACCTGCTCGCGCTGCGTCTCTTGTTCAATAAGTGCGGTGAACTCTTCCAGATCACAGGTACTGGGCTCGTAGTAGGCGACTGTGTTGTCGACAGTATCTTTCATGACAGCTCCTTCTTTGTCGCGACCAGGATACAGTCGCGGGGCTTGCGTTGTCTTCAGAAACGCATCAAAAACACATCAAATGACACATCGTTTTCCTATAAAAGAGATCGCGCGGCAGGCAGGTCTTGGCACCGCCACTGTCGACCGGGTTCTGAATGGTCGAGCTCATGTGAGCCCGCAGACAAAAATGCGTGTTACGGCCGCAATGGACGAGTTGAAGGCCCAAGAAGCCCAGCTCGCTGCCCGTGGGAGGCGATTGTTCTTCGACTTCGTTATTGAGGCCCCGTCGCGCTTCAGTCGCGAAGTCAAGGCGGCCGCAGAGGCCATGCTACCTCAGATTGGAACCGCTGTTTGCCGTCCGAGATTTCTACTGCAGGACATTATGGAAGAAGATGAAGTCGTCGCGGCGCTCATGCGGATCATGAAACGCGGTAGCCACGGCGTCTGCCTCAAGGCCCGGGACACAGCGAAAATAAGAGAAGCAGTCAAAATGCTGGCCAACGCCAGAATCCCAGTGGTCACGCTTGTAACCGATATCGGAGGCACCGACCGTCTTGCTTATGTCGGGTTGGATAACGCCGGTGCAGGCCGCACTGCTGCCTACCTTATCTCACTAACACTTGGAGAGCCGCAGGGTATGGTTTTGGCCACTCGCAGCCATGAACGCTTTTTGGGAGAAGAAGAACGCGAGTCCGCGTTTGTCGAAGCCTTGGCTAGCGAACGCCCGGGTCTAAAGGTCCTTGCTGTCCAAGGCGGCGGAGTGGACTTTGAAACGTCAAAGCTTCTAACGGAGAGCATGGGTGACATTCGAAATTTGCGCGCGGTCTATTCGATGGGGGGTGGCAACCGTTCGATCATACGAACGCTGGAGGACAATGGTATTCGCCCTGAAGTTTACGTGGCTCATGACCTCGATAGGGAAAACAGAGAGCTGATCCTGAACCGGCGCCTGGACTTTATCCTGCATCACGATCTGCAACTTGACATCAGAAACGCCTTCAACGCGTTTCTGGGGTACCATCGGCTGTCAAACGAACTGTTGGAGACGCCAATCTCAACCGTTCAGGTGTTAACACCCGAGAATGTTCCTTAGTGAATTGTTCTATGTAGGTGTGCCCCATCATCCAAAAAAGTAGACATTACCGCTTTCATTGGCAACTGCCGTTTTCGTCAAATTCGGATGCGCCCTAACGACCACTTGCGGCTGACCGCGGTCCTCTGGGGTAGTTCGCGCCGTTTCTAAGGGGATGCGGAAATAGAATCTCCTCGTCAGGATGAACTAGGAGTTTCCGATGAAGAAGACACGTTTCACAGCGGCGCGCATTATGAGCATCCTGATCCAGAAGGAGGGCGGTGTACTTGCCGTCGAACACTGTTGCGGACATGGCATGAGCAGCGCGGCAGGCGTTGTCACGTTAACTCGCGGAGCTTGTAAGTCGGCATGGTGGTCGTTGATCAAGCGACGTTTACCGCGGATTTCGACTCTCGAATGCTGCTAGTCGATGGTAGCGGATCGTGAGGGCGGCGTGGGGGCGGGCTGGGACAGAGAAACAAATGCGGGTTGCGGGCTTCATCGAGACGAAGCGTTGCAATCCACTCGAAATAGGAAACTCAGCATTATCCGCTCTAATTTTCGGAAAGGGAGATGGCTGTTTTCTATACGTTTATAGAGCCGCATTGGAGCGCGGCTAGTCCGCAATGATCCTTTTGGGAATGAAGCCCCAGCGGTTTATTAACTTGATCGGAAGCCGCTTTGCAGCGTGCTTGTATCTTCTGGATTGAAGGATTTCTTCAAAAACGATGCCGTATTGACTGACCGCGCGCCACCGCCAATATGAGCCGCCCGCTATCTTTACGACGACTTCGTTTATGTGCCAAACATCGCCGGGTCCGGGTCTATGGTTCCGGACACAAGTCGGGAACTTTGGACTGATCCGGGTTCCCTGAAGCGGATCGCCTCGCGGCGGACGACGACATTGTACTCGGCGAGAAAATCATCGACAGTTGCGGCGCACAGCGCAACACGATGACAGGCCCAGACGGCATAGGAGATGACCCTGTGCGGAAAACGAATGCCTTTTCAGGCATGTAAACAAAGCTGGTATTGTCATACTGTGTCGCTGTTCGTGAAGCTGAGTGCGACTAACTTGGCAGTGCCGTTTGACTATACTGCAATGATCGTCACCAGGTCTGGTTTCGTTGGTCTTGGAACAGTATTTGTTATTGGATGCTGTGTATATAGATCATCTTCGAAAGATGATCTGGATTTCGTTTGCAGGGGAGCTGAGGCGCCATAGATACGCAGATTGTCAGCTGACAATTCATGGCGTTCGAGTGGATAGTCTCGACTTAAAGGACATGCTATCTCTGTACGATCACAGACAATCCTCTTCTCCCGATCTGTCGTAGATGCCTTCACATTGCCGGTGCCCGTGTCATTTTGAGAGAATTGTCAGCTGACAATTCCGGTCCTTTGCGCAAAGCATGCAACATCGGTTCGAGAGAAAAGCGACCGTCCGCGGCTCGCTGTGATAGGCGACGGAGATAGCCGCCAGGGTTTCTGATCAAGTGCAATCGTTCCAACATGCAGAGAATTGTGGAAGCCGCTGTTTCCGATCCCATCATGCGCTGTGCTTGCAGATAGACCGGTGTTTCAATGCCAATCATTGGCACAAGGCGGCTAACCATTGCGTACAGATCCGACCATGATCGGGGTTGTTCTGGAAAGTAATTTTTGTACTCACGGCAGCTTTCCAGAATTTCTATCAGCGCAGGTTCTGGTGGTGATCGGTGCGGGATCTCTTCGTCGTTCTCGTTTTCTTCAGAGTCAAAATATGATTTTATTTCAGTCTGTATGTGCCGCTCATTTTGCTTGTCTGTGCTGCTCATTTTGGGTGATGTCGTGACGGGTTGTGACACGGTTTCGAGCTTTTGCGCAAGTTGGTCTCGCAGCTCTTGCAGGGTAGCGACGGCGAGTTTGCGGCGCAGATGGCGTTGGCAGTTGAGCAGAAGCTCGTCCTGCACCGTGAGACCGTGCTCCAAGAGGTCTCGACGTAAACTGTTGATTTCGTCACGCAGGTTTTGACGATGCAGGGCTTCTGCCGCCGCCGTATTGGCCAGCTCGCAAATATGTCTCGCATGGACGGCCAGGGGAGATAGATCGAAGCCATAAGCCATAGCGCTACCTCGCCGGGAAAAGCGTTTGCGATTGGCACTGTCATGACGGCTGACAATCCCGAGATCCACGAGCCGGGCGAGATGACGACGCAGAGTGCTCTCGGGCATTCCGTGAAGCCGTTCAGACAGGCTGCGGTTGGACGGAAAAACGATGGTGCTGTTGCGTTCTGGATGGATGTCCCGTTGCGGAAGAAAGGAGATCAGAGCGCGCAATACCGACAGGGTACGGTGGTTGAGCTCAAATTCCTCCGCGGCTGCGGTCAGCGCATCAAGGATTTGCCATTTGTCGACCGGGGGCAGGGCGCTAAGCTCCGCCATCCCAGTGACCATTTGGGCGCCATTGGACATAAATTTTATCACGAAGGCAAAGGAATACCGCCCCTATGCCGTGGCACAGAGTTGACAAGACGAGTGAATTGCGGCTATTCCAGAGGTGCTAAGAATGAAATGAGCCTTCTGGGACGTCTGTCCTGGGGGGCTTTTTCTTTACCGGTGCTCGTGCCTCCTGTTCTGTGATTGCATAGGTGCCTCAGTCTTCTGCCGCTTGGTTTTTCCAGCGGTCATGAAGGTCTTGCAGCAGCGCTTCGGCATGGGCTTCGAACCACGCATCAAAGCCGTCGGCGCTGCGGGATGGGATGGTTAAAGTTACGCCACGGGCATTGGATTTGAGATCCGCAAGCGGACTGCCGTCGCGCCGGGTGAGTTGTCGTTTCTGCGGTTTCGCCGGGGCTGCGGGTGGCGCCGGTGCCGGCGCGTCAGCGGCTGTTTCAGCTTCCATTGCAGCGAGAAGCAGCTCAAACCGTTCGTCCGAGGGCAGGGTGGCAAAACTGTCCTTAATGAACAGCCGTGCTAGGCGTTCATGCTTGTCAGGGACGGTTTTGAGCAAGCTGGCGAGTTTTAACCAACGCTCGCGGCCGATGCTTGGGGCCGATCCGACCTTGCGCAGGAAATCTATGGAAAAAGCGTTGCCGACCTTCAGCATGCGCGAGAGCATGGGCAGGTCGACAGAGAGCGCCGCCGCAATTGTCTGCCGGTCATAGTCACTGGCCTGCAATTGCGCGGCAAAGGAAGCCTTCTCGATGAAGGACAGGTCCTGCCTAGAGGTGTTTTCTTGCCCTTGCGCCATCACCAGTGCCTGATCATCCAGATGCCGCACCATCGCCTTAACTGGCTGGCCAAGGTTGCGCAGCGCCATTAGGCGGCGGCGGCCATAGACTATCTCGTAACGGCCCTGAACCTCTGGGTGCGGGCGCAGAAGGACCGGCACTTGTTGGCCATAAGTTTGAATGCTCTCAATAAGCTGCGCCTGAGCGTCCTGATCTATGCCAAGCCGATCCTCGACGCCGGCATCGTCAATCAGAGCGGTGTCAATGTCCTGCACCGCGTTTTCCTGTAACTTGGTGAGGGATGATTGCAAAGCCCCGACCGCCCCACGTGGCATCAGCCGCGGCTTGTCGACCGCGGCCTCATCGGATGGGGCAGGGGAGGTGAGTGCGGGAGTCAGAATTCCTTTGCGTGCCATCAGCGTCCCCATGCAGTTTGAAGAAGGGTTTCGATCTCGTCATTGACCTGATTGAGAGAGTTCTACGGCACGATCGTAAGTAGTTCGATGGAACTGCGATCGCTCCACTTCATAGACCGTTTGCTGGGTCAGCCCGGCGTCTGAAATCGCGGTGGATTTCAACATATGCGCGGTCATGACCTCCTTGTTGAACAACTGCCGCAGGAAAGCGACCACCTGCTGCTGCGGGCCGTCATTTGGCTCGTAGCGGTTGATGAGAAAGCGCAGGAAATCGAACTCCATCTGCGCCCCGGCATTATGCACCACATCAAGCAGATCGGCGCTCATTTGCAGGAATTGCGACATCGAGGCCACATCGAGCATATTGGGGACAACAGTAATCAGCACGCCGGTCGAGGCGCAGAGCGCTGACATGGTGAGGTAGCCAAGCTGAGGCGGGCAGTCAAAGAGGATCACATCGTAATTTTCCTCA
>NZ_CP136702.1:0-160278 GCF_032924845.1 Tritonibacter scottomollicae
CATGATTAGACGTGTTTTTCGTCAGAACCCGCGCGCGTCGATGGCATCCGAAATGTCTTCGGACATCTTCAAAGTACGCACGATAGCGGGAATTGTGAGGGCGAGGATATTGCGCTCAAGGCCGCGTGCGTATTGCGCTTCGCGTACCTCTCGCACGACAGATGCTAGGACTGGAATAAACCGCAACGTCAGCGAAATCGCCAAGCTGATCCCGCGCGTCCGCAGGCCGAGGCGGCTGAGTGGACGCAGGCCAGCCTCTATGCCGTCTATCATCTCGCTGGATCGCGTCGTGAGCGTGAGCAGACCTGCCAACATCAGCAAGACTGCAAATCGTATGATGACGAACAGGCCCACCCACCAGCTGTTGAACAAGGCCTGCGCGATCATGATCAGCACAAAAATCCAAATCACAGGTCGGATTTGCGCCCACGCGCGTCTGAGCGGCAGGCCTGCGGCGGCGAAAAGGGCAAGTGTGACGGCAAGAAATGCTATCGAGAACAGTATGTTATCTACCGCAAAAAGAAGACTTCCGGATATGGCCAGGCCAAGAATTTTCCATCCAGGCTTCATGGTATGCAGGCGCGAGTTCCCCTCCGAATACAGGTCAAGCATCCAGCATTGCCTCGACATAGCGGTTCAGCGCCGCATTCGGGACGTCGTCTGCCAACACCCGACCGTTCTCGAATACAAGCACGCGATCAAAATCTTTCACGAGATCAAGGTCGTGCGTGACAACGATGGCGGCTTGCTCAAGCGCGTCGATGGCATTGCTGATGCGCAGCTTGTTGCGCAGGTCAAGCAATGTGGTCGGCTCGTCCAAGACAACATAGTCCGGGTTCATCACCAATACGCCAGCAATGGCGAGAAGCTGCTTCTGCCCTCCACTTAGATTATGCGCCGGGTGTTTGGAGTGCGCGCTCAACCCGTATCGCTGCAGAATATCACGCGCCATCTCGGTGCGTGTATCCAGCGGAATTCCGAGGTTCTTCAGGCCAAAGGCCACGTCTTCTTCAACGATCGGAAAGACGATCTGGTTGTCGGGGTTCTGAAAGACGAACCCAACCTTGCGGCGAATGTCTCGCGCCCGCTTTCGGGTGTCGAGCCCGTCGACGCGGACGCTCCCCTCTGTGGGTGTGCGCAGCCCATTCAGCAGGCGTGCAAAGCTGCTCTTGCCGCTGCCATTGCTACCGACGATCGCGATACGCTGTTCTGACAGCGACAGCGAAATATTCCGCAGCACCGGACGGTCATCCAAAGTCAGGCTAACGTTCTGAATTTCGATCATGTGGCGCGCGTCCCATTTGTCCCGGCACGATGCTCGGCTGCTGATCTGCGCTATACGGGATGGAGGCGGACTTGAAAAGTATAGATTATCTATGAAATATCATCTGGCGTGCGCTGTTGAGCTCCGCCGATATCCTGCTGGGCGATCGCGACAGACTTCATAATCGCATAGGCCTCTACGCCCGGTTGCAGGCCAAGCGCCGAGACGGAGCGCTGGGTGACACGTGCCAAAATCGGACCGGCGGCGGTTGCAAGCGTGACCAGTGCGCCGGGCCCGTCCCCAGCCCGGATTGCCGATATCGTTCCGGACAAGACGTTGAGCGCCGAAAGCCCGACTGGTGGCGTGACAGAAAGAATGATCTCATGCGCAGAGATCCGCAGCCGCAATGACGCACCAATTGGCTTATTCACTTTTGGCACGAACAGCTGAATTCCGTTGGACTGCAACTCGCTCAACCCGTCGGCGTGATGACTGACCAACTTGGCCACGATGATTGAGCCGACGCTGCGAACGCCTGTCGGGACCACGCGGGGGTCAGACAGAACCTCGGCGGCGGAACCAAGGTGGGTGACCTGACCGCTATCGAGAACCACAACGGTTGTCGCAAGCCGCGCGACCTCGGCTGCAGAGTGGCTGACATACAGGACAGGAAGTTTCAATTCATCTCGGATGCGCTCAAAATATGGGAGTATTTCGAGCTTTCGGGTCTGATCCAGGGCGGTGAGTGGTTCATCCGCAAGCAGAAGTTCAGGGGCTGCCAAGAGCGCGCGGCCAATGGACACACGCTGCTTCTCGCCACCGGATAGATATGCCGGCATGCGGTGCAGAAGCTTCTCCAGCCCGAGAAGATCGACGATCTGTTCGACCTCCCTGCCCTTGCGCAGCTTTGGCGCAAACCGTTGACCGTAAAGTAAATTCTTTTGCACGCTCATATGCGGAAAAAGGCGGGCGTCCTGAAATATATACCCCAGCCGCCGCTTGCGTGGCGGGAGCGCAATCTTGCGGTCAGAGTCAAACAGGACACGCTCGCCAATCTTGATACGTCCATGGTCTGGCCGGATCAGACCCGCCACGGCGTTGATGAGGGTTGATTTTCCAGAACCGGACCGCCCGAACAGCACTGTTAGCCCGTTTGGCGCCGCAAAGTTCGCATGTAGCTGGAATGCCCCCTGCCGGACAGAGAGATCAATTTCAAAACTCATGCATGTCTCAGTTTCTGTGCCAATCGGCGACTTAAGACTTCTGACACGATCAGGGCGGCGAAGGAAATCACGATGGAGATCACCACCAGCCGCAGGGCAGAGGCTTCACCGCCCGGCACCTGCAGGAAAGCATAGATGGCGGATGGCAGGGTCTGCGTCTCACCGGGAATATTGGCGACGAAGGTGATCGTGGCGCCGAACTCTCCCATCGCCTTGGCAAAGGCCAAGACGGCTCCGGCGATGACGCCAGGCAGGGCCAGCGGCAGCGTTACCGTAAGAAATACCATCACCGGATGGGCGCCGAGTGTCGCTGCCGCATGCTCTAGCCCGGGGTCGACAAGCTCGAAGGAAAGGCGCAGCGCGCGCACCATGAGCGGAAACCCCATAAGCCCTGCGGCAAGGGACGCGCCGGTCCAACGGAAGGCGACACTGAGACCGACAGGGTCCAGCAAGCGACCGATCGGCCCATACGGTCCAAAGGCCAAGAGCAGCAGATAGCCTGTAACCACTGGCGGTAGAATGAGCGGCAGATGCACAAGCCCATTCAGGAGGTGTTTGCCGGGAAATTGCCACCGCGCAAGGGCGTAAGCAACTGCGATGCCAAACGGCAAGCTGATCACCATCGCCCAAAACGCCACTTTGAGTGACAGGCGCACGGCCAGCCACTCCTCTGGCCCGAGCCAATAGGGGACGGTTCCACTCAACGGTATTCCACCGGGGTGAACCCTTGCGCCTCAAACACCTGGTCTGCGGTTTGGGATGTCAGAAACTCGATGAACGCACGGCTTCTATCATTGGTGTTGATTGCGGCAACGGGATAGATAATCGGCGGATGCATGCTGTCTGGTATGGGAAATGCGACGGTCACGCGGGTCTCGGCGCGGGCATCTGTTTGATAAACGATCCCGTATGGGGCGGCACCGCTGGCGACAAGTGCAAGTGCGGAACGCACATTGTCCGTTTGGGCGACTTGAGCTTGTAGATCTTGCCAAATATTGGCGGAATTCAGTGCAGCCTTGCCGTAAATTCCCGCGGGTACGGCGTTGGTCTGAGCCATCGCCAGTTTGCCGGTGCCGAGGGCCGTTTGCAGATCAGCCAAGCTGCTCAGCGCCGGTTTGCCCCGCGCCGCGATCACACTCAAACTGTTGCGTAGCAAATCCAGACGTGTCGTCTCGTCGATACGCCCTTGCCGCGCCAAGTCATCCATCCACCCGACGTTTGCCGAAATGAAGACGTCAGCCGGCGCGCCGGCGCCAATTTGGCGCGCAAGGAGCGATGAACCTCCATAAGAAATTGAAACTTCGGTCGCGGTGTCCGTTTCGTACGTCGCCGAGATCTCATCCAGTGCGGTCTTCAAACTCGCAGCCGCAAACACTCTTAGCGGTTCAGCTGTCGCGACACTGGGCAAAACAATCATCGGGATGAGGCATAAAACCCGCATCCAGCGCACCAAGTTTTTGGGTTTGAAAGGTGTCATACGCGCGACCGTTTAGTGTTTGCTCGCGAGACTCTAGGGAGAGGTTCCAGTCGGCGCAACACCCAGGCAGCACGCATTGTCCTGCCCCCCACTGATCCCGCATTCATAACGAGCACGGCCCATGAATACGTTAGTGGTAAGGCCAATGGAATGTGCGGAGGTCCAGCAGATTGCCACCGGTCGGCTGTGGTTCTATGAAGACTAACGCTCGGGAATGGGCAGCGGCGGGAGGACACCCGATCAAAAACTGAAGCGGGGTCCGTTAGAGTCTAAGACTAGGCACCGCAAGAACGGAACGATTACCCTTTGATCGCCTCGGGTGCAGCAAACACATAGATGCAATGGGATTTTCCGATGCCGATCTCAAGAGCACTACGCCTCTCATCATGGGGCAACTGTCAGCTTGTCTTCTGAGCGGTGAACTGGTGCCGAGGAGGCCTTGCGACATCATTCTGCGCTTCTGAGCTCCGCAGAAGATCGGGGCTTTTCCCAGTGGCCTAACCTGATTGGGCTGCATTGGAACGATGTCGCTCATTGCAGTACGAAACCTGTCAAGGCCATCGCAATATCCGGTCCGAGCTGGTCCTGGGCGCGCTGGAGTGTCTCATGGGCAAGTCCGCCGATGCCACTGCGCAGATCGTCAAAGGGGGTCGATGAGGCGAGCGCCAGAATCAACTGTGAAGTATCGCGCCTTGGGCCAGCACGGGTGACCGGCACTGCGAAATCCACGCGATTGTCGCCAAACCGGCTGAATCGCTGAAGGTCCTGAACAACGCCATTGTTATCAATGACCAGCAGCATGACATAACGCCCACCGGTGCCGCGCACACCTCCGCGCAGCCAGCCACTGGAGGCGGGCGCCGGGTTCTCAAGCCCCAGTCCGAGCCGGGTTGCAGGATAATTCGGCCCCTTGGCCACGAGATCAAGCCCGGCACATTGGCGTGGATCAATCAACTGGCGCGTCTGCACGAGATCCGCGTCTTCGGGTCCGAGAAGCGCTTTGGCGTAATCTTGCATCACCCGCTCAGACGCGCCGATCATCTCAAGCCCCAGGCCACCCGTGGACGTTCGGCGTGGCAAGGCCACGAGGCAGTCAGGATGAGCCTGCTCACGAATACGCCTGATCAAGTCGCCTGCTGCCAGATCAACCGCACGGGCCACGGTGGCGCGCGTCTCTGTGTCGTTGCCTTCGCCCTCGGGGAGGCTGGCTGTGTCACCTGCCTTTGATGTGTCGGTCGACGCATGGTCGCTTTCGCCGGCATTCGGTGTCGTGTCCCCGTCAAGGGAAGGGGCTTCGGGCGGTGGGGACGGCCAGTCAGGGCTTTGGTCTTCTGCCGCAGCACCTGGCGGTTGCAATATGGCGAGCTGTGGTCCGCTGCGTGGTGCGCCGCCTGTGCTTTGCCCTCGATCAAGCGGAATGATGGGGGAGCTCGCCTCTGGTGTTTGAGTGGACGCAAGCGGGGGCGGCGCCACACTCACCGGAGGTTGGGCAAGATCAAGGGAAGCGGGTGCGTCGGGAACAACCGGGGCGTCTGGAGGTGTTATCTCTGCAACGTCCCGTCCCAGCTGCGGAACCGACGCCAGGCGCGCGGGCCGCCTGTCCGGAGCGGGAAGCAATGGGGCCTGTTGGTCTGTATCCGATGGAAGGTCGGGCACTTCAGGGGATGAGGCCGACACCCCTTCGGGCTGGTCATCTGGCGCGTCGTTGCCGGGGGTGTCTGCCGCATTTGCGATGCCCTCTGACACTTGCGTCCCCGCGAGGCTATCGGTGTCAAGGCGCTGCAACGACACGGTAAAGCTGATTTCTGGCGGTGTGGGGGCTGGATCTGGATGCCAGACCATAACGCCAATGCCTGCCGCTGCGACCACGACGTGCGCAGAAAACGCAATGAGGGCAACGCCCCACCAATCTCGCGCAGACTCTTGGGCAAATGGAAGCGCGCTCATGGCATCGCATCCTGCGTATCGCGCTGACGGATCGTGACAAGCACAACTTCGATATCCTGGAACACCGGATCTGCCAGAAGCGACGTCAGCTGCCGTCCCGGCGCGGTGCGATCCATCAGGAGATACACCCGGTCAAGCTCTGCAAGTCGGACGCCAAGCTCTGCCTCTGGGAAGGGGTCCCCATCAAGGGACATCTTATCATCCAGATCAATTTGCAACATTGGCGTCGGCAGTTGGGATATCGGCAAATCTCGCGTTTGCGACAACCTGATTTCCGTCGGTGCAGACTGGTTCCACAATGCGTTCGTGGCCAGAAAGAACATGATCAGCAACAGGACGACATTGACGATGGCCAATGCCATATCGGGCCTGACGCGCTTTGGCGAAGGGGGCAGCAAAGAGTGTTGTTTGGTCACTCATCCCTCCTGCGGCGAAATGCCAAGCTGTACGGTCTCAACCCCGGCGGCATTCAGGGCGGCCATAACAGAGACAATGTCCTGAATGCGCGCAGCCGCTTCGGGTATCAGAACCACCGAGACCGGGTCCGCGCGGCTCGAAAGCCCCGCACTCAGTGCCTCAAGTTCTGAGAACTCAAAGTGCTGTGCGTTGAAACTCAACCCGCCTGCGGTGATCCGCCAGAGCACGCGATCTTCAAGTGACCCGGCAGCACTTGCGGGCTCTGAACCGTTCCCCGCGCCATGCGCTTCGGGGCCAGCCGGCACCTGTCCGAAGCCGAGAAGCGAATAGGGGGTCAATCCCGACGACAGCATGAAGAAGATCAGCAACTGAAACATCGTATCGGCGAGCGGGATTAACGAAAATCGCCGGGTTCGCCGAGCGGGCGGCAGAAGCGTGGCGCGATGGCGCGGCATTTCAAAGCTCCCGTTACGCCGCGTCTGCGATGCTGCCCGCGCGCCCGAAGATTGCCGCGGAAATCATGGTCTCGGCCAGGACACGTTCGCGTTCGATGCGCGCTTCGAACCAGGAGGTAATGAAATCGGCAACAAGCGCCAGGACAAGGCCGGCCGCTGTGGTTGTCAGGGCCGTCCAGATCCCTTGCGCGAGGCTGGCCGGATCAGCGGCGCCCTGTACGGCAGAGAGTTCGGCGAACGCGTCGATCATCCCCAAAACCGTGCCAAGAAGGCCGAGCATCGGGGCGGAGGAAACACAGATTTCAAGGAACCGCATATAGCGCCCCATCTGTGCAAGCTCGACGAGCGCGGTCTGCCGGCCCAACTCCTCTGCATATTCGCTTTCTCCGGGACGGGCCTGCACGCCTGACATCACGGCCGTGAGAATGCGTCCAAGAACGGAATTTTGCGCGCGGGCCCGTTCCATCGCGTCCTGCGAGTGTCCCGCTAGCCAAAGTTTGAGCGCAGCTTCGGCGCCATTCCGCCCCCCGGTGCGCAGTTTTCGAAACTGGCCGATCTTGCGCAAGGTCACTGCAATCATGGCAATCGACAGAAGGCCCAGAGAGATAAAGATTGGCAGCGAAATAGGAGAAATAATATCCGACATTGCAAAGTCACCGATCAGAAAATTCATAAAATCACCGTCCTGAAGTCCCTTGGACGATAAGGGCAACATATGCACCAATTCATGTATGGCGCATCGACTTTTTTACAGGAAATGCGTGCAAAGATGCATCTGCAGATCGCTCTACCGATAGACCCCGATCAGATAGTCCGTGGCATGTGTCTTGGGCTCTGCGTCGCCCACGACCCATTGCGGTTGAGCCGTGCTGGATGCATGAGAACCGGTCTCCAACGGCACAACCGGAAGCCTATCGCGCGCAATCGGACGCGGGTAAGTCATCGAGGCCGTGTGGTCGTCCGGTAACGGCACTGATAGCGGCACTGAGTCGCTGCGCACTGACATGGTGCCCGTGGGCAAGAGATCTTTGGTCGCCGGAGCCGGCGCAGTGTCTTGAACGGGGGCGATGCTGCTACGTGTGCTGCGCCTGAAGAGTGGTTTTGCCCCTTCAGAAACGGTTGCATCCGCTGGCTGCGGCGCCAGTTTCACAACGGAAGATCCATGGTAGGCAGCAAAACCCACCCCCCCTGCAACACAGAGGACGCAAAGACTGGCTGTGATAGCGAGGACCTTAAACATACCGCCAAGTATATCGCCTATGACGTGTAGGAGACAGGGGAAATCGCCTCTGTGAGCATCACCCGCGATTATTCGCGCAATGCTCACGCTATGCTTGGCATGCCGCCCGGCGTTCCGCTTTCGATGTTCTGAAACACCATCGCCTGCTGCATCCTTAGGTTTAACTCCCGTCCGGCATCACGACGTCTTTATTTTTGGTGGCGTCAGTATCTCAAACCTCTTATTTCATCAGGATATAAGGTCTTTGCGCCGCGTAGTTTGTTACTTTTGGCAAAAACAGGCGGTCACACTGAGATTTCAAACGCGCATTGTCCGAAGGAGGTGCCTGACATGTTCTCTGCCTTCGCAGCCCGGTTCGTTCTGGCCACCAGGGCCTTGTGTCTGGGCGCAATGGTTGTCTTCGCCGACGCGCAAGTAGTGGTTGCAGAGGAGAGCCCTGGGTTTCATCTGTGCAACAAGACGCCGGATGTGATCAACGTTGCCCTTGGCCGGTACAAAGATGGCACCTTTGTCAGCAACGGGTGGTGGGTTATCGCGCCCGAGCAATGCGCGGACCTGATCAACCGTGCGCTGAGTGCGCGATTCCTCTATGTGTTGGCGACGGACCCCTTTGGGCAGGTTATCCTTGATGGCGCCACTCCGATCTGCGTCAAGCCGGAGTATTTTGAGATCAGGGGCGATAGTGAGTGTCTGACCCGCGGCTACCTCCAAGGGAACTCCCGTGAAATTGACACCGGCACTGCCGATGGTTTCACGCTCTCAGTCTATCCCGACGGTGCTGTTCCCGATGAGATGTAGTCCTTTGCTTCAGGTGCTGACTTTTCTGCGTGCGCGGGGGGCGTCACCCTGTGGCGCGCTGCTTCTTCTGGCCTGCACTTTCTGGGCGGCACCCGCAGATGCGCAATGGAGCGGGCTTATCTATACGACAGAAGAGGGGACCGACACCCCAGAGAGCGCAGAAAGCGCCGCTGAAGACGTCGCACGCTTGGGGCTCTTGGAGGTGCGCTATGTGCAAGACATTGCGCCATCCGCACGTCGCCAGGCGCTCGAGGAGATGGCCGTGCGGGCACCGGGCGGGCTGGTCATCCTGCGTATCGGTGCGGCATCGGGTGCCGGGGAGGGCGATCTTGAAGACCTGATCGAACAGGCCGGGGCCGCTGGGATGTCCCCTGTGGTCGTTCTTCTGGCCCATTGTGCCTCGGCAGATCCGGGGCCGTTGCGCCAACCGGTCGCCGCCCCGTATTCGCTCGTCGCCTCCATATCGCCTTCAGAAACCTGTTCGCCCGGCCCCGATCCGGTGCTTCAGGCCTTGGCACGCGGGGCGGAGCGCGTCGAAGAGGGGCAAGTGCAACCCCTCTCTGATGTGTTGGCTGGCCTATGGCACCAGGGCTTGGCTCTGCCGGATCGCGCGGTTTCATCAGCGCGGTCTGCACAGCTGACAATTTCGGCGCCATCACGCGATGAAGGGTTTGAACAGATCTTGCCTGCAGTTTTTCGCTACGTTCCTCCACCAACAGCGGACCTGAGCGAGATTCCGAGTGAGACGCTCGTTGCCATTCCGCCTGCGCCGGGCGCGCCGCAGCCTTCCGTCATTCTTGGCCTAATCGGACCAGACTACAACAGCCCCGATGCCCAAGACGCTCCAGACGATTATAGAGATCTCGCGGCCAGAACCGCGCTCAGGCGGCAAAACCCGATCACGTTTGCCAGTTTGGTGTCCGAGGGCGCCTTTGACCCGCCAGCAGAAGAGACAGCCCGCGCGATTCAGACAGAACTTGCAAGAATGGGGTGTTACCGTGCTGGCATTGACGGCATCTGGGGCAATGGATCACGCGGTGCCGTAACCGCATATTTCAGCGAGCGCTCCGATGACGCGCGGGCCGTGACGACAGAGCCAGACACCGCACTCTATCGGCAGATCATCCTGGCCGCCGATGTTGCCTGCCCTGCCCCACGCGCCCGCGTGACCTCAACGCCGTCGGCTCCGGCTCCAACCCAGCGTGCGCCGTCAAGCCAGCCCTCTGCTCCTGCATCGGAGCGCCAGATCCGGACCATCACGCCATCGCTTGGAGTATTCAGGTGAGCAACGGAACGGATCCCGACCTTCGGATTGATCCGGCGTTCAGTGCAGCAGGGCGCCGTGCCCGCGCGCGGCGTCGGCGGCGTATTTTTCTCCGTGCGGGGGCGGCTCTTGGGCTTTTCGTAGGTATTGGACTTGCCGCCGGAGTGATATGGCAATGGCGCTCGCCCCCCCATGCTGGGCCAAGTCAGGTGACGCGCGCGCCGGAGCCTGCACCTGTTTCACCCTCCCAGATCGCGCCGCCACCGGATCCGTTTCGCGCCCTCGTCAACCTGCCTCGTGATCCGCTTCGGCTGAGGTTGGCGCAACCGGAGCTTCAGGAGGATCAGAGCCTTCCGGGGCCCGCCGATTTCGCTCCGGAGCGGGCGGGCCCACTGCGCCCGGATCGGCTGAGATTGATCAATGCGGACCTGTCACATCAGTCCTCAAAACTCGCGCTTCATGCCGCGTCGCGGCTTGAGGATTTTGCTCTCTACCAGGCTCAGCGCAGCCGTGCATTAAGCGGAGCGCAGGCCGCCACCCCGGCGCGCGACCACAAGATCTACACGCGGGCGCCGGGCCAGAGCTACGCCCTTGCCGAAGATCAGATCTTGTGGCTTGCCACGCCGCGTTCAGGGGTTGAGGTCCTGACCGAAAACGGGGTGTCCCAAGAAGAGGCACAAGCGGCAATCCGGGCCCTGCAACCGCTGCTGCCAGAGCCAACGGAGGACAACGACACAGCCCCCCTGATGCTGCCGCAAAACAGCATCCTGGCCTTGCGGTTTGCGAGAGGATCAGAACACGCCTCCGCTCTTGCACAGCTCACGCTTTATACGGATGACCTGTACTGTTGCAGTCTTGCCCTCGGCGCTGCTGGGCAGTGGGTGCGCGCTGCCGACCCCTGGGGGCAAGAGGACCTTGCCGTGCGGGCGCGCGCCGCAAGGCGCGATTTGCCGCCGCCCCAAAGCTATCTTGATGCGCTATACACAAGCGCCCTTCAAAGTGGCCTTTCGGACCATGCGGCGGGTAATCTTGTGGTGATGGTCGCACAGCGTTTCGCGCTTGATCGCAAAGTTGGGGCCGGCGATCACATCACTCTGCTCTTGGCGGGACATGGCGCCACAGAGGAAGAAGATGACCTGGCACAAGTGCTTTTTGTTGGCCTTGGCGGATCCGCCGGACGAGAGCAAAGCTGCTATGTCATGGCAGGGCCAGACGGCAAGTATCTTTGCGCGGGCACGATGTTTACTCCGCGCGCTTCAGCGGATGATAGCGCCACCGACGACGAGGCGGTCCGCAACCTGGTGTCCAGGATTGTCCACGTTGAAAGTGGCGGAAGATCTGATGCGAAGAACCCGCTCTCAAGCGCGCTGGGGCCGGGTCAATTCATTATCTCCACCTGGCTGCACATGATCAAAACCTACCACCCGGAGCTGATGCAAAACCTGAGTCGGCAGGAGGTCCTGGACCTGCGCATGGACCCTGCCCTGTCGGTCGAGATGGTGTTCAACCTAACACGGCAGAACCGAGCCTATCTGGTGAAGAACGGATTTGGCGTGACCAGTGGGCGTCTGTATCTGGCGCATTTCTTGGGCCCGGAGGGTGCGGTGCGCGCATTGGGAACAGATCCCGACCTGTCGGTCGAGGCGACGCTCGGCTCCCAAGTGGTTGATGCAAATCCATTTCTAAGGGGTAAATCCGTTGCCGACCTTATCGCTTGGGCAGAAACCAAGATGACCGGCAAGGCCCCGACCCAAGCAGCGATTTCGCTGCCCGGAAGCGCGGCCTATACGCGGGACGTTGATCAGATACTCGACACTGCCGGGCTGACGGATGGCTAGGTTCAGGACCTATCCATCCTAGATCTTCAGCTGCGCGCCTTTCAGATCTGGCTCAACACATGCCGCATGATATAGGCCTCGGCTTCGTCACGCGGGCTGCGCAGGGCACCGACGGGACTGTCATTTGCCATCCCGCGGCCCGCCATTCTCACCCCACCGGCAGCCATGGCGTTTGCACGTTGCGACGCGGGAGAGACTTTGAGGCTTTCCCCCACAAGCTTGCCGCCCATCTGCGAGATCAACGGCCAGGCGCGGTTTGACATCTGCTGCCCATGACTATCGACGATGCGTATCGCACCGCGCAACCGTTGCCCCATCCAGCGTGTATTGGCCGCTGCGACATTGCCGATCCCGAAGCCCATCAACTGATTGGTCAATGCCGCGCCAAAGGCTTTGTCGAGATCGGCATCATTCACATAGACCCCTTCAAACGTCTCAGCTCCGGTGTCGATGGCAAGGCTCATTGCGGTTGTGACGGTGGTGCTTGCGCCAGCAGCGCCGGCCGCGAGCGAGATCTGTTTGGTGCCAAGGGGCAGCATGAACAGGGCGCCTTTGACGGCGGCTTTGCTGACCGACCCGGTGTCCTGATAGGTCGCTGTCGCCTGAAGCCCAACGCCGGTCCCCGAAGCCACGGCGAGCGTCAGGCCACCGGTCGAAACCGTGGCAATGACACCCAGCGTCAAGATGGATCCATCACGCACGCCCTTGGTGATCTTGATCGCGGTTTCCGCATGGTCGATCGCAGCCTGATTGATATCCTGTGCGCGGCGATAGACCGATTGGTTGGCCGTCATCAGCCGATTGACATCACGACGCAGGCCAAAAAGATAGGACTGCGCGTCATCGGCAGCACCGAGCATCAGCGTGGCAAAACGCCGGCCCGTGACGGCTTCGACCTCAGCTTTGCGTTGCAACATCCGGTTCACGTCGGTGTCGACCTGCGCCAGCTCGTTTGCCAGATATAGCTTTTGTATCAGGCTCTCGCGCGTGGTCACCACGCGGGTTGTCTCGTTCATCGCCTTGAGACGCGCGTAATGACCGATCAGCCGCAGCGCGGCGCCCTCATCATAACTCCAACGTTGCCCGGAATCGTCTGTAAATTGCTTTCTCATTGTTCGGCCTCGTCAAACCAATAGGTGAAATTACGTTCCTCGACCCCGATGCGTACGCGTGAAAACTGGTCGCCTGCGACCATGCGTGCGAGGATCTCTCGTGAAAGGCGGGGTAGAATTGTGTTGGTGATAATATTGTCGATCATGCGCCCCCCGGAATCCGGATCATGACACTGCGAGACAATATGATCGATCACCGCCTCATCATAGGTCAGCCCCGCATCATGGGCCGACGCGATACGTGTGGCCACCGCACCAAGTTTCAGCTTTGCGATGCCACCGAGCACATCCGCGGCCAGCGGCAGGTAGGGAATGGTCACGATCCGTCCCAGAAGAGCGGGCGGGAAGACGTCAAGCTGGAACGGCCGCAGCGCATGCGTCACCTCGTCAAGATCCGGCACCTGCCTGCCCTGATCCGCCATATCCATAATGACGTCGGTGCCGACGTTTGATGTCATCAGAATGAGCGTGTTGCGGAAATTGATCTCACGCCCGTTGCCGTCCTCCATGACGCCCTTGTCAAACACTTGGAAAAACAGCTCGTGCACATCCGGATGTGCCTTTTCGATCTCGTCCAGCAGTACGACCGAATAGGGCTTGCGCCGCACAGCCTCGGTCAGTCGGCCGCCCTCGCCGTAACCCACGTATCCCGGGGGCGCGCCCTTCAGCAGGCTGACCGTATGGGCTTCCTGAAACTCAGACATGTTGATGGTGATCATATTCTGAGCACCGCCATAGAGCACCTCTGCGAGCGCAAGCGCGGTCTCGGTCTTGCCCACGCCAGAGGGACCGGCGAGCATAAAGACGCCCAGCGGTTTGTCGGGGTTCGCCAGCCCGGCCCGCGCGGTCTCGATCCGTCGTGCGATCGCCGAAAGCGCATGATCCTGACCGATGACCCGCTCTGAAAGAGCCTCCGACAGACCCAGCACCGCCTCGAGCTGATCCCGCACCATCCGACCGGTCGGAATGCCCGTCCAATCGGACACCACCTGCGCCACCGTCTGCGCATCAACATGCGCAAACACCATGCGGTTTTCCGTTTCGCCGTTTTCAAGCGTGGCGAGCTTGGTGAGCATGGCCTCGCGCATCTCGTCGCGCGAGATTTCATCGTCTTCTTCCCCGTTGTCCGAGGCAAGTGATGCGCGCAAGTCTATGATCTGATCGACCAGCCCTTTTTGAACCTCATATTCACTTTGCAACGCGACGCGTTCGGCCTCGGCGGCCTCCTGCTCCGCCGTGGCTTCCTGGATGCGTGCATCCGCGTCTTCGCCGAGATCGCCCGAGGCCACTTTGGCGGCAATCTCGGTCGTCAGGGCGGCGATCTTCGCTTCAAGATTGGCAATGCGCGCCGGGAGAGAAGATTGCGATACCGCCACCCGCGCGCAGGCCGTATCCAGAAGCGACACCGCCTTGTCAGGCAATTGGCGCGACGGGATATAGCGTTGAGACAGCTCGACCGCCGCGACAAGTGCCTCGTCGGAGATACGCACAGTGTGATGGCTTTGCATCGGCCCAAGGATCCCGCGCAACATGGTGCAACAGGTCGCAACATCAGGCTCCTCGACGCTGACCGGCTGGAAACGCCGTGTCAGCGCGGGATCTTTTTCGAAGTACTGACGATATTCCGACCAAGTGGTTGCAGCGATCGTACGCAATGTGCCCCGTGCCAAGGCAGGTTTCAGCAGATTTGCGGCGTCGCCCGTCCCGGCCTGACCGCCCGCACCGATGAGCGTATGGGCCTCATCAATGAAGAGAATGATCGGGTCCGGGGAGGATTGAACCTCGTCAATCACCGATTTGAGGCGCTGTTCGAACTCACCCTTCATCGACGCCCCTGCCTGCATCGCCTGGATATCAAGCATATAGAGCACGGTTCCCTCAAGCGCGGGCGGCACGTCTCCCGCCGCAAGCGCCTGCGCAAACCCTTCGACCACAGCGGTTTTGCCAACCCCTGCCTCGCCCGTCAGGATCGGGTTGTTCTGACGCCGCCGCAAAAGCGTATCAATGATCTGGCGGATTTCCTCATCCCGCCCGACAACCGGGTCGAGCCGCCCGGCCTTTGCCTCTGCGGTCAGATCCTGAGCGAAACGGCCAAGCGCGGTTTGACCTGTTGCGCCGGGGGCCGTGCTGTCGCGCGCCGCACCAAGCCCTGCGCCATCCATCGGGCGCATATCGTCCTCATCGGACCCGGCCCAGAGGGTACGGGCATCCTGTGCAAGCTGATCGGCGCTGATTTTTCCGAAAACCGCCGAAAGGGCGCATAGTTGCCGACGCAACCCCGCGTCCGACACCAAGGCCGTCAACACATGGCCAGTGCGGATCTGCGCTTCGCCATAAAACAGCGTTGCATAGGTCCAGGCGTGATTAAGCGCATCGGCAAGATATTCCGAAATCCCGGGAATGGTGGTGACATTGCGATCCATCCCACTCACGGCCTGATCGAGATCCTTGAGAACGCGCCCGCGATCAAGATCAAGCGCCGTCAGAGTAAGCGAGACATCGCTTTTCTGCTCCGACAGCAGCGCAAACAACCAATGCGCCAAATCTACATGGCGATGGCCTTCGGAACGGGCATGACGCATGCCTTGCAAGAACGCCTCATAGCCAAGGCGATTCATCTTTCCAGCGTAGGACTCAATTGTGATCTCGGTCATAAAAAGGCTTTCGGTTAAACGTCGTATTCAGTGTGGGCGCGGTGTTTGCACCATGTCGTCGTCATCGGATAAAAGCGCGAAGCGGCAGCCCCGCACCATCTGCCCCCGCTTCTCCGCATCGGGGGCGATACAGGCCATCCAACCAAGCTGCGTTGTCTCGCCCAGCACGGCGGGTGCCAGCTTTGGCTCTGGCAACCAAAGCGCTACATCGACTTCAAATGTCCGGCCAAGATACCAAAGACAGAGATCCGACAGCTCCTGGTGGCCCTCCGCCCCTGGCAAGAAACGATGATACTGTTCCATGTCCGGCAGATGCAGGTGAATGCAGATCTTCGACGTGATCGTACGCACTTGCGCGCCCAGATGAATATCCGCGCCCAAGCGAGAACAGCCCAATCCCATCCGAGTTTGCGCGCCGTCCTCCAAGCGTAGCCAAGTCGGCACCATTTCCTCGATTTGAACGCCAATACCTGCGCCGAAGCAAAGCTCCAGCATCTGCCGCAGTTTGACCGGGCTCTTGACCCGCCCCGCCGACAGCGGCGCCAGCCACGCCCGGGTGAGCGCAGGCACGTCGCTGGTCTTGGCCCCCTCCGGGGTGCCGGTGCCACTAAAGGCCTGCAACCAGATGCTAAATCGGTCATCCCTATGGTCAAACTGCGTTATCGGGCGCGCATTCGACCAGACGCGAAAGAACAGCTCTTGAAAGCGCGCTGCAAAAATATCGGCAAAGGCGGTGAAACTGTCATCTCCACTCTCAAACCACCGGGCGACCTCTTCGGTCCAACTGAGCGGTAGCGCCCCAAAAGCCCCGAAGAACCCCATAAACTGCGCGCGCACCGAGGGGATCGACCCCGCGCCTCTGGTTTTCCGCAGGCCCACCCGCGCCAGATCTTGCAGCGGAAAGGAGAGGAACGGATCCTGCCCGAGCCGCACCAGTGATTGCGCGAGCCGGGCATTACGTCCGATGCGCGGGCTCCCGTCTGGCGCCTCACGTTCAATGCGGCGCAAAAGCGCAAGAAACCCATGCCCTTGCGCCGCTGCGGCTTCCCGCTCGCGGATGTCAGACCAGCCCGGCTCTGCAGAGGCCTTCGGGGGTGAGCGATCAGCCGTCTCGACAGTCATAACAGGGGTCCCTGCCCCGTTCGTGCCGGCCAGGTCTTGATATGGCCGCGCTGGCGGGTTTCGATCACCACCTGCGTAAAGCTGTTTACGGCCGCATATTCGGACAGGAACCGATCTAGGACCGCGCCGATGACAATCACGCCTGAGCTTTCATAATCCTCCTCGTTAAACGTCAACGTCACTTCCAGCCCGCGCGCCGCGTGAAAGCCATCTGCCATCTCGATCGTGCGGGTGATCGGACGGCTTCGGACGCCAATCAGCCCCCCAACGGCTGCGCGGGCCATAGAATCGCTGTGATCCGCAAACAACGACAACATCTCGCGCAGCGCACCGGCGGAGTTGTCGCCGCCGCGTCCTTCAAGCCCGAGCTGATTGAGCGACAGATAAGAGATCAATCTCCAATAGGCGTGCCCCTCCTGCCCACGCGGGCCAACGGCGGTTGTGTCTTGGCCCATCGGATAGCGAGGGGGCGTCGGAGCCACCCGCACCGCAAAGCCAATACCCTGATCGTCGTTGAGGTAGAAATCATTCCTGTCTTCGGAAAGCGGCAGCTGTTCTGGCAAGTGGCGGTTTGACGCCAGCGTACGGAGGTGCAGCCGCTGGATCTCTTCCCCTCCGGGCGGCTCGTACAGCGAAAGATAGGTCTCCGTTCCGCGATATTGCGAGCGCGGCACGCCGTACCGGCGTTCGCGCGCACTCAAGCGCCGTAGCCGATGTCTTGCCGTGTAAAAATAGCTCTGGCGCGGATCGGGGCCATCCTTGGCGAGCGCATAGAGTGGACGGACTTCAGCCCGAGTCTGAAGCGAGGAAAAATGCGCCTGCACATCCAGAATATCATGGATCTCATAGTGGGTGACTGGTGTCGAATTGGGCATCACCACGAACTCGGAATGCTTGTGATCGACACGTACGGTCGCGGCGCTTTCCTCAAACAGATTGATCGCAGGCACGCAGCGCAAGGCCATGTGGTCCGACCCCAGACGCGTTGCGAGGGTCTCGTCCGCTTGCGCGAACTCAAACACAACCTGGAACTCCGAGCCGGGCATCGCCTTGATGTAGCGTTGCAGCCCTTCAAGCCGTACCGCCAGGAACTTGCGCGGAAAAATGAAAAACTCCCGCAGCAACGCGTAACCGTCAAACAGCCGCGTATGATTGGGCAAGAGCCGCTCGTCCCTGTCAAACCCGCCTTGTGTCAGTGCTGCCGGGGGCAGATGAACAAAAACGGGGTCCCCTTGCGGCGACAACCAACGCAAGGAAATGCGAGTGGTGCCCGCAATGAGTTGTTCATAGAGCGCGGTCGCCTCTGCCATTGGCCCGGTCAGATGGATATCCAGCCGGTCCAGAGCGAGGTCACGGATGCGCGCGCCATCCATCTTGCCCGACGGGCCGACGCGCGCAAAATCCACCGCCAGCCCTGCGCGCGTGCCCGGTGCCACATCCTGACCAAGCGCCCCCAAAGGACCCGGCGCGGCAAAATATTGCAGTCCTGTCAACTCAAGCGGCCAGATCGTAAGCGGACCGGCAAGCGAAAAGCGGCAAGAAATCCTCTTGTCTGCATCCCGAAAGCGCGCGTCCATATAGGCTCCGCGCGGGATCGCCAAACCGTCGACAATTGCGTCGGTATCATCTGGTATCTCCGCCTGCGCGAGCATGACCGACGGAATAGGTGCCAAGGCCTGCGGCAGGAGTTGATCAATCAACGCCTCGGTAAAGGTCGAGAATTCCTCATCAATTTTGAGCTGGACGCGCGCCGCCATAAAGGCGGTGCCCTCCAGAAGGCCGGCGACGGCAGGATCGAGATTGTCGGCCAAAAGCCCACCCAAACGGTCGGCGAGCCCGGGGTAGTCCGCCGCGAATTCCGCCGTGCGCTCTCTGAGCAAAGCAAGCTCGCGATTGTAGCTATCGCGGAAGGCGCGTTTCATGCGTTCACCCTCAGCGTTGACATGCGCATCTTGCCCGCACCGAAATCAACCTCAGCGTCGAAATCAACGGGTACATCAACCGGATCCCCTGCGATCTCGGCCTCAACTGCGATCTTGATGCGACGATGGCTATTGGCCTCAGCCTCCAGCACACTGACATGCAGTGTTTCCGGGACGATGCGCGGTTCATGTCGAAGAAGACTTTTCTGAATAGAGGAGATGAGATCTTGACGTTGGAGCTGCGTCAACGAAACGCTTGAAAGATCACGAAAGCCGTAGTTGATGACAGATCCCGCCACATGTGGCGCGTCCGAGAGATCACACACCGCATCGAGGCGGATCGTGTTCAAAAGCGCATCGAGATCAATGGCAAGATGAGCACGGAGCTGGTCAGCCGTCACGCCTTCGCGGCGCGGGCGCGAACGCCTCGTAATCGCCACTTCGTCGTTTGGATCGGAAAAGTTGCGGCGCCGCGCATCGTGTTCTTCGAACGAAGAGCGAAAGACCTGGAATATCGACACCTTCGCACGGTCATGGGCGTTAGCGTGCTGAAGCTCGGATGCGCCATTTGCCGGGGTCCTGGTCGCCATCATTCTCTTCTGGTCAATATGCTGAATTGGGGACGCGCACATCGACGCGACCAAATCATGTGAATACCGAAGCCGGGAACCGGCTTCGGTAAAATTTCATTCTGGAAAAAAGACCGAGGTCACGCAGACCATTCGATGTTTTCAGCGATTTCCCAGCCAGCGGAGCTTTCGGGACCGGCGCCACCATCTTCTTCCTGCAGCGTGTACGTCACTTGGAACGCGCGGAAGTTCAGGGTCAGGGTTTCCTGAACACGGTCGAGACCGTCTTTCATGCCGCCCGTGGTATAGCTGGAGATCATGACGTCTTTGATGTCGATTTTCAGGTAATCGACAGGTGCAACGCCACCCGATTTACGGACCACAAGCTGACCGCCGGTGATGTGCTCACCCGAGCAGCAGCGCTTGACGAGGTCGTGCGTGGCCGCATCAACATACTTGGTGATGGTGATGTCTTGAACATCTACCTTACCGCCACCACCACCATGGCCCTGATGGGTCGTGCCGGATTGGCTCAGCCCCCAGTTCCAGGAAAGGACATCAATCCAATCTTTGTGTTTATCATCATGGGATTCACCCCGGATGTTGTTTTCAAGTTTCAAAAAGCAATCAATTGCCATCGCGCGGTCTCCTGATTTTCAGCGCTTTAATACTCCTCCTGCTTTACGCAAGGAGGTTACTTACCAGTCGGCAAACGGGACACCAGTGACATACCAATATCCACACCTTCCAACTGGAAATGAGGTTGAAGGTAGAACTTACCCTGATAATATCCAGGGTTGAGTTCATCTTCAACAATCTCAACTCTAGCGGCAGCCAAAGGTTTGCGGGCTTTTTCCATTTCGCTCGCGCTTTCGGCGTTCCCGGCAACGTATTTGTTGATCCAGGTTTGCAACTGCTTTTGCAGCTGTTGCCGATCCGGGCTTTGCCCAATCTTGTCGCGAACCATTACTTTCAAATAATGGCTGAAGCGCGACACAGCAAAGATGTAGGGAATGCGCGACGAAAGATTATCCGACTGAGTCGCCTGATCATCGACGTATTTCTTTGGCCGATAGAGCGATTGAGCCCCGATAAATGCCGCTTTATCCGTATGTTGACGATGGATGAGGCCCATAAGCCCGGCCTTTGACAACTCCCCTTCGCGGCGGTCGGTAACCGACACCTCGGTGGGGCACTTCATGTCTTTCATCCCGTCTCCGGTATCAAAGAGATGCGTTGGCAGGTTGGCCACTTCGCCGCCGGACGTGACACCACGAATGCGCACCGTCCAGCCATGCTCTTTGAAGGCGCGGTTGACGTTGGTCGCCATCGCGTGGGCCGCGTTCATCCATGCATATTTCTGGCCATCATGGCCGTCGGTCTCTTCAACGAAGTTGAACTCTTCGACAACCGAATTGGAATTCGGACCATAAGGTTCACGGGCCAAAACGCGCGGCGCCACCAAACCAACAAACCGAGAGGTTTCACTGTCACGCAGGCTATTCCATTGCGCATATTCCGGCGTTTCGAAAATTTCCGACAGATCTGGCGGAATTGAGATCTCATTCCAGCTGTCGAGACCCAGAAGCTCCGGAGATGTGCCCGAAATGAAAGGCGCCAGAGCCGCTTCGGATATTTTCCCCATTCCCTTAAGCAGATTCACGTCAGGTGAGGAATGGTCAAAATAGTAATCGCCAATCAAAACGCCAAATGGCTTTCCGCCCAGCGTACCGAGATTTTGCTCGTAAACGATATTGAACAGGGGCGACTTGTCCCATTTCGCACCGGAATAGCGACGCATCATCGCCTGCAATTCGGATTTCGAAATGTTGAGAACTTTCACCTGAAGCGATGCGTCGGTTTCGGAATTATTGACGGTATGCGCCAATCCGCGCCAGCTCGCCTCAAGTTTCTGAAACTCGTCAGCATGCATGATTTCATTGACCTGATCGCTGAGCTTTTCATCAAGCTTTGCAATCATCGCATCAAGCGTATCAATTACGTCTTCAGAGACAAGATCCTGAGAAATGAGAGCTTCACGCGCGAGCGCCCCCACGGCGCTGTCCACCTCTTTGGCGGCAACATCGCTGCGTGGTTTGATTGTCTGCTTCAGGATATCGGAAAATTCAGATAATTCGTCTAGCCCCGCCGGAGCTTGATCTGTCTGAGTTTGCGCTTGATCATTCATGGGTTCAATCGCCTCTTACTCTTCATCGCTATTTTCAGATACACGCTCAGCGCGATCTGCCAGAGCAGCAAGCAGCTCTGGATCCTCAAGCAGGCGTTTAATATGTTCTTGCGCTTTGGGCTTGGTGCTCATGTAGCGCTGCAAGTTCGCCAGCTGCTCGCGCGCCTCCAAAAGCTTGCGCAACGCAGGCACTTGGCGGGCAATCGCAGCCGGTTCGAGATCGTCCATAGACCGAAGCTGGAGGTCGACCCCAATTCGCGCATCAGAACTGTCGTCGAGTTTGTTTGCAACCATAAAGGTCGTGCCAGGTTGAACCGAGGCCATATACTTGTCAAGTGTTGCGCTCGTGACATCACTGAACGTCCGGTCCTCGACTTCCGGTTTCTCAACACCCGGATTATTGCCTGAGAGATCAGACATCACACCTGCGACAAAAGGCAACTCGACCATTTTCTCGCTGTCATATGGATCTTCATATTGGATCTGCACGCGTGGCGGGCGATTTCGCTTGATGAACCCGGATCCCGAATCTGATGCCATGGAAAATCAACTCCTGATAAATCTTCATTCGCCTATAGAAGCAACGCTTTCACACGGGATATGTCAATTCATGACCGCGCACGCGAGGGGAACATTCGGTGAAATTTCCCGAATTTTTTCATAGGGCGCTCTTGTCGGCGTCGCCCAAGAGGTCCGTCAATATGGATTCGAACTCCTGGTCGACATAACGCCTTGCCCGCGAAAGCAAAAGCGGCACCGGGCTTGATTTCTCGGTATGGCGAAAATACGCCTCTACACCCAAAAGCACATCGGCGGCTTCTTGCCCACTTGGAATGGGTGAAACTTTAGGCGGGCGGGATCGTGAGTCCCGTGTTGGATCAGTTGGCTGCGTGGTGCTGAGAGTTTCCAGCCGATTGTAGTCAATGACAAAGCCGCTGGCGGGTCCAAAATCGATCTTTGCCTCTGCTGCGCGCCCCGGCAGAAGCGTTGTGATCGCCTCAACCAGAGTCTTACCGATCAAGAGCCGGGCCTGAGTAACAAGCAACAGCGCTGCCGAAGACGGCTCTTCGCGCCGATAGTAATGCTCTACTTGCTCCAACAATGCGCGCGCGTGGTCATGGCTTTCCACCTTGGGGGCATTTACGGCAGCAGGCATCATGGGCGCGCCCGCTTCCGATGGCGCTGTCGCCGAGGGGTCTGCCGCGCCTCCAGCTGCCCCGCCGCCCTGTGGGGCGTCCTTGACAAGATCGGGCCTCGCCTTCTTCACGGCGGCGATCATTTCAGTCAGCACATCGTTCAGGGGATCAAGCTTTGGGCTCTGCCCCCCAGTGCTGCGCTGCGACGCGACATGGATACGCTCAAGCCCCGCCTGAATGCGGCCAATCGCCTCGAGTACGAATGAAATCCGCGCCCCGTTGGCAGGATCACGCAAAAGCCCGTAGAGCGTGTCCGCCTCCAGATCCTGCTCCTTTTGAAGCGGCTTTAGGTGCCCCTCGGCAACCTTGATCCGGCGCAGGCTGACATCTCCCGAAGCGCTCAGCGGCAAAAAGGTCAGCGGTTGCAGCAAGGCCATCTGCGAAGCCAAGTCATTGATCGCCTCGCGCCGCTCGCGTGCGGCGCTTTCAATTTGGGGGTGCAAATCCGGGCCAAAAACTTCCAGACACCCAGCAATCATTTCGAAAGTATCGGCCAGATCACCGATCTCGCCTGCGAGCGCCTGCCATTTTGCGCGCAGCACCAGAAGGCGGAGATCCCTCGACCGCGCCAAAAGCGAATCGATCTGAGTGATCTCGGCCTGGAGATTCACATCTGCGACGGGGTCAAATACCTTGTCAGGCTGTTGTTCGCTGCCCGGAAGTTCCGTGCCGGGCGTAAAATAACGCTCGGGCAAACGCCCTTCGGCATCAAAGTAATATTCGCCGTAGGTGTCATCCCAACTTGCATCGAGGTCGGGGCCGCATGGGGCATCCGCGCTGATTGGGATCAGAATATCATCAACTATCATCGTACCGTCTTGTCCTAATCAGGTTGCGCTGTTCTCATCATCGCCATGTGCCTGCTGATAGGCCCGTGCAAAGGCCTCCAGAAAGACGCTGAGCATTCCGTTGTCGCCACGGGCCACGCGGGCGTCCCAAAGGGCGACATAGGCCTCCCAGGCGCGGCCGCGTTTGGATCCGGGCATCAGTTTTCCGGTCGGCAGTTGCTCTTCGATCTCCTCGGGCGATAGCCCTTCCAGCACCGCCGCGAGCGCAGGCTGGAGCGCGGCAAAGATCGCCTGCTGATGCTGCTGGATATCCCGCAGCGCGGCTTCGAAGCCATCTGCCCCGGTCTGGAAGCCGTCTCGGGGCTTCAGATACATGGCCTCCAACGCAGAGCTTGTATCCTGCATGAATTTCAAGGGGTTGTTCCCATCGGCGTTTCGCATCGTGCGCTCACCCGCGCGCGTGAACTGTTTCATATGCGAGCGTTCGCGCAAGATCGCCATGACGAGGTCAGCATTGACCCGACTGCTTTCCCCCAGCATCCGTGCGAGCGCCACAGGATCCACATCCGACACATTTTCAGGGTCAAGCCCCGCCCCCTCGCAAAAGGCGCGCAAGACCGCCACCCCCTGCCCGTCCTCCGCCTCCCGCGCAGGCGGCGCTTCTGGGGCAAAGGGGCGCGGTTCGGCAGGCATTGCGCTGCTGGTCAGGACGGGCTGTCCGGTGTCGGCTCCGCCTCCCGGAATGGGCAGAGGCGGTATCGCGTTGGCGCCAGCAGGCAACTGATCCTGCGGCGCCTCCTCAGGCGTCAGGTTTGGCCAGTCCACTGGCGCAGGCGCGGGCACATCCGTCACGAATTGTGGCGGGAGCGGCGCAGGCGCGGGATCTGGCATCGCGACAAAGCCATCCAAAGGTGGGGCGACATTCGATTGATATGCTGGCGGGCTCGCATTTGGTACGGCAGGCGCCACCCCGCCAAGCGCAGAAAATCCCCAAGGGTCATCCTCTTCGTCTTCGACAGGAACTGGAATGGGTTGTGCACCAGCTGATGGAGCGCTGTGCGCCGCGTCCTCAACAACAATCACATAGGGGCCAACCAGAATTCGCTCTCCTGGCTGCAACGGGTGCGGCGCGGACAAACGATGCGGAACACCCTGTAGATAGGTCCCGTTCGTTGACATGTCGATCAACCAGTAGCGCCCCTGGTCAGGACGCACCGTGAAATGATGGCCTGAAATATGCAGCGCCGGATCCGGCAGCATCCAATCCATCGTGCTGCGCCGCCCCACGGTGAACTCGCGCCCATCAAGCAACAGCGAGATCGGCCCGCCATTTTCCAGGCGATCCGTGTTTTCGATGCGCAACATCAGATGCATGAGTTAATTCGCTTCATCCCAGTCATTAAAAGACAGCCCGCCATTCATTCCGGCACGAAGAGGCGTGCAGCCAGATCAATTGTCCGCGCAAGCAACATGGGGCGCGCACTCAGGTCATGGATCGCAAGCGCCGACAGAACCGCTGTATTGAGCGCTTGCGGCATACGATGCGGAGCAACCGGAGCCGGGTCGTTTGGGGCGATCGGCCCTCCGGACCATCCCACCGCAAGCCCCAGGTAGACAGCCGGGCCACGTACCGGGGCGTACAACGCCGCTTGCATGGCCCGATAGCGGTTGGCGTTGTCAGGCGAGCGGATCCAGTCAGCCGAAAGACCAAGCATGGCGCGCGTTGTTGCATCAGCATCTACGAGCGTCAACCGCAGCACTTCATAGGCCCACCAGATTGCAACCTGGGGGACGGCAGCAAAGGCCGCGAAGGCAACGGCATCTTCAGGCGTCGTAGACCCGCGCAACCGGTGTAGAAAGGCCAGCCCTGATTCCTCATCGAGAGGACGAAGCCGGGTCAGCCGCGCCAAATACAGATCGTTTTGATACAACTCTGACGGGCTTTCATACCGCAGGCGCCGAACGGGCGGGCGGGTCTTTTCCGACAGCTGCCCTGGCTCCATCCGAATGTCCTCCATGGCAAAATTACTTTTGGCACGCATGCCTCAATCCACGATCAGAAATAGAAGCTGGCTCAAGGGGACGCAAGAGGCGCTGCGTTCCTGCGCAAGAGCGCGCCGCGGGAAAAAAGCTCTGCCAATCGGCGTTGTGGTGGGGTCGTGCGCAGTCAACACCTGCAAAATATGTGTTCTTGGGGCTGCGTCCAATTCAATTTTAGGATGCAGAGCTGCCCACAACTTTGTAAGTGAAGTCAGAGGTCCTTCCGTGCAAATGGAGGAGGCCAATTCATATAGACCGACAGGATTCGCCATGAATATTTTACATAGAACACTTCCCAGTCTGGCGCTTGTGATGGCGTTGGCAGCTCCTGCGGCCGCGCAGGACGTCGCGGCATCGGACACCAGCAACGATGGCCCGGATATGACGACTTCGGTCTATCGGGATTGGACCTTGCGCTGCCAAAAAGCGGAAACGGGTCCGGCGCCCCTTTGCGAAATCACGCAGTCGCTTCAGCAGCAGGAAAACAAACAATTTATCGCACGTCTCGTCGTGGGAACCCCTCAGGAAACCGATGAAACCCACTTGCTCGCTCAGCTTCCTGCCGGTGTCTGGTTGCAAGAGGCCCCAAAGCTGCGCCTCGAAGGCGGGTTGGACATTGATTTGACCTATACGCGATGCCAACAGGTTTGCGCGGCAACCACATCTCTGAGCGAAGCTGAACTTGACGCGTTGCGTGCATCGACCTCCCCTGCGACGCTTGTCTTCCGTATTCAGGCCGAGCAGGATCTGGAATTCCCGATTTCGCTGCAGGGTTTTGATCAGGCGCTTGCCGCGACGCATTGACCACAGCGAAAAAACACGTTCCCGCCGAAGGCCAGAGCACCGGCTGGTGCTTTTTTCGGCGGGGACGGCAACCTGGATGTGACACCTGACATTCAGGAAGACACATCTGCCATCACGGCTTCTATTCGTTGTTCTCAGGCGCGGTCTCGCTCCGGGGCGGCTGCGAGACGATACCGGCGACACGCACTGCCGCTTCGCCGCCGGTCTCGCGGATTTCTCGTTCGATCTGCTCCAGCGCCGCGCCGAGATCGCTGCCATCCTGCAAAAGCGCCGTTCCAACAAGCGCCTTGGGCGTCGCGATCGACAACACCAGCTGCGTCTGTGTTGTTGCACCGCGCGGCGACGACAGCCCGAAGGCCAGAGCGCGCTGCTGGATCTGCTCGCCAAGATTATACACGCGCCCCTCGGCGTCGATAAGAGCGGTCCAGATCTGTGCGTCGCGCGCACCCGCAAGCCGGCCCTTCACGGTTTGGCCAGAAACGATCTCCGTCGTGGCGACCATCAGATCGAGGTCCGGACCGGGTCGCGCCTGGAAAAGCTTTGCGAAATCAAGCGCGGCGCATTGTGCCGGACTGACCTGAAAATCCAATATCCCTGGCACGACACCGAACTCAGCCTCGTATGCGGAACTTAACTCTGGCATGGCGTCCGGCTCCTGGGTCATGACCGAAATCATGCCAGCCCGCGGTCCGGTTGCGATGCGGTGGGCATAGGAACACCCCGCCTCAGCATAGCGCGCCAGAAACGCCTCTCGCCCCACCTCGTGGCGCGGCGGCAAGCTGTCCACGTTCGCGCCGACAGCCGGACGTTTGGCAGACGGCGCAATCCAACCCTCCTGCCAACCATACCAGCCCGCGCCGCCAAGGATCACGACAAACACCAGAACCATTGCGAACAACAACCGGACGGGCATCGGATCTCGGGGCGCCAGGTCGGCAGGTGCGACTGGTGTCGCAGCCGCCGGGCCGGGCGGCAACACGCCGTCCAACCCCGGTGGACGCGTGAGCCCAGGCACCGCGGGCGCAGGGCGACGCGGGCGCGGCTTCTCGGCAATCATCTCTCGCAAGGCCACCATATCCGCCGGGCGATCTGCGGGATCGGGTGCCAACATTTGCGCAAGAATGGGACGCATCTTCTGCGGCAGGTCATGAAGGTCGGGCACCCTTGCCCGAGCGTCGATCGCCTCCTCGATCGATGCGCCCATGGAGAGCGGTTTTCCTCGAAGTGCCGCGATGATCAGGAGCGCAAGACCATAGATATCAGCCCGAGGTCCCGCCTCGCCACCGAACAGCCCCAATTGCTCGGGCGCCACATACTTCAACTTGCCGGCAAACTGGTTATCAATCCGCGGACTCGCGAGAATATCAGAGCGCGCGATACCGAAATCGATCAGCTGCGCATCACTTATGCGCCCTGCCGGCAACATGACATTGTCCGGCGAGAGATCCCGGTGCACCACCCCCAGATCATGCGCAGCCCCGAGACCCTCCGCCAGGCGGTACATAAGCTCATACGCGGCGCTGACACTGAGGCCACGGTCCGTACTCACGTAATCCGCCAGGGTCAGCCCGTCGATGAACTCCATCACTAGGAAATAGCGATCAAGCTGCACATCGCGCACATAATTATAATATCGCACAATGGCCGGGTGGGTCAGTTGGCGCAGGGTGCGCGCTTCGCGCTTGAACAGCAGCGAAGTCTGCGGGTCACGCATGAGATCTGGCAGCACCACCTTGATCGCAACCGGATCGCCAGTGCCGATTTCCACGCCTCGATAAACTGAGCCCATCCCCCCGGACTTGAGCACCCCCGTCACACGGTAGTTGTTGTTGATGAGCGTTCCGACGGGGAGATCGGTGTCCTCTTCTGTCGTCTTAGACGCTGCGACGGGTGCGAATTGGGTCGCCTCGTGCTCCTGGTCGGCGGAAGAGAGATCTATGCGCGTGCGGTCCTCATCCTGGGCCCCTTCAGGGTTCGCCTCTTCGGGGCTGTAGAGACGCGTTTTATCACCCTCGTCGCTCATTCCGACCGCACCGAAGGACGGGTGACTTCGTCAAAAAAGTCCGGCGAGCAGGCCACCACGATGACGGTGACGTTGTCGCGCGCGCCGCGCGCCAGAACCTCGGCGATCAAGGCGTCACAAGCGTCCTGTGGCGGGCGCTCTGCCAAAATCGCAGCAATCTCCGCATCTTCGAGATGTTCGCACAACCCGTCCGAGCACAGCAAGAACCGATCCCCCGGCAACAGCTCCCCCGACACAATATCGCATTGCGGTCGAGGCGTCACACCAATGGCTCGGGTGATAACATTCTTGCGCGGGAAGTCCTTCGCCTCATCCTCGGAAATCTGGCCCGCATCAATCAGCGCCCGCAGCTCACTATGGTCACGGCTTTGCTGCACAAGTTGGCCGCCCCGCATCAGGTAGGCCCGACTATCGCCTGACCAAACGACGGACCACTCCGCCTCCTGCGCGAGAAGCGCGACAACGGTGGACCCGATGGTCGCCCGGGAGTCCTGCGCCTCGGCGCGGCGACGTATCGCATCATTTGCGCGGATCAAGCGATCCATCAAGCGGGCCTGAAGATCCGCATGCGACACGGGCACGCCGATCGAGTCGAGTTCCTCTGCAATCGCGGCAGAGGCAAAATCCCCCGCCGCGTGGCCCCCCATGCCATCTGCGACCGCCCAAATTCCAAAATCCGGCCGCGCAATCAGGCTGTCTTCGTTGATCTCCCGGCGACACCCGCGATCTGTGGCAAGGCCGGTCTCAAACGCGAAGACTCCATTTCGGAAGTGTGCAATCATCTGCTTTCCGCCTCCGTTGCGTCGTTGCCCGCAGCACCGTCATCCTCCACGGCGTTCGCGGGCTCAGCCGCCATGCCGCCAAGGAGCCAACCCAGCGCTGCCGCATCCGGCAACCCAGGACCGGCGAGCCATTGTGCGGCATAGCCCGGCCCGCCCGCGACCCAGAAATGGCTGCGCAGCAGCGTGGCGCGATCCGCTTCGACGGGGCATGCAGCATGCAACAGCGCATCGAGCTTGCCTTCGGGGTGATGCGCTGAAACCCACGGACCTTGGCTCACTTTGGCGCTTTCGCCCGGCACGGCGACCTCAAGCCCCTCCAACAGCGCTTGCCCCCCTGCTCCCGGGGTGGCCCGGTCCAAATGGCTGGAAAACGCAACAAGAAGGTCCTGATCCTCCTGCTGCGTCGGCGGGGCGACATCTGCACCTTCGGCCAGCAACAAGAGGGGATACCGCCGCCCGACCTGATCACGTGAGGGGCGCAAGACCCCCGCGAGCGTGGCGCCGAATACGCCACGACCGATCCAGAACCGAAGCTCACGCGCCTGATCCCAGAAGGCCGGCCAGTCATTGCCTAGCTCATCGCGCAAATCAGGCAGGACCTGATCGAGCCAGCCGCTCAGCCCATCGGCAACAGCCTCACCAAGCCCGGCACGGAGAAAATCCCCATACCCAGGGTGTTTTCCAATCAAACCGATACGCGCCGCGTCAAGAGGGTCCTGATCCATGGCTCACTCCACTGAAACGGGGCAGGAGAACTGCGAAAGCTCGGGCATCAGGAAAGGCACTGTCGTGCTGTCAAATTCCATACGATAGGTGATCGAGCGCCCCCCCACCTCTTGGGTGACATTCGCAACATTCCCGTTCGTCCGAACCCGCGCCGACCGCAAGAAGCTCATGATATCCCAGCGGCCCTGCGAAAAGCGCAGTGTTGACTCGCGGTTGCGCTCCTCCGGGAACAGGCTCAGCGACACGCCAGAGGCCGGCCCCGGCCAGACCATCTGCGCCGCCGTTGAATTCGGCTGCGTGCGCAATGCGTTGCCATTGAGCGACAAGACCGCAAGTTCCACCGAGGGGGAGGAGCTTTCATGGGTCACGGATATCTCCACCTCCGGCTCCGGTGCACCCGAGGCGAAGAAGGCCAGGCGGATGGCTTCTGCCGCGCTGAAGGAGCGCAACAAGGCCGGCGACAAACGCTGCCCGATCGCGCTTTCTGGCGCCGGTTCAAGCCCGTTCGGCCCGCGCACCACATGCGGTTGCAAATAGGTGCTGAAGTAGTGATCCATACGCCCGCCCGGACCAAAGAACTGGCCAAAGATCTTGGGCGCGACCTGACGACCGTTCCGCCCGAACGGAAAGTAAGGCCCGATATTCTGCTGGCAGAAGGCGGCCACATCATCGTTCAACGCGCGTTGGATCTCGCCGAGTGTGGCATCCTGGGCCACGACCGAGAACTCACTTTGCACCTTGTTGAGCATTGCCGCCAAGGGCGTTGGAAGCCCCGAGTTATTCGACGTCAGGGTGGCCAATGTCTGCCGCAGTATCGTTTCATCCGCGGGCGTAGGCGCCATGGCAGCCGTGCGACGATTTTCACGCAGCGCCTGAAGGTTCGAGAGAATCCCATCGATCGGCCGTTTACTCACGTCGCCTTCCAGAAGCCGATGCCAAATCGCGAAATCGCTCGTGATACGGTCCACCTGCGCGCGTTGCGAGATATCGTCGGGCGCTGGTGAGCCGCCTCCTGTGGCAGCCTCGGGACGCTCCTGTTCCTTGCCCTTGGCACGCAGCTGATCCATCACGACACGTTGGAACACGCCGGATCCGGCATAGACGCGCGAGAACGCCGCATCACCAAGAGCATTGCCGATACCATCCCCGCCACCGGCAAGTGCGGCAGCGGCCGCCGAGGCATCCATATTGTCGATTTCTTCATACAGACGGCTGAGCCGGGTCTGACGATCCACCTCCTGGACGAGACGCAGCAGCGGTGAATCCACGGACGATGACGCTACGCCGAGCGTATCATAGCGCGGCGGGTCCGCAGACATGCGCGCCATGGTGAGGCGCGAAAGTACAGTGTTCCACGCGTCGGCGAACGCCTGACGGTACATCCGGTGGAGATCCCGCAGCAAAGACCCCAACTGGCGATCATAATCCACCCTGTTGGCCGCATCTCCCAGGACCCAGCGGTCCTCTTCCAGGCGGGTGCGGGCGCTGCTCAGCTCTTCAAGGAAGAAGCCCCAGTAGCCCTCAAATGTATAGAGCCCCGAAACGCCCAAATCGTTGAGATCACTGCCGTCATTTGTCGCAAGGACCTGATCCACTTGACCACCAATTGCCGAGGCCAGCTCTACCCTTGCCAGACCCGCGTTGAGTGCCCGGTCCTGGATCGCCGCCCAGGCTTGCTCATCAAGCGGGAGTGTCACAATGGCATCCCGCGCCTGACGCACGATTGCCGGGTCGATGCCGATGATATCTGTGCGCGTGTCGTCCAGCTCAAGCATCGCGCTGAGGTGTTCATTCAACTGGTCTCGAGTCGCGGTTTCACCAAGCGCACGATACTGGCGCCGCCAGAGCGCATCGAAATACCCCTCGATCGCGCCACCATCCGCCGCGCGCGCAGGCCCCTGACCGCCAAGCAGCAGATAGACCTTGAGCGCACGATAAACGCCAGCCGTATCATCATCCGCAATCAGCTGCGGAATGGTGTTTTCCATCCACAGCACCAGACGCGGGCGCAGCATGCGTTCCAACCCGTCCGAATAGGTTCGCCGCGCAGCCTGATGCAGCTCCTCATACCGCGAAAGGCCCATGTCCGCGATATATTCCGGCGCATCTGTGCCCTCAAACCCGGCAGTCACGTTCCGCAATCGCGCAAGCTCTGACAGCACGGTGGACGGGTCCGGATCCGCAATAACCGTCCGCGACAGCTCTTCCCGCGCGATGTCGGAATAGGCCGCAATGTCTTCCTCTGCGTCCTTCATCAGATCCGCGTTCTTCCAAAACGCGTAGCCAAAGCTTGTCATCAAAGAGAGCGCGACCACCGCGATCACGCTCAGACCACCCGTATGCAAAATCTGACGCCGCCGCACAGCACGCCGGTCAAACCCAACCCAGTCGCGCTCTGCAAAGATCACCTTGCGCAGGAGATCATGCAGAAAATAGCTTTTGCCCTTGCCAGACATGAAGGCGGGACGGAAGCTGGCAGCGGCATCGCTATCCCGTGCCATCGCGCCCAGAACCTGATCAATCGGCGTCCCTTCTTGGGTGCCCGACGTGAAATAGAAGCCACGCAAGATGGCATTGGACTTATAGCGGGTCGGCTCAAAGACATGCCGCAGGAACTCCGCCATGTTTTCCCGCATCAAGGCGATCTGCCCCGGAAAGCCGAAGATAGCGATCCGTGCCGCCGGGTCCGGCTCTGCCGTCATCCGGTCGACCAGCGCATCGGACAGCTGCGTCATCAGCCCGTCAAAGGCCTCGGGCACCTGCTCGTGCGTCCGCGTCTTGCGATCACGCGTGGGGAAGGTGTGTCCCCAGACCAGACGCCGCCGTGACTGGCTAAAGGCGCCAAAGTACTCCCGAAATCCCGAGATCAGATCGGCTTTGGTAAAGATGGCATAGACCGGAACGTCAATACGCAGGGTCTCGTGCAGCTCCGCCAGCCGCGCGCGCACAGTTTCGGCGTGGCGCTGGATACTTTCATCCGTGCCGCGCATGATGTCCTCGATCGAAAAGGCCAGAATGACGCCGTTCACCGGCTGATCCGGGCGGCCTTTTTTCAGAATATCAAGGAACGCCGCCCAGGACGCCTTGTCTGCGGCACCGTCGCTGTCATGGGTCGTGTACCGCCCTGCGGTATCAATCAGAACCGCGTCTTCCGCGAACCACCAATCGCAATTTCGGGTCCCGCCAAACTCGGCTGCACGATCAGTCGCGCCATCCTGACCCGGAAACTCAATGCCGGCGTTCGCCAGGGCCGTCGTCTTGCCCGCGCCGGGTGGGCCGATGATGATATACCAGGGCAAATCATAGAGAAAATTGCGTCCCCCGCTCTGGCGCAGTTTCGCCAGGGCGTCCTGCATCCCTTCCGACAGAACCTTCCCGTCGCTGACCGGCGCTGCGACCAGACTGTCCTCGAGGGCCTGCGCTTTCTTGCGACGCGCCCGCACACGCAAATACCAGATCAGCCCGATCAATGCATAAAGCACCACGATCACGGAGCCACGCAAGACCGGCCCCGAGATCGCAGCGATCCCTGTCAGCGGGAACCCGAACCAGATCAAAGGCGCCAGGACGATCAGCGCAAAGGCGATCAAAAACCAACGCATCCAGACAGAGCTGAGGGCTTTGCCAATGAGTGCAAAGAATCTTCTTAAACGGCTAAACACTGTCTTATTCCTCTCGCGGGATCAAAATTTCGACCCGACGATTTTGTGCACGCCCCTGCGCAGTGGCGTTGTCTGCCACTGGTTCTGACGCGCCTTTGCCTTCAACGTCGATCCGTTCGGGGTCTGAAATCATCTGTGACAGCCACGTCGCAACGGTTTGCGCGCGCGCTTCCGAGAGCTCCTGATTGGTTTTGAACCGCCCCGCTCCCGACATCGGCACGGTGTCCGTATGCCCCACCACGCGGACCTGCCCTTGTTCGCGATCAAGCATTTGCGCGACTGGCGTCAAAAGCTCATCCGCCGCGTCCTGTTCCGCCAATGCTTCACGCCCGGAGGAGAAGCGCAGGGCTTCGCCGACCCGCACCAAAACCCAGTCCGTGCTTTGATCGACGACCACTTGGCCGGCCTCGATCGGCAGTGCAAGAGAGGTGCGGATACGCTCCATCTGCGACGTCTCCGGCGCCTTGTAGGGCTCCAGCACGGGCTCGGTGCGTTCGATCGTGATCGCGGGCAGCTGTTGGTGCAGCGCGAGAAACAGATCGCCGATGTCTGCGGACCGGCGGGTCAGAAGCACCGAGAACGTGCCAAACAGGACCACCACCATTGATACCGCGATCAGCCCCACCACCCAGACCGGTGTCACGGTCCGGCGGCGCCGCGGGTTCATCGGCATCGCCTCCCATTGGGGCGAGACATCATCATCGGGGCGGGGGTTGACCCGGCGCAGGGTTTCATAGATCGCCCTGCGGATCCGTGCGATCTCAACTCCGCCATTGGGCAGAGTGCGATATTGCCCCTCGAACCCCAGCTCCAGGCAGCACAACATCAGCTCTAGGAGCGGATAGCTCTGTCCGGGCGCTTTCATGGCGTGATCCACCTTCTGGAAAAAGCCAACACCAGAGGAGCGCTCTCCGAAGAAACGAGCGACCATGGAATACTGCAGCCACATCCCGCGATCCGCGCCGGGCAGGTTTTGAACAATGTCATCCGCCGTGGCCGAGAGCGCATACTTCGCGTCTCTCACCTGCTCTTGCGGTAGATTCAGCGCCAATGCGCGGGCTTCAAAGTCATTGATCGCGCGCGCGACGTGGTCAAGCAGGGGACCGGACTCCATTTCCACCAGCCCCGTCCGCAGCCGCCCAAGCAGGATCAACAACCCCGTTGATTCCGCGAGCAGCGGGTTTGACGCGGCACCGCCCTTGCTCGCATCCGCGGCACGCAAGGCATCGGCAAGGGCGATCTTTGGCGCCGCCTCGCGGCCCTGCGGATCCGGCGCGGGCCGGTTCAGCTCGGGGAAGATCCCTTCCTCAGGGCTGGATGCACCGGTTTGCGGTTGATACCAGCCCGCAGGCTGACCCGACGGATACCCCTGCCCCGCGCCATGGCCCGACGGCCCCTGCTGCGGCAAGAATGGGTTCGGCCCAGGCGGATGTTGCCCCGGATAGCCCGCCGCAGACGGCGCCTGAGGTCCGGGCTGAGCGGCGGGAGGTGTGCCCTGCCCCGAAGCCGGATTAAGCGCGCCCCCGAGCCATGTATCCTCGTCATTTGGCGGATGTCGCGGCGCTTGACCTACAGGCGCAGGGCTGGCGGGCGCTTGCCCCGCCGGTTTGCCCTCGCCGCTGGACTTGCGCGGCGGAAAGGCAGGCATCGGTTGGCCAAAAACGGTCTTGTCATCATCCGACATCAAGCACTCTCCGGCACCGCCCACAGCTCAAGCTTCATATCGGGCCAATTGCCCGCAAAATGCAGCCCAATCGCGGGGGCTGAGGAAAAATCACCCCAGAGCTGCGTCGATTTATCGAGTAGGAAATAGACATTGGTCGAAACCACACGGATTTGACGTGGCGGGTTCGGCAGATGGACCAGCCCGACACCCGGTAGGTTGTTGTTGATGATCGTTTTCATCTGCGTGGAGGGGCCGACCTTGCAAAGCTGCGGAAACTGGGTTTGCACCTGGCCGAGTGGCAAGCCCGAGCTGACCTCCAACACAAAGGTCGCCTGTGAAAAGAGGGAGCGGTCATTGACAAGCGCCGCATAGGAGTTGGCGCGCACCTCCTGCAAAGGCAGACGAATGGCGCGTCCGACCTCTCGCGCCAGAAGCCGCTGAATGGTTGCGACCACCGGCTGGAAACTGGCCTGAGGGTCGCTGTGCGAATAGTCCTCATACGCGCGCGTATGGCGCTCCCCCTGGTCAAACGTCGAAAGCTCCCCGGCGAGGCCAATGAGTTTCTCATAGAGACGCTCGGGGTGCACGTTGGCCATGGATTGAAGATGACGCAACACTGGCAGTTCGCGGTTGAGCACCATTAGCATCAGGTAGTCGCTGGACTGCATCCCCCCGCCCGAACTCGGATCCGAGGCATAGCGAGAAAGCGTCTCGAGCTTGGCTTCCATCCAGCCGACCACACGGCTGAGATAGCCATCAAACGCCGGGTGAACCGGCAACCGCAACGCGGCAGGCGGGACCCGGTCGTCCAGGGTCACGATCCCGTCGCGCAGATCGAGAATGCGCCCGATCTTCAGATTCTGATATCCCGGCCGCGGCGTCTTACGCAGGCTGAGTTCGAGACGGGGGTCGGCAATTTCCACAACCTGCTCGGAGCGGCTGGCAGAGATGTTGCTGGCCACCGTGTCCGAGGCCAGCACATAGCGGGTCGCGCTGTCTTGCGCGGCAGGTGCGATGTCCTGCCCGTTTATCGTCGCATCTGGAAGCGTCAGCCAAATGTCCAAACCCGCGCCATCATCCGGGACCTCGACCGGTAGCGGCAACGGGGCCACTGACGGCGCATCGAAGGGCGTGCCATCCGGCATAATTCCGCTCACTTCGTTCAGTCCGATCTGGCCCAGCTGCGCCTTGTCGCGATCAAAGCGCAGGCTGGACAGCCCCCAGGGGTATGGGCTCAGCACCGCAGTGCGGGTGCGAGACAGATATTCATGATACCGATCGGCCTGCTGTAGGTGATGGGGCTGCAGGAAAAGCCCTTCTTTCCAGGCAACTTTACTGAAGAGTGACATGAATGGATCTTCGCTCCGAGCAATATGTGCAACTGACGCGTGCATAAATCCGACAGGCGCGCGCCCTAATTCATCCTGTTGTAAGAGGTGACCTCGTTGGGTCAACCCCTCCCCATTGTGCAACGCGCGCCCTCAAAAGAGCGCGCGTGTTTTCAGAACTGTAGCCGCATCTGCGCGGTGACACCCCAACCATCGAGTTGATCTCCAAAGCGGCCATCAACACGAATGGAGGTATCCAGCTGACGCGCGGACAAGAAGGCCGAGCCCGGGTCCAAGATACGGGTGTAGTTCAACCCAAGGCTAAGTTCGCCATACTCGCTCAGCAGGTCGTTGCTTGCATCAAGCGGCGCGCCAAGCTTGTTGCCCGCTGCATCAAGCTGATAATAGCTCGCACCGGCAACATCGGCGAAATCGCGATAATAGCTCAGCGTGCCGAAGTAATTGAGCGCGGCAAGACCCGACGGGCGCACAGTGCTCCGGGACAGGGTCAACGAGGCAAAGCCAACCTTGTTGGTGATCGGATCAAACTCCAGCACGCCGTCGTCATCAGGATCAGACTTGTCATTGGAGAAATAGACACTGTCGGCCGTTGTCCGACTATAGGCAAAGCCAAGCGTGGGGATGAAATTGATGCCCTCGCCAAGACCCGTCAGCGGGATGGCATAGCCAAGCGAGCCGGAGATCGTTGAGCCCGAGCTGTCATAGCTTTGGTCGTCGGCACCGAGGCGCTCTCCGAACGGACCTGCGGCGGCGCGGTTTTGCAGATCATAGCTGGTGCGGTCCGTCCGCGCCTGCAGATCCGCCACCCAACGCCCTTTGGACGCGCCGAGATAGACACCGCCATAGATCTGGTCGAATTCGATATCGTTGCGGCTGGTCACAATGGACTCGTTTAGCGTGGCCGTCTGAGTATCGAAGAAAAAGACGGGCTGCGTGATTTTACCGCGGTTGACGCCGCCAATCACACCGTAGCTCAGGTTCCAACCGCCGATAACGCCCTTAAAACAGCTATTGTCAAAGCCGAACTGCAAACCGCCATAGGTGGCATCCACAACGGATTCAAACTGTCCGAGCTGAGTTTCAGCCGACCCGGAGGCAGAAACCCGCCCCCCGGTCGCCCTTGCCCAAGCGCCATTGCCGCACAGATCGTCCCCTTCACCGGCGGCAGCAAGGCCCGAAATATACGGACTTGTGGGTCGGTTGATCACGGACCCCATCAAGGATTGCGCCACCGTCAGACCGCTCGCCAGACCTGCAAAGGCCGGATTGGCACCGGACACCAGAGAGACCTGCCCTCCTGACGTATCATTGGTCAACGCATATAGAATGGCGCCTGTCGACGGGAGGCCGGTGGAGCTGACACTCAGCCCTCCATTGGATCCATAGCTCAACACCGAAAGCGGCGCGTCCAGCGCTGGCTGATCCGCGCCAGAAAGGTTGTTGAACGCAAAGACCACATTCCCCGAGACCGCGCCCGAGACAGAAATCTGGTCCACACCCTGCGCCCCGGTTGTCGCCAAATCGATATCCACCGCAACCACACCTGAAAGGTCCGCGTTGCCATCAATTGTTAGCCGGGTCGAGATGTCATCATCCGCCAGGGACAGCACGCCATCGGAGGTGTTGGTGAAGTTCCCGCTGATCGAAGAGGTGCCCAGGGCCTGCATCTGGCCCATGTTGCGCAGCGTGCCAGCAGCCACACCCGCATCCGTCAAGGCGAGGGTTCCAAAATTCTCCACATCCGCGGCAGCAAACGTCCCACCAACAATGCCAAACGCGGCATCCGTTGCATTGGCACTGCCATTGCGGAACGTGTCGCCAACAGTCAAATCGCCCGCAACGCTGAATGTACCGAAGTTTGCGGTCTCACCCGCAATCCCAGCCGCAGCGCCCGAAGCCACAGCGACAACACCGCCCTCGGCATTGTTGAGACCGCCGGAAATCTGGCCAGCAAGCGCCGCATTGCCACTGTTGTCGAGATCCCCCGCAAGCGTTCCGGAGCGAAGCTCCAACATCGCTGTATTCTCCAGGTCCGCTGCAAGCGTCCCACCGTCAAACAAGAGGTTGGCAGTGTTCTCATAGAGACCCGACGCAAGCGTGAAGGTGCCGTCTTGCAAGGTGACCAACACGTCGGAGCTCTCCTGGCTGACAGCGCCGCCGAGTGAAAGATCGCCAGACACCGTCAGCGCCGCCCTATCGCCGAGTGTGAGGTTCCCCGAGATATCCCCCGATGCCGATGACACCGAAGCTCCGGCAAGAGCCAGGGTTCCAAGAGACGCGCCCTCGGCAACAAAGGTCCCATCCGTAATCGAGACCTGATCCGCCGTGCCGCTCAGGCTGAGCGTGCCAGCGCTCGTCACATCGGCCGCAGTTCCCGCGATGCCCAATGTACCGTCGCTTTCAACCGTGCTGGACCCGGTGACCGTCGCATCTTCGCCCACCACAACAACGGCGTTCGAAATCGAGAGCGCCCCAGAGACAGAGCCACCCTCCAAACTTCCGGTCCCCCCGTCGAAGGTCAGCGCAGCGCTCGCCCCCGCGGTTTGGGTGAAGCTCCCCCCGGACTGCGTGACATTGCCGAGGGTGCCGCTGTTGATTGTGCTGCCTGCGGTTTGGGTCAGGTCGGCTGTGAGGGTGCCTGTGTTCTCAAAGCTGCCCGTGTTTGCCAGACCACCGGCGACGCTCAGCGTGCCGGCGTTGGACAGGCTGCCGCTGTTGCTCAGCTCGTCCAGCCCCAGGCGCGCGCCGGAGTTGATCTCGACCGTGCCCGCGTTGCGCAGATCCGTCTGCGTGGCAGACACAACGGTCCCCGCGCCGAGGATAAACTCACCGTCTTGCAGGTTGTTGAAAACATTGGCCGAACCGTCACCGATGGTGACCGTGTCACTGCTGGCGCCTGCCGTCACGATCTGCCCGGCGTTGTTGATCGCCGTATCCGTATCGCCAAGGTTCGCCGCGATCGTGCCCGATCCGTCAAACCGGATCAGCCCACCGTCGGCATTGTTGATGGCGCCCGCATCCAGAACCGAAGCCCCGTCCGCCAGCGTGAGTGTTCCGCTGTTATCAAGCGTGTTGCCCAGCCCCTCCAGCGTCCCGCCGGCGCCAATGGCCAGCGTACCGCTGTTGTCAATGCTCTGCGCCGTCAGCTCAGCACCTGCGCCGATAATCATCGCATTGCTGTTGCGCAGCACGCCAAGCCCCGTCAACCCGGCGCCAGCCTCGATCTCAAAGCTGCCCGCGTTGGTGATATCAACGCCATTGCCCGCGATCTGAGCTGTCACCCGCGTGGTGGAACCCGCCAGAGTCGTCACGTCCTGTGCCGCCGTAAGATCACGGCCAAGCTCGAGCGTGCCTGCGTTCTCGACCTCTGCGTCAAAAATCACATCGCTCACCACCGCATCTGCTGCAAGCCGGACCACGTCAGCCCCAACGCTGAACGATCCGACGCTGCCGTCGATGGTGCCGTTGATCGTCAGCACCCCGGTGACCGAAAGCGCAGCCCCGCTCTGGGTCGCGATGATCACGCCATCATTGGTCACGTCTCCCGCAACCGAAGTGGTGCCCGAGAGCTCGAGCCGGCCCTCCTCCGCGATCAGCACATCATCGCTGAAGCTGCCGCCCTGCGAGACCAGAACCGCATCCGCGCCCACCGAGGTCACACCGCTGATCGTGCCCGAGGTCGTCACCGTGCCCCCGGTCAGTGTCACATCCCCGGTCACCGTCCCACTGTTTGTCAATGCGCCACCCGAGACCGCAACCGCCCCCGAAATCGCGCCCGTGTTCGTCACAGATCCGCCCGACAGGTCCAGACCACCGCTCAGCTGCTCTGTGTTCAGGCTGCCCCCGGTCACGGTCGCGCCCCCGGTGATGGTGCCCGTATTTGTGACAGTGCCGCCAGATAGATCCAGGCCGGCAAGGCTTCCTGCGGTGTTCAACACCCCGTCCGATACCGCGGTCTGGCCAAGCACCGCGCCGCTATTGGTCACCCAACCTTGCGCGTCTGACAGAGTCAGCGTGCCGCTGATCGCGCCGGCATTGGTCAGCGTCCCCCCCGTTACCGACACCTGGCCAATCACCCCGGTGCCCCCATTCGTGAAGGTCCCGCCGGACAGTGCCAGCGCCCCGGTCACCGTCCCGCTGTTCGATCCGGTCCCCCCGGACTGCGTGATATTGCCGAGGGTGCCGCTGTTGATTGTGCTGCCTGCGGTTTGGGTCAGGTCGGCTGTGAGGGTGCCAGTGTTCTCAAAGCTGCCCGTGTTTGCCAGACCACCGGCAACGCTCAGCGTGCCGGCGTTGGACAGGCTGCCGCTGTTGCTCAGCTCGTCCAGCCCCAGGCGCGCGCCGGAGTTGATCTCGACCGTGCCCGCGTTGCGCAGATCCGTCTGCGTGGCTGACACAACGGTCCCCGCGCCGAGGATAAACTCACCGTCTTGCAGGTTGTTGAAAACATTGGCCGAACCGTCACCGATGGTGACCGTGTCACCGCTGGCGCCTGCCGTCACGATCTGCCCGGCGTTGTTGATCGCCGTATCCGTATCGCCAAGGTTCGCCGCGATCGTGCCCGATCCGTCAAACCGGATCAGCCCGCCGTCGGCATTGTTGATGGCGCCCGCATCCAGAACCGAAGCCCCGTCCGCCAGCGTGAGTGTTCCGCTGTTATCAAGCGTGTTGCCCAGCCCCTCCAGCGTCCCGCCGGCGCCAATGGCCAGCGTACCGCTGTTGTCAATGCTCTGCGCCGTCAGTTCAGCACCCGCGCCGATGATGATCGCATTGCTGCTGCGCAGCACCCCAAGCCCCGTCAACCCGGCACCAGCCTCGATCTCAAAGCTGCCCGCGTTGGTGATATCAACGCCATTGCCCACGATCTGAGCCGTCACGCGCGTGGTGGAACCCACCAGAGTCGTCACGTCCTGTGCCGCCGTAAAATCACGGCCCAGCTCGAGCGTGCCCGCGTTCTCGACCTCCGCGTCGAAAATCACATCGCTCACCACCGCATCGGCCGCAAGCCGGACCACGTCAGCCCCAACGCTGAACGACCCGACGCTGCCGTCGATGGTGCCGTTGATCGTCAGCACCCCGGTGACCGAAAGCGCAGCCCCACTCTGGGTCGCGATGATCACGCCATCATTCGTCACGTCTCCCGCAACCGAAGTGGTGCCCGAGAGCTCGAGCCGGCCCTCCTCCGCGATCAGCACATCATCGCTAAAGCTGCCGCCCTGCGAGACCAGAACCGCATCCGCGCCCACCGAGGTCGCACCGCTGATCGTGCCCGAGGTCGTCACCGTGCCCCCGGTCAGTGTCACATCCCCGGTCACCGTCCCACTGTTTGTCAACGCACCACCCGAGACCGCCACCGCCCCCGAAATCGCGCCCGTGTTCGTCACAGATCCACCCGACAGCGTGATCGAGTCTGCCACGGTCAATGTGCCACTATTGGTCACCTCGCCATCGGACTGAAGCGACGCCAGCGTCAGCGCCGCACCCGTGCCAATGTTGACACCGCCCGAATTTGACAGATCGAGACCGGTACCAGAAAGCGTATCGCCCGCCGCAACATCCAGCACACCCTCGGCCTCGATGTTCAGACCGCTTGCGGCCGAAATCAAAACCGTGCCGCCGCCCGCCGCGGTCTGCAGCCTGCCGTCTTCGGCAATCACGAACCGGTCCGCTCCGGTCAGGGAGGCGCCGGCGGCAAGTGTGGCGGTTCCGCCAATGCTCAAGTCCGCCGCGCTAAAGGCCGCATTTTGCCCCAAGTCCAGACGACCAGCACCCGCGTACTGAGCCAGGCCAGTCAAACCCGTGTCATCTGCGAGCACGAGCGTCCCGTCATTGCTCAGGCTTTGATCTGTGCCGGAAATCTCCGCCGTAACGGTAACCTCGCCCGTATCAACGATAGTCAGGCTGTGGGTCAGATCGCTCGAAAGCTCCAGCGACCCTGCGACCCGCAGCGCCGCATCAAGGCTCACATTGCCGGTGATACTGGACCCGGTCACGACCTCGATCTCATCGGCGGTGATCACCAGCCCCGAGGTTCCGCCGACCAAATCACCGACGTTGACAAAACGCCCGCCCGTCACCGTCAATGTTGTCGCAACACTGTCGGAGGAGGCAAGACGGCCCAGGTTGGTCACGTCACCGCTGCTGGTGATTGCCCCTGACAGCGTCGCGCTGGCATTCTCGGAAATCATCAACCCCGCGAAACTGCCGCCATTTGTGGTGAGGCTGGCCGTATCAGACAGGGTGACAAGACCGCTTGTCGTCCCGTTCTGGATCAGCGAACCGTCCCCGGACATCGTCAGCGCATTGACGATTGTACCGGAGTTGGTGACACGCCCCGCACTGGTGAACGCGCCGGTCACGGTCAACGTCCCGTCATTGGTCAGGTTGCCGGCGTTCTGCAGATCGCCAGTGATCGATGTCATCCCAGAGAAATTTGCCTCCGCAGCAGCAGCAGGCAAATCTTCACCGTTGATGGTCACATCGCCGTCAAATGTCCCATTGTTGGCACTCAGCACCGTGCCCGCCTCGGCGAGGGTCATGCCTCGGATGGTCGCGGTGTTGCTGAACGTACCATCGCGCACTGTCACATCACCGGTGATCGTGCCGGCGTTGCTGAGGGTGCCGCCATCAACCGTGATGGAGGAGTTCGCATCCATCGTTGTGCTCAGCGTCAGCGTCCCGGAGGAGACCGTCACCCGCTCAAGCCCGTCAAAGGCACCGCCAAAGGTCACATCACCAGTGGTCTCAAGCGCAAGCGCCTCCTCCGTCCCATCAAAGGTTCCGTTGAATCCGCCCGCCCCGGTCGAGGCGATCACAAGATCCGTCGTGCCATCTAGCCCGTCCAGCTCAGAGGTGAAAATGCGCCCGTCACCCGACAGGGCTGAAATGGTCGTATCTTCCCCGGCCAGATCAAGCGCGGCGCCAGCCGCAATGCTAAGCGGCGCATCCGCAAGCAGCGCAACCGCCCCGCTTGACCCCAACGCCACCGTGCCCGCGTCAATCGACAGGGTCGCGCCCGCGCCGCTTGTCACATCACTCGACGCCAGCGTCAGAACTCCGGAGCTTGCCGAGAGCGACAGATCGCCGTCCAGCGACAGATCGCCGGTCAGCTGTGTCGTGCCGTCGCTACTGATCTGCGCGCTCACCCCCGTCGCAACCGAGAGATCATTGCCCAGTACGGCAACATCCGCGAGGCTCAGCACAGGTGCCGCATTCGCCACGCCTGCATCCGCCACAAAGGCAATGCCGCCAGACGACAGCGTGGTCGTCTGCGTCAGCCCAAGCGTGCCATCGGCGATCTCCAACCTGCCGCCAAAGCCGCTGAGATCCCCGCTCAGGATCAAGGCATCGCCAGAGGTTTCCGTCCGCAGCACCGACACCGCGTCGCCGGTCAGCGCACCGGAATAGGCAAAGCCCTCACCCGCCACGCCAGAGCCGACAGCCAGCGTATGGCCCGCAAGCGCAACTGTTCCGCCGCCCGCAAGCGTCGCAATCGTCTCGTCGCCCGCAAGGGTGAAGCTCCCGTCCACGTCAAGCGCCGTCGCATCCGTCAGCGCCCCGCCTGCGGTCGACAAGCTGGCCGCATTTGCAATCGTCACCGCCGCATCGCCCAGGGTCGCGCCAGATTGCAGATCCAACGCCACCGTGCCCGCGTCAATCGACAGGGTCGCGCCCGCGCCGCTTGTCACATCCCCCGATGCCAGCGTCAGAACACCCGAGCTTGCCGAGAGCGACAGATCGCCGTCCAGCGACAGATCGCCGGTCAGCTGTGTCGTGCCGTCGCTACTGATCTGCGCGCTTACCCCCGTCGCAACCGAGAGATCATTGCCCAGTACGGCAACATCCGCGAGGCTCAGCACAGGTGCCGCATTCGCCACGCCTGCATCCGCCACAAAGGCAATGCCGCCAGACGACAGCGTGGTCGTCTGCGTCAGCCCAAGCGTGCCATGGGCGATCTCCAACCTGCCGCCAAAGCCGCTGAGATCCCCGCTCAGGATCAAGGCATCGCCAGAGGTTTCCGTCCGCAGCACCGACACCGCGTCGCCGGTCAGCGCACCGGAATAGGCAAAGCCCTCACCCGCCACGCCAGAGCCGACAGCCAGCGTATGGCCCGCAAGCGCAACCGTCCCTTCGCCCGCAAGCGTCGCAATCGTCTCGTCGCCCGCAAGGGTGAAGCTCCCGTCCACGTCAAGCGCCGTCGCATCCGTCAGCGCACCGCCCGCCGTCGACAGGCTGGCCGCATTTGCAATCGTCACCGCCGCATCGCCCAGGGTCGCGCCAGATTGCAGATCCAGCGCCACCGCGCCCGCGTCAATCGACAGGGTCGCGCCCGCGCCGCTTGTCACATTACCCGACGCCAGCGTCAGAACTCCGGAGCTTGCCGAGAGCGACAAATCGCCGTCCAGCGCCAGATCACCGGTCAGCTGTGTCGTGCCGTCGCTGCTGATCTGCGCACTCACCCCCGTCGCAACCGAGAGATCATTGCCCAGCACCGCAACATCCGCGAGGCTCAGCACAGGTGCCGCATTCGCCACGCCTGCATCCGCCACAAAGGCAATGCCGCCAGACGACAGCGTGGTCGTCTGCGTCAGCCCAAGCGTGCCATGGGCGATCTCCAACCTGCCGCCAAAGCCGCTGAGGTCGCCGCTCAGGATCAAGGCATCGCCAGAGGTTTCCGTGCGCAGCACCGACACCGCGTCGCCGGTCAGCGCACCGGAATAGGCAAAGCCCTCACCGACCACGCCAGAGCCGACAGCCAGCGTATGGCCCGCAAGCGCAACTGTTCCTTCGCCCGCAAGCGTCGCAATCGTCTCGTCGCCCGCAAGGGTGAAGGTCCCGTCCACGTCAAGCGCCGTCGCATCCGTCAGCGCCCCGCCCGCAGTCGACAGGCTGGCCGCATTTGCAATCGTCACCGCCGCATCGCCCAGGGTCGCGCCAGATTGCAGATCCAGCGCCACCGCGCCCGCGTCAATCGACAGGCTCGCGCCCGCGCCGCTTGTCACATTACCCGACGCCAGCGTCAGAACACCCGAGCTTGCCGACAGCGACAGATCGCCGTCCAGCGACAGATCGCCGGTCAGCTGTGTCGTGCCGTCGCTACTGATCTGCGCGCTCACCCCCGTCGCAACCGAGAGGTCATTGTCCAGCACCGCAACATCCGCGAGGCTCAGCACAGGTGCCGCATTCGCCACGCTTGCATCCGCCACAAAGGCAATGCCGCCAGACGACAGCGTGGTCGTCTGCGTCAGCCCAAGCGTGCCATGGGCGATCTCCAACCTGCCGCCAAAGCCGCTGAGATCACCGCTCAGGATCAAGGCATCGCCAGAGGTTTCCGTGCGCAGCACCGACACCGCGTCGCCGGTCAGCGCACCGGAATAGGCAAAGCCCTCACCGGCCACGCCAGAGCCAACAGCCAGCGTATGGCCCGCAAGCGCAACCGTCCCTTCGCCCGCAAGCGTCGCAATCGTCTCGTCGCCCGCAAGGGTGAAGGTCCCGTCCACATCAAGCGCCGTCGCATCCGTCAGCGCACCGCCCGCAGTCGACAGGCTGGCCGCATTTGCAATCGTCACCGCCGCATCGCCCAGGGTCGCGCCCGATTGCAGATCCAGCGCCACCGCGCCCGCGTCAATCGACAGGGCCGCGCCCGCACCGCTTGTCACATCCCCCGATGCCAGCGTCAGAACACCCGAGCTTGCCGAGAGCGACAGATCGCCGTCCAGCGCCAGATCGCCAGTCAGCTGTGTCGTGCCGTCGCTGCTGATCTGCGCGCTCACGCCCGTCGCAACCGAGAGGTCATTACTCAGCACGGCAACATCCGCGAGGCTCAGCACAGGTGCCGCATTCGCCACGCCTGCATCCGCCACAAAGGCAATGCCGCCAGACGACAGCGTGGTCGTTTGCGTCAGCCCAAGCGTGCCATGGGCGATCTCCAACCTGCCGCCAAAGCCGCTGAGGTCGCCGCTCAGGATCAAGGCGTCGCCAGAGGTTTCCGTCCGCAGCACCGACACCGCGTCGCCGGTCAGCGCGCCGGAATAGGCAAAGCCCTCACCGGCCACGCCAGAGCCGACAGCCAGCGTATGGCCCGCAAGCGCAACCGTCCCTTCGCCCGCGAGCGTCGCAATCGTCTCGTCGCCCGCAAGGGTAAAGGTCCCGTCCACATCAAGCGCCGTCGCATCCGTCAGCGCCCCGCCCGCAGTCGACAGGCTCGCCGCATTTGCAATCGTCACCGCCGCATCGCCCAGGGTCGCGCCCGATTGCAGATCCAACGCCACTGTGCCCGCGTCAATCGACAGGGCCGCGCCCGCGCCGCTTGTCACATCCCCCGACGCCAGCGTCAGAACACCGGAGCTTGCCGAGAGCGACAGATCGCCGTCCAGCGCCAGATCGCCGGTCAGCTGTGTCGTGCCGTCGCTACTGATCTGCGCGCTCACCCCCGTCGCAACCGAGAGATCATTGCCCAGCACGGCAACATCCGCGAGGCTCAGCACAGGTGCCGCATTCGCCACGCCTGCATCCGCCACAAAGGCAATGCCGCCAGACGACAGCGTGGTCGTCTGCGTCAGCCCAAGCGTGCCATGGGCGATCTCCAACCTGCCGCCAAAGCCGCTGAGGTCCCCGCTCAGGATCAAGGCGTCGCCAGAGGTTTCCGTCCGCAGCACCGACACCGCGTCGCCGGTCAGCGCACCGGAATAGGCAAAGCCCTCACCCGCCACGCCAGAGCCGACAGCCAGCGTATGGCCCGCAAGCGCAACCGTCCCTTCGCCCGCAAGCGTCGCAATCGTCTCGTCGCCCGCAAGGGTGAAGGTCCCGTCCACATCAAGCGCCGTCGCATCCGTCAGCGCCCCGCCCGCAGTCGACAGGCTGGCATTGCCACCAATTGCAATCTCCGTACTGGCCAGGCTTGCCCCCGCTTGCAGGTCAAGCACACCTGTCCCGGTCAGGTTTGTGGCACCGGTATAGCTCAGCTGATTGGCACCGGTCAGGCTGCCGTCTGCGATCACCAGCGCGCCATCACCTGAAATATCCCCAGTGAAGGCGGTTGTTGCCCCGGTCAGCGTCAGACTTGCATCAGACGCGTCCAGCGCGACAGTTCCGGCACCGCTCAATTGACCCGCAGACAGGCCCTGCCCGGTCAGGGACAATGTGCTGTTGGCCGCAAGGGAAACCATGTCGGAAACCGTAGAATTGTCCGACGCGAGGGTCAGCGCTCCGGCATTTAGCGTCAGATTTGAGAGGGTTACATCCCCATTCAGCAGCTGATCGCCCCCGGCAATAGCCAGAGTGCCTGCCGGCCCATTTATGGTTCCGTCAAAACCGGCGAGTGGCGTGGTCGCCCCCGAAAGCAGCGTCAGTGTAGTGTCCCCATCCAACACAACGGCACCGGTCCCGCTCAGGGTGTCGAGAGAGACATCCTCGTCAAGGTGCAGCGTGCCGTTGTCGCGAATCGTCGCGCCAAAAGTCGGGTCGCTGGTTGCGGCAAATGTCGCGGTGACACTGCCAATGCCGCCGGTTTCGCCGATGTCGATGGCCCCACCAAAATCGCCCTCCACCAAGAGAGCCCCCGAGACAACCCGCAGCGCGCCCACACCGACATTGCCCAAAAGCGCGACATCGGCACCATTGATCGCCAGGGTGCCATTTGCACCTTCGATGGCGCCGCTTACGGTCTGCAGCCCAAGCGCCGCAGCCGTCGTTCCCTGGGCAACGGTCAGGGTTTGCCCATCCGCGATGGTGAGAAGGGTTGACGCGTCAGCCAAGGCGAGCCCCCCCACGGTCTCGCTTGCACTGACCAGAACACCGGCGCCCGTCTCGACCGCCAACTGCCCGGCATCGGACAGCGCGTCCCCGCCCGTAACCTCCAGCGTGCCGCTCAGGACGCTTGTGTCCGCGCTACGACTGTCGGTCCCAGAGAGGGTCAGCGTGTTTCCTGCGCCTGCATCAATTTCCAGGTCGCCGGTGCCAGTCAGATCCGCAGTGATTTCAGATCCGTCTATCTCATTGGTGACACGAAGAGTGGAGGCGAGATCGAAGGTAATCTCGCCATCATCATTCTCACCGTCAAAATCGCTCGCGACAGACCCGGTCAGAGTCAACTCCGCAGGGAGACCGGGGTCAGTACTCTCGAAACGAAGTGTCGCCCCGCCGTTTGGGGTGGCGAACACGAAAGCGTTACTCTCACTGTTGATGCTGAGAGAGTTCACAACATAAGTGTCGCCCTCAAGCGAGGACGCAAACTGCCCAGGCGACAGCGCGTCATCGAAGATCAGATCATAAGGCGTATCGCCGGGCGCCGTATTCCCCACAGGCAACGACACGTCCAAGTCGTTGATATCAAGCCAGTTTTGGCTGCTCCAATCAGAACTTCCGACAGCACCACCCTGCCATGAGAACGTATCCGCAGTGCCGGAGTGCGGCAAAGACGCAAAGATCAGTGCCAGCGCGGTGCTTCGCAACGAAAGGCCAATGCTCGGCATGCGACGCGCCGGCTCACGCAAGAAAAATACAAGCTCGCGATAAATCAAAACAGTCTCCGGCAAAAATCAGAATAAAAGAAACACCGAAATTTCGGTCAGTCCTAAGGGCGGCATCAACACGCGGCAAAAATCAGAAACACATTCCGAATTAGAGATGCATGAGCACCAATACCGCTAGCAGTCTAAATTTCGAGTGCAACCTAGAGGCGTGACGTTGGAGAGGCAAGCTTACTTTAACAAATGCTGAACGCTGCGATAGCACCGAGCGCCGTCCGCTAGCCGTCACAGGATCGACATCAAGAAGTCAGGCCGCTCTACCACGTGGGTTCTGGCGGTAGGGTTCCAGACTTTCGCACTGGCTTGGCCGATCTTACACCTCGTCACCCGACACGCATGATCCGGCGGACGCTGTGATCGTCTTCAAGCTCACCCAGCTTCCAAACGACGTGATTTTGTCTGCCGCCTGATCTTACGTGCCTTTCGGGCATCCTATCGCGATCCCGAAGCAAACATGGATGATGAGAAAAAGGGCTGTGCCATGGTGTCGATCTGTTCGTGGGCCTATGAGGCATCCATGAAGAGCCAGACAGGTGCCCCGATGGCGGGCCGCTCCCCGGCGCACCGAGCCAATCGCCCGGAATGTGATCCGCCTTAGTGCTTGTTGCAGCGGCCACGAGGCCGCTGCAACAAGGCGAGGTCGTGAATAACGTTAAATCTCTCAGTTCGACAGACACTCCACAAAGCGTGCGCCGGTGTCCGCCAGAAGGTCTGTGTAAAAGGACGCCCCCGCTTCAATCTTTGTTCCAAGCGGGTCGATGACCACAGATGCGACCTCTGCGCCTTCGGTAACAGTGCGTACCAAACCGGGGTTGAATTGAGGCTCGGAGAAAACGCAGGAGACGTCCGCCGCAAGAATTGCATCACGGATTTCTCCGACACGCGCAACACTGGGGTCCGAAGCATCACCAAGAGAAATCGCGCCCAGAGACTTCAGTCCAAAGCTGGTTTCAAAATACTGATATGCGTCGTGAAATACCACGAACTGCCCATCTGTTTGCTCCAGCTCCGCCCCCAGGCTCTGGACCAATTCATCAATTTCGGCCTGACCAGCAAGCGCATTGCTCTGATAGATCTCGGCATTGGCCGGATCGATCTTTGCCAGCTCTTCGGCGATCAACGCAAGCCACTGCTTGCCATTCTGCGGAGCAAGCCAGGCATGCGGATCCAGGCCTTCGTGACTGTGCCCACTATGATCATGGCCGTGATCTCCGTGATCGTGATCATCGTGGTCGTGGCCATGATCCTCGTGAGCATGCTCATCTTCGGCGTGATCGTGGTCATGGCCATCCTCGTGATCGTGGTCATCCTCATGATCATGTCCGTGGTCGTGGTCGTGGTCGTGGTCGTGGTCGCTTTGAGCGAACACGACGCCCTCGCGAAAGTCCAGCCGGGTTGTGCCCGGTGCGTCGAGCAACGAAACGATCGTTGCCTCTGCCGCCAATTCGCTGAGGGAATCAGCAAGCCAGGGCTCCAGCTCATCACCAATCCAGAACACCGCATCAGACGAAGACAACGCGCGCGCATCCGACGGGCGCAGACTGTACCCATGCGGCGAGGCACCCGGCGGCACCAAAACGTCGGGCTCTCCAACACCCGCCATGACACGCGCCACCAGCCCCTGCACCGGAGCGATGTCAGTCACAACACGCGGCGCGTCGGCAAAGGTTGGCAATGCAGAAACGCCCAGCAGGACGGCGGGCAAGAGGGATCGAGTGAACATGAGAGCTCCAGAATGGGTTGTTATATCATAACGTTCATTTGGCTTGATAAACGTCATGTTGTAACATATCAATCCAAAATCACGCCAACCCCGAGGAGCTCTCATGGACAGTATTGGCTTTGCCTCTCACGACCATACCCGCTGCATTTCGGGAGGGCTGGAAACGGTTGAGACCTTCTGCAAGGCGAACCGCCTGCAGTTCACGCCGGTTCGCCGCCGGGTTCTGGAGATTTTGCTTCAGCAACATCGCGCACTCGGCGCATATGAAATCCTCGATTATCTTCGACGCGAAGGCCTTGGCTCACAGCCCCCAGTCGCCTATCGCGCATTGGATTTTCTGGTGAAACATGGGTTCGTCCACAAGATCGAACGCCTCAATGCGTTCATTGCATGTATGCATCCCGGCGAAACCCATACCCCGGTTTTCATGATCTGCCGCGAATGCGACAGCGTCGCCGAAGCACACCGCGAGCCGATGCAGGGGCAGTTGGGCGATGCTGCGCGGGCCGCCGGGTTCCTGATCGAACGCACCGTGGTCGAAGCGGAAGGGCTATGTCCCAAATGCCAGGGCTGAGCGATATGCGACTGGTCACTCTGACGAACGCGACAATCCGTCATAGCGGCACACCGGCGCTCGACAATATCGCCTTTCACATCGACAAGGGTGAGATCGTCACCATTCTGGGGCCCAATGGATCGGGGAAGTCGACCTTGCTGCGTGCCATCATTGGCGCCCTACCCCTGAGCGACGGCACCCTTGAGCGGGCCGAGGGCCTTCGTATTGGCTACGTGCCGCAAAAGTTGCATATCGACCCCACCTTGCCGTTGACGGTAAAACGCTTTCTCAACCTGCCCGTGCGGATCAGCGATAGCGCCGCAAAGGCCGCCCTCACAGACGCCGGTGTTCCGGGGCTGATCAATCGCCAGATGACCGGGCTTTCGGGAGGTCAGATGCAACGCGTTCTGCTCGCGCGCGCATTGCTATCCAAACCAGACCTGCTCATCCTGGACGAGGCAACGCAGGGGCTGGACCAACCCGGCTCCGCTGCCTTCTACCAAAAGATCGAAACCGTACGCACAGAACTCGGGTGCGCGATATTGATGGTCAGCCACGAATTGCATGTGGTCATGGCAGCCTCGGATCGCGTGATCTGTCTGAATGGGCATATCTGCTGTGAAGGGGAACCCGCACAGGTCGCCAGCGCGCCCGAATACCAAGCGCTGTTCGGGACCGGAACCCATGGCACTTTGGCACTTTATCGACACGAGCATGACCATAGCCATGATTGCGCGCATGATCATGCTGAACCGGAACACAGGCACTGATATTCATGACTATTCTGGATGACTTCATGGTGCGTGCCGCGCTCGCCGGTATTGGTGTTGCACTTGCGGCCGCGCCTCTGGGCTGCTTCGTCGTCTGGCGGCGCATGGCCTATTTCGGCGACGCGACCGCGCATGCCTCCATTCTCGGCGTCGCCCTCGCCCTGAGCTTTGATGTTTCGATCTTCGGGGGCGTTCTGGTCACGGCCCTGCTGATGGCCGGAACGATCTCAGTTCTCAGCGGACGCGGCTATGCCATGGATACGTTGCTGGGTGTTCTAGCCCACAGTGCGCTGGCCTTTGGCCTGGTGGCCGTGTCTTTCCTGCAGGGCGTCCGCGTGGACCTGATGGGCTATCTGTTTGGAGACATCCTCGCCGTGTCGCGGGGGGACCTTGCCGTTGTGTGGTCGGGCGCCGTTTTGGTGCTGGTTTTGCTGTGGTGGCGTTGGTCATCGCTGCTGACTGCGACACTGAACCCCGAACTTGCACGCGCGTCAGGCGTTTCACCGCAGCGGGAACAGCTGGTACTGACTCTTGCCCTTGCCATCGTCGTTGCCGTCGCCATCAAAGTTGTGGGCGTGCTGTTGATTGCGGCGATGTTGCTTATACCAGCGGCGACCGCACGCGCCTTTTCGACAACCCCGGAGCGCATGGCCTGCCTCGCCACACTGATCGGATGCGCGTCAGTGATCGCAGGTATGTATCTTTCGTTCAACATGGACACCCCAACCGGTCCGACCATCGTCAGCACGGGCACTGGGTTTTTCATTGGTGCAAGCCTCCTCGCGCTCCTCGCCAAGGCGTGGCGTAGCTGACAGGCGTAGGAGGCCTCAGGCGTTCTTCTGTTTGGGCGACGTATCAGTCGCGACCAGATCCTCGTCCGCCCATTTATGCAACGCCTCCAGCAACGCATGCTTACGGATGGGTTTGCTCAGGAAGTCATCCATGCCAACCTCCAGGCAAGCCGTCTCATGACTCTGCAGTGCATTTGCAGTCAAGGCAACGATCGGCACTCTTTTCAACTGGTTATCAGCTTCATGGCGCCGGATTTCCAGGGTCGCCTCAAGGCCATCCTTTACCGGCATCATCATGTCCATAAGAACAAGATCGGGCCCGGTTTCACGATATAGGTCTACCGCCTCTTGGCCATTCACCGCGATGATAATTTCGACATTCTCAGCTCTCAGCATCCGGCTGACAACCACTTGATTGATACGGTTGTCCTCGGCCATCAGAAGCTTCAGCCTCCGCCGGAAGGCAACAGCATCATCCTTGCGCGGCGCGTGGGTGCTGTCGGCCTCCTCCGCACCGAGCGCTCCGCTTACAACCGTCCGCAACTGATCCGCGCGTACAGGTTTCAGCACCTGCCAGCATGACCCGATATCCGCCAACATGGCTTGCGACAATGCCGGGTCGACCGAGGAAATGACGATAATCGGCACCTGACTGAAGTGAGGCAGGTCCCGAATGCGCAGGGCAAGCTCATACCCATCGCTGTCGGGCATATTGAAATCGAGAAAGATAAGATCGCAGGCTTCCGCCGCATCGCGCATGTCGTCGAGACGTAGCATCGTCTCCATAGCCGAGGCCGCTTCGGTCACCCGCATTCCCCAGGACCGTAGCCGTTCCCCTAGAATTCTGCGGTTCAATTCAAGGTCATCAACAACAAGGGCCTGCAGTCCGGACACCGGCTGTTCCGAAAGGAATGCAACCGGAGCGTCATCGCTGGTTGGCAGGCGAATATCGATGGCGAACACCGAGCCCCGGCCCTCGCTCGACGTGACATGGATACGCCCCTGCATGAGTTGTAGCAGGCGCGTGGAAATCGCAAGGCCCAGACCCGTACCCTCGAAATTCCGCGTGGCGGCACCGTCAGCTTGCTCGAAGGCATGGAAAATCCGGTCAAGCTTTTCCGCAGGAATGCCAATTCCGGTGTCCACGACAGAAATACGCAGGTCCATGTCCTGCTCCCGCATCGTGCCCGTCACATCTATATGTACGGTTCCTTGGGATGTGAACTTTACAGCATTGCCAACCACATTTGTGATGATCTGACGAATGCGCCCTGCATCTCCTTCATAGAACTCAGCAAGATCGGGATCAAACCGCAGGGTAAGTTGAACCCATTTTTCCGCAGCCTTCGGCGCGAGCAGCGTCACGACGTCTTCAATCACGGTCCGCAAGTTGAAGGTGGCTGTGTTCAGTTCCAGCTTGCCCGCCTCAATTTTAGAAAAATTGAGGATATCGTTGATGATCGTCAGAAGCGCGTTCCCCGACTTCACGATCGTATCGGTATACATCTCCTGATCTGGCGTTAGATCCGTCTCTCGCAGGACCTCGGCCATGCCGATCACGCCATTCATCGGGGTCCGGATCTCATGGCTCATATTAGCAAGGAATTCTGACTTGGCCCGGCTGGCAATCTCGGCCTCTTCACGCGCCACTTCAAGCGCCTCTTCCCGTTCATCGCGTTCGGCAAAACTGTCTTCCAAGACCGCGACAGAGACATTCAACGCCTGAAATTCCCGGCTTGCGTACCACGGCAATAGCACATGCCCCGTCTTCGCCCCGGCAACCGCGTTCGACATCCGCGCATGCACCACATGCAAAGGATTAAGCGCAAGCCGGTACACCAAATAGAGCATCAGCATGGACATCGTGACAACCGCCAGAACGGTCCAGGTAATCGTCTGGCGCACCTTGTCCAACACGATTTCCTGCCCCTCTTCGGTCGACCACTGAACAATCATGGTGCCAAATACGAAGCCCTCGAACTCCACCGGGCGTCGATACATCACGTAGTCTTCGGCGCGGTCCACGACGCCATTCGAGGCCTCTGCAATGGTCTCCCCTTCGCCATTCTCGATCCGGATCGACATGATCTTGGGGTAGCGCGTGATCGCTTCGACCAGCCCGGTTTCCAACACCGGCACATCCTCGACGATGATCGCTTCGAGCATCAAACCACTCAGCAAAGACACGGTCAGATTGGCTTGATCGCCCAATTGCTCGCTGACGCGCTGCACCTCATAGCGACGGGCCACCCCTCCCACCGCCACCACAACAAGCAGCGCGGCGAGAGCCATGGACACGACGATCTGGGACAGAATTCCGGTCCGTTGCAGGAGTTTTCGAAGGGCTGCCTTCAAAAGTCACGACTCCGCTTCATGGCGCGCCGCACAAAATCGTAGTCCGCATCGACGCCCGCCAAAAATCCGTTCTTCGCCACACGCTTTACAATTTCCTCGTTGTCCGCCGAAAGCATGACACGCTGCATTGCCTCAAACACCCGCGGGTCCAGGTCAGACCGCGCGAGCCAAGGCTTGGTCACATTATCAAAAGACGCGAGCGCGCGAATGGGGACACCCTTGGCCACCAGCTCCTTGAAAGTGCTTTCCTTAAGAGCACCGGCACTGAACTTCCCGGCACCCACAGCTTCGCCGACCAAGTCATGACGGCCCAAATAGGCGTAGCCGTGCAGATCATTGGCCGAAATACCCGCGTCCAGCAGATAGGACTGAGACAGGTATCGACCAATCGTCGACAGCTCATCCCCGAACGCAAAAGACAGTCCAACCAAATCTTCGACGTTCTCGATTGCGCTATCCTTGTGGACCGCGATGACACCCTTGAAGCGTTTTTCGCCCTTCTTTGACTCCATCGCGATGATCGAGATGCCAGAGTTGCGATCCATCGCGTGGACATAAGAGGCGGGCCCGAACCGGGCAAAGTCCACGCGGCCGCTCGCCAGATCATCAATGCTGGCCTCGTAGTCCTTCGATATCCGCAGATTGATCGTCACCTCTTCGTCGAGCAAAGCCTCCATCCGCGTTTCCAGAAACGTCAGGAAGGGGCGGTATTTCCGCACCGTCGCAGAGGGTTTGTCCGCCGCATAGGTTCCGAACACCAGCTCAATTCCCGCGCGAGCAGGCACAGTGGTCACGATCCCGGTCACCAAGGCAACCATGATGACCAGCAGCAGCTTTACCAAACCGCAACGGGCAGGCGCACCAGTCGGGAACGGTCTGCCGATTGTGTCTACGGAAGGCATGCAATTCTCCTTTTTCAGCGCATTGAATCTCATCTCAAGCTCAATACGCCCGCTTCCCACCAACTCTATGACAAAGTTACGCCGAAAACTTATTGAAAATTAACCGTTAATTGCCCTCAGCGCGCAAAAATTAACCATCTGGAAAGGAATGCGACGTTTCTATGACGCATCTCAAAACCGCTAGAGGGTTCCCGTTCCGTTCAGAAGGATTACTCGTGACTACACCAAACTCGCAACCTTGTATCGCCCGGTCGCTTAAAATTTGTTTTTGTTTATCTGTAATCACGGTGATTTATATCATCAGCGCCCGTGCCGCCCATGCGATCCCCTCCCCCGAGCTTGTCTTGGGGTCCGTCTCTTCGCTGTCGCAAATTCTTGCCGTGGTTGTGGCCACAGTCTCGGGTTTCGGGGCGATCATCGCCTCTCGACTTGGTTTGAAATCGCGAAACGGCAACCGCAGATATCCCGCCAAAACGATCACGGCGCTCGTCCTGGTGGCCGCCGGGCTTGGATTTGCCAATCACTGGCAATGGCAACAGCACAAATCCGACGAGCTGCAGCGCTTGCAGGCGACACTTGTCCGCCCCGCGCAATTTGATGGCACGGAGATCAAGGACGCAACCCTCAAAGAAACCAGCTACACGGCGCAGGAAACCCATCCGCAGGGTATCACCACAACAGATGCGGCCAGACTTCTGGGCCAAGGGCGCGTAAAGTTCTACGACATCCGCGAAACGGCGGAAAATGCCATGGGCACCCTGCCAGGGGCAACGCATGTGCGCTTTCCAGATTTCCGCCAATCGCCACCCGTCGCGCCCGGAGATCAGGTGGTTTTGTTTTGCCACAATGGCAATCGAAGCTCAGAGACATGCGCTGAACTCGCCAAGCTGGGCATAGATTGCCGCTTCATTTCCGGTGGCATCGAAAAGTGGATCGTCGAGGGGCGCCCCTTCTCTGACAGTCGCGTCCAAAGCCTGTCGGATCTGCGTGCAATTCCGGAATACCCGAACAAATCGCGGCTGCTCAGCACGGCTGACTTCACATCGCTCATCAACGCTGATGCGCTTCAGATCGTGGACACGCGCTATCCCGGTGACTTCGAAACGGGTCACTTGCCGGGAGCGATCAATATCCCCCTCCGCGCGCTGACAACCGAGGATCTGGAACACCGCATTGCCCAATTGCGCGACGTGCCGACGGTTGCGGCATGCTATGATCGACGCAGCTGCTTTATGAGCCAGGTTCTGGGGCTAGAGCTCACCCAGGCCGGGATCCCCTTTGAAGGTCGCTATACCGTGCCGTGGGAGTATTTCGTCGCCCCTGCCCCCAAACCCCATGTGGCAAACTGGCTGTCCGAACAGCAAACCGGCCTCTGGGATCGGACGGTTCAGGCCCTTAGCGATGCGCTTCTGTGGGGGCATAACAGGGCGCATATCCTTGTGAGCCTTTTGGTTCTGGCACTGATGTCGCGGGTTCTGGTCCTTCCCATCGCGCTCAAATCCGAACGGGATCAAATCACGCTTCGCGCCCATAAGCCCGCGCTAGAAGACCTCAAATCGAGGCTTGCCCATGACCCCATGCGCAAGGCACGCGCCATTCGGGCGTTTTATGCAGACCTCGGCCTGACGCCTATGCGCAATATGGCGGCCCTGCTGTTCCTGCCGGTGATGATGCTGGGGCTGCAAGCGGCGGAACATGCATCCGGTGGCATCAAGGAAGGCTTCCTCTGGATCAGCGACCTTGGTGCGCCAGACCCGACATGGATCGCACCAGTGCTGACCTGTCTTCTGGCTGGTGTCTACCTGCTGCTTGCGATCGCAAAATCCCGCCGCAGCGGCATCCTGTGGGTGGGCCTTGGTGTTCCGGCGCTGTTTGTCCTGACCATGGGGCTGTCGGCGGCTGGCAACCTGTATCTCTGCATCAGTCTGCTCGGCCTCTTGGCGCAGTATCTTTATGTGTCAGGCACATGGGCGCGCAGTAAAAACACGTTAGGAGCACTGTCCCGCCTGCCCGCTGGTGTTGTCAAACTGTCCAACACGCCAAAGCTCAGCACCGCCGGGAACAAGGCCTACCGCCTTTCGCAACTGGCGCAAGCCGGGTTTCCGGTCCCCAAGGCCGTTGTGCTGACAACCACGTTCCTGACCCGTTTTCAGAACGCCAATGCGCGTGAACGCGACGGGTTGGCACGCCGCGTCTGGACGTACATCGAACCATCACCCTGTGCCGTTCGCTCTTCGGCGAGCAATGAGGACGGCGCGGATCAGAGTTTTGCCGGGGTGTTCGACTCCGTTCTGGATGTCAGGCAGGACACACTGCGCGACGCGATTGACACGGTGCTTGCGTCCTTCACCTCCGAGCGCGCGGACAGCTATCAAGCCGCAACTGCAGGTCATGCCAATATTCTGGTGCAGCAAATGATCAACGCCACATATGCCGGTGTCCTGTTCACACAGGACCCGCAGGCCCCCGGCATGATGCTGATGGAGTGGGTTGAAGGATGTGGTGAGGATCTGGTGTCGGGGCGCAAGACACCCGGAACGGCCAGGTTTGGCCGCATCAGCGGATATGCTGCGCCGGAGGTTCAGGAGCCGCCATTTGATGTGCAGGCGCTGCTCAAGATGGGCCGATCCATCGAGGCGCTCTTTGAACAGCCACAGGACGTCGAATGGGCCTGGGCCGATGGCGAATTCTACATTCTGCAATCGCGCGACATCACAACCGTTTCCGTCGGCAGCCCGTCAGATCAAGCCAGCGCAGAAGAATGGCGGCGTTTGTTTGCCACTCAATCGACTACAGATCCGGAGGCCATAATCCTGGAACAGGATGAGATGAGCGAGGTATTGCCGCGTCCCACACCCTTGTCGTTCTCGCTGATGGGGCGGCTCTGGGCTCCCGGCGGCAGCCTTGACCTTGCGTCCCGCGCGCTTGGGCTACCGTACCAGCTCCCGGAAGGCGAAAACGCGCATCTCGTGCGGCTCTTTGGCAAGACCTATGTCGACACGCGGCTGAAGAAAAAACTGGTGATGGATCTAGGCGGAAATCGTGCCACTCGCCTGCGCAAGCAGCTTCGCCCCACACTGGACGGGTTTGAGCGACAGATCCTGCCGGCCTTGCGGGACCGGGTCGAAAACTGGCAGGCCATCCGCTTCGATGCGCTCTCGCAGCCAAAATTGCTCGCCGCGATCACGGAGTTGCAGGCCTATTTCGTCACCGACATCTACGTCGAGGCGGAAAAGATCAACCTTCTGGCGGCCTTCGCCATGCAGGAAGCCACCGCAGCGGCACAAGGCGACCCGGCGTTGCGTAGCCATCTGATGCAGGCAGATCTGACCTATTCACCGGCCAGCCTGCTGGCCCAATGCACCGGCACTGAAGACGAGGCGCAAGCCCGCGCCTTGGACCTGATGGGGCATCGCGCGATGTTCGACTACGAATTGTCCACCCCCCGCTATCTTGAGGCACCGGGGTTGCTGTTCTCACTACTCGACGCGTCTGCGGCGCCCCTCACGCCAGAGCAGCTGCCCGACAATGTGCCAACAGAGCTCAAGCAGACCATCGAGATGGCCATTGCCTTTCAGGATCTGAAGGAACGGGCCAAGCATGAATCGCTTCGGGTGCTCGCTGAACTGCGGCGCGCATTGGTCGCACTGGGCGCAAAGAGCACGCTGGGGGCATTGGTCTTCCACCTCACCCTTGATGAAGTGCTGCAGGGGGACTGGGACAGCCCAGAGGCGCTGCACGACATCGCCCAAGCCCGTAAGACCCACGACAAGCTGTGTCACGATCATGCGCCGACGGCCGTTCAGCTAAGCCTGCTGGATTGCGAACAGCTGAGCGCCGGAGCACCACAAATCCTCGAGGACGGCGCATTGGGCGGGACCTGTGTGGCGGGGTCAGGCACCGTGACCGGACAGGTGTTCCGAGTCACCGACGAGACCGCCTATGGCGACGCCGCGTTTGAAGGGTTTACACCCGGTGACATCCTGGTCTGTCACATGCTCAACCCCGCGTGGCTGCCGCAGGTTCAACAAGCCGGAGCGGTGGTGAGCGTCGTCGGAGGCTGGCTCAGTCACATGGCCATCGTGGCGCGAGAGAAAAACATTCTCATGCTAGTGGGCGCGCAGGGCGTGGACGGGCTGTCACAGGGACAGACGATCACGGTCACGGATGCGGGCGTCATCTCGACCGAGGAAGATCAGGCGCGCGAACGGAGCGCCTGACCGCAGCTTCAGACAGACCATATGTTTTGGCTTTCCCATTTTCAGAACATATGGTCTGGTTGCCCCATGACAGCGCCCATTGATCCACGGCAGGCCAACCGCTTGCTCGACACCCTCAAATCCCGCATTGAAACGCTGCCGGCAAAGCTGAAGACGGCTGCCAAATACGTCATCGACGCGCCGGGGGACTTCGGTCTTGACCCAATCCGTGTCACCGCCGCCAAGGCGGGCGTCAGCCCCAACACGTTGACGCGCCTCGCAGAAGCCTTCGGCTATTCCGGCTTTGAGAGTTTTCGCGCCCCCTTCCGCGCCGCGCTTGTAACCGCACGGGAGGCCGACCTTGGTGCGGATTGGCTCGATCAATTGGCAGCAGGGTCTCAAACCGGGGTGCTGCAGGCAAAAGCCGCACGCAACGCGCTCAATATCACGGCGCGCTCACTCCGGCTCATGACGGCAGAGCGCGTGGAAGCCATCATCGCTGCCATGACCTCCGCCCGGCACTGCTATGTCACGGCAAGCCGTTCCAGCCATGCGCTGGCGTATTACTTTCACTATGTCGGGCGCATGGCACTGCCATCACTGGAGCTCGTGCCCAGACACATGGGCGATGCGGCCGACGACCTGTTGGACATCGGACCAGAGGATTGCCTGTTCGTAATCACCTTCGCACCCTACTCGACCAGCACGATACGCGCCCTGCGGATGGCGCGGGACGCAGGTGCAACCATCGTCCTGCTGTCCGACAGCGACACGATCGCGCCTGGCGTACACGCCGATCATCAAGTGCTGTTCTCTACGCAGTCACCGCACAGTTTTGGCTGCCTGTCCGGCGCCATGGTGACGTTGGAGTGCCTGCTGTCGCATCTCATCGACGCGGGTGGCACAGCCGCCCAAGCCCGGATCGAACGCTATGAAGCGATGCGTCAGGACAGTGGCGCCTACTGGAGCGGTCGGCAGCTGCCACGCACCTCCAGCCGAACGTAAATAGGCCGCCCACTGAGGGGCGGCCTATCGCATGTCATACCTTCAAGAGATCAGCGACGCTTCGGCCACGCCTTGGGATCAAGGTCGAGGTCGGCAAAATCCTCGATATGCAGGATCGGACGCTCCACCCCGGCTTTCAGCTGCTTGCGGAAATCCTGCAGGACGCGAAGCGCGATCGGGAACAGCATCATCAGCGCAAGCAGGTTGACCAGCGCCAGAACACCCATCATCGGATCAGAGAAGAAGAACACCGATGTGGCATTTGGTGCCACCGCGCCGACAAATACGATCGCAACCACCACGAGCTTTAGCACAATCGTTGCAACCGGCGCCTTCGTCAGGACCGTGATGGCGTTTTCACCCAGATAATAGTTGTAGATCACCGACGAGAAGGCGAACAGCAGGATCGCCAACGTCATGAAATACTGCGTCCATTCGCCCAGGTGAGACACCATAGCCGTCTGGGTGAGCTCAATCCCGTCAATCCCCGTCGCCCCGGGCACATAGACATCGCTGAGCAGGATCACAAACGCTGTACAGCTACAAATCAGGATGGTGTCGATGAACACTGAGAACGCTTGGGTGATGCCCTGGCTGATGGGGTGATTGACTTCTGCGGTCGCCGCCACGTTGGGTGCAGACCCCAAACCCGCCTCATTCGAGAACAGCCCACGCCGCAAACCCTGTGCGATCGCGGCACCCATGCCACCGCTGACGGCCTCTTCGAAGCCGAACGCGTTGGACACGATGGTCGTCAGGACGCTGGGCACCTCACTCAAGTTGGTCAAAATCACGATCAGCGCCATCAGGATGTAGCCCACCGCCATGACAGGGACCACAACCTCAGAGGCCTTGGCAATGCGCCGAATGCCGCCAAAAACAATGAAGCCGGTCACGATCGCCAGGAAAACACCGGACCACATACGATCAATCCCGAGAGAGGCTTCGGCTGCACCGGCAACCGTGTTGCCCTGGAACGCATTAAAGCCAAGCGCGAAGGCCGCGATCAGAGAGATTGCGTAAAGTACCGCCAACCAACGATAGTTTTCCCCCAGACCGTGCAAGATAGCCCGTGCCGGTCCACCGCGATACTGACCCGTCAGAGGGTCCGCGCGCTTGAACAGCTGTGCGAGAGAGCATTCGACGAGGCTGGTGGCCATGCCGATAAGCGCAATGGCCCACATCCAGAACACGGCACCCGGCCCACCCAGAGTGATCGCAACCGCAACACCGGCGATATTGCCGCCGCCAACACGCCCGCCGACCGACACCAGAAGCGCTTCGCGGGCCGAAATTTTACCGGACTCGGTGCGACCACGGCCCAGAACGCGGAACATTCTTCCAAAAAACTGAAACTGCACAAAGCCGGTAGCGATCGTGATAAATGATCCGAATATCACCAAAATTGGGACCAGGGACCATCCCCAGGTCAGATCTCCGATCACACCGAAGACCTCTTGAAGCGCTTGCATGGCGTCTCTCTCCACTCACATTGAAAACCGCAGGTCGAATACGTGCGTGATCTTAGGGATGCAACGGCCCAATTGCTACGGCAGACATTGAATCGCCTGTGTCAGAGCGCCCACTCTCCGCAAATTCGGGTTTCCAGAAGTGTCCGACGCTCTGCCGGGTCGTCGCTCACGGCCAGAACATGGAGGAGTTTGGCGTAGGCGGCCTCCACCGTCATGTCGCGCCCATCGACCGCGCCTGTTTCCACCAGCAATGACCCTGCGGAGTAGGTGCCGAGCGATATGCCGCCTTCTGCGCATTGACTGACCGCAATCACGGCGATCCCATTGGCTTGTGCCCTGCGCAGCGCCTTGTGCAGGCCGCGTCCTTCGGGAACCGTTCCAGACCCGTAGCATCGCAAGACGATACCGTCCGCATGATCTGCCGCAAGATCCACAAGCTCCGCATTCATACCGGGTGCGACTGCCGCGATCAGAGCCGTCGCATCGCCATAGCTTTGCACGGAGATCTCTGCCCCCGCGCGCTGTGGCGCGGCGTCCGTGTAGGAGGCGTTGAACGCGTCAAACGCCACCGAATGCGACTTTCGCACCCGTGCCCCGTGCAGCAACTTGCCGGCAAACTGCACCCAAACCCCGGCTGGCGTGGTCTCTGCGGCGGCAAAAGCATCCCGTAGATTTGCCCCGCCATCGCTGCCGGTCTCGCTGAGCGGCAACATCGCCCCGGTCAGGATCACGGGCTTGCGCAGCCCATGCAGGCCAAAACACAGCGCCGCCGCAGTGAAGGCCAGCGTATCCGTGCCATGGGTCACGACAAATCCGTCGCAATCCGCATGGTTTTCAGCGATTTGCGACATGATCCAGTTCCAATCCGCAGGCGCGGCGTTGGCACTGTCGATCAGCGGCGATGCGGTCACCACGCGAAAATCGGAGCGAATGTCACCGACAGCCCGCAACCGATCCAGCTCCGCCTCGACCACACCGTCTTGCGGTGCAAATCCAGTCGCCGTGGCGACCATTCCGATCGTTCCACCTGTGTGGATCACGCAAATTGTCATTCAAGCCTCTCCCGCTCCGGCTACACCGTCAGACCTGCATTTCTGCAGGACACGACACAGCACATGCCCCGCGCGAGACATGGCCGCACGGATCAGGAGGCTATAAGCCCCCTGCTCCGTTGCCGCAATCATTACAGGTTGCTGTGTGTCTGCCAGATCGCAGGCCGGGCGTTACTCTGCCGCAGCGGAGCGTGTGCGGGCGAACTCCGAAATACGATCAACCGCTTGCGTCATTTCCGCGTCATCAATGGTCAGGGCCAGACGCACCCAGTCGCGCATACAGTCGCCGAAGGACGAGCCGGGCATGACCGCAACGCCGCCCTGTTCCAACAGCGCCCAGGCAAAGGTATCGCAATCCATGCCAAGCGGGCTGACATCCACAAGCGCGAACATGCCCGCCTCTGGGCGGTGAACACGCAGGGCAGTCTCCGCTTCGAGCCTGTCTGCAAGGTAGTGCGCCCGTCTGGCAAAGCGCGCGCGCATCCCCTGTGCCACGGGCGAGCCCTGCCGCACGGCCTGTTCCGTCATATCCGCGATGAACGGTTGGTTGCCGAAGAGCATGGTCTCCGACACCGGCAGCAGCGCCTCCATGAAGGCTTTCGGCCCGATTGCCCAACCGCTGCGCATACCCGGGGCCGCATGAGATTTCGAGATCGACGACACCGCAATGCTGCGATCGGCAATCTCCGGCAGCGACAGGGGCGACAAGAACGCGTGACCCTCAAAGACCAGATCTTCATAGACCTCATCCGAAATGATCCAGATGTCATGCTTCAGCGCCAGTTCGGCAACCGCCTTCACATCCTGCGGCTGCAGGATGGCACCGGTGGGATTATGCGGCGTGTTGAGCAGGATCGCGCGGGTCTTGTCGGTAATCCGCGCGGCAATATCCTCCGCCTGAATGCGAAATCCATGCTCGGGCCGCAGCGGTACGGGCACCATCGTCGCACCAGTGGCGCGGATGACCCCCTCGTAGGTTGCGTAAAGCGGATCACCGACGAGCACCTCGTCACCCGCTTCGGCCACCCCTTGCATCACCGCGTAGAGCGCCGTCTGAGTGCCCGGAAAACACAGGACGTGATCACCATCGAACTCACGCCGGCGTCTCGCGGTGTAGTGTTCGGCCAAGGCACGACGCAAACCGCTTTCACCGCGACCGTCGGAATACTGCGTACGCCCGGCCTCCAGCGCGCGGGTTGCGGCCTCGGCCATCACGCCCGGCAAGGGCACATCCGGTTCTCCGATCGTCATCTCGATGATCTGTTCGCCGCGCTCCAGCCGTTCGCGGGCCGCCAGATGCAGATCCCATTTGGCGCCACCAAGGCCCGCCAGACGTTGGGTGATGGATGTGGTCCTCATGTGAACAACCTTTTCGTAATCCAGATTTCGCAGACCGGAGCACCGCTGCATGAAACCTTATTATACAACTGTGCGACAAAAGGAAAGCGGCCAGACGCCTTGCGCTCACTGCCCGGCGACCAAGGGCGCGCACAGTGAAAAGACTCAATTGCTGGCAACTCCGCGCCGATCCGTTCGACCTGCTCGCGCACCCCGGCTTGCACCGCTTGCAGCTTCGACGTAACTGCTGCGCATGACTTCAAAGATCCTTGTTCTGACCACGCGCGAAGATGGCAGCGGGCGGTTTTCACTGACGCATAAGGCGGATGGCACAACAGGCATCAGCCGGATGTCTTGCGATCTGTCAGCGGCGGATATGCGGCAATTGGTGCTGTTCTGCGAAGGGTGCGATCTTCGACGGACCTACGGCGATCCCATCGCCGTTGAACTGCAGCTCGACGGGTTGCTGCTTACCGAGACTCCAGCCAAAGGCGAAATTCACGTCCTGCGCCAAATCGGCTATAGCGAGAAAGCCGCGCAGGTCGAGCGCGAGATCTTTTGCGCCGAAATGGCCGGCGTTGTGGAAACCGCCCTCAACCACGCGGAGCAGTCCAAACACGGTCCTCTCTTGAAATCCATGCTGGCTGAAACGCAGCTCCCGGCCTCGTTGGTTCAGGGCCTGACGGATGATGAAAGCGCGCAGGTGCTACATCGCCTGCAGGAGATGGCGCTTCTGATCCTGAGTGATCTTTCGTTGGAAAAAGGTGGCCGCTTTGCAAAACTGTTGCGCAGTAAAAAAACGCGACCAGAGGCGGAGGCCTACGCCCGTGACTTGGTGCACAGCCTCGCCGAAAGCCTCGTGGTGCCTAAGACATCCGAGCTTGGCTCTCAGATGGGCGCGTCCTGAGACCCGGCCACTGTGCCTCTCTGATGGCAGACCCGAAGCGGCGCAAAATGACAAAGGGCCCCGACATGATCGGAGCCCTCTTTCATAACTACAGGCCTGCGCCCGTCAGAGGATCTTCTTGCGCAGATACGACGACACCACCTCGCCAAAAACAACCAACGCCAGAATGGTCAGCAGAACCATCGACACTTCGGGCCAGTTGAAGGTGTCGATCGCCCCCTGCAGGATCATCCCGATACCGCCCGCACCAACAAGGCCGAGAACGGTGGATTCCCGCAGGTTGATATCCCAGCGCAGGATCGCCACGGCAAAGAACGCGGGCATCACCTGTGGCACGATCCCATAGAGCACCACCTTGAAGCGCGACGCGCCGCAGGCCTCCAGCGCCTCTACCGGCTTGCGATCAATCTCTTCGATCGCCTCGCCCAGCAGTTTGCCCAGAAACCCGATCGACCGGAACATGATCGCCACGATACCGGCCACGATACCGGGGCCGAAAATCGCCACGAACAGCAGCGCCCAGATGATGGTGTTCACGGACCGGGATGACACCAGGATGAAACGTCCCACCCACAGTGCTGCCTTGTTCGGCGTGGTGTTCTGCGCGGCGATATAGGCCACCGGCAAGGACACCACCACGGCGATCATCGTCGCCAGCGTGGCAATATTGACGGTCTGCCAGATCGCCTCGAGGATCGACGGCAGGTTCGAGGGATCCGGCGGCATCATGCGGCCAAACAGGTCGCCCATCTGCGACGGCGCATCCCAGACCCAGGCCCAGATCACGTCGATGCTGCTGAGCGCCCAGCTGACAACCAACAGGGTCAGGGCCAACCCGCCATAGCGCATCAGGCGCTGACGCAAGGTGAAGCGAGACCAGTGGTCAAGCGTGTTTTGCAAAGGTTGAGTGCTCATCATGCGATCCGCTTCCTGACAAATCCGCTCACTGCCTCGGACACGAGGATCACGCCCACGATGACCATGGTGATGGCGAGTGCAAAGTCATAGTCATAGCGACCAAAGGCATTCGCCAATGTCGCACCAATCCCGCCCGCGCCGACAATTCCGACCACAGCAGATGCACGCAAGTTGCTGTCCAGCTGATAGATCCCAAGACCGACCAGACGGGGCATGATCTGCGGCATCACCGCGTAGGCCAGCGTCGGGATGAAACCGGCCCCCGCGGCACGCATCGCCTCAACCTGACCAAAATCAATCTCTTCAATGCGCTCGGCCAGAAGCTTGGCGACAAATCCGATGGAATAGACCACCAGGGTCAACGCCCCGGCAAACGGGCCAAAGCCAACGGCCTTCACAAAGATGATCGCCACGATCACCGGGTGAAAGCTGCGGGCAACGATGATGATGCCACGACCCAGAAAGTAGATCGGCTTTATCGAGATGTTGCTTGCAGCCATGAACGCCAGTGGCACCGACAGGGCAATGCCGCCAACGGTTGCCAGAATGGCGATCTTCAGGCTCTCCAGAAAGCCGTCAATCAGTAGGCCAGAGCGTTCAAAACTCGGCGGGAAGGCACCGCTGAAAATGCGCTGCGCCCGGGTCATGCCGTCGGCCACCCGGTCCCAGTCGATCGGCAGCGTGACCAACGTGAAGACGAAGTAGATCGCCACGGCAGCATAAAGCCCATACCGCAACAGCGGGCTGGCGATGAACGGCGGTTTGCGCCAGGTATCTCTGACCTCGCTCATGCCGCCGCCCCGACCTGCGCGCGATCCTCTGCCGGAACCCCGGCGTAGATCTCGTCCATCTCCGCCTTGCCCAGCTGTGCCGGCAGATCGTCAAAGATGATCCGCCCGTAGCGCATGCCCACGATACGGTCGCTGTATTCCTTGGCCTCGGTCACGTTGTGAATGTTGATGATGACCGGCAGTTTCAGTTCGCTTGCCAGATCGCGCAGCAGCGACATGATCTGTTCCGAGGTTTTCGGGTCAAGCGACGCGGTCGGCTCATCCGCCAGCAGGATTTCGGGGCGCTGCATCAAGGCGCGCACCACGCCGACCCGCTGACGCTCACCGCCCGACAGTTCATCGGCGCGTTTGTTGGCATAATGTGCGATGCCAACCCGCTCCATCAGCTCGTAGGCGTGGCGGATGTCATCACGGGGATAGCGCCGCGTCAGCGCCGCCCAGGTCGAGATGTAGCCAAGCCGCCCGGACTGCACATTCTCCATCACCGTCAGACGGTCGATCAGGTTGAAGCTCTGAAACACCATGCCGATACGACGGCGGGCGGCGCGCAGCTCGCGACGGTTCAATGTGGTGAACTCGGTGCCGTTCAGATCAACGGAGCCGGAGGTGGGTTCGACCAGGCGGTTGATACAGCGCAACAGCGTACTCTTGCCCGCACCGGATGACCCGATGACGGACGTCAGCTGATCGCCCTCGACGGTCAGGTCCAGCTCTTTCAACACCGGATCACCGGATCCGTAGCGTTTGGTCAATTTGGAGATTTTAAGCATAGCGGCCTCTCGGACAATGCGCGGCCCCGCCTCTGCCACGCGGTCCGACAGGCGAACACACGCGGGAAGCCGCGAAAAGCCCCGGTCGGCTGCTGCGCCGACCGGGACGGGATGTGTGGATCAGTTTCCGGCCAGGCCCTGCGGTGTGTATTCCACGCCGTTGGACTTCTGGATCTGACGGATGACCGCCCATTGATCCTTGTAGGTGATCGGAATGAACTTGCTGACGCCGTCGAACTCATCGCCCAGCTTGGTGCCGGCAAAGTCGAAGGAGAAGAAGGCGTCCTTGATCTTGTCAGCCAGCGCCGGATCAAGATCATGTGCCAGCGTGAAGGAGGTGGTCGGGAACGGATCGCTCTCCCAGATCTTGCGCACGTCAGCGGTGTCATAAAGACCGCGTTCTGCCATACGGTCGACCACTTCGGACGCCACCGGCGCCGCGTCATAGTCGCCCGCGACCACACCCAGCATCGACTGGTCATGCGACCCGGAATAGACCACCTCGTAATCCTTGTCGGGCTCTACGCCCAGATCCGGGAACAGCGCGCGCGGCGCCTGGTTGCCGGAGTTCGAAGTCGGCGAGGTATGCGCAACACGACGGCCCGCCAGATCCTTCACTTCCTTGATGTCGCTGTCAGCCTGAGTGAAGACCTGCAGCTTGTAGCCGAACTGGCCATCTGCCGCGCCCATGATCGCAAAGGGCACCGCACCGGCAAGGTTCACCGCAAACGGTGTCGGCCCGGTGGAGAAGCCTGCCACATGCAAACGACCGGAGCGCATCGCCTCAACCTCGGCAGAGTTCGACTGCACGGCAAAGAACTGCACGTCCTTGCCTGTCGCCTCTTCCAGATGGGTGATGAAGGGCTCCCAGATGTCGGCATAGACTGCGGGATCTTCGACCGGCGTATAGGCAAACACCAGCGTGTCGGGGTTGCTCAGTTCTGCCGGATCGGTGGGCGTATCGGCCACCAGGTCGCCGTTTGCATCGCAATAGAGCACATCCAACGCGCCACGCTCAGCGCAATCTTCTGCCGCTGTTGCAGCCACGGCGCTCATCGACAGAACGCCCAGTGCCGTCGTGGCACGGGTCCAGAATTTTACCATGTTTTCCTCCCTTTAACGCCAGTGGTGGAACGGTCTCCCACCCGTCACGGCGCTGGTGAAGAAAGGATAGTGACCACCTGCCATCCGAAGCGAGACAGGTTATGTTAATGAAACAGCCGGAACCCGGCTTTCATGTTAACAATGTTTCAAATGCCGTTGCAGGCCTTTTGAGCTGCTAGCGTTTTTTGACATCTGTGCCACAACAGCAGGCGCGCACCCCCGGTCAGAGCAGGAGGAGGAGGCAGGAATGCAGTCAGGCAAGTCAGAGCCACTCATCGCGATCGTGGACGATGATCCGAACGTGCGCGAGACCCTGTCCGCCCTGATGCGCGACAGCGGTTTCGCTCCGGTCTGCTGTCCTGATATCGCGGCCTTTCTTGCGCTTGGCGACCCGCCGCCGGTGGATTTGGCCTTGATCGACCTGCGGCTTCAGGGTGAATCCGGTCTGACTCTGGCGATCCACATCCGGGAGCGCTACGAGATTCCGATCGTCATGCTGACGGGCGTTGGTGATGAGATCGACAAGATCATCGGACTGGAAACCGGCGCGGATGATTATCTGATCAAACCGTTCAACCCGCGTGAGCTGGTCGCCCGCATCCGTGCGGTGCTGCGGCGCTATGGCTTGGGCAGCCAGCGGGTGCCCGCCCCTGCCCCGGGTCAGGAAATCGCCTTTGGCAGCCTGCGCATCGACCTGCAATCGCGCCGGTTGCTGGACCAGTCGGGCGATGAAATACCGCTGACCAATGCGGAATACCGTCTGCTGGAGTATTTTGCACGCAACCCGGAACGCACCATTCCCCGCCCGGAGTTGCTGGAGGAGCTGGGGTCCGACATGCAGCGCTATGTGGATCGCACCATCGACGTGCTGATCCTGCGATTGCGTCGCAAGATCGAAGCGGTGCCATCAAAGCCGGTGCATTTGCTCACGCGCAGGTCACAGGGCTATGTGTTCCACCTGTCACCGAACTGAGCTCTGCATCCGATGTCCATCCTCTCTCGTCTCAGTATTCGCTTTCGCCTGTCCGCCGCCATCGCCGTGCTGTTTGGCTTGATCCTTCTAGTCAGCCTCATCGGGATGCGCGTGCTGAACCGGACCGAACTGTGGATGAACGTCCTGCATCAGGACACGCTGACCGAGGTCTCCGACGCGCTGGAACTCTCGCGACGCTCCGCGGATCTTGCAACCTCTGCGCCCTTTCTCTACGCGCTGTTTCCGCCCTTCCAGCTGGAGCAAGAGGCACAGAGCGTCTTGCAGAACCTCCGCAGCATCGAGGAACAGGCGGCCAATGACCCCGCACTCGACCTGCCGCTGGCGCGGCTGCGGCTGGCAATTGACGATTTGACCTCAGCGCTGGTGCCGCAAACCGCACGCATCGCCGCCCTCACCGCCATAGACCGCGACATGTTGCGATTGAACCAGCGCGTGCGGCGCCTGTCCGGCGATACCTCCCTGCCGCTGCCGGAACGCGAGGTCTGGGCCGAACTTCAACAGCTGACCGCCAGTGCCATCGGTGCGGGTCGTGCAAACGCGCTGATCGAACTGGGGGAATTCACCCGCCGCTACACGACCACCCGAGACCGGATCGAGCCCGCCTTGATGCCGGTTCACCAGGCAACTTTTGCGGAGATTCAGGCCGCCGTTCGCCGCAGCGAGGGGCTGTTTGCGCTTAAGCATCGAAAAATCGCAGCCCAGCTTGATGCAGAGAACGCCCTGTTTCGCATTCGCCAGCAGGCAGGCCGCATTACCACCTATGCCGAGGAAAAAGTTGCCCAAGCCGAGGCGCGCCTGTCACAGGCCCGAACCGAGACGTCAAACAACCTCGGCATCGCAAAAAACTCCTTTCTCGCGCTGACATTGGTCAGCCTTCTGGTTGCCGTGACCTCGGCGCTTTATGTGTCGCGCTATGTCGCACGTAACCTGCGCCGCATCGCCGATGCGATGCGCACGCTGGCGGCAGGGGACCACCGCAGCGACCTGCCCCGCGCCCGCGTGTCGGATGATGAGATCGGCCAGCTCTATGCCGCGTTTCAGGTGTTTCGCGACAATGCCCGCAAACTGGACCGCCGCACCGGAGAAATCCGGCGTCAGAACGCGCTGTTTTCCCGTGTTTTTCGCAACATCAAGGACGGTGTCGCAATTTCCGCCGCCAGTGGGCAGATCGAGGCGGAAAACGACAACCTGCGTAGCCTCCTGCGGCTGCCGCCGGAGGATCAGCCCAACGCGCCAGCCGACATGCAGGACCTGATTGCGCGCTCCGCCTTTACCCGTCAGGCCAGCGCGGGCGAGCGGGGTGGCTTTGAAGAATACGTCGATGCCTCCGGCCATGTGCTGGAGCTGCGCCATTCCCCCCTGCCCGATGGCGGCGCCGTTTGGCTTCTGTCGGAAACCACTGAACGCAAGCGTATTGACGAACGGCTGGAAGAGATCCGCCGGGTGGAAACGCTCGGGAAAGTCACCGGTGAGGTTGCGCATGATTTCGGCAATATCCTGTCGAGCATCTCCGGCAACATGCATCTGATGTCCGCGGCCTCGAACGAGGACGCAGAGCGCATCCGCGAGCGCATTGGTGCAGCGCTGGATCTGGGCGTATCGCTGACCGAACGCCTGTTGGCTTTTGCCCGCAAACAACATCTGGAGCCGCAGGTGACAGATGTCGGACTATTGGTGGAGGGCATGGCAGATCTGCTCGAAATCGCGCTGCCCGAAACCGTCGAGCTGGAGTTCGATCTGGCGGCAGAACCGGTGCTGGCGCGGGTCGACCCCGGCCAGTTGGAAAGCGCGATTCTCAACCTGTGCGTCAACGCGGGTCAGGCCATTGATGGCGCCGGGCAGATCCATGTGACCGTGACGGAAAATCCCGATGGCGGCGCATGCTTGCGCATCCGCGACGATGGCTGCGGCATGTCGCCCGAGGTGCTGCAACATGCCACCGAACCGTTTTTCACCCATCGCAGCGATGGCAGCGGCACTGGTCTCGGCCTGTCGATGGTGGATGGTTTCGTCCATCAGTCCGGTGGGCGGCTGTCCTTGTCCTCCACCGTAGATGAAGGCACCGAGGTCCACCTCAGCTTTCCGCCCCTGGAGCAGCCCGTGGACCTCTCTGCCAGCACCTTGGTCAGCGGCACGGCGGTGGTGGTGGACGATGATCCGACCTATCTCATATCGGCGGCACAGGTCCTGGAAGGTCTGGGGTTTACCGTATTGCGGGCGGAGACCTTTGCCGAGGGGGCCGCAGCAATCACCCGTCTGCACGCCGTTGATCTGGTGTTGAGCGACCTCAACCTCGACCATGGCGCCTCAGGCTGGGATCTCTTGCATCTTGCCCGCACGCAGCACCCGACCTGTCGGTTGATCGTCATGTCAACGCGCAGCATCGCCGGGATGCCTGCCGCCCTGCGCACGGCAACCGGGCCCGGACGATTGGAAAAACCAGTGACGGAAACCGCCCTGCGCGATCTGCTGCGGCACGGCGCACCACCAAAACCCTAGACGTCAGCCGGGAATACCGCTCGCGGTGTCGAGCAAGGCTGGCAGCAACTCCTCCCTCACCCGCTCGATATCAAAACTGTGGCTGGAGACTGCAACTTGCAGCGCCGCATTGGCCCTTCCGTCGATGCCGACAATCGGGACCGCCAGGCTGATTTCATTCAGCATCATCTGACCCTGCGTGATCGAATAGCCGTCCTGCGACGCGCAGGCGATACCGTCAGCAATGGCCCCGCGGTCGGTGATGGTCTTTGGTGTCGCGGCCCGGATCGGCCAGGTTTCCAACGCATGTGCCACTTCATCGTCAGACCAGGTTGCCAATATCACCCGCCCGGACGCTGTACCAAGCGCTGGCACGCGACGCCCGACGATACTGGCCGCGAACTGGGTCCTTTGGTTGGGCAGGCGCAGCGAGTAGATGATGTGATCGCCGGAAATCTGCGCCAGGTTCACGGTCTCGCCATGAACACGGCTGAACTCCACCAGCTTTGGAAGCACCCGCGAAATGAGCGGATCCGACCAGTAGTAGGCATAGGCCAGCTCCAGCCAGGCATGGCTGGGCCGATAGCGACGCGTGCCCGGATCACGCTCCAGCATCCCCTCTTGATGAAGCGTATGCGCCATGCGCTGTACCGCGCTTTTCTCCAGACCGGTGAGGGTGACCAACTCGGCCAGCGACAACGAAACATGTGATTCGTCAAACGCCCGCAGCAGACGCAACCCTTTGGCCAAGGTGCCGACGAACAGCGGATTCTGCTTCTTTTCCAACATCTTTTTCCATTTCTGCCGGGTCTCGAAAACACGGATGTAACAAAGACTTGACGGACACCGTCAGCATCTGAGTATGATAGTTAAATAGCGATCATAAGTATCAAATAATGATACTGCAACTATTCCAACGTATAGTACAGGGAAATGAAATGACTGATCTCTCCTTTACCCGCTCCGCGCTCGTCGCGCTCACGCTGGCCTCCACCACCGCCATGCCCGCCCTTGCGGACAAGGCGTCTGGCACCCTGAACGTGGCGTTCACCAAAGAGCTGGAAAACGTCGACAGCTACTTCAACTCCTCCCGCGAAGGGGTCGTGATGCAGCGCGCCGTTTGGGACGGTCTGATCTACCGTGACCCGAAGACCAACGAATACATCGGCAACCTGGCCACCAGCTGGGAATGGATCGACGACACCACGCTGGAGCTGAAGCTGCGCGAGGGGGTCACGTTCCACAATGGCGAACCCTTCAACGCCGATGACGTGGTCTACACCGTCAACTACGTCGCCAAGGAAGAAAACGGCGTGAAGACGCAGCGCAACGTAAACTGGATGAAGTCGGCAGAGAAAGTCGACGACTATACCGTGCGCATCCTGCTGAAGGACAAATTCCCGGCGGCGATCGAATTCCTCTCCGGCCCCGTGTCCATGTATCCGAATGAATACTATGCCGAGGCTGGCCCCTCCGGCATGGGTCTGAAACCAGTCGGCACCGGCCCCTACAAAGTGACCGACGTGGTTCCGGGACAGCATTTCGTGCTGGAAAAGAATGAAAACTACCACGACAGCCCCAAGGGTCAGCCGGAAATCGACAAAATCGACATCCGCACCATTCCCGACGTCAACACCCAGATGGCAGAGCTGTTCTCCGGCTCACTGGATCTGATCTGGCAGGTGCCTGCGGATCAGGCCGAGAAGCTGGCCGAGATGGGTCAGTTCACCGTTGCCAATGAATCCACCATGCGCGTGGGCTATCTGCAAATGGACTCCGCAGGTCGTTCCGGCGAGGACAACCCTTTCACCAATGCCAAGGTGCGCGAGGCGGTCAACTACGCGATCAACCGCGAAGAACTGGTCGAAGCGCTGCTGCAAGGGTCGAGCCAAGTCATCAACACCCCCTGTTTCCCCAGCCAGTTCGGCTGCGTGCAGGATGTGACCACCTATGACTACAACCCGGAAAAGGCTAAGGAATTGCTGGCCGAAGCTGGCTATCCGGATGGGTTCAGCACGCCGTTCTATGCGTATCGCGACCGTCAGTACGCCGAGGCGATCTCGTCCTACCTCAACGCGGTCGGCATCGACACCGACTTCAAGATGCTTCAGTACTCCGCCCTGCGCGAGCTAAACATGAAAGGCGAAGTGCCGCTGTCGTTCCAGACCTGGGGCAGCTATTCGATCAACGACGCCTCCGCCATGGTCAGCCAGTTCTTCAAGCACGGCTCGCTCGACAGCACCCGCGACGATGAAGTGCTGGAGTGGCTGGACGTGGCCGACAGCTCCACCAACCCGGACGAGCGGATCGAGAATTACACCAAGGCGCTGAAGAAGATCACCAAGGAAGCCTATTGGGCACCGATGTTCAGCTACAACACCAACTACGTCTTCACCGGCGACGTCAGCTACACGCCGACTGCCGACGAGGTGCTGCGGTTCGTGGACATGTCCTGGAACTGATCTGCCTCTGGTGAGGGGCCCCGCGCCCCTCACCCTCCTCCCGACACGCTCCTCACACGACACATCCCCAGATGCGCGGGCCTATAGTGCCTGACGCCCGAGGTACCTCATGCTTCCATTCATCCTGAAGAGACTGGGCCTGGCTTTGCTAGTGGCTTTGACCGTCAGCTTCATCAGTTTTTCCCTGCTGTTCTTGTCCGGAGATCCTGCAGCCGCCCTGGCTGGCGAAACCGCCAGCGGCGAAGATGTCGAGGCCATCCGCCGCCTCTATGGTTTTGACCGCCCCATGTTGGTGCAATACGGCGAATGGCTGTTCTCGGCCGTGCAGGGCGATTTTGGCGAGAGCTATTATTTCAAACTGCCCGTCGCCAGCCTGATCGCAGAGCGTCTGCAAGTGACCATGCTGCTGGGGGTCTGTGGTATCCTGTTTGCCCTCCTCACGGCCGTTCCTCTTGGCGTGGCTGCTGCGATCCGTCCCAACTCCCTCATCGACCGCGTCGCGCTGTTCCTGTCCGTTGCCGGTCAGGCGATGCCGTCGTTCTGGTTTGGCCTCATTCTGATCGTTGTGTTTGCCATTCAGCTCGGCTGGCTGCCGCCTTCTGGCGCGGCAACCTGGCGGCATTTCATCATGCCGACCATCGTGCTTGGCTACTACGCGATGCCAGCGATCATGCGATTGACGCGGGCCGGCATGCTGGACGTGCTGAATTCGGACTTCATCCGCACCGCACGCGCAAAGGGCGCCGGCGAAGGCCGGGTGCTGTTCAAACACGCCCTGCGCAATGCGATCATCCCGGTGGTCAGCTTGGCTGCGGTCCAGATGGGCTTCATGCTGGGCGGCTCGATCGTGGTGGAATCGGTCTTTGCCCTGCATGGCGCAGGCTTCCTCGCCTGGGAGAGCATTGCCCGCAACGACCTGCCCACCGTGCAGGCGCTGATCCTCGTTTTCTCGATGTTCTACATCGTCTTCACCTTTCTCGCCGACGTTCTGAACGCCTGGCTTGACCCCAGAATGCGGAGTTCCTGACGTGACCGACTCCACTGATCCTCTCTACCAAGAAATCCAAGGCCCCTCTCCGCGCCAGATGCTCAAGCTGCGCGCATTTGGGCACAAGGGGCTGCTCTTCGGCATGGGCGTTGTCGGCCTGCTGGTACTGATCGCCATTCTGGCACCGGTGCTCGCCCCGCATGACCCCTATGCGCAAAGCCTGATGAACCGGATGGTTCCGCCTGTCTTCATGGGCGGCACCTGGGAACATCCGCTGGGCACCGACCATCTGGGCCGGGACTACCTGTCGCGCCTGATCTACGGCGCCCGCGTGTCGCTGTTGATCGGTGCGGTGGCTGCTCTGATTTCCGGCGTGATCGGCACCGCGATGGGTGTCGCGGCCGGCTACTTCGGCGGCAAGGTCGACGCGGTTGTCACCTTCCTCATCAACGTGCGTCTCGCGATGCCGGTGGTGCTGGTGGCGCTCGCGGTGGTTGCCATCCTCGGTGGCTCGCTCACCGTGGTGGTCTGCGTGCTGGGTCTGTTGCTGTGGGACCGCTTTGCCGTGGTCATGCGCGCCTCCACCCTGCAGGTCAGCCGTCGCGACTATGTGGCCGCTGCGCAGGTGATCGGCGCTTCCACCCCGCGCATTCTGCTGACCGAGATCATGCCGAATATCTTCAACAACCTGATCGTCGTGATCACGCTGGAGATGGCGCACGCCATCCTGCTCGAAGCGGCGCTGAGCTTTCTCGGCCTCGGTGTGCAGCCCCCTACCCCGTCCTGGGGCCTGATGGTGAGCGAAGGCAAGAACATGATGCTGTTCGAGCCATGGCTCGTTCTCATTCCCGGTGCCGTGCTGTTTGTGCTGGTGCTGGCGATCAATCTGATGGGCGACGGTCTGCGTGACGTCACCGCCCCCGAAGGACGGAGCTGAGCCATGACTGATACGCTTCTTTCCGTAAAGAACCTGACCCTCAACATCCCCACCGGCAGCGGCACGCTGAAAGCGGTGCGCGGCATCGACTTTGACCTCAAACGCGGCGAGACCCTGTCGATCGTCGGCGAAAGCGGGTCGGGCAAATCCCTGACCTCGCTGGCGGTGATGGGGCTTCTGGGCAAGTCCATCAAACGCCAGGCCGACGAGATGCGGTTTGACGATGTCGACCTGCAAAAGGCCAACCGCCGGGTGATGCGCGATCTGCGCGGCAACCGGATCGCGATGATCTTTCAGGAGCCGATGACCTCGCTCAACCCGGCCTATACCATCGGCGATCAGCTGACCGAGACGCTTTTGCTGCACCGCAAGGTCAGCAAGGCGGCGGCCCGCGCCCGCGCGGTGGAGCTGTTGGAAAAGGTCGGCATCACCGCCGCCGAAAGCCGCCTGTCGCAATATCCCCACCAGCTGTCCGGTGGTCTGCGTCAGCGGGTGATGATCGCGCTGGCGCTGATGTGCGAGCCGGATCTGTTGATCGCGGACGAGCCGACAACCGCCCTTGATGTGACCATTCAGGCGCAGATCCTGCGGCTCCTGGTCGATCTGACCCGCGAGATGAACATGGCGATGATCCTCATCACCCATGATCTGGGTGTGGTGGCCCGTGTCGCCGACAAGGTTGCGGTGATGTATGCGGGTGAGCTGGTCGAGACAGGCCCTGCATCAGAGGTCTTTGCCGCACCAAGCCACCCTTACACGCGCGGTCTGCTGCGCTGCATCCCGCAGCCGGGCAAAACCGAACGCGGCGCGCCCCTTGGCACCATTCCCGGCATTGTGCCGTCGCTGATCGGCGATGTCAGCGGCTGCGTCTTCCGCACCCGCTGTGCCCATGCCCGCCCCGAATGTCGCGAAGCAATCCCGCTCAGAGGCGACGCCAGCCATGAGTTCAAATGCGTCCACCCCGACGGCGCGTTGTCCGAAGAAGGAGAGGTCGCATGAGTGATGTTCTGACCCTGGACGGAGTAAAGAAAACCTACAGCGTCAAGCAGGGCATGTTTGGCCCGCGCAAGCCGCTGACAGCCGTCAACGATGTCACGCTCTCGCTCGGCAAGGGCGAGGTGCTGGGGCTGGTTGGGGAATCCGGATGTGGCAAGTCCACATTGGCCAAGCTATTGCTGGGGCTGGAAAAACCCACGTCCGGCGATGTACTTGTTGAGGGGGAGTCAATGGCGACCCTTGATCGGCGCGGTCTGGCCGGACGCCTGCAGCCGATCTTTCAGGATCCCTATTCCTCGCTCAATCCACGCAAGTCGATTTACGATATTATCTCCCTGCCGCTGCGGGTGCACAAGATCGGCAATACCGCCAGCCAGACCAAGGCGGTGAAGGACATCCTCGACATCGTCGGTCTGCCGCAACGGGTGATGAACACCTACCCCAGCCAGATGTCCGGCGGTCAGCGTCAGCGGGTCGCCATTGCGCGCGCGCTGGTGATGAAGCCCGAGATCGTCATCTGCGATGAGCCGACCTCGGCGCTGGATGTGTCTGTCCAAAGCCAGATCCTCAACCTGCTGGGCGAGCTGCGCCGTGAGTTTGGCCTGACCTATCTGTTTATCAGCCACGACCTCGCGGTGGTGGAGCATCTGGCGACACGGGTGGCGGTCATGTATCTTGGCCGGATCGTCGAAGAGGCGCCTGTGGCAGAGCTGTTTGAGGCCCCCAAGCACCCCTATACTAAGGCCCTGTTGAGTTCGGTCCTGACCCCGGAGCCGGGGCTGGGCGTGCCGGAAACCGCCCTTGGCACCGCCTATCCGAACCCGATCAACCCGCCCTCGGGCTGTGCCTTTCACCCGCGCTGCCCACTGGCGACGGAGCACTGCAAAACGGTCGCCCCCCGTCCGATCCAGACCGAACATGGCCGGGTGGAATGCCACCTTCACGACCCGGAGAGCCCGATGACACGTCAGGATGCCGCATGAGCGCACTGTCGAGAACACAGCACACCCGCAAGCATGTCATCGAAACCGCGGGCGGCGTCGTCGCCTCCCAGCACCGTCAGGCTGCCGAAGCGGGTGCCGCAGTCTTGCGCGCTGGCGGGGATGCCGTTGATGCCGCTGTCGCGACCTCCTTTGTCGTCGGGGTTCTGGAACCCTGGATGAGCGGCCCAGCCGGCGGTGGTGCCGCGATCCACTGGCGCGCGGACACTGGCGAGGCGGTGGCGATTAACTTCGGCATGAGATCGCCGAAGGGGTTGAATATAAACGACTATCCCCTGTCTGGCGATGGCAAGGCCGGGGATCTCTTCCCCTGGGAACGCGTGGTCGAGGATCGCAACGTCGAGGGCGCGACCGCAATCGCCGTGCCCGGCACCGTGGACGGTCTTGGCCAGGCCCACGCTCGCTGGGGCCGTATGCCATGGGCGGAGCTTCTGGCACCCGCTGTCAGTCATGCCCGCGAGGGAATGCTTGTCGACTGGTATGCAGCGCTGCTGATCGCCTCGACCGCGCGCAATCTGGCCAAGGATCCCGACGCGGCTGCGATGTTCCTTGACGATGGCACATGGCCCAAGGGCTCTGGCTGGACCGCGATCCCCGACAATCGGCTCGACCAGAGCCGCGTGGCCGCCTCGCTTGCGCATATGGCCGAGGCTGGACCGCGTAGTTTCTACGAAGGCGATCTGGCGCAGGCGATGGCGCAGGATGTTCAGGACAAGGGCGGTTGCCTCGCCGCAGAAGATCTCGCCGGATACTCCGCCTGGATGGGCGCGGCCCGCCCTGTCGATTACCGCAACGCGCGCTTTCACGTGATGCCGGGGCTGACGGCGGGCCCGACCTTCGCCCGCGTGATGGAACAGCTTGAAACCGCAGATCTTTCGACGCCTGCCGCAACCTATGTGGCCTATGCTCGCGCTCTCGACCAAGCCTATGCAGAGCGGCTCGGCAAGATGGGCGACGACGGCGAAGTGCCAGAGGCGCCCGGCTGCACCACGCATTTCTCCGTGGTGGACCGGGACGGCAACATGGTCACCCACACCCAGACGTTGCTGTCGATCTTTGGCAGCCGGGTTGTGTCGCCCTCAACCGGGTTCCTGATGAACAACGGCATCATGTGGTTTGACCCCGAACAGGGCCGCCCGAACTCCCTCGCGCCGAACAAGGCCTGCCTGATGAACGTCTGCCCGGTGTTGGGTGAACGCGGCGACACGCGCTTTGCCTTTGGCGCGTCTGGCGGGCGCAAGATCGTCTCGGCCGTGTCGCAGCTGGCGTCTTTTGTCGTCGATGGCGAAATGGATGTGGAACAGGCCTTTCATACGCCGCGCATCGACATGTCAGGCGGCGCGCAGATCATCGCGGACGAAACGCTGCCGACAGAGGTGATTTCAGCCCTATCGGACGAAAAACCAACGCAGACCACCCGGCGGACCGTCTCCCCCTATGCCTTCGCCTGCCCCGCAGGCGTGATGCGCAAGGATGGCGCCAACAGCGGCTGCACCGAAATCATGTCACCCTGGGGTGACGCAATATCCGAGGACGACCTATGACCCGCGACGCCGCCATTTCCCGCGTGACTGACTATTACGAGGCCGGAACATTCCAATCTGACCTTGCGGATCTCGTGACCTATCGCAGCGAGAGCCAGAATGACGCGCCCGACGCGCGCAGCGAATGCCTGCGCTACCTGAAGGAAGCAATGCTGCCGCGCCTGATCGCCTTGGGCTTTGCCTGCGAGATCATCGACAATCCCGATCCGCGCGGCGGGCCGCTCCTGATCGGGGAGCGGGTCGAAGGGGATGACCTTCCGACCGTGCTCACCTATGGTCATGGCGACGCTGTATTGGGCCAGGAAGGCATGTGGCGCGAGGGGCTTTCGCCCTGGGAAATCGTCGAAGAAGGCGACCGGCTCTATGGACGCGGAACGGCGGACAACAAGGGCCAGCATCTGATCAATATCGCAGCCCTTGAGGCGGTGGTCGCAGAGCGGGGTCACCTCGGTTTCAACACGCGTATCGTGTTGGAGATGAGCGAAGAAGTTGGCTCTGTTGGCCTGCCGGAGGTGTTCAAGACCTACAAGGACCGGCTGACGGCGGATGTGTTGATCGCCTCAGACGGCCCCCGCCTGCAACCCGAGGTCCCCACCATGTTCATGGGCTCGCGCGGGGGGACGACGTTCGATCTGGTGGTGGAAACCCACGAGGGCGCGCATCACTCGGGCAACTGGGGCGGCCTGCTGTCCGACCCGGCGATGATCCTTGCGCATGCGCTGGCTTCGATCACCGATGTGCGTGGCCAGATCAAGGTTCCGGAATGGCGCCCCGACAGCCTGACAGACAGCGTACGCGCCGCGTTGAAGGATCTGCCCGTTTCAGGGGGACAAGGCCCGGATGTGAACCCCGACTGGGGCGAAGAAGACCTGACCCCGGCGGAACGTGTGTTCGGCTGGAACAGCTTTACCGTGCTGGCGATGGTCTCCGGCGTGCCGGACGCCCCGGTCAACGCGATTTCCGGCTGGGCGCGCGCGACCTGTCAGCTGCGCTATGTGGTCGGCACTGAGCCTGAGGACGTGGTCCCTGCCCTCCGCCGTCATCTGGACTCACATGGGTTCCAGAACGTGGAAATCCGCTGCCATGATCGCGGGTTCTTTGCCGCCACACGGCTCGACCCCGAGCATCCTTGGGCACAGTTCGTGGGCAATTCGATCCGCGAAACCTCGGGCGATCTGCATGTGCTGCCGAACCTTGCCGGGTCATTGCCCAACGACAGTTTCACCGACATTCTTGAGGTTCCGACCATCTGGGTGCCGCACTCCTATCGCGGCTGCTCGCAGCATGCACCGAACGAGCATGTTCTGAAGCCAGTCTGCCGCGATGCACTGCGGGTCATGGCGGGCGTGTTCTGGGATGTTGGCGAAAAGGGCGGACCCTCCGCCTAAGCAGAGCCGCAAATCGCTGCTAACAGAAGAAGGCCGCCCTTGTTTCAAAACGGCGGCCTTCTTGCATTGAGGTGCGATGACCTCAGCGCGACCGAAGCCCCTACCCCACAATCAACTGTTTCAGCTGCAGCGCCTCGTACTCCAGCGCAGTCAGACGGAAGTTCACGACGTCGCCGATGGTGATCATGCCAACAAGCTGCTCCTGCTCCAGCACCGGCATGTGGCGGAACCGTCCATCTGTCATGAGGCGCAGCACCTCAACCACCGATTGATCCGGTGTCGCCGTGATCACATCAGTGGACATCAGCTCCTCTACCGTCTGTGGCAGCGTCTTGCCCGGAGTATCCGCCAGACGACGCACAATATCCCGCTCTGACAGGATCCCGACCAGATCCCCCTGCGGGTTCTTGACCAGTAGCGCACCGATTCCCTTGTCGCGCAGAACCTCCACGGCCTTGGCCACGGTATCCTGCGGATTGATCCAGAACAGATCACCACGTTTGTTGGCGAGGACATCGCCAACCGTTGCTCGTGCGGCAGACATGTTGGTGTCCAGCGTCTGGCTGCTGGTCTTCTTGTCCAGCGTTTCGTCGCCCCGTGTTTTCGGAGTATATGAAGCAGGCATGGCGTTCCCTCTCTTTATCACCTTATACGGTATTACAAATCTCGCCCGAGTAAATGTGTTCCGACAAGGGAGACCAAATTGTCTGATCTTACGCTGACGCCAGCCGGCGCAACCGTGTTGTTCGTGATCGCCTGCCTGGCCGGATATCGCTATCGCACGGTCTGGAAGATGGAAGGCCCGCGCAGCCATCTTTGGCTTTTCGGCCTTGTCGCTGCGGGCTGTCTTCTGGTGCTGGGGTTTGTGCCGCTGCGGACCAGCTGATCGCGTCCCGACTGGCGCGGGCGGCCTCAGACCGCCCTGCCCGGTTGCCACTCTTTCCGCTTAGGTATCGGACTGCAAATGCATCTCGATCAGCTGCAGCAAGGCATCCACGCTCTGGGTATCCAGAGAACGTCCTTTAAGGTCGATGCGGACCGCCGAGGGTGACACCTCTGCCGACAGATCGCCACCGCCCGCCAGAGTGCGGGCCTTCAGCCGGGTCACCTGCCGCGGACGTCCACCGCGCGCCTTGTCCTTGGGCGTTGCGTCCAGATCTGCCAAGGCCGCTTCGACCACCCGCCATTCGGCCCGGTCACTGTCCGGCTGCGCACTGCCAAGCGCCTTGCGCAGGGCGCCCTGTCCGCCAGTCCGCAACGCAGCGGCCAGTTTCAGCCCCGCCTTTTCCGACATGGCATTTGGGAACCGCAACAGATCCCCCAGCCCCTCGTGAACCGCGGCGAAACTGCGCACCTTTGAACGCTTGGCCTTCGAGGCGGCAGCAAAGAGCGTGTCCACGGCCTCCTCGACCGAGGCGAAGACCCCCTGCCCCGTCACCAGAACTGCAATCCGGCCCCGCTCATAGGGCGTCAGATTGGCGCGCAGCTCATTTTCCTCGATCATCGAGACATAGGCGTCGGCGCTGTCAGTACCCTGGCGCAGGAAGGCCGGGATCGCATCAAACCCGTCTTCGCTACGGTTCAGTCGCGCAAAAGCCTCCAGTCGCCGGAAGCCGGACACAAGACCATAACGCCCCTCGTCAAGAGCCACCACTTCGACCGGGCTGCGCAGTCCGTTGGTGCGGATGGAGGCGATCAGCTCTTGCAGCTCGTCCTCATCCACCTGCATCCGATCTCGCCGCAGGTAGTCGCGGTCGATGTCCTCCAGCTGGATCTGATGCACGGCCTGCCCGGCCCCTTCGGCGTCACGCCATTTGTTGGCGTCGGCCTTGTCGCGGGCCATTTCAACCCGATCCGTAACAGCCGCCATCCCCCGCAGCTTTGCGGTTTCTGCCGAGACCTTGGCAATGGGTGGCGCGTTATTCTGGCTGTTGTCGAACGGATTCACGCTCGGTTTCGCGGCGAAACCCTCGTCCAACGCTTCGATTTCGGCAGCATCCGGTGCGGTCAGTCGTCTGCGTTTGGCCATCTTACTCTGCCCCTTCCATCTGGGCGTCGCGCCACCAGCTGCCGATGAGAAGCTCCTTGAACTCGGCATAGGTCCGGTCAAAGGTTTCCCGCCCACGTACATAGGTATCGCGGTTGAAGTCGCGATAATCCGCTTCATAGATCCCATTCACTTGCTCTCCCGCCTGGCCCACGAGGGCCGTGACATCCTGACGGTAGGCATTCATGAAATCGCCGAAGTAAGCTTGGATCACGTTTGCCATGTCCGTCTGCTGACTGGCGTCAAAGCGCGTGATCAGCGCCCTTACTACATCCCATTCGAACTTAATTTCAGGCAAACCGGCCGCACGTTGCGCAACGTTCTCTCCCTCCTCGATCGAGGCAAAGGTGGAATAGAGCATGTCAAAGAACCGACCCGTGCTGTCAAACTCGAGAAAGGACGCACCAAGAGGCACCAGCAGAATATCAGCCGCGGCAAGGGCGTTGATGGTCAGATACCCAAGGGCCGGCGGCGTGTCGAGAAAGACGATATCGTAATCGTCCAGAATGCCTTCGTCCTGCAAAAAGTTGTTCAGCGCATCCCACAACGGCCAACTGCGCAACCCCATGCGCCAGACGGGGATTTGAAACTCCGCCCAGTAAAGGTTCAGCTGCGCACCGATCAGATCGATATTTGGCCAATGGGTTTTTTGAATGACGTTTCGCGGCGAAACCGTCAGCGCTTCATTCAGCGTTTCATCCAATGGCAGTTCAGGCTCACCAGCCGCGGCACGCACCGCGTTTTCCTCCACCATGGATTTCGCATAATCCTTGGCGATGAGCGGGAACACAGTCGACCACTCATCCTCAATCTTGCCGCCGAGGATCGACGTCATGGAGCCTTGGCTGTCCAGGTCGATCACCAGAACCTTGTAACCATCGAGCGCGGCGGACATCGCCAGATGCGCCGCAGTCGAGGTTTTGCCCACGCCCCCTTTGAAGTTGGCAACAGCTGTCACTTTCGCCGGCAAACCTTTGGGTCGGTAGGGCAGGTATTCCTTCGTGGAAATTCCCTCGCTGGCAAAGTACTGACGAAGGGCAAGCACTTCTTCCAGCGTAAACCATTTTGAGCCACCTTCGCCTTCGCCTTGCGGCAGGTCCGGATGCGCTTTCAAGATACGTCGCAGATGCTGCGGTGCCACCGGTATCAGATAGCGGGTAATTTCCCAGACCGAGAACTTTCGCAGCCGCTTCTCCCCGTCCGGCGCATATCCACGACGGGCCAGGTCCTCTCGGCCTTTGCCACAGAGTGCGGCGGCCTTGGCAAATCGGGCGGTCTGGATCGGGTCAGGGAGCTTGCCAGCGGCTTTCTCCGGGTCCAAATTGAAATACGGCGGCAAGGTTGGGGTACTCATGAGGTTGCTCGATCTCGATGAATGTATGTTGATTTTGGTTATATGTCCAAGAATAGAGAACATCTTTGGCGGTGCATAGGCCTGAAGGGACGTGCCGGCGGGTTTTTCTGGGTGCCTTTGACTGGTTTCGTGACGAAACGTTGCTGTTTTCTCTTGGAAACCATAAAAATACGGCCAACAAAGCGTTTAATTATTTAGAGTCTTTAGATTCTTTGCTGCTGAATAACGCAATGAATTCAGACTACTAAATCATCTTGGGGACCTGTTTTCAGGCCGAGTGGTACCTATGTACAGGATCAAAGGTACCCGTATACGGGCGGAAAGGGACCTCAAAGCAGGTCTAAGGGTTCCGATTCTCAGGGGCGGGACGCTGCCGCACAGCCGCTCTCGATGCGCGCCTCCGTCGCGCTTACGTGTGGCAGAGCGTTGATTTCGACACTGAACTCCCAAATTAGAGCCTAGCACAGAACGTGCGCTGTGGCGCCATACGGGCCATGGGGCAGGCGGGGCCGATTCGCTCTCTGACGGGATGCGCAGGTTCTGGTCCTGTGCATGGGTACCTTTGAAGTGCCGTTGGCTGAGTTTAGCGAGATCACCAAAGGAACCCGTGCCGGATTGTCTGACAGGTTCCTTATGTGGCAGTCTGCGAAAAAACAAGAGGCAGATGATTCCATGGCAGAGCGGAGCTTTGACGACGACCGATTGACCGGCGCCCTGACGCGCGAAACGGTCAAGAAGAACGTCGCCGCGATTCACATCAGCGGCAAGCTGACGCTGCTGCAGCGCAAACTGTCAAATGTCTTGCTGCTTAACGCGTATGACACATTGACCACAGCGAGCAGTCACACGATCGACGCGCGGACGCTTGCGATGATGGTGGGGTATAACTCCAACGACGTCGACAGTCTGCGGGCCAGTCTGCGCGCTCTGGCCGAAACTGTTGCGGAATGGGATATGCTCGATGAGCAGGGGCATCAGGAGTGGGGCGTCTCTGCGCTGCTGAGTTTCGCCAAGTTGAAGAACGGCGTCTGCGAATACGCCTACTCGCCAGCCTTGGCGCAAAAACTGCATGACCCAAAGATCTATGCACTGATCAACGTCAAGATCCAACGCAACTTCAGTTCGGGCCACGGGCTGGCGCTGTATGAGAACTGCTATCGGTTCGTGCGCACCGGCTCGACTGGATGGTGGAGCCTTGAGATCTTTCGCAAGCTGATGGGCGTGGACGGATCCGCCTATTATGAGAGCTTCAAGCATCTGAACGCAAAGATCATCAAACCCGCAGTGGCTGAGGTTAACAAGAGCTCTGACATCATCATTGAACCGCAAACCCGCAAGAAGGGCAGGGCGGTCAGCGAGATCCGGTTCCTGATCCGCGAGAACCCGCAGATGGCAATGTTCCAGATTGATGATAGCGACGGTTTGCGCAATTTGCCCGTTTACAAAGCACTGCGGGGGCAGGGGGTTTCTGATCGGCTTGCGCGTCAATGGATCACGGAGCACGGCCCGGACTACGTGCAGGAAAAGCTCAACTATGTCGCGGGGCAGGGGGATGTGAAATCCAGCGTGGGCTATCTGCGTGCGGCAATCATGGGCGATTACAGCCCGTCTGAGGGCGGTGGCGCGCGCCAGGCTCCTGTCGATCCAGAAACCCAAGCACGTCTGGAAGAGAAACGTGCGGAGCAGGCCGCCGCACAAGCCGCCGAGGACGCCGCGTTTCAGGCCCGCGCAGCAGCGCGGCGTGACCGGGCCCGTCATCTTGATATCGTCGAAACACTGGTTTCGCGGCGAAACCCCACGCAGCGAGATGCGGACAAGCGCTTGTTTCAGTCCCGCCTGGAGAGCGAACTCGACCGGGAACACTTTCGCCAGCATGGATGGAGATCGGCGCTGAATGCAGCGAGCATTATCGCCTTCTGGCAAGAGCTGGAGCCAGATGCATTCGCTGAGGATGAGGGGTGATTTGCGTGTCACAGAGCGCGGACGGCCGGTGATCCGTTGGCAAGGTTTGCTCTCCCGATGACCGCTGCGGAGTGGTCACCGGAAGAGCGTGCAGCAGTGGCTGCCAAGGGTCTTTGTGTTGAGGGTTAGCGCCGCTGGAACAGTATCATGGCCAGCGCCAGCAGGGATGATCCCAGCATCAACAGCAGCGACACGGCATTGAGGAGCGGGGTCGAACCTTCCTTGAGCCTGTCGAACATGGCGATCGTGAGCGGCGCATCAGAGCCGACTAACATCAGCGTGGTGTTGAAGTTCTCAAAGCTCATCAGAAATGCCACGACCACCGCACCGATGATTGCGGGCATCAGAAACGGAATGGTGATGGTGCGCACTGCCGTGAGGCGGGTTGCACCGAGGTTGAGGGCGGCCTCTTCCAACGTGCGGTCGAATTTCTGCAGCCGGGCGCTGATGACCAGCGTTGCAATGGTGGTGATGAACGAGAACTGCCCCAGAACCACCAGCAGCAACCCAGGGCGCAGCGCCTGAATGTCCATTTGCGCCACGTCCCAGATGCCGTTGGCGAGCGTCGAGGAAAACACCAGGATGGAAATGCCAAGAACGATCCCCGGGATCACCAGTGGCAGCAACATCAGCACGTAAAGCACTGTCTTTCCACGGAAATCATAGCGGTTGAACAAGAAGGCATTGGTCGTTCCGACGCTGACCGACAGCACCGCGACACAGGCCGCAACAAAGACCGAGGTGCCGACCGCGCGGAGAATGCCACGCTCATGAAAGACGCCGATCTGGGGCGCCTCGGCGCCAAAGAACCAGTTCCAGGTGAACCCCTCCCAGGGCAGGGACGGGAATTGGCTGTCGTTGAAGGCAAAGACCGCAACCACCGTAAGCGGGAGCGCGAGGTAGAGAAAGAACATCAGCACATAGCCGCCATAGATCAGGCGAAAGCTGCGGGATTGGGGAATGGTGGGAATCATGGTTTACCCCATTGTTTCTTGCAAGGTACGTCCCGTCAGGCGCAGCATGCCCCAGACGATCACCGAAGACAGGAGCAGCAGCATGAAGCCGAATGTGGCGCCAAGCTCCCAGTTCGAGCGCACGATGAACTGGTTATAGATCATCTCGGTGAACCACAGACTGTCCTTGCCACCCAGCATCGTCGGGGTCAGGTAGTTGCCGAGGCTCAGCATGAAGACCACGATCGATCCGGAAACAATGCCCGGCATGGCGTGGGGGATGATGATCTCGCGCAGGACCGACAGACCGTTGCCGCCCAGATCATAGCCCGCCTCGATCACGCTGTCGTCGAGGCTTTCAAGCGTGGTGACGAGTGGCACCACCATGAACAACATCGACGTATAGACCAGCCCGACCATCATGGCGGAGTCATTATAGAGCATTTCGACAGGCTGATCCGCCAGACCCACCCATTGCAGGAGGTTCGAAATCAGGCCGGTTTCCCGCAACAGGATCATCCAGCCGAATGTGCGCACCAGCTCTGACACGTAGAACGGGATGAGGCAGAGCAGGAACAGCACCTGTTGCAGTCGCCCCTTGGCCATTTTGGCGATGTAATAGGCGACCGGAAAGGCGATCAGCAGCGTGATGCCGGTGGCGAGGATCGACATGATGGCCGTGCGCCAGAAGGTGCGCAGGTAAAGCGGTTCGGTCAGCGCCTTCTCATACTGCGCCAGGCTGGTGTCATAGACGCCAAAGCTGATGCGTTCGCGCAGCGAAATCAGCAGCATGTCGATATGCGGGATGATAATCAGCAGGCCGAGCCACAGAACAAGTGGCGTCAGCAGAAGGACAAATCCGATACGGGCGTGGTTGCGCATCAGACACTCTCCCTGAAACAGGTGGCCTGTGCGGCCCCCCAGCCGATATGGACCGTGTCGCCGCGTTTGAGCGCGGCGAATTCGCCGGATTGGGGCAGGGTGACCTCTAGCGTTTCGCCGACATTATCCTGGACCAGCACGCGCGAGGCCGCACCGTTGAACAGAATGCTGGTGACGGTGCAGCGCAGCTGGTTGTCAAACGTGGCCAGTGCCGCGGGGTCGGCGGCCAGGCGGATGGTTTCAGGGCGGACAAAGATCTCGGCCGTGTCGCCTGTGGACAGTTCATTCACGGCGGTCGCGCGCATGGCCAGTCCACTATCGGTACGCAGCTGAAGCGTATCGCCCTCGACCCGCTCGATCCGGCCTTTCCAGCGATTGGCCTCGCCAATGAAGCCAGCGACAAAGGGGGTGTCGGGTCTGTAATAGAGATCCTGCGCCGTGCCGACCTGTTCAAACCGCCCCTGGTTCATGACGGCGATCTGGTCGGACATCACCAGCGCCTCGGACTGGTCGTGGGTGATGTAGACAAACGTGGTGTCAAATGCGGCCTGAAGCGCCTTCAGCTCAACCTTCATATGTTCGCGCAGTTTGAGATCGAGCGCGCCCAACGGTTCATCCAGCAGCAGCACATCCGGTTCCAGCACCATGCAACGGGCGATCGCGACACGCTGTTTTTGTCCCCCGGACAGCTCATCGACCTTGCGGTGCCCAATGCCGGGCAGGCCGATGCGCTCCAAGGCCTCGTCGACTTTGTGGGCGATCTGATCCTTTGGCACCTTGTTGCGGCGCAGGCCGTAACCGATGTTCTCGGCGATCGTCATCATCGGAAACAGCGCCAGATGCTGGAACACCATGTTCACCGGGCGTTTGTTCGGAGGGGTGTTCAGAACGGAGCCGCCCTTGATCCGGATGTCGCCTGAGGTGGGCTCGAGAAAACCGGCAATCATCCGCATGATTGTGGTTTTGCCGCAGCCGGAAGGGCCGAGGATTGAGAAGAAGCTGCCTGGCGGCACCGAAAAGGACACATTATCGACAGCGGTGGTGGTGCCGAAGCGTTTCGCAAGCTCAGCGCATTCAAGATCAGGGGTCATGCAGGGGTCCGTTGTAGACGGTTCGGGTCAACACTTGAAAAAGGAAAGATCGCGGTATGCGCTCCCCGACAGGAAGAGCGCATACCGCGTTTCAGGTCTTTTCCAAAACGAGTGGGGCGGCATCCGCAGATCAGATGCCGCCCGTGTCAGAAGAAATCAGTTGGCTGCCTGAACGCGGTCCAGAACATCACCTTCGATGGATTCCAGACCGGCCGGAACTGGCGGGTACCACTTGATGTTGTCGATCGCCTCTTGCGGGAAGCTGGCCTGATACTTGGCTTTCAGGCTGTCTTCGGCAAATTGATCGGCACCTGCGGAGGCGGTGAAGTTCCCTGCAGACGCCGTGATCTTGGCGGCGACTTCCGGCTGCATCACAAAGTTGATCCAGTCATATGCCGCATCATCCGCCTGACCCTTGGCGGGCAGAACAAAGGTGTCGATCCAGCCCAAGGCGCCCGACGCAGGCGCAACAAAGGTGATATCGGCGTTGTCGTCGTTCAGCTTCCAGCCGCCGGTGTCCCATGCCATGGAGGCCGTGACCTCGCCGGAGCGCAGCAGGTTCATCAGCTCGTCGCCGCCGCCCCAGTAGGTTTTGACGTTGGATTTGCACTCGGTCAGTTTGGTTTCGACCTTCTGCATGATCTCGGCATATTTCTCTTCGTCGCCATAGGCCGCAAACGGATCTTCACCCAACGCAAAGGCAAAGCCGATCAGGGTCGGGCGCTTGAGCCGGTAGGAGACGTTGCCCGCCACTTCCGGTGCGCAGAGGTCGGTGTAGTCCTTGACCACGTCTCCGGCTTCGGCAGTGTTGATCACCAGGCCCGAGGTGCCCCAGACATGCGGCACGCCATAGACGTCACCGCCGACGGTGGTGTTGCCCATGGTGGCCTTCAGCATCGAGGGAATGAACAGCGACTCGTCCAGTTTCGACACGTCGATGGGCTTGTAGATGCCAAATTCCATCTGCGGGCCCATGATCCGGTCCTGCGAGGGCTGTGCCAGGTCAAATCCGCCACCGCCGGTTGCGCGCAGCTTGGCGATCATTTCCTCATTGTTGGATTTTGTCACCTCAACGGTATGGCCGGTTTCTTCCTCGAACATTTCGATAACCTCGTCGGGCGCATATCCACCCCAGGTCAGCAGGCGCAGCGTGTCCGCCGAAGCTGTCTGGCTCAGGGCCAGCACGGTCAGGCAGGTTGTGGTCAGCAGTGTCTTGGTCATGGTCTTCCCCTCTAGGTGTCGGATCGAGTTCGGGCACAGGATGCGCGGGGTTGACCGAACGGTCAAACTTTTTAATGGGTTGGCGCCGCTTAGGAGGCAAATTTTGCCGCATAATCATTATTTTCGCGACTTTTGCGATTGGATGAGAGGCTGAGTGGTGCCGCAGTAACGCAAGCGCACGGCGGACACCCACAGCAGGCGGCTGCTCTTCACAGTGGTCTTTCACAAGGGGGCCTTCACCGGCGATCAAGTGGCAAACATGTCCTTATACGCCTCGCGCAGAATGTTCTTCTGCACCTTGCCCATGGTGTTGCGCGGCAGCTCGTCGATGAGGATCAGCTGCCGGGGATGTTTGAACCGCGCCAGCTGGGACTGCACGGCCTCCATCATCGCCGCGGTGTCGGGTGTTTCGCCCGGAGCGGCAACGAGAATGCCCAACACCGTTTCGCCGAAGTCCGGGTGCGGCACGCCGATGACCGCGCTTTCCAGCACGCCGGGCTGGTCATCAAGCACCAGTTCGATCTCCTTGGGGTAGATGTTGTAGCCGCCCGAGATGATCAGATCCTTGTTGCGGCCAACGATGTGGACATATCCGTCCGCATCCACCTTGCCGAGGTCTCCGGTGATAAAGAACCCGTCTTCGCGCAGTTCGGCGGCGGTTTTCTCGGGCATTTGCCAATAGCCTTTGAACACATTGGCACCGCGAACTTCGATCTGGCCGACCTCGCCGTGGGGCAGGCTGTCACCGCTGGCGGGATCGGTCACTTTCAGTTCCACTCCGGGCAGGGGGAAGCCGACGGTGCCGGCGCGGCGCTCACCCTCATAGGGGTTGGAGGTGTTCATGTTGGTCTCGGTCATGCCGTAACGTTCCAGGATCCGATGCCCTGTGCGGGTCTCGAATTGCACATGTGTCTCTGCCAACAGCGGAGCGGAGCCGGAGATGAACAACCGCATGTGAGAGGTCAGCGCGCCCGTAAAGCGATCATCACTCAGCAAGCGGGTGTAGAAGGTCGGAACCCCCATCAGCGTGGTGGCCTGCGGCAGTTTTTCAATCACGACGTCGAGATCGAACTTTGGCAGAAAGATCAGGCTGCCCCCCGCGAGAAGGGTCACGTTGCTGGCGACGAACAGACCATGGGTATGGAAGATCGGCAGGGCGTGCAGCAGCACGTCATCGGCCGTGAAGCGCCATTCCTTGACCAGCGTCTCGGCATTGGACAGCAGGTTGTTCTGCGTCAGCATCGCGCCTTTGGAACGGCCCGTCGTGCCGGAGGTGTACAGGAACGCGGCGAGATCCTCAGCGTCGCGCGCGACGGTGTCAAACGTTTCGGGCATCGCTGCTGCCTGGTCGGACAGCGTGCCACTGCCATCCGCATTCAGCGTTTCCAGCCTGGCCCCAAGCTGCGTGGTGATCGGCGTTAGCGTGTCTTCCATCCGTGCGTCGCAGACCACGACGGAGGCGCCGCTGTTTTCAATGAAATAGGACAGCTCATCCGCGGTGTAGGCGGTGTTCAGCGGCAGGAAGATCAGACCGGCCTGCGTGCAGGCCGCATAGAGCGCCAGTGCTTCGGGGGATTTCTCAACCTGTGCGGCCACGCGATCACCGGGCGTGAGACCGAGGTGCGTCAGCACATGGGCGATTTGGGCGGTGATGCCGAGAAAGTCCTGATGGCTCAGAACTTTGCCATCCGGCAGATGCAGAAACGGGGTCGATTTGCCAGCATGGGTGCCAAACAGGCGATCATACAATGGGTTTGCCATGGGCGGGGCCTTTCTTCTTAAGCTGGAACACTGCGCGCCGTGGCGGCGAGGCTCTTGACCTCGGGGGCGCAGGCCACCTCTTGCGTGGTCGCGAAACGTTCGTGGTTCTGTGCAATGTTTTCGAGATCGTAAAGGTAGTTCACCATGGTTCCGGCAGACTGCGCGCGCCCCTTGTCGGAGGTGTCAGCCTCTGCGTGTACGGCATGGACAATCGCGCCATTGCCGAGGTGGAAGCGCGCGACCGGGTCCAGCGGCAAGCCTCCGGGCCGTTTGGCGTTCAACAGGTAATCCGCCGCCAGGGCACGCAGCCTTTCGGGATCCGCGTCTGTGGTCGAGATGTCCTCTGCCTCAAGCCAGCGGGTGAAGCCGGGGATGGGGGAGAGTGTGACAAAGGTGGACAGGCCGGACAGGTCCGTCGCCAGATCCGAAGCCACCTGTTTGATCAGCGAGCTGCCGAACGAAATGCTGGCCAGACCCGCCTGACAGTTGGAAATCGAATAGAAGGTGGCCGTATCCGCTTCGGTGGCGGGAATTTCCGCGTGATTCTCGCTGAGCAGGGTTTGCACTGAGTCGGGAATGCCCTTGGTCAGCGCCACTTCGACGAAGATCAGCGGCTCGTCCGGCATCGAGGGGTGGAAGAACGCAAAACAGCGACGATCCGCAGGTGCCAGACGGCGGCGCAGATCGTCCCAGCTGTCAATCGCGTGCACCGCCTCATAGGCGATGATCTTTTCAAGGATATGCGCCGGGCTTTCCCAGTTGATCGGACGCAGCACCAGAAAGCCCCGGTTGAACCAGCTGAGGAACAGGTGGCGAAAATCTATGTCCAGCGCTTCCAGCTCCGGCTCGCCGCGCCCCAGCCGCAACAGATCCGCGCGCATCCGCACCAAGGCCCCGGTGGCGTTGGGCAGGCGGTTTAAGCGGCGGATCAGCTCCTGACGTCGGGGTTCGGAGGCCGCCATAAATGCGCGATAGGATGCCTTGGAGGGATCTCTCTCGTAGGTCTCCAGCGTGGCGCGCACCGCATCTGGTGCGATGTTCATCGCCGAGGCCAGATGGCGAAAGAAGACAAGCTTGCCGTCATCATCGAGGGGCTCGAACCGGGACAGGATCTCTTCGGCCAGGGCCAGGCCGGAGGTCTCCCCGGCGGAGCCGACCAGGGCATCGGCCAGCTCCTGCAGCGGTCGTCCGTCCGAAGGTGCGGGTTGTACCGACCGCTGGCGGCGTTCAAAAACGGTCGACAGCAGCTCTGCAAGGATGCTCATGGCGCAGCTCCATCATCATGTTTGGCTCTGAGGTCCGCAGCCCCGGTAACAGACAGGGCAGCAAGATCACGTTGGTCATGCCACAAGGGTAGTCGCTTTATGTTTTTTCAGTCAACCGTATTGTATACAAGAATTAGATTCTTGAATTTAGTTGGAGCGTTGGTCATGATCTGACCTATGGAAAAACGCCGCGCAGATACCATTGCCGAACAGCTCGAAGCACTGATTTTCAACGGGACATATGCCGATGGGGATCGCCTGGACGAGGTGCGCCTTGCGGAGCAGTTCGGGGTGTCGCGCACGCCGCTGCGCGAAGCGTTTCAACGGCTTGCCTTGTCTGGCTTGCTCGAACTGATCCCGCGACGCGGTGCCTTCGTGCGCCAACCGGGCCCGGTGGAACTGTTGGAGATGTTCGAGGTGATGGCGGAGCTTGAAGCGGTGTGCGGTCGGCTTGCAGCGTTGCGGATCTCAGAGGCCGCGCTTGCCGAATTGCGCGAGGCGAACATCAGCTGTCAGACAGCTGTCACCGCCGGTGACGTGGAGGCCTATTACTCTGAAAACGAGCGGTTCCACAGCATCATCTATCAGCAATCTGGCAACAGTTTTTTGGCGCAGGAGGCCGCGAAGCTGCACAAGCGGTTGCAACCCTTTCGCCGCCAACAGCTTCGGTTCCGGGGGCGGATGGGCCAGTCCATGTCCGAGCATGAGCAGATTGTGCGCGCGCTGGAGGCCAGCAAGGCCGAGGCCGCGGCGGATGCCCTGCGCAACCACGTTGCGGTGCAGGGCGAGAAATTCCACCAGTTGTTGGCGACGCTGAAGAACACGGCTTAGCCCGCATCCGGTTTGTGGCGCGATGTGATGCGCAACGTGGGACAGGGCAGGGGGCAGATACGAAAAAGGAGGCCACCGGCCCCCTTCTTCTTTCTCTGATCTTGAGATCTGCGGGTCAGCCGCCGAAATCGTCGAGCATGATGTCCTCGCGATCCACGCCCAGCTCCAGCAGCATGTTGATCACCGACTGGTTCATGATCGGCGGACCACACATGTAGAACTCGCAGTCCTCGGGCGCCGGGTGGTTCTTGAGGTATTCCTCGAAGAGCACATTGTGGATGAAGCCGGTGTAGCCTTTCCAATCGTCTTCGGGCAGCGCGTCCGAGAGGGCTACGTGCCATTCGAAGTTGTCGAATTCTTCGGCCAGCTGGTCAAAGTCCTCGACAAAGAACATCTCGCGCTTGGAGCGGGCGCCATACCAGAAGGTGATCTTGCGGTCGCGATTTTCCAGACGCTTGAGCTGGTCAAAGATGTGCGACCGCATCGGCGCCATGCCGGCGCCCCCGCCGATGAAGACCATTTCCTTTTGCGTGTCGCGGGCGAAGAACTCGCCGAACGGGCCGGAAATGGTGACCTTGTCACCGGGTTTGAGGTTGAAGATATAGGACGACATCTGGCCCGGCGGAATACCGGCAGAGCCCGGCGGCGGCGAGGCAACGCGGACGTTGAGCATGATGAGGCCCTTTTCGTCCGGGTAGTTCGCCATCGAATAGGCCCGCTCGATCGGTTCCGAGACTTTGGACTCATACTGCCACAGATTGAACTTGTCCCAATCCGGGCGGTACTCTTCTTCGATCTCGAAGTCCTTGTAGGACAGCGCGTGGCTGGGCGCTTCGATCTGGATATAGCCACCGGCGCGGAAGTTGACATCCTCGCCCTCGGGGAGTTCCAGCACCAGGTTCTTGATGAAGGTCGCGACGTTCTCATTGGAGCGCACGGTGCACTCCCACTTTTTCACGCCAAAGACCTCTTCTGGCACTTCGATATCCATGTCCTGCTTGACCGCCACCTGACAGGACAAACGGTCGCCACAGGAGGCTTCGCGCTTGGTGATATGGCTTTCTTCGGTGGGCAGGATGGAGCCGCCACCGGAATGCACGCGCACGCGGCATTGCGCACAGGTGCCACCGCCGCCACAGGCAGAGGGGACGAACATCTTTTCCGCCGCCAGCGTCTGCAAAAGCTTGCCGCCTGCGGGAACCGAGATGGTTTTCTCGCCGTTGATGGTGATGTTCACATCGCCCGAGCTGACGAGTTTCGAGCGGGCTGCCAGAATGATCGTCACCAAGGCGACAACGATCAGGGTGAACAGGAGAACGCCTAGTCCGAATGTAGTCACGTCTGGCCTCCGATCAAAGTTTCACGCCGCTGAAGGACATGAAGGCCATCGCCATCAGACCCGCGGTGATGAAGGTAATGCCAAGTCCCTGAAGACCATCCGGAATGTCGGAATACTTCAGCTTCTCGCGCACGCCGGCCATGGCGGTGATCGCCAGCGCCCAGCCAAAGCCGGAGGAAAGACCATAGGTGGTTGCCTCGGCAAAATTGTAGCTGCGTTCCACCATGAAGAGGGAGCCACCAAGGATGGCGCAGTTCACGGTGATGAGCGGCAGAAAGACCCCAAGCGCGTTGTAAAGCGGCGGGAAATACTTATCGAGCAGCATCTCGAGGATCTGCACCATGGCCGCGATCACGCCGATATAGGAGATCAGGCCAAGGAAGGTCAGATCCACGTCCGGGAAACCGGCCCAGGCCAGCGCGCCGGGGGCCAGCAGGTAGGTCAGCAGCAGGTTGTTGGCGGGCACGGTGATGGCCTGCACCACCATGACCGAGATACCAAGACCGATCGCTGTCGAGATCTTTTTCGACACCGCGAGGAAGGTACACATGCCGAGGAAGAACGACAGCGCGAGGTTCTCAACGAATACGGCCTTGACCGCGAGGGAAAGCAATCCTTCCATCAGTGCGCCTCCACCGTCTGGATTTTATATTCACGTTCTTCGACCTGTGCCGGCTTCCAGGTGCGAATGCCCCAGATCAGCAGACCAATGACGAAGAAGGCCGAGGGCGGCAGGAGCAGCATGCCGTTTGGCACATACCAGCCGCCATTGTTCACGGTCTCAAGCACGGTGACGCCAAACAGCGAGCCTGCACCAAAGAGTTCGCGGAAGAAGGCAACGATCATCAGCAAGAGCCCGTAGCCGAGGCCGTTACCAGCGCCGTCGATGAAGCTCGCGACGGGCGGGTTCTTCATCGCAAAGGCTTCGGCACGGCCCATCACGATACAGTTGGTGATGATCAGACCGACAAATACCGAGAGCGTTTTTGAGATCTCATAGGCGAAGGCCTTGAGCACCTGATCCACGAGGATCACCAGAGAGGCGATGATCACCATCTGCACGATGATCCGGATCGAGGAGGGGATCTGGTTGCGCAGCATGGAAATGAACATCGACGAAAACGCTGTTACCAGTGTCACGGCGATGGACATCACGAAAGCCACCTGCATCGAGGAGGTCACCGCAAGCGCAGAGCAGATGCCCAGAACCTGCAGGGTGATCGGGTTGTTGTCGACCAGCGGATCGACGAGTTGCGAACGATAGGTTTGTGCCATCAGTCGATCTCTCCTGCTTGGAGCCGTTCAAGGAAGGTGCCGTAACCGGCCTGTCCCATCCAGAACTTCACCAGATTGTCCACGCCGACAGAGGTCAGCGTTGCACCGGCCAGCGCATCGACGTGGTAGTCCTGACCGGCGGGCGGAGCAGCTTTTGCCACGGTGATGGCCAGCTGACCCTCTTCGGTAAAGAGTTTCTTGCCGTTCCACAGCGATTTCCAGCGTGGGTTGTCCACCTCAGCGCCGAGGCCGGGGGTCTCCCCATGCTGATAGAACTGCAGGCCAAAGATGTCGTTGCCGTTCTCTTCCAGCGCGATGAAGCCATAGAGCGTCGACCACAGGCCATAGCCTTCGATCGGCAGCACCACCTTGTCGAGGTCGCCTGCATCATCACGCAGCAGGTAGATCATCCGGTAGGCCTGCATCTGGCCACCCAGACCTGCGGGATCCTCGTCCAGCGCCCGCACGATGGCCGGGTCATCAGAGGCCGCCAGCGCATCGAAGGTCTCGATCTCGAACTGGTCGCTGTACGCGCCTCTGGAGAGGTCCAGGACATGCGGTTCAAAGTCGGCAAAAGCCTCGGCCACGGGCACGTTTTCGTCATAGACGCCAGCGACCTGCAGCACGTTGATGCGCTTGTCGCGCAGCTTGTTCTCTTCCTGGATCGGGCGCAGGGCCACGGCGGCGGCGGACACGACCATCGAGGCCACGAGGCAGAGCGCCACGGCGACGAATACTGTCTTGCCGACGGAATCGGGCGGCGCGTCGAGGAAACGACGGATCATGCCCTTTTGCTCGTTTGTGTCAGACATTGCGCTTCGCCCTCCGTTTGATGTTGGCTTGCACGACGAAGTGGTCGATCAGCGGGGCAAAGACGTTGCCGAACAGGATCGCCAGCATCATGCCTTCGGGGAAGGCGGGGTTGATGACACGGATCATGACGACCATGAAACCGATCAAGGCGCCGTAGATGTAGCGGCCCATGTTGGTGTGCGAGGCCGAGACCGGCTCGGTCACCATGAAGGCCAGACCAAAGGCATAGCCGCCGATCACGAGATGCCAGTACCAGGGCATCGCGAACATCGGGTTGGTGTCGGAGCCGATCCAGTTCAGCAGCGTCGAGAAGGCGATCATGCCGCCAAGGCAGCCGACGATCAGTCGCCAGTTGGCGATCTTGACGATCAGCAGGAAGGCCAGGCCGATCAGGATTGCCAGCGTCGAGGTTTCGCCAAACGATCCCTGAATGGTGCCGACAAAGGCGTCCATCCACTCGATGCCGCGCTCCGGGAAGGCGGCCACGCCATCAGACGCGCCGATCGCCAGTGCGGTGGCACCGGAGAACCCGTCCACCGGGGTCCAGATCGAGTCGCCGGACATATAGGCGGGATATGCGAAATAGAGGAAGGCACGACCCACCAGCGCCGGGTTCAGGAAGTTTTTGCCGGTGCCGCCAAAGACTTCCTTGCCGATCACCACGCCAAAGATGATGCCAAGCGCCACCTGCCACAGGGGCGTCGTGGCGGGCAGGATCAGCGTGTAGAGCATGGAGGTCACGAGGAAGCCTTCGTTGACCTCATGGCCGCGCACCACGGCAAAGATCACCTCGAAGATGCCGCCCGCAACCAGCGTCACGACGTAGATTGGCAGGAAATACAGCAACCCGTGCATGATGTTGGCAAAGGGGTTGTTGGGATCAAAGCCGATGCCCAGCGTCTCGATAATGGCGGCGCGCCAGCCGGAGGCGCCATATTCGGCAATCGCCATATTGGTCTGCAGGCCGGTGTTGTACATGCCAAACAGGATGCAGGGGATGGTCGCCAGCACCACATAGGTCATGATCCGTTTCATATCGATATATGAACGGGCATGGGGCGCGGCGGTGGTCACCGTCTTGGGCGTGTAGATGAAGCTCTCCACCATCTCGTAGACAGGGAAGAATTTTTCGTATCGGCCACCCTTCAGGAATTGCGGCTCGATCCGATCAAAGAAACTGCGAAGACCCAAAGTCTTATCCCTCTCTTTCGATCTTGCTGAGGCTGTCGCGCAGGGCGAGGCCATATTCATATTTGGCCGGGCAGGCAAAACCGCAGAGGCCCAGATCTTCTTCGTCCAGCTCCAGCGCGCCCAAGGCCTGTGCCTGGTCGGTGTCCATCACCAGCAGCGCCCGCAACAGCTGCGTTGGCAGGAAATCCTGCGGCATCAGCTGTTCGAATGTGCCGATCGGCACCATGGCGCGGCGGCCGCCGTTAAGGTTGGACGTCAGCGCGTGCAGCTTCTTCGAGAAGGCAGAGCCCAGCACCGGCTGCACCGCGTATTTCGACGCCATCGGGCGAATCCAGCCCAGCGGGATCTGCTCGCGGTCTTCCTTGATCAGCGTGATCTGGCGCGCATAGCGACCAAGATATGCGGTTGGACCCTCTCCGGCGCGCCCGGACAGGATGGAGCCGGAGATAACGCGGATTGGCGTGTCGCGGCCAAGATCCTCGGCGCAAAGATCGGTCATCGACGCGCCCACGCGGGTGCGGACCAGACGCGGACGGCTGCATTCGGGGCCCGAAAGGGCAATGGTGCGGAACGGATCCAGCCGCCCGGTCAGCAGCAACTGACCAATGGCGATGATGTCATGATAGCCGATGGTCCAGACGGTTTTCTCGCCGCTGGGGGGCTCCAGGAAATGCATATGGGTGCCCGCCAGACCCGCCGGGTGCGGGCCGGAAAACCCGACAGCAGTCACGCTGGCCAGATCGGCGCCGGGAATACTGGCGCCGCTGTCCTGACACAGGTAGGTCTTGCCGTCAGTGAGCACCGTCACGGCGGACAGGCCGCGCGCAAAGGCTTCGGCGTGTTCGTTGATGATGGTGGCCGCATCGCCCGACAGCGGTTCGCTGTCCATCGCCGTTACATAGATGGCCGCAGGGGCGGCATCCGATGGCGGCACCTTTGAATAGGGGCGCGTGCGGAAAGACGTCCATAGCCCGGAAGCGCAGAGCCGCTCACGCAGGCCTTCGGCGGTGCTCTCATCGCCAATGGCGGAGAAATCCACCGGCTCGGCGGCAGAATCATCCACTTCGATCTCGACGCTGACCAGTACACGGCGCGCGCCGCGGTTGATCGCTTTTACGCGTCCCGAAACCGGTGCGGTGACCCGAACCTCTGGCGTGTCCTTATGCGCAAACACCGGAGCGCCTGCCGCAATCACGTCGCCTTCCTGAACTGAAAGCCGAGGCTTCAGGCCAATATAGTCCTGCCCGAGGATGGCGACGGTCCGGACTTCTGCTGCGTCTTCGATTCTGGTGTCAGGTGCCCCCAGCACCGGAACATCGAGACCTTTTTTCAACGTATGTTGCTGCACGTCTTCATGTCCTGTCCATTTTCCGGCGCTCTTATGCGTTACTGCGACGCGGTTTGAAAGTTCTTTAGAGCGAAAAAATCCGATTTACTGTTGAACCCGCGTTCTTTCTGTCCCAGAAGCTCTGGGAACCTCGCGTCCCTTAACAGAAGCACTAGCGGAGTAGGCCCTTTGACGAACCCTCTTCTCCTTTCTCGCCGTAGTTTCATGGTCATGCCACTTGCACTGATGGCTTGCAAGAAAGGATGGTCCCTGCTGGAACTTAGTGGGCTGACGATGGGCACCAACTACTCGATCGTCGCCATTGACCACAGCAAGTCCATCGACCAGGCTGAACTGCAGTCCGCAGTCGACCAGGCACTGGGTCAGGTCAACGTGCAGATGTCCAACTGGGATGCGTCTTCCGAGATTTCGCGCTTCAACGCGGCCGCGGCAGGCGAGAGCCTGTCCGTGTCCGGCGAACTGCATCACGTGATGCAGACCGCGCAGGACGTGCATGTGGCAAGTGATGGCGCATTTGACGTCACCGTTGGTGCGTTGATCGACCTCTGGGGCTTTGGCGCCGGGCAAACCCGCAGCGACATGCCGTCCGACGCTGAGATTGCACAGGCCATGGCCTGCTGTGGTCAGGCTCAGTCGGTTGAGCTGGAGGCCGGTGGTCTCAAGAAACTGAACAGCGGTGCCGAAGTCTACCTGTCGTCGATCGGCAAGGGCTTTGGTGTTGATCAGGTGGCTGCTGTGCTCAAGGGCTATGGTATCACCGACTATATGGTCGAAATCGGCGGTGACCTTTATACTGCAGGTCGCAACCCCGAGGGTCAGCCCTGGCAGATCGGCATCGAGACGCCGCAGGCATTTGATCGTGGCGTGACGCAGGTTGTTGGCCTGTCCGACATGGGGATGGCGACCTCCGGCGACTATCGCAACTTCTTTGACTACGACGGCACCCGGTACTCGCATATCATCGACGCCACCACTGGCCGTCCGGTGACGCATGACACCGCCTCTGTCACTGTTCTGACCGACAATGCGATGCTGGCGGATGCTTGGGCGACCGCAATGCTGGTCATGGGCCGCGAGCGCGGGCTCGAGATCGCAAATGATCGTGATATGGCGGTTCTGTTTATTGACCGTGCGGCGGCAAACGGCGAAACCGGGTTCAAATCCACGGCGTCTGATCGCTTTGCTGCGCTGACCGCCTGAACCGACTGTCCGGCGTTTCGCCGGAAAAGGGGAGCATGACATGTCGACGTTCATCCTGACCTTCGGACTGTTCCTGATCGTGATGCTGGGCATGGCCTTCGGCGTTCTGTTCAGTGGCCGCACCATCAAAGGCAGCTGCGGCGGATTGAACGCGATTTCAGATGCGGATCAATGCGTGGTCTGCAAAAAGGACATCGACCCCGACAGCCCCTTGCGCGAACGTCTGGCGTGCCCGCGTGCGCGTAAGATGCTCGAAGACATGGAGCGCGAGGAGGGCTGACGCCTCTGTCGCATGACGTTGTTTTGACATGAACCTGCTGCCTCCGTGGTGGCAGGTTTTTTGTATTTTTCCATAGGGTTGTCGTCTCAGTCGGCCAAATTGGACCAAAGATATCCGGTGCCACGAGGCCGGCCTGGGTGGTGCTGAATCTGACGTGAGCCATGCGTTCACGCGGGATCATTTGCATCCCCTGATGCGAGGGTGCTGGGACGACGGTGCGGCACCCGGCAGCCTGCCCCCAAGGGGCCGTGCGGAGGCCGCGCGCGCACGCGCATTCCACACCAATCCCTGCAAAAAGCGGAACAACGCGCGGTCGTGATGGTTACCCAAGTGTCCCGCGTCGAAACGGCGCACTCTCAACCGGAGGCCCAATCATGGATCTTGTCCGCATCATTCTATCTATTCTTCTGCCCCCTCTGGGTGTCTTTTTGCAAGTTGGCCTGAAGGGGCACTTCTGGCTCAACATCCTGCTGACCTTGCTGGGCTACATCCCGGGCGTCGTGCATGCCGTCTGGATCATCGCGCGGAGATAATTCGATGGCGAGCCTGGATCATTCCCATCCGACCAAGCCCATGCGCCGCCGTCGCACCGATGCTGAAATCACCGCCGAAGTGGCGCGGCTCGAAAACTTGGCCAAGACGCTGGATGCGCGGTTTCGTATTCCCCTGACGGGGTTTCGGGTCGGGCTCGACGGCCTGATCGGGTTGATCCCGGGCGTTGGTGACACGCTGGCGGCTCTGCCGTCGGCCTATCTGATTACGCGAGGATGGCAGCTGGGGGCAAAGAAGCGCACACTTGCCCGGATGAGCGTAAACACCGGGCTGGACTGGATGCTTGGCACCATTCCGATCGTAGGCGATCTTTTCGATATCGGTTTCAAGGGCAATCTGCGCAATGTGCGTCTCTTGCAGAGCGACTTGCGAAAGGGACAAACAGCCCGCGCCCCGCAGGGCGACATCGCAGCCGAAACGCATAGAGACTAGTTTTCGGTCCCAAATCGAAAAGAAATGAACCAACCTGAGTTTCGAGCGTTGCCGCACCATGTTTGTTGATCTTTCCACTCCACTCCTTCTTGTGCTCTTTGCTGCGGCTGCACTCTGCATCCTTGCGGGCGGTGTGAAAATGACAGGCCAGGCCGACGTAATTGCCGACCGCACCGGGCTGGGCGAAGCGCTTATCGGTGGCGTGCTGCTGGGCGCGGCGACATCTTTGTCCGGCACGATCGTGTCGCTGACCTCGGCGCTCGACGGGCGCGCGTCACTGGCGTTTTCCAATGGCATCGGGGGCATCGCCGCGCAAACTGCCTTTCTTGCGCTGGCCGACATTCTGCATCGTAAGGTCAACCTCGAACACGCCGCCGCTGACCTCGTCAATGTGTTTCAGGGCGCGCTTTTGATGTTCATGCTGGCGATACCGCTTGCTGCGTGGCTGGGCCCCGATGTTGCAATTCTTGGCATCCACCCGGCCTCCTTCCTGCTTCTGGCGATCTACATCATGGGTATCTACGCCTCTGGTCAGGTGCGAAATGATCCAATGTGGACGGCGGTCGACACCGAAGAAACAGCGCCGGACGAGCCGGATGAGGAGGCGGATGAATTCCCGTCAACACCGAGACTCGCCGCAGCTTTTGGCGGGCTGATGCTGGTCATGGGGGGCGCTGGCTGGGTGATCGCGGGCACCGCGGGCGTGCTGACCGACAGGTTGGAGATGTCGGCCTCAGTCGTCGGTGCGCTGGTGACCGCTGTGGTGACCTCCTTGCCCGAACTCGTCACGACGCTCGCCGCTGTCCGGCGCGGTGCGCTGCAACTGGCGGTGGGCGGGATCATCGGCGGAAATATCTTCGACACGCTCTTTCTGGTGCTGGGCGACGCGGGCTATCGCGCCGGGTCGATCTACCACGCGATCGGCAAGGACGATGTCTTCTGGCTTGCCGTCGGGTTGATGATGACCGCCATTCTCACTCTGGGGCAGCTCTATCGCCAACGGCAGGGGCCGGCGAATATCGGTCTGGAAAGCATGGGTATTCTGGCGACATACGGCGCAGCGATCGCGATCCAGACCCTGCTCTGAGTGAGAGCTACGCATCCGGCATACCGTCGAAGGCTGGCTTTGCAAGACAAGCGCAATGGAACGTGATGCAGAGCAGGACGTTGGATAGGTAGCCAACAGCACAAGGAACCGTTCAATGTCCGACCCCGCGCAGACCACAAGTGTCAATCAGATCGTTGATCGTCTTGCCCGCCTTGCGGATCAGGATCGGGTTGCCGTGGCCAAGATCATCGAAGTGTTTGGCACGCAGTCCTTTCTGCCTGTCTTGATGGTGCCCGCGCTGTTGGTCGTGTCACCGCTAAGTGGTATTCCGCTTTTCTCCTCCCTCTGCGGGATCACCATCGCTGCGATCTCGTTGCAGATGGTTGCGGGTCGAGAACATCTCTGGCTGCCGCAGTTTGTGGTCAAACGGTCACTGGAAGGCAAGCGTGCCCGTGAAGCGATCGACAAGCTCCACGGAGTTGCCAGTTGGCTCGACAATCACTCTCGTGACCGGTTCCAGCCCTTGCTGCGCTGGCCGGGGCGTAAGCTCATTCAGACGCTGTGTCTGTTTTGCGGTGCCGCGATGCCATTTCTGGAAATTGTGCCTTTCTCATCGTCGATCCTTGGCGCTGCGGTCTTGCTGTTTGCGACGTCTTTGCTGCTGAAAGACGGTCTTTTTGCGGTGTTTGGATTGGTCGCGATGTCGTCCGCGGCAGCTGTCCTTCTGACGGTCGCTGGATCCATCCAAGGCGCCATATAGCGCGCTCGTCAGACTTCGCGCCCTGCCTCCAGAGTATCAGCTGGAACCTATGCGCGCGCAACGCGTTCTCCTTCTGAACGATCTTTTGCAAACACAAAGGAGGGTGTCTGAATGAAATATGGTTGGAGATTTGTTTTTATACCGCTTTGGGTTCTTTGTATTTCAGGTGCCGCTTTGACGGCATTTCTGGTTGCAGATTGGCTTGCATGGCAAGCGTTTGCGGTCGCCATTACAATCGGCCTGATCGTTGGCGTGCCTGCGGGGATATGGACCACTTTCAAGGTCCGACGTGATGATCCGGCTTGGTCGTGAGTGAGCGAAGCACCTAAGACAATAGCGCCCGTCGTTGAACAGCGACGGGCGCTTGTTGCATCGTAGGCTGCTTTGGCAGTGCAGCCATGTTTGGCCAGAACTAGACACGCCCTGTAATCGAACTGGTGGCCGTTTTTCAGGGCTGCGCACGATCAGAATTTATTTCACATGGTCAGGTTTCTGCTCGCGATCACCGCTGGCAAACTCCTCCAGCTGTTCTTCCGACATCGATTCATACATGTCACGGGCGGCGCCCTTCAGATCGTTCTTAGCCGTTTCTCCACGTTTGGCAGAGAGCGCAGCGCCGGCTGCCTTTTGTTGTGCTTTGGATTTTGCAGGCATGTCTGATCCTCCGATTTTGCTATTGGGTTGAGATCCTAAGTTGGGTTTCAAGGCGCGATGAACACTCTGCCGGTCTTGCCTATGGCGTGGCCTGAGTGTGCGCGAGACCTGTAGGTAGAAAGAGGGGGTGCGCCGTAGCGCACCCCCCTTCAGCATATTCTGAAATGATTCACCGGTCATGCCGGCGACTTAGCTCTCATCCCAGGCCGGCATTGCCTCCAGCTGTTCTTCTGTTGCCTGTACATGCGCGCGCAGGTCGTCGCCTCCGACGCGGGTGATCTCAACTTGATCCACCTCCAGCGCGACTGCCTTTTCGCCGATGCCAAGGAAACCGCCCACGTCGAGAATGATCGCGTCCAATTTCCCCTCATCCGTCAGGGTGAGCTCGCTGACCTCGCCGACCCATTCGTCATTGGAGCCGTAGGCTGCGGCGCCCAGAAGCTCATCCGTGGTCATCTGCGCCAACTCTACATCGCGGGTCTGGCTTTCACGCTCTTGCTCCCACATGCGGGCGTCTTCGGTTTCGCTCGCTCGGTACCAACCTTGGTCTTCGGCGCGGGTTTCGTCAAAGTCCTCAGTTTGGTCGAACGTGGATTTCCCACCGGAATAGACCATGAAGAACGCGCCCTCATCGTCAGCATCCTCGACAAACTGGATTTGGTTCAGCGAGATGTGTTTTTCTGTCTCGCCCACGCCCAGAAAGCCGCCTGCATCGACGATCAGACCCTGAACCTCGCCATCGCGGCGCATCAGAACGTCTTCTACTTCGCCGACCATCTGCCAGTTGTTTTGAACATCGGACACGGCCCTCATATGGCCCGCAAACGACGTGTCATGGCTGTTGGTCTGCATGGGTTGCTCACCGGTCGCGGTGTTTGTGGCAGTGTCACTGGGCATCTTGGCGCCCGTCTCGGCGTCGCCCGAGCCCGACAGTGCGTCCCCTGTTTCATCAGTGGGCATATAGATTTGGTGATCCAGCAGGTTGCTTACCTTGATCTCCATGCTTTGCATCTGATCATAGCCGGTGGTCTCTGCTTTGGACATCGTGTCCTCGGCCGCCACGGGCAGTGCGATCATGGTGGCGAGAGCGGTGGTTGTGAAAAGATGTTTCATAATTGGCTCCTCGTATCGTGTTACTCGGATACAGGGTGTTAGCCTGTCGATCAGTCAACGCATCGCGGGGGCCAGTGTTTCATTGTCACAGAATTTTTTTGCAGTACCTTCAAATAGTATGTTCTAACAAAAGGATAGCGCGGTTCATCCGACCTGCTCGTCACATCTGGCCCGAACCGTGCGGGTTGATCGTCATCGCCTGCGGTTCATCACTGCGTCAGCCAGGCAGTGACCGACAAGCGCTGCGACGAAAACTCTCTCAAGATCGCGGGTTTGTTATGGAACGTTCAAAAGGGCACAGCGTTGGAACCTGTAAACAATTGCGCGGGTTTGAATGAACTAACCCCGTGTCAAAGGGCCCATCACCAAGAGGAGTAGACCCAAATGATGGCGCAAGACCAGCCGGGATTGTTCGCATGGCAGTCCCGCCATTGCTCTGTCGCAGAGTGTTTTGACTGCGCCATTCACCCGATTTTTCTCACCCCTAAGTCAGTCTGCGAGCTGCGCAAGAAAAAGGACCTGTCATGACGTGTTCCGAGGATGCAGCGCGAGTTCCGAGCGAAGGGGTGGAAATGCTGATGACCGCCGCCGAGGCCTTTCCGGAAATGGAGCGCGCCTTTCTCAACTCCCGGACCGAAGTATGGGCCAGTTTACGGGTGTTTGACCTGCAGACCCGCTTGCGCAGTGAGGTCGGTCAACGGATCGGCTCGACGTGGGAGGATCTGATCATCTATGTCCTGCGCCGGGGTGTCACCCTCAATATTATTGTGTCCGATTTCGATGCGGTGATGGCAAATCCGCTTCATGTTGGCACATGGCAGACGATGCGCCACCTGCGCGCCGCAGCTCTCCGTGCAGGTCCAGACGCGAAACTGAACCTCACCGCGGCGGCGCATCCTGCGCGGGTTGGGGGGATGTGGTGCGCGTTGTTCTGGCCTGCGGTACGCAGTCGTCTGAACGGCGTGCTGGAGGACCTCAACCAGCTTGAACCTGCCGAGCAGGACCAGCGACTGGCCGAAATGCCGGGTCTGGATGGCTACGTGCGACGCGACCGCAACGGGCGGCTTTGTGCGCGGCTCTTGCCGGTGCGTCCGCTCTTGCCTGCAACACACCACCAGAAAATCGCCGTTTTTGATCGCCAACGCCTATATATTGGCGGGTTGGATCTGGACGAGCGCCGGTTTGACGACACGGGACATCACCGGCGCCGTGATGAGACCTGGCAGGATGTGCAGCTGATGCTGGATGATCCCGAAATCGTGGCAGAGGGACAGGCGCATCTGGAGAGCTTCCTCGACATCTGCGCTGGCACCAAAGAACCGCCAAAGCGCAAACACCTGCTGACCACCCTGTCGCGACCGCGCGACTGGCCGAACCATGTGCCGGGGCCGCGACAGGTCGATGCGACCCTGAAGGAGACGCATCTGCGTCGGATCAGGGAGGCCAAGCATCTGATCTATCTTAAATCGCAGTTCTTTCGGGACACGGAGCTTGCTGACGCTCTGGCAGAGGCCGCACGGGAGAAGCCCGACCTTGGCTTGGTCATGGTGCTTCCTGCCGCTCCGGAGGATGTGGCTTTTGACGGCAACACCGGATCAGATGCGCGATACGGCGAATATCTTCAGGCGCAATGCATCGCCAAGGTTCAGGATGCTTTCGGCGCACGGGCGGTTATCATGTCGCCGGTGCAGCCCGTGGCAATGGCCAGTGATGGACGTGACACGCTTGCGGGATCGCCGATCATCTATGTTCATACCAAGTTTTCCGTCTTTGATGATTGCCGCGCAATCCTGTCTTCTGCCAACCTGAACGGCCGGTCGATGACCTGGGATACAGAGGTGGGGGTGGAGCTGCGCCAAGCGGATACGGTGGCCGCCATGCGCGAGCAGGTCTGCGGACACTGGCTGCAGATGGCCCCTCCGTCGCGGTTCCTGGACCCTGAACGCGCAGTCGAGGCTTGGCGCGCGCAGGCCGATGCGAACCTGGCCGCCTCCCCGGAAGAGCGCACAGGGTTTCTGGTGCCCTACGATCCTGCTCCGGCTGCAGAATTCGGACGCCGGCTGCCTTTGGTGTCGCAAGCCATGGTGTGACGCTTCGGTAGGTGCCGGGGGCGGCGCCGCGTGGAACGGTTGCGCTGAGCGTCAGCGTGCATGACCCCACGCGGCAGCAGGTCAGGCCATGCCATTGGTCTCAGCCGTCCTGTCCTCCATCGCCAGACCCGGCCCCGTGGCGGACCTCATCATAGACCTGTCCCCAGGCAAGGATCGCAAAGATCGCGGTGCCGCCGATGATATTGCCCAGCAGGACAGGGAAGAAGTAGCCGAAGGCGGCAGCAGCGGGTGTCATCGTGCCTGCAAGAAGCATGATCCACATCTCTACGGAGCCGGCGATGACATGTGTGAAATCTCCCGCAGCAATCAGCCAGGTAAAGGTCAAGATGACGAAGAATGCATTGCCTTCAGCCGAAGGCATCATCCAGACGATCGCCGCGACCAGAACACCGGCGGGAATGGCGCGAATGAAACTGTCGCCCGCGCCCATGGTGACGGCGTGGTCGGACAAGGCAATGACGGCCTCGGTCAGCTCCGCACTCAGCATATTGGTTTTCGACATCATCAAGGCCGCCAGTAGGGCTCCGACAACATTCGCGGTCAACACAACCGCCCAGAGCCGCAGCATCGCAGACAGCGCTTTGCGGGACTGACGTGCGAGAACCGGAAGCACCGTGGTGATGGTGTTCTCTGTAAACAACTGCATCCGGCCAAAGATCACGACGAGAAAGCCGAATGAGTAGCCGAAATTCTCGATCAGGTAGCGGCCCGCCATATCCTGCGGCAGGTGCTGACGCAAAATCCCTTCGCCAAGCACGGAGAGGCTGATCAATATTCCAGCTGCCAGCCCGGACCAGATCAGGGATGGCATCGGTCGTTCCAGCTCCTCCTCGCCGTCGCGGCGGATGACCTCGTAGATCAAGCGGGATGACAGGCGTGTCGCTTTTGTAACCGATTCCTCTTCCGCCTCATGCTGGATGGCGTCTTTTTCCAGGTTGTCGGTTTCGCGGTGGGCGCTCTTGTGACCGGCTTTTTGGTCTTTCATGATATCCGTCCGTTGCGGCCACAGAGGGCCAAGGCGCGCGCTTTTGGCCTGAGAGGAGATGCATGGTTTCTTGCGGATCGGGCCACCATGTGCGTCGCGCGCGGCGCTAGGGCCGTGTCGGGTTGGCGGGTATCCATCGGTTGCCCCATCTCACACGCATCCTTTCTCATCACTCGGCGCTACCTAAAGAACACGCAATGGCGTTGGTTTGTTCCGCGTGTCTGGCGTGGCTGTCGTGCAGCCGCACATTGGCTTCGGTCAGGAAAAGGCAATTTTTTCGGAACAGCCACGCGGTGCCGGGGGTTCTGTCATCAAAGTACAGCGCGCTTTCCGACTGATCCGCATCGAAACAGGGCGAACTGTCGGTTTGGGGCGGCGCTGTTGCTATCGCCACTTGAGGGACGGAACACAGTGAGCCACGATGATGCAACATCGCTTTGATATATTTCGCAGTCTTGCATTTGGTGCCTGTGCCATTGTGATCCTGTGCCTCGCTGCGGTTGCAGGGCGGGCGCAGGACACGCGCGGATTCTGGTACGAGACAGGCTCCATCAATCAAGGGCTGGCGGCGGTGGAAAACGACCTGCTGGAGCGGTCGACCCCGAGACAGACGATCCGTGCATTTCTGGCTCAGACAGAAGCGGGCGAATTCGAATTCGCCGCCCACTACCTCAATTTGGCGCGGACAGATCCGGCACAACAAACCACCTTGGGTGCGGAAAAAGCGCAAAAACTCAAGGCGATCATCGACCGTCAGGTGTGGATCGACTGGTCAGACCTCTCGGCCCGCCCGGACGCATTGAGGGACGTCGCCGCCAAGTCAGGGTCCAGCCCCCGTACCCCGCGCCGCGACCTCCACATTGCAACTCTGGAAACGAGGGATACGGCCTATGATATCCGGATTGCACGGTACAAGCCCGAAGGTGCCCCGGCGGTCTGGTTGTTTTCGCCGCAGACGGTCAGCAATATCGACCCGCTCTATCGGGCGTTCGGACCCGGACGCTATGAAACCCTGATCCCCGCCGTACTCAAGGACAGCTTTCTCGGGTTATGGATCTGGGAATGGCTTGCGTTGCCCACCCTGGGCCTGGCGGTGTTGTTGCTGGGCTGGGGCGTTCATGCGGTCGTCTCATCCATGGCGGGCAGGGTGGAGCGGCCCTGGCTGAAACGCGGCCTTGAGCGCAGTCGCCTTCCGCTGTGCATTCTGTTCATGGCGGGTGCCGGACAGACCGTGCTGTTGCAGGTTTTTTCGTTTTCCGGTCCCGTTCAGACCCTGCTGAAGCCCACATTGATCATTCTGATGGTCTGGGGTGTGGGGATGACGATCCTGCGTCTGTTCGATGCGCTCTTGCAACGCCTCACGCTGCGTTTTGTGGGCGAGATCGATGACAAACGCGGACGGGACGAGCGAGAATTCTATACGTCGATTTATGCTTTGCGACGACTGATTGTGCTTGTGATGGTGGCGGTTGCGCTGATTGTCATCCTGTCCCAGCTCAACCTGTTTGAAAGTGTTGGGATGACGCTTCTGGCGTCTGCGGGGGTGTTGACCGTTGTCTTCGGCATCGCGGGGCAGGCGGTGTTGGGCAATATTCTCGCCTCGCTTCAGATCGCCTTTGCAAAGCCGGTGCGGATTGGCGATGCGATCCTGTTCGAAGGCGACTGGGCCTATGTTGAATCGATCTTCTACACCTTTCTGCGTCTGCGCACCTGGGATCAGCGCCGGATCGTCGTTCCGGTCACCTATTTCGTTGCCCGCCCGTTCGAGAACTGGTCGGTCGCCGACGCCCGCATCATGCGGGTTGTCCATCTGTGCCTGGACCCGCGCGCCGATGTGGAATGCCTGCGCCAGACGTTCGCGGAGCTTTTGCGTGCCGACCCCGATATCGACGAGGTGGAGGGGGCCTGTACCTTCGCCACAGAACAGACCGCAGAGGGGCTTACGGTCAGTTTCTATGCCATGATGCCCGACCCATCGACCGGGTGGATCATACAAAGCCGGTTGCGGGAACAGTTGCTGGCTCATGTGCGCGACACTCATCCCGATTGGCTGCCCCGTGAGCGGGTGATGGACGTGAGCCAAGATGCCGACGGCGGTAGCACGCGGACTGCTGTCCGCACCGCTGGGTAAGAGGAGTGCGGAGGTCCAACGGCTCAGGCGTGTCTATAATCTCTGGACTCTTATGAGGCGGCTTGCCTCCCCCGATGGGGGACTTGCGGCTTCATTTTCAGGTCTCACCCCGAATTTTGTAGAAAAAACAGAACGGTCATTGCGACGCCGACCGTCACGATGAAGGCACGCAGCAGCCCGACCCTGCGTATCCGCTTGGCACAGAGGGCGCCGACATATCCGCCGAGCGCGCAGGACAGGCCAACAATGAACAGCGATGGCCAGTCGATCAGTCCTGCGGCTGTATAGGTCAGAACCGAAACGACGGAGAGCACGGCCGAGACCAAATTCTTGAGCCCGTTCATCTGATGCAGGTCTGTCATGCCGATCAGGCCAAAGGCGGCAAGCAACATGATGCCAAGGCCGCCGTTGAAATATCCGCCGTATATGCAGACCGCCAGTAGCAACCCCAGTGCGACGGGGCCGGTCACGCTTTTTCCGCTGCGCGACAGCTGGCGCACTACGATCGGGCCAAGGGCAAAGGCCAGCGTCGCCAGCAGCAGCAGCCATGGCACCACGCCTGAAAACAGATCCTGCGGGGTGATCAGCAGCAATACGGCGCCAAGAAACCCGCCGACCACAGTTACCGCAAGGATCCGTTTCAGGTCTGCGCGCGCGTTGCCGGATATGTGATCCCTATAGGCCCATGCACTGCCGATATAGCCGGGCATGGCCGCGAAGGTGGCGGTGGCATTTGCCATGATGGGCGGCACACCCGCCCAGACCAGCGCGGGGAAGGACAGGAAAGTGCCGCCTCCGGCGACCGCGTTTAGAACGCCAGCGCCAAAGCCTGACAAGGCAAGCACGAATAGTGTGAGCATGGTCAATCTCCCGAAACGACTGGTCTATTGCATGTGGGTCGAATGGTCTGCAAATTGGTCTGAAATGGGAGATGCGCGTGGCACGTGTGCAGCAGGTGTTGTTGGATCTGAGGGGGCTGCTTGGTCGCGGCGGCATCGGCGCGGGGGAGCGCCTTCCCTCGGAACGGGAGCTATCGCGACAGCTGGGATGCAGCCGTCAGACACTGCGCGCGGCGCTTGATGTTATGGAACATGCCGGTGAGATCTGGCGACATGTGGGGCAGGGCACGTTTTACGGTCCCCGGCCTTTGGGGCATCCGATCCGGGAGAACATTCTGGTTCACGGGGCCTCGCCCGACCAGCTGATGCAAGCGCGACTGACGCTAGAGCCGTCGGTCGCAGCCGAGGCGGCGCGGATCGCCTCCCCGCAGGCGGTGGCCTATCTGTTGCAGTTGGTGCGCAAAGGACGCGCTGCCACCACCCGAGGGGCCTGTGAGCAGCTTGATGCGGCCTTCCATCGCGGCCTCGCAGAGGTGACAGGCAATCCGATCTTGTTGGGATTGCTGGATTACCTTGCGGGGGTGCGGCGGCACACGGCCTGGCAACGGGAGTGGGAGGCAACCTACCGCAGGCTCGGCGTTGCGGAGTTCACTGACCACCACAGTGCGCAACATCAGGCGGTTGTGACCTGTATCAGCGCGGGTGACGCCGCCGGGGCGGCACATGCAATGCGACGCCACCTCGACACCGTGGCGGATGCCATGCGCGCGACCGGGGCGCAGTCCTGACAGATCGTGCAGAGCGTTACATTGACAGGGCGACCTGACGCGACAGCTCTGCAAGGGCGGTGGACAATGCGCGTGCGGCAGAGGCCGCACTGGGGTCCTCGACAGGCGTCTCAATCTCAAAGCGTTTGACGAATTCGCGAACGCGTCCCTCGGGAGAGGAGATCGCAAACTGGCCGGAGAGTTCGAACATGCCGTCGGCGCGGGCGTAGCTCTGGTCGACACGCACATCCAGGCGCACGTCGGCGGGAGTATTCAGCGGCCAGGGTTCCACCGCGACGGATGCACCTGTCCGATCACTTAGGCCGCGCGCCAGCGCGACCGACATGCCACGCGCCGGATCATCGGCCCATTGGGCTGCGTCCTCGGCAAACAGCGCGCCACCTTCGCCTTCGGACACGATTTCGGAGGCCGAAGCGTATGTGGGGAGCGACACAAGACGCACTTCGATCGAGCGGGACTGCAGGTTGGCGACGCGCTCGCCCGGCGTCGCTGAAATCAGATATCGCGCATCATTCGACCCCGCACAGGCCGTGAGCGCAGACAATAGACATACGGCTGACAGAAACTTTTTCATCTTACCTACCAAATACCAGAGAGTTCGGGTCCCGTTCGATCTTGCGGGCCAGTTGTGACACGGCGCGCGCGGCTGATTTGACCTCACGCAGGGCGTCGAGGGTCTCGGAATTGAACGTGGAGCGCCCCCCATAGGACGCAATGAGATCTTCGGACTGGGCCACGAGCCGCTCCAGGCGTGATGCCAGTTGCGGTAGCCCTTCGGTGGCGCTGGCCACGGCGTCAGCCGCATCGCGCGCCGAGGCCATGGTGGCGTTGGCATTCTCCACCAGACCGCCCTCGCGCAGCTCGGCCAATGTCCTGCGCATTTCCCCCAGGGCATCGGAAAGCGCGGCGGGCAGGGCGCGGGCCTCTTGCGTGCCAATCACCGCATCCGCGCTGTCCATCAGCTGACTGACTGAGCGGATCAGCTCCTCGGCTTCGAGTGAGTTCGCCTTGGCAGCAAGGGTGCGCAAATCGTCGACCAGTGCCGGGAGTTCGTTCGAGGCGGTGGCAAAATCGGTCGCGGCGGCGCTGCCCTGCTCCAGTGCTGTGGTCAGGTTTGCGACGGCTCTGCCCTGTTGCAGTTCGGTCAGAATGGCGCGCAGATCCACCACCGTGGCATGAAGTTCGCCGGGCAGGGCGCGGGTGCCGGGATCGCTGACCAAGGCGCGGGTGTCTTCCAGGAGCGCCACAGCTGCGGCGGGGGCTTGACGCGTGCTGTCCGCCGAGGCCAGCGCCTCGATACTGGACAGGGTGCTGATCGCCTGCGCCATCAGCTCCTCGACGGGAAGCTGGCTGATGCGCTCCATTGCACCTTCTGCTGTGGCGGTGAAGTCGGGCAGATCCGACGCGGTGCTGGGCAGTTCCGGGTAGGGCTCAGCGGTGCGGTCAAATTGCGCGGCTTCCGGATTGTCGAGCCGGACAAGCTCTACCATCAGCTCCGGGCTGAGCAGACCCGCAGACGCAAGCCGCGCCCGCAGCCCGCCGTCCACGGCTTGTTCGAGAAAGTTCAGGACATCTTCTTCGCCGGCGCCGCGTGGCAGGCCGAGCAGCGAGGGTTGCAGAAGCAGTTTCGCCACCAGCCGCACATCCGCATCGGCGGTGTCGCTTTGGATACTTGCGGTCAGGCTGTCGACTTCGCCGACCTTGATGCCGCCCAGTTTGACGGCGGCGCCGCTGCTCAGCCCGGCGACGGACTCGCCAAAGGCCACGGACACGGCCACGCCACCTGCCAAGGATCTGGAGAAAGCAGTCCGTCGCGCCGTGGACTCGTCGGGATAGATGTCGAAGACCGCGCTCGAATTGACCGGGCGGCCACCTTCGAACACGGAGTCGAACTGGATGCCCCCCGACACCAGAGAGGCGAGGCTTTCGACATCAAGCGACAGGCCTTCCGCGCCGAATGAGACGGTGAAACCGGATGAATCCCAGAACCGGGTGGCAGAGGTGATCCGCCGGTCATGCGGCGCGTCGATAAAGGCATCCACGACGATGCTGTTGCCACTGACGGTCAGGCGTGGATGCTCCAGCCGTCCGACTTCGATGCCGCGAAACAAAACCGGCGCGCCTTCGGTGATCATTCGGCCATCCTCTGTGCGCAGGGTGATCCGCCGCCCGTCCCGGCCGGGTTGCACCAACGGCGGGCGGTCAGTCCCGACAAAGAGTGTCTGTGCCACGCCGGGCGTCTGATCCCATGCGCCGGCGATATAGACCCCGGAGAGGACGGTGCTGAGGCCGGAAATCCCCTGTGCGCTGACCTCGGGGCGCACCACCCAGAAGGCGGCGTCTTCGTCCAGGAAGGGGGCAATATCCTTGTCGACCCGGACCGCAACGGAGACTTTGCTCAGATCCGGGGCAAAGCCGACCTCTTCGACCCGTCCGATCACCACATCGCGGTAGCGCAGCGTGGTTTCATTGGCGACAATCCCGGAGGCGTTCTCAAAGGTGATATAGACCAGCTCGCCACGGTCAGAATAGCTCTTCCACGCGATCCCCAGTGACACGACCAGCGCCAGCAGCGGCACCAGCCAGACCAGCGACAGGTTGCGCCACATGGACGGGCGGTGATCGGAAACCTTCAGGCGGGCGGGTTCAGGGGTGCTCATGACTCATCTCGCTTTTCCGCGAGCCACATCAGCCGCGGATCGAAACTCTGGGCTGCCAGCATGGTGAAGGCAACCGACAATGCAAAACTCACGGCCGCAATACCGGGACTGATCGCGGCGGCAAAGTCCAGTTGCACCAATGCGGTCAAAATAGCGACAACAAAGACATCAATCATCGACCAGCGCCCGATGAATTCGACCACCTCATAAAGGAGCAGCCTGCCATGTGTGTCGAGCGTTGGGGGTTTGCGCACAGACAGCGCGAGAAACGCAATGGCCAGGAATTTCGCGATGGGGATCACGATGCTTGCAAAGAACACGATAAAGGCAACACCATAGGAGCCATGGTGCAACAGTTCCAGAATGCCGCCCATCAAGGTGTTCTCCGACGCACGGCCAAAGGTCACGGTGCGCAGCATCGGGTAGATGTTGGCGGGGATATAGGCAATCAGCCCGGCAATGAGCCAGGCCCAGACACGTTGCAATGAGGCAGTCTCGGAGAGCTCCAGGCGGCTTTGGCAACATGGACACACCCGCGTGCCGCGCGGTGCCACGGTCCCGCAGGCGCGGCAGCCGACCAGACCGGCCTCTGCGGCCGTCAGGTATTGCTGAGAGTTTTCAGGAGGTTCCAAGCGAAAATATGACCTTTGGCGGCTGTCGGCAGCGGAATAGCAGTCGATCTCCTGTCCGCATATAGCGCATCCGCGCGAATTATTAAATTTCGCTCTGGCCAGAGCTGCGTATTTTGAGTGTTTTCCATACTGTAAGTCTGCAGATCGCACTGTCGGTAAGGATTGTCACCACCAGCAGCGCGGCGAACGCCCAGAACGCCGGGCCAAGTTCAACGCGGGCGAGGCCGGAGACTTTGACCAGAGCCACGGCCACGCCAATGATGAAGATCTCGGCCATTGCCCATGGTTTGAGCCGCTCTGCCCAAGTGTAGACCCTTGCCGCCTGCGGTGCTGGACGCCAGCCGATGGCCATCGGGGCAAGAGTGTATATCAGGGCGCAATACCGGGCAGCGGGGAGGAGGACGATCAGAAAACCGGTTGCCAACGACAAGGGCGCCATCGGGCCGCTGGAAAATGCCATTACCGTATCAAGCACGGAGGCCCGGTGGGAGAAGCCCTGAGCCTCCAGCGCCAGAAAGGGAAAGCAAGCGGCGGCGATCAGCAGGATCAATGCTGTGAGCGATAGCATCGCGATCCGGGTCATTGCGCCCGATTTCGGAGCCGCGAGGACCGTGCCGCAGCGGGCACATTTGGCGGTTGAATGCTTTTTCACATCCTGATCGTGGTGCAGGGCGTCACAAACGGGGCACGCGATGATCTGGTCTAGGTTCATGGGATGAAATCCGGGACAAGGCCCTTGTGTGAGGTTGCATGCGCGCACGGCCTGTTACGGCGGCACCTGCATCAGAGGCATTAGTGGCAGCCGCTCCTGAGCGAATAGACACCTTAGGGAAGCACATAGAGACTCGCAAATCCAATTCGGGTGTGAGGACCGTATCAGCGTCACTGTGACCCGTCACCTTTAAGGGTTTCGTGTCAGTCGCGAGTGCATTTTCATCGCTTCGCTGTGTCGAGATTGGCATGGTGTTTTGAGCTTCCGTTGCCGAGGCTTGGTCCTATCTTGGCAAGGAAGTGCGCCCAAGCGCTTGGGCGGGGGGATGTGTTGCATCGAAACGCGGGAACTTTTCGCGATCTTGGCCGTTTTAAGTCTGAGAAACACAAATCAAGCCTGCTTAGAGATGATGGCAATGCATCAGGGCGGGCTTAGATTGATCGCATGATGCGCGGCGGCGGCCTCCGGAGCGGTATCAAGCGCGATAAGGAGCCATTTTGTCGCCAACCGCTTGCCGCGGCCCCAACCGCCAAAGACTGCCCGTCCCTTTGTGACACATGACGATATGTCGGGGCGCCCAAACCAAGGAACGGCTTATGTTCGACGTCAAATCCTCCGTTACTTCTACGGAGCGCCAGTCCTCCCTGTGTATCCTGCACAACTCTCGTTCAGGTAAAAAGGAAGCTGGCGACACGTCCCAAGACCTCACGAACGCGTTTCAAGCATATGGGCTGTCGCCGCACATCGTGGAACTTGACCCCGCGAAAGACCTGTCTGAGACCGTGCGACAGGTCGTGGCGGAGGGCTATGACACGATCGTTGCGGCGGGCGGCGATGGCACGATCTGCGGTGTGGCGCAGGCGCTCAAGGGCACCGGATGTAACATGGGCATTCTGCCGCGCGGCACATTCAATTATTTCGCCCGCTCACTCGGGGTCCCGGAGGACCTTGATGGTGCTGTGGAGGTGATTGCCAAGGGTCACATTCGTGCCCTGCGCGTGGCCATGTTGAACGATCAGGTGTTTCTCAACAACGCGAATTTCGGCCTTTATCCGCAGATCCTGCGCTCGCGCGAGGAGATCTACAATTTCTGGGGCCGCAGTCGCGCTGCCGCCTATTGGTCGGCGCTGAAAGTTTTGTTCCAATGGCCCCGGCCGCTGGAGCTGGATATTCTGGCTGACGGGGAGCGCACCACCGTTCGCACGCCGCTGGTCTTTGTGTTCAACAACGCGTTTCAGCTGCATCAGATGGGAATGGATGGCGCGGAATGCATCCGTGACGGCCAGCTGGCGTTGATGATCGCACCGGATTGCGGGCGTTGGGGCATGATGCGCAGTGCGCTGGCGGTGCTGTTTGGCCGGGCCACGCGCGGGCGCGATTTTCAGCTGCTGTGCAGCGACAGTTTCGAATTGCACGGGCGGCGCAAGAAACTTCTGGTGGCCCGTGATGGCGAACGGGCGCGCATGAAGGGCCCTTTCCGCCTGCACCTGAGCGACGATGCGCTGCAGGTGGTGGTGCCGCAGCATTTCGGGGATGCCACCCGATGAAACGCCTGCTGCATCTCTCCGATCTGCATTTTGGCCGCGACCGGCCCGAGCTCTTGGACCCGCTGATCGCGCAGATCAACGCGTTGGCACCGGATCTGGTGGCTATTTCCGGCGATCTTACCCAGCGGGCCCGTGATCGGCAGTTCATGCGCGCCCATGAGATGATCGACCGCATTGAAGCCCCTTGCCTGATCGTGCCGGGTAATCATGACACGCCGCTCGATAATCTGATCGAACGGGTGCTGATGCCCTGGCGTCGCTATCGCAAGTGGATCGCCTCGGATCTGGAACCGCAAACCCACGACCCCCACTGGTCCGTGGTCGGTATCAACTCGGTGAACCCACTGGGGTGGCAGCGCGGCCGCTTTAGTGCGCGCGATATCCGACGCGTCGAGGAAGGCTTTGCCGGCACCGCCCGTGACGCGTTTCGCATCGTTGTTGCCCATCACCCGCTAGAGCATCAGCCGGGCGAACCCAAGCGGCTGACGCGGGGTGCGCGTCGGGCGCGGGCGGCGCTGGCGCGATTGCACACCGATATCATCCTGTCCGGCCATCTGCACAGCTGGCACGCGGATGTCTTTGCCGCGCCACGCCCCGATGCGCCAGCGATGCTGCAGGTTCATGCCGGCACCGGCCTGTCCGACCGACTGCGCGGAGAAGAAAACGACTTCAACCTGCTCACGCTGGATGGGCCGACGGTACATGTGCAACGCTACGCTTGCCGCGCTGACCGCTGCGGTTACGACCCCGCGCGCGAGGTCCGCTTTCGCCGCTCAGAAAACGGCTGGCGTCCGGCCTGAGTGCCTCTGCCAGATTTCGAAATAACCTGCGGGGCAAGGCAGTGTCGGAGCAGGCAGGCTGATGTCAGCCGGTGGTATCCTCTCCAAGCGCGGCCAGGCGGCGTGGAAGATCGCATCGCACATGCAGAAAGTCGATGACGATCAATTGGTCAGGCCCGTCGATGAAGACAACATAATGTTGCCCCGCACGGACATAGCGCAGATCGTCCGGAAGATCCGGAGCGACCAGCGCCCGGCAGGGGCGTGACGGAACATGTCCTTGTGCAAGACCAGTGCAACGGTCAATCAGCTCTTCGCCGTAGACCTGTGCCTGTCGCGGACCAAACGTTGCAAAGGTCCAATCCGCAATGTCCTGTAAGCTGTCTTCGGCCTGGCGGGTCAGGACCCAGGGTTTGGACGTCACGACGCGGTATCACGCGGCCCGGCGAAGGCGCGACGGATCACATCAGCGCCTGACCCTTCGGCGAGATGTCCGCTTCGGGCCTGCTCGACGCCACGGGACACCCGCGATTTGAGATCGCGCATTTCGTCTTCTTCACGTTCGAGCAGACGCAGTCCGGCGCGCAGAGCTTCGGAGGCGTTCTGATACCGGCCCGAGGCGACGAGCTCATCTATGAATTGCGATTGCGGGTCTGTGAGAACGACGTTGCGCGTTGCCATGGGGGCCTCCGGCTTGACTATTGGCAATATATGCCACTCGGTTGCCGCTGTCCACCAATCTGCACGCAGCAGCGCGGTGCAAATTTATTTTCTGCCGCCTGAAACTTTCTTCGCCGGGGGTTCGTGTCTTCTACAGATCACGCCCACACCGGGTGTGACAACAGGAGGAATTCGAATGAAAACCTACATGTCTCTGATCGCCGCACTCGCCATCTGTACTGCCGGTACTGTTTCGGCGGAAACTGACAACCCGATGGTGGGTGGCGCGCCGATGTATGCCGAGAAGAACATTGTGGAGAACGCGGTCAATTCCAAGGATCACACGACGCTGGTTGCTGCCGTGCAGGCCGCAGGTCTCGTGGATACGCTGAAATCCGATGGCCCTTTCACTGTCTTCGCTCCGGTGAACAGCGCTTTTGAAAAACTGCCAGATGGCACCGTTGACACGCTGCTGAAGCCTGAGAACAAGGACATGCTGACCAAGGTTCTGACCGCCCATGTGGTGGCCGGTGACTGGTCTGCTGCCGAAATCGCCCGCCAGGCAAAGGCCTCCAGTGATGGGTTCTATCACTTCAAGGCGGTTTCGGGCGACGCGCTGTCGGCGCAGGTGAAAGGCGATAACGTCTATATCTACGACGAGAACGGCACCGCAAGCCTGGTGACCATTCCCGATGTGAACCAGTCCAACGGCGTCATCCACGTTGTGAACACCGTGCTGGTGCCGAAGTAAGTTTCGCCACATTGCGTGGCCGCGCCTGACTGTTGCACTGGATAGAACAGGGGCGCGGCAGCGATCAGACCTCCGGGTGTTGTGACGCATCCGGAGGTCTCTCGGACCGTGCGCGGGCAGGGAAACGTCGCAGTGCGAGAACTTTTCGCCGTGGAGGCGCATGGAAGAATTGACAGCCCGCCCTCGCATGCATCTGTTGGGCGCATGACATCAAGAGACGACATCGAGCATTTGATCGCCCGCATTGCGCTGCGGGATCAGTCTGCCTTCTCAGCGCTCTATGATGCCACCAGCAAAAAGCTGTTCGGGATCTGCCTTCATGTGCTCGACCATCGCGGCGACGCGGAGGAAGTCCTGCAGGAGGTTTATATCCGCATCTGGCACAAGGCGGACAGCTATGCGGTGACCGGGCACAGTCCGATGACCTGGCTCATCACCATCTCGCGCAATTTGGCGATCGACAAGCTGCGCAGCCGCAGAGCCGCAATGACCACCCTTGATGCCGAAGCTGTCACGATTGCGGATGCACGTCCGGGGCCGGAGGCCAGCGCCATTTCCCGCTCCGAGCACAGCGCCATGTCTGCCTGCCTCGAAGAATTGGATACGGACCGGGCTGACGCCGTGCGGCGGGCCTATCTTGATGGCGATACATACAAGGATCTGGCGCATCGCTATGATGTGCCCTTGAACACCATCCGAACCTGGCTGCGGCGCAGCCTGATGACATTGAGGGACTGCCTGACCCGATGACCGGCCCGGACGACACATATGGTGACAAGGCCCTGGCGGCCGAATACGTCCTGCGTCTGCTGGATCCGGATGCACATCGTGCATTTGAGGCCCGCCTGCTGGACGAGCCGGAGCTGCGTACCCTGGTCCTTGACTGGGAACAGCAGCTGGCAACATTGGCAGAGGATATTGCCGAAGAAACCCCACCGGCGCATCTGCGCGGCGCCGTGTTGAAAACGGTTGCGACTGACCCGGCGGCTGCGTCCCGGCGGGGGTGGTTCACGGGGCTGTGGGCGCGCCTCCTTGGCGGAGGTCTGCTGGCAGCGGTCGCCATCACGCTGGCGGTTGTTGTGGTTGACAGGCTGGAGGAGCAGGGCCCGTCCTACCGTGCGGATCTGATCAGCGCCGATCAATCCATCTCTCTGATGGTGCGCAGTGGTGAGACCTCAGACGCATTGCAGGTGGAGGTCGCAGCGGGATCGCCGCCCGATGGTCGGGTGTTCGAACTGTGGCTGATTGCAGAAGATGCTGCGGGGCCGGTGTCTCTTGGGGTGCTGAACGCCTCGGCGCTCACCTCTATCCAGGTGCCAGAGGCACTGCTGGCGGGGCTGGCAACCGGCACACTGGCGATCTCGGACGAACCGCCCGGAGGCTCTCCCACCGGAAGCCCGACGGGCACGGTTCTGGCAGCCGGGCAGGTCCAGAAAATCTGACCTCACGAGCTCATCAGTTGAGTGTTCCCACTGTTCGCGGCTTCACCTGCATTGGCCCCGTCAGATGCCGCCGCATATGATAGAGGCGCTATGACGGCTCAGGCTGTTCTGGCACAGGTCGAAACAGGGCCACGATGTCCGCAATAATCGCCAGCAAAACGGGAACCAGTATCAGCATCAGCGCCGTGCCGAACATCTCTCCAAAGGCGAGCGAGACTGCAGCCGGGATCAGGTATTGCGCCTGTTCCGAGGTTTCGGTCATCAGGGGCAGCAGGCCGATGACGGTGGTGGCCGTCGTCAGGAAAATCGCCTTGAACCGGCCGAGCCCAGCATGAAGAAGCGCCTGTTCCACGCCGATGTCGTCTTCTCTCAGCTGATTGTAGCGCGTGATCAAAACAAGGCTGTCATTCACCACAACCCCCGTCAGGGCCAGCATCCCAAAGAACGAAAACAACGACAGTGTCGTGCCGGTCATCATATGCCCGACGGCGGCGGCGATAAAACCGAAGGGAACGATGGCGAGAACGACAAGCGGCTGCCAATAGCTCTTGAGCGGGACGGCCATCAGCACGTAGATCAGGACCGCTGCCAGCAGAAGTGCGCGTTGCAGGTCGCCACTGATGTCGGCCATATCTTCCAACTCTCCGGCTGGCAGGACGCTTACACCGGGGTATTTTGCGGTGAGCTGTGGCACCAGTTGCTCAAAGACGGCTTGTGCCACCTCTTCTGGGGCAACCACCGTACGATCAATTGACGCCGCGACGGCATTCATCCGTTTGCCATCCCGCCGATTGATCGCCCCTGATACATAGCCACCTTCGATATCGGCCACCGCGTCCAGCGGCACCCACGCGCCAGTGGCGCTCCGCAGGGTTGTTTGCGTCAGGTCCGTGATCGTATCGCGGTGGGCCAGCGCATTCTGCACGACAACCCGCACCTCTGATCCATCGCGACGCACCTTGGCAACCTCTGCGCCGCCAAACCCATAGCCGATCTGAGTGGCAAGCGTTTCGGCATTGAAGCCGAGATGCCGCGCATCGGGGCGCAGTCGCAGCCGCAGCTCCGGCTGGCCGCCCGCCATCTCATCGCGAATATTGGTCACCCCTTCGATGGTGCCGAGGAAGTGCTTCATCTCGGTGCTGGCGCGGCGCAGCAGCTCTTCGTCCCCGGAGATCAGACGGATGCTGAACCCACCGGCCAGGGTTTCCGAACCGGTGAATTCTAACTCCGTCGCGCCTTCGACCTGGCCGACTTGAGCGCGCCATGCCTGTACCACCTTCAGGATCGGCACCTCGGGGCGTTCGGCCACGGGGAGCAGCTCTGCGAAGATCTGAGCGCTGCCCGCGTTGCTGATGATCGTAAAGACTGATCGTATCGGCAGAGTGTCCATACCGGCGCGATCCGCAAACTCTGCGTTGAGTTCATGCGCAATGCTCTCAATCCGGTCGATATTGGCGCGTGTCAGGGCAAAGGGCGCGCGCGCATCCATTTCCAGGTTCACCGTGATCACCTGTCCCGGAACATCGGGGAAGAAGACCGTCTTGACCTTTCCGTTCGCCATCAGGCCCAACCCGAGCATGGCGGCCGCGATGAAGAGGATGAGCACCGCGTAGCGATGCCGCAATGACGCGATGAGAACCGGCTGGTAAATGTGGTCGCGAAACCCATCCAGCCCGGCCTGTGCAATGTCCTGAACCCGCCCCCAGATACGTGTCAGCAGATAGCGACGGGTCTGCGTCATGGATGTCTGGGCCAGGTGAGCGGGCAGGATGAACTTGCTTTCGATCAGCGAAAAGATCAGTGCCAGAATAACGATGCCGGAAAAGCCCGCCAGAGCCTTGCCCAGCGGGTTGTCGATCATCAGCATGGGAAAAAAGGCGGCGATCGTCGTCAGCACGCCAAACACGGTCGCCACTGCCACCCGCTCGACACCGCGTTCGGTGCCGAGGACCGGATCCGGGGTGCTGCGGCGTTCTTCGAACACGCTTTCGCCGACCACGACAGCATCATCCACCAGGATGCCCAATGCGATGATCAGGCCAAAGGTCGTCACGTCATTGAGCGAGTAGTCGAGCCATTTCGACCCCGAGACCGCAATCGCCCCCATGACCGATATCGGAATGCCCATCGCAACCCAGAATGCCAACCGAACATTCAGAAACACCGACAGCATCAATGCGACCAAGAGCAGGCCCTGAACCCCGTTGGAGCGCAGCAGCGCGAGGCGATCTGCGATGTAGTTGGCGCTGTCCCCCCAGGCCACCGCGTGTATGTGCGGCGGCAGCTGGCGGCTGAATTCATCGAGCGTGCTGCGGACCACGCGGCTGACATCAAGCAGGTTTTCCTTTTGCCCAATCAGCACTTCCATCCCGACCGTCGGATCTCCGTTCAGCCGAAACAGGAAGTCGCCCTCGGCAAACCCATCGTGAATCGTGGCAAGCTCTCCCAGTAGAACGACAGAGCCATCATCGCGTTCGATGATGGGCAAGGCGGCATATTCTGCGGCGTATTTGGCAGTGGTGTCAGCACGCAGGAAGATGGTCCCGGCGTCGGTGCGCAGCTCGCCCGCCTGAAAATTGAGCGAGTTTTCCTGGATCGTTCGGGTGATATCGGCCACGGTCAGCCCGTACTGGCGCAGCTGTTCGGGGTCGACCTCGATCCGCAACTCACGCGGGATCAGTCCCCAGATCGTCAGGCGAGAGAGCTCCGGCTGGGCCAGCAGCTCGTCCTTCAGCCGTTGCGCCAGCACCTGCAAACTCGCGGGGTCGGCATCGCCATGCAGGTTCACATAAAGCGCCGGAAAATCAAAACCCGATGCCTCGATCACCGGGCGGCGCGCCTTGTCCGGTAGGTCAGTCATCCCATCAATGCGGATGCGGACCCGGTCCAGAACCGCCTGCAAGTCCTGCCCTCCCGCCCGGCGTATGGTGAGCGAACTGAAGCCGTTCTCTGATCGCGATGTGATGCTTCGCACGCCATCAACGCCTTCCAGTGCCTGCTCAACCTTTTGCGTGATCAGTTGATCTACTTGCTCTGCGGTTGTGTCAGGATACTCGATGGTGATGGTGACGCTTTCCGGCGGAATGCGGGGGAACCCTTCGATGCGGATGTTCAGTACTGTCTGAACGCCAAGGAAAAGGATCAACGCCATCAATAGGTTGGCGGCGACGGGGTTGCGAATGAACCAGGACGTCAAGGCGTGCATTATCTGTCCTTCCCCTCAATCGGGGTGACACGCTGGCCCGGCAGAAAGGAGGACAGCGGTGTTTTCGCCACGCGCCATTTCGTGCCTCCCTCCGGTGCCCTGAGCGTGATCGCTCCGCCAGATCGAAACAGAATATCGGGCCGGGTGCGGTGGAGCAGATTGTCCGCATCGACCCACCACAGGAACCCTGCACGCGACACGGCGCTTTCCGGCACTGTCAACGTGTGCGCGATGCTTCGACCCGGAACGGTGACCCTTAGAAAGTCACCTGCGAGGAGCTTCTGCGATGCGTTCGGTCGCTCCAGAAAAAGGCGCATCTGGCGCGTGGTTGGGTCCAGAAAGCCGCCCCCGCTGCGAATGCGTGCCACGCCCAAGGGACGCCCATCGCGCTGGGACAATGTCGCCCGCTGGCCTGACACCGGATGCTTCAGCAGCGCCCACTCAGTCGGGGTGACGTCCACACTCAGCTCAAACGCGCTGTTGTCGGACAATCTGACAAGCGGATCGCCCGGGGTCACCGTTTGCCCAAGGCTGGCAATGCGCTGCGTGACCACGCCTGCAAAGGGGGCGGTCACGTTGGTATCCGCCAATGCACGCCGCGCCGTCTCCAGCTGTGCCTGTGCCGAGGCGGCCGCCTTCTCCGCGATCTTCAACTGCGGCAGACGCAGGGCCAGCGCCGCAGGTGGGGTGGTCCCATCGCGCGCGAACTGCTTGCGGGCCACGATGACATCGTTTTGCGCGCGGAGCAGCGCCAGCTTCGCCTCTTCCAGCTCCATCTCGGCCACGGCGACAGCGCTTTTATATTGGGTCTTCTCGATGGACATCAGCGCGGCATCGGCGTTGACCTGCGCCCCGGCGAGCGCCCCGTCATAGACCTCGGTGATGCGCCCGGACACGGCGGACCGAATGTCTGTCTCCCAGCGTGGGCGTACTTCGGCAAAGCCCGAGACCTGCGCCACGACCGTTTCCGGAGCGACGGTAATGATGGACACGACGGGCGGCTCCGGCGGTGTCTTTGTTGCCTGTATGTCAACGGTGTCTTCGGCTTCAGACACCACCAGCAACACACCGATCAAGGTCGCCGTGGCCAGAGCGAGCCAGAGCCATCTTGCCCGTTTTCGGCTTTGGGCATGCGTCGATTTGGGGGGCATTCTGCGTCCTTGGATTTGAATCAAGGTTCAAGGGATAGGTCTTCAGGCCGCGACACTGGAGCGGACGGCAACACATGCCCGCATGCGTTACTCTTGCGCTGCGATCCAACGGACGACCCGCCCCACAGCGTCATCGGCGAAGGCATCGGCCCCGAAAATATCTATCTTTATCAATCTCTTCATGAGGCCAAAGCCGGAGGTGACCAGCCGGTCTCTGGATGCAGGCAAAAGCGAGTGGTCGGCGTTTTTCAGGGTCACGACGCGCACCTCTCCCGGCGTTTGCCCGAGAATGTCGCGATAGGTTGCGGCGCTTTGCATGGCGTCGACGTTCAGATCTCTGTCACCAAAAAGTGCCAGGACAGGGATATCAACATGGCGAAGTGCTGCGGTGGCGTCGCTTCGGAAATTGGTTTTGGCAAAGATCCAGCGCGCCTGGCTCATCGCGCTTCGGCAGCAGCTGGGGGCACCCTCCACGAGCGATGTGTAGGTGTGGTAGGGCGCACCCTTTGACATCAGATCGACCAGAAGCCGGTCGAACTCCAGGGCTTCGCGAATTTCGGCATCGGTCGCGCCTTCCAGCCGCAGCCTGTTGCGGGTCATGAACTCCGATTGTTCTATCCAGTTTATGGCGCCTGAAATTGACACCATATAGGCGAAGTCCGAATGCGCGGTGATGGCCTTCGGCATGACCCACCCGGCTTGGCTGAACCCCAAGAGCCCGATGCTGTCTGGCTGTATGCGTCCATCGCTGCGCAGCGTGTCGGCTGCTGCGATGACCTCGTCTGCGCGGGCTTGCATGGATTGGTTCAGCCAGTTTCCAGTCGATGCGCCCACACCAGGTTTGTCCCAGGCGTAGACCGCAAAGCCAGCGTTTGTGAGCGCTTGCATGAAGGGCGTGTAGTATCCGTGGGCATCCCAGGGCAGGGCGCCATCGCCATGCACGAAAATGACCGCGGGATGCGGGCCGGGGTCTTCGGGCAAGAGCAGGCGCCCGGCGAGTTTGTGGTCTGCCCGGTGGACGTCCAGACGCAGGGGGTCCGGCATTACCGAAGTGGCCCAGAGCATGATGCATAGGCTCCCCAACACTGTCAGGCCGAATATGCGAAGGCGGCGATTTATCGTCACTGGGATCCTCGTTTGATGTCTCTGCGATGATGCGGATGCACACGCGTGGTGCCCGAAGGGTCGCTGTATGGTCGCTGGTTCGAGATGCAAAACTGGAGGACCATCATCAAAGCCTATCGAAGATCATGTCCAGATTTGATGAAGGTTTTCGGCCTCTCCATCAAATCTCCATGGTCTTTGGTTCAACAACTCATGGAACTGGGCTAATTTCGCCGAAAAGAGGTGCTGCGCCGCGCATGAGTAACGACCTGATCCTTATCGTCGAAGATGAACGCGAAATCGCTGAGATCATCAGATCCTACCTGGAGCGAGGCGGCTTTCGCACTGTCACCGCGTCGGACGGGGCGTTGGCGCTGTCGCATTTTCATCATCTCAAGCCAGCGCTTGTTCTTCTGGATGTGAAAATTCCAAAGCTCGATGGCATCGATGTTCTGCGCCGGATTCGACAAACGTCCGACGTGCCGGTGATCATGATCACCGCAATGGCGGAAGATATCGAAAAGATTTCCGCGCTGCGACTGGGGGCGGACGACTACGTGGCCAAACCGTTCAATGCGCTGGAAGTTGTCGAGCGCGTCAAGGCTGTGCTGCGTCGCGCAAATTCCGGGGGGCAGGCCAGCGAACGGCCGGTTACAATCGGGTCACTGATCATCGACCACAGCGTTCATTCCGCCTTTGTGACACGCGGGACAGAACGTCTCCCAATTCAACTGACCCACACCGAATACACGCTGGTTGCCCATATGGCGCGTCTGCCGCAGCGGGCCTTCACGCGGGCCGAGCTGGTCGATGCCTGTCTCTCCGAAACCGAGGTGCTGGAGCGTACGATCGACAGTCATATCTCGAACGCGCGGCGCAAGCTGGAACTTGCGGGTGTTTCCGGTTTTCTTGAGACGGTGCGGGGTGTTGGATACCGGTTGGAGCCACTGTGATGAGGTCTGGCCCATGGAGGTTGAGGACGCAGCTCTCGCTGTCGATGATCTGCGTCGCGCTGACCGCGCTGGGTGTTTTCATCATCGGGATGATTGCGTTCTACGTGACCCTTCAGACGTCGTGGCTGGCCAGCCTGAGCCACGAAAACCGCGCCACGCTTCATGCTTTGATCGAGGATAAAACCGTCTCTTCGGAGGCGCTGACAACGCTGGTGAGCGCCTTCTCGCTCTCCTGGAGCGGCACTTATGAACAAGCCGAGCTCGCGGCCCTCAGCGCGCTGGTCATCCTGGCAACCTTGACGGCGATCTTTGGTGGGATCGTGGTCGCGCGAAAACTGAGCGCACCGATCGAGGGGGTCACACGCGCCGTACTCAAGGTGGCAGATGGCAATATCCGGCAGGAGGTATCGCCAGTTGCGGGCGGAAGTTCCGAAACCGAAGACCTTGTCGCTGCGTTTCGATCCATGGTGCAAAGCCTGGAGCAAGCCGAACGGGACGCCGCCGACTCCTCCGCCGCGATCGCGCACGAGCTGCGTACTCCGCTGACCATTCTGCGTGGTCGACTTCAGGGTCTGGGCGACGGAACATTCGCGCCGTCGGAGGAGATGACCGATGGGCTGATTGCACAGGTCGACACACTCTCCCGCATCGTTGGCGAACTGAGCTTCCTGTCCCGGCTCAGTTCCGGCCATTTTATGTTGCAGTGCATCGAAATCAATCTGGCCGACGAGGTGAACCGGGTCATCACGACCGTGCGTCCGGACATGGATAGCGTCGGTATGATATTGGATGTTTCACTGGACCCGGTCGTTCTGCATGCAGATCCCGTGCGCGTGCGACAAGCGTTGTCCGCGCTGCTCGACAATGCCAGACGATATGCTGAAAGCGGTCGATACGTGAAGATCTCCACCTTCGCTGCGGGGACATTCGGATATTTGCAGGTACGCGACCATGGTCCCGGACTTGAGCAGGGCGATCATGACAGGGTGTTCGAACGCTGGTGGCGGGGCGACAAATCCCGCAATCGCACCGAAGGGGGTACTGGGCTTGGATTGGCTGTCGTGCGCGCGATCGCCCGCGCTCATGGTGGCGAGGCCAGTGTCCGTGACCTCGACGACAGATCAGGCGCGGAATTTGTCCTGAAATTTCCGTTGCAGGCCACCGGAGAGGCCATGGATTAACCCCATGGCCTGCTGCTCTTCTGCCTGAGGCCTCCGCGCCCGGACGCCTCAGCGATACAGCAGAGAGCGACCATTGTGAAAGATATGGACCTTGTCTGGCTGCGCATACAGCCGGATTTGCTTACCGCGTAGCCCGGCGTGGATGCCCGGCAGCTTTGCGATTAGCGGGTCGCGACCCTCTTCCGGTGTGAAATACAGCACGGTGACCTCGCCCAAAGCCTCGACGATATTGACGGTTGTGTCGATCACCGCACCGTCATCACCCTCCGTGTCTTCGGTCAGATCCTCCGGTCGCACACCGATATTGACAGACAGCCCCATGTCGCTGTCTCGGGTGGGCACGGTCGAGGTGACTTCCTCGCCGTTGTAGAGCCGAAGCCGGGTGAGCGTACCGGTGCCGATCACCTCGCCCGGCAGCAGGTTCATCGCCGGAGAGCCGATAAACTGCGCCACAAATTCGTTCTCGGGGCGTTCATAGAGGTCCAGCGGCGTGCCGACCTGAGCGATGCCCTTGTTGGCCAGCACCACAATGCGGGTGGCCAGGGTCATCGCCTCGACCTGATCGTGGGTCACGTAGATCATGGTGCTGTCGGGCATCGACTCCTTCAGCTGCGCGATCTCGATCCGTGTTGCCACCCGCAAGGCCGCATCGAGGTTGGAGAGCGGTTCGTCAAAGAGATAGACCTTCGGGTCACGCACGATGGAACGGCCGATCGCCACCCGCTGCCTCTGCCCACCCGACAGGGCCTTAGGCAGCCGGTCGAGATAGTCCTCCAGCTGCAGGATCTTGGCCGCACGACTGATGGCGGCGTCGATCTCTTCCTTGCTCTTGCCAGCAATCTTGAGCGCAAAGGCCATGTTGTCGCGCACCGTCATATGCGGATAGAGCGCGTAGGACTGGAACACCATGGCGATGCCGCGTTGCGCGGGCGGGATGTCGTTCATCACCGCGCCGTCGATCTCCAGCGTGCCGCCGGTGATCCGCTCCAGCCCCGCGATCATCCGCAACAGCGTGGACTTGCCGCAGCCCGAGGGCCCCACAAAGACGATCAGCTCGCCCTGTTTGATGTCGAGGTCGATGTCGTTCAGCACATTGACCGCGCCGGCATAGGTCTTTTCCACTCCGGTCAGTTTCAGGTTCGCCATGGTGTCCTCCTCCCAGAGTGTTTTATGCGCGCCGTGCGAGGCAGGGTTGCCAGGCGGCCAGTGTCAGCGTGCCGACCGTGGCCGCCACATCCGCGCTGCCGAGGTCACCGCCCAACTGTTCCCACGCGCCCGCGGGCAGGGTGATTTCCGCCGGTGTGTCACCGAGGTTGAAGGCGCAGAAGATCTCCTCGCCCTCCGCCGCGCGGGTGAACTGCACCACATTGCCGGTCGCCTGCACCCGGTCATGGCTGCCCCGCGACAGGGCGGCATGGGCGCGGCGCAGGGCAATGGCGCGGCGATAGTGGTGGACCAGCGCGTCTGGATTGGCTTCCTGAGCGCTCACCGCCAGTTCGGCATGTTCCAGACTGACCGGCAGCCAGGGGCGTGCCTCCGTGAAGCCGCCATAGGTGTTGCCCTTGTCCCAGACCATCGGCGTGCGGCAGCCGTCGCGGCCCTTGAACTCGGGCCAGAACTCGATGCCATAGGGGTCCTGCAGGTCCTCAAAGGCGATATCGGCCTCGGGCAGGCCCAATTCCTCGCCCTGATAGATGCAGACCGACCCGCGCAGGCACATCATCATGGTCGTGTACAGCCGCAGCGCCGCGTCCGACAGATTCCAGCGGCTGACATGACGCACGACATCATGGTTGGAAAACGCCCAGCAGGCCCAGCCATCGGCTGCCACGTCGTCGACCTTGTCAAACACCTCTGCCACCCGTGCCGCGTTCAGCGGATCCTTGGCAAGGAATTCAAACGCGTAGCACATGTGCACGCCGGTGTTGCCGGCGGTGTACTCGCCCAGGATCTCCAACCCGCGCTGCGCGTCGCCCACCTCGCCCACGGCGGTCTTTGCCGGGTATTCATCCAGCAGCGCCCGGAACCGGGCCAGGAATTCGAGGTTTTCCGGCTGGTTCTTGGAATAGAGGTGTTCCTGATGGTTATAGGGGTTCACCGAGGGGGCGATATTGGAATTGCGCTGATCCTTGGGCAGCGCCGGGTTCGAGCGCAGCTCCTTGTCGTGGATGTAGAAGTTGATGGTATCCAGACGGAAGCCATCCACGCCGCGTTCCAGCCAAAATCGCGTGGCGTCCAGCAGCGCGTCCTGCACCGCGTCGCAGTGGAAGTTCAGGTCCGGCTGCGAGACGAGGAAGTTGTGCAGGTAATATTGTTCGCGTCGCGCGTCCCAGTGCCAGGCAGGGCCGCCAAAGATCGACAGCCAGTTGTTCGGCGGCGTGCCATCGGGCTGCGGGTCGGCCCAGACGTACCAATCCGCCTTGGGGTTGTCGCGGCTGGCGCGGCTTTCGACAAACCAGGGGTGCTGGTCGGAGCTGTGCGACAGCACCATGTCGATCATCACCCTGAGGCCGAGGTCATGCGCCCGTGCCACCAGTGCGTCGAAATCCCCCAGCGTGCCGAACATCGGATCGACGTCGCAGTAGTCGCTGACGTCGTAGCCGTAGTCCTTCATCGGCGAGGTGAAGAAGGGCGAAATCCAGATCGCATCCACCCCAAGCGAGGCGATGTGATCCAGCCGCGAGGTGATGCCCGGCAGATCGCCGATGCCGTCACCGTTGCTGTCCTGATAGCTGCGCGGATAGATCTGGTAGATCACCGCGCCGCGCCACCAGTCGGGATCGGCGGCCAGCACGGAAGCAGGATTGATGGAGGTCTGAGCGTTCATGTCGTGAGGTCCGTCATCGAAAGTTGTAGGAAGGGGCACAAGGGGTCACTTGACCGACCCGGCCAGAAGTCCGCGTACGAGATACTTCTGCATGGCAAAGAACACGGCGAGCGGCACTGCGATGGAGACAAAGGCGGAGGTCGCGAGGATCTCCCAGTTGCCGCCGCGGGTGCCCAGAAGCTCGACGATCTGCTTGGTCATCACCGTGGTCTCGCCCGTCGCGTCGATCAGGAACACCATGGCCACGAGGAGATCGTTCCAGGTCCACAGGAACTGGAAGATCGCGAAAGAGGCCAGTGCCGGGAACGACAGCGGCAGGATGATACGGGTGAAGATCTGGAAATCGGTGGCGCCATCGACGCGGGCGTTCTCGATGATGTCGCGTGGGATGCCCACCATGTAGTTCCGGAGCAGGTATATCGCCAGCGGCAGGCCGAACCCGGTATGCGCCATCCAGACGCCAAGGTAGCCCTTGCCGATGCCGATCTCGTTGTGGAACTTCAACAAGGGGATCAGCGCCAGCTGCAGCGGCACCACCAGCAGGCCGACGATGGCTGCGATCAGCAAGGCGCGGCCCGGGAACTCCATCCATGCCAGCGCATAGGCGGCAAAGGCGGCCACCAGAATGGGGATGATGGTCGCCGGGATCGTCACAGTCAGCGTGTTGAAAAAGGCGCGTGCCATATTGTCGGTGGCACCGCCCGAGATCAGGATGGTCTCGTAGTTCTGCAGCGTGAACTCCGGTGGTACCACGGCGGTGACAAAGACACGCGGGCCACGGCGTCCGCCCATCTCTTCTGTCGCTTCCATCCGGTAGCTGCCGTCGGCCTCGACCGTCAGTCGCTCGCCGCCGCGCAGCTCGGCCATGTCACCGGGCCCGTAGGCAGAGATGTCACGGGCGTTGGTGCCCCAGGCGGAAATTTCAGCGTCGCTCTCACCTTCAAACAGGTTGCCCTCGATCACCCAGAGGTCCCCCTGCGGCACCTGCGTCTCCGGGGCGGCGGTGCGCAGGGTGAGGTTTTGTTCGGTCGGGAACAGCGCCTTCCACCAGCCCGAGGTGGCGATCTGGTCGCCGGTGCGGAAGGAGGAGATAAACAGGCCAACTGTCGGGAAGAGCCACAGCCCCACCAGCACGATGACCGAGATACGAAGCGCCCAGATCAGCCCAGGCTTCTGTCCAGCTATGGCATTCATGGCTCAGCCCTCCCTCAGCGCATTTCGCGGCGTGCGTTGTAGACGTTCCAGACCAGGATCGGCATCACCAGCAGCATGATGATCATTGCCGAGGCGGAGCCGACGCCCCAGTCATTGGCGCGGAACAGCTTGTCGTACATGTAATTGGCCAGAACCTGCGTCTCCCACTGGCCGTTGGTCAGGGCGAACACGATGTCGAAGATCTTCAGCACCACGATGGTGATGGTGGTCCAGACCACCACGATGGTGCCCATGATCTGCGGCACCTTGATCTTGAAGAAGATCTGAAACGGCCCGGCACCGTCCACGATGGCGGCCTCGATGGTTTCTTCCGGAATGCCACGCAGGGCGGCGGACAAGATTACCATGGCAAAGCCGGTTTGGATCCACACCAGCACCATCATCAGAAAGAAGTTGTTCCAGAACGGGATGGTCAGCCATTGCTGCGGCTCCACGCCGCCCAGCCAGACATAGATCGCGTTCAGGATGCCGATCTGCTCGGTGCCCGGCGGACGGGCGTCATAGACCAGTTTCCAGATCACCGCGGCGCCGACAAAAGAAATCGCCATCGGCATGAAGATCAGCGATTTGGCGATATTGCCCCAGGCCAGCCGGTCCGTCAGCTGGGCCGCCAGCAGGCCAAAGGCGGTCGAGACCGCAGGCACCACAAGAAGCCAGAGGAAGTTGTTCTGCAAGGCTTCCCAGAATTTGGCCTCGCTCAGCATCTGGCTGTAGTTGTCCAGTCCGACGAATTCCGAGCCACCACCGGGCAGACGCTCGGTCAGCGACAGGCGCATGGTCTCCACCACCGGATAGGCAAGATACAGCCCCAGCGCCAACAGCGCCGGCAGCAGAAAGAGCCAGGGACGCACCATATTGGCACGGCGGATGTTGCGGGCGATGTGCGGGCCGCGGGCGGGAAAGATCAGCTTGTCGAGGATCACGTTGGAGAGATAGAAATAGCCGACACAGCCCCCGACGCCAAAGGCAATGGTCAGCAGCCCCTGAATGGCTGGATGCATGACTGGCTCCTGAAAAAGAGTTGAATGCCGGAAGGTGACGTGCAGCCTGTGCAGCACCGCTTAGCGGCAAAGGGGGGCAGGGCCGCGCGGGGCGGCCCTGCGGTGGAGGCGACAGGTTACTTCAGCGCGTCCCAGGAGGATTGGATCTCTGCAGCCACGTCCGACGCGGCAGCGCCACCGGCATAGTCGACCATGCCGGTCCAGAAGGCCCCTGCGCCCACGCCACCCGGCATCAGGTCGGAGGCGTCAAAGCGGAAAGTGTCGGCGTTCAGAAGGATCTCGCCCATCTTCTTCAGCGTGTCGGTGGCGTAGAGTTCGGTGTTCACGCCCTTGTGGGGTGTCAGGAACCCCTGCTGGGCCATCCAGACCTCATGCGCGATGGGGGATTTCAGGAACTCCATAAGTGCCCGCGCGCCATCGCTGTCGTTGGTGATCGACCAGATGGTGCCCGCACCCAGAACCGGGTTGCCCAGCTCTTTGCCCTCATAGGCAGGGAAGTAGAAGAAATCCGCGTCCAGACCCATTTCGGTGCCTTCGGGGAAGAACGCCGGAATGAAAGAGGCCTGACGGTGCATCATGCACTGCGGCGGGCTGGCGAACAGACCCTTGGGGCTGTCGCGGAAATCGGTGGAGGCCACGGCTCCGGCGCCGCCGGAGACATAGTCCTCGTTGCGGGCGAAGTAGCCAAATTCCTCGATCGCCTCGACCACACGCGGATCGTCGAACGCGATCTCGTTGGCGACCCACTGGTCATAGACCGACGGCTCCTGCGTGCGCAGCATCATGTCCTCGACCCAATCGGTCGCCGGCCAGCCGGTTGCGCCGCCGGATCCCAGGCCGATGCACCATGGCGTGTTGCCATCCTCGACCATCTGATCGGTGAGCGTCTTCAGCTCCTCCATCGAGGAGGGGATCTCATAGCCGAAATCCTCGAAGTTCTCCGGGTTGAACCAGACCAGCGATTTCACGTCGACCTTGTAGAACAAACCATACAGATCATCGTTGCCATCGGGACCGGAGTAGGTGCCCAGATCGACCCAGGACTGACCTGCGGCGTAGTTGTCCGTGACCCAGGTTGCCGTGTCTTCGCCCAATGGCGCGATGAAGCCGCGCCCGGCCATGTCAGAGACCAGACCCGGCTGTGGGAAAACTGCGACATTGGGGGCGGAGCCGGCCTCGGCATCGACCACGATCTGCTGCTCGAAACTGTCAGAGCCAGCATAGCGCACATCAGCACCGGTTGCGGCGCCGAAATAGGCCAGAACGTTTTCAACCAGCGCCTGATCCGGACCCAGCCAAGGGCCAAACACGGTCACCTGTTCGCCGTCGAGGTCGATTTTTTCCAGTTCGGCGTAGCTCGCCCAATTGAAGTCACCTTCGCCGACCGGAAAAATCAGCTCCTGCGCGCTGGACGTTCCCGCCATCAGCGCCATGACGCCCGCGGCCGTCATCAATGTCCGTTTCATGTCATCTCCTCCCAAGATTTCGACACTCATCGCCGTGGTTCTGGTCTGGGCCATCAATCCCGATTTGCAGGATGCCTTCAACCAAATAACCAAAGCGCTTTGACTTTCTCCAAACTTCTAGATTCGAAGCGATCTGTCAATGAGTCTATGTTAGCGCCAAATATATAGGGTTGAATTTTCTTCTTCTCCTCGGCGATAAAGAGGGGCACTCTGGCCGTTCTGAAACCAGCCGCACGATAATTTAAAGCGCTTTGGAGATTTGCAGATGAACCTCAAGCAGCTGTCCACGCTTCTGGGCCTGTCCCAGACCACCGTGAGCCGGGCGCTGAACGGCTACCCCGAGGTCAGCGAGGCGACGCGCCAGCGTGTGATGCAGGTCGCCGATCAGCACAACTATCGCCCCAATACGCGGGCCAAGGCGCTGGCCACCGGGCGCGCCATGGCGATTGGCCATGTGATCCCGCTGTCGACCCAGCACGAGATGATGAATCCGATCTTTGGTGATTTCATCGCCGGGGCCGGGGAAAGCTACAGCACGGCCGGCTATGACATGGTGCTGTCGTTGGTGGCGGATGAGGACCAGTCCCGCGCTTATCATGACATGGCGGCAAAGCGGAATGTAGACGGTATCGTGCTGCACGCGCCCAAGATGCAGGATGCCCGCATCACCCTGCTGCAACAGATCGGTCTGCCATTTGCGGTACACGGGCGTGCCACCGATATCGCGGGCCCCTACAGCTGGCTCGACGTCAACAACACCAGCGCCTTTCAGCGAGCAACCGATTTCCTGCTTGACCTTGGCCATCGCCGCATCTGCCTGGTGAACGGTCAGGAGAGCATGGATTTCGCCTTTCGCCGCCGACGTGGGTACGAGGCCGCCCTGCAGGCCCGCGACATCGCCCCCGACCCGGCGCTGCTGTTCGCGGGCGAGATGACGGAGGTCTACGGCTACGATACCGTGCGGCGCACGCAACTGCTGGAGCAGCCGCCCACCGCCTATCTGGTGTCCTCGATCATCGCTGCCTTCGGGGTGCGCCGCGCGATCGAGGAGGCCGGCCTGACAATGGGGCGCGACATCTCCGTCATCACTCATGACGATGATCTGTCCTACCTGCGCAACGGCGCCGATGTGCCGGTCTTCACCGCCACGCGCTCTTCCGTGCGCCACGCAGGCAGCCGTCTGGCCAAGCTGCTGATCTCTCAGATCGAAAACCCGGGCGCGCCGCCGCTCACCGAACTGCTCGAAGCAGAGCTGACTGTCGGCCGTTCCACCGGCCCCGCTCCCAACAGGATCTAGCGATATGGACCATTTCACCTTCACCCGCAAAGACTTCCCGGCGAACTTCCTCTTCGGCAGCGCCACCTCCTCCTATCAGATCGAAGGTCATGGTTTTGGGGATGCCGGGCCGACCCATTGGGACAGTTTTGCCGCCACGCCGGGCAATGTGGTGCGCGCCGAGAACGGTGAGATCGCCTGCGATCACTATCATCACTTCGAGGCAGATCTGGATCTGGCCGCCGCAGCGGGGCTGGATTGCTACCGCTTTTCGACCAGCTGGGCACGTGTCCTGCCCGAGGGCACTGGCACGCCCAACCCCGAGGGGCTCGATTTCTACGACCGCCTGACAGATGCGATGCTGGAGCGCGGGCTGAAACCTTGCGCGACGCTCTATCACTGGGAGCTGCCGCAGCCGCTCGCGGATCTCGGCGGTTGGCGCAACCGCGACATCGGCAACTGGTTTGCCGAATTCACCGAGGTCATCATGGGGCGGATCGGCGACCGGATGTATTCGGTGGCGCCAATCAATGAGCCTTGGTGCGTCGGCTGGCTGTCGCATTTCCTCGGCCACCACGCGCCCGGCCTGCGCGACATCCGCGCCACCGCCCGCGCCATGCACCATGTTCTGTTGGCCCATGGCCGTGCCATCGAGGTGATGCGCGGCCTCGGCATGGATAACCTTGGCGCGGTATTCAACTTTGAATGGGCCACTCCGGTGGACGACAGCGCCGCCGCGCAGGCCGCTGCCGAGACCTACGACGCCATTTACAACCGTTTCTTCCTTGGTGGCGTGTTCAAGGGCGCATACCCCGAACCGGCCCTGAAGGGTCTGGAGCCTCATTTGCCCAAGGGCTGGCAGGAAGATTTCAAAACGATAACACAGCCAGTCGACTGGTGCGGTCTGAATTACTACACCCGCAAGGTGATTGGCGCCGATGACGGTCCCTGGCCGCACTACGCGGAGCTAGATGGTCCGCTGCCCAAAACACAGATGGGTTGGGAGATCTATCCGGACGGGCTCTACCAGTTCCTGAGCCGGACAGCCGCAGACTACACGGGCGATTTGCCCTTGATCGTGACCGAGAACGGCATGGCCAACCCGGATGTGATCACAGCGGGCCGTGTGTCTGACCCCGAGCGCATTGCCTATGTCGATGCCCATTTGGCTCGCGTCCGCCGCGCGATCGCCGACGGCGTTCCGGTGCAGGGCTATTTCCTGTGGTCACTCATGGACAATTACGAATGGGCGCTGGGGTACGAGAAGCGCTTTGGCATGGTGCATGTGGACTTCGACACCCTGGTCCGCACCCCCAAAACCTCATACTACGCCTTGAAGGAGGCATTGACCGGGTGATGTTGCACAGACCGCCTATTGATTTTATGGCTAACAGTCATCGATATTCATCGGCGAGGAAAATGTGAACCCATACAAGTGGTTACATACGCGCTAGCAGGTTGTGTGAAGCGTCTTATTCCGCGAGATGGCGACTGTTTGCAGCTTGTGGAGGATTTTCTGTGTTCCAGAAAATATACTGGCTGCGAGCAGGATTAGGGCGGCCATATGGCCCGACCGGTTTGCGCAGTCCCACCGCAAGCTAGTGTTGTCTTGGAGGGATGGGTGATGCTGACTTCCGGCAGGCCCTTGTCAAGATTACGGATAATGGCATCAGTCGCTTCGGGGGCAACGGCAGGCAACCGGTCTGTTTTGAGGGTCCTGTTCTCGAAAGGTCACCCAGAAAGGCGGCCCCGGAAATTCGGGCCAATTGTTGATGCGACTGATCGCAATTCTACTAGAAGCCCAAACCCAGCAAGGCCACGAAAAACCACGAGATTTACCCTTAACTTTTGCGTCGCCTGCGCGTGGATCTGCCCAACCATGTCTGGTGTGCGGATATCGGTCACGCTGGAAGCCGAGTTCTGGGTCGATGCGCTGACCAAACGACCCACAAGCTTGGCCCGCCTGAGATAATGAACGCGGATCAGGGCAGCCAGTTCACTTCTCTTGTCTCGAATGACCGGTTGCGACGACCCGGCGTTCGTATGTCGATGGATGGAAAGGGGCGGTTTCTCGACAACATCTTAGTCGAACGATTGTGGCGGAGCTCGAAAACCGGACGCGCCTATCTGCGCGCCGGGGAAGCGGGATCGGAGGTCAAGGCTGGCGCCATAAACTGGATCGAGTTCTACAATCTCAGGCGTCTGCATTCTGCCCTTGGCGGAAAAACACACGCCGTGGTCTATTGGCAGCGAAATGAAACAACAAACCCCGGTCAGCAGGTGCAAAGAGTAGCTTAAGTTGCGCCGGATCCTGTCCAACAATTCGGGAATAGCTCAGGACGCAGGCTGACTCTCGAGAAAGGACTGAATGTAAGCGAGGGTCCGATGCATCTAACATGCTTCGGACCCTCCGTGATCGTTGCGCGTAGGCAAGCTCAGAACAAAGTAACGTTATCCGCCGCTGCAGGCTTGCGGACGGGAGCGGCTTGCGTCCGGGCCACTGCCGCGCGCTCCTCCTCGCCGAGGCGACGATCATCTGCCACATGTGTCTGTTGCGCAGCACCCGAACAAGCGTGAAACCTGACTCGTCGAGCAGATGTACCGCCAACCGAAGATGAGATCACTGGAATACCTTCATCACGAAGGAAGCGCTGCACAAAATCAGCGTTGTTCGCACCGATATCAGACAGGTTGGCGGACATCTTTGCACCACCAAAAACCTTGGCTTTCAGGTTAGAGCGCTGCGCGCCTTTTTTCATGATGCCGTTGATCAACAGCTCCATCGCGTGAACGCCGTAGCGGGCGCTGACACCACCACCCGAGGACGACGCGAGCAAGAAGTGATTCATCCCGCCGACCCCGACTTTTTCATCATAAATGCAGGCTGCGATGCAGGACCCTAGCACAGTTGAAAAAGCGACTTTGGGATCCGTTGTCACCTTGTAGTCACCTTGTAGCACGGTGACCGTACTCGTATTTTGAAAAACAGTCGACAAAGCGGCTTCCTTCCAGATCTCTAGGCTCAGGTCTTGCAGGCTTGCAAGAGTGCACCGGCCATTTGGGCCAGAGGTACTTGTTTTTGGGCGGCTCCGGTTTCCCAAGCCACCCTGGGCATGCCGTAGACGACGGCGGTTTTTTCATCTTGGGCAAAGGTTGTCGCGCCAGATTTGCGCAATTCCAACATGCCCTTGGCCCCATCTTGCCCCATACCGGTTAAGATTGCGGCAACAACATCCTGTGCAAACGGAATTGCAGACGAAAATAATGCGTCAACGGATGGCGTATGGCCTGAAATGTTTGGCCCTTCCTTCATCCGAAGGCGATACGGCTTGCGTGGTGTCACCCCCATGTGGCGAGGTTGGCCGGCCGCGATGTAGACATGCCCCGTTTGCAAAGTGATATTGTCGTCCGCTGCAACGACCTTCGCCGGGCAGATTCGGTCCAGCAACGAAACCAGTCCCGACCCAAAGCTCTTGCCCGTGTGTTGCACAATCAAGGTTGGCGGGCACTGTATCGGAAATCCGACGAGGACATTGCGCAACGCTTCAACACCCCCGGTTGACGATCCGATGAGGATGATTTTCTTAAAGTTCTCCCGAGACGCTACAGTCTTTCCGGTCGCGGCGGGGGGCGCGTTGCGACGCGGTGCTTTGATCATCATGTCAAAGTACTGGATGAACTGGCGCGGTGTGTCGGATTTTGTCAGCTCGAAAATGCCCGCTCCGACGTTCAACAATGGCGAGGAGCGCCGCGCGGGTGTCGAATTCGTGCTATCCATCACGGACACCCAGCGCACATCGAGTGCGGAGAACAGGGCGAGCATCATTTCGAACTCGGGCAATTTCGTGAACCCGTCTTCTACAAATGCAAAACTGGGCTGACCCGCTTCTGCTTGGTTGTAGGCCATCATCAAATTGTTGGCCAACAAGACCTGCATGCCTGGGTAAGCCGCCTCCATCTGCTTCTGCAGAGTCCGAGCAAAGTTTCTATCAGTCGTTACAATCAAGACGCTTAAGGAAGACAATGGCTTACCCACTTGTTTACCCCGACGATCCGGGAGTTCCTATTCAACAAGACAACATCGGCCTCGTCAGTTCATTTTGTATTCGTGCCAAAGCTCATCCAAGGCGCCGCCATATCACATGCGCGCGCCCTCGGGCCTAAGCGTTCAATCACTCACCACCCGAAGACCGAACCTACCGCGGCGCCCATCATGAGGCGTCAGAGCGGGACGTCCTTTGCCACCTTCGCACTGGGGGTAGGTGGCATCTGTGCGCGATAGGGTGGGACACGTCTCAGCAGCGGGTGTGAAACTACGCTGTTTCATTGCGAGCGGAGCGTCATAAGCCGCTGAAAACCGACTCAAATTACTGTCTGTCAGAGTGTGCTTTCCCGACTTTGCGCAGTCCTGCTTATAATGAGCGTCCTGCGCGACAATTGCGCGGCTGCTCTGCTCGCCCAAAGAATGCGAATTCCGACAGCGTGGTTCACCCGAGGGAACCGTGAGTCGTGTCCGAATCCTCAATCGCTGAGACGCGTTCATGTAATGCTCCGGAGATTCGCGCACGAGAGGGTGCGCATGGTACTTCCAGTTATAACTCCATCAGTAGGGGTTAATTTGCGCCTTACGCGGGCAAATTCTATCTGACTATATCTTATCAACTGGCTCTGATGCCCCTCGCAGCCTGAATGGCTGACACCTGATACGCATTGCACGGGTGGGTCGTTGCGGCAGTTATCTTGGGGTGCTGACAAATTGTCTGAGCAGTTCCGAGTTTCTGCAGTTTGGCGGAAATCAAATGTTAAGGCCCTGCGGCTAACACTACTCTCATCGAACTGAAATTTGTCGCCGCAAACGGGGGTGCGAATCGCGAAAATGTCCACCGAAACGCAAAAGCATACATTGGACTTGCCCAATGCCTTCGCGGATCTAGACCCATTGATCGCATTTTTCAACGCGTCTCGTGATAAGGCCGTTGAAGTGGATTGCAGCAATGTCGGCGTGATCCCATCGCGCTGCCTGCAGCTGCTTCTGGGGGCAGAACAACAATGGCGCTCCGAGGGCCTGGGTTTCTCGGTCACTAATATCAACGAAGGGTGCAGAAAGTCCCTTACCCTTCTGGGCCTGGAACCCAATCGATTTGAAGACGAGGAAACAGTATGAAAACCAAAGTTTTGGCAATCGACGACTCCCGAACCATTCGCAACCTTCTGGCAGCGACGCTTGAAGAAGCAGGTTTCGAGTACCATTGCGCCGTTGACGGACGTGAAGGTGTCGACATGTATGACAATGTCGCACCAGATGTCGTCATCACCGACATCAACATGCCCAATCTTGATGGATTTGGTGTCATCGAGGAGCTACGCGGTGATGGGATCAACTCCAAGGTTCCGATCCTGGTTTTGACCACCGAAAGCGCGCCCGAAATGAAGGCACGCGCTCGTGATGCCGGTGCAACCGGGTGGATCACCAAGCCCTTTGACGATCAGTCGCTGATTTTTGCGCTGAAACGTGTAACCGGGGCGGCCGCGTAAAATGTCGGGGTCGATTCAAGACACATTCTTCGAGGAGTGCGAAGAGCTTCTCGAAGCGATGGATGAGGGTCTGACCGCTATCGAAGGAGGCGATCACGATCCCGAGGTGGTCAATGCAGTATTCCGCGCAGTTCACTCTATCAAGGGTGGTGGCGGAGCATTTGGCCTGGACGAATTGGTGGCGTTTGCACACAAGTTCGAAACAGTCTTTGATGAGGTGCGGTCAAACAAAGTCCAACTGGACGTCAAACTTATCCAGCTTCTCCTGCGATGCAGCGACCATCTCGCTGACTTGGTCAGTGTCGCCCGCGATGGCGGCAGTGTCGATGAAGAGCATAATGACGTTCTGGTTGCCGGTCTTGAAGAGTACCTCGGCGAAGAAGAAGAAGAGTTGACCTTTGAGCCTATGGGCCTTGGTGGACCTGCGGTTCCTCTGCCTTTGGATCTCGAAGAAGAGAAAACCTATCAGATCCGCTTCCAGCCTCTCAAAGAGATGTTCGGGACCGGGAACGAGCCGTTCTTCCTTTTCCAGACGCTTTCCGAGCTGGGCACGCTGAAGGTCACGCTTGACGAAACCGAACTTCCGGGTTTCGACGCCATGGCGATGGATGACAGCTATCTTGCATGGGACCTGACACTGACGACGAAAGAGCCGAAGTCGGCGGTAGAATCCGTCTTCGAATTTGTCGAGGGCCTATGCGAGCTTTCGATCGTGTCTGACAAAGATTCTGAAGATGAAGCCGCTGCCCTGGCTGCACTCAACGCCGCATTTGGCGTGCCCGGGGAAAGTGCCGAACCCGAGCCGTCCGACCCTTTTGAAGAGCCGGCACCTGCAGAGGCAACTCCCATGGCGACACCAGAAGCGACAAAAGTCGAAGCCGTTAAGCCAGAGAGCAACAAGTCAGAACAACGCGGACCAAAGCCGACCTTGCGTGTTGAACTGGAGCGGGTGGACCGGCTGATCAATGCGGTTGGCGAACTTATCATCAACCACTCCATGCTGGCACAACAGATTGCCAATCTGGATGTGGCTGACCTTCGGGATGTGGAAACCGAACTCGAGGGCTTCAAGAATCTGGCTCGAGATATTCAAGAAGGCGTCATGTCCATTCGTGCGCAACCGGTCAAGCCGCTGTTTCAGCGCATGGCACGGATCGTCCGCGAAGCTTCGGCTGCGACAGAGAAAACAGCGAAGCTGGTCACCGAGGGTGAGAATACCGAGGTCGACAAAACTGTCATCGAACGCTTGTCAGATCCGTTGACCCATATCTTGCGCAACGCGGTGGATCATGGCGTCGAGAAACCGGCAGATCGCGAAGCCGCGGGAAAGAGTCGTGCGGGCGAAATACGCCTTTCCGCGTCACATCGCTCTGGCAGCGTCTGCATCGAGATTAAGGATGACGGCGCTGGTGTGAACCGGCCGCGTGTCAAGCAGATTGCCATCGACAAAGGGCTCATCCCTGAGAATGCCGATCTTACAGATGCCGAAATTGACAACCTTCTATTCTTGCCAGGCTTTTCCACAGCCAAAGAGATCTCAAATCTCTCCGGACGTGGTGTTGGCATGGACGTTGTCAAAAACGCGGTCACCGCTCTGGGCGGTAGAATTAACATCTCCTCGTCCCCCGGAAAGGGGTCGACATTCACCATTATCCTGCCTCTGACGCTGGCGGTGATGGACGGCATGGTTGTCTCCGTTGCGGATCAAACAATGGTGGTACCGATCACTTCGATTATCGAGACCATGCGTGGCAGCGATGATATGATCAACAGCTTGGGCGCTGATGGGACGCTGCTATCCATTCGCGGTAACTTTGTTCCCATCTGCGATGTCGCAGGTGCCTTGGGCCTGCGAAAGCCCGAGGGTGACAAGCCGCCCGGAGTGTATCTTCTGGTTGAGACGGAAACAGGCCAACGCAGTGCCCTGGCCGTCGACGATATTCACGACCAAAGGCAGGTCGTGATCAAGAGCCTCGACGGCGTCTGCGGCAATGTCCCCGGCGTTGCGGCTGCCACAATCCTCGGAGATGGCAAAATCGCCATGATTTTGAATTCGGAAAGCATCATCGCGGCCTCCCCTTCCTCGGCCACCTTTGATTCAGAGCGGAGAATGAGCAATGCAATCGCAAGCTGAAGTACAAATTGGCGATCAGGAGATCAAGCACGCTCAACAGAGTGAGTTTGTCAGCTTCACGGTCGCAGGGCAGGCCTTCTGCCTGCAAATCACCCAGATCCGAGAGATCCGTCGGTGGGCTCCGGTCACAATACTGCCGCACGCACCGATGGACGTCCTTGGCGTTATGAACCTACGCGGCGCAGTGATCCCCATCTATGATCTTGCGGCCCGTTTCGGCCTACAGCAGACCGAAGCAAGCGAACGCAATGTCGTGATCGTTGTCGCGGTTCACGGTAAGCCAGTCGGGCTACTAGCGGAGTCGGTTTCGGAAATTATTTCGATTAATCCTGAAGAGATCCAGGAAACCCCTCAGGTCGAGAGCCGCTATACCATGGAGTATATTCAAGGGATCATTTCCCATGATGAAACCATGGTGCGTATCATCAATCTTGACGCCGTTATCTCTGCACCGGAGCAAGGTTTGTCGTGAGTATCGCTGGTCCAGTAGAGTCCTTTGACGGTGGTGGTATCGTCCTGTCAGATCAGGACTTCGAGGCCGTCGCTCAGTTCGCGTATAAACACTTTGGCTTGGCGATGTCGCCAAGCAAAAAGCCACTGGTGTCGTCACGCTTATCACGCAAGCTTCGGAAGCAGAACATAACTGACTTCAAGGAGTATCTAAAGCGCTTAGACGGTCAAAATGCAGACCACGAACGTAGCGAGCTGTTGTCTCTTCTGACCACCAATGTGACTCAGTTTTTCCGTGAGCCGCATCATTTCGAGACGTTGCGCCAAGATGTACTTCCGCCTCTGATTGAGCGCGCGAAGAAAGGCGGACGAGTTCGAATTTGGTCGGCGGGATGCTCGATCGGACAGGAGCCCTACACGATTGCTGCAATCCTGCACGACCTCTGCCCGGATGCGGATCGATACGATATCAAGATCCTCGGAACCGATATCGACCCTGTTGTGGTGCGCAGTGCAGAAGAAGCTCAATATCCGCTCGAGGATTTCGAAGGCATCCCGCAGCAGTATAAGATGCAACTGGAACCGGGAAACAAACCAGAAACCGGCCGGGTTCCGCAGCATTTGCGAAAGCTAGTGACTTATGGCGTTCTAAACCTAATTCAGCCGTTTCCCTTTAAGGGGAAGTTCGACGCAATATTCTGCCGGAATGTCGCAATCTACTTCGACAACCAAACGCAACAGAAAGTCTGGCAAGCTTTCCAGCGCACACTCACCCCAGGAGGCTACCTTTTTATAGGTCACTCTGAACGCATGTCCGGCCCGGCAGCTCAATACATGAAGACGGTCGGCATCACCACATACGTCAATACCCCCGGCTAAACACGCACTCACGGTTAGCCAAGACGAGAACACGAGGAAAAAAACCATGAGCTTGAAAGACTCCCTGCGCGTGATGGTTGTCGACGACATGTCGACCAGCCGAGGCATTCTTACCCAGTGTCTTGATGAACTCGGCGTGAAGAACTATCTCGTTGAAAATAATGGACAGTCTGCGTTCCAGAAACTTGCGACCAACCCGGTGCATCTTGTCCTGTCGGATTATAACATGCCGGGAATGGATGGACTGGGACTATTGCAGGCCGTCCGCGGCAATGCAGCGACCCAACGTGTCGGCTTCATTTTGGTGACGGGGAAGCCGACTCCAGAAGTTATCGAGGTCGGTAAAAAACTTGGTCTGAATAACATCATCCGCAAACCGTTCACGGTTGCGTCGATGCGCCAGGCTATAGAACAGGTTGTGGGGCGTTTGTAAGATGAGCACGAAATCTTCTAAACCGCTAGATACGGTATATGCGAATTCGGCGCGCGAAATGCGTCAGCTGCAAAGCCAGATTCAGCAGCTGGAAGATACCGTGTTGACCATTGTTGAGCGCCGCACGCCCCCGACAAGCGCGGAAATACGCGAGTTGCAGGATTTTGATTTAATCTCTCAAACACTTGGTGGCTTGTCGACGTTCTTTGACTCGTTGAGGGAACAAGTGGGAACTCAAGATTGCACCGACATCAATCTCGCTACGCAAGACGTGACCCTTCAGCTGCTGCGGGATCGGTTGAGAGAAAGAAATGCACTCTTTGAGCTTTAAGAGTTCCTCTTTCGACGCAATCTGCTTCGGCGGATAAATTAGAGAACCCGGTTGCTTTCACCGTAAGCAGCCGGGTTCATTTTATTTATGAAAAGGCCTAAAGTCTTATCCCCCTAGGAGGATCTATTGCATAAATCCCGCACGCGATCTTTGCGAACCAAAGCGCCGGGAAGCGGGAAGTGCGCTCACAGAACGATTTGTCCAACAAATCTGTCGCGAGGTGTGTAATATAAATTGAGCTCGACAAATGACGTTTGCAGGTGGAGTTCCGAATAAAGGCAATTCTCTACATTGAGGGTGCATCAAAATTCACCTGTCGTGCACTGCATTCCTGTGATTATTACGCAAATTGAGAGTGAAATTGATTCTTGTGCCTCTCGATACATCCGGGTCACACCATATTGCACCGTCGTGGCGTTTCGCGATCTTGGCACATGTTGCCAACCCCAGACCGCTCCCAGGAAGGTCGCTGCTGCGCTGAAGACGCTTGAAGGGCTCGAAAATCCGGGTGCGATATTCCTCCGGCACGCCCATCCCGTTGTCCCTGATCGAGAATTGTACGCCGGAGCCGTGCGCCTGCGTCGAGACAACGATGTGAGGAGGAATGGCACTGCGGTATTTAATCGAATTGCCGATCAGGTTTTGCAGAAGCTGCGAGATGTCTGGCGGGAAACAGAAAACTTCGGGTTCCTCCAAATCCAGTTCGATATTGGCGTCGGAACTGGCAATATCCTGCGCGACGGCCATACAGGCGGCTTCGACCAGGCTTTCAGTTGACACTAGCTCAGGAGTGCCCTCGCTGTGCGGGTTTATATGGCTCGCCAAACGCTCAATCAGATCAGACATCTTGGTTACGGAACGTTTCATGAGGTCGAATTCTCGTTTCACCTCGTCGAGATCTCCGGCTTCAAAATCCTCAATGATCTGATCGCTCAGGAACTTGATGGCGCGAATTGGTGCCCGCAGATCATGAACGAGAACGTCGGAGAACTGCTGGAGCTCCTTCTGGTGTTCTTCGATGCGCCACCGCATACGAGCAATCTGCAGACCATTGCCGATCATTCGATGCAAGGCGCCTGGCGTGATCGCCGATTTTGCTATGTAGTCAGCGGCACCGCTCAGGATCGCGCTCTTGGCAATGTCTTCGTCGCCCTGTCCTGTCATTATAAAAATTGCGCAATGGGGCCAGCGCCGAAAGAAGACCGACATGAGATCCAGGCCGGATTCCCCTGGCAGCAGGTAATCCAGAAAGATTACCTCAACCTCTTCGTCAGCGAGAGTTCGGGCCTCATCACCATTTTCAGCTTCCAGTATTGTCACGGCAGGGTATAGAGCCGCGAGGTGTCGCCGGATCAGCTTGCGGTCACCACCGTCATCATCAACGATAAGTATGCTTTTTTCAACCATGTGGTGAGCTCCGCGTCTCTATCACCGGCAGCTCTACGATCCGCCAAAAGTTATCCATCACAGCCATGAGTTCGATAAACATATAACCTGCGCGAGATTTTAAGATGTAGCCGGCAACGTGATTGGAATAGGCGGCAGTGATGTCCCGCTCGTCGTCGGATGTGGTCAGAACGAAAAAGAGGGTTCTTTGGAGGCGGGGGTCTTCTCTCAGCGCTTCCAGAAGTTCCAAACCGGACATGCAGGGCATGTTGATATCGCTCAAGACAACGAACTGAACGGGGGGATCCTGATCGCCTTCCCCCTTGAGGAAGGCGAGAGCCTCTTCACCGTTCCTGAAACGTTGAATCTTGTTCGCGATGCGCGCTTTTGAAAAGGCTCGGCGAATGGCCTTGGCATCTCCATCATCGTCTTCGACGAGAATAATCTGAACGTCACGGGAGTCGGAGTGGTGGGATTGCATAGCTACGCTGCCTGATCCTGTTGAGGTTTTTCGAACGGCCAGAAGAATTCGAAGATGGTACCGCGTTCGCCATCAGATAGTATTTTGATATCTCCGCCGGCTACATCGATGTACTTTTTTACAAATGCGAGGCCCATGCCGCTGCTTTCAAGCTGATCTCTGGATTTCAAGGTCTGAAACACCTTGAAAATTCGCTGATGGTAGACGGGTTCTATACCTGGGCCGTCATCTTCGACGCGGAAACGCCAACCCGCCCCGCATTGCTCCACATTGACAGTTATTTGCCCGACATCGCGATCATGGTGCTTGATACCGTTTCCGATGAGGTTGACGAAGATCGTTTCCAAGGGAAACTTCCGCATATGCAGGTCAAGAAATCCATCGGAGAAAGAAATGCTCATGCCGTCAGGCACCTCAAGCAATTGCAGAAGTTCTTCCGCCATGGTCTTGCCGGGTATTCTGGTCTCTGGTTCCGCGACTCTGCCAATCCTTGAGTGTTGCAGCAGGTCATTCAACAAGCGTTCCATTCTGCTGGTGCGACTTTTCAGCAGGTTCATGCTCTCTCGCGTGTCATCCGTCAAATAGGGTTCCAGATCTTCTTCGAGCCAAACCACGGCGTTGCTGATAACCCTGAGTGGGGCCTTCAGGTCATGCGAAGCGACATAGGCGAATTGATCGAGTTCGGCGTTGGATCTCTGCAAGGCCGCGATCAACGCCTCTGAGCGTTCTGTGGCGGCCGCCCGTCTCGTTACATCCCTAATCATGGCAATAAACCGCCCCTCACCTGCATATGTGGCGTGCTGCAATGTCAGATTGAGCACGATACGGGAGCCATCCGATCGAGTCATCGTGAGTTCGCGCATTCCAGCCTCCTCGGCGGCATGCGCATATGCAGCATCTTCTAGCAACCCTTGCGTAGCCTCTGCGTCAAAACCCAAAAGTTCCAAGAAGCGTGCGCCGCGTAATTCCGGTTCAGAGTTGCCGAGGATACGGCTGGCGGCGGGGTTTGCATCTTCGATGCTCCCGTCCTCGGATAAGGTCAGGATGCCTTCAGAGATATTGCTCAGAACCATGTCGAGGCGCTGTGTTTCGTGGATCAAGTCATTGGTCAGGCGTGTGAAATTCTGCGCTATGTCGGAGATTTCATCGTTGCCGCGGTACCTGTTGCTCAGTGGGTGAAGGGTCTGGCTGCTCTCGTTGATCTCAGACAGCAATACTTGCAGGGGGCGGAGCAATTTTGCAGAGAAGAGGTACCCGAGACCCGAGGCAAGGATGGTCAGCCAGAGCGCGTTGCCGACGTTCCGCCAAAGCTCATCCCGTGCCGCAGAGTACAAGTCATGCAGGTCGACCGTGGTTGCGATTCTGAACGTAAACGGGACCATTTCATTTCCGGTGTCGACCCGGCTGATGTACACGCCAATTTGATCTTTAAAGTGAACCAATCTACGTTCTGGAAAACTGGCAAGTTGCTCTAAACTTATCGTGTCTGGTTTGTCTTCGATATTGGCGTAGAAGTTTCTGTCGCCATCAGCGACAGGAATGCCCGCGATTTCAGAATTTTCAACTGAATAAAAGGTTTGTCCCAAGTCTTCGGAGCTGGAAGGGACAGTAAGCAGACTCGCAATATCTGCGTTTACCACGATCGCCCCGAGCAGGTTTCCGTGTTCGTCAACAACGCGTTTCATCGACCGCAGCATCGGAGGTCCTGATACCCTTTGGTGCTCCCGGTTGCGGGTAACGTTCGAAAACAGAATGTCTGAAGTGGGATCGGCCTGTAGAGCTTTAATATATGGTTCTTCGCCCTTGGACTGAAGGTCGTCTTGAGGAACGACTTGGACATCTCCATTGTCTTGATCTACGCGGGCGAATTCAGACCAGTTGTTTTCTGCCAGGATCAGCCGAATCTGACTGTAGCCACTGCGATTGCCGATGATGCTGATGAAAAGCGTTTCAAGCCGAGCGCGCCAATCGGCGAGTGTTGACCCATCCAGCGGATCGCGGTTGTCGATCGCTTCGCGGGTCCGGATGATCCCGGAAATTGGCGGGAAGCCAACGATCATCTCCGAATCCTGGCGCATTTTTGTCAGCGTATCAACGATGTAGCGCGTGTGTGTTTCGTGATTGCGCTGTATCAGCTCTTCTGCGTGAGCGTGAATACGTTGAATGGTGTCTTGATAATTGATGGCGAAGAAGACACTGAAAGACGCTCCAGAAACAAGGCATACTACCAGCGCGACTTTTAGCTTTATAGAGATCCACCTTGGCGACACGATAGTCACCTCTCCGGATAAGGAATTCAAACCTGCGCTACAGTAAAACCGCTGCGCCTAACTCATGTGTATGCCGGGGCGGGTACCCCTACTGAAGGCGTTTTCGCAACTCGGTGACCGTAAGGCGACGACCCTCACCCACGACGCTTTCAAGATCGTCCATAAAGGCTACCAGATCCTTTGCACCGCGTTCAAACATCGACAGGTTCGAGAGCAGCGTCGGGTCGATAGCATCATCGCTGCGCGCCTGCATCTTGACCGCTCGCACGCCCATCATGCTTCTGCGCAGTAGCTCGCGCATTTCTGGCCCGCAGCTCACCATGAAACGTTCAAAAATCGACTTTAGCTCTGACTCTGACGCGCGCGCATCCGTGAGCGCCCCGTAAAGCGCACGTCGTTCGATGGCCGATGTCACCGATTTTATCAGCGCATCAACCGTGAGTTCGTCCTTGACGATATAGTCGGCACACCCCCGACGCATGGCTTCGACTGCAACATGGTAGTCGACCGAGGACGTGAGCATGATCGGAACCGCGCCGACCTGATCTTCATGCGACAGCAGGATGCCAAGCGCGTCGAGGCCTGTATCCATGCCCAGATCGTGGTCGATGAAGACCAGATCGAACGCGTCCACATCGAGGCATTCACGCATTTCAGCCAGGTTTGCAGCTTCGGTAAAATCTACCATGAGCCCGGCTTTGCGACAGATCTTCAGCAGTCGCATACGATCAATTTCGTCATCATCAATGGACAGGACGTTCAGGAGAACCGGTTTCGCTCCCGACATCAGTGCGTAGTCTTGTACGTTCATTTTTGACATGTTTTGACCTTTTACTAACAACAAGTTGCGGTTGAAGCCGTACTGCTCCTTGCACCGCACCTGAATGTTATCCCCAAAGATAACGTGTTTTCAAAAGAAAGACTTGTCGAATTGAATTAATGAACTCCTGCTTGAATGCGGAAAGCCGTACCATTTAATTCGCCAAACCATCGCATATGTTGCTTTTATTGGAGCGTTTGCGCCCACTTGATGATGGTAAAACGGACAAAAGCACGTCTCGATGTTCTGAACACCGACATCGTGTGCGGCATGGATACGCGGCGCGCCCTTACCATCTGCGGCATGCGGTCAGGACCATCGAAGATCCCTGTGCGACCCCCGTGTTCGCCACGCCGAATGCATCGGCGCGTATTGAGCGCTCCGTTGCGGTCATGTCTGTCTTGGGGGGCGGTGTGGACGACGCCGAGCAAGAATTGTGGCGCGGGCGTCGCGCTTGTCTCGAACTCAATAAACAATGTCGCAATTCGCGGATCTGGTTTTTCGAATCTCGGTACAACTCAGTCTCAAGAGGTGCTGCGCGGAGCGATCCGTGTGGAGAATTTGGGAAGCCGGTGAAACTCCGGCGCTGCCCCCGCAACGGTCATGGAACCCGCGCGCGCGACATCAGCCACTGGGTGGAGGACCCCGGGAAGGCGTTGCGCTCCGACCAATTGGTCAGTTCCTGAGCCCGGAAACCAGCCTCAACAGATATCGTCAACCGCGGGCGGCGGTTTGGGCATCTTGCAGGGCGCGGCTTCCTCCGCCGCGGCCTAACGGGTTCCCTGTGCCGTCCGAACAACCAACCAACCGCAGTCGCGCCGCACATGTCGGACGCAGGCGGCAGGGGAGTCAGGAAATGAACAGCAATATCAATGCGCTGATCGCAAACCACCAGCCGGGACACGGGCTGGCGCAGGCATTTTACAACAATGCTGATGTGTTCCAGACCGATCTGCAGGAGATTTTCTACAAGGAGTGGCTGTTTGCCATTCCTGCCTGCGAGCTGGAAAAATCAGGCAGCTACGTCACGCAGCAGATTGGCACGTACAACGTGATCATCGTGCGCGGGTCCGACGACGTAATCCGTGCGTTTCACAACTCCTGCCGTCACCGGGGATCGGTGATCTGCAAGGCGAAGAAGGGCAACAACCCAAAGCTGGTCTGTCCCTATCACCAGTGGACCTATGAGCTGGATGGCCGCCTGCTGTGGGCCCGAGACATGGGACCGGATTTTGATGCCAGCAAACACGGTTTGAAGACAGTGCACTGTCGTGAACTTGCCGGGCTCGTCTACATTTGCCTTGCGGATGAGGCGCCGGACTTTGAGCATTTTGCAGAGATCACACGCCCCTACCTGGAGGTGCACGACCTGTCGAATGCCAAGGTTGCCTATGAGAGCTCGATCATCGAGCAGGGCAACTGGAAACTGGTCTGGGAAAACAACCGTGAGTGTTATCACTGTGGCGGCAACCACCCGTCGCTATGCCGGACATTCCCGGATGATCCATCGATCACCGGTATCGAAGGCGGCGAAACGCCCGCAACTCTGCAGGCGCATTTCAACCGTTGCGAGCAGGCAGGGATGCCGGCGGAATTCTATCTGAACGCTGATGGTCAGTTCCGCGTGGCCCGTATGCCGCTGAAAGAGGGCGCCGAGAGCTATACGCTCGATGGTAAGACCGCAGTGCGCCGCTGGTTGGGGCGGGCGCCGTTCGCCGATGCCGGATCGCTGTTGAAGTTCCACTACCCGACCACCTGGAACCACTTCCTGTCGGACCATTCCATTGTGTTCCGGGTCACTCCGATCAGTGCGACCGAAACCGAAGTCACCACCAAATGGCTGGTCCATAAGGATGCTGTTGAAGGGGTGGACTATGACCTCAACCGACTGACCGAGGTCTGGATCGCAACCAACGACGAAGACCGCGAAGTGGTCGAGTACAATCAGATGGGCATCAATTCACCTGCCTACGAGCCCGGTCCCTATTCCCAGGTTCAGGAAAGCGGCGTGCTGCAGTTCGTGCAGTGGTACCTCGATACCCTCAAGCGCAATTGCGCCCCTCAGACCTTGGCGGCGGAGTAACAGAACATGCCGAAAATCAGTGAACGCACAATCTGGAAAGATACTGAGATGCTGGAATGCGTCTCCATCATTCCAGAGATGGAGAACACCGCCTCATTCACCTTCAAGGCGCCATCCGGGGCGTTGTTCGACTTTGATCCCGGTCAGTTCATGACGTTGGAAATCCCGGTTCCGGGTGGTCCGTTGCACCGGACATATACAATCTCCTCGTCGCCGTCGCGGCCACGCAACGTGACGATCACAGCCAAGGCCCAGGCGGACAGTATCGGCACCCGCTGGATGCTCGACAACCTGCGCCCCGGCAGCCGGATCAAGGCGATCGGACCCGCTGGTCTGTTTACGAATGCAAACAGTTCAGCAAAGAAATTCCTCTTTATTTCTGCGGGCTCCGGCATCACCCCGATGATGTCGATGACCACCAATATGTGGGATGACGGCGATAATCTGGACATCGTGTTTGTGAACTGTGCCAAACGCCCGTCGGAGATCATATTCCGTCAGCGACTGGAGCAGATGGCGAGCCGCTCAGAAAAGCTGGACCTGAAGTTTGTTGTTGAAGAGCCGGACCTCTATCGGCCCTGGACCGGATATCAGGGTGTGTTCAATCAGCTGATGCTGGGCCTGATGGCCCCGGATTATCTTGAGCGCGAGGTCTATTGCTGCGGGCCGGAGCCTTTCATGCAGGCGGTGCGGGATGCGTTGGCCGGTCTCGGTTTCGATATGGACAACTACCATCAGGAGAGTTTCCACGCGCCGGTTGCGAATGAAGCCGAACAGCCTGATCTCGATGATGTTGTTCTCGATGACGAGACCTCGGCAGAAATCACCTTCGCAACATCCGGGGTGACCGCCAAAGTTGCGGAAACGGACACGGTTCTGGCTGCGGCACGGGCCAACGGGCTGAACATTCCGTCCGGCTGCACATTCGGGGTCTGCGGCACCTGCAAAGTGAAGAAAACCGCTGGCGATGTGCACATGGTCCACAATGGCGGCATTTCGGATGACGACATCGAGGCCGGCTATATTTTGGCGTGCTGCTCCAACCCGATCGGCAAGGTTTCTGTCGAAATTTGAGCCTGCTGACGGTCAAAAGAATCCCCCGTCGCGCCTAGGGGCTGGGCGCGACGGGATTTATGACGCGGGAAACAGCCAGCTCACAGCCGAGCGCGAAAGCCGCATTGGGCGCGAGGCGGTCGCCGCAGACGTTCTCAATCGGTTGGCGAAGAGTGGCCCTGCATGTCGATTTCCAGAAGCAGAGGGCCGTCAAGCGGCAGGATCTGCGTCAGTGCATCACGCAAGTCGTCTGGAGATGTGCGCTTGAAACCAAGGCGATAAGACGCAGCGACGGCCTCAAAGTCCGGTGCGCCCGGATGGCAACCTGTGGCGGTGATGCCTGCACCTTCCATAGCATTTGCGATCTCGAGAAAGGCATTGTTGTTCCAGACAACAAAGAGGATCGGCAGGTTCTCATCGCTTGCCACGCCAAGTTCCGGAAGGGTGAATTGCGCGCCACCATCTCCCATCATCGCCACGATTGGAGCAGTGGGATCCGCCAGGGCCGCACCGATGGCTGCGGGAATCGCGTATCCCAGCGCGCCAAATCCGGTGGCGCCATTGAACCAACCGCCAGGGCGATCATGATCATAGGCCAGATTGGCAGCATATATTGCTTGGGTTGAATCCCCCACCATAATGGAGCCGGGCAGGGCGTCTCGGAGTGTCTCCACTTGGCCAATAAGCGCACCGTAGCTTGGCGCAAGGGCCTCGACTTCGGCCAAAGCTGCGGCACGGGTTTTGTGGGCACGCTCCGCGCCGTCGCCGGGCACGCGCGCTGGAATTGCGCTGGCAAGCTGCGTCAAACAAGGGCCCACATCGCCCACCGTAGTAGCCTCTGCCGGATGACGGGCGAGCTGTTCTGCGCAGATGTCGATGCGGAGCAGGGACGCCATGTCGGGATAGGTCCCGGTGGCATACATATCGTAGTCCGTCGGGCCGAGCTCGGTTCCAAATGCCAGCACGCAGTCGGCCTCCTCGATCAGGTTGCGGACGGTTTGCAACGAGGGGCTTGCCGCCACCGTAAGCGCATGACCGTGCATCAAGCCGCGCGCGTTCACGGTCTGGATGACCGGGGCGTCGAGCTTCTCGGCAAGTTCGGCCAGGGCTGCGTCCGCGGTACGGCAGCCCCCGCCAGCGAGGATCACAGGGCGTTCGCTTTGCGCAAGCCGTTGCACGATGGCGGAGAGGTCAGGCACAGCGGCTGTCGTGGGAGCAGAGATTTTGAGCGCATCTGGCCCTTCAAGGTCCATGACATCGGTTGGAACCTCGATATGGACCGGGGCAGGGCGCCCGCTCAGTGCATCGAATGTACGATCCAGCGCGCCTTCGAGGTCGGCGGCGGCGCAAACCTGTTCGGCATGTTTTGCAACAGTTTGGGAGAGCTTCAGCTGGTCAGGCAGTTCATGCAGCAGCCCCAGCCCCTTGCCAAGGCTATCGCGCCGGTTGACGCCGGTCACTACGACCATCGGAATACTGTCGGCCCTCGCCTGAGCCATTGGGGTCAGCGTATTGACGAGCCCGGGCCCGGTAATGACAAAAACCACGCCGGGCTTGCCCGAAATGCGCGCGTATCCGTCCGCCATGAACCCTGCGCCCTGTTCGTGGCGGGGGGTGATGTGCCGGATGTCGGCGCCCTCGATCCCGCGGTAAAGCTCGATCGTATGGACGCCGGGAATGCCAAACACAACGTCGACACCGCGATCCACAAGGTTCTGTGCCAAGGCCTGGCCGATCGTTTGCATGAGTTCTTCCTTGTCGTACTGGTGCTTGGTTCAGTCTGTTGGAGAGAGACCAAGAATTGCAAAAAGTGTCGCTTCGGCGACGTCGGTCAGCCGGTGCGCGGGCAGCATCTCAGGCAGCATCGACCCTTCAAGCCAGAGACCGTCGAGGACCGCGTTGCAGGCGATGGCCTTTTCTTCCACGGTTTTGGGGTCTGCAGGCGCGCCTTGTGCTCGCAGGGCCTCGGTGATCAGAGGTTCCAGCGCATCACGGAACCCGAGATAGGTGTCGATGTGAATTTGCTTCATGCGCGCGTCATGCGGGACCATCTGGATAAAGCCCGCCCAAATCTGCAACCCTTCACCGCTTGCAACGGGCGCTGAAAGTGTGTCGCGGACACATTGGCGCACACGGTCTGCAATCGGACGCGACACATCAGTCGCCGACGAAAGAGACAAATGCGCCATTTTGCGCATATGGTAGGAATACGCCGCGTACATCAGATCTTCTTTGGTACGGAAGTGATGACGGATCAGGCTGAAGGCAACGCCAGCTTCGGCCGAGATTTCGCGAACGGTCGCCGCAGAAACGCCTTTACGGGCAATGACCCGCAAGGTCGCCTCGATCAGCTGCTCGCGACGATGTTCGGGGCTTTCCCGGCGAAATTTCGGTTTACTGTCTGACATATCATGCCCTGCTGTTTGTTGCACAATCGTGCAGCAAACATGGGAGATCAAGTATAATTTTAGTTTTGTGTCCGGATGCACGTCCAAGCAGGGGATCTTCACCCCCTGCCCGACGTATATCTCGTAATATGAATTATGTTAAAGCTATGCCTGCGCGATGCGAGCGCGCTTTGGCACCACTACAGATTTGGAATGGCCTTGCGCACCTCGCGCAGGATCAGGCTGGCAAGCACGGCTTTGGTGACATCGCCCGGCAGGAAGGCCGCGGATGCGGCAAGCGCCTGCCAGATCGAGAGTTCGGCGATGACAGCCAACCAAGGCACCCCAAACAAGTACACGACGCCAACGCCGCCCAGGAGCATGAACACTATCGACGGGAAGAGCGGTGGGCGACCTGCATATTTGTCGAACAAATAGCCAATCACAAAGGCCCCGACCGGAAAGCCGATGAGAAACCCGCCGGAGGCTCCGAAAAAGACGCCTAGTCCGCCACGACCGCCGGCCAGAAGTGGCAATCCGACTGCCAGGAGCGCGAGAAACAGAATGATTGCCAGACCGCCCCGCTTGGCCCCCAAGAAGGCACCTGCCAGCATCACCCCCATGGATTGGGCGGTGATCGGCACGCCCATCGGTAGGGTGATTTGAGGTATGACACCAAGCGCGGCTGTCAGCGCAGCGAACAGGGCGATCAGTACGATGTCCTTCGTGGTCATGAATGGGCTCCTAACTT